>JBMONG010000024.1:0-62236 GCA_049323495.1 Pseudomonadota bacterium
GGCTCGGGAGACGCTTCGGGCCGCGCCGCCTCCTCGGCGGGCGTCTCCGCGCTGGGCGGGGCTGGCCGGACGTCGCCCGGCGTCGCCTGCGGCTCGGTGGCGGGAGCGGCCGGCGCCAGGCCCAGGCGCATGGTCGGCGCCGGCGACGGCGATGGCGGCGGCGCTGGCACGACCGGGGACGGCGCCGGTTCCGGCTCCGGTGGCGTCGGTTCGACTGCCGCCGGCTCCTGCTCCATGGTGATGGTTATGGGGTTTTCGGGCTCTTCGACCGGGCGCGACGACCCGGCCCACCACAGGGCGGCACCGACCGCCACGTGCAGCATCAGCGCCATCGCGACGGCGGTCGGCGACATGTGGCTGAAGCGGGACTGGGTGAAACTCGCGTCGTGGGTCACGATGACCCCGTTCTACGGGCCGGCCATGGGCACGGCTAGTTGATGGGCTCCGACTTGTAGACGCCCCAGATGCCGGTGCGCTGAAGCCAGCCGCTGACGCCGGCGACCTTCACCCGGCACCAGCCCGCTGCGCAGGAGCGGATCTCGCCCATGACTTCGGGCTCCAGCTTGGCCACGACCTCGGCCGCCGCGGCGGGAGTCTTGTGCAGGCTGACCGGCTTGCCGGCGATGATGAACGTCCGCTTGCCGGTCAGCAGGCCCTGGTAGACCCAGCCGCTGGCGCCCTGCCAGTCGCGGATCTTCCGCCAGTTCTCGTACTCGGCGACGATTTCCACCGGCATCCCCTTGCGCGTGAACACCCAGTCCACGGGATAACGCGTGCCGGGGCCGGTGCGGACATTGACCTCGTCGGACTTCAGGGACGCGAATCGGGGGATCGGCAGGCCGGAGCCTCGGCGCTGCATCATGGCCGACCTGTCGCCGGCTGCGGCCGTGCCCAAGGGCAGCCACGGCAGCGATGCCGCCGCCATACTCGCCCAAACCAGAAGCCACCGTTGCCGTTGCATTGGCCGCTTTATACTTCAAAACTGCGCAACGATCGACAACCACTTGAAAACGCGCGCTTTTCCGTCGCGCGCCGCTCTTGCCGACCCGGCTGGACAAAGCGCGCACCGAATTGCTAATCGGGCTGATACCCTTCAGCGCCAGCCGGTTCCCATCGCATGCCGTCCAGTTCCAAGAAAAAACCGCTGGTCATCGTCACGCGGAAGCTGCCCGATCCCATCGAGACTCGGCTCATGGAGCTGTTCGACACGCGCCTGAACGCCAGCGACAAGCCGATGACGTCGGCCCAGCTCGTCGAGGCGGTCAAGGCGGCGGACGTGCTGGTGCCGACCGTGACCGACCGCATCGACAGCCGGGTGCTGTCGCAGGCCGGTCCGAGGCTGAAGCTGATCGCCTCGTTCGGCACCGGCGTCGATCACATCGACCTGGACACGGCCCGCCAGCGCGGCATCACTGTAACCAACACGCCGGGCGTGCTCACCGAGGACACGGCCGACATGAGCATGGCGCTGGTGCTGGCGACGGCGCGGCGCATGGGCGAGGGCGAGCGCCTGGTGCGCGAGGGCAAGTGGACGGGCTGGAGTCCGACCTCGATGCTCGGCGTGCGCCTGCTCGGCAAGCGCATGGGCATCATCGGGATGGGCCGCATCGGCCAGGCGCTGGCGCGGCGCGCGCGCGGCTTCGGCCTCACCATCCACTACCACAACCGCAAGCGCGTCCACGCGGAGATCGAGCGCGAGCTCGAGGCGACCTATTGGGAGAGCCTCGACCAGATGCTGGCGCGCATGGACATCCTGTCGGTGAATTGTCCGCACACGCCGGCGACCTTCCATCTGCTCTCGGCGCGGCGGCTGAAGCTGATGAAGCCGACCGCCATCATCGTCAACACGGCGCGCGGCGAGGTGATCGACGAGAATGCGCTGGTGCGCATGCTGAAGGCGGGGGAGCTGGCCGGTGCCGGCCTCGACGTCTACGAGCACGAGCCGCAGGTCAATCCCAAGCTGCTCGAGCTCGAACGGGTCGTGCTGCTGCCGCACATGGGCTCGGCGACGCTCGAAGGCCGGATGGACATGGGCGAGAAGGTGCTGATCAACATCAAGACGTTCACCGACGGCCACAAACCGCCCGACCGTGTCCTGGCGACGATGTTCTAGGGCAGTTTCCACTATGATGGAACCGCAAGCGGTTCCGTCATAGTGGAAACGCGCGCACGGGTGATCGAAGTTTCACAAGGCATGTTCCGTTCGGCTGATTCCAGCCGAACGGAACATGCTTTAGGGCACCGGCGGGATCGCTTCTACAGATCCCCTTCCACCATCTCCCGGCTGCGGTTCTGGATCAGCACGTCGCGCGTCGAGCGGCCGATCTGCGCGCCCAGCAGGATGGTGAGCGCGGTCCAGTACATCCAGACCATGACCGCTGCGATGCCTGCCGTTGCGCCGAAGGCCGAGGTGAGTTGCGTGACCTCGAAGTAGAAGACCAGCGCGCGGTTGCCGGCCGCGAACAGCAGCGCATTCACCGCGCCGCCGATCAGCGCGTATTGCCACGACACGCCGCCTGTCGGCAGCCACTTGTAGATCAGCGTGAAGAAGCACGACAGCAGGCCGTAGTGTACGAATACCGAGATCGCCGGGCCGATCCACACGCCCAGGACCGGGAACTTCTCCAGCACGCCGGCATAGGCCGATATCAGGACGCTCGCGAGGATCACGGCGATCAGCAGGACGCCCAGCACCACCATCAGGGCGAGCGCCAGCAGCCGCGACTTCAGGCTGGCCAGTACCGGATGGATCGAGCTTGCCGGGTGCCCGCTGCCGACGGCGGGCGAACTCCAGATCGCGTTTATGCCGTCGTCGAGCTCGACGAAGACGCGGCTGCCCGTGTAGAGCAGCACCACGGCGCCTGCCGCCGCGGCGATGCCGCCGCCCCTGAACAGCTCCTGCGAGGCGTAGCGGCGGATGCTCTGGAGCTGGTCGGGCGCGATCACCGTGCTCAGGGCGTTGAAGATCGCCTCCTGAGCCATCAGCCGGCCCACGAACGGTTCGGCGATGGCGATCGTGATGATCATGATCGGGCCCAGCGCGAACATCGTGTAGAACGCCATCGCGGCGGCCGACGTCGACAGCCGGTTGGTGAAGAAGCCCATGACGGCCGAGTAGGCGATGCTCCAGAGCGTGCCGATCATGGTTCCGTCAGGCCGGCTGCCGGTAAGGAAGGCTCGCGGCGAAGACGGGCTCTTCCGCCGCCCCGCGCATTCGTCAGTACTGCTTCAGGCTGATGCCTGCGAATACCATCAGGGCGGAGACGACCGCCAGCAGCACCGTCGTGATCGTCGCCCCCAGCATGCGGCCGCGGGGTATGAAGCCCAGCATGCCACCGGCATGCAGCACGCGCGCCAGCAGCAGGGCCAGCGAGAGGATGGCGACCGTCCAGTAACCGTAGAAGTCGCTGACGGCATAGATCAGCAGCAGGCTGAGCGGCACGAATTCCATGAAGTTGCCATGGGCCCGGATGGCGGCCTGCAGCTCCGGATCGCCGCCGTCTCCCAGGCTGACCCTCTTCTTCCCCCGCAGGCGTCCCACGCTCGCCGTCAGCGAGACGGCCAGCAGCCCGAGCAACCCCGCACACACGAAAAAGACCGGCATCCTGAAGCCTCCCCCCGAGTCGACGGCATTGTAGGGCCATATCGGCCCTGGACAAAAAGCGGGGGGAGCTGTTCCGATGGCGCATCTCGACGGCGACCGTTCCAGAGCCCCAACCGCTCAGCGCTCGGCGAGTTCCGCCTCAAGCGCCGCGACGAACCGGTCCAGCTCGGCCTCGGTGTTGTAGACGTGGACCGAGGCGCGCATCACGTTCAGAAGGCCGCGGCCCTCGAGGTCCAGCCGCGAGGAGAAGCGGGTCGAGACGGTGACGTTGATCGCCTGGGCGCGCAGCCTCGCCTTCAGCGCGTCGTGATCGGCACCCGCGACGGCGAAGGTCACGATGGCGCCCTTGACCTCGCCGAGGTCGGTCAGCGTGACGCCCTTCAGAGTCGCCAGCCGGTTCCGCAGGCCGTCGGCCAGCGCGTGCAGCCGTTCCCAGATCGCCGCCATGCCCAGCTCGCCGGCCTGGTCGACCGCCGCCTTGAGGCCGATGACTCCGGCGAAATAGCGCTCCCAGTTCTCGAACCGCCGCGCGTCCTCGCGCACCGCGTAGGCGCGGTCGCCCGTCCATTTGGCGGCATGGTTGTCGAGCATCACCGGCTCGATGTGCGCCGTCGTGGACCGCCTGGCATAGAGGAAGCCGGTGCCGCGCGGGCCGCGCAGGTACTTGCGGCCGGTGACCGACAGGAAGTCGCAGCCGATCGTGCCGACGTCGACCGGAAGCTGGCCGACCGACTGACAGGCATCGAGCAGGTAGAGCACGCCGGCCTCATTGGCGATCCGGCCGACGGCCTCGGCGGGCTGCACGAGTCCGCCCTGGGTGGGGACATGGGAGATCGAGATCAGCTTCGTCCGCTTGTCGATGGCGCGCTCGAGCGCCGCCACGTCGATCTGACCATGCCGGTCGTCCGGCACCACCACGATCTCCGCGCCGGTCTTCTTCGCCACCTGCAGATAGGAGATGAAGTTCGAGGAGTATTCGCTGACGCAGGTCAGGATGCGGTCGCCCGGCTGGAGATCGAGTGAATAGAAGGCCATGTCCCAGGCCCGCGTCGCGTTTTCGACGAAGGCGATCTCGTCGGGCGCCGCACCGATCAGCCCGGCCACCGAGGGATAGAAGCCCTCCAGCTCGGCCTGCGCCTGTGCGGCGGCTTCATAGCCGCCGATCTCGGCCTCGAGCTGCAGATGGCCGACCGTGGCGTCGAGGGTCCGTCGGCTGGGCAGCGCGGAACCTGCCGCGTTCAGATGCAGGACATGGGCACAGCCGGGCGTCTCGGCGCGCAGCCGGTCAAGATCGAGGCTCACGTCAGGGACTCCCATGCTGTAGGATCGTTGTCATGTCGCTTTCCGGCATTGTGTCTCGTCTCGTGCTGCCTAGATCGGTGCCGGAGCCGGAGCAACTCACCATTGCTCATGCCGGCGATGAGCTGCCGGTCACCTTCGTGCGCAGCCCGCGTGCCCGGCGTGCGTCGCTGCGCGTCGACCCTGCCGGGCGCCGCATCGTTCTGACGGCGCCGCTTCGCATGTCGCGCGGGATGGTGCTGGGCTTCGCCGAAGCGCAGGCCGGCTGGATCGCCGCGAGGCTGCGGCGGCTGCCGGCGCCGCGGCCGTTCGTCGACGGCGCCGAGCTGCCGCTGTTCGGCGTGCCGCATCGCGTCCGGCATCGCCGCGACAGCCGCGGCACGGTGTGGCGCGAAGGCGGCGAGATCCACGTGGCGGGCCAGCCGGAGCATCTGCCCCGCCGCCTGCGCGACTGGCTGACCGGGGAACTGCGCCGCGCGCTCGTGCCGATGGTCCATGCCAAGGCGGCCGCGGTCGAGCGGCCCGTGCGGCGCATCACGCTGCGCGACAGCCGGTCGCGCTGGGGCAGCTGCGGCCCGGACGGCGGGCTCTCCTTCTCCTGGCGACTGGTCTTCGCACCGCCCGAGGTGGTCGACTATCTGGCGGCGCATGAGGTCGCCCATCTGGTGCATCTCAACCACAGTGCCCGCTTCTGGGCGCTTGCGGCCACGCTCTGTGACGGTCCGATGGAGGCGCCCCGGGCCTGGCTGAAGGCCAACGGCGAGACGCTGCTTCAGTACGGCGCCTGAGCCGACACGCGTACGCCGCGCAGCGCCACCATTTCCGCGGCGGTCGGCGGCTGCCACAGGCGCTCGACGAAGTCGAACATCGCGCGGGAGACCTCGAGCGAGAAGGTCTGGCCCTTCTGCGCATTGCGCCCGACGACCCGCCGCCAGCGTTCCTCCGCGGGGACGTCGAGGACGTGGAGGCGGATCGGCAGGCCGGCGGCCGCCGCCGCCAGCCGTGAGCGATCCTCCTGTCGAAGGAACGACTGGTCGAGAATGGCGGAGACGCCGCGTCGTACGCACTGGAAGGCGACCAGCGCCATCTGGTCCTCGCAGCGGCGGAGGCGTTCGGCCACCCAATCCCATTGCGGCGGCCGCGGCGCATCCTTGCCGAACAGCCGCGTCATCCAGTCGTCGATCGACAGGTGCACGCCGCCGGTCTCGTCGCACAGGCCGAGCGCATAGGTGGTCTTGCCCGCGCCGACGGCGCCGCAGACCATGTGGACTGCCGCCGCCGTCATGGGTTCTTCTCCGGGGCCGCGAAGGCGTCCGCGGCCAGCATCTCGGCATGACGCGCGATGTCGGCGGGCCAGCTCCGGATCGAGGCTTCGAAGCGCGGTCGATCGCCTGCGAAGAGCGCACGCGTCGCCTCCTCGTAGCCTGGCTCGTTGCCCGCCATGGCGGCGGCGAAGCGATAGGTGGCCTCCTGCGCCTGGCGGACACGGTCACGACCGTCCCTGACCCGCCGCGCCTCCTCCACCAGCCGTCGCAACGCAACGGAGGCGCCACCGGGCTGGGCATTCAGCCAAGCCCAGTGCCGCGGCAGCAGCGTGACCTCGCGCGCGACGACTCCCAGCCGCGGCCGTCCGGGCCCCCGCTTCGCGGGCGGTCCGGTCGGCGTTCCCTCCTGCTCTGCGACCTCGGTACCGTAGAGGGCGTGGGTCGCGAGGCGCTGCACGACGTCGGCTGCGCTGCCGCGCAGGTCGAGATCCACGACGTTGCCGGTCGAATTGTCGAAAACGAGGGCGTTGCCGTAGCCGTCGGCAGTTGCGTGCAATGCCAGCGCGACGTCCCTGAGGTCGCCTGTGGTCACGCAGCGTGCACCGCGAAACGCCGTGAACCGTTTATCTATTTCCATCCGGGTAAATTACTGGCCGAGAGTCCTCTTGTCAATAATACCAGGGTGAAATGATCAGCCGAATCGGCCGGGATCACAGGGCCGCAGGCCCTCAGGCATGTCCTCGCCGGCCATCTGGCGCGCGATCAGGCGACCCGTCGCGGTGGCCAGTGTCAGCCCGACATGCTGGTGGCCGTACCCGCAATAGACATTGGCCAGGCGCGGCGCGCGGCCGATAGCGGGACGAAAATCGGGCAGGGACGGGCGCTCGCCGATCCAGCGGCCGTGCTCGGCGCCGCCGACACCCGGGAAGATGTCCTTGAGGTGCCGAACGAGGAGGTCGGCGCGGTGCCACGAGGGCGGCTGGTGCGGCGCCGCGAGCTCGACCGTGCCGGCGACGCGCAGCCCCTCCGCCATCGGCGTGACGAAGAACCCGCGCTCCGCCGGGCTCACCGGCATGTCGAACCGGACGTTGTCGGGCGCGAGCATCACGTGGTAGCCGCGCTCGGCCACCAACGGTGCATTGAAGCCGAGCAGGCGCGTGAGCTCGCCCGAGGCGCGGCCGGCGGCGATCACCACAGCGCTGGCGGGCAGGCTTCGCTCCACCAGTTCCACCGACGTCACGGTGCTGCCGTCGCGGCCGAAGCCGCGCACCCGGCCGCGCAGGATCGTGCCGCCGTCCGCCGTGAAGCGCTCCGCCAAGGTCGCCACCACGCGATAGGGATCGACCGTGTGCATCCCGTGCGGATAGTAGACGCCGCGCACGATGTGCTCGCTCAGGCCCGGCGCCAGCTCGCGGGCCCGCCGGCCGTCGACGATCTCGAAGTCGGTGCCCTTGGCGCGCTGGAGGCGGCGCTCCTCTTCACCCCCGTCGAACGCCCCTTCGCTCTCGTAGACGTAGAGCGCGCCGCGTGTCCTGAACAGCTCGCCCAGCCCGGAAGCCTGGATCTCCGCGCGCCAGGCGATGTTGGCCTCGGCCATCAGCAGCCCGAAGGAATCGATGCCCTTCCTGACTTCGCTTGCGCTGTAGGCGGCGAGCGCGAAGCGCGCCATCCAGGGCAGCAGCCAGGGCAGGCTCGGCGGATGGATGGTCAGCGGGCCGGTGCGGTCCATCAGCATCTGCGGCACGCGCTTCAGCGTCGACGGGCGGGCCAGCGGCAGCACATGATCGATGGCGATGAAGCCGGCGTTGCCGAAGGATGTGGCGCGGCCCGGCTCGCCGCTGTCGACCAAGGTGACGACATGCCCTTCGCGTTGAAGCGCCCGGGCTGTCGCCGTGCCGACCACGCCGGCGCCGATCACGATGACGGAATGTTCAGCACTCATGCCGCAAGGTTAGCATGCTCGCCCGCGGAGCCCAGCATCGCGGCCGCGAACAGTCTTTCCCGCCCGCAGCGTTCCCTGCGGGCCGGCCACGGCGTGATTGATTTGGCGGCGCAAATCACTATTTACGGCGCATGTCCTCCCCTGAAAATTCGCCCTCTCCCGGGTGGCACGCCACCACCATCCTGTCTGTCCGCAAGGGCGGGGAGGTCGTGATGGCCGGAGACGGGCAGGTGTCGCTGGGCCAGACGATCGTCAAGGGCAACGCCAAGAAGGTGCGGCGGCTGGGCTCCGGCCAGATCCTGGCCGGCTTCGCCGGTTCGACGGCCGACGCCTTCACGCTGTTCGAACGCCTCGAGGCCAAGCTCGAACGTCACCCCGGCCAGTTGCTGCGCGCGTGCATCGAGCTCGCCAAGGACTGGCGCACCGACCGCTATCTCCGCCGCCTCGAGGCGATGATGGCCGTCGCCGACAAGGACGTGTCGCTGCTGCTGAGCGGCGCCGGCGACGTGCTGGAACCGGAAGGCGGCATCATCGCCATCGGCTCGGGCGGCAACTATGCCCTCGCCGCGGCGCGCGCCTTGGCCGACGTCGAGGGACTCGACGCCGAGGCGATCGCCCGCAAGGCCATGGACATCGCAGCGGACATCTGCGTCTACACCAACCACAATCTCGTCATCGAGAAGCTCCAGACTCAATGAGCAACGACTTTTCCCCCCGCGAGATCGTCTCCGAACTCGACAAGCACATCGTCGGCCAGCAGGAAGCCAAGCGCGCCGTCGCCGTCGCGCTGCGCAACCGCTGGCGCCGCCTGCAGCTGCCCGAAGCGCTGCGCGAGGAGGTGCTTCCCAAGAACATCCTGATGATCGGGCCGACGGGCTGCGGCAAGACCGAGATCGCCCGCCGGCTGGCCAAGCTCGCCAATGCGCCCTTCCTGAAGGTGGAGGCGACCAAGTTCACCGAGGTGGGCTATGTCGGCCGGGATGTCGAGCAGATCGCGCGCGACCTGATGGAAGCCGCGATCGACATGGCCCGCGAGCGCCTGCGCAAGGAAGTGCGGGCAAAGGCCGAGCTCGCCGCCGAGGATCGCGTCCTCGACGCGCTCTGCGGCGGCAATGCCAGCGAGGAGACGCGGCAGCGCTTCCGCCACAAGCTGCGGGAGGGGGAGCTCAACGACCGCGAGATCGAGGTCGAGGTCGCCGACAGCGGCGCGCCCATGCAGTTCGAGGTCCCGGGCCAGCCGGGCGCGTCGATCGGCATGATCAATCTCGGCGACATGCTGGGCAAGGCGTTCGGCGGGCGCACCAGGAAGCGCAAGATGACGGTGGCCGAGTCCTACGACACGCTGATGCGCGAGGAGAGCGACAAGCTGCTCGACCAGGAGCGCGTGGTGCGCGAGGCCCGCGAATCGGTGGAGCAGAACGGCATCGTCTTCATCGACGAGATCGACAAGATCACGGCGCGCAGCGAGTTCCGCGGCGGCGGCGACGTCAGCCGCGAGGGCGTGCAGCGCGACCTGCTGCCGCTGATCGAGGGCACGACGGTGAACACCAAGCACGGACCGGTGAAGACCGACCATGTGCTGTTCATCTGCTCGGGCGCCTTCCATCTCGCCAAGCCCTCGGACATGCTGCCCGAGCTGCAGGGCCGCCTGCCCATCCGCGTGAGCCTGGCCTCGCTGACGCAGGACGACTTCCGGCGCATCCTCACCGAGCCTGAGGCGAGCCTCGTCAAGCAGTACAAGGCCCTGCTGGGGACCGAGAAGGTCGAGCTGGAGTTCAAGCAGGATGCCATCGACGAGCTGGCCAAGCTGTCGGCGGACATCAACGAGACGGTCGAGAACATCGGCGCGCGGCGGTTGCATACGGTGATGGAGAAGCTCCTCGAAGAGATCAGCTTCTCCGCGTCGGACCGGCCCGGGCAGAAGGTGGAGATCGACGCAGCCTATGTCCGCGACCGCGTGAGCCCGCTCGCAAAGAACGCCGACCTCAGCAAGTTCGTGCTGTAGGCGCCAGCGTCACAGGCAATACGCCGCGATCAGGTCCACGAGGTAGGCGGGCCCGTTCAGCCCCCACAGGACGAACGAGACGGCGATCGCCGCCACGACCAACGCGGCGGCGCCCCAGAGCGCGAGCGAACGCCAGCCGGCGGAGGCGCGCGCCGTCATGCCGGCTGGGCCGCGATGGGACCCGCCCGCACCAGCCGCTGCTCGACGATCGGCCAGTGCAGGGCGGCCGAGACCAGGCCAAGGGCGATCGAGAGCCACCACATCAGGTCGTAGTTGCCCTGCAGGTCGAACACGCGGCCGCCGCCCCAGCCGCCGAAGAAGCTCCCGACCTGGTGGCCGAAGAACACGATGCCGTTCAGCATCGTCAGGTGCACCGGGCCGAAGATGTAGCCGACCAGCGAGGTCGTGAGCGGCACGGTGCCAAGCCACAGGAAGCCCAGCGCGCCGGCGAAGATCAGCACCGAGGCCGCTGACAGCGGCGCCAGCACGAAGCCCAGGAACACCAGCGAGCGCAGCAGGTAAAGCAGCGAGAGCAGGTTCTTGCGCCTGTAGCGACCGCCCAGCGAGCTCCACAGGATCGTGCCGGCGATGTTGAACAGGCCGACCATGCCGATTGCCCAGCCGCCGAGCTCGGCCGGCGAGAGGTCGATGCCGAACAGCGACAGGCCGACACCCTTGTCCGAGATGTAGGCCGGCAGGTGGCCGCCCACGAAGGCGACGTGGAAGCCGCAGACGAAATAGCCCACGACCAGAAGCACGTAGCTGCGCTGGCCGAACGCCTCGGACAGCGCCTCGCCGGCCGTCTGTGTGCCGCCCTGCGCCTTGCGGCTGGCGGCGATCTCGCGGCTGTCGTTCAGGCCCGCCGCCAGGAAGATCATCAGCACGGCGATGGCGGTCAGGGCCCACATGGTCGGCCGCCAGTCGCCGAACTGGTTCTGCATGACCGCTGCGAGCGGCACGATGAAGAACTGGCCGAACGAGCCGCCGGCCGAGCATAGGCCGACCGCCAGCGCCTGCTTGGCCGGCGGCGCCACGCGCAGGATCACGCCCAGCACCGGCCCGAACGAGGCGGCCGACAGCCCGACGCCGACCAGGATGTTGCCCAGGACCAGCATGAAGCCGTCATGCATGAGGGCGGTGACGACCATGCCGGCCACGTAGAGCGTGGCGCCACCGGCGATCGTGGGTGCCGACCCGAAGCGGTCGCAGAGCCGGCCTGAAAGTGGGGCGATGGCGCCCATCAGGAGCATGGACAGGGCCGTGCCGAAGGAGAACAGCTCGCGGCCGACATGGAGCTCGGCCGAGACCGGCTTCAGGAAGATGCCGAAGCTCTGGCGGACGCCCAGGCCGATGGTGAGGACCAGGAAACCGCACCACACGGCGGTCCAGTAGGAACGGGAAGTCATGGCGCCATACATGCGGCCGCGGCGATACGGTGACAAGCTGCCGCGTCGGCACTCCTCCATAGAATTACCTCATGCCGTCACAAGCCATGATGTGGCACAACCTGTCCATGGCCCGACTCTTGTGGCGATGCGGTTTGGCGGCATTCCTGGCGATATTGGCGGGAACTGCGCTGGCCGCGCCGCGTCTGGAGCGGGAGCGTTGCCACTTCAAGCCGCCACGGGGCGACCGCGTCGCGTGCTTCGTCCTCGTCGTGCCGGAGAATCGCGAAGCTCCCGATGGAAGGGAGGTCCGGCTCAAGGTGGCGATTCTCAAGGCCAGGCGCACGGCCAGCGCCGAGCCGCTGGTGTACCTTTCGGGCGGGCCCGGGGACGCGCCGCTGGTGGCCTCGAGCCGTGGCGGCGATCCGCTGGCCGAGGGCGACTGGTGGAAGGAGACTGCGGGCATCCGCCGGCGCCGCGACGTGATCATACTGAGCCAGCGCGGCGCGGGCGGGTCGTCGCCCAACCTCGACTGCTTCGCGCCGCGTCCCGGCGAGGCAGCGAAGGTCCTGCCGCATCCCTTGACCGAGGCCGAGGAGCAGGAGGTCCTGGTGCGCTGCCGCGCCGCCTTCGAGCGGCGCAAGATCGATCTTGGCCAGTTCTCGACGCCCGCCCTGGCCGACGACGTCGCCGATCTCGCCGCGGTCCTGTCCCGCCCCAAGATCAACCTCTATGGCGTGTCCTACGGCACGCGCTGGGCCCTCGAGGTGATGCGGCGACATCCCGACCTGGTGCGTGCCGCCGTGCTCGATGGCGTCTATCCCCCGCAGGTCAACGGCGAACAGGACGAGCCGGCCATCGTGCGACGGGCCTTCGAGCAGCTCTATGCCGACTGCGCCGCGGACGTGCTGTGCCGCGAGCGCCATCCCGCCCTGCGCGAGACCGTGGAGAGCGTCGTGACGGATGCCGAGGACGATCCGGTGCCGGTCACGCTGCAACTCGATGAAGGTCCGCAATCGGTGCGGCTGGGCGGCGCCAAGCTCATGGCGGTGCTGCTCCACATGATGCGCGAGGGCGAGGCGGCATCGATTCCCGAGACGATCGCGGCCATGCGCAAAGGGGACCTCCGCCTGCTGACGATGTTCGCCGAGGACCTGGAGGCCGACGATGGCGGGCTGCTGGAGCGGAACGCGCAGCAGTTCGACGGGCTCTACAACAGCATCGAGTGCCGCGAGACCTGGGCCTCCGTCGATCAGGCCGCGCGGCGAAAGGCCATCGAAGCGGGCGGCATCTACGGCCTGAACGCGCAGACCAGCAAGTCGCCCGCCTTCTGCCCGGCATGGCGGGTGGCACCCGCGCCGGCATCGGAGCGCCGGCCGGTGAGCAGCACGATTCCGACCCTCCTGCTGAGCGGCGGCTACGACTGGCTGACGCCGCCGGCCTGGGGACGCGATGCGGCGCAGCACCTGTCCTCGTCCCGGCACGTCACCTTCCGCGCGCAGGGCCACGGCGTGGTCGTGCAGGATTCCTGTGCCGCGCGGCTGCGCGACGCCTTCATCGAGGACCCTGATCCGCGGCGGACTCCGCCCTGCCGGGCCGACACCCCGCCCAACTTCACGGCCGCCTTCGAGCGCGCGCGCAACCTGCCCAGAGAAACCAGGGAGAAGCCGAGATGAACCGCGTGCTCGCCCACACCGGCGCGACCTATCCCATCCTGCAGGCGCCGATGGGCTGGATCGCGCGCAGCCGGCTCGCCTCCGCCGTGTCCAACGCGGGCGGGCTTGGCATCATCGAGACCTCCAGCGGCGAGGTCGATGCCTGCCTCGCCGAGATCGCGCGCATGAAGGAGCTCACCGACAAGCCGTTCGGCGTCAACCTGCCGCTGCTGTTCATCCGCGAGCCGCGCATCGTCGATCTCGTGGCGGCAAGCGGCGTGCGGTTCGTGACGACCTCCGCCGGCTCCCCCGCCAAGCTCCTGCCGACGCTCAAGGCCGCAGGCCTCGTCGTCTATCATGTCGTCCCCAACCTCTCGGCGGCCCTGAAGGCGGTCGAGGCCGGCGTCGACGGCCTGATCGTCGAGGGGGGCGAGGGCGGCGGCTTCAAGAATCCGGACGACGTCTCGACCCTGGTGCTGCTGCAGGCCGTTCGCGAGAGGACCGACGTCCCCATCATCGCCGCCGGAGGAATCTGCGATGGCCGCGGCATGGCGGCGGCATTCGCTCTGGGCGCCGAGGGCGTGCAGATGGGAACGCGCTTCGTCAGCGCGGCGGAAAGCCCGGTGCACGACAACTACAAGCAGGCCATCGTCGATGCCGATGATACCGGCACGGTGATGCTGAACCGCAGGTCCACACCGTGCGTACGCGCTCTCAGGACCGACCGTGCGCGCACGATCGACCGCGAAGGTTCGTTCGACCGCACGATCTTCGCCAGCGTCAAGGATGTCTATTTCGGCGGCGACATGGAGGCCTCGCTGGCGCTGGCAGGCCAGACGGTGGGCCTGATCCACGAAGTGCTGCCCGTCGAGGAGATCATCCGCCGCACCGTCGAAGGCTTCCACACCATCCGCAAGCGCCAGGGCGAGCGGTCTCTGGCCGGCGGCTTCTAGCGCGCGCTCTTATGCAAGCGCCTCCCGTCACCGCAGGAACTCCGGCGAGACCAGGCTGGGCAGGCTGAGCGTCACGGCCGGCCACATGATGACCAGAGCCAGCACCAGCAGCATCGGGATCAGCATGATGATGGTGTCCCCGAGCACGTCGCGCATGCGCAGGCCGGCGATCGAGCAGGCGATCATCAGGCACAGCCCGTAGGGCGGGGTGACGAGACCGAAGGCGAGCGACACGATGCCGATCATCGCGAAGTGCACGGGGTCCATGTGCACCGCCTTGGCCAGCGGCTCGAGGATGGGTCCGCAGATGATGATCGCCGGAATCGCGTCGAGGAAGCAGCCGACGACGAGGAAGACCAGGGCGATGAAGAAGCCCGTGGCATAGAAGCCCATGCCCCAGGCCGACACGTCGGCCAGGATGGCCTGCGGAATCTTGTAGTAGGCCAGCAGCCAGCCGAAGCAGCTCGCCGTGCCGACACAGATAAGGGCGATGCCTGCCAGCTTGCCGGTATCGAGCAGGGCGCGGTAGAGCCCCTTGGCGTCCATCTCGCGGTAGACGATCAGCGAGAGGGTGCCGGCATAGAGCACGGCGATGGCGGCCGATTCGGTGGCGGTGAACCAGCCGAAGATCTTGCCGCCGATGATGATGCCCGGCGTCAGCAGCGCCAGGAAGGCATGCGCAGCGGCGCACGCGAATTCGTGGAACGTCGCGCGCTTGTAGGTCGGATAGCCGCGCCTCACGGCATAGACGTGGACCGTCGCCATCTGGGCCAGGCCGATCAGCAGGCCGGGGATGATGCCGGCGAGGAACAGCGCGCCGATGGAGGTGGTCAGGATGCCGCCCCACACGATCATCAGGATGGACGGCGGGATGATCACCGCCAGCACGGCCGAGACCGCGGTGATCGCGACAGAGAAGGACAGATCGTAGCCCTCGCGCGTCTGCGCCTCGATGAAGATCTTGCTCTGGCTGGCCGCATCGGCCGTCGAGGAGCCGGAAATGCCCGCGAAGAAGATCGACAGCACGACATTGATCTGCGCCAGGCTGCCGGGCAGATGGCCGACCATGGCGCGCGACAGGTTCATCAGCCGGGTCGTGATGCCGCCGACATTCATCAGGTTGGCGGTCAGCAGGAAGAACGGCACCGCCAGCAGGATGAAGGAGTTGTAGGCGTTGAAGGTTTCCTGGGTGAGGGTGACGGTGTCGAGGCGTGGCTCGATGATCAGGATGGGCAGGCAGGCCAGGCCCAGGGCGAAGGCCACCGGCACGCGCAGGAACATCAGGCCGAAGAACAGGCCGAAGAGGATGAGTGCGGCCTCGCCCGGAGAGAGGACGGTCCCGGTCATGCCGCGCGTCCCAGCATGACGGCGATGTCGTCGTGGATCTGTTCCCCGAGGAAGATCAGCCAGGTCACGCCGGTGACCGGCCAGGCGACATGGATCAGCCACAGCGGCAGCTCGGCCAGCTCGGAGATGCGGTTCGTGGCGAAGGCGGTGAACTTCCAGCCGGCCCAGACGAAGACCAGGGCCAGCGCCAGCACGCCCAGCCGGCCGAGGAGGCGGGCCAGCGCGGACAGACGGGGACCGGTGCGCGGCCAGACATCCACCTCGAAATGGGTCGATTCGCGCACCCCGATCATGGCGCCGAGCATGACGGTCCACACGAAGAGGAAGCGCGCCATCTCCTCGGTCCAGATGTAGTGCGGGATGATCGCGGTGAAGCGCGAGAAGATCTGCATCGCGACCGGGATCACGAGGATCCCGACCGACACCGCGAGCAGCGCCGACAACAGCGCGGCATAGGCGGCCGTCAGCCGGCGCCATGCGGCGCGCGGCTGGCTCGTCATGTTCATCATCGGTGCGAACGCGGCCGGAAAGCGGTCAGTTCAAAGCGACGATCTTGGCGTAGATGGCTTCGGCGCCGATCTCCTTGGCATAGGCAGCCATCACCGGGTCGACCATCTTCTTCATCTCGGCGCGGTCCTTGAAGGCGATGCGCTTCAGCTTGCCCGCCTTCTCGAGCGCCTCGAGCTTCTGGGCATCTTCCGAGCTCTCGATCTGCCGGCCGTAGGCGCCGGCCTCCTTGCCGGCCTTCACCACCGCCTCCTGCAGATCCTTTGGCAGTGACTTGAAGGTCTTGCCCGAGAAGCAGAGCGGCCGGATGGTGATGGCGTGCTCGGTCATGGTGAGGTTGGGCGCCACCTCGTAGAACTTCATCGATTCCACGCCGGCCGCCTCGTTCTCGCCGGCCGAGATCACATTGTTCTGGATGGCGTTGTAGACCTCGTTGTAGGCGATGACCGTCGGCGACATGCCGGCCGCCTGGAAGGTCTTGGACCAGATCGGCGCGCCCTGGACGCGCACCTTCAGGCCCTTGATCTCGGCGAGCGAGCTCATGGGCTTGTTGATGAAGATGTTCCGTACGCCGCCGCCGGCATAGCCGATCAGCAGGACATCGGCCTTCTGCGCGATCTCGTCGGCAACCGGCTTCAGCAGGTCGGCGTCCAGGACCTTGTTCCAGTGGGCCAGGTCACGGAACAGGAAGGGCGCATCGATGAACGGGGCGGCGCGCGAGAAGGTCGACATGTGGGCCGGCGAGACGATGCCGTAGTCGACGGCGCGGCCCTGGGCCATGTACTCGAAGTACTGCTTCTCGAGCCCCAGTGCCGAGTTCTTGTGCAGCACGAAGTTGATCGGCTTGCCGTAGTACTGCTTGACGAGCTCCTCGAATTTCACGAGCGCCTTGGTGAAGGCGTGGTCATCGTTGAATTGCACGGCGCCGTTCAGCGTCACCGGCGCCTGGGCGTGCGCCACGCGTATGGCCGGGGTGGCAAGGCTCGCGGCGGCCATCCCGCCGAGCAGGGTCCTGCGATGCATGCTTGTTTCCTCCGACGGCCCCTGTTGGTGCAACTGTTCGTGGGGCCTTGCGGGGACTATGCATGCAAAGGCTGCAAGGCACCACCGTGCGCGCTTGTTGCTTCGTGACGAGCCGCGCCCCTTCATGGTACATTTATTAAACACAAAATCTTCGTGAAATAATCATGCAACCTCCCTCCGCACCTCTTGCGGGCGCACAGCCCAGCTTCTCGGAGCTTTTCACCCCGAAGCTCGTGACGGTGCTGCGGGAAGGTTACGGATGGGAGGCGTTTCGCCGCGACAGCATCTCCGGCCTGACCGTCGCGATCGTCGCCCTGCCCCTGTCCATGGCGATCGCCATCGCCTCCGGCGCCTCGCCCGAGCGCGGTCTGTTCACGGCGATTGTGGGCGGCTTCCTGGTTTCCGCACTGGGCGGCAGCCGCTTCCAGGTGGGCGGCCCGGCCGGCGCCTTCATCGTGCTGGTGGCGGCGGCCGTCGACCGCCATGGCATCGAGGGCGTGATGCTGGCTACCGCGATGGCCGGCATCTTCCTGACGCTGGCCGGCTTGTTGCGGCTGGGCACCTTCATCAAGTTCATCCCCTATCCGGTGACGGTGGGCTTCACGGCGGGCATTGCGGTCATCATCTTCGCTAGCCAGATCAAGGACCTGTTCGGTCTGACGCTGCCCGGCAAAGAACCCGGCGAATTCATCGCCAAGATCGAGGCCCTGTCGGGCGCCTTCGGCACAGCGAACCCGGCGGCCGTTGCTCTGGCGCTGCTCAGCATCGCGCTGATCGCGCTCACCAAGCGCCTGCGGCCGCACTGGCCGGGCATGCTGATCGCGGTGGTCGTGGCCGCCGTCGGGACTTGGGCGCTGGGCCTGCCGGTCGAGACCATCGGCAGCCGGTTCGGGGGCATCCCGTCGGTGCTGCCGGCACCGGCCCTGCCGGCTTTCTCTCTGGAAAAGGTCCAGGCCGTCCTGCCGGACGCCGTGGCCTTCGCGCTACTGGGCGCCATCGAATCGCTGCTTTCGGCCGTGGTCGCCGACGGCATGACGGGCCGCCGCCACCGCTCGAACTGCGAGCTGGTGGCCCAGGGCGTCGCCAATGTCGGCAGCTCGCTGTTCGGGGGCATCCCGGTAACCGGCACGATCGCCCGCACGGCGACCAACGTCCGGTCGGGCGCGCGCGGGCCGGTGGCCGGCATGATGCATGCGGTGTTCCTGCTGCTTTTCATGCTGATCGCCGCGCCCCTTGCGTCCTACATTCCGCTGGCGGCGCTGGCGGGCGTGCTGACCGTCGTCGCCTGGAACATGGCCGAGAAGCACGAGTTCGCCACCTTGCTGCGCAGCTCGCGCGGCGACGCCGTTGTTCTGCTGGCGACCTTCCTGCTCACGGTGTTCCGCGACCTGAGCGAGGGAATCGTGGTCGGCTTCGCGCTGGGCGCCGTGCTGTTCATCCGCCGCATGGCCATCGCCACGGGCGTCGAGGCGCAGGTTCCCCTCGTGCCCGCAGACCAGGCGGACAATGCCTCGCCGCGACAACCCTACGATTCAAGTCTCGCCACCGCCGAGGATGTGGTGGTCTACCGCCTTTCGGGCGCTTTCTTCTTCGGCACCGCCTCGACGCTGAATTCGGTGCTGGACCGCATCGCCGATCGTCACCGGGCGTTCGTCATCGACTTCTCGGCCGTGCCTTTCGTGGATTCGACGGCGGCCAAGGTCATCGCCGCCATCGCCGGCAAGGCCGGCCGGCACAAGGTGCGCGTCTACGTGACGGGTGCCACGCCGGCCGTGCGCCACGCGCTTCTGGCTGCCGGCGCGCGCCGTCCCGAGGTCCGCTACCGGCGCCGGATAGAGGATGCGGTGAACGAAGCGCGCGCCGTTCCGGAAGGGGAGCCGGCCCGCGTATAGTCGGGCCATCATGTCCGACCTCCGACCGCTCAGGCTCCTGCTGTCCGCCCATGCGCTGAAGACCTGGGGCGCACGCATCGAGGCGGCGGCTGCGGGTTCGCTGGCCTTCGTGACCGCCGAGCAGGCGGCGGCCGACGACGGGCCGACCGACATCGATATCGCCTTCATGACGCGCGAAGTCACGGGCAGGTCGAGCAAGGACGATCCCACGCCGGAGCTGCGCGGCTTCGATGCGGTCCTGCGCCGGTCGCCACGCCTGCGCTGGCTGCAGATCCATCCGGCGGGCGCGGAACGGCCGATCTACCGTGAGCTGCGCGGCCGCGGCGTGAAGGTGACGACCGCATCGGGGGCGACGGCGGTCACCGTGGCGCACAGCGTGCTGGGCGCGCTGATTGCCATCAACCGACGCTTTCCGCTGCTGGCCGATGCCCAGCGTCGCCATGCCTGGGAGCCGCGTCTCGGCGAGCGCTCGCCACGCGATCTTGGGGGACAGCGGGCCGTGATCGTCGGCCTGGGGCCGATCGGGCGCACCGTCGCGGGGCTGCTCAAGGGCCTCGGCATGACGACCGTCGGGGTGCGGCGCAGCGCCGGTCCCGTGCCGCCCTGCGACGAGACCGTGCCCTACGCACGCCTGCATGAGATGCTGGCGCGGGCTGACTGGCTGATCCTCTGCTGTCCGGTGTCGCCGGTCACGCGCGGCATCGCCGATGCGGCGGCCTTCGCCGCCATGCCGCGCGGCGCGCACCTGATCAACGTCTCCCGGGGCGAGATCGCCGTCGAGGCCGACATCATCGCCGCGCTGCAAAGCGGCCACCTGGCGGGCGCCTATCTCGATGTCTTCGAGCGCGAACCGCTCGATCCCGCCTCGCCACTGTGGGACATGCCCAATGTCCTGGTCTCACCGCACACCGCCAGCCATTCGCAGGGACAGAACGAGGCGATCTTCGACATCTTCCTCGACAATCTCGGGCGCTTCCGCATGGGCGCCCGGCTGCGCAACGACGTCGACGACCTCGGCTGACCACCCGCGACGGTGCCTATCCCTTGGCCGCCAGGCTCCTGAACAAGGCCTCGCTGCGGTCGTCGGCCGGGAAGAAGCACTCGATGCGGACTTCCTGCAGGGTGACGTCCTGCGGCGTGCCCAGCGTGGCGATGGTGGTGAACACCGACAGCGACCGGCCGCCGACGAGGTAGTCCAGCGTCAGCACGGGCTGGGGCCTGTCCTCGAAACGCAGCTTGCGAAACGAAGCCGGCACGTCGGGATAGGCCATGATCTCCTCGATGAAGGCCAGCGCCCTGGGCTCGCCGCCGTCGGCCAGGATCTCGGCGTAGGTCGTCGAGACCAGGTGCCGCGCCACCTCCTCCCAGTTCGCGATCTTGGGTCGGAGCGCCTTGGGATCGAGCAGCCAGTGCAGCAGGTTCGGCGCCTTGCCAGCCGTCGGTGCAGGGGGCGGGCCTTCGAACAGGAACAAGGTGAAGGCGTTGGCCGCCTCGTTGGCCTGTATCAGGTTCCAAAGCCGGTCGATGACGACCGCCGGATAGGGCTCCTGCTGCTTCAGCATGTGGTCGATCGCCTTGCGCACCGGCGTCAGTTCGGGCGCGGCAAGATTGGTCTCGCGATAGACCGGCGCGAAGCCGGCGGCCAGCAGCATGGCGTTGCGCTGGCGCAGCGGCACGTCGAGGGCCGTCGTGAGCTGAACGACCATCTCGCGGCTCGGCCGGGCGCGACCCGATTCCAGGAAGCTGACGTGGCGCTGCGAGACGCCGGACTGCAGCGCCAGCGCGAGCTGGCTGGCGCCGCGCCGGCGGCGCCAGGTGCGCAGCATGGGACCGAACATGTCAGGCGGTGTCGGCGCATTGGCCGACGCCGTCGAGCTGGCCGAGGGTGAGGAGCGCATCATGCCGAACAGGCTAGCACTGCGGCCGCCGGTCTGCCGATTACCCGGAGCGTAATTGCTGGAGGCGCATGGTGATGCGACCTGTGACGAGCCCCCGACGGGCGGTGGCGCCGGCGATGTCGGCGGCTCGCTGCGGGGCGACCAACAGGAGGACGTCATGAACGCTTCGACCGACCGTCTGCTGCGCCGCACCCTCTGGGGCAATGCGGCCTTCTCTGCCATCTCGGGTGCCGGCCTGGCGGTGTTCGCCGGTCCCTTCGCCCAGGCTGCCGCCCATGAGCCCGTCGCGCTGTTCGGCCTCGATCTGGCCGTCGTCTTCTTGCTCCTCGGCCTGGGCGTGATGGCCTTCGGCGCGCTCTGCGCGTGGGTCGCGTCGCGCGAGACCCTGCCGCAAGGCTGGGCGCGCGCGATCTTCGCCGCCGACATTGCCTGGGTGGCGGGGAGCGTGCTGGTGCTGGCCCTGCCGGCAACCTGGACCGTGGCCGGGATCGCAGGCATCTCCGTGCTCGCCCTGATCGTGGCCGACCTGGCCATCCTGGAGTATCTCGGCCTGCGCCGCCTGGGCGCCGCCGGCTAGATTGATCAGCCAGATCGACGAGAGGAGACCGACCATGGACAAGCTCCAGTTCCTGAACGACCACCCGCTGCCTTTCGCGAAGCTGCTGGGGCTCAGGTTCGTGGCCGCGAGCGACACGGCCGTGAAGGCGGAGATGGTGGTTCGGCCCGAGCTCTGCACGCGTCCGGACATACTGCATGGCGGCGCCGTCATGGCCTTTGCCGACACGCTCGGCGCCGCCGCGACCGTGCTCAACCTGCCGGAGGGCAAGGGCACGACCACGATCGAGAGCAAGACCAACTTCGTCGGTCCTGCTCCGGTCGGTGCCACGGTGATCGGCGAGACCACGCCCATCCATCGGGGGCGACGGACCATGGTCTGGCAGACCCGCATCACCACGGGCGAGGGCAAGCTGGTTGCCGTGGTGACACAGACCCAGATGGTCCTGTAGCCCGGAATCGGGCTCAGATGTGCCGGTGCAGCCTGATAGCCAGCACCAGGGCGCGGGCCAGCATCGCCATGGCGCAGACGATGGCGCTGAGCGCAGCCCAGTAGCGGACCTTCTCGAGATTGTCCGAGAAGGCCCCGACGATCTCCAGGCCGGCGCAGACGCCCACGCCCAGAGCCACCCACAGGAGCACGAGCTTGGCAGGGCGGGAAATCATCATCTGGGGCCGGTAGAGATCGTGCTTCACGCCGATCGACAGGCCCCGTATGCCGCCGATGGCCATTCCGGCGACCGCTGCGGCGCCGAAGGTCCAGGCCGGCGAGCCGGCCGTGATCTGGATGAGGAACAGCTCGGCGGCGACGAAGAGGGCCGCTGCCGCGGGTGCGAACAGAGGCCATTGCGAGACGTAGCTGCGGCGCACCTCGCGCGCCGCGAGATAGATGCATGCGACCGCGGCCAGGCCGAGCAGCACATGGACGAGAGAGAGATTGTGGACCACGGACGACGCTCGGGCTGAAAGTAGGAGCAGAACCAAACTTTCGAACATGGTGCAAGCCCGTGGTCGATGGCGCGAAGAGGCTAGGGCGGCCGCCCTTGCGGCGCTGAATTTTCACTTCCCTCCCTTGCATTCTGCTTCCCGGACCGATCAGCGGAACACGCCTTGTGATATTCATGTCGCCGGGGCAAGACGGTGACGACGTTTGGCATCTTTGGGGGCAGTGTTGGAGACCGGCTCGGCACGAGCGCATCGTCGGGGCGATCGAAGGAAGGCCGCACGACGCAGGCGGCCTCGCCGATCCGGGGGCGGCCGCATTCGCGCGGCGATCGTCGCCTCCATTGGCGTCTGGATGTCCACCAGCGCTGCGTTCGCACAAGGCAGCCAGTGGGACTCGATCCTCTCGAACTCGTATTGGTACGTGCCGGTACCCGGCCTGATCGCCTACGGCGCGGGGAGCTTGAGCTTCTATCGGCCGGCGCCCACGCCCTTGGGCGACCAGACGCTGTGGGCGCTGGGGCAGGCGACAAATGGCGCCTTCACCGGGCAGAGCAGCGCGGCCTTCTATCTGAATGGCTCGACCAGCTACAGCGGCCAGAGCATGCAGGGGCTGGTGACGCCCTCCGGCCAGATCGCCATCGTATTCTCGTCGCCTGGCGCGGCGGACATCATCGGCATCGGCCAGATGCGCGAGGTGGGCGGCGTTCCCCTGATGGAAATGCAGATGATCACGCCGGGCAGCGTGATGGTGACGCACTGGGCCTACATGACGCCGTACAATCCGGCGGTCTTCACGCCGCCGGCGCCGTCGCAGGTCCTCACCGCCAACGTGACCTCGCCGCAGTGGCGATGGACGCAGGGAACGACCTGGACCCTGACCAGCTCCATGCTGTTCGGCACTTCCGCGCCGGGCACCTTCAAGATCAGCAACTACTCCAATGGCTACTACTGGGGGCTCGGTGCCGCGCCGCCGGGCAGCGCGATCGGCAACTTCACCATTCTGGGCTCGATCACGCCTGAAGGGAACGTGCTGTTCAACCTGCTGAGCAACGACGGCGAGCTGATCAGCCTGACGGGGCAGGTCACCGGCGACGCGACAACCGGTTCCATGGCGTTGCGGCCCTACGCTGCGACGGGCGCCTACGGCTCGCCGAGCCTGGCCGGGATCATGCCCGTCTCCACCATCGCCGCCGGCCAGACCTACTTCATCAGCAACGTCGGCACGACGGTCATCCCGACCTTCGCCGGCGGCACGCTGCAGGTCGACACCTGGGGGCAGACCTACAGCCAGAACTTCGCCATCGACGGCTCTCCGACCAACCGCCTCGACCAGCGCGGCAGCAGCGCCACCTTGACGGGCGTGCTGTCCGACGCCGTGCCCGGCACGCCCGGTCAGCTCGTCATCGCCAACAGCGGCACCGGGGGCAGCATCACTCTGGCCGGCGCCAACACCTATACCGGACCGACCGCCGTCGAGTCCGGCGCGACGCTGCTTGTCAACGGCTCCATCGTGTCGCCGCTGACCGTATCCGGCGTGCTGGGCGGCACGGGCGTCGTGGCCGGCACGACGATTGCCCCGGGCGGCGTGCTGGCGCCCGGCAACTCGATCGGGATGCTGACGGTGAACGGCAATCTCACCTTCGCGCCAGGATCGGCCTACGCGATCGAGGTCGCGCCGGCCGCGGCGGACCGCACCAACGTCACGGGAACGGCGACGCTGCGGGGGGCCGCCGTCGCGGCGTTCGCGGCGGGGAACTACGCCTCGCCGGCGCCGCAGGTCATCCTGTCGGCGGCCGGCGGTCGCACTGGCACGTTCGCGTCGCTCGCCACCCTCGGACTGCCGCCCGGACTGCTCGCGTCGCTCTCCTACACGCCGACCGACGTGCTGCTCAATCTCACGGCGGTCCTGGGCGCCGGCACCTCGCTCACCGCCAACCAGAGCGCGGCCGCGACAGCCATCAATAACAGCTTCAACACCGGCAACAGCCTCCCCGGCACGATGTCGAGCCTGTTCAATCAGAGCGGGACGACGCTTGCCGGATCCCTCAACACGCTGACGGGCGAAGCGCAGTCGGGCGTGCAGTTCGCGGCCTTCGGCTATGGCAGCCTCTTTCTCAACACGGTGCTTCCGACCGGTCCAGGCGCCGGCGCGCGACAGGGCGTGCAGTATGCCTCGCTGACGGCGGCGGAGGCGGCGCCCGCTCCCCAGCGGGCGCGCGGCTGGGTGACGGGCTTCGGCGGCTACGGATGGCTGGGCGGAACGACGGCCAGCGGCTCTTCCGCGGTCCAGACCTCCGCGCAGGGCATCGCTGCCGGCGCCGACTGGCAGTTCGACCAGGGCCTCGTCGGCGTGGCGGTCTCGGGCGGCACGTCGGCCTGGTACCTCGACGGTGGACTTGGCGCGGGCCGCTCCAATGTCTTCCAGGCCGGTCTCTACGGCCGGGCGGCGATCGATCCCGTCTATGTCGCGGCCGCCGCCGCGTGGGGCCAGCATAGCGTCAACGTCAATCGTCCCGTGCCCTTCCTGGCCGACAACCTGGCGGCGACCTACACCGCATCGACCTGGTCGGGCCGGCTCGAGATGGGCCATCGCTTCGCGCTGCAGGACCATGGCATCACGCCGTTCGCCGCGGGCCAGGCGCAGGTCGTCAACCTGCCGGGCTTCTGCGAAAGCTCGCAGGCCGGCAGCGGCGCGGCGCTGTGCGTCAACGGCAACGCGGCGTGGTCGGTGCGGTCCGAGCTCGGCCTCGAGCTCGATTCCGACATCGGCAGCGTGCTGGGCTCGAAGGCGAGCCTCACGGCGCGGCTGGCGTGGGCCCATGAGTACGAGACCACGGGGTCCATGTCGGCATGGTTCCAGTCTCTGCCAGGGTCCAGCTTCGCTGTTTCCGGCGCGCCGTTGCCGAGCGACATGGGGATCGTGCGTGTCGCGTCCACCCTGCAGCTCGATCCGGCGTGGTCGCTGCGCCTGCAGGCGGACGCCGAGTTCGGCAACAACTACGGTGCGCTTGCCGGTACCGCGCGGCTGGCGAGACGTTTCTAGAAGAGAGGGAGAGAGCACATGTGGAAGCCTGTAGCCGTGGCCGCAGCCATGGCATTGACGTTCGCCGCGCCGGTCGCCGCCAGCGGCACCGGCGATGCCTGCGCGGCCAAGCTCAGCGCGGATGGCAAGGCCATCTACGCGGCGACCGTGGCGGCCAAGCCGACGGCGCAGAACCTGCGCGACACGGTGGAGCGCGAGACCAAGGGCCTGGCGATGGGCAACAAGATTGCCCGCGGCAGTGCCCGCGACAACGCCAGGGCGGCTATGGAGTGCGTGCAGCTCGGCCTGTAAGGCCGACCGACGGGACGGGCCCGGCCGTGTCGATCCGGCCGGACCCGGCCTGTATCACACGTCGAGGTTGGCGACCTTCAGCGCGTTGTCCTGGATGAAGTCGCGGCGTGGCTCGACCACGTCGCCCATCAGCGTCGAGAAGATCTCGTCCGCCTCGTCGGCATGGTTGATCCTGACCTGCAGCAGCGTGCGTGCCTCGGGGTCGAGCGTCGTCTCCCAGAGCTGATCGGGGTTCATCTCGCCCAGCCCCTTGTAGCGCTGGATGGTCACGCCCTTGCGGCCCGCCTCGAGGACGGCGGCGAACAGCTCGGTCGGCGAGGAGATGGTCGTCTCCTTGTCCTTGGCAACGAAGGTGCCCGACTTCATGTAGACGGCCTGCAGCTCACCCGCGAGCGCATCGAGCTTGCGCGCTTCCGCGCTCTTGATCAGCGGCCCGTCGATAACGTGACGCTCCAGCACGCCGCGCAGGCGCCGCGTGAAGACGAGACCGCCGTCCGGCGTCGGCTCGCCCGTCCAGCCGCGCTCGAGCGGCGGGCTGACGGCGTCCAGCCGGCGCGCGATGTATTGCGCCGTCTGCTGCGCCAGCTCGCTGTCGGCCAGTATGTCGGGATTGAGCGCGCCGGCGATCGCGGCCTGCTCGATGACGCTCTGGCTGGTCACCCTCCGTGACAGCGACAGCGGCTTCACCAGATTGGTCACCGACCGGGCGATGTCGACGGTGCGGCGCAGATCCTCGCGGCTCTGCACGGTGCCGTCGCCCAGGCGGAAGGTCGCGTTCTCCAGGCCGCTGTCGATGAGATGGTCATCGAGGGCGCGTTCGTCCTTGAGATAGATCGCCGACTTGCCCTTGGCCGCTTTGAACAGCGGCGGCTGGGCGATGTAGAGGTGGCCGGCGTCGATCAGCTCGCGCATCTGGCGATAGAAGAACGTCATGAGCAGGGTGCGGATGTGGCTGCCGTCGACGTCCGCGTCCGTCATGATGATGATCTTGTGGTAGCGCAGCTTCGAGAGATCGAAGTCGTCGTGGCCGATGCCGGTGCCCAGCGCCGTGATCAGCGTGCCGATCTCGGCCGAGGACAGCATCTTGTCGAAGCGCGCCCGCTCGACGTTCAGGATCTTGCCGCGCAGCGGCAGGATGGCCTGGTTGGCGCGGTTGCGCCCCTGCTTGGCCGAACCGCCGGCCGAATCGCCCTCGACGATGAAGAGTTCGCTGAGCGCCGGGTCGCGTTCCTGGCAGTCGGCGAGCTTGCCAGGCAGGGAGCTGACGTCGAGCGCGCCCTTGCGGCGCGTGAGCTCGCGCGCCTTGCGGGCGGCCTCGCGGGCGGCCGCGGCTTCCACCACCTTGGTCAGGATCTTGCGCGCCTCGCCGGGATGCTCCTCGAACCACTGGCCGAGCTTCTCGCCGACCACCGATTCGACGACCGGCCGCACCTCCGACGAGACCAGCTTGTCCTTGGTCTGCGAGGAGAACTTCGGGTCGGGCACCTTGACCGACAGCACGCAGGTCAGCCCTTCGCGCATGTCGTCGCCGGACAGGCTCACCTTCTCCTTCTTCGACAGGCCGGTTTCCTCGGCGTACTTGTTCAGCGTGCGCGTCAGCGCGCCACGGAACCCGGCGAGATGGGTGCCGCCGTCGCGCTGCGGGATGTTGTTGGTGAAGCACAGCATCGTCTCGTGGTAGCTGTCGTTCCACTGCAGCGCGACCTCGACGGTGATGCCGTCGCGGGCGCCGCCGATCAGTACCGGCGGGCTGTGCAGCACCTGCTTGTTGCGGTCGAGGTACTTGGCGAAGGCCTCTACGCCGCCTTCGTAGTACAGCTCCTGGACCTTGGGCTCGGCACCGCGCTCGTCGGTCAGGATGATGCGCACCTTCGAATTGAGGAAGGCGAGCTCGCGCAGGCGATGCTCCAGGGTGCCGTAGTCGAACTCCGTCCTGGTGAAGGTCTGCGACGACGGCAGGAAGCATACCTCCGTGCCGTGCGGCCGGTCGGCCGGCGCATCACCCACGATCTGCAGATCGCCCTCGGGGTCACCGTGGCGGAAGCGGACGAAATGCTCCTTGCCGTTGCGCCAGATGCGCAGGTCGAGATGTTCCGACAGTGCGTTGACGACGGCCGCACCCACGCCATGCAGGCCGCCAGAGACCTTGTAGGAATTCTGGTCGAACTTCCCGCCGGCATGGAGCTGGGTGAAGATCACGACGGCGGCGGAGACGCCCTCTTCCTTGTGGATGTCGACCGGCACGCCGCGACCGTTGTCGCGCACCGTGACCGACCCGTCGCCGTGCAGGATCACGTCGACGCGGTCGCAGTAGCCGGCCAGCGCCTCGTCGATCGCGTTGTCCACGATCTCGTAGACCATGTGGTGCAGGCCCGTGCCGTCGTCCGTGTCGCCGATATACATGCCCGGCCGCTTGCGCACGGCGTCCAGCCCGCGCAGCACCTTGATGGAATCCGCATCGTAGTCGTCGGCGCCGGGGTTTATCTCGTTCTCGTCGCTCATGGTGTCGCCTTCCGGAAAGGGTCAGGACGCCGCGATGGTGCCGTCGTCCACGCGCAGGACCTGCGCACGGCCGCGCAGCGGCGCGAAAAGCTCGGCATCCGTGCCGGTCATCCAGCATTGCCCGCCCAGCGCCGCCACCTCGTCGAACAGGGCGGCGCGCCGGTCGGCATCGAGATGGGCCGCGATCTCGTCCAACAGCAGCAGCGGACTGCAGCCCCGCGACAGCGCCACCAGACGGGCATGGGCCAGCGCGATGGAGACCAGCAGCGCCTTCTGCTGGCCGGTCGAGCCCTCCGCGGCCGGCAGGTCGAGATCGAGGTGGCGAACCGCAAGATCGCTGCGATGCGGTCCACAGGATGTGGTGCCCGACTCGGCGTCGCGCAAGCGGCTGGCGGCCAGCGTGGCGCGCAGGCGGTCCTCGGCGTCGATGGCGGCCATGCCGGCCACCCAGCCGTCGATGTCGCCGGCCATGGCGAGCGCGGCACGCGGGAAGGGCCCGACGCCCAGCCGGGCGGCCGCATCCAGCCGCTGGACCGTGTCGGCGCGGTTGGCCGCCAGCGCCACGCCATGGCGGGCCATCGTATCCTCGAGGGCGGTGAACCAGTGCGGGTCGCGATTGCCGCCCTTGTCCCGGTCGGCCAACAGGCGCGCGCGCTGCCGCAGCGCGTTCTCGTAGGCCGCCACGTCGCCGGCATGTTCGGGATGCAGCGCCGTCACCAGCCGGTCGAGAAAGCGCCGCCGCTCACCCGGCCCGTCGAGGAACAGCCGGTCGAGCTGGGGCGTCAGCCAGACCGCCGCGACATGCAGGCCGAGCGCGGTCTGGCTCTGCGCCGGCCGGCCGTCGATGCGCACGGCGCGGCGGAGGCTGCCTTCGCTGCGGCCGGCCTCCAGCCCGGTGCCGATGGCGAGACGCCCGTCGGGCGTGTCGAGCGAGGCCGCCACCGCCCAGCTCGTCGCCTCCGCTTCGCCGGGGCGGGCCCGGCGGCAGACCTCGTCCAGGCGGGCCCGGCGCAGGCCGCGGCCGGGCGCCAGGAAGGACAGGGCTTCGAGGAGGTTGGTCTTGCCGGCGCCGTTGGCGCCGACCAGCACGACGGGGGCGGGATCGCAGTCGAGCCGAAGCTGGCGGTAGTTGCGGAAGTCGGTCAGCCTGACCTGGCGCACGGCCAGGATGGCCGGCGCTGCGCCGGCTGCGGCGTCGGGGGCATAGGCGAGAGCGCTGATCGGCGGCGCCGTCATACCCGCATCGGCATGAGCACGTACAGCGCGCTTTCGTCCGCGCCGTCACGCACCAGAGTCGGCGAGCCGGCATCCGCCATCAGGAAGCGCGCCTCGGAGCCTGCGATCTGCTCCGTGATGTCCAGCAGGTAGCGGGAGTTGAAGCCGATCTCGAGGGGAGTGGCCTGGTATTCGACCTCGATCTCCTCGGTGGCGCTGCCGGCATCCGGACTGGTCGCCGAGAGCGTCACGACACCCTTGCCGACCGCCAGCTTGATGGCGCGGGACTTCTCGGTGGAGATGGTCGAGACGCGGTCGACGGCGTGGGCGAATTCCTTGCAGGGGACGTTCAGCACCTTGTCGTTGCCCGTCGGGATGACCCGCTCGTAGTCGGGGAAGGTGCCGTCGATCAGCTTGCTGACCAGCGTGACGCTGCCCGAGGCGAAGCGGATGCGGGTGTCGCTGAGCTCGATGTCGACCGAGCCGTCGCTCTCGTCGAGCAGCTTGCGGACCTCGGCCACGGTCTTGCGCGGCACGATCACGCCCGGGATTTCCGACGCCCCCTTGGGCAGCGGCACCTCGACCCGGGCCAGCCGGTGGCCGTCGGTGGCCACGCCGCGCAGCACCTCGGTGCCGCCGGCCGTGGCGGCATGGAAATAGATCCCGTTCAGGTAATAGCGCGTCTCCTCGTTGGAGATGGCGAAGCGCGTGCGGTCGATGATGCCCTTGAGGTCCGTGGCGGGAAGCTGGAAGCCGTAGGGCAGGTCGCCCTCCGCCATGGCCGGGAAGTCGGCCGGCGGCAGGCACTGCAGGGTGAAGCGCGACCGGCCGGCCCGGATCACCAGGCTGTTGCCGTCGGCGGCGCCTTCCAGCTCGACCTGCGCGCCGTCGGGCAGCTTGCGCACGATCTCGTACAGCGTGTGGGCCGGCGCCGTCGTCGACCCGGTCTTGCCGACACTGGCATCGACCTGCTCGGTGATGGCAAGGTCCATGTCGGTCGCGGCGAGGCTCAGCCGGCCCTTCTGGGCGGTGATCAGGACGTTGGACAGGATGGGGATGGTATTGCGCCGCTCGACCACACTCTGCACATGGGCGAGCGCCTTCAGAAGGGCCGCCCGTTCGATCGTCAGTTTCATGGTTGGGTCGCTATACCGAAGAGCCAAGAACGCGGTTGGACTGGCCCGTTTCGCCGGCCGCCGGAGGCCATTGCGGAACGGTTGCAGACTATACCACGCCAGCATGGCGCGAAAAGCGAATTCGCCCGTGATTTGAGGCGCTTAAACCCCAAAGTACGGCGGGAACGGGGGCCCTGGCGCCCCCGTCCGGCGGCCTTCCGTTCTAGCCCTGGAGCTGGCGCTTCAGCAGCTCGACGTCCTCGGCGATCGAGAGGTCGGAGATCTTGAGCTCCTCGATCTTGCGCACGGCGTGCATGACCGTCGTGTGGTCGCGGTTGCCGAAGCGCTTGCCGATCTGCGGCAGGCTGAGCGTGGTGAGCTGCTTGGCCAGGTACATGGCCACCTGGCGCGGCCGGGCCACCGAGCGGGCGCGGCGCGGCGAACTCATCTCGGCGAGCTTTATGTTGTAGTGGGCGGCCACGCGCTGCTGGATCTCGTCGACCGTCACCTTGCGGTCGGCCTGCCGCAGCAGGTCGTGCAGGACGTCCTGGGCCATCTCGACGGTGATCTCGCGGCCGATCAGCTGGCCGTGGGCGACGACGCGGTTCAGCGCCCCTTCGAGCTCGCGGATATTGGTGCTGATCTTGTGGGCCAGGAATTCGAGGACCGCGTGCGGCACCGGCACGCGGGCCGATTCAGCCTTGGTCTGCAGGATCGACAGCCGCAGCTCGTAGGTCGACGAATGGATGTCGGCCACCAGCCCGCTGCCCAGCCGCGAGCGCATGCGCTCTTCGATGTCCTGCAGCTCGCTCGGCGGCTTCTCCGAGCTGAGCACGATCTGCTTGTTCTGCTCGACCAGCGAGTTGAACGTGAAGAAGAACTCCTCCTGGCTGGCCTCCTTGCCGCAGATGAACTGCACGTCGTCGACCATCAGCACGTCGACGTTGCGGAACAGCTCCTTGAACTGGCTGGTGCTCTTGGTGCGCAGCGCCTGGATGAAGCGGTTCACGAAGCTCTCGGCGGTGAGGTACAGCACGCGCACCTTCGGATCGCGCTCGCGGATGGAATGCCAGATGGCATGCATGAGATGCGTCTTGCCCAGGCCCACGCCGCCGAAGATGTAGAGCGGATTGCGCTCCGGCAGCGGCCGGTCCTGCTCGGCGATGTTGCGTGCCGCCGCATAGGCGAATTCGTTGGGCTTGCCGACCACGAAGTTGGCGAAGGTGTAGCGGGCCTCGGGACCCTGCAGGCTCTCCTCCGCGCCGCGGCCGATGGCCGGCCCCAGGCGCGGCATGCTCGATGCGTAGGCCGGCGGCGAGGACGGCACGGGCGGCAGGGCGATGATCTCGTTGGCGCGGCGCGGCTGGGGCGGCGGCACGAGGTTGACCTCGACGCTCGCGACCTCGCCGTTGACCGACTGCCAGTAGGCGAGCACGCGGTCGCCGTAGTGACGCGCCACCCAGTCGCGCACGAAGCGCGTCGGCGCGTAGAGGCGCAGCTTGCCGGTCTTTAGCTCGCCCAGCTCCACCTCGCCGAACCAGGTCTTGAAGGCCTTGTCGCCGATCTCCTTGCGCAGCCGGTCGCAGACGCGCACCCAGTGCGCTTCGAGCTCCTTCCGGCCCGCGATTTCTTCCATTTCGGCCCCCGGCATCTTCTTCTGCTCGTATGTCGCGTTCTTGTCGTTGGTCATTATCGATTGAATTCGGTTCACGTCTGTCTCCACGGAAGTCCTGCCGCCTTCCACCCCCTGGTCGCGCCACGTCTGGCGTGCGCATCCAGAGGCCCCTCGAAGCCATCCGACACGTTCAGACACGTACTGTAGCCGGCCGCGGTCATGGCTTTCGCCGCCGCGGCCGAACGAGCCCCACTTCGACAGAGAAAGAGCAGCGGCGCGTCCCTGTCGGTGACCGCGTGCGACAACGCTGCGACGAATTCCGGGTTGGCCTGCATGCCGGGGAAGACCTGCCACTCGAGCAGCGCGGGCTTCTTGGCCAGCGACTCGAGATCAGGCAGTCCGACATAGGTCCATTCGGCGCGCGTGCGGACGTCGATCAGCAGGGCGTCCTTGTTCTCGTCGAGGATCTTCCAGGCGGTGGCCGGTGTCACGTCGCCGGCATAGCCGGCGCCGGGGGAGACTTCGTACGTGCCCGCGATGTTCTTGCGTTCCGACATGGCCCCCGCTCTTCATGGCGTCGAAGCGGGAACCGACACGAGCCTTCGACGTCCAGACGCTACTTGAAACGAAAACGGTGAAGGCTGATCGCGTGACGTCTTGTGAGAGACGCTGTTTCTTCGATCACCGAGTCACCGGTTCGTTGTAGCTGTCTCCCTCGTTCGTCGGGCGGAGAGGATGCCCCTCATCTCCACCTTGGCTCGCGTCTTTGCGCCCCACGCTTCGTCGCGATGCGTCGAGTCTTAGACAGACTCGCGAAGCTTCGCAAACGAATCACGTGCTCAAGATCGCACGTGATTCAGGGTGTTCGCGACGTGACTCGATTGACAAGCATCGGGATTCGATTCTCGTGCGGACGACGGCGGGAGACGCGCTCAACATCTAGCGCTCGTGCTCGTGCGCTCTTCGATAAAGGGGAATTGCATGTTGTTCGTCCAATTGGCGACCAAATGAACTCGACCGACTCGGCGCAAAAAAAAACTGCCGCGACAGCGGCGCCGACTCGACAAAAAGAAACGCCGCTCGTGTGAGCGGCGTTCGCATCGGCGTCGATGTCGAGAGCGGTCAGGCCATCGCCTTGATGCGTGCGGAGAGTCGCGAGACGCGCCGCGAGGCCGCGTTCTTGGTGACGACGCGCTTGGTGGCGCCGCGCTGAATTTCCGGTTGTGCTGCGCGCAGCGCTTCCATCGCCGACTTCTTGTCGCCCGACTTGATCGCTTCTTCGACCTTCTTGATGGAGCTACGCACGCGGCTGCGACGCGCCGTGTTGACGGCGGTGCGGCGCTCGGTCTGGCGGGCGCGCTTCTCGGCCGACTTGTGGTTTGCCATCTGATCCTCGTCCCTTCGGAAGGGCGCGCTTATACGGGCCGGCCGCCAGCGGGTCAACCCCGGCCGGAGCGGTCGGAAGACACCCGCCTGGCCGCTTATGGGCCGGCTATCGGTGCTTCCAGGCCGGCTTGCGCTTGTCGGCGAAGGCCGCCATGCCCTCGGAGCGGTCCTCGAAGGCGAAGGTCGCATGAAAGGTGCGACGTTCGAAGCGGACGCCCTCGGCCAGGGTCGTCTCGAAGGCGCGGTTGACCGCCTCCTTGGCCACCATCGTGGCGGGCAGGGACAGGCCGGCGATCTTCTCGGCCGCGGCCACGGCCTCGTCCACCAGCTGCGCGAGCGGCACGACCCGGCTCACCAGCCCGCTGCGTTCCGCCTCGGCGGCGTCCATCATGCGCCCGGTGAGTACCAGATCCATCGCTTTCGCCTTGCCGACGAAGCGCGGCAGGCGCTGGGTGCCGCCGGCGCCGGGGATGGTGCCCAGCGTGATCTCCGGCTGTCCGAACTTGGCGTTGTCGGCGGCGATGATGAAGTCGCACATCATCGCCATCTCGCAGCCGCCGCCCAGCGCGTAGCCGGCGACCGCCGCGACGATCGGCTTGCGGACCTGGCTCACCTTCTCCCAGCCGACGGTGATGAAGTCCTCCAGGAAGACGTCCTGGTAGGACTTGTCCTTCATCTCCTTGATGTCGGCCCCAGCCGCGAAGGCCTTCTCGCTGCCCGTCAGCACCATGCAGCCGATGCCGGCATCGGCCTCGAACGCGTCGAGGGCCTGTCCGAGCTCGCGCACCAGGTCGGCGCACAGGGCGTTGAGCGCCTTCGGTCGGTCGAGGCGGATGATTCCCACGCGTCCCTTGGTCTCGGTCTTGATGTTCTGATAGGCGCCCACGTTTCCCTCCGACCCGTTCGCACGCACCGCTCTAAGCTACCGCTGGCACCGCGCGCAATAGAAGGTCGAGCGTCCCGCCTGGACCAGCCGCCGCACCGGGCGGCCGCAGTCTTGCGTGACGCAGATGGCGCCGGCGCGGTCGTAGACCTTGAAGCGCGTCTGAAAATACCCCAGCTCGCCGCCTGGCTGGACGTGATCGCGCAGCGTCGAGCCGCCGTCGTCGATGGCGCGCAGCAGCACCTGCCGGATGGCCGCCGCGAGGCGGGCGGCCCGCTCGCCCTGCACCGTATGCGCCGAGCGCCTGGGCGAGATGCCGGCGAGGAAGAGCGCTTCGCAGGCGTAGATGTTGCCCACCCCGACCAGCGTCTTCTGGTCGAGCAGCGCCGCCTTGATCGGCGTGCGGCGATCCTTGAGGCGGCCGGCCAAAACTGTGCCGTCGAAACTCGGGTCGAGCGGCTCGGGCCCCAATCCCTTGAACAGCTTGTGACCGGCCAGCCCCTGGTCGGGCTCCAGCAGCATCAGGCCGAAGCGACGGGCGTCATTGAAGCGCACCTCCCAGCCGTCGTCTGTGGCAAAAATCACGTGATCGTGCCGCATGAAGGGATGCTGCGCGGCGCTGGTGGCGTCGTGCAGGATCATGCGGCCGGACATGCCGAGATGCACGATCAGCGTCTCGCCCCCGTCCAGGCGCAGCAGCAGGTACTTGGCGCGCCGGTCGATGGCGCGGACGAGCCGCCCTTCGAGGCGTTCGCGGAACCGCTCCGGCAGCGGTACCCGCAGGTCCTTGCGGCGCTGCACCACGCGTGCGATCCGCCGTCCGACCAGCTTCGGGGCGAGGCCGCGCCGGACCGTCTCGACCTCGGGAAGTTCAGGCACGTCGCAACGGCCCGTCAGGGGCCGCGATGGCCGAACAGGGCCGTGCCGACGCGCACATGGGTCGCCCCCAGGCGCACCGCCGTCTCGTAGTCGGCGCTCATGCCCATGCTGACGGCCGCCAGTGCGTTGCGCGCGGCCATCTTGGCCAGCAGCGCGAAGTGCAGCGACGGCTCCTCGTCGACCGGCGGGATGCACATCAGGCCGACGACCGGCAGCCGGTGGGTGTCGCGGCAGGACGCGACGAAGGCATCGACCTCGCCGGGCAGGACGCCGGCCTTCTGCGGCTCCTCGCCCGTGTTGACCTGCACGTAGCAGGCCGGTCGCCGGCCGGTGCGCGCCATCTCCTTGGCGAGCACGGCCGCCAGCTTCTCGCGGTCGACCGACTGGATCACGTCGAACAGCGCCACCGCTTCGCGCGCCTTGTTGGTCTGCAGCGGTCCGATCAGGTGCAGCTCCAGATCGGCGTATTCGGCCTTCAGCGCCGGAAACTTCTCCTGCGCCTCCTGGACGCGGTTCTCGCCGAACACCCGCTGCCCGGCCTCGAGCAGCTCGCGCACGCGCTCGGCGCCATGCGTTTTGGAAACGGCGACCAGGGTGATGCCGGCGGGATCGCGGCCGGCGGCGCGCGCCGCGTCCCCGATGCGCCGACGGACCTCGGCCAGACGCTGGGCTCCCTCGCTCACGACGCCTCCTCCATCACGACGTTCAGGCGTCGAGCGCGATGCGCGCTTCCATCGCCAGCGCATTGTCGGGGTTGGCGGCCAGCGCGGCATCCAGGGTCTCGCGCGCCTTGTCGCGGTCGCCGAGAGCGGCCAGGCAGATCCCGTAGTGCCCGAGCAGGCGCGAATCGCCGGGCAGGCTGCGCAGCGCCTGCTCATGCAGCGGCTTCGCCTCGGCGGCCCGTCCCAGATCGACCAGCACGCTGGCCAGATTGGTCAGGATGAAGGGTTCGTTCGTTGCCACGCGCAACGCACGCTTCAGCACGCGGCGCGCCTCGTCGAAGCGCTTCAGGCCGCGCAGCGCCAGGCCCTGGTTGTTGAGCGACGCCGCATCGTCGGGGGCCAGCTTGACGAAGGGCTCGAGGATCTGCAGGGCCTCTTCGAACCGGCCGCCTTCTATATGGAGGAGCGAGAGCTGCAGCACGGCATCGCGGTCGGAGCCGTCGGCCGCCAGCGCGCGTTGCAGAAGCGCCGTCGCCTCGGACTGCTGGCCGATCGCGGTGTGGGCGGCAGCCAGCGTCCGCAGCGCGCCGGGAAACGCCGGATCGAGGTCGAGTGCGCGCTGGATCGGACCCAGCGCTTCCGCGGGGCGGCCGGCATGCAGCAGCAGGAAGCCCAGCGTGTGCTGCAGCGCGGCGCTGTCGGGCGCAAGCTCGGCGGCCTCGAGCGCCTGGTTGATCGCCTCGTCGAAGTGGCCGAGCCCGCCCAGCGCCAGGGCGCGGTCGCCGAGGATCTGGCTGCGCCTCGCCACGTCGTCGCCGGCATCCGACATCGCCATGTCGAGAACCCCGACGGCCGCGTCGTGGTGGCCCAGCCGATAGAGGACGAACCCCAGCATGTTGCGCGCGCGCGCCTGCAGCGGCCGCAGGGCCTCGGCACCCTGCTGGATGGCCTGGTCGACATTGCCCACGAACTCGCCCAGCTCGCGCTCGGCGGCCGCGAAGCGGCCCTGCTCGATCTGGATGGAGGCCAGCGCGAGGCGGGCCTCGACGTGGTTCGGCGCCCGCCGCACCGTGTCGCGGAAGCGCCGCGCCGCCTCGTCGACCCGGCCCTGCCGTCGCGCCACCAGGCCGAGATTGTAGGACAGCATCGGCTCGTTGGGATCCTTCGCCACCGCCTTGCGCCAGAGCTGCTCGGCCTCGGCAAGCGCATCGCGCTGGGCCAAGCAGACCGCCAGGAAGTGCAGGATGTCGGGACGGTCGCCCCACCGGGCCAGGGCCGCACGGAACAGCGGCTCGGCGCGGTCGAACCAGCCGGCTTTCAGGTATTGCAGGCCCGTCTGCAGGTCGGGATCGGGCGCCGGCGGAGCGGGCGGGGGCGCAAGAGCCATGCTGGGCTGTGTAGCCCCGACCTGCCGGCCGTGGCAACGGCTCCCTCCCGTTCCGCTGCTTCCGGCCGGACGGGATGTGCTCTACACGAGCGGCATGGCCAAGGATGTCGATCTGTTCGCCGCCGCGATGGCCGATGTGAAGCCGCTGAAGGATCGCAGACGGCGTGAACGGGCCGTCCGCACCGCCCCTCCGCCGTCATCGTCTTCTCCTGCCGCTTCGACTCATGAACCGCCGCGCGGCACGCCCCGAGCGTCGGCCGGCGGGCGGAAGCGGGTTGCCGCGGCCCCGGCGCCCGCCGTCCCGGAGCTGACGCTGCAGGATGCCGCCTTCGACCGCGACCTCTCGCGCGCTCTGTCGCGCGGCCGCCTGGTACCGCAGGCCTCGCTCGACCTGCACGGCATGACGGTGGCGGGGGCCGAGCGCGCCGTCGCGCGCTTCCTGGAGGACTCCGTCGGGCGCGACCTGCGCGTGGTGTTGATCGTGACCGGCAAGGGGCTGCGGCTGGAAGGTGGTCGGCTGTTCGGTGGTCGCATCCGCGCCGAATTCCTGGGCTGGCTGAACCGCGCCGACAACCGCGAGCGGGTGCGCGGCGTGCGGCCCGCGCATGCCCGCCACGGCGGCGGCGGGGCCTTCTACGTGCTGCTGCGCCGCCGCGCTTCGGCGGCCCGCTCGTCGGCCAGCAGCCGCTCCTTGCGTGCGACGCCCCAGCGGTAGCCGGTGAGACGGCCGTCGGCGCCGACCGCGCGATGGCAGGGGATGACGCCGGCCGCCTGGTTGGTGGCGCAGGCCCGGCCGACCGCGCGGGCGGCCTGCGGCTCGCCGATGCGGCGCGCGATCTCGCCGTAGGTCAGGGTCTGGCCGGGCGGGATGCGGGTCAGCTCCTTCCAGACCTTCCACTGGAAGGCCGTCCCCACGATGTCCAGCGGCACGTCCGCCGCATCGAGCGCCGACGGCCTGCGGCCATAGAGCCGGGCCAGCACGCCCTTCACGCGCGGTGCCAGCGCCTGATCGTTGCGCACGATGTCGGCGGCCGGGAAGTCGCGCCGCAGATCCCTCTCCAGCGTGCGATCGTCATCGCCCAGGAAGACCGCGGCGACGCCCTTGGCGGTGGCGGCCACCAGGACCCGGCCGTAGTCGGAACCGACGGTCGTGAAGTCGATCTGGGCGCCAGCGCCGCCCCGGGCGTAGGTCGCCGGCGTCATGCCCAGGGCCTTGTCGCTGGTCTCGTAGACGCGGCTGGGCGAGCCATAACCCGCGCCGTAGAGGGCGCCGGCCACCGAATCGCCACCGCGCAGCGCCCGGCGGAAGCGCTGGCGCTTGCGGGCGATCAGCCAGTCGCGCGGGTTGACACCCAGCTCGGCCACGAAGCGTTTGCTGAGGGCGCCGCTCGACAGGCCGACGCGGCGCGCCACCTCGGCCAGCGAGGGCGGCTGGTCGGCATCGGCCGAATCGAAGAGGCGGCAGGCGTCCGCGACCGGCCGGCTGAGGCCGGCGTCGGCCTGCCAGTCGCGCGGCTTGCACCGCTTGCAGGGGCGGAAGCCCGCCGCCTCCGCCGCCTCGGGAGAGGCGTGGAAGGCAACGTTCTGTCGCAGGGGCGGACGGGCCGCGCAGGAGGGCAGGCAATAGACCCCGGTCGTGCGGACCGAGAACCAGAACCGTCCGTTGAAACGGCGGTCGCGTTGCTGCACGGCCTGCCAGCAGGTCGAGTCGTCCGGCAGGACGGAGGGCAGGGCGGCTGCGCCGCCGCCGGAGGGGGATGCGCTCGCGGGAGGCACGGCGGGAAGAGGCGTTGCGTACTGGGTCATGGCGCCAGGAAAGCACCATCGGCCCAGCCTGCTCTATCCGCCACCCGCCGGCAATTTCGATCCTGGGCCCGGCGGGCGAAGGACCTCGCCCCTACGACCAGTAGCCCTTGTCGGCCTCGAGCCGGGCGGTCGCCCGGTCCAGGCCGATGTCGCGCAACAGGCGGTCGTCGAGTTGCGCCAGCTGGCGTCGCGAGCGCGCAAGCTCGGCCCGGGTCATGGCTTTCTCGATCCCGACCGCGACGACGCCGGCCAGCAGCGCCATGGCGCGGCCGAAGGCGAACGAAGGGGTAGCCGGACGGGCGAATTCCCGCACGCTGGAGAGGGACGACATGACTTAGCTCCGTTTGAGGCGACGGGACCGTATGGTCGCGTTGCACCTCGTTTCTGAGCCCTATTTGAGCTATGGTACGCGAGTCCGCAAAGGACGATTGCTCGGGGAAGGCATAGAAAAACTATGAAGTCGGTCGTCTAGATGAGCCGCTCACAATTGCCTCTCAACGCGTTGCGCGCCTTCGAGGCCGCCGCCCGCCACGCCTCCTTCACCCACGCCGCCGAGGAGCTCCACGTCACCCAGGCCGCCGTGAGCCATCAGGTCAAGGCGCTGGAGGAGCGCCTGGGCGTGGCGCTGTTCGTGCGCCGCCCGCGCGGCCTCGAGATCACCAGCGAGGGCGAGGCGCTGCTGCCCGACCTGCGCGACGCGTTCGACCGCATGACCAACGCCCTCGAACGGGTGGGCCGAAAGGCCAACTCCGGCACGCTGAACGTCAGCCTCGTGACGACCTTCGCGCTGGGATGGCTGGCGCCGCGTCTGCACCGCTTCCAGGCCAAGCACCCCGAGATCGAGGTGCGCATGACGACGACCCAGCGCCGCGTCGACTTCGCGCGCGAGGATTTCGACTGCGCCATACGCTTCACTGTGCAGCCCGAGCCCGAACTGCATGCCACGCGGCTGTTTTCCGACGTGCTGACGCCGCTCTGCGGCCGTCGCTACCGCGACAAGCTGAAGACGCTGGACGATCTCAAGCGCGTGCCCTTCATCGACATGACCTACGATCCGGAATGGTCGATCTGGCTGCGCGCCGTCGGCCTGGGCGACTTCAAGCCCAAGCGCGTGCTGACCTTCGATTCGACCATGATCGCCGTCGAGGCAGCGATGGAAGGCGCAGGTGTGGCCGTGGGGCCGCCGCAACTTTTCCGCGAGGAGCTGGCTTCCGGCCGCCTGTTCCAGCCTTTCCCGCAGATCGTCGACAGCGGCAAGGCCTGGTGGTTCGTCTGCCCGCCGGCCTCGGTGAACCGTCCCAAGACCAAGGCCTTCGAGGACTGGCTCATCGAGGAGCTGGCGGCGCCGCAGGCGCGCGCCTCGCGGGCGCCGATCGCGGCCATCGGCCGCCGCTGAGGGGCGCCCCGAGGCTGAGAGAAACTCGGGGCTGGCGGCCGTGGGGCATGGCGTGCCACGTCATGCCGATTGCGCCCACTCCGAAGAAAATCTAAGGGAGACCCCACGCGCCATGAGCTGGTTCCGTCGTCGCCGCTGCACCGAGCCCCTCGCCGCCGCCCTGGGCGCGGTCGAGCTGCGGCGCCCGTGGATTCGGCCCGACGCGGCCCGCCCGGATCAGGCCGGCGGCTATCTCGCCATCACCCACAAGGCGGCGGCCCCCGACCGCCTCCTGACCGCCGCCAGCCCGAAGGCCGCCGCGATCGAGATCCACGGCATCCGGGTCATCGGCGGCGATATCGCCATGCGGCATCTGCCGGAGGGGCTGGTGCTGCCGCCCGCTTCGGCGATCACGCTGCAGCCTCGCGGCTACCATTTGCTGCTGAAGGACGTTCAGGGGCCGCTCGCCGCCGGCAGCCGTGTGCCGGTCGCGCTCTCCTTCGAGCGCGCCGGCACCATCGAGATCCTCTTCCTGGTCGAGGAGGCGGGCCTGGTCGGCGAGGCGATCCTCGACGAGGACCGCCACCGCCCATAGGTGGGCCGCGGGGATCGCCGAAAGCGGGCCCTTCCGCTTCAGGCCCCGAGCTCGCGCCGCGCCTCGTCGAGCGCCAGGCCGAAGCGCCGGCACATCTCGCCGATCTCGGCCTCGGTGATGATCAGCGGCGGCGTGAAGGCGATGCGGTCGCCGATGGCCCGCACGATCAGCCCGTGCTTCAGCGCCAGGTCCTGCACCAGGGTGCCGGCCTTCTGCTCGGGCGCCCACGGCGTGCGCGTCTTGCGGTCCTTCATCAGCTCGACACCGGCGAACAGGCCGACGCCGCGCACGTCGCCCACCAGTGGATGCTCGGCGAAGGCGCCGAGCCCCTTCAGCATGGCCGGGCCGACGGCCCGGACATGGTCGACGATCCCACGCTCCTCGTAGATCTTCAGGGTCTCCAGCGCGACGGCGCAGGCCACCGGGTGGGCGCCGTAGGTGAAGCCGTGGCCGAACGTGCCGTTGGCCGCGCTCAGGTTCTCCATCGCCTGGTAGATCCTGTCGGAGACCATCAGCGCCGAGATCGGCTGGTAGGCGGCCGACAGCGCCTTGGCGCAGGAGATCATGTCGGGCTGCAGGTCGTAGGTCTCGCAGCCCCACATATTGCCGGTGCGGCCGAAGCCCGCGATCACCTCGTCGGCGATGAACAGGACGTCGTACTTCTTCAGCACCTTCTGGATCTTGGCCCAGTAGGTGCGGGGCGGGGTGATGGCGCCGCCGCCGCCCTGCACCGGCTCGCCGAAGAAGGCAGCGACCGTGTCGGGGCCCTCCGCCAGGATGAGGTCCTCGAGATCCCTGGCCATGCGGTCGGCGAACTGCTCCTCGGTCTCGCCGTCCTCGTGCAGCCGGTAGTAGTGCGGGTTGCTGGTGTGGCGGAACATCGGCAGCGGCACGTCGAAGCCCAGCCGCATGTGGGGCTGGCCCGACACGCTCACCGAGGCCACGGTGTTGCCGTGGTAGCCGCGCTCGCGGCCGATGATCTTCTTCTTCTCGGGCTTGCCGATGGCGTTGTGATAGTACCAGACCAGCTTGATCGCGGTGTCGTTGGCCTCCGAGCCGGAGCACTGGAACAGCGCCTTGGCCATCGGCCTGGGCGCCATGGAGATCAGCTTCTCGGCGAGGTCGACGCTGGCCAGGTGACCCTTGCCGAAGAACGTATGGTAGTAGGGCAGGTCGAGAAGCTGCTGGTAGCCGGCCTCGGCGAGGCGCTTCTCGCTGAAGCCCAGCGAGGCGCACCACAGCCCGGCCATCGCCTCAATGTACTCCTTGCCCGATTCGTCGATGACGTGGATGCCGTTGCCGCGCGCCATCAGCGTGCCGCCCTGCTCGCGGTAGGAGCGCAGCTCCGTCTGCTGGTGCACGAGGTAGCGGATGTCGCGCGCGTGGGGCGAATTGGCGTTCAGGCCGTCCATGATGATCCTTTCTCTGACTGCGTCGGTGTCGCTCTTCTACCCGAGCGGCCGCTGGATCTCGCCCGCCGTCGCGTCGACGCGGCGGCAGCGCACCCAGTGGCCGGACGCCACCTCGCGCAGCGCCGGGTCGGCCTGGCGGCAGGTCGGCTCGGCAGCCGGACAGCGGGCCGCGAAACGGCAGCCGGCGGGCCGGCTGGGCGATTTCCTCGGCCGCGAGGCGGTGCTGCGCCGCAGGCAGGCCGGCCTGGCGCGGCGCCTCGTGCAGTTCCAGCTCGGCGATCCCGAGCCGCTGCTCTATCACGCCGAGCCGATCCTGCGGGACGGCAAGCTGGTGGGGCACCTGGCATCGGGCGGCTACGGCCATCATCTCGGCGCCGCGGTGGGGTTGGGCTACGTCGCCTGCGCGCCCGGCGAGACCCAGGCCGACATGCTGGCGTCGCGCTACGAGATCGACGTTGCCGGCCGCCGCGTGCCGGCCATCGCGAGCTTCAAGCCCCTGTACGATCCGGCCGGCACACGCATCCGCCTTTAGGCAAGGCACGCGATCGCGACGGCGTTCCGGCGTCAGCCTCGAGGCCGCGCTTCGAGCTCCGCCACCACGCGCTCCCATTCCCCGGCCAGCGGCGCGATGGCGGTGGGATCGCCGGATCGTTCCAGCGCGGCTGCGAGGTCGCCGAGACGGGTGGCGCCGGCCGCCCGCGCCGCGCCCTTCAGCTTGTGCGCGAGGTCGGCGAGCCGGCTGCGGTCGGCGGAGGCCGCCGCGATCTCGGCCACCAGCGTCGCGCCGGCCGTGGCGAAGCGGGCCAGGACGCGCTGGATGAGTTCGGTGTCGCCGCCGAACATCTGGGCCACGACCTCGTGGTCGATGGCCGGTGCGGCCGCTGCGGCGGCAGGCACTCCCGTCGCAGGCGCAAGCCCGGCCGGCGCGTCGGTGCGCAGCCAGCGGTCGACGGCTTCACGCAGGCGGTCGAGCGTCAGCGGCTTGGTGAGATAGCCGTCCATGCCCGCGGCGAGGCAGCGGTCCGCCTCTCCCTTGAGGGCGTTGGCGGTCAGCGCCACAATGGGCGTGCGCCGGCCGCTGCCGCCGACCGCCTCTTCGGCGCGAATCTGGCGCGTCAGCTCGAAGCCGTCCATGTCGGGCATGTGCACGTCGGTGAGCACGAGGGCGAACGGCCGTTCGCGCCATTTGGTCAGCGCCTCCAGGCCGTCCGCGGCCGTCTCCACCGGCACGCCCAGGATCTCGAGCTGCCCGGTCAGGACGTCGAGATTGATCGGATAATCGTCGACCGCCAGGACCGTTCCGGCGCGGCTCCCGCCCTCTTCCGGGAGGCGGGGCTGCGGTTCCTCGGACAGGCGGTTGGCCAGGCCCAGCTCGAGCGTCACGGTGAAGACCGAGCCCTGCCCCGGCACGCTTTGCGCCCGGGCCGAGCCGCCCATCAGCTCGGCCAGGCGCCGGACGATCGACAGGCCGAGTCCGGTGCCGCCATAGCGGCGGGTCGTCGAGCTGTCGGCCTGCGAGAAGGGTCTGAACAGGCGGGCCATCTGCTCGGGCGTCATGCCGATTCCGGAATCGGCCACCGACAAGGCGAGGCGGATGCGGTCGCCGACGATGGAAACGGGCTCGGCCGTGACCCGGATCTCGCCCTGATCGGTGAACTTGATCGCGTTGCCGATCAGGTTGAACAGGATCTGGCGGACCCGCGTGGCATCGCCGCGCAGCAGGTCCGGCGTGCCGGCCTCGATCGCGGTCGTGATGGCGAGTCCCTTGCGTTCGGCCTGGACCGACAGCGTCTCGGCCGTGCCCTCGACCAGGGCGCGCAGGCGGAACGGGGCCTCCTCGAGCTCCATGCGGCCCGCTTCGATCTTCGAGAAGTCGAGCACGTCGTCGATGATGCGCAGCAGGGCGGCCGCAGAGGTGCGCACCGTTTGCACGAGGCGCTTCTGCCGCTCGTTGAGCGGCTCGCGCTCCAGCAGTTCGGCGGTACCGATGACGCCGTTCATCGGCGTGCGGATCTCGTGGCTGATCGTGGCGAGAAAGGTCGATTTGGCCTGGTTCGCCGCCTCCGCCGCATCGCGTGCCTGTTCGAGCTCCATCTGTCTCTGCTTGAGCTCGGTGATGTCGCGGTAGAGACCCAGCGTGCGGCCGTCGGGCAGCGGCCGGAAGGTGAACTCGACGTGGCGCCCCGAGGGCGTCATCCGTTCATGGCGGCTGCCGGCGGGGTGCAGCACGCGCGCCATGCGTTCGTCGAGCGAGAGGGTCTTGCCGTCGATGACGAGCTCGTCGCCGCTGGCGATCTGGTCGCGTATCGCCTCGACGAGATGCGCGCCGGGCGCCACCCGCTCGGGGGCCAGGTTGAACATCTGCGGCACGGCGTTGTTGACGTAGAGGATGCGGCGGTCGGCGTCGAGGAGGCCGATGCCGTCGCTCATGTTCTCGAGAACGTCGCTCAGCAGCCTGTGCATGGCGGCGGCCTGATCGTGGGCCCGCTCGGCGTCCCGCCGCGCCGCCTCGGCGGCATCCTTCTCCCGTGCCAGCGCTTCCTGGGCCAGCCGCTGCTCCGTCACGTCGCGGAAGACCGCCAGCGTGCTGCCGTTCTCCAGCGGCTTGAAGGTGAACTCGACGTAGGTGCCCGACGGCAGGCGCCGCTCGGACCGGCTTCCCTTGGGGTCGAAGACGCGCGCCAGTCTCTGCTCCAGGGTCAGCGGCTGGCCGTCGTCGCCGAGATGCACGTCGCCCGCCGCCATCTGCGCGCGGATGATGTCCTCGGCCGTCACGGGTCCGTTCCGCGGCGAGCGCTCTGCCGAGCCCGGCAGGCCGAGCAGGGTCGTCTGCGAGTTCATGTTGGCGTAGGCGACGCGATGCTGCTCGTCGAACAGCGCGATGCCGACCGGGAGGCCCTTGAGGACGAAGGCCATCAGCCGTTGCGCTTCCTCGACCTGGTTGCGCGCCGTCTCCAGCTCGATCTGGCGCTGCTTCAGCTCGGTGATGTCGCGATAGACCCCCAGCGTCAGGTTGCGGCCGATCGGGAGGAAGCGGAATTCCACATGGATGCCGGTGGGTAGCTCACGCTGGAACTGGCTTCCTGCCGGATCGAGCGTGCGCGCCACACGCTCCTCGATCGACAGAGCTCTGCCGTCGACGATCACCTCGTCGCCGGCTGCGGACAGGCCGGCGATGATGTCCCGCAGCTTGACGCCGGCCCGGATCGGCACGGCGGCGAAGGCCGTCCGCCTGGACATCGCCTTGTTCGCATAGAGCACCGTCTCGCCCTCGAACAGGCAGACGCCGTCCACCATGTTGTCCAAAACGATCTGCATCAGCTCGCGGGCCTGCCGAGCTTCCTCCTGGGCCTCGCGGGTGGCGGCGAGCGCCGCGCGCAACGCGTCGACGTCGTCGGGCGAAGGGGAAGGGCGCTGGTCGGACATGGACCAAGTCTAGTGCGTCCGCCGCGTCCTGTCCGCGCGCCGGGAGAGGAGATGCTAGCGGGAAAAAACTTCCCTGACGGCACGATTGGGCGGACGACCGGCCGGGGAGCCGCCCGTCGTGCAGTCGCGTTTCAGCGCGGATAGGAATGCCGCCGGCCGAACGCGTCCTCGACCAGCAGCGCGCCAGGATCGTCGCCACGATAGCCCGACAGGTAGGACGGGCCCACCGGCACCTTGCCGTGCCCGCCCGGCACGTCGAGCACGTAGGTCGGCTGCGCCAGCCCGCTCAGCCGGCCGCGCAGCGCCTTCATCAGCGCCTGGCCGCGCTCGATCGACACCCGGAAATGGCCGGTGCCGCGCACCAGGTCGGGATGGTGCAGGTAGTAGGGCTTCACCCGCGCCGTCACCAGCGCCCGCATCAGCGCGTCGAGCGTGTCGGCGTCGTCGTTGACGCCGGCCAGCAGCACCGTCTGGCCGAGCAGCGGGATGCCCGCATCGGCGAGCCGCGCCAGGGCGGCGCGCGTCGCCGGGCCGAGCTCGCGCGGATGGTTGGAGTGCACCGCCAGCCACAGCGCCGCGCGGCGGGGTTTCAGTGCCGCCACCAGCGCTTCGGTGACGCGGCCGGAATCCACGATCGGCACGCGGCTGTGCACGCGGATCACGCCGACATGGGCCAGCGTGTCGAGCCGGCCGATCAGTTCGGAGAGCCGGCGCGGCGCCAGCATCAGCGGATCGCCGCCGGTCAGGATGACTTCCCAGATCCGCGTGTCCGCCGCGATGTATGCCACCGCGCGGTCCAGCTCGTCCGCCGACAGCGCCTCGCCGCCCGGCCCGACCTTCTCGCGCCGGAAGCAGAAGCGGCAATAGACCGGGCAGACATGGACCGGCTTCAGCAGCACGCGGTCGGGATAGCGGTGGACGATGCCCTTGACCGGCGAGCGCGCCGCGTCACCGATCGGATCGGCCAGTTCCTCGGCCGCGACCCGGGTCTCGGCGGCGCTGGGCACGAACTGGCGCGCGATCGGATCGGCCGGATCGGCCCGGTCGATCAGCGCCAGCATGTCGGGCGTCAACGCGATCGCCATCGATTCCGCCGCTTCGGCGAGGTCGGCGGCGGACGCGATCAGCCCCTCGCGTTCGAGGGCCTCCAGGGTGCGCAGCGTCTGCATGGCGGCCGTGACATAGGGCGCGCCGCCGCCCTTGACGAGTCCTATTCGGCGGCCGCGGCCTGCGTGGCGTGCGGCGCCGCCTCGTGCCGGCCCAGCGTGAAGCCCTCGTAGCCCTGGGCGGCGATCGCCTCGCTGTGGCGCTTGTAGCGATCGAAGCCGCCGACATAGGGCATGAACACCCGCGGCTTGCCAGGGATGTTCGCGCCCACGTACCAGGAATTGGCCAGCGGATAGAGCGTGCTGTCGGCCACGGCGTTGACGTGCTCGACCCAGGCCAGTTCGGCCTGCGGCGTCGCCTCGATGCGGTCCAGTCCCTCGGCGCGCAGATGGTCGATGCACGTGGCGATCCAATCCACGTGCTGCTCGATCGAGGCGATCATCTGGGTCTTCACACCCGGGCTGCCCGGGCCGGTGACGATGAACAGGTTGGGGAAGCCCGACACCATCAGCCCGAGATAGGTGAGGGGCCCGCCCGCCCAGTGCTCGCGCAGCACGGCGCCCGCGCTGGTGCGGATGTCGATCTCGTTCAGGGCACCGGTCATGGCGTCGAAGCCGGTGGCGAAGACGATGGCGTCCAGCTCGAAGGCCTGCCCGCCCTTGGTCCGCAGCCCCGTCGTCGTGATCGTGTCGATCGGATCGCTGCGCACGTCGACCAGGGCGACATTGTCGCGGTTGTAGGTCTCGTAATAGTTGGTGTCGAGGCAGAGCCGCTTGGTGCCGATCGGATGGTCCTTGGGCGCCAGCAGCTCGGCGGTCCGCGGGTCCTTCACCGTGGCACGGATCTTGTTGCGCACGAACTCCGAGGCGGTGTCGTTCGACTCCTTGTTCACCAGCAGGTCGGTGTACGAATAGAGGTAGCTGATGCTGCCGCCTTCCTGCCACTTGGCCTCGTAGGCCTTGTTGCGCTCCTCCTCGGCGACCTCGAGCGCCGATTTCGTGGGCTTGGCATGGCCTGCGATGGCGAAGGGCGTGTCCGCCGCCGCGATGCGGCGCTGCCGGTACTCGGCCTTGTGCTTGCTCTCGCGCTCGGCCTCCATCGGGGCGTTGCGTGCCGGCAGGCTGAAGTTGGCCGTCCGCTGGAAGACCGTGAGGTGCCTCGCCTGCTGCGCGATGATCGGGATCATCTGCACGCCGGAGGAGCCGGTGCCGATCACGCCCACGCGCAGGCCGCTGAAGTCGACGCCCTCGTGCGGCCACCGGCCGGAATGGTACCACCGGCCCTTGAAGTCCTTCAGCCCCTTGAAGTCGGGCACGCGCGGCGTCGACAGGTTGCCGGCCGCCATCACGCAGTAGCGCGCGCGGATCTCCTCGCCCTCCTGCGTGCGCAGCACCCAGCGGTTCGCGTCGGCGTCGAACAGGGCCGACACGATGCGGGTATTGAGCTGCACGTCGCGGCGCAGGTCGAAGCGGTCGGCGACGTGGTTGATGTACTTCAGGATCTCGGGCTGCGTGCCGTAGCGCTCCGGCCACTTCCACTCCTGCTGCAGCTCGTCGGAGAAGCTGTAGGAATATTCCAGGCTCTCCACGTCACAGCGTGCGCCGGGATAGCGGTTCCAGAACCAGGTGCCGCCGATGCCCGAGCCGGCTTCGTAGGCGCGGACCGTGAGGCCCAGCCCGCGCAGGCGATGGATGGCGTAGAGGCCACCCAGCCCGCCGCCGACGATGGCGACATCGAGAGAGGGGTTGGCGAGAGAGCGGGGAGCTTGATGTGACGCATCGGGCATGGCGGCGTTCCCTGGTTGTTTTTGCTGTGCGGCAGGCGAGGCTGCCCTGTCGGGCAACCGTCTCGCGCCTTCGCAGGCAATGCAAGGGCCGGGCCGCCCGCTATCGCGGGGGCCGTCATGCGCCGGGTGCGTTTCAGCAAGCCGGACGTATCGATGGTCCGGCGCGCGGATCGGGAATATTTTGGTTTGATGACAACGCGCCAGCGTCGGCCCCGCTAGCCTCGTGGACCAGTCGGTCTCTCCGCCTTCCGTGACGACGGCGACGACGCCGGCTTCCCCCGCCCTGCGTGTTGCGCCAGCCAGTGCACCAACCCCTGCGCCGCCGCGCGTCGGTGCCGTGCCGCGGCGATCGGCGTGGACCGTCGGGCGCGGCCGCCTCCCGCTTGGTCCGCGCACCATCGCCATCACGGTCGTGGTGCTGCTGGCCGTGGCCTACGGCGCCTACGAGGTCTATCTGCGGCTGACGCATGTCTATGAATACGACGCGCGCGTCAGCGCCGACATCGTCACGATCTCCAGCCGCGCCGATGGCTGGGTCGTGGAGATGCCGGTCAAGGAGGGCATGCGCGTCGCGGCCGGCGCGGTCGTGGCCCGCATCGACGATCGCACGGCGAAGCTGCGCGCCGACGCCTTCCGCGCCCAGATCGAGGGCGTGCGGGCCGAGCGCACGCGGCTGCGCGCCGAGCGGCGGCTGGCGCTGAACCAGGCCGACGCACTGACGCGCACGCGGACCTCGGCGGTCGAGGCGCGCGAGAAGGCGATGGCTGCGCTGCAGTCCGACCTGGATCTTGCGCGGCTGGAGCTGGAGCGCAACCGCGCCCTGTTCGCCAGCCGCGTCATCAACGAGCGGCAGCTCCAGGTGGCGCAGGCCGCCGTCGAGAAGCTCATGAGCCAGATCGAGCAGCTCAAGGCCGAGCACGAGCAGGCGCGGGGCAGCCTGGCCGAGGCCAGGGTCGAGCATGACAAGCTTGCCGTCATCGACGCCCAGATCGCCGCGCTCGACCATCAGGTCGCCAACCTGGCGGCGCAGATGCGCCAGCAGAATGTCGACGTCGAGGATCGCACCATCCGCAGCCCGATCCCGGCCGTCATCGACCGCACCTTCGTGCTGCCGGGCGAGTACGTCCAGGCGGGCCAGCGCATCCTGCTGCTGCACGATCCCGACGCGGTGTGGGTCGAGGCCAACATCAAGGAGACCCAGGTCGGCCGCCTGAAGCTCGGCCAGACGGTGCTGGTCACCGTCGACGCCTATCCGGGCGAGCGCTTCGTCGGCCGCGTCGCGCGCATCGGCAGCGCCACCACGGCGCGCTTCGCCCTGCTGCCGACGCCCAACCCGTCGGGCAACTTCACCAAGATCACGCAGCGCGTGCCGGTGAAGATCGACTTCGTCGAGATGCCCAAGCCGCTCAACCCGGGCATGATGGTCGAAGTCGAAATTGACGTGCGATGATCCGTTCTTTTCCTCCCCAGCGCAGTTGGGGAGGTGGCCCGAAGGGCCGGAGGGGTCATGGCTGGGGGCGCGCCACTCCAGTGGCGCGATCATCATTTTGATCGGCAAAGACGCGCGACTGGAGTCGCGCGCCCCCAGCCAAGGCTTCCCTGCTCTCCTTGAAGGTGGGCTCGCCCCCCATGCCTGAGACCTCCGCCATCCAGACCGCGCAGGTCCTGGCCGAGCGCTACGGCCCGGCCTATCGCTGGCTGGTGACCGTGACCGGCATGACGGGCGTCGTCTCCATGGTGCTGGCGATGACCACCGTGAACGTCGCGGTGCCGGACGTCATGGGCGCCTTCGGCATCGGCCAGGACAAGGCGCAGTGGATGTCGTCGGCCTACATGGCGACCATGACCGCGGGCATGCTGATCAACGCCTGGCTGACCGGCATCTTCGGCGAGCGCCGGGTCTTCGTGAGCGCCCTGGTCTTCTTCTCGGCCGGCGCGCTGCTGGGCGGCTCGGCGCCGACCGAGGATGCGCTGATCTTCGCCCGCGTCCTGCAGGGCTTCAGCGCCGGCGTCGCCCAGCCGCTGGTCATGGCCACGATCTTCACCGTGTTCCCGCCCGAACGGCGCGGCATGGCGATGGGCGTGTTCGGGCTGGGCGTCGTCTTCGCGCCGGCGATCGGCCCGACGCTGGGCGGGCTGATGATCGAGTACTTCTCCTGGCGCTACGTCTTCTTCATCTCCCTGCCGTTCTGCGTCGTGGCCGCCGCGCTGGGCCTGCTCTTCATGCCGACGCGGCGCATCCCGCGCGAGATCCCGCCCTTCGACTGGCTGGGCTTCGCCCTGCTCTGCATCGCGCTGTTCGGCCTGATGACCGGCATCGCCGACGGCCAGCGCGAGGGCTGGGCCTCCGACACGATCGTCCTGCGCCTCGCCGGCGGCGCGCTGGCCGGCGTGGCCTTCGTGCTGTGGGAGCTGCGCACGCCGCGCGCGCTGCTCGACGTGCGCATCTTCGCCAACGTCGAGTTCTCCGCCGCCGCCATGATCGCCTTCATCTTCGGCGCCGGCATGATGGGCTCGACCTACATCATCCCGGTCTTCGTGCAGACCATCATCGGCTTCACGCCGCTGCTGGCCGGGCTGATGATGATGCCGGCCGGCCTGATGCTGGCGGTGATCTTCCCGCTGGCCGGACGGCTCAGCGACGCCATGCCCGCCTCGCTGATGATCATCGGCGGCCTGCTGCTGTTCGCGCTGGGCTTCGCCTGGATGGTCAGCGCCGACGTGAACACGACCTTCTGGACCCTGGTCGCCATGATCATGGTGTCGCGGCTGGGGCTGGGCTTCATCAATCCCAGCCTCAACGCCTCGTCGCTGAAGGCGCTGCCGGCCGACAAGGTGCGCCAGGGCTCGGGCGTCGCCAACTTCATGCGCCAGCTCGGCGGCGCCTTCGGCATCAACCTGATGGTGGCCTTCTTCGAGGTCCGCACGCGCTTCCACGCCGATGCGCTGACCGCCACCCAGTCCTGGGACAACCAGACCACGCAGCGCCTGCTGCACCAGGTCGAGCGTCTGATGCAGCATGCCGGCCTGCCCTACCAGCAGCAGAAGGCCATGGCGCTCGACTATCTGGGCACGATCGTGAATCTCAACGCCCAGACCATGGCCTTCTCCGACACCTTCATCGTCGTCGGCGCGGTGGCCCTGATCGCCCTGATCCCCGCCGCCATGCTGTCCCGCTCCCAGCGCCGCGCCCGCCGCCTGGCCTTCGGATAGACGGTCTTCATGGGGCGGAACCTGCTGGAGCGATGATCGTTACGCCTCGGTCCTGCCGGCCGCCGAAGGGAGACTGACGATGCTGAAATGGGCGCTGATCTTCTTTCTGGTCTCGGTCGTGGCCGGCATCTTCGGCTTCACCAACATCGCCGCCGGCGCGGCGACCATCGCGAAGGTGCTCTTCTTCATCGCGGTGGCGATCATGCTGGTGTTCCTCGTCCTCGGCCTCCTGGCCGGCGCCGCCATCGTCTGACGGATGCGGCCCCCGGTCCGTCGTCCGGCCGGAGCCTTGCCCCGGCCGTCACCCCGACCGGAGCGCAGCGCAGCGGAGGGATCCTTCGTTCCACGATCCGCTGCCGGATCGCTGAAGCAAGGTTCCTCCGCGCGGCCTGCGGGCCTTGGTCGGAACGACGATCACGTCATCCCGACCGGAGCGCAGCGGAGCGGAGGGATCTTCTCTCCACGATCCGCTGACGGATCGCTGAAGCAAGGTTCCAGCGCGCGGCCCTGCCGGCCTTGGGCGGAACGACGATCACGTCATCCCGACCGGAGCGCAGCGGAGCGGAGGGATCTTCGTTCCACGATCCGCTGCCGGATCGCTGAAGCAAGGTTCCTGCGCGCGGCCCTGCCGGCCTTGGTCGGAACGACAATCACGTCATCCCGACCGGAGCGCAGCGAAGCGGAGGGATCTTCGTTCCACGACCAGCCGCCCGATCGTCGGAGCAAGGTCCTGCCATGCGACGGAGATCTTCTTCGCATCGCTCAGGACGGCATGACCTGGAACGACTTCACCATCTGGACCCTGGTATGCGGGTCGAGCCCGTGGGCGGGCGGGCCGCGGCTCACGATCTCGAATCCGTGCCGCTGGTAGAGGCGAATGTTGGCCACGGCCATCTCGGCGGTCATGAGCGACAGGCCGCCAAGGCCGCGCGCTCGCGCCACCTCCTCGATCCGCTGCAACAGCCAGCTCCCGACGCCGGTGCCCTGCTGTGATGGATCGACGGCGATCTGGTGGATGTACAGGTCCTTCTCCTGCGGCTTCGTCCTGACGACACCGACGATGCGCTCACCCTCCAGGGCGATGTAGACGTCGCCGCGCTCGAGTTCCGCCGCGAATCGCTCCCGTTCTTCGGCGTGGGCGGCAGATCCGTCGGCAGGCAACTCTTGTCCCAGAGCGCGGACATAGGGCGTGAAGGCTGCTCGTATGACGCGCCCGACCTCTTCGCCCTCCGGAAGGAACGCCGTTCTGAAGGTCAGCATCATGGGCGCAGACTACCAGACAAGCGGCCCGTCAGCAGGGCCGGTCAGCTCTCCGCCGAACCATGCGCGGAAATCTTCTCCTCCCCACGCTTGCGTGGGGAGGTGTCGGCGTCACACGCCGACGGAGGGGTCATGGGCAACGTCGGGCCGCATACTGAACCTCGGCCGTCCGCGCGACGTCGTCGCGGAAATAGCGACTGAGGTCCTTGGCCGTTCGCATGCCGACCCGTCTGCCATGGCGCTTGCCTACGTCTCGCCGATGCCCCGCAGGACGAGCCTGAGCCCGCCCAGGAATTCGGCCTCCGCCGGAATCCCGCGCGCGCTCCGGGCGGTGTCGGCGAGCAGCGGGAAGGCGTCGCGCGGCAGCGCCGCGATGGCCTCCGTGCCTTCTCCGCCGAGGGGGCCGAGATACTGGAGCTGCACGGACCCGAAGACGTAGGCCACGATCGTGCGGAAGGCGAGCGCACGGTGCTGGCCGGAGAACCCCGCCTCAGCCAGCACGCCGAGCAGGGCCTCGCCCCAGCGCAGCGCATGGCCCGACGCATGGCGGCGCGCGAGCAGCAACGGCGTCACCGCAGGATGCGCCGTCGCGACGGCATGGGCGCGCACGGCGAGCTCGGTCGCCTTGCCGGTCCAGCCCCTGTGGCGGCCAACGTCGAGATCGACTCCTTCGAGCACGAGATCGACGACCATCGTCTCGAGCTGCTCGCGGCTCTGCACATAGCGGTAGAGCGACATCGTGCCCATGCCGAGTTCCTGCGCGACCGCCCGCATCGACAGCGCGGCCGGTCCATCGCGCTCGATCACGGCGAGCGCCGCCTCGGCGAGAAGGGCAGGGGTGAGGGAGCGCGGCCGGGGCATCATTGACAGCGTACATCATACGCCTTACATGAGCCAATAAGAGTACGATGTACTCCTATGAAGGAGGTTCGAGATGTCCGAGGACACACGCGTCTCCGCTGGCTCGTCCGTTCGCTCGCGCGTGCTGAAGGACGTGGCGGACCGCTCCGTTCCCATTCCGCAGGAAGGGGTCCTGGTGCATCTCCAGTTCCGGCGCTTCGCCGGCTGCCCGGTCTGCAACCTGCATCTGCGGTCCTTCGCCCGCCGCCATCGGGAGCTCCAGGCGGCGGGCATCAGCGAGGTCGTGCTGTTCCACTCGCCGGCCGACGTGCTGCGGCCCCACACGGCGGATTTCCCCTTCGCGATCGTCGCCGATCCGGACAAGCGGCTCTACGCCGAGTTCGGCGTCACCGCGTCACCGCGGGCGCTGCTCGACCCGCGTGCCTGGTTCCCCATCCTGCGCGCGGTCGCCTTCGCGTTCGTCGGATTGCTGACAGGCACGGCCCGTATGCCTGCCGCCAAGCCCCATGGTGGCCGCCTGGGCCTTCCGGCGGACTTCCTGATCGCCGGGAACGGCCGCGTCATCGCGTGCAAGTACGGCGAGCACGTCGACGACCACTGGTCCGTCGATGAGGTGCTTGCGCTGGCTCGGGACGAGGGGATACAGCGTGCCGCCACCGCGAATATGGCTGATTGAACCTAGAGGCGGGCCAGCCGAATTCGGAAGAGGCTGCCCGTAGTCCTCAGGCAACTCTGATGTGGGCCCACCGGCCTCAATGAGTCCGGCTGGGGAGACGATCAATCGATATCATGCCAGGTAACCGGGCATTACCAATGCTACTGGACCAACCGCGAGAGATGGGCATATACTAGAACATAATAGAAACATAACAACCAGCGATTGTATCAGGAAGGGTATGTCATGGCGGATGACAAGATCGGGGGCCGGCCTGCTCCGTCGCTACGAGCTCATCTCCTGAAGCAGCGTCGATTGCGTATTGCACTGTGGGAACAATCCACAATGCATCCGCGAGACACTGTACACGGAAACATGCTCTTCCCTTTGGAATCAAATGAGAGGATGATTCGCTCCAGCTATCCTGAAGGCCCTACAAGTGAGTACCGCCCAATGCGGCGCCCTGAGAGTGACGGTCCATCTGCCGATCTCCTGAGCTTTGCTGGCGGACGTCGTTTCAAGACCATTCTTGCCGACCCGCCGTGGCGTTTTATTAATCGAACTGGAAAGGTCGCGCCTGAGCATAGGCGTTTGTCACGCTATGGCACGTTGACCGTTGAACAGATCAGCGCATTGCCAGTGGCAGAGCTGGCCGAAGATACCGCCCACTTGTACTTGTGGGTTCCCAATGCCCTCCTGCCGGAAGGGCTTGAGGTCATGCGCTCTTGGGGTTTCGCCTATAAGAGCAATATCGTTTGGCACAAGCTTCGCAAAGACGGTGGCTCCGACGGCCGCGGGGTGGGGTTCTATTTCCGGAATGTGACCGAGATGATCCTGTTTGGCACCCGTGGTAGAAATGCGCGGACACTCGCGCCCGGCCGACGGCAGGTCAACTATGTTGGCACTCGTAAACGTGAGCATTCTCGTAAGCCGGATGAACAATACGGCATTATTGAGTCGTGCAGCCCTGGCCCCTATTTAGAGCTGTTCGCTCGAGGTATTCGAGAGAGGTGGACGACTTGGGGCGACCAAGCAGACAATGCATATGAGCCCAGTTGGAAGACCTATGCTCACAATTCGGCGACGGAACGCGACGCTGCCGACTAGATGAGCTGGTCTTCCCTAGGATCTTGCAAGCCTAGACTAGGTTCCATCTGGCTCGTCGGCACCTTCTTCGAGCAGTTGCGCTACGGTTGCCGGATCTTCTCCGAATGAGACAATGCCTGGCGGAAGACCTATAAGAATCAAGGGGCACGGATTGCCAACGCCGCGCAAGACTCGATCCTCAAGCTTGGTCCAGTGAGTTGTCGCGGCACCGAACTTATCACTGACGAAGTTGTCGACCCAAGCTTGGCGAAAAGAAACTGGATTTCTTTCCCGCTGTACGCGGCGCATGACATCCGCTCGCTGTCGGCGAGTCGGATTGAGGCCAATCCTTTCCATGTCATCATATGAACTAATCGCCTTTTCATCCGCGAAACGCGCAACTAACTCCCGCATAGCGTTCTGCAGGTTCGCCCCTCTGGTCACGATGATACCGAGCGATATAGCGCCGTCTGCGTGCAGGCGCTTGAAGTTCTCCAGGTCTCGATCAAAGAAGGGATCTTTGTTATTCCACTCGATCTCAAGCGCCACGGTGCCACTGGCGAACTTGCGGATATGATCCACTTCGTGCGACTGGGCTTCCTTTGGGACGCCATCGATTGTTCGCTGTACCTTAAAGTTGTGCTTTTCCCACGCCTTTGCCCTGAGTGCCTTGCGAAGCCTCTGGGTGCCCTTGGTTTCCCCGCCTCCAGATCCAATGATTTCTTCGATTGGAATCTTTGATCCTAGCAAGACTTCTTCAAGTTCGGTCGCAACTTCCGGGAAATCCAGTTGGAGGATCGCCTTTGCATGCGATTGGAAATCAACTTGGAAGTGTTTGCTTTCGAGGCCGCTAAACATCCTGCAGCCTACGCCATTGTGGTGCGTTCATGCAAAAAGGCGCCCCTGGCAACGTATTGGACTGACCAGTGATAATGTAGGAACCTAGAGTCCAGTCCAATTCTCACACGATCCGGCTCGTCCTGTTCCCCCAGTACCGGTCGCGCAGCAGCCGCTTGTAGAGCTTCCCCGTCGGCAGGCGGGGCAGCTCGGCCTCGAAATCGACCGAGCGCGGTACCTTCTGGCGGGCGAGGTGCTGGCTGCAGAAGGCGATCAGCTCCTCCGCCGTGGCCGGGCCGGGCGGCACGCCGGGCATGAGCTGCACCACCGCCTTCACCTCCTCGCCGAGATCGGCGTTGGGCACGCCGAACACGGCGGCGTCGGCCACCTTGGGATGGGTGATCAGCAGGTTCTCGCATTCCTGCGGGTAGATGTTCACGCCACCCGAGATGATCATGAAGGTGGCGCGGTCGGTCAGGTGCAGATAGCCGTCCGGGTCGAGATAGCCCACGTCGCCCACCGTGCTCATCGCGCCGTCCGCCGAGCGCGCCTCTTTGGTCTTCTGCGGATCGTTGAAATACTCGAACGGCGTCGCCGTCTCGAACCACAGCGTGCCCGGCGTGCCGACCGGCTGCTCGTTCATGGCGTCGTCCAGCACATGCAGCTTGCCCAGCAGCACCCGGCCCACCGTGCCCTTGTGGGCCAGCCATTCCTCCGAGTTGCAGGCGGTGAAGCCCAGCCCCTCGGTGGCGCCGTAATATTCGTGGATGATCGGCCCCCACCAGGCGATCATCTGCTCCTTGACCTGCACCGGGCAGGGCGCGGCGGCATGAATGGCGATCTCCAGCGAGGACAGGTCATAGCGCCGCCGCACCTCGTCGGGCAGCTTCAGCAGGCGCGAGAACATCGTGGGCACGAGCTGGCTGTGCGTCACGCGGTGCTTCTCGACCAGCTGCAGGTAGGTCTCGGCATCGAAGCGCTCCATGATGATCGCCGTGCCGCCCATGCGGATGGTGAGCCCCACCGCCGCCTGGGGCGCCGAATGGTACAGCGGCGCCGGCGACAGGTAGATCATGCCCTCGCGATAGTGCCAGAGCTTCAGCAGGAACTGGTGCAGCGGCAGGGATTCGCCCGGCGGCTGCTCGGCCAGCGGCCGCAGGATGCCCTTGGGCCGCCCCGTGGTGCCCGAGGAATAGAGCATGGCCGTCCCCAGCGCCTCGTCGGGAATCGGGGTGTCCGGCAAACCCGCGGTGGCCTCCTCGAGGTTCAGCACGCGCGTTCCCTCGCCCGGCCCGTCGACCACCAGGCAGAGCTCGACGCCGGGCGCCAGCGGCAGCGCCGCCAGCGCGATCTCGCGCTTGGCCTGCGAGGTGATCAGCACCTTCGACTGGCTGTTGTTCAGGATGTAGGCCAGCTCCTCGACCGTCAGGAAGGAGTTCACGCAGGTGTAGTACAGGCCCGAGCGTTCGCCGGCGGCGCAGCACTCCACGTACCGCGCGTGGTTCTCCATGAAGATCGAGTAGTGGTCCAGGCGCCTGAGCCCGCGGTCGCGCAGCAGATGGGCCAGCCGGTTGCTGCGGGCCTCCAGCTCGGCGTAGGTGATGGTCTCGCCGCTGCCGGCCATGATGACGGCGGGCCGCGTCGGATGCGCCGCGGCGTGCTTGCCCGGATACATGCGTTTCCTCGATCTTGGTTGTCGTTCGCTGAAGCCGATTGTCGGACGTCCCGGCGCCCAGGCCAAGAGGGGCGCAAGAGGGGGCGCGATCACGCCCCGAACATGCCCGCTGCCTCGATCATCGCGGCGACCAGCACCCAGCAGAGGCCGATCGCGATCCAGCGGCCGGTGCCGAGGGTCGCATGCGTCACGGTCCAGCCCGCGTCGGCGTCCCAGCTCGTGCGCCCGTCCCGCACCAGGCGCTCGTAGGCGGCCACCAGGGTGAAGATCGAGACCAGCGGGATGGCCATGCCGAGGCCACGGAACCAGACCTTGGCCGACCGGCTCAGGGCGGCAAGGAGGGTGACGCCCTGCGGCCGGGCAAGGCGGATGCCGTACAGCGCCTTGCCGGGCGTGGTCCCGAACAGGACCAGGCACAGCGTCTCGACCGGCACCCAGGCCGCGAAGGCGAGGAGGGTGCGCGGGTCGCGCACATCCAGCGTCCACAGGCCGGGCAGCACGGCCGGCAGGATCCGCTGCAGCACCACGCTGCCGATCACCAGGACCAGGAAAAGGTTGAACATGCGCGCCCAGTAGCGCCGCCAGGGATGCAGCGCTGCGTCGGCAGGGATGGCGTAGGGAGGTGGTTGCGGGCTGGGAGAAAGGGTCATTTGAACAAGGGGCGTCTTCGAACCTATCATGAGAGGTGCGGCCGATGCCCCCGGTTGTCAACCGCCTGCAGGTTGCAACCGAGGGGGCCGGCGTTCGGGTGCAGTGTTGAGGAGCAGTCGATGATCGATGAGGCGCTGAAGACGAAGATCATGAACGAGGTCGACCGCCAGTTCGACGACCAGACGGCGACGCTGGCCGACCTGGTGAAGATCCCCTCGACGCGGTTCCGCGAGGCGCCGGCGCAGGACATGATGGCGCGCCTGTTCAAGGAGGACGGGCTGTCGCTCGACCGCTGGCAGATCAAGATCGACGACCTCAAGCACCTGCCGGGCTACTCGCCGCACAGCCAGGACTACGACGATGCCTGGAACGTGGTGGGCGCCTGGCGGCCCAACAATCCCAAGGGCCGCTCGCTGATCCTGAACGGGCACATCGACGTCGTGCCCGAGGGGCCGCACAACATGTGGAGCCGGCCGCCCTTCGAGCCCGCGGTCAAGGACGGCTGGATGTATGGCCGCGGCTCCGGTGACATGAAGGCCGGCCTCGTGCTGAACGTCTACGCGCTGCGCGCGCTCAGGGCGCTGGGCTTCCGGCCGGCCGCCGACGTCTACCAGCAGTCCGTGGTCGAGGAGGAATGCACCGGCAACGGCGCGCTGGCCTGCCTGCAGCGCGGCTACCGCGCCGATGCCGCCCTGATCCCCGAGCCGTCGTCGGGCGCGCTGACCATCGCCCAGGTCGGCGTCATGTGGTTCCAGGTCACGGTCACCGGCCATCCCGTGCACGTCTACAAGGCCGATGCCGGCTCGAACGCCATCGAATCGGCCTTCCGGCTCATCCAGCAGCTGCGCGAGCTGGAGAAGAAGTGGAACGAGAAGAAGGCACACGACAAGCATTTCTGCGACCACCACCACCCGGTGAACTTCAACGTCGGCAAGATCAACGGCGGCGACTGGGCGAGCTCGGTGCCGGCCTGGTGCACCTTCGACATGCGCGTCGGCGTGCTGCCGTCGCAGACCCTGAAGGAGTGCCGCCAGGAGGTCGAGGACGTGATCCGCAAGGCCGCGGCCAACGATCCGTTCCTCGGCAACAACCCGCCGACCGTGACCTGGGAAGGGTTCCAGGCCGAGCCCTTCGTGCTCAAGAACCACGAGCAGGTGCGCGATGTGCTGGCCGAGGCGCACCGGACGGTGTGGGGCAGTGCGCTCGAGGACAGGACCCAGACGGGCACGGCGGACAACCGGTTCTTCGGCCTCTATGCCGGCATCCCGGCGATGGTCTACGGCCCGCAGTCCGACGACATCCACGGCTTCGACGAGCGCGTGAACCTCGAGTCGGTGCGCAAGATCTGCCAGGCGACCGCCCTGTTCATCGCCGAATGGTGCGGCCTGGAGAAGGCGTGATCTGACTGCATTGCCTGCACGGGAATCGCCTTTTTCGGCCCCTGCGGAGCGCAAAAAGTCCCTTCGGCCTTGCCTGCGTGATTGACTTCTGTTATAGTCAATCACGTGAGTAATGCCCTCTCTGGTTCTCCCGAAGACGATGGCTCACCGCGCTCGGCGGACCGAGGCGAACAGGCCGAGCGCCACGCCGCCCAGCACGACGGCGACTCCCACGAGCCGCGGGCCGTCCAGCGGCTCGCCGGTCAGCAGGGCCGAGAAGCCGAGCGCCGCGCAGGGCACCAGCAGGGAGATGGGTCCCACCTTGGCGGCCGGGTAGGTGCGCAGCAGGGTGCCCCAGATCAGGTAGCCCAGCCACATCACCGGGCCGACCGTGTAGAGCAGCGAGAGCCAGCCCTTCCAGGTCGGCGCCAGCACCGGCGCCAGCAGGCTGGCCGGACCTTCGAAGAGCAGGGCGGCGAGCGCCAGCGGCGGCAGCGGCACGACGCAGGCCCAGACCGTGACGGCGAACATCGACACGCCGCGCGCGGTGCGGAAGAACAGGTTGCCGCCCGCCCAGGTGAGCGCCGACAGGAGCGCGAAGCCGATGGCGAGCAAGCTGGCCGATCCCTCGACCGAGCGCGCGATCAGCAGCACGCCGATCCCTGCCACCGCGAGGCCGAGCCACTGGCCCGTCCTGGCGTGCTCGTGCAGCAGCAGCGCCGCCAGCACCACCGTGAGCGGCCCCTGCAGCTGCACCAGCACCGAGGAGAGGCCGGGCGGCAGGCCGGCCTGCATGGCGAGGAACAGGAACACGAACTGGCCGGTCAGCATCAGCCCGCCGATGCCGGCCAGGATGCGCCACGGCACGGCTGGCCGCGGCACGAACAGCACGGGCAGGGCGCACAGCAGGAAGCGCCAGGTGGCGAAGGTGAAGGGCGCGTACTCGTCGAGGCCGAAGCGGATGACCGTGAAGTTCAGGCCCCACATCGCCACGATCGACAGCGCGGCGACGATGTGCAGCGGGCTCAAGCGGTCACAGCCACACCCACGGCCGCGCGCCGCGGTCGTCCGCCTGCCAGGCCTCGATCGCGGGCTTCTGCGCCAGCGTCTGCGCGATGTCGTCGAGCCCGGCCAGCAGCGCCTGCTGGCGCCGCGCGTCGATGGTGAAGGGGATGACGCGGCCGGTCGGCGACACGACCTGGCAGTTCTCGAGATCGACCGTCACGCGGGCATTGCCCGGCGAGGCGCGCATCTCGTCGGCCAGCTGCTCGACCTCGGCCAGCGGCAGGGCGACCGGCAACAGGCCGTTCTGGAAGCAGTTGTTGTAGAAGATGTCGCCGAAGGACGGGGCGATCACCGCCTTCACGCCCATGCCGGCCAGCGCCCATACCGCGCCCTCGCGGCTCGAGCCGCAGCCGAAATTCTCGGCCGACAGGATGATGGGCGCGTCGCGGAAGGATGGCTGGTTGAAGACGCAGTCCGGGTTCTCGCTGCCGTCGGGCCGGAATCGGATCTGCTCGAAGCAGTACGGCCCCAGCCCCTGCCGACCCGTGTTGCTGACCAGCCGCTCGATGCGGATGATGAGGTCGGTATCGACGTTCTGCCGCATCAGCGGCGCCGCGACGCCCGTCACCTTGGTGAACTTTTCCATTCGGCTATCTCCTCACCCGACGTCGGCCATGCCGCCGAACCAAGGGAATCCGCGCCTCGTCGTCTCGGCCGGAGCCTCGCCTTGCGAGGCGCAGCGGAGAGATCTCCTCTCGACACCAGGCCGCCCGTTCGTCGAAGCAAGGTCTCTTGTGTCTTTGAGAAGGTGTAGATGCGGATCGGGTCGTGGCTGTTCGAGCAGCCACGACCCG
>JBMONG010000025.1:0-258614 GCA_049323495.1 Pseudomonadota bacterium
ACGCGCAGGGCCCGGTCTATGCCGATGCGCTGGCGGGCTATGCCTACAGCTGGAACCAGATGTGGCGGCAGATCAGCCTGCCGGGGCTGCAGCCGCGCACGGCGCTGGGGCAGACCGGCGCCAGCCAGTGGTACGGGCAGCTCGAGGCGGGGTACCGTTTCGAGATCGGCACGGCGGCGAATGCGTTCGTCACACCGTTCGCGCGGCTGCAGGGCTACACGGGCACGCAGAACGGGTTCACGGAGAGCGGCGCGCAGTCGCTGGACCTGACGGTGGCGCAACAGACGACCACCTCGCTGCGGTCGGTGCTGGGGGCGCAGCTGGGCGGGTCGGTGGACCTGGGCTGGCGGGAGAGGTTGGCGCTGCAGCTGCGGCTGGGCTGGAGCCACGAATACGCCGACGTGAGCCGTCCGGTGACGGCGACGCTGGCGGGGGCACCGGCGATGCCGTTCACGACCTACGGGATCTCGCCGCAGCGCGACGGAGCGATCGTGGGCTTCGCGGCCAACACCGCCGTGGCCGAGGCCACGAACCTCTACCTGCGCTACGAGGGCCTCGTCGCCGGACAGGACAGCGCGCACGCCCTCACCGCCGGCGTCCGCATGACCTGGTAGACGCGCGATCCCGGCGGGTTCTCAGAGAATCGCGCCGGCGTCGCGCAGCTTCTCCCGCAGCGTCGCCGCATCAAGGTCTGCAGCCGGCTGGTTGGAGGCGGCCAGCAATGCCGCCGCCGTGCCGACGGCCTGCGCCACGGCCATGGCGGTCGGCATCACACGGATGGCTCCATGGGCCTCGTGCGTCGCCGAGAGGCCGCGGCCAGCGACCAGGCCGTTGTCGAGCCCCTGCGGCACCGCGATCCGATAAGGCAGCGCGTACACGTGGTCCGGACCCAACTCTTCGAACGTGATGTTGACATCGCCGGTATGATGCACGTCGATGGGGTAGGCACCGAGCGCCATGGTGTCGGCGAACTCGGCTCCGCGGCGAAGGTCGTCCGCCGTCAGCACTGCCATGCCCTGGATACGCCGCGTCTCTCGGATACCGAGCTGGGGCGCAAAGGAAACGAGCCGCGCCGCGCTGCACCCCGGCACGTTCCCGGCGATGAACCGCGCGGCAGCCAGGGCCTGGCGACGGCCCTCCCGCTCGCCGTCGCTGAGCGCGAACGGGTCGCTGGCGTCGATCGCCAAGCGCGTGACGTTGAACCAGCCGTCGCTCGTGCCGGGCACCCGGCTGCAATGCAGGGCCGCTCTTGGCAGCGCGCCTTCAGCCACGCCGCGCGCCGCAAGTCCGGCCTTCGTGTGGGAATCCATGCCGTCGAAGGCCACGAAGTCGATCGGGCCGAGACGGAACATCATCGTGGCGGGCTGCAAGGTCTCGCCCTCTCCGAGGTCGAGAAGGGGTGCGCCGGCCCGTGCCATCAAGTCGAGATCGCCCGAGGCGTCGATGAACTGGCGGGCGCGAACTGCCAAAAGTCCGCCCTTGGTAAGAAGGGTCACAGCCTGGATCGTCCGGCCACGCCGGCTCACGTCGGCGAGCTGGCAATGCAGAAGGACGCGCACGCCGGCCTCGCTGGCCATCTCGTCGAGCACGACCTTCAGGATCTCCGTATCGTATTCGACGCGGTCCATGCGATGGCCGGTCGACATCACGAAGTGGCCGTGCCCGCTGCTGCCGCCCATCGCCTCCAGGCGCCGGACGATGTCTTCTGCGATGCCGGCGATAACCCGTCGCCCTGCCTTCGTCTCCCAGCCGACGAACTGTCCGACGGCGCCGGCGGTGGCGGCGCCGCCCAGGAAGCCATGCCGCTCGAACAATACGGTACGGGCGCCCTGGCGCGCCGCAGCGATGGCGGCGACGGTGCCGGCCATGCCGCCGCCGGCAGCCAGCACGTCACAGTCGATCGGATTCATGAACGATGATAGTCATCAGCAAAACGCACCATACTGCGCGCCAATCAAGAAGGGGAGGGACCATGCTCCGCAGAGACATGACACGCCGCACGGCACTCGGCGGGCTGGCCCTCCTGGGGATTGCCAGGCCGCTGGCGGCGCAGGACCTTACCAAGGCCTCCATCGCCCTGCTCAGGCTCTCATCTTCCGGGCCGATTTTCATCGCCCAGGAGAAGGGGTGGTTCACCGAGGCGGGGCTCGACCTCACGCTGAAGGACTTCCAGGCGGCGGCGCAGGTTCCGCTTGCCGTGGTGTCGGGCGATGCCGACCTCGGAGTCACCGCCTTCACTGCCGGCTTCTTCAATCTCGCGGCCAAGGGCGGCCTCAAGGTCGTGGCGGCGCAAAGCGCCGAGCGGCCGGGCTATCAGCTCAACGTGGTAGCCGTGACGAATGCCGCCTGGGATGCCGGCGTCCGCGGCATGAAGGATCTGATCGGCAAGCGCGTGGCCGTCACGACCGTGGGTTCGTCCGTGCACTATTCGCTGGAGATGATCGCGAAGAAGCACGGGGTCGATACGAAGAAGCTCACCATCGTCCCGTTGCAGACCATTCCCAACATGGTGGCGGCGTTCAAGGGCGGGCAGGTCGATGCCGCGGTGTTCCCGATCACGACCTTCCGTCAGGTCGAGTCGGAGGGCAGCGGCAAGCCGATCGCGTATGTCGGAGACGAGGTCCCCTGGCAGCTCGGTGCCGTCTTCACCTCGCCCAAGACCATCGCGGAGCGTCGACCGCTGGTCGAGAAATTCCTGGTCGGCTATCGGCGAGGTGCCGCGGCCTACCACGAGGCGTTCGGCAAGCGGGTCGACGGCAAGCTGGTGCCCGGCCCCAACTATGACGAGATGATCGGCATCCTGTCGAAGGTCCTGAAGCAACCCCCCGAGCGCGTGGCGCTCGGCCTGCCGTTCATCGATCCCGAAGGCCGGCTCGACGTGGGCGACATCTACAAGCAGGTCGCGTTCTGGCAGTCGACAGGGCAGGTATCGCGCGATGCCGATCCGAAATCGTTCATCGACCTCAGCTTCATCCAAGGCCATTTCAACGTGCCGGGGTGACCGGTCCGCCGATGCCGGACGCTACTCCGCCGCCTTCAGCTCGGCGGCGCGCGTCGCGCGCTCGGCGGCGTCTTCGGCTTCCCAACGGCTGCCGATCTCCGCAAGCGTCGCCATCACGCCGTCGAGCTCATGGCCGCGCTGGGTCAGCGAATAGGTGACCTTGGGCGGGATGGTGGCTTCGTAGTGGCGCCGCACCAGCCCCGCACCCTCGAGGGTGCGCAGCCGCTCGGTCAGCATCTTGGCCGAAATGCCGGAGACGCGTCGCTTCAGCTCACCGAAGCGCTGCGGTCCATGGGTCTTGAGGTTGTAGAGGATATAGGTCGTCCAGGGCCCCATCAGCATGCGCAGGATGAAGTCCATGGGACAGGAAGCGCTTTCCTTCTTCCGAGGCTGCGGGATGTCCATGGCGGCATTCTCTGGTTACGAATCGGTACTTGCTTGAAAAGCTATATAGGGCGCCTTCCGGTTTCTGCCAGTAACCGGAGGGGCCGACGACTTGCTTCCCGGATGCTATGACCAGCGGCATGTCTCCGCCGCTGCAGCGCATCCCGAGCAACGACAGCTTTCCGGCCGCCGCCGATGTCGTGGTGATCGGTGGGGGCATGGCCGGCAGCGCCGCCGCCTATGCGCTTGCCAAGAAGGGCCTGTCCGTTGCGCTGGTCGAGAAGGGCCACGTCGCCGGGGAGCAGACCAGCCGCAATTGGGGATGGTGTCGCCAGCAGCACCGGGATCTGCGCGAACTCCCGCTGGCGCAGAAGAGTATTGCCATATGGAATGGGTTGGCCGCGGAAATCGGCGCCGAAACCGGCTTCCGCCGGACCGGCCTGCTCTACGTGACGACGCGGCCAGCAGATCTGGCGATGTGGGAAGCCTGGACCCTGCGGGCCCGCGACCATCAGATGCACAGCCGCGTGCTGAGTGCGGCCGAGGCGAAGGAAATGACGCCCGGCAGCGCGGTCCAGTGGATCGGCGGCGTGCATTCTCCCACCGATGGTCGCGCCGAGCCGGCCTTGGCCGGGCCTGCCATTGCGGAGGCTGCGCGGCGGCGAGGCGCCACGATCCATCAGCAGTGCGCTGCCCGCGGCCTCGATATCGAGGCTGGCAGGGTCGCGGGCGTCGTGACGGAGAAGGGCCGGATCCGCAGCCAGGCGGTGCTCGTCGCCGGCGGCGCATGGACATCCCTGTTCTGCCGCCGGCACGGCATTCGCCTGCCGCAGGCCGGCGTGACGTCGACCTCGTTCTTCACCGAGGCCGCGCCCCACGTCATCGAGGGTGGACTGTCGATGCCGGAGGTCACCATCCGCCGCCGGCTCGACGGGGGCTACACGGTGGGACTGACGGGGCGTGGACGGCTCGAACTCTCCCCGCAGGGACTGCTCTATGCGCGGCAGTTCTGGCCGACCTTCCGCAAGCGGCGGCGCGACCTGACCATTGGAATCGGCCGCTCCTTCTTCTCCGGGCCCGAAAGCCTGTCGCGCTGGCGTTTCGACGGCGAATCGCCTTTCGAGCGGATGCGCACGCTGGATCCGCCAGCCGACCCCGTGCTCATACGAAAGGGGCTGGCCAGGCTTGCCGGGAACTATCCGGCCTTGTCAGGGCTCAAGGTCGCCGCGAGCTGGGGAGGTCTGATCGATTCGACGCCCGACGGCATCCCGGTGATCTCGGCCGTGGACCCGCTGCCGGGCCTCTACCTCTCCACCGGCTTCACCGGCCATGGCTTCGGCATTGGCCCCGCGGCGGGGCAGCTGGCCGCCGACCTGATTGCCGGCGACCCACCCATCGTGGACCCGCACCCGTACCGGTATCGCCGCATGATCGACGGTACCGAACTGGGCGCGCCGGGGATGCTTTGATCCCCTACTTCTTGGTGACGTTCCACCAGACCGGCACGGGGCCGGGGAGCCAGCCGGAGATGCGATCCTTGCGGTAGGCGCCAAAGGCCTTGTATTGGCCCAGCACGATGTAGGTCGCCTGGTCCATCACACGATCGGACACCGCCAGAGCAAGCTTCTTCTGCTTCTCGGGATCCGTTTCGCGCGCGTAGGCCGTCCGCAGCTTCTCCATCTCCTCGTCGCACGGCCACCCGAACCACGCCTTCTCGCAGCCGCCGCTGGTGAACGAATTGGCCGCCGGGTTCTCCGTCCCGGAAGCGACGGTGGTCGTGTAGAAGATGTTCCAGCCCCCCTTGTCCGGCGCATCCTTCTTGGCGCGCCGCGACACGACCGTCTGCCAGTCCATCGACTGCAGGTCGACCTTGAAGCCGACCTTCTCCAGCGCCTGCTTGCCCACCGGCGGAAGCTGATTGGCCGACAGCAGGTCGGTCGCGTGCATCATGACGATCGGCATGCCGTCATAGCCGCTCTCCTTGAGGAGTTTGCGCGCCTTCTCGTAATCGGGCTTGATCAGGAGATCGCCGTAGCTCTTCTCGTAAGGCGAGCCGCAGATCAGCGGGGCATTGCATACCCGGTAGATCTCGGGATCGCCCACCTGGGCACGCAGGAAATCCTCCTGGGCCACGGCATACATGGCGGCCTGCCGCGCCTTCACGTTGTTGAAGGGCGGATGGAGGTGGTTGAAGCGCATGATGATCTGGCTGCCCAGCGCATTCCAGCCGTAGAGCTGGATGTTCTTGTCCTCCTTGAGCACCGGGAAGAGGTCCGGCACAGGCAGCTCGACGATGTCGATCTCCCCCTGCTGCAAGGCGTTGACCGCCGTCAGCGGATCGGAAATCGCGATCCATTCGACCCGGTCGACCTTTACGACCTTGCCGCCGGCCAGCATCGAGGGCGGCTCGGAGCGCGGCTTGTACTTGGCGTTCTTGATGTAGACGACCTTCTCGCCAGGCTTCCATTCATCCTTCTTGAAGATGAAGGGGCCCGAGCCCGTGTAATCATCGATCTGCTTGAACGGATCCGTCTCGGCGACCCGCTTCGGCATCATGAACGGCACATTGGACGAAGGCTTGCTGAGCGCCTCGAGCACCAGGCCGAACGGCTCCTTGAGCACGAGGGTGAAGGTCTTGGCGTCGACAGCCTTCAACTCGCCGACGGACGCCATGAGCTGCTGACCGAGCGAATCGCGCGCGCCCCAGCGCTTGATGGAGGCGACGCAATCCTCGGCAGTGACCGGCTTGCCGTCGTGCCATTCCAGGCCGTCGCGCAGCGTGAAGCTCCAGGTCATCTTGTCGTCGGACACCTTCCACGTGTCGACCATCTGCGGCCGAGGGCGCAGTTCTTCGTCTTGAGCGAAGAGCACGTCGTAGATCATGTAGCCGTGGTTGCGCGTGATGAAGGCCGTGGTCCAGATCGGATCGAGGACCTTCAGGTCGGAATGCGCGACCAGCTTGATCGTCTGCGCGCTGGCCGGCACTGCCGCCGACACCAGGACCAGGCAGGCGATCAATCGCGCCCAGATCCGCAAAGCCTTCACCATTTCACTCTTCCCCCTGTACAAGTACGGCCGAGATTGCAGGCTGCCACGGGCCGGCCGAGGAATAAAGCGATGTCCATGCCAACCCTGTTCGTCTCCCATGGCGCACCGACGCTGATCCTCGAGGATCGGCCAGCTCGCAAATTCCTTGCGTCACTCGGCGCGCTGCTGCCGCGTCCCGAGGCGATCATCGCGGTGTCGGCACACTGGGACACTGATCTACCGGCCGTGTCCACAGCCCATCGGCCCTCCACCATCCACGACTTCTACGGCTTTCCCGATGCCCTTTACACGCTGCGCTATGCCGCGCCGGGGGCTCCCGCACTCGCGGATCGAGTGGCCAGGCTCATTGGGGGAGCGCGGGATCCGCACCGTGGCCTCGATCATGGCGCCTGGGTGCCGGCGATGCTGGCTTGGCCCGCCGCGGACATCCCCATCTTTCAGTTGTCGGTGCAGCCGGGGCAGAGCGCCGCGCACCACATCGCCCTTGGGCGCCGCCTGGCTGCCCTGCGGGACGAAGGCGTGCTGGTGATGGGATCGGGCAGCGCCACCCACAATCTGCGGGCGCTGGTACGCGGCGGCGAATCAGAACCCGAGCCCTGGGCCCGCGCGTTCGACGACTGGCTGGCGACGACGGTCGAGAAGGGCGACGAGCAACAGCTGTCTGACTACCGCGTCCAGGCGCCCTTCGCGCACGAAGCCCATCCCACCGACGAGCATCTTCTACCCCTGCACGTGGCCTATGGTGCAGCCGGCGTCGGCGCACGCGGACGCCCTCTGCACCAGTCCTTCACGTTGGGGAACCTCTCGATGGCGTCATATGCCTTCGAGTAGGCGCCCCCGGAAGATCAGGCGGCCGTCGCCAGGGTGACACCCTTGTCCCGGAGGAGCTGCTCAAGCTCGCCGGTCTCGTACATCTCGCGTACGATGTCGCAGCCGCCCACGAACTCGCCCTTGACGTAGAGCTGAGGGATGGTCGGCCACTGGCTGAATTCCTTGACGCCCTGGCGCAGCTCCGGATCGATCAGGATGTTGATCCCGTGGAACTTGACGCCGAGCTCGCTCAGCACCTCGACGACGGCGGCCGAGAAGCCGCATTGGGGGAACACTGGCGTGCCCTTCATGAAGAGCAGCACCTCGTTCTTTGCAATCTCGTCACGGATGCGGTCGAACACCTGGGGTTCGCTCATGTCTTTCTCCTGAAGCGCCACTGAGGACGAAGTCCGGGCGCAGGCCCGACATCAATATAGGAGGCTCAGGGCCTCCGCGCCAAGGTCGTTAGCTTCAAGGCGTGAAGGACTCCGCCCATCCGGCCGCCGAGGGCGCCGTAGACCATCTGATGCTGCTGCACCTTGGATTTCCCTGCGAACGTTGGGGAAATGACCGTGGCGGCATAGTGGTCGCCGTCGCCTGCCAGATCCTGGATCTCGACTTCGGCGTCCGGGATACCCTCCCTGATCAACCTGACGATGTCTGCGGCGGCCATCGGCATCGGCGAATTCCTGCGTTATTCCGTAGCGTTCATGTAGGTCGGCAGCCACGCCTCGTGCGCGGTCCTGATGTCGGACAGGGACAGCGACAACACGTCCCGAACGATCAGAGACGGTCCGCCCGAATAGCCCAATGCGGTGGCCGGCACGCCGGCGGCGGCGGCGGCCTCCAGGATGTCGTCGACACAGCCCGTGGCAAGCACATAGCGGGCCTGATCCTCGCCATACAGGAAGGCGTGGCGGGGCACGGCGAGTTGGCGGGGCAGGGACACTTCCATGCCGGTGCCGCCCGCAATGCACATCTCCGCCAGCGCCACCAGCAGGCCGCCGTCGGACAGGTCGTGGCAGGCGTGCACCCGTCCGGCGTCGATCTGGGCGCGGACAAAGTCGCCGTTGCGCCGCTCGGCCACGAGATCAACCGGCGGGGGCGCCCCTTCCTCACGGCCGCATATCTCGCGCAGATAGAGCGACTGGCCGAGCCAGCCCGCGGTCTCGCCGATCAGCACGATGCCGAGGCCCGCCTGGGTCAGTCGCGATCCGACCGCCTTGGCGATGTCCGGGATGATGCCGACCGCGCCGATCGTCGGCGTCGGCAGAATGGGGCGGCCTTCGGTCTCGTTGTAGAGCGAGACGTTGCCCGACACGACGGGGAAGTCGAGCGCGGTGCAGGCTTCCACCATGCCCATGATGGCGCCGGCGAACTGTCCCATGATCTCGGGCTTCTGCGGATTGCCGAAATTCATGTTGTCCGTGACGGCAAGGGGGCGCGCCCCGACAGCCGTGATGTTGCGCCACGCCTCCGCGACGGCTTGGCGGCCGCCGGTTTCCGGATGAGCCTGCACGTAGCGTGGCGTGCAGTCGGACGTCATGGCCAGGCCCTTGTGGCTGGCGCTGGCGCTTGCCGGCACGCGCACGAGCGCGGCGTCGCCGTCCTGCGGTCGGATGGCCGTATTGCCCATGATGAGATGGTCGTACTGGTGCCAGATCCAGGCCTTGCTGGCGAGGTCGGGGCAGCCCATCAGGGCGAGCAGCGAGCCGCGCCAGTCTTCGGGTGCAGGGACGTCGGCTGCATCCAGCACGGCGGGGAGGGCCGTCGGGGTCCATGGCCGCTCGTAGACCGGCGCCTCCGTGACCAGGGGCGGGATCGGGATATCGCCGACGATGTCGCCGTGCCACGACAGAACCATGCGCTGCGTGTCCGTGAGGCGGCCGATGACGGCGAAATCAAGCTCCCACTTCTCGAAGATCTTGCGCGCCAGCTCCTCCCGCCCGGGCTTGAGCACCATCAGCATGCGCTCCTGGCTTTCCGAGAGCATGAGCTCGTAGGGATTCATGCCGGTCTCGCGCATCGGCACCTTGTCCAGCTCCACGAACACGCCCAGCCCGCCCTTGGCCGCCATCTCGAACGAGGAGGAGGTGAGGCCGGCCGCGCCCATGTCCTGGATCGCCACGATGGCATCCGTCGCCATCAGCTCCATGCAGGCTTCGAGGAGCAGCTTCTCGACGAAGGGGTCGCCGACCTGCACGGTCGGCCGCTTGCTCTCGCTGTCCTCGTTGAATTCGGCCGAGGACATGGTCGCGCCATGGATGCCGTCGCGACCGGTCTTGGACCCGACATAGACCAGCGGATTGCCCAGGCCGGCGGCGGCCGCGTAGAAGATGCGGTCCGCTGGAGCGACGCCGACCGTCATCGCATTGACGAGGATGTTGCCGTTGTAGGCGGGATGGAAGTTGGTCTCGCCGCCGACGGTCGGAATGCCCATGCAGTTGCCGTAGCCGCCGATGCCGGCGACGACGCCCGACACCAGGTGCCGCGTCCGGGGATGCGCGGGATCGCCGAAGCGCAGCGCGTTCAGATTGGCGACGGGGCGCGCGCCCATCGTGAAGACATCGCGCAGGATGCCGCCGACGCCGGTCGCGGCGCCCTGATAAGGCTCGATATAGGAAGGATGGTTGTGGCTTTCCATCTTGAAGACGGCAGCCTGGCCGTCGCCGATATCGATCACCCCGGCATTCTCGCCCGGGCCCTGGATCACCCATGGCGCCTCGGTCGGCAGCTTCTTCAGCCAGACCTTGGACGACTTGTAGGAGCAGTGTTCGCTCCACATGGCGGAGAAGATGCCCAGCTCGACCATGGTAGGGGTGCGCCCCATGATGGCGAGCGCGCGCTGGTATTCTTCCGCGGACAGCCCGTGCTCGGCCACGATCTGCGGCGTGATCGTGGGTTCGTTGGGCAACTTGACGGGCAGGCTGGTCTCGTCGGCGACGCTCATGTCAGGGCCTCGACCAGCCCTTCGAACAGCGCCTTGCCGTCGGTGCCGCCGAACATCGGCTCGACGGCATTCTCGGGATGCGGCATCAGTCCCATCACCGTCTTGGTCTCGTTGAAGATGCCGGCGATGTCGCGGATCGAGCCGTTGGGGTTGCCCGTGCCGTCGACCGTGCCGTCGGGAGCGCAGTAGCGGAAGGCGATCTGGCCGCGATCCTCGAGACGCTTCAGCGTCTCGTCGTCGGCGAAGTAGTTGCCCTCGGCATGCGCCACCGGCACCCGGATGACCTGCCCCGCCTGGTAGCGATTGGTGAACAAGCTCTGGCTGGTCTCGACCTTCAGATGCACGTCGGCGCACACGAACTTCAGATGCGCATTGCGCATCAGAGTGCCCGGCAGCAGGCCGGCCTCGGTGACGATCTGGAAACCGTTGCAGATGCCCAGTACCGGCACGCCCTGGCCGGCTCGGCGCTTCACTTCCGCCATGACCGGCGACTGGGCCGCCATGGCGCCGCAGCGCAGATAGTCACCGTAGGAAAAGCCGCCCGGCACGACGATCAGGTCGACCTTCGGGAGATCGGCGTCGCCGTGCCAGACCATCTGCGGCTTGCGACCGCTCACCAGCTCGATCGCCTGGGCGACGTCGCCCTCGCGATTGGAGCCTGGGAAGACCAGGACCGCGGCCTTCATCAGCCGACCAGCTCTATCGAGTAGTTCTCGATGACCGTGTTGGCGAGCAGCTTGCGGCACATCTCGTCGAGCCGCTGCTTGGCCTTGTCCTTGTCGGTCTCGGCGAGCTCGAGCTCGATGAACTTGCCCTGCCGCACCTCGCCGACCTCGGGGAAGCCCAGCCGATTGAGGGAATGTCCGATGGCCTTGCCCTGCGGATCGAGGACGCCATTCTTGAGGGTTACGTGAACTCTGGCCTTCATTTCGCCTCTATCACCCGTACGGGCGCTATTGCAGCGTGGTGGGACCGCGGACGTCGCCCGGCCCCTGGTCGATCAGGATACCCAGCCGCCGGGCCACCTCCTGATAGGCCTCCTCGACCTTCCCCAAGTCGCGGCGGAAGCGGTCCTTGTCCATCTTTTCGTTGGTCCTGAGGTCCCACAGTCGGCAGGAATCGGGGCTGATCTCGTCGGCCAGCACGATGCGGACCATGTCTTCCTCATATAGGCGGCCGAACTCGACTTTGAAGTCGATGAGCTTGATGCCGCAGCCCAGGAAGAGGCCGAACAGGAAGTCGTTGATGCGCAACGTGAGCGCCACGATATCGTCGAGGTCCTGCGGGGTGGCCCAGCCGAACGCCGTGATGTGCTCCTCGGTGACCATCGGATCGCCCAGCGTGTCGTTCTTGTAGAAGAACTCCATGATCGAGCGCGGGAGCTGGGTGCCCTCCTCGAGGCCGAAGCGCGTGGCGAAGGAGCCGGCCGCGACATTGCGCACCACCACCTCGAGCGGAATGATCTCGACCTGCCGGATCAGCTGCTCGCGCATGTTCAGGCGCCGGATGAAGTGCGTGGGCACGCCGATCTCGCCCAGCTTCGTCATCAGGAATTCGGAGATGCGGTTGTTGATCACCCCCTTGCCGGTGATCGTGCCCTTCTTCTGGTTGTTGAACGCGGTCGCGTCGTCCTTGAAGTACTGGACGATCGTCCCGGGCTCGGGCCCCTCGAACAAGGTCTTTGCCTTGCCCTCGTAGATACGGCGGCGGCGGGACATGCTCTACTCCTGTGCGGACGGCGCCAGCTGCCCGCCATTCGGGCGGAATATGGCGGAAGTCCCATGCGCTGGGATTGGGGAAAAATCCATTGAAAAAGGTGACGCTCCCGTCATATTCGCTCCAGATTGGAGGCCCCACATGGCCCAACAGATCACGTACGACAAGGCCTACGATGCCGTATCGCCGGACGACTTCCCGGCGATGCTGGAAGTCCCCCGCTACGGCCGCCGCAGCGATGCCTTCGACGCCATCATATCGGCAACCCATGACCACTTCTGGGACCCCCTGGACAAGAGCTATATAGACTTTGACCAGCCCTTCGACATGGCCACGACTCCGGTCATGCCGCTGGAAACGGTCGTCGAGCTGCGTAGCGCGGTGGCCGACCGGCTGGACGAGCGTCAACGGATCCAGCTCGGCAACGACGTGATGCACTGGTCGATATCGAACCTGTTGCATGGGGAGCAGGGTGCCTTGTCGCTCTCCGCCAGCCTCTGCCACGTCCTGCTGGACCCCGGGGCGCAGGAATATGCGGCAAACCAGGCCCGCGAGGAGGCGCGTCACGTGACGGGCTTCAGCCGCTACATCGGCAAGCGCTGGGGCGAGCCCCTGCCGGTCGGCCGGACGATCCAGACGGTGCTGGCCGACCTCGTGAGCACGCCTGAAGTCTACAAGAAGGTGGTCGGCATGCAGATGCTGATCGAAGGACTGGCGATGGGGTCGTTCGCCACCCTGAACGCCAAGACCAACGATCCGGTGCTGCGCCGCCTGGTGCAGCTGGTCATGAGCGACGAGGCCTTCCACCATCGCTTCGGGCGGCTGTGGGCCGCCAAGACCATCGGGCGTCTCAGCCCGGATGAGCACCGGAAGGTGGAAGACTGGGCGGCGCAGATCTTCCAGATGCTGCTGTTCAACTTGATCAATGCCGAGCAGAAGCAGGTCATCTACGCGAAGTACGGCCTCGACTGGCAGTGGGTACGCGACGCCGTCAAGGAGGTGTTCGGCGACGAAGATCGCCGCGCCCAGCTCAAGGACAGCACCAACATCTTCCGGGTCCTGATCAAGACCCTGCTGCACTCGGGGATCATCACGTCGCGGACGGCGCCGCTCTACGCGGTCTGGGTCGATATGAAGGAACTGGAAGCCGAAGGCGACGGCATTCCCGGCGACGTCGTGGCCGAGGAGATGCTCGTCGTCCTGCGCGAGATCAATGCCCGGCGCCGACGCATCTCGTCGAAGGAAACCGCGGTCGTCTAGTTCAGGGCTTGCGGGCCAGGACGAAGGCCGTCAGGCCGGCCAGCCGGTTGAAGCGGAAGAACGGCAACTCGGCGGTACAGGCGGCCGCCAGCAGCCCGTTGGTTAGGGGGGCGTGGCGCTTCAGACCGCTGCGGGGCTCGTTCGAGGAGCGCGTGGCCAGCCGCAGGGCGGCGGCCAGAGGAAAGACCAACCCGAAATAATAGGCGCCGCGGACGATCTGCAGGCCCGCATCGGCCACGACCGCCTCGATCTCGCTCAACCGGTAGCGCCGCTTGTGCTCGAGGAAGACGTCGTGCTGGCTCCATAGGAAGGCGAAGGCGGGCACGGTGACGAGGAAATGCGCGCCTGCCGGGACCTTGGCCGCATAGTGGCGGAGCAGGCCGCGATCGTCGTCGACGTGCTCCAGGACGTCCATCATCAGCACGAGATCGCAGTCGGTGGAACCGACATCGCGGCGATAGTGCACGGCCTTTCCGGCCATGCTGTCGTCGCGTTCGCTCATGTAGCCGGTGTCGACGCAAAGCGCCGACCGGGCGGACGTGGTCTGCAGCAGGTGGCGCGAGAAGAAGCCCGATCCGGCGCCGACATCCAGGATACGACGCGCGCCGATGCCTTGCACCATGCGGCCGAGGGCCGCCGCCTTCGATCGGTAGTACCAGTGGGCGCCGATATCGGCACCGAGGATGTCTTCTTCCTTGAGGTCCATGCAACACTGACGGCGGTCAGGATTGCGGCGGAGGCTCTTCGTCCCCGCCCTCGTATATGCCTTCGACGACGTAGATCGGCCGTCCCTTCACCTCGAGGAACAGCCGGCCAAGATACTCGCCGATGATGCCGAGCGACAGGAGCTGGATGGCGCCCATCAGCAGCACGGCGATCAGCAGCGAGGCGTAGCCCGGCGTGTCGATGCCCAGGATCAGCACGCGGGTGACGATGAACAGCGCGTAGAGCACGGCCACCGCGGCGATCACCACGCCGACGTAGAACCAGGCCCGCAGGGGCGCCGTCGAGAAGCTGACCACGCCATCGAGCGCGAAGTTCCAGAGACGCCACAGGTTGAACTTGCTGGCCCCCGCGGCGCGCTGCGGCCTTTCGTAGGGGACGCCGATGGCGTTGAAGCCTACCCAGGCGAACAATCCCTTCATGAAGCGGTTGCGCTCCGGGAGCTGGCGCAGCACCTCGATGGCCCGCCGGTCAACCAGTCGGAAGTCGCCGACATTCTCCGGGATCCGCACCGGCGAGAGCGAATTGAAGATGCGATAGAACCAGCCCGCCGACAGGCGCTTGGCCGCAGTGTCCCAGGCACGCTGCGTCCGCACGCCGTAGACGATGTCGTAGCCTTCGCGCCACCGCGCCATGAAGGGCTCGATCAACTCGGGCGGATCCTGCAGGTCGATGTCCATCGGCACGATGACATCGCCTCGCGCATGGTCGATGCCGGCGGTCAAGGCGGCTTCCTTGCCGAAGTTCCTCGACAGGTTCACCACGCGCAGGCGCCGATCAAGAGCGCCGCGGCTCAGCAGATGAGCCAGCGTTTGGTCGCGCGAGCCATCGTTGACGAAGACGATCTCGAAGCGGAGCCCGTCCCGCTCCATCAGCGGCCGTACGGTGTCGAGGAAGAGGCCGATCGACTCCTCCTCATTGAACACCGGCACGACCAGCGACAGGAGGGGGGCAGCCGGCCGCCGCGCACGCTGGGCGGCGAGCTGCCATTGCAGCGTGCCGGCCGGGGCGGGGCGGGGAACGGTCGATTCGGGCACGGGCGGCTTCGTCGCGAGGCGGCTCAGGCCGCGATCTCGGTGGCGCCGGCCTGGGCGCCAGCGCAATGCCGTCGGCCGGAGAGCGGGTGGCCGATCATGGGAATGTCGCCTTTCCCTGCTGCGCCAGACCACCCTTGGCATCGGCGACCCAGGTGGCAACCGAGCCGTCGGCCTCGCGGCGTGCCTGCACCGAAAAGGCCGAGCCGGCATGGACCGGCGCGAGCGCGCGGAACTCGAACGTCCTTGCCGCCCTGTCCGGGTTGGACCGTCGGGCCAGCTCCATCTGCAGCAGGCCCATGAGGGGACCGTGGACGATCAGGCCGGGGTAGCCCTCGGTAGCGGTGACGTAGGGATGATCGTAGTGAATGCGGTGCCCGTTGAAGGTGAGGGCGGAAAAGCGGAACAGCAGGACAGGCGTTGCGTCGATCGTGCGGGTCCAGGTCGCGTCGGCTGGCGCGGGCCTGGGGGTACGCGGCGTCTCACCGGCCCGAGCCGCCTCCCGATAGACGATGTCGTGTTCCTCGATGAAGGAAGTTCCCGCTGGTCCGGACACCTCGTGCTCGACCGTCACGAAGACCATGGCGCCGGTCGAGCCGGTCTTCGGTTCGACCGATTTGATGCGGGAGACACGCCGGATCGTGTCGCCCACTTTCAGGGTGGGTCCCGTGAAGGTGAATCGGCTGCCGGCCCACATGCGGCGCGGCAGGGGCACGGGCGGCAGGAAATCGCCCCGCTCGGCGTGGCCGTCTGGTCCGATCTTCGATTGGGGGGCCGCATCCAGGAAGTAGAGCCAGTGCCAGAGCGGCGGCAGCGGATCGCCGGGCTGCGGATCGGGATCCTTCTCGTCGAGGGTCGCTATCAGGGCACGCGCCGGAAAGGGCGCCGCGAAATCCTCCATGGACTGCGTGCGGCCGACCCATTCATGCAGCTTTTCCAATGACATGCCGGGAGTTCCTTCGCTGGGGCCGCGACTCTGCCACTGCAAGCGCAAGGTGGAAAGACGATGCCGTCGCCGCTATATACCGCGTCGAAGAGCCAATCTGGAGCGGCCATGACCACTTTCAACGAGCGCGAAAGAGCATTCGAAAAGAAGTTCGAGCACGACCAGGATCTGCAGTTCAAGGTCAATGCGCGCAAGAACAAGATGCTCGGTCTGTGGGCCGCGGGGCTGATGGGCAAGAGCGGCGACGACGCGGAGGCCTACGCCAAGGACGTCGTGATGGCCGACTTCGAGAAGCCGGGCGACAGCGACGTGATCGAGAAGCTCGTGAAGGACCTCGCCGACGCCGGCAAGCCGATGGAAGACCACACCATCCGCCGCCAGGCGGAGCGTCTCGCCGTAGAGGCGAAGGCGCAGATCATGAAGGAAACGCACTAGTCAAAACGCGCCTGGCGGGCGCCGGGCGCGCCTTCAGCCGAACACGCGCTTGAAGATCGTATCGACGTGCTTGGTGTGATAGCCCATGTCGAACAGCGCGACGAGCTCGTCGTCCGCCAGGAACTGCCGGATCTCCTTGTCGGCGCGGCAGAGGGCCAGGAACGAGGCATTGCCGCGCCATGACTCCATGGCGTTGCGCTGCACCGCTGCGTAGGAGTCCTCGCGGCTCATCCCCTTCTGGGTCAGGGCCAGCAGGACGCGCTGCGAGAAGACCAGACCTCCCAGCGAATCGAGGTTGCTCTTCATCCGGTCGGCATAGACCACGAGCTGTTCCACGACCGATGCTGCGCGGTTGAGGGCGAAATCGAGAGTCACCGTGGCATCCGGGGCGATGTATCGCTCGGCCGAGGAGTGCGAGATGTCGCGCTCATGCCAAAGCGTAACGTTCTCGAGCGCCGGGACGACCGCGCTGCGCACGACACGTCCCAGGCCGGTCAGGTTCTCGGTCAGCACGGGATTGCGCTTGTGCGGCATCGACGAGCTGCCCTTCTGTCCCTCCGAGAAGAATTCCTCCGCCTCGCGCACCTCGGTGCGCTGAAGGTGGCGGATCTCGGTGGCGAGGTTCTCGACAGAAGCCGCCACTACCGCGAGCGCCGAGAAGAACACGGCGTGTCGGTCCCGTGGGATGACCTGGGTCGAGACCGGCTCGACCGCCAGGCCGAGCTTCCTTGCGACATGCTCCTCGACGCGCGGGTCGACGTTCGCGAAGGTGCCGACGGGCCCCGAGATGGCACAGGTCGCGATCTCCGCTCGTGCGGCGACCAGTCGTGCCCGGTTGCGGGCGAAGGCCGCATAGTGGCCGGCGAGCTTCACGCCGAAGGTCGTGGGCTCGGCATGGATGCCGTGGCTGCGCCCGATGGTCGGCGTGTTCCGGTGCTCCAGGGCGCGCTTCTTGAGCGCGGCCAGCAGGCGATCGACATCGCCGATCAGGATGTCGGCCGCTTCGGTGAGCTGCACGGCAAAGCTGGTGTCCAGGACGTCCGAGGAAGTCATCCCCTGGTGCACGAAGCGCGCCTGCGGACCGATGAACTCGCCCAGCCAGGTCAGGAAGGCGATGACGTCGTGCTTGGTCACGCGCTCGATGGCGTCGATCTTCTCGACGTTGCCCCTGGGATCGGCCTGCAGGGCGGCCATCGCCTTCCTGCCGCCCTCCCAGATCGCCTCGGCAGCCTCCTTGGGGATGATGCCCAGCTCGGCCATGGCGTCGCAGGCATGCGCCTCGATCTCGAACCAGATGCGGAAGCGGTTCTCGGGGGCCCAGATCGCCGCCATCTGCGGCCGTGTGTAGCGCGGGATCATGGCCGGCTTTTAGCCCCGGACGGCCTGCGATGCCATGCTAGAAGTGGCCCATGAGCGAGACCATGACGCCGCTGGCCTGCTGTCCAAAGGAGACGCTGGCGGGTATCGAGGGCGTCCTGACGGACATCGACGAAACCCTGTCGACGCGGTCGCGGCTGACGGCCGAAGCCTACGGCGCCATGGAAGCGCTCAAGCGCGCCGGCCTCCGCGTGGTGCCGGTGACCGGCCGGCCGGCCGGATGGTGCGACCACATCGCCCGCTTCTGGCCAGTCGACGCGGTCGTGGGCGAGAACGGTGCGTTCTGGATGTGGCACGACGCGACCCTCGGCCGGTTGAGGACGCGCTTCGTGCAGGACGAGACCACCCGCGCCGAGGGCCGGCGCCGGCTGCGGGCGGTGTGCGACCAGGTGCTCCGCGACGTGCCCGGCACCGGCATCGCCTCGGACCAGCCCTACCGGGCCGCCGACCTGGCGATCGACTTCTGCGAGGACGTGCCGCCCCTCCCACACGACGAGGTGCTGCGTATCGTGTCGATCTTCGAGGCCCATGGCGCGCATGCCAAGGTGAGCTCAATCCACGTCAACGGCTGGTTCGGCGACTACGACAAGCTCACCACCAGCCGGCTGATGATGCAGGAGCTCTTCGGGGTGGATCTTGCCGCGACCCGCGAGCGCTACGTCTACGCTGGCGATTCGCCCAACGACGCGCCGATGTTCGGCTTCTTTCCCAACGCCGTCGGGGTCGCCAACGTGCAGGACTTCCGGAGCGACATGGATCACCTGCCGCGCTGGGTCACGACGGCGCGCTCCGGTGCCGGCTTTGTCGAGCTTGCCAGGGCGCTCCTCGCGGCGCGGAACGTGGGCGCATGACGCTCCCCAGGGCACCCGCGGCGGTCGTCTTCGACATGGACGGCCTGCTGTTCGACACCGAGCGGCTGTACGAGGAGGCGGCCCTCGCGGCCGCAGCGCGGATCGGCTGCGAGATGGATTCTGCCTTCTTCCGCACGACGCTGGGCTCGCCCTGGGTGGTCAATCGGCGGCTTCTGCTGGATCGCTACGGCCCGGCCTTTGCCGCCGACGAGCTGCGTGATGCGGCGGCGCTGATCTTCGACGAGCTGATTGGCCGCCAGCCCCTGTTGAAGCCTGGCGTGCTGGAGGTGCTCGACCTGCTGGACGGGCTGGGACTGCCGAGGGCGATTGCCACCACCTCCTCGCACGCCACCGTGCAGCGCCACATCGATGCGCATGGGCTGCAGGGGCGCTTCCACCACGTCGTGGCCCACGGCGACTACCTTCGGCACAAGCCTGCGCCCGACCCGTTCCTGCTGGCGGCCGAGCGGCTGGGGGTTGCCCCGGAAAACTGCGTAGCACTTGAGGATTCGCATAACGGGATCCGGGCGGCATCGGCGGCCGGCATGATGACCGTCATGGTGCCGGACCTGCTGCCCGCAACCGAGGAGATCCGGGCGCTGTGTGCGCACGTCGCGCGTGACCTGCGCGAGGTCTGTCGGATGATCGAGGCGGGAAGGGCCCGAGGGGCCGTCGCCCGATGAGGCGTTCGCCCGCCGGCGGGCTCAGCGCGGCGCTGCCGACAGGAGCAGTGTTCCGTAGTGCGTGACGCTGTCGGCCTGGCTCCATACTCCAATGGCCCCCGGCTGGGGCAGGCTGCGGTCCGTTGTCGAGAACAGGCTCTCGCCGTCCAGTCCGACCTCGATTCGATCGCCCATGACCGTGACCTTGAGCGTGTGCCATTTGTCCACTTGCAGCGGCGCCTTCTTCGACGCGAGCTGGCTGCGCTTTCCCTTCTCCATGCGATAGAGCCGCACGGATTGATCGAGACTGTTGGCGCGTACGACGTAGTAGTCGTTGGCGTCCTGGGCACGGAACATAAGCCCGCCCACCTGGGCCCGCGTGCCGCTGAGCGGCCTGAACCGCAGCGTGGCCTCGAAATCGCGCACCACCGCGCTCGGCGAGACGCAGAGGGGAAAGCGCAGATCGTTGGGATCGGCGGCCGTCTCCGCAAGCGCCCAGCCGTCGGGTACACCGGAATCGCGGACCGCCTGCCAGTCAGCCGGCCGGCCGATGCCCGTCATCCCCTGTGTGCAGGCGACACGGCCGTCCGGCGTCGCCAGCGGCACGACGAGCTGCGCACAAGCCGGAGTTGCGAGCGACATCAGGGCAAGGGCGAGGAGGAAGCGCATGGGGAATCCTAGCAGAAGTGGTCGCGCTTGACCGCCTGTGTCGGAGGGAGGAGTTTACGCCCCGACGAAGGGTATGTGGGCCGGCGAACAGCAGCCGGCAAGAAGAAGGGGAGAAGCAATGCGCCTTTGCACGATTTCCAGCGGTGGCAAGCCCGTGGTCGGCGTGAAGACCGACGACGGCAAGATCATCGACCTGTCGAAGCAGATGCCGCGCGGACCGAAGACCGTGGTGGAGATCCTGGCTGGCGGCAAGAAGGTCCAGGCCGAGGTGGCCAAGGCCTGCGCCAGGCCCAAGCCGGCAGCACTGGTCTCCGCCAAGTCGGCGAAGTATCTGCCGCCGGTGCCGAACCCCGGCAAGATCCTCTGCATCGGGCTCAACTACCGCAAGCATGCCGAGGAGACGGGCAGTCCGATCCCGGAATATCCTGTGGTCTTCTGCCGCTTCAACAACACGCTGGTGCCGCACAACGGCAAGATGCCGGTGCCCAGCCACTCCAAGCAGCTCGACTGGGAGGCGGAGCTCACGGTCGTGATCGGAAAGAAGTGCCGCAACGTGCCCAAGCAGAAGGCGCTCGGCGTGATCGGCGGCTATGCCGTGTTCAACGACGGCTCGGTGCGGGACTGGCAGCGCAAGTCGGGCGGGCAGTTCACGCTGGGCAAGAACTTCGACGGGACCGGCGGTTTCGGTCCCGACATCGTGACCCCCGACGAGCTGCCGCCGGGCGGCGCTCCGCTGCGCATCATGACGCGCGTCAACGGCAAGGTCATGCAGGACAGCAACACCGACGACCTGATCTTCGACGTGCCGACGCTGGTGCACGAACTCTCCAAGGTCATGACCCTGGAGCCCGGCGACATCATCATCACCGGCACGCCGTCGGGCGTCGCGATGGCGCGCAACCCGCAGCCGTGGCTCAAGGCCGGCGATGTGTGCGAGGTCGAGATCGAGAAGATCGGCGTCCTGCGCAATCCGATCGTCAAGGGAGCATAGCCTCTGCGGCGCGGGGGTGGCCGCCCCCGGGCGGTCAGCTCCGGCGCGGCAGGTGATCCAGCCCACCCATCATCAGGCGGGTGGCAAATTCGGTGGCGGCGCGAGGATCCACGGGATCGCGCGCCACCATGACCACGGAAATTTCGAAGGCCACGCCTGCCATCGAGGCGGCCAGATAGGAAATATCGACGTTCGGCAGCACCCCACGAGCGATGGCCGACCGGATATCGTCGTTCAGCGAGAGGGCGAGCGCCCGGACGTCGGGCTTGTCGAGCAGGGTGCGGATGGCGGTGAAATTCCGGCGCGCAAGCGCCAGCAGCTCTGCATCTTCGGCGATGAAGTCGAAGTACACGGCGTAGTGCCGCCGGAGAAACTCCTCGGTGGAATCGGCTCTGGCGCGGCCCATATGGTGACGCTTCAGCAATTCGCCGGTCAGTTCTCCGACGACGGCCTCGAAGATCTCGTCCTTGTCCTTGAAGTAGTTGTAGAAGGTTCCGGACGCGAGGCCGGTGCGGCGAACGATGTCGCGTACGCTCGCCGCGCCGAAACCCATCTCGGCGAAGACGGCCCGTGCGGCCTTGAGCAGCGCCGTGCGGTTCTCGACCTTGTTCTGCTCGCGCCGGCCGGCGCGTTCGCGTGGTGTCGTCAGGACCGGGGCTTCGTCGCCCATCTTCAGCACCCTCGTTTCATCGGCCGAGCTGAGCCAGTTCATGGCGCAGCCCCGCAACCATGTCGTCCATCGCCCGGGCGGCCGCCTGCAGCACGCCGCGCATGCCGACAAAGCCGTGGATCAGGGAATCGAACTCCCGATGGATGGTCTTTACGCCGGCCGCGGCCAGCCGATCGGCATAGGCCCGGCCGTCGTCGCGCAAGGGATCGAAACCCGCCGTGTACACCAGGGCCGGCGGCAGGCCCGCGAGGTCGTCGGCCCGCAGAGGCGACACCCGTGGGTCGGGCACCTCGGAGAGATCGCCGAGATAGTGATTGCGAAACCACTCGATGTCGGCACGCGTCAGCAGGAAGCCCTCGCCGCAACGCGCCTGGGATGGCGCTTCGGAGCCAAGATCGGTGGCCGGATAGATCAGCCACTGCAGGCACGGCGGTTGCGAGGCGTCACGCAGCAGGCGGGCGGCCGCGGCGGCCAGCGTGCCGCCTGCCGAATCGCCGGCGAGGACGATGCGGGCCGGATCCACCCCCAGCCCGTCGGCCTGCGAGGACAGCCAGCGGAAGGCGGCGACGGAGTCCTCGACCGCGGCGGGAAACTTATGCTCCGGCGCCAGGCGATAGTCGACCGCGACCAGGGCGCAGCCGCTGCGGGCGCAGAAATAGCGGCACACGCGGTCGTACCCCTCGAGGCTGCCGATGGTCCAGCCGCCGCCATGGAAATACAGGATGGCGGGAAGCAAGCGGGCGACCGTTGCGGCCGGCCGGTAGAGACGCACGCGCAATCGTCCGCCCGGCCCCTCGATCGTCCTGTCCACGATCTCGCCGACCGGGGCCGGCCCGCCACTCAGCAGCATCATGAAGCTGTCGTAGGCTTTCCTCGCCTCGACCACGCTCATCTGGTGCATGGCCGGCTGGCCGCTGCGCGCCAGGAGCTGGAGGAACCACTGGGTCCGGGTGTCGAGCGTCCGCCCGTCGACGGTGATCGGCGGTCCGGCCAGGATGTTGACCCACGAGATCGGCATGCGCAGGGCGAGGTGGGCGGCCTTGCCTTGCAGTTCGCGGGCGATCTCCTTCAGCGGCATGGCCCGTTCCTACCACCCTGTCTCGACATTGTGGAGCCTCGGCCGACTGGGGTAATTTGGCCCGCTTATGGCCGAGTCGATCCCCGCTGGCTACGCCAACGAGCTGCGCCGGGAGATCCTTCGCAGCGAGATCCAGCGCATCCGGGTGCTGGCCGTCATCCTGGTCTGCCTGCTGACCGCCTCCCTCGTGGCCGTCGTCTTCGTGCCGCAGCTCGTCCGCCACATGTTCCGAAATGGACTGGAATGGTGGACGCCGCTCGTCGGAATCGGTCCGTTTGCCACCTACGAGCTGATAGCGCTCGCGGCCCTCAAATGGCGGGCGGCGCACGACAGGGACTTCCCGCGTCTGGGGCGGTTCGCCAATGCCCTGGTCGAGACCAGCATGCCCGGCGCGGTCATCCTGGAGCTCAGCCGCCACATGGAGCCGGTGGCCGTCTTCGGCTTCTGGCCGCCGATGCTCTATTTCGTGTTCATCCTGCTGTCGACGCTGAGGCTCGACTTCTGGCTCTCCCTGTGGACCGGCATCGTCGCCGCGGCGCAGCAGCTCCTGCTCGCCTGGTGGCTGCTGCCGCTCGAGCTGCTGACGGACTCGCCGCAGCATTCGCTCCTGTACTATGTCAGCCGCAGCGCCGTGCTGCTGGCCTGCGGTGCCGTGGCCGGCATCGTGGCGCAGAGCCTGCGCAGGCAGTTCGACGCGTCGGTGCGGGCGGCCGCGGCCCGGGATCGCGTGACCAACCTGTTCGGCCAGCATGTCTCGCCGGCCGTCGTCGACCGCCTGCTGGCCGCGCAGGTCGATCCGCCGAGCGAGATGCGCGAGGTCTGCGTGCTGTTCCTCGACATCCGCGGCTTCACGGCCATGACCCGCATCCGGCCGGCGGATGAGACCGTCGCGCTCCTGAACGATTTCTTTGCCGAGATGATCGACATCGTCGATCGCAACAACGGCATCATCAACAAGTTCCTGGGCGATGGGTTCCTCGCGCTCTTCGGAGCGCCCCTGTCCGACCCCGCCGCCGCGTCGAATGCGCTGACGGCGGCGCACGGCATGCTCGAAGCCGTGGATCGCTGGAACAAGAAGCGCCCCGGGAAGGCGCTGCGCGTCGGCATCGGCATCCACCTGGGCGAGGCCGTGACGGGTACCGTCGGATCGCCGCAGCGCAAGGAGTACACGGTGATCGGCGACACGGTAAACTTGGCGGCCAGGCTGGAGCAGCTCACCAAGGAGACCGGCTCGCAGGTTCTCGTTTCCGGATCGGTCTATCGCGCGACAGCCGGGGCCGACGGCGCGACCGACCTCGGGGCGCTGCCGATCCGCGGCTACGAAGAGCCGATCCAGGTCTGGCGGGTGGCATGATCTGGTACTTCGCCTACGGCTCGAACATGAACGCGGCGCGGTTGTTCGGTGACAGGCTCGGCCCGGAAGGCATCGAGCGGGGAGAGCGCATCGCGGGCCGGCTGGATGGCTGGCGGCTCGTCTTCAACAAGCGTGCGCGCGCGCCTGAAGGCTGCGGGGTCGGCAACATCGTCGCGGCACCCGGGGAGGCCGTGCATGGCACGCTGAATCTCCTGCCGCGGCAGGCTCTCGATGTTCTGGACCGCTTCGAAGGTGTCGTCGGCGGACACTACCGGCAGGAAACAGTGCAGGTCGCGCGGGGCGACGGCGGCCCCACGGTGGAGGCTGTCACCTACGTGGCGCTGCTGACAGGCGAAGCGCTGCGGCCGACCCGGGAATATCTGGCCCACCTGCTGGCCGGCAGCGAGCTGCTGCCGGCCGACTATTGCCGGCGGCTCCGGGAGACGCCGACGATCGACTGAGGTCCTGCTACTTGGCGCCGGCGAGTTCCTTGTTCTTCGCGGCGAGCTCGTCGCGCGAGATCGGGCTCATGCCGGAGTCCCTCAGCTCGGGCACGTCGGCCTCGTGCCAGAAGTTGAGCTCGATCATGACGCCGTCTGGATCGTGCACGAAGACCTGCTGCAGCGGCCGCGCCGGTACCTTCCTGACCTCGAACGGCAGGCCATCAGCCTTGATCTGGTCGATGGTGCCGCGGATGTCGGCACAATTGATGGCGATGTGGTCGATGGCGCCGCTGCCATGGTCCTTGCGGTCGGTCTCGGAGACGATATGCAGGATCGGCTTGTCGCCGGCATACATCCAGGCACCCGGGAAGGGGAAGGGCGGGCGGTCGCCATTGGTCAGGCCGACATAGCGCTCGTAGAAGCGGATCGTCGCGTCGAGATCCTTGCAGTAGATGTTCCAGTGATCCAACGAAAGTGCGGGCATGACTTCCTCCAGCTATTCGTGGATCGGCAGTCTACAACAGTCCGGCTCAGCCTTGGCAGCACGAATTCCGGGCTTTCGGCGGTCCGCCGGTCCGCAGGGCGGCTCCTCTCAGCGGACGGGCTCGGGTTGGTCGAGGAGGGCATTGAAGACGGACGACGGAACTGCGACGCGCGGGTCACGATAGGCCCTCTCGAGGTCGGCCACGTCGTGGTCGGGCTCGCGCGAAAGTCCGGCCAGCCGCTCGACCAGCCCCTGATCGATGGCAGCGTCGGGGCCGGACATGGCGCCCCAGACGTCCCAGGGCAGCATCTCGTGGTTGTTGAGGGCCGCGATGTCACGGATGACGTTATCCGCAATGAACCACAGGCCGTACATGTCCAATATGCCGAAGGCGTTGGGATCTGCCTTGCCGGTGCGGCAGAGATGCCAAGCCTCGCCCGCGACGAGGAACTGATCGCGCGGCACGTCGAGGGGGTCGAAATCGATCCGGAAGAGCCGCCGCTGATGGTCGTCGAGCTGCGCATCGGCAAGCACCCAGCGATCGCGGACCGGATCCTGGTATTCGGTTACCCAGTGATCGATAAACTTGCCGCTTTCGAAATAGGCGGCGAAGCCGCAGCGCGCGCGAGCCGGGATGCCCTGGGTGCGCAGCATGGCGACGTGCAGCAGGGTGAAATGGCGGCATACGCCGACCGTGCGTTCTGCCGCCGGACGCGCCTCGACGAGGCCGCGCGCGTCCTGGCCGATGATGCCGCTCAGGATTTCGCTGGCGGAGCGCCGATGGACCGCGGCCTGCTGCTGCGGTGTCAGGGCGACGCCGTAGCTGGAAGCGATATGCAGGTGCATCAGCAACCCCTGCACGATGCGCGCCAGCGCGGCGACATCCGTGGGCAGATCGCGAAGCCGCCCGGCCTGGTCCGCGGCATCGCTCATCCCGCAGGGGCGGCGCCAGAGATCGATGGTCATGCAAAGAGCCCTTCCAGATTGTCGAGGGCCCCCGTCCAGCCGCGCCGATGGTCATCGCACGCCCTTTCGTCGAAGAACTGCTCATGCGTCAGCGTCAGGATGGTGCCGTCACGGTCGGCCCTCAGATCGACCGTGACCTGCGACTCTCGCTCGGGTGTGCTCTGCCAGGCCCAGGAGAAGACGAGCCGGCGGTCGGGCACGACCTCTCGATAGGTGCCGCTCACGCTGTGGTGCTCGCCGTCGGGTGTCCAGAACTGCACCCGGAAGAGGCCACCGGTCCTGACATCGGCTTCGGCGATGGGCGTATTGGCGTGGCCGGTCACGCCCCACCAGCGGATCATCTTTTCGGGCCTGGTCCAGGCTTCGTAGACCTGCGCCGGCGGGGCCTTGAGGCGCCGTTTGAGGGCGAGGCTGGGCTTGGCTGCCATGAATCTTCCTCCAGAAAGGCGGCGAGGCGGTCGAGCTGGTTGTTCCAGTAGCGTTCGTAGTGCGATAGCCAGTTCATCGCCTGTTTCATCGGGGCCGCCTTGAGCTGGCAGGTCACGGTCCGGCCCATCTTGGTGCGCTCGATCAGGCCGGCGTCCGACAGCACGTCGAGATGCTTCATGATGGCCGGCAGCGACACCGGAAAGGGCCGGGCGAGTTCGCTCACCGTCAGGCCCTGCTCCTCCCTGTCGAGCCGGGCAAGCAGGGCGCGGCGGGTCGGATCTGACAGCGCGGAGAAGGTCCGGTCGAGGGCGGCGCTCTGATGGTTAACCATAGTGTTAACTATTGGGCCGATAGCTCGGCCTGTCAAGCCGCTACGGCGATGTGGCTACACCCGTTCGATCAGCGCCTGGGCGGCGGCGGGATTGCGGACCTTCGCTCCCGATATGAAGTAGACGAAGGCATCGCCCCCGCGCGCCCACGCCTTGGCGCGCTTGGCCCATCCGTCGAGCTCGGACGGCTTGTAGCCCGTCTTCAGCTTTTCCTGGCTGCCCATCAGCCGGGCATAGGTGAAATCAGCCGTCGCCTCGTCGATCTCCGGGAAATCCTCGTCGTGGGCGTAGACGATGGCCGCTCCATACTTGCGCGCAAGGTCGTAGAAGCGCGGATCGCAGAAGCTGGCATGGCGCACCTCCAGGGCGTGACGCACGGGCAGCTTGCCCACCTCGCGCGGCAGCAGCTTGAGGAACGCCTCGAAGTCCTCCGGATCGAACTTCTTCGTGCCCATGAACTGCCAGTTCACCGGCCCCAGGCGGTCCTTCAGCTCGACGATGCCCTGGGCGAAGAAGCGCTCGATCGACGGGCCGGCCTCGGCGAGCACACGGCGATTGGTGCAGAATCGCGAGGCCTTCACGGCGAAGACGAAGCCGTCGGGCGTCTCGTCGCGCCACTTCGCCCACGTCTCCGGCTTGAAGCTCGAATAGTAGGTGCCGTTGATCTCGATCGAGGTGAGCTTGCGACTGGCGTATTCCAGCTCGCGCTTGTGGGCGAGCCCGTCCGGATAGAAGGGCCCGCGCCAGGGCTCGAACGTCCAGCCGCCGATGCCGACGTAGATCCTGCCTGCCATCTGTCACTCCCGAAGGCGTTTACATTCCGCTGCGGTCAGAATGACAGGTCGCCACACTTCGACAATGGCCTTCACGCGCGGATGGGAACCACCGTGTCCGCCGTACCCTCCGGCCGTGTTTCGGGCATCAGGAACCACAACGTCGCGAGCGCCGTGGTGGCAATGGTAGCGAGCCCTCCGAAGGCCACGGCGCTGCCGAACGTGTCGGTCAGATAGCCGGCGAAGGTCGGGCTCAACGCGGCGCCGATTCCCATCATGGTGCCCATGAGCCCCAGCGTGAAGTTGAAGCGGCCGGTGCCTCGGGTCAGGTCGGTCACGGTGAGCGGCACCAGCACGCCGAGGACCGACGCCGTCAGGCCGTCCAGAAGCTGGACGACGACCACGAGGTATGGGTCCGTGACCGTTGCGAACAGGAGCCCTCGTACCGGCAGGGCGGCGAACCCCGCGAGGAGCAGCGGCCGCCGGCCGATGCGCTGCGCCTGCCGTCCCACCCAAGGCGAAAACAGCGCCACGATGATCTGCGGCCCGACCATGCAGGCGCCGATGAGCACGGTCGCCCACTGGCTCGACCGCGTGGTGAGCACGCTGCCCATCAACGGCAGCATGGCGGCGTTTGCGAAGTGGAACAGCAGGATACAGCAGCCGAAAACCTGCAGGGGCCGCTGGGCGAGAAGGCTCTTCAGGTCGCCCGAGCCGGCGCCGGTGGGCTTGCCGCCGGGATTGCCGTGGGCCTGCTCGGCGTCGATCTCGTTCGCCGAGATGCCTCGCAGCACCAGCAGCGTCGGCAGGAAGAGCAGGGCGGTGAAGAAGAAGACCGCCTGTGGGGAGAAAAAGTAGCCAGTCGCGCCCATCACCGCCGCGGAGAGCCCCGCCCCGATCGAGGCGAACCGGGCATTGCGGCCGAAACGCTCGCCGATGGCGGCGTGCCCCACCAGGCCCAGGCTGATGGCGGCGATCGACGGACCAAGCAGGCAGCTCGCCGCGGCGTGCAGGACCGCTCCGGCAAGGACGGCGGGAAAGATGGGCCAGGTCGCGTAGATCAGCGCGCTGGCGGCGATGAACGCCACCGCGATGCCGGCGACCATCCGTTTGCGTGGTGCGGCATCCACCAAGGCGCCGGCAGGGACCTGCCCGCTCAACGACACCAGGCCGCCTACCGTGAGCACAAGCCCGATCTCGATCTGGGTCCAGTGCTGGGATGTCAGGTAGACCGCGACGAACGGTCCAAAGCCGGTCTGAACGTCCGCGACGAGAAACACGAACCAGTCGAGCCGTCTCAGGCTCCGCTGCTTATGCGGCGGCAGGGGGATCTCCGACACGGGACGTGCGGCCTATGGCAAGGGTTCGAGCTTGCCTGAGGCGATGAGGACGACCACCGGCCGTCCCTCCTTGTATTCGGGCGCAGCATTCACCTGGTCTCGGGTCAACTCGAGGACGATGCCGTAGCGCTTCTCCGCTGCCGGGACGAAGTGCAACGCCGTCCAGGCGACGGCGATCTTGCGGCTTCCGACGCCGAGGAAGCCGCCGAAGTCGATGATGGCGGCGCGGGTCGACCCGGAGCCGTCGACCAGCACATCGACGATGCGACCCATGTTCTCGTCGGCCGTGCTGCGGACCTCCCGGCCCAGGATGCCTTGCACTTCCCGCTTGCCGAGAATGGTCACGGAAGGCGCTCCGACCGTAGCGCCGCCTTCGGTCTGTGCCAGGCCTGGCACGGTCCAGGCGGTCAGGATTGCACAAGCGACGACGAGCCGATTGCTCATGGAGCGCCCCCGGAAATCAGCCAGTGATGACAACTGCTGCCGGGGCCATTTGGTTCCCTGTCGATCTTCAGTGCGTAAGCGTCAACCTTCGCGGAGGCGCGTGGCGCAGCGATTGTGCGTGGCGACCACCGGACACATGTCCATGGTGACGATCTTGCCGTTCTGCACGACGATCCGGCCGTTGACGACCGTGGTCTTCGCCTGCTGCGGGGCGCAGAACAGGACTGCGGCGACCGGATCGTGCAGGGCGCCGGCGTAGCCGATGGTCTCGAGGTCCAGCGTGAAGAAATCGGCGCACTTGCCGGGTTCGAGCGAGCCAATGTCGGTCCGGCCCAGCACGCTGGCGCCGCCGATGGTTGCCAGTTCCAGCGCCTCGCGGGCCGTCATCCATTCGTTGGCGCGCACCGGATGGGACGGTGAGAGGAACATGTACTTGCGCGGACCCTCCGGCGGTAGCAGGCCGAGCCGAAGCCGGGCGAGCAGCATGGCCTGACGCGCTTCGAGAAGGATATTGGAGGCGTCGTTGCTGGCCGAGCCGTCGACACCCAGCCCGACCTTCACCCCGGCGGTCATGTACTTCTTGATCGGCGCGATTCCCGAACCCAGCCGCATGTTCGAGCAGGGGCAATGGGCGGCGCCGCACCCCGTCGCCGCGAGTTTCGCGATCTCGTCGTCGTCGACATGGATGGCATGGGCGAACCAGACGTCGTCGCCGAGCCAGCCCAGCGTCTCCATCCAGTCCACCGGCCGCAGCTGGAAGCGTTCCAGCGTGTAGCGCTCCTCGTCCAGCGTCTCGCAAAGATGAGTGTGCAGGCGCACCTTGTAGTGTCGCGCCATGGCCGCCGATTCCCTGAGCAGCGCGGCGCTGACGGAGAAGGGCGAGCAGGGCGCCAGCGCGACCTGCGTCATCGAGCCGATAGAGGCGTCGTGGTAGCGCTCGATGACACGCTGGCTGTCCTTCAGGATATCCTCTTCGTCCTCGACGCAGTCGTCAGGCGGCAGACCGCCCCTGGACTCGCCCAAAGACATCGAGCCGCGGCTGGCGTGGAAGCGGATGCCGAGCTCGCGCGCGGCCTCGATCTGGCAGTCGACGTTGTTGCCGTTCTTGAAGACGTAGCTGTGATCGAACACGGTCGTGCAGCCGGATAGGGCCAGCTCCGCCAGGCCTATCAGCGTGCTCGCACGCGACGCCTCCTGGTCGGTCCGCGCCCAGGCGCGGTAGAGCGCCTTCAGCCAGGGGAAGAGGTTGTTGTTCTGCGCACCCGGGAAGTTGCGGGTGAGCGTCTGGTTCAGATGGTGATGGGTGTTGACGAATCCAGGCAGGCAGATCTGGCCCGTGAGGTCGATGACCGTGTCGGCGGTAGGCGGAAGCTCGGCGCTAGGGCCGACCTGCCGGATGATGCCGTCCTCGGCGTAGAGACCGGCGTTCTTCAGTTCGCGGCGTCCGCCGTCCATGGTGACGAGGACATCGGCGTTCCTGGCGAGCAGGGTGGCCAAGCTCTTTTCTCCTATCCACGCGGGTTGCGGAGCACGATGCAGGCTCCGCCCGCCGCGCGCAGCTTCGCGCACAGCGCATTGGCGTCGCCGCGGGTCTTCTCCGAGACCCGGACAATGAAGGTCGCCCCAGCCCCGCGGCGTCCGTGCATGACGAGCGGCAGCCGGTCGCCGAGAACGGCGCTGTGTCTCCGGCGCAGGCGCTCGTAGGCCGCGAGGACGCCTCCTTCCGACCAGCTGCCGGCGAGTTGCACTCCCCAAGGCCCCCACGCCGGGCTGGAAGTGAGGGGAAGGCGGCGGCGCGGCCGTTCTATCAGCAGCTTGGCGAGTTCGACGCAGCGCGCGCCGGTTGCCGCGGTGGTGGAGGCTTCCAGTTGCGGCGGCTGCTGCGATGCCCAGGCCTCCGCTGGGTGGCCTGTGATGATGCGGACGTAGGCCTGCGTCTCCCACGGCAGGCGGCGGCGGCCGGCGAGCCATCCTTCGACCTGTGCCGGTCCGGCATTGTACGCGGCCGCGGCCAGGCCCAGGCTGCCGCGGAACGTCGCCCGCAGCTCCCGCAGGTAGCTTGCCGATTCGCGCAGCGCGTCCATGGGTTCGAAGGCATCGGCAAGCCCTCGTTCCGCGGCCGTTCGCGGCATGAACTGCGCGATGCCCTGCGCCCCGGCCGGACTGACGGCCGACGGGTCGAAGCGGCTCTCCTGCCAGATCAGGCGCGTGAAGAATTCCTCGGGAAGATCGTTGTCGTCCGCCGCCTGCGCCAGGGTGCGGCAGATGTCGTCGACGGAAGGTCGCGAGCTGCTGGCGGCGGCTTCAACCTTCGAAGCGCCCTTGTCTTCCGGACGGTCTTGTTCGGCATGTGCCCGCGTGAAGGGCAGCAAGGCAGCGGCAAGCACCAGGCAGGCGGCCGCCAGCCGCAACCTGGACAGTTGCTGCAACACCACAAGCGTCATCGGATGAAGTGACGTGGAACCGTCACGATGAGCTCATTCCCTTGCACCATCAGAGGGTTGCCCCGATCAGCGGCGATCCCGCCGCCACTGGGGAAAGAGTACCGGCGAAGCACATATCCCGTCGAGGTCGGACGCGCGGGAGCGCCTGTTCGCGACAGAGAGGGGCAGGGCAACCGGAGGCGCCGCCGCCTACAGCAGCCCCAGGCTCCTGAAGCTCGCGTGGCCTTTGCGGCCGATCACCAGGTGGTCGTGGATGGCGATGCCCAGCGCCTCGGCGGCCGCCTTGACCTCGCGCGTCATCTCGATGTCCTCGCGCGACGGCTTGGGATCGCCCGAGGGATGGTTGTGGACCAGGATCAGGGCGGCGGCGTTCAGCGCCAGGGCGCGCTTCACCACCTCGCGCGGATAGACCGGCGTGTGGTCGATGGTGCCGCGCTGCTGCACCTCGTCGACGATGAGCACGTTCTTTCGGTCGAGGAAGAGGACGCGGAACTGCTCGACCTTCTCGTGTGCCACCGCGACGTGGCAGTAGTCGATCAGCTGCTGCCAGTTGGTCAGCACGGGCATGTCCTTGACCTTGCGCTGGGCCAGCCGGCGACCGACCTCCCGCAGGCTCTTGAAGAGCGCCAGCGTGCGCGGTTCGACGTGGAACTCGGCCAGCTGGGCTGGCTCGGCAGCGAAGATGTCGCCCAGCGTGCCGAAGCGGTCGAGCAGCTTGCCCGCCAGTGTCCGGCTGTCGGCGTTGTCGGTGGCATAGAGAAGCACCAGCTCAAGCAATTCGTCGTCGGGCAGTGGTTCGATGCCCGTTGCCAGCACGCGCTCGCACATCCGCAGATGGCGCTCCCGCCGCGGCGGCGCAGCGAGGATTTGTGGTGGCGGGGGCGGCCGCAAGGGCGGGACCGGCGCAAGTGACGCGGGCTCACCATAGCCGCCGCCGAGAGCGGGAAGGGTCAGGCCTTCGAGCGCGGCGGCCAGTCTCGCGGTGGGATCCTCGCCGGCGAATTCCCAGCACTGGTCGACCTTGTTCCAGATGCCGCCCGCCTCGCGCAACAGCCGGCGATGGAGATGCGTGCTGCCGGTGATGCGCCAGCGCCTTGCACCGCCCTGGATGCGCAGGCCGGCCGCCAGCACGGCACACAGCGCCTCGTCGTCGGGTTCCGCGGCGCCAAGGCGCCGGCTTCGGGATGCGGTTCGTCTTCTCACGCCCGGAAGACGAACCGCCGGGCGGGAGCGTTACAGAAGGGTGGACGGCTTCAGACGGCCAGGGCGTGCGGCTGTTCGGCGGTTGCCGGCGCCGTCAGGTCGTAGGGCGGCTTGGCCAGCCCCCTGGGTGACAGAGTGAAGAACTCGACACCCGTCTCGGTGATGCCGACCGAATGCTCGAACTGGGCGGAGAGCTGCTTGTCGCGGGTCACGGCCGTCCAGCCGTCGCCCAGGATCTTTACCTGCCAGGTCCCGGTATTCACCATCGGCTCGACGGTGAAGAACATGCCGGGCTTCAGCATCGGCCCGGTGCCGGCCTTGCCGTAGTGCAGGATGTTCGGCGCATCGTGGAAGATGCGGCCAAGACCGTGTCCCGAGAAATCGCGGACCACGGAGAAGCGCTGCGCTTCCACATAGGTCTGGATGGCGTGGCCGATATCGCCGACCCGGGCGCCCGGTCTCGCGGCCGCGATGCCGCGCATCATCGCCTCGTAGGTGACGTCGCACAGCCGGCGGGCCTTCACGCCCACCTCTCCCGCGAAGAACATCCGGCTGGTGTCGCCGTACCAGCCGTCGAGGATGACCGTGACGTCGATATTGACGATGTCGCCGTTCTGCAGGCGCTTGTCAGACGGGATGCCGTGGCAGACCACGTGGTTGATCGAGGTGCAGATCGATTTCGGATAGCCGCGATAGCCAAGCGGGGCCGGGATCGCCTTATGATCCAGGATGTAGTCGTGGCAGAGCTTGTCCAGCTCGGCGGTGCTCACGCCCGGCTGCACATGAGGGGTGATGAAGTCGAGCGTCTCGGCGGCCAGCCGGCCGGCGCGCCGCATGCCCTCGAAGTCCTCGGGGCGATGGAGCTTGATCGTGCGCTCGTCGCGACGCCAGTAGTCGTCGCTGTCGTCGATGGGGTCACGGGGGCTGCTCATGACCCCTATTTGGCATGCGATACCGGCGACAACAAGGCCGGCCCCTGCTTGGCCGATTGACGGCTGTCCGCTAATGTCCTGATCGAAAAGGGAAAAACGAAACTGATGTCCGACCCGGCAAAGACCGTTACCGCCTGCATCGTCGTCATCGGCAATGAAATCCTGAGCGGTCGCACCCGCGATTCCAACATCCAGTACCTCGCCACCGAGCTGGGCGCGCTGGGCGTGCAAGTGATGGAGTGCCGCATCATTCCCGACATCGAGGATACGATCGTCGCCACCATCAACGAGGTGCGGCGGGAGTTCGACTATGTCTTCACGACGGGCGGCATCGGGCCGACGCACGACGACATCACGGCAGATTCAATCGCCAAGGCATTCGGGGTCGGCATATCGGAACACCCGGAAGCCGTCGCGCGCATGACCCGGCACTATGGCGACCCCGCGCTGTTCACGCCCGCGCGTCGGCGGATGGCGCGGGTGCCCCACGGCGGCCTCCTGGTCGACAATCCGATCTCGGTCGCGCCGGGCTTCCAGATGGAGAACGTCTTCACCTTCGCCGGCATCCCGAAGGTGGCGGAAGCGATGTTCCAGTCGATGAAGCACCGGCTGGTCGGCGGCACGCCGGTTCTGTCGCGCACCGTGCGGACGAACCTGCCGGAGGGCATCATTGCCGAACCGCTGGGGGCGCTGCAGAAGCGCTACGAGGATCTCGACATCGGCAGCTATCCGGCCTTCCGCGATGGCAAGCCCAGCGTGTCGCTGGTGCTGCGCGGCACGAATGATGCACGCCTGGCGGCGGCGGTGATCGAGCTGATGGATACCATCCGCCAGATGAACGGCGAGGTGGAGGAGTTTGCCCAGTAGGCTTGCAGCGATCGCCCAGTGGATGGCGCTGATTGTCCTCTCGGCGGGCGTCGGCGCCTTCCTGCTGTGGATCCATGCTCCGGCCGCGCTGCTGCTGGGGCCGCTGGTCGCGGCCATCGTCGTTGCTTCCTGCGGCGGCAAGGTGCGCTTCCCGCTGCCGCCCTTCGTACTGGCCCAGGGAATCGTGGGCTGCCTGATCGCGCGCATGGTGCCGCTGTCCATTGTGGAAGACGTCCTGCGTCACTGGGTGCTGTTCACGCTGGGCGTGGTGCTGGTGGTCGCGGCCTCGAGCCTGCTGGGCTGGACGATGACACGCCTGCGCCTGATGCCGGGGACCACTGCTCTCTGGGGATCCAGCGCCGGCGCGGCCTCCGTGATGACCCTGATGTCCGAGCACTACGGCGCCGATGCGCGCCTGGTGGCCTTCATGCAGTACCTCCGCGTCGTCATGGTGGCGATCGTGGCCGCCATCGTGGCGAGGTTGTTCGGCGTCAGCACCAGCCACGTCCCGGATGCGATCGTATGGTTCCCGGAGGTCGCCTGGCTGCCGCTGATGGAGACGCTGGCCCTGGCGACCGGCGGCCCGATCGTCGCGCGATGGCTCCGGATCCCGGCCGGCGCGTTCCTGGTGCCGCTGGTGGCGGGCATCGTGCTGGTGCATTTCGGCCTGATGCGCATCGAGTTGCCGACCTGGCTGCTGGCAGCGAGCTACGCCTTCGTCGGCTGGAACATCGGCCTGCGCTTCACGCGACCCCTGCTGCTGCATGCCGCACGCGCGCTGCCGCTGATCCTCGGCGCGACCCTCGTCCTCATCGGGCTGTGCGGCGGCGTGGCGGTGCTTATGGTCTGGGGGGCCGGCGTCGATCCGCTGACTGCCTATCTGGCCACCAGCCCGGGCGGTTCCGATTCCATCGCCATCATCGCGGCCGCCACGGACGTCGACGTGTCCTTCGTCATGGCGATGCAGACGGTGCGCATGATCGCCGTGCTGTTCATCGCGCCGTTTTTGACCAAGTTCATCGCCGAACGTGTTATCTCCCTCAGATGACTGCCATCCATGACATGAGCGCGGCCGAACTTCTCGCCGCCTACAAGACCCGCACGCTGTCGCCCGTCGAAGCCGTCGACTCCGTCATCGCCCGCATCGAAGCCTGGGAACCCAGGATCAAGGCGCTCTATGCGCCGGACTTCGAGGGCGCCCGCAAGCAGGCCAAGGCCTCCGAGGCGCGGTGGCAGGCAGGGCGTCCGCAGGGATCGCTGGACGGGGTGCCGATCACCATCAAGGAGAACATCGCCACCAAGGGCGTACCTGTTCCGCTGGGGACGGCTGCGACGGAGCTGGTGCCGGCGGCGGCCGATGCGCCCGCGGCGGCCCGCGTGCGGGAGGCCGGCGCCGTCATCCTCGCCAAGACGACCATGCCCGATTACGGCATGCTGTCGTCCGGCAGGAGCTCGTTCCATCCCCTGACTCGCAATCCGTGGAATGTCGCCTGGAATCCGGGCGGTTCCAGCGCCGGCGCCGGCGCTGCGGCCGCCGCAGGCTACGGACCGCTTCATCTCGGCACCGACATTGGCGGCTCGGTGCGGCTGCCGGCCTCCTGGAACGGCATCTTCACGCTCAAGCCCAGCCTCGGCCGCGTTCCGGTCGATCCACCGTTCTTCGGCCGCGTCGTCGGCCCCATGACTCGGACGGTGGCGGATTCCTGCCTGCTGATGGCGGAGCTGTCCAAGCCCGACGCGCGGGACCATATGAGCCTGCCGCCTGCCGACATCGACTGGAGTGCCGGCCCGCTGTCGCCCAAGGGATTGCGGATCGGCCTGCATCTCGATGCCGGATCCGGGCTGCCTATCGATCCCGAAGTCAGGCAGGCGATCGAGCGGGCGGCGAAGCTGTTGGCGGACGCGGGTGCCGTGGTCGAGCCGGTGCCGCCGTTCCTGCCGCCCGAGATGCTGCACCTGCAGGACCTGTTCTGGCGGGTGCGGAGCTGGGTCGACTTCTCCGGCCTGAGTCATGAGAAGCAGGCCAGCGTGCTGCCCTTCATCGCCGACTGGTGCCGCGGCGGGGCGGACGTGTCCGGGGCGCAGGTGATCCGCACGGTGAACAACTACATGGCGATCCGGGCGGCGACCACCCGGGCCACACAGCCGTTCGACTTCGTGCTCTCGCCGACCTCGCCCGTGCCGACCTATCCCGCCGAGTGGGAGACGCCGACCAACGACGTCAAGCGGCCCTTGGAGCACATCTCGTTCACCATGCCCTACAACATGAGCGAACAGCCGGCCGCCTCGATCAACTGCGGATATACGAAGGAAGGCAAGCCGATCGGCCTGCAGATCGCCGGCCGCCGTTTCGATGATCTTGGCGTGATGCGCCTGTCGCGCTGGTTCGAGGAGGCGCGCGGCCCACAGAAGGCGTGGCCCGAGCCCGTCTGATCTCGTCAGGCATAGCCAACCCAGCCACGCCATGTGAAGGCGGCATAGAACAGGCTCACGTTCGAGAAGCCGGCCTCGCGCAGGATCGTCTCGTCGTGCTCCGGCGTGAACATGTTGACGCTGGCGTCGACCGCCGCGCGGGCCTTGTTCGCCAGCTCGGGATCGACGCCCGACGCGATCGCGAAGGCTGCATAGCGCGACAGCCATAGTGCCCGCTGCGCCGCTTCCTCCTGAGGAAAGCTGCCGTGCGCGGCGACGAAAGGAGCGTCCGGCACGAGCCGGCGGCGGATGTCGCTTGCCGTCCGGCGCCGTTCGGCGGCGTCGAGGAAGTGAAGCGTGAGCAGACAGGTCGCCGCATCGAACGGGCCGAGGGGCGCATCCTCGATGTAGCCCTGTACGAATTCGACGCGCTTGGCGAGCGGCCCGAGCGTCCGCTCGGCGAGGCGCAGCATCTGCTCGGCGGGATCCACGCCGACGAAGGACCAGCCCGGGTGGGCTTCCGCCAGCGCCTTCAGCTCGAGTCCGCCGCCTGCGCCGAGGACCAGCACTCTGGCGTCGCGGGGTGCGCGCTCAGCCAGCAGAATGCCCGTCAACCGGTGAAGATCGGCAAGGCCGGGGACGAACCGGCGCGGCCCGTCGCTGTATCGAGCGACGGCCTCGGGGTCCGAAAATGCCTTGAGGAAGGGCTGGCTTTCACTGTCAGTGTTCATTCAAAAGCTCCGATCGTCTCGAGGGATGGCGGGCGGCCAGACGCCCATGGAAGTCGTCGCTCAGCATGGCGAGCGTCACCTCGCCGAACCGGGAAAGCAGGAGTGTCTCGGCCTGCTGGAAAGTTTCGTCGAGCGCGGCATTGACCGCCTGCTCGACGAGGCAGCCGGGTGCTTCGGTGCGGTTGCCCATGGCGAACAGCACAGGCCGACCGAGAGCTTCGTAGACATCGCGCAGCGTGATCTGGGCGAGGTCGCGTGCGAGAACCCACCCGCCGCCATGACCCTTCTCGGACCGCACGTAGCCATGATCTCGCAGGCCCGCCATGGTGCGCCGGATCACCACCGGATTGGTGCCCATGGCCTTGGCCAGCACTTCCGACGTCACCGGCCCATCGTGCTCAGCCATGTGCAGCAGGACGTGGAGGACGCCCGACAACCGACTATCGCGTCTCATGTAACATCAAATAGTGCGTGACAGGGGAGCCGTCAATGCTCTCGGCAGGCGCGTCGATCTAGCCGGCGGCGTTGACCATCAGGCCGGGGAGCCAGCTCGCGAGGCCCGGGAAGAAATAGAGCAGCACCAGGCAGAGATTCATCACCAGGAAGAAGGGCAGCGATGCCTTGCCGATCCAGAAGATCGACCGACCCGTCATGCCCTGCAGCACGAACAGATTGAATCCGACGGGCGGCGTGATCTGCGCCATCTCGACGACGATCGTGATGAAGATGCCGAACCAGATCTTGTCGATGCCGGCCTGCTCGATCATGGGCAGCACGATGGCGGCGGTGAGGACCACCATCGAGATCCCATCGAGGAAGCAGCCCAGCACGACGTACAGGATGGCGAGGGCCACGATCAGCATGGCCGGAGAGAGCTGCAGCGCAGCGATGGTCTCCGCCAGGTGTCGCGGCAGTCCGGTGAAGCCCATGGCCAGCTTCAGGAACGAGGCGCCGGCAAGGATCAGCAGGATCATGGAGGTAAGGCGTGTCGCCCCCATCACGCTGTCCCACAGGTTGCGCCAGGTGAGACGCCTCTGCCAGCCGGCGATGGCGAACGAGCCGAGGACGCCGAAAGCCGCCGATTCCGTCGCGGTGGCGATGCCGGCGTAGATCGAGCCCAGCACCAGCAGGATCAGCAGCAACACGGGAATGAGGGACCGCGATTCGCGCAGCCTTTCAGCGATCGGAAGCGGTGGATCCGGCGGCGGTATGCGGCCTGGATTCACGAGCGACCACCCGGCCACGTAGGCCATCATGAGGCCCGCGAGGAGGATGCCGGGAAGGATGCCGGCGGCAAACAGCTTCGCGATCGAGACCTCCGCCTGCACGCCGTAGACGATCATGATCAGCGAGGGCGGAATCAGCAGGCCGAGCGTACCGGCTCCGGAAAGGCTGCCGATGGCGAGCGAATCCGGGTAGCCGCGGCGGCGCAGCTCCGGCACGGTCATCTTGCCGATCGTGGCGCACGTTGCGGCCGAGGAGCCCGACACGGCGGCGAAGATCGAGCAGCCGATGATGTTGGTGTGGATCAACCGCCCCGGCAGGCGGCGCATCCAGGGCGCAAGGCCACGGAACATCTCCTCGGAGATGGCGGTGCGGAACAGCACCTCGCCCATCCAAATGAACAGCGGCAGCGCCGTCAGGGTCCACGACGACGAGTCCGAAAAGATGACCGTCGCCATGGCATCGCCGGCCGGCTTGGCGGCGGCGAACATCCACATGACGGCGATCGACACGCCGATCATGCTGAGTCCGATCCAGACGCCGGTGCCGAAGAGGAAGAACAGGGCCGCGATGGCAAGCAGGGCGATCTGGGCGTCGATGCCGGTCATGGCGTGCGTATCACCGCTCCAGATGGCTTGCTTCTTCGGCGCTGGGCTCCGCCACCAGCGGTCCGCCGCTCAGGACGATGACCAGGCGCTCGATCACGGCGACGAACAGGATGAGTGCACCTGCGGCCATGCCTACCTGCGGGATCCAGAGAGGGATGGCGATCAGCCCGGTCGACAGATCGTTTATCTCGTAGCTCTGCCAGCACAGCCGTACCGAAAACCAGGCGAGGTAGCCGGACAGCAGGCTGCCCAGCGCCAGGCACCAGATCTCGGCCAGGCGCCGCGGCATGCCCTGCAGGCGCTGCAGGAACAGCGTGACCCGGATATGCTCGCCGCGGCCGAACGTCGATGCCAGCGCCAGAAAGGCCGATGCCAGCATGGCATAGCCCGCGAATTCATCGGCCGACCGCGCCACATAGGGGAAGAGGTTGGGAAGGCCGAACGCCTGCTCCAGCCACAACCCGACGCCGGGGCCGACCGAATAGAGGACGAAGGCGAGGAGCAGCACCATGAAGATGCCGCCCAGGATCCCCGCCAGCTCGTACAGCCTCTGCAGCGCCTGCCGCACGCGGGCGGGCGCCTAGTTCTTGTTGTAGGCGTCGACGACGGCCTTGCCGTCGGCGCCGGCCTTCTCGAGCCACTCCGCCGTCAGCTTCTTGCCCAGGTCCTTGTACTCGGCGGCGAGCTTCGGGGACGGCGGCTGCACCTTCATGCCGTTCTTGGCCAAGGTCTGGAGGAACCCCTGGGACAGCTTCTCCGCCTCCGCCCAGCCGGCGGCCTCGGCCTTGGCCGCTTCCGCAAGGACGGCCTTCTTGGTGGCATCGTCGAGCTTGTCGAACGCCGCCTTGTTCACCAGCACCGCATTCTTGGGCAGCCAGGCCTGCGTGTCATAGAAATGCGTCAGCTGCTCCCACACCTTAGAATCCACGCCAGTCGCGCCCGACGAGATGAACGAGTCGACCTTTCCGGTCGCAAGGGCCTGGCTGAGCTCGGCGGCCTGGATGGTGATGGGCTGGGCGCCCGTCAGTTCGGCGATCCGCGACGTGCCGCGGTTGTAGGCACGGAACTTCAGGCCCTTCATGTCAGCGAGCGAGTTGATCTCCTTCTTGGCGTACAAGCCCTGCGGCGGCCAGGGCACCGCGAACAGCACCATCATCCCCTGGGCGGCAGCCTTCTTTTCCAGCACCGGCTTCTGGGCGGCCCACAACTTCTTTGCATCGGCGAACGACGTCGCAAGGAAGGGCACGACGTCCACACCGTAGATCGGGTCCTCGTTCTCGAAGTTGGACACCAGGATCTCGCCGATCGGCGCCTGACCCGTCTGCACGGCACGCTTGATCTCCGGCGCCTTGAAGAGGGAGGCGCCCGGGTGAACGACGATCTCGAGCTTGCCGCCGCTCGACGCCTTTACGGCATCGGCGAACTTCTGCAGGTTGACGCTGTGGTAGTTGGTGGCGGGATAGGCGGCCGGGAGATCCCATTTGGTCTGCGCTGCAGCGGGAGTGACGAGCAGCGCTGCGGCGGCTGCGGCAAGGAATCGGCGCTTCATGATGTCTGTCTTCCCTCTGAAGTTCCCCTGCGCGGATGGTTACATGGCGCACAACCATGCAGCAAGCGCGATGGAGGTGCTGCAACGCCCGGCGCACGGCCGCCGCCGATCGCCGACGCATGCTAGGATGGGTATATGAACCGCCAATCAGGTGCCTGGCTCGAGGATGTCACGGCGGAGGAAGCCAGGGCACTGTTCGACGACGGAATGCCCGTCATCCTGCCGTTGGCGATGGGGACGGGAGGCAGTGCGCCACAGCTTGCATTGAAGGCCGAAGCGATGGCGGTGCGGGCCCTTGCCCAGCGCCTGATCGACCGGCTGCCGGTCGTCGCAGCGCCCGTCCTCGACCTCGCCGCGTATTCGGCGGGGGCGAGCGCCGCCCTTTCAGCCGCCATTGGCACCCCGCTGATGCTGGATCTGGTGGGTCGCCTTCGGGCGGCGGGCGCTCGCCGGTTCGTGCTGCTTGCCGACGGGGAGGCCGCGTCATCCCTGGAGGCATTGAAGGCCGAGGACCTTCTTGTCGTGGAGATGGGGCGGCTAGGGGCTGCGCCGGAGCGGCTGCCGGAGGTGCCGGCGCAGGGCTGCGTCGGAGAACCTCAGACGTCCATCCTGCTGGCGCTCGATCCGCGTTCCGTCCGCATGGCGCGGCTGGGGGACGCTGCGGGGGCCTCCGCCTTCAAGGGTGAGCGCATCCTGGATGCGCGGGTGAGGGACGCCCGGGCAATCATCGTGAAGCGCTGGCCCGATCTCGCCGTACCCCGCCCACGCGGCTGACGCGCCGCAATGCGGTTTCGCCGGCGCGTCAGAAGGGTGAGCGGCGGCGAAGGCCCAACCGCCGGCCGCGGCGATCACGCGGAGGCGTGCGCTCGGTTGCTTTCTGAGCCGGCTGCTCCTCGACGGCAGCGGCAGCCAAGGCGCGTCCGCGCTCGGTCAGCCGCACGCCGTCGGCGCGATCTTCGATCAATCCCAGCATTTCGAAGCGCAGGCGCTGCGTCGACGACAACAGTCCGCTCGAGCATTTTCCTGCCCTGGCAATCGTTTGCAGGAGTTCGTGCTCTTGTGCGCCGAGTGGAGAGTGTTTGCTGATCATTGCAGACCCGGAGGCCAACGTCCGCCTTCGTGGGAGGTTGCGGCCAGTGCTTCGCCGGTCGCCGCCCGGACGGAGGTGGCCGCGGTTCCATCCGAGCGAAAACCCCTCTAATGTATTGGCTCGGAACCGCCGCCGAGCTTCGCGTGACCATCTCTTGGACAGTCGATCATGAGCAGCAAACGATCGTCGCGGTGTGCGACGGCGACGTGACGCGGCGTGAAATGGAAGACTACCTCGAAGCCGCTGTCGCCGCCGGTACCGCTCCGTATCGAAAGCTGTTCGACGGGGCACACGCCACCACGTCCATGACGGACGAGGACATGGTCGCGCTCGGTGCGGTGGTCCGCGGGTATCATGCGCGAGGGCCGGTGGGGGCGTTGGCGATCGTCCTTCACGCGGATCACACGCAAGGACTGGCACGTTTGTTCGGCGCCCTGGCAGCCGCCGACCGCCCGCTGCGGATCTTTCAGGATCCGCGGGCGGCACGGCGCTGGCTGGATGCGCAGGGGCGCTGAATGCCTTTGTCTTGGACCATCGATCGAGACCATCGGACCGTGGAGATCGTGGCCGAAGGCGACGTGACCCTGGCCGACGCCATGGCGTTCTTCGCGGCCGTCGAGGAGGCGCGGGCGCTGCCCTACAAGAAGCTGTTCAACGGCGCCCGGGCACGAGCGGCCATGACCGCGGACGAGCTGCTGGCCGCGGCGAGTCGAATCCGCCAACAGCACGGGGCGAGCGCAGTGGGCGCCTTGGCCGTCGTGGCTTCTCGCGAGCAGGCCCACCTGGCTGCCCGCATGCTCGGCGCGGCGGCTGCAGCCGACCGGCCGATGAGGATCTTCGACGATCTCAGGCGAGCGCGTCGCTGGCTCGACGATCAGACCGCTGCGGCGCCGTGACCAGTCTTGCCAACGCCGCGATGACCTCGTCTGTCTGATAGGGCTTGTCGAAAAGTGGTCGTTCGCGGTGCGGATATGGCATCAGGGCGCTCGACAGGCCACTGACGAAGACGAATGGGATATCGAGCACGGCCAGCACGTCCGCTATGGGGAACGATGTCTCGTTCTTGAGTCGGATGTCGAGCAATGCGCCGTCCAGCCGGTTGTCGGCCATGGCGTCCTGCGCCGCGGCGACCGTTGCAACCGGGCCGACCACCGTCCCTCCGGCTCGCTGCACGGCGGCAGCCAGATTGAGCGCAATCGGAGCTTCGTCCTCCACGATGAGGATGACGGCTCCTTGAAGCGGGGCGCTGGACATTCGGCCTACAACGATTTTGACGGGCTTGGGTTCCCAGCCAACATGCCGGGCCGCGCATTGGCCACGAGGCATCCTAGCGCGCGTTCGGCGATAGTCGAAAGGCGTTTTATGCGGCATCTTGGCGGCGCACCAGGAGAGCCCTCAGACAATGAAGTCCTTTGTCCTTTCATTAGCGCTCTGCGCAGCCTTGCCGGCAGCGTCGGCCTTCGCCCAGACGGCTATCGAGGCCGGACTTTGGGAGGTGACCGACAAGACCACCCTCGAGGGCGTCCAGCCCATGCCGTCCACGTCGAAGCAGGTCTGCATCAAGGCCAATGAGGCGACCCTCGAGCGCCTGCTCTATCCGACGCCCGCTGACTTCGAGAAGCACGGCTGCACCTTCGCGCCTGGTCCCAAGCAGCCCGGCGTCTTCAAGGCGAGGACCGTCTGCCCGCCATCGGACGAGCTTCCCGGCGTCACCGCGGACGCCGAGGTGAATTACAAACCCGACAGCTACGAGGGGCTGGGGCAACTGACGGTCACGGACAAGGCGGGCACGACCGTGAAGGGAAAGAGCGTGCTGAGCGGCAAGCGAATCGGCGGGTGCTGACGGGCCGGACCGTCCTCCCTCAGGACCGGAAGGCCGGCATGACCTCTTCGCCCAGGCGTCGCATCGATGCCATGGTCCTGGCGTGGTCCATCGCTCCGAAGGCGGTTTGGCAGAGGAGATGTCGAACCCCGGCGTCGCGCAGTTCCTCAACCTGTTCTCGCACCCGCGCGGGCGTTCCGTAGAGAGAACCGGAACGCATCACGAAGGGCACAGCCTCCGAGTCGGGCACCCGGGGATCCGTCCATGCGTTCAGGGCAGCCGGTTCCGGCGTGAAGTCCGCGGGATTGTAGGCCCGGCGCACATGCATCATGTGGGCGCGCGTCTCGGTCAGCAGGCCGGCCAGCTCCTCTTCGGCCTGGGCGTTCGATTCGGCGACGTAGACGTTGCGCCACAATGCACTCTGCGCGAGGAGGCGCGCCTTCTTCGTCGCGTCGTGGCCGCCTTCGTCGATGCCTGCTTCGTAGGCTGCCCAACGCTCCTTGATCCTTTCGACCGGCAGGCGAGCCGTGAGGATCGGCACGCCCAGCCGTCCACAGTCCCGGAAGGAGCCCGGTGAGATCACCGAGCGCCAGAGGGGCGGACCGGGCAACTGCACCGGCCGCGGCCGGATGGCGGGTATGTGGACCTTGTGGAACCTGCCGTCATAGTCCAGCGGCGATTCGCGCCAGGCGCGCTCGATGATCTCGACGGCCTCCTCCATGCGCTCCCGGCTGTCATGGCTGCGCAGGCCGTGCCCGACGAACTCGTACTCGTTGTAGGCGGTACCCTTGCCGATCCCGACATCGATTCGCCCCTTGCTGAGATTGTCGAGCAACGCAAGCTGGACGGCCAGACGCACGGGATGATGGAACGGCATCTGCACGACGGCGAAGCCGAGGCGCACCCGCTCGGTCTTCATCGCGAGCGCCGCGGCGAACATCAGCGAATCGCAGTACACGCTCTCGCCGGTGAAGTAGTGTTCTGTCAGCCAGATGTCGGCAAATCCCAGTCGCTCCGCTGCACAGGCCTGCTCGATGAGGTCGTCGATCCGCCGGCCATCCTCGTGGGGCGAAGGTGAAAGGCCAAGCGTAAGCCATCCGAACTGCATTCACCCTCCAGCCAATGATCTCGCGAGATTCGCCCGGCATGGACGTCCGAAGCAAGGGGCTGGAGGCGCAGCCATCTATTGGAGCGCCACCTCGAGTGTGTAGGGCCCAGCCGCGCTTGCGTTGGCGGCCATTCCGACGAGGATCAGGTAGTTGCCGTCGCGGGGAATGGCGCCGATCCATGCCCGTGCGTCATCGGTGGGACCTGCGTCCGGAAGGGTGCGACCGTGCACCAGGGCCATGCCGTCGCGGGCGCGAGCGAGGACGGCGTCCGGGCCGAAGACCTGGAAAGTGACCGTTCCGGCCCCGGAAGCCGCTGTGACGGTCATCGTCTGACCTGCTTTGGCGGCGACGTAGTAGGGGAAGCGACCCCCCGGTGACAGGTGGCCTTTCACGACAGAAGTCCGGGCGCCGGGCGCGAAGGTGATGGTCGACATCGGCGGCAACGGTTCGGCCGACTGTGCCCGGACAGCAGAAGAAAGGAACGGAACGAAGGGGATGAAGAGGACGACTCGACGATTCATGCTGTCACAGTGGCATCCAATGCATTTTTCAGCAATGCCACGAATGCTGCAGAATCAAGAGACGGACGTCGTTCGCTACCCGGCGGTGCGGGTTTCGAAGTTCGCCGGCATCGTGATCTCGAGCACCTCGAAGTCGTCGGAGTGGGCGATCTCCCTGTGCTTGATTCCTGGCGGCTGGTAGACCGTCGATCCGACTTCCAGTCGATGTTCGCCGAAGCCTTCATACTCGAAGATTGCCCAGCCCTTCAGCACATAGATGAACTGGAATTCGAGCGCATGGGTATGGTGCGGCGCATCCGGATGCTGACCCGGCCTCGCGCGAATCACATGGGCCCCGACACGGCCGTCCGTCAGTTCCTCCAGCCCCAGTCGCCGATACTCGAAGAAGGGGCGCAGTCCGTCAGGCTCGAAGGAGTCCGGCCCAAGATGGCTGACGATGCTGATCTTCCCCGCCGCCGCCTCGTCCTTCTTCTGGTCCTTGACGGCTTCTTCGGTCGTCGGAAACAGGTCCGCCATAACGTCCTCCGTGCTGTGCTCGCGACGGTGTCTCAACGACCGCGAGCTGGATCCCTGGTCATACTGCGTGGGAAGCCAGGGCGTTCGCAATCGCGTTGGCGAGGGCCTGCTGGTCGTAGGGTTTCGCAAGGCGCGTTTCGCCCGCTTCCGTTCCCGACGGCAGTTCCGCGAATCCCGATGCCAGGATGACCGGCATTCGCGGATGCCGGCCTGCAATGGCGGTGAGCAACTCGGCCCCGGTCATTCTCGGCATGGCATGATCGGTTATCACGAGCTCGATTCCCGACGTCCGCTCGAGAAGCGCAAGCGCCTGCTGGCCCGACGTCGCGGCAAGGACGGTATGGCCAAGGTCTTCCAGCATGACCCGCGTGTTGGCGAGGACAAGCGGGTCGTCATCCACCGCGAGCACCTTCAGAGGTGGACTTGCGGGCAACGGGGTCGTACCCGCTGCCTCCTCTTGCGCGGCGTCGGATGCGGTGGCGGCAGGCAGCCACAACTCGACGGACGTTCCCTCGCCGGCACGGCTCTTCAGGACGAGCTTGCCGCCGAGCTGCTCGGTCATGCCCTGCACCATGGACAGCCCCAGTCCCGTGCCCTTTCCGATGCCCTTGGTGGTGAAGAACGGCTCCGTCGCGCGTGCCAACGTTGCCTGATCCATGCCTTCGCCCGTGTCCTGGACGATGAGCCGGACATACCGGCCGGCGGGCAGGCTGCCGTCGTCCGGCGCGCTTTCGTTGCGACCGGAGATGATCAACGTTCCGCCTTGAGGCATGGCATCGGCCGCATTCACCGCCAGATTGAGCAGGGCCGTCTCCAACTGGTTGGCATCGGCCTGCACGATTCCCAGGGTCAGCGGGAAGCGCGTCTCGATCGCGATCTGCGGACCGATGGACCGCTGCAGCAGGTCGCGCATGCCGTGCGTCAGCTCGATGAGGTCCACCGGCTGCAGGTCCATCTCCTGTCGCCGCGCGAATGCCAGCATGCGCTGCGTCAGGGTGGCGCCCCGCTGTGCGCCCTGCATGGCGTTGTCCAGCAGACGGGTGACGCGTGGATCGGCGTCAGGCAGGTAGCGGCGCAGCAGCTCGAGGCTGCCGATCACCACGGTCAGCAGGTTGTTGAAGTCGTGGGCGACGCCGCCGGTCAGCTTTCCGATAGCCTCGAGCTTCTGGGCCTGCAGGAGCGCTTCGCGCGTCCGCTCGAGCGCCAGCTCGGCCTCGCGACGTTCCGTGATGTCGCGCGTGATCTTGGCGAAGCCCAGCAGCCGTCCGTCGGGATCTCGGATGGCATCGATGACGACGTTCGCCCAGAAGCGCGTCCCGTCGCGGCGGACCCGCCAGGCCTCGGCTTCGAAGCGGCCGTCCCGTTCGGCGATGCCGAGGCTGCGCGCCGGCTCGTTCCGGGCACGGTCCTCCGGCGTATAGAAGATCGAGAAATGCTGTCCCACGATCTCGGGCCCGTAACCCTTGATCCGCTGCGCGCCGGCGTTCCAGTTGCTCACGATGCCGCCGGGATCGAGCATGTAGATGGCATAGTCGCTGACGCCTTCGACAAGGTGGCGAAAAAGCTCCTCGCTGCGCCGCAATTTATCTTCCGCGGCCTTGCGTTCGGACAGATCGCGCGTGATCTTCGCGAAGCCCACCAGCCGGCCATGCTCGTCGTGGATTGCGTGGACGATGACGAACGCCCAGAACCGCGTCCCGTCCTTCCTCACGCGCCAGCCTTCGGCTTCGAGCTTTCCGCGCGTCTGCGCCGTCTTGAGCGCCAGCTCGGGGAGGCCCGCATCCCGATCGGCAGGTTCGTAGAAGGCAGAGAAATGCCGGCCCAGGATTTCCGATGCCCGGTATCCTTTGATGCGCTCCGCGCCCGGGTTCCAGCTGGTCACGATACCGGAGGGATCGAGCATGTATATGGCGTAGTCGGTGACGGCATCCACCAAGAGGCGGAAACGATCGCCCTGGGCCGTGATGGTCTCCTTCGATCGGCTTCGCTTCAGCATTCCCACTTCGCCCAGCCGCGGCCGGCCTTCACCCCCACTGATCTAGAACGCCCGCCGCCTCCGTCGGTTGCGCCAAAAAATGCGCTGTCCTGCCGGTGCAACGCGGCCGTGCGCATCGCCGTTGGAGCGCCATGCCGCGCCATACCCTGGTCGCCCGACTGGCCACCGAGAAGGGGCTTACCCTGGTCGGTCCCGACGCATTGAGGATGCAGCGCCGGCGCTGCGGCCGGGGGTTCCTGTTCCTGGATGCAGAGGGGCGACCCGTGCGGGATCCCGTGGAGATGGCGCGCCTCAAGGCACTGGCCGTGCCTCCCGCCTATTCCAACGTGCGCTACGCCGCCGATCCGCGGGCGCATCTGCAGGCGATCGGCGAGGACGCGGCCGGCAGGCTGCAGTACCGATATCATCCCAAGTGGGCGGAAGTGCGTGAGGCGCTCAAGGCCCGTCGGCTTGCCGGACTCGCCAAGGCGTTGCCGGCCATCCGGCGGGCCGTCGCCCGATGCATGTCGGCCAGCCCCTCGGACCGCAGGTTCGTCGCTGCGTGCGTCGTCGATCTCGTGAGCTTGACCGCGATCCGCGCCGGTAGCGAGGAATATGCCCGGGAGCGTGGTACGCGCGGCGCCACGACCCTGCTCAAGTCGAACGTCGCGCTGTGTCGAAACGGGATCGTCCGCATCACCTTTCGCGGGAAGGGCGGCAAGGTCGTCACGAAGGAGGTCAAGAGTCGCCGCTTTCACTCGGCCGTGCGGGACCTGCTCGCCGTGCCCGGACGCCGTCTCTTCCAATGGCGCGACGAGGACGGAGAGGCGCGGCCGGTGCGGGCGGACGACGTCAATGCCTTCCTGCACGACGTGGCCGGCGCGCGGATCTCGCTGAAGGATTTCAGGACCCTTGTGGCCTCGGCGGCCGCCCTGCGGGCGCTTGCGGCCACGGAACCTGCGTCCTCTCAGAAGGAGCGTCGTCGCCAGGTGCGGGCGGTCGTCGAAGAGGTCGCCCAGACCCTCGCCAACACCCCGACGGTTTGCCGCACCTCCTACGTGCACGGAGCCGTGGTCGCGGCATTCGAGGCCGGTGCGCTCAAGGGCCGGAAGGTTGGCAGACCGGGATCGCCGGTTGGTGAGGCCGAGGTGCTGGCCCGCATCGTATCCAGCGCGTCGAGGGCAGGCCGCACGATGCCCAAGTGACGGAAATCGGGGTTTTTCCGCTTCTTCCCTTCGTCATCGAGCAACTGTAAACTAGCTCGCTTTCCGGCGAATCGCACTTGGAAAGCACATGGCCCACATCAGACTGAACACCCACCCAGCGCAGGGCGGCCAAGCGGCACCGCCGGTGATCTGGGGTGCCCCCGATCCCAAGATCCGGGGGCCTGTCGTTGGGACCGTGGCCGATCCGTCCAAGCGCAACGCGATCGGCGTTCATTCCGGCAGCTACGGCATCTATCGTGCGCTGGCCATCGCCGCGCAGGAGCTGAAGCCGGGGCATCGGCCCGATTTCACGAACACCTCCCCGGCCGAGGCGATCGGACCGTTCGACAGCTGGTTCGATCCCAAGAAGATCGTGTCGCTGGATCCCTGGGGCCACATGGTGGCCGACGTGTTTGCCGACAAGCTGGCCGCCGGGTGGGACATCCGGCCGACCATCGCCATCACCAAGGCCCACGTGCACATGCCGGAGATCCGGGACGCGGTCGCCGCCGGGCGCCTGAAACCCGACAATGGCGGCATCCTCCTTCCGAGCGGTGACGTCCGGGTAACCAAGGCTGCCGTCGAGCCGGTTTGGTGGCTCCCGGGCATCGCGGAGCGCTTCGGCGTCAAGGAAGCGGACCTGCGCCGCACGTTGTTCGAGCACACCGGCGGCATGTACACGGAACTGGTGACGCGCCCTGACCTCGAGCTGTTCCTGCCGCCGATCGGCGGCGCGACGATCTATTTCTTCGGCGACGTCAGCCAGCTCGGCAGGCCGGAGACGAGGATTGCCTGCCGCCTCCACGACGAGTGCAACGGCTCGGACGTGTTCGGGTCCGATATCTGTACCTGCCGTCCCTATCTGGCGCACGGCATCGAGATCTGCATCGAGATGGCGCAGAAGGGCGGCGTCGGGGTCGTCATCTACAATCGCAAGGAAGGACGGGCCCTGGGGGAAGTGACCAAGTTCCTGGTCTACAATGCCCGGAAGCGGCAGCCCGGGGGTGATTCGGCAGCGCAGTACTTCAATCGCACCGAATGCGTCGCCGGCGTGCAGGACATGCGCTTCCAGGAGCTGATGCCCGACCTGTTCCACTGGCTGGGCATTTCGCGCATCGACCGCTTCGCGTCGATGAGCAACATGAAATCCGACGCGCTGCGCGCGCAGGGCATCGAGGTCGTCGAGCAGGTGCCGATCCCGGAGGAGCTGATCCCGGCGGATGCCCAGGTCGAGATGGATGCCAAGAAGGCGGCGGGCTACTTCACGCCGAAGAAGCCGGCGGTGGACGAGCTCGCCAAGGCGAAGGGGCGGGGCCTCGACGAGTGACCGACGCTTCTGTCGGCGGCGATTCCGCCGCCTATCTGCGCACGCCCGCGGCCATCCGCGAGCGAGCGGAGAAGATGCTCAAGTATGTCGAGGACGGCCGGTCGGGCTGGTTCGCCCTCGATGCCAACGGCCTGGAAGCAGCCGTGCAGGCGACGCTCGACGTCACGCGCCGCCGATTTCCGAACCCGGCCACCATTCCGTTCCATTCGCGCTGGCGGCACTTCGAGGCTGGCGGCCGAGATCGATGGACGGCACTCGCCGAACGCCTGGCAAACCTGCCGCGGGAGGAGATCGCCCGCCGCCGCATCGACCTCGCGGTCGTTTCCGTCCTGCTCGACGCGGGCGCCGGCGCCGCGTGGTCGTATCGCGAGCCCGGTACGGGCGAGACCTATGCGCGCTCCGAGGGGCTCGGCGTGGCGAGCTTCCACATGTTCGCGAACGGCGCTTTCAGCCGCGACCCCAAAGGCGATCCCCTGCGCGTCGATGCCGAGCGGCTTGCGAAGCTTACGCCGATGGACATCGCCATGGGGTTCCAGGTCAAGGCGCACAATGCCCTGCTGGGGCTCGAGGGCCGCGCCGAGCTGCTGCGCAAGCTCGGTGGCATCGGTCTGGAGCGGCCCGGGGCCCTGTTCGACATCGTCTCGGCGCCCGAGGTGGCGGCAGAATCGATCTTTGCCGCCGTGCTCGACAAGCTGTCGCCGATCTGGCCGTCGCCGCTGGGTGATGTCTGGCAGCACGCCGCCATCGGCTACGTGCCCTTCCACAAGCTCTCGCAGTGGCTGTCGTACTCGCTCGTCGAGCCGCTGCAGGATGCGGGCCTGGAGGTGGTGGGCCTGGATCGGCTGACCGGTCTGCCGGAGTATCGCAATGGCGGGCTGCTGATCGATGCCGGCGCCTTGAGGCCCAAGCAGCGGGCGCTGCTCGAAGACACGTTCGCCGTCGGCGACGAGCCGATCGTCGAGTGGCGCGCGCTGACGGTGGCACTGCTCGACCGTGTCGCCGCCCACGTGCGTGCGCATCTCGGCCTCGACGCGGAGCGATTGCCGTTGGTCAAGGTGCTGGAGGCGGGCACCTGGTTCGCCGGCCGGGCTCTGGCGGCCGAGCGTCGCCCGGGAGGCGGCCCGCCCATCGCCATCGCCAGCGACGGTACCGTGTTCTGATCTTGGGGGAGAATGAAGATGTCCTTGCCACACTCGATCCATGTCGTCAGCCACCCGCTGGTGCAGCACAAGCTCACCAAGATGCGCGACAAGGAGACGTCGAGCACGAATTTCCGCCGCCTGCTGCGGGAGATGGGGCTGCTGCTGGGCTACGACGCGACGAAGGACCTGCCGCTGGTCGAGCGCGAGATCGCCACCCCGATCGAGGCGATGAAGGCGCCGTTGCTCGAGGGCAAGAAGCTGGTCGTCGTGCCAATCCTGCGAGCCGGGCTGGGGCTGGCGGAAGGCATCATCGACCTGGTGCCGCTGGCGCGTGTTGGGCATGTCGGCCTTTATCGCGACCCACGGACGCTGCAGGCGGTCGAGTACTATTTCAAGATCCCGCCCGACATCTCCGACCGTGACGTGCTGGTCTGCGATCCGATGCTGGCGACGGCCCATTCCGCGATCGCGGCGGTCGACAGGCTCAAGGAATCGGGCGCCAAGCGCATCCGCTTCATCTGCATCCTGGGCTCGGAACAGGGTGCGCGGGCCTTCGCGGAAGTCCATCCGGACGTGCCCGTCTTCGCGGCGGCGATCGATGCCAAGCTCAACGATCACGGGTATATTGTTCCCGGCCTGGGCGATGCAGGCGACCGCCTGTTCGGGACCAGGTGAACCGGGGAGAACCGCCATGTCGCCCGATCTGACGTACCTGCTGCTGTCGACCATTCTGTGCTTCGTCCAGATGCTGATCGCCGCCACGGGGGCCAATCAGCAGGTCGGGCTGCCGGTCCTCGCCGGCAACCGCGAGGGACTGCCCGCGATGACCGGCTGGGCCGGCCGAGCCAAGCGCGCGCACGCCAATATGATCGAGAGTCTCGTGCTGTTCGCCGCCCTGGTGCTGATCGCCGCCGTGGCGGGCAAGGCCAATGCCACGACGGCGACCGGCGCGATGATCTTCTTCTGGAGCCGGCTGGCTTATGCCGTCATCTATGTCGTCGGCGTTCCGTGGCTGCGCACGCTCGTCTGGTTCGTGTCGGTGATCGGCATGGCCATGATCGCCTGGGTGCTGCTGCAGGTGCTGTAGCCCGTCATCCGGCCGCCCGCATCGGCATGGCAGTGCTACTCGTCGGCGTTCGCCGCGTCGCGCCTTTCGTTCTCGTTGACGAGCAGCATCAGGATCAGCATGCCGAGGCCGAGGAAGGCCACCGGCCCCGCGAAATCGAAGCGGGTCAGATTGACCGCGATGGCGGCGAGGGCGGCCAGATTGGCCAGCCCGAGAGGCGTCGAGACGACGCCCCAGATCGCCGATGTCGCGGCGCGGCCTGCCGAAAGCAGCACATCGGCCAGGAAGCGCAGAAGCAGTGCCGGGACCTCCAGCCATCGCGAGAGTGCATCGAGCGCCCGGGCGGCGGGCATGACGACGAGAGCTGCCGCCCGCACCGCCGTCGCGCCGATCTCATGGCCTATGAAGCGGGGAAGGGCGTCCGGCCTGGCCAACCAGCCCGACAGCAGATGCAGGGCGACCGGCAGCACGGCAAGCAGGACGCCGGCGATCAGTCCGATCTGGACACCGGTGATCCCGCCTGCGAGGCCACCGGCGGCGGCGCCAAGGCCGCCATTGACGAGCGATGCCCGGATCAGCGTCCGCTCCGAAGAACCCAATGATGGCATGGCTTCCTCTCAGTGCTTTCCGTGGCTCGGCTGCGCGGCGCCCATCTCCTGGACCGCCAGCACCACGTCGATGCTGCCGGCCTTTTCGAACACGAGGGTGACGGGAACCTTGGCGTCCTTCGCGAAGGGCGCCTTGAGGCCCATGAACATGATATGGAAGCCGCCGGGCTTCAGCGCCACGGTCGCACCCGGCGGGATCTCGAGGCCTTTCTCCAACTCGCGCATGCGCATGACGTTGCCGTCCATCTTCATCTCGTGGATCTCGACCTTGTCAGATGCCGGGCTGCGCGCGGCGATCAGCCGATCCGGCGCCGTGCCCTTGTTGGTGATGGTCAGGAAGCCGCCCCCGGCCTTGGCGGTGGGCGGCGTGGCCCGCGTCCAGGGATGGTCGATCTCGAGCGAGCCGATCTTGTAGTCGTGTGCCGACGCGGCCGAGGCAAGTGTCGCCACGAGAAGCAGGGCAAAGGTCGCAAGACGATTGGTCATGATGTGGACTCCTCAGTTGGTTCTGGACGAAGGGGTTTTGGGTTGTGCGTCGAGCCAGGCCCTGACCAGCGCGAGGTCGGCGACGCCCGGCAGCACGGTGGACCTGCCGGCCGGATCGATCATCACCGTGCGCGGCAGCTCGCCCGCCCAGCTGGGATCGATCTCATAGCGCAGGCGTTCGTAGAAGCGGTCGGTGAAGCTCCAGCTTTCGGTTGCGGCAAGGCCGGCCCGGGCCAGCGTCGCCTCGAGGCGCTCGGGGTCCTGCGGCAGCGGGTCCGCCGCCACGAGCACCAGATGCAGATCGGGGCGTGCCGCCCTCAGCTTGCCCCATTCCGGCAGCTCGACCAGGCATGGGCCGCAGGTGAGGCCCCAGAAATGGATGACGGTGGGCCGGCCGGCATGGGCCGCGCGGAGCTTCTCCCAGCTTCCGCGCTGGAAAGGCCGTGTCTCGGCCTGTGCAGTCCAGACGCCGACCACGGTCAGCAGTGCGGCGAGAATGATCGACAGCCTCATGGACGGCCCTCCAGGGGAATCAGGCGATAGCCTTCCGCCTCCGTGAGCCACGACAGGTAGGTACGCGTGCCGTCGGCGACCAGCATTGGATGATCGGAGGCGTCGGATGTCTCGGCCACCGTGCGTGCGGCGCTCCAGCTCCGGCCGGCGTCGGCGCTCTTCTGCCAGCGCACCGCCACCTTGTCGCCGTCGAACTCCTTCCACACGAGGTGCAGCGCACCATGGCCGTCCAGCAGGTAGGGCCGCGACGGCTGCCGGTCCGGCGACGAAAGCGCGCGGGGCGGCCCGAACGGTGCGTCCGCGCCGTCGGCGCGGGCGTAGAAGAGGCCCTTGCGGGCGGCGCCGTCGGTAAACCACGCGACGTGCTGGCTGCCGTCCGGCGCGATCGCGATCGTCGGCCCGTGATGCGGGCAGGCATCGATCCGCCAGTCGTCGACGCTCACGCGGCGCAACGGCCCGGGCGCAGTCGGATTGCGGAAGCTCAGGACCGCGTGGTCGCGCACCGAGCCCGGGAAGATGTTCCGGAACACGACCGCCGGGCGCCCCGGGCCTTCGAAGGCGATGCCAAGCCGGCAACATTCGCAAGTGTTGTCGAGCGCGATCGAGGTATTGCCGAAGCTGCCGTCGCCGTCCTCCCAGGCGAAGGCCAGGGCGGCGCCCGGATAGACCTGATGGGACGCGCGGGCCCGCGCCGCATTGCGCTTGTCGATCCAGGCGGCGAACACGCGGCCGGCGGGATCGACGGCGGCGGTCTCGAACCGTTGGCTGGTCGCGTCCGGCGTGATCGGCTGCGGGCGCGTGAAGGTCGCACCGTTGTCGCGGGAGCGCGCGAAGAATGCGCGTCCGTTGAAGTTCCTGTCCTGGAAGATCGCGAAGGTGACGATGAGGCCGCCCTTCGGGTCGACGGCGATGCGGGCACGGGCATCCGGGCCCCAATCCAGGTTCATCGGCTCGGGCGTCACCGCGACCGGCGTCGAGAAGCTGTGGCCGAGATCGGCCGACTTCATCACGAAGACCCGCCCGTCCTTGGGCCTTGCCAGCCACAGCGTCCCGTCCGGGGCGAAGGCGGGGGACGCGGTGAAAGGCTCCGGAGCAGGCGCGGGCTTGCCATGATGGTGCTGGGCGGCAGCAACGCCGCCCAGCAGGACCAGCACGGCCGACGCGATCGCCAGGCGATGCATCAGAACCTCACTTTCATACCGGCGATCGCGGTCAGCGGCATGCCGAGCTGCGGGATCGCAGAGGCATTGATGGTCGACCCTTCGAACGATGTGCGCGTGTAGCCCTGCGCCAGGTACTGGACGTTCGTCAGGTTCTGGATGCTGCCATAGATGTCGACGTCCTTGACCGGCGCCCAGCGCAAGCCCAGGTCGATCAGCGTGGCACCGTCGTTCAGGGTCGTGTGATTGGTATCGTTCCAGTATTGCGGGAAGGACTTCAGCGTGGCGGTGAAGACCAGATTCTCGATGGGCCGCCACTCGACGCCGGCCGTGAACATGTAGTTGGGGACCTGGCCGAGCTGAACGCCGGTGCGCACCAGGGTCGGGTTCGTCGAGCTGGTGAGATAGGCCACGGTGTTGGTGAAGCTTCCGATCAGGCGGAGCTGCTCGACCGGCTGCCAGGTGGCGATCAGCTCGAAACCCTGGAAGGTGGCGTTGCCCACGTTCTGGTACTGCCGCACCGTCGTGAAGGCGGGGCTCAGTCCCGCGGCCGTGATATAGGGCGCGGCGCAGACGGGATTGGCGTTGCACACGGTGATGTAGTCGATGAAGTTGTTCAGGTTGTTGTTGAAGTAGGTGCCTGAGATGGTGACGCCTTTCCAGTCGAAGTCGAAGCCGATCTCCTGGCCGAAGTTGGTCATCGGCTGCAGGTTCGGGTTGATCGTCGTGTAGCCCGTCCCGCTGGCGAAGACGCGGTACATCTGGTTCATGCCGGGCGCGGAGAAGTTGCGGTAGATCGCGCCACGCAGCGTCAGCTCGTCGCTGGCGTAGAACTTGAGACCAACCCGCGGATCGAAGCTCGCCGCGCTGGCGTTGGGAACGACGTTCAAGGTGCTGGAATTCTGGGTGAGGACGCTGGCGTTGATGGCCTGCCAGAAGTCGCCACGCACGCCCACGGTGATGTCGATCGGTACGCCGCTGAAGCGGTATGTGCCCTGGCCGAATATGCCCTGAAGCCGGTGCTCGCCGTTGACGACGAACGTCGTAGGGTTCGCCGACGCGCTGGCGAAGAGATTGTTGTAGTCGGTGACCAGCATGCGGCGCGCATCGACGCCGATCTTGACCTCGCGCAACGGACCGAAGTTCGCCTCGTAGAAGACCGAGCCGCCCTGGTCGGCGTTGGGCGAGGCTTCGATCTGGCTGACGAACTGGTTGGTTGCGTTGATGTTGTTCAGCGTATAGGCGCCGCTCGCCACATTGATGGTGCCGAAGGAGCCGCCCGCGATCCAGCCGCTGGCGTTGATCGAGGACTGGTCGTCGATCTGGTAGGTGCCGCCCAGCAGGAGGCGGTAGGTCGACCAGTTGTTGTGCGCATATGTCCAGACCAGCCCGTCCTCCCAGGTCTGGTTCCAGTAGCCCTTGGCGAAGACCTTCAGCTTGTCGCTGGGCGTGAGGAACACGCTGGCGGCGACGTTGTCGGCCTTGGAAGCGGTCGGCACGAGATTGCGGTTCTGGTACTGGGCGGGCGTTAGGTTGTAGCCCGAGCTCTGGCCGTGATTGTAGCTCATGCCGATCTTGACCTTGTCGTTCACGATCGCGCCCCCGGCGACCTCGGCGTTTGCCGTATTGTAGCTGCCGTAGCTCACGTCTGCCGACGCGCCGGTCTTTGCCGGCTCGCGGGTGACGATATTGATGACGCCGCCCATGGCCATGTTGCCCCACAGGCTGGTGGCGCCCCCGCCGCGGATCACCTCGATGCGGTCCACCGAGTTCTTGGGAATGGCGCTCCAGTTGATGGTGCGGAAGTAGGGGTCGTTGATCGGGACGCCGTCGACCATCACCAGCGTGTTGATGGTGGTGCTGGTTCCGAAGCCGCGGATGTTGACCGGCTGGGCGGTCGGGTGGAGCTGGCCTGTCGGGATGTTGGGCAGCCAGACGCCGGGAATCCGGTTGACGATCTGGTCGACGCCGGTTTCCGGCCGTGCCTGGATCTGCTCGCGCGTCAGGACTGTCGTGCTGACATCGAGATTGTCCAGGCTGGAGCCGCGGCCGGCGCTGACGGTGATGGCCGGCAGGGCCACCGGCGGTGGCGTTCCGGCGGCCGCAGGATCTCCTCCGGCAGGTGGCGTGTCTTGAGCTTTGGCCAGGGCCGGAAGGAAGGCCAGGCCGGCAAAGGCGGCAAATGTCGCCGCACGAACGGACAGCATGCAATTCTCCCCACGAAGACGAACGAACGCGACGCACGGCGAGGTGCGTCGTGATGCAAGGCGTCAGGTGAGGAAGGGAGGCGCTCGCGGTTGGCTGGGCCCGTCACGGATGCCGACGCTGGTCAGCACCTCGGCGGCCTGGCGCGGCCGTTCGAGGGTGCTCGGCCTTTCGAGCACGACGAAGAAGGCCGACGGCTCGGCAAGGGTCGGCGCGTGCGCGAGGCCGAGGCAGCACTCGTGCAGTTGGCCGGCGGCCGGAGGGTTCTGCTCGTCGTCGCCGGTGCTGGGAAGACACAAGGTCGCCCAGTTGGCCGGCGCGCCGCCGCGCATCAAGGCGGCATGGGCGAGCGGCTGGAGGAAATTGAGCGTGATCGCAAACAGGGCCGCGGCGAGGGCCGCCGCACGCCAGCCTTTGTCGGGAGGGCCTTCGCGAAGCACAGGGTAATTAAGACACGAAGCGGGCGCGCACGAAAGCGGCAGCTTGCCTCATCCTTCATCCTGCAGCCGGTTGCCCGCCATGTCTCAGGCGGCGTGCTCCTCGCCGAACGTGTCTCGCGTTGCCGCCAGGATCTCCTCGGCGAGGGCAGGTTCGGCGACGGCGCGGGCAAGCACGAGCGCTCCCACCATCCCCGCATAGGTGGCGATCGCCTGGCGCCGCCGCGCCTTCGGCGTGCCGCTCTTCAGCAGACCGGCGATCCTCGACACTTGCGCCCTGATGCCGGCCGTCAGGACAAGCCGCGCCGCGGGGCCTTGCCGCGCGACGTCGCCGCCCAGCGCGGCGACAGGGCAGCCCTTCGCGCGATCCTCCCGGTGGCGCATCGAGAGATACTGCAACAGGAGTTCATGGAGGCTGCCAAGGCCATCCTGCCAGCGCATGCTGTCATCCAGCGCGCGCGCGGTCGCCTCCGCTGCCAGGGCGTCCTTGGAGGCGAAGTGACCGTAGAATCCGCCGTGTGTCAGGCCCGCATGGCGCATGATGGCGTCGACGCCCACGCCGTCGAAACCCCTCTCGCGAAACAGGCGTGCCGCGGCCGCCACGATCCGTCCGCGATTCCTCGCCGCCTGTTGCCGTGTCACTCGCATGAAGCTCTCCTGGGACACCCCGAGAAAAATAAACATGACGTTCGTCATTTAAGTGAATAGATGACGGTCAACCTGTTTGTAAAGGAGACTTCGATGAACAAGCGTGCGGCTCTCGTCACGGGCGCCTCTTCCGGCATCGGCGCGGTGTATGCCGATCGGCTGGCGCGCCGCGGACACGACCTCGTCCTTGTCGCGCGCGACACGGCGAAGTTGGAGGCGCTCGCCGGGCGTCTGCGCGGCGAAGCCGGTGTCGACGTCGAGGTGCTGCCCGCCGACCTCAACGACGCTTCGGCGCGTGCCCGCGTGGAAGCGCGCCTCAAGGCCGATGCCCGGATCGGCATCCTGATCAACAACGCCGGCACCACGATCCCCGGCGGTTTCGCGGATCCGGACCTCGACGCCATCGAAAGGCTGATCGGTCTCAACGTCACGGCGGTGACGCGGCTCGCGGCCGCCGTTGCCCCGCGCTTCGCCGCCGAGGGTGAGGGGACCATCGTCAACGTCGCTTCCGTGCTGGCCCTGGCGCCGGAGGTGTTCCCCGGCGTCTATCCGGCCACCAAGGCCTTCGTCCTCACCCTGTCGCAGTCGCTGCAGGCCGAGCTCGGGCCGCACGGCGTTTATGTGCAGGCTGTCCTGCCCGGCGCCACCCGTACGGAGATCTGGGGCCATGCCGGCCGCGATGTGAATGCGATCCCTGGCTTGATGGAAGTGGACGAACTCGTCGATGCAGCCCTCGTGGGTTTCGATCGCAAGGAGATCGTGACAATTCCGCCGCTGCCCGATGCCGGTCAATGGGAGGCCTTTTCGGCGGCGCGGATGGCGATGCTCCCGAACTTCCGGCAGTCACGCGCGGCGGCGCGCTATCGTTCGATGCAGGCGGCGGATTAGAGGCCGAGCGCCTGCAGGCGAGGGTGTCGCGACCTGCGCGCGAATACGCCGAGCTGCCACAGGGCGGCGAGATGCAGGCCCGGAATCTCCACCCGGCCTTCCTCGAGGTCGGCGACGAACTTCCTCCAGGGGATGAGGTGTGTGCGGATGATTTCGCCGGGGTCGGTATGCGGATCGGCCACCTTGCGGGCATCCAATGCCAGGAAGGCGTGCACGCGGTTGTTCTGGCGGGCGGTGTTGGCGCTCGCCGAGCCCAGCGCGTGCCACTCGTCGGCAGCGAAGCCGGTCTCCTCCAGAAGTTCGCGCTTCGTGGCGGCCAGCACGTCTTCGCCCTCATGGTCGGGCGTCCCGCACGGCAGCTCGATCGAGGGGTGTCCTACACCGTGCCGGTACTCCTCGATCAGAACGATCTCGTTGGCCGGTGTCAGCGCCACCGCGCATACCCATTCGGGGAATTCGATCGTGTGATAGGGCGCCAGAATGGTGCCGTTGGGCACGCGCACGGTGTCGCTGCGGACGGCCAGCCAGCGGTCGCGATAGGAGTACTTCGACTCCAGCACCTGCCACGGCTCGATGACGACGGGCGGCTTCGCCTCGTCCGCCATCAGACCGCGGTCCAGCCGCCGTCGACCACGAGCTCGGCGCCGGTCACGTAGGACGATTCGTCCGAGGCCAGGAACAGGATGGCATAGGCAACCTCGTCGACGTCGCCGGCGCGGCCCATCGGGACGCCCTTCAGCGTCTTCGCCCGGGCTTCGGGGTCGGCCGTGCGGCCCGACGTGCGCATGGGCGGCATCAGGCCGGGATGCACCGAATTCACGCGGATTCCTTCCTTTCCGTGCTGGGCGGCGGCGGCCTTGGTCATCAGCCGCACGGCACCCTTCGAGGCGTTGTAGCCGACATGGATGTAGCCCTGACCGACGATACCGGAGATCGAGGAGAGGTTGATCACCGACCCCTTGCCCCGCCGCCGCATGGCGGCGATTCCGTACTTCATGCCGAGGAAGACGCCGGTGGCATTGATGGCCATCAGGCGGTTCCAGGCGTCGGTGTCATAGAGATCCTGCTCCGCCGAGCCCGAAATCCCGGCATTGTTCACCAGCACGTCGAGCCCGCCATAGGCGGCCACGGTCTTGTCGACCGCGGCTTTCCATGCCGTTTCGTCGGTGACGTCGAGAGGAAGGTACAGAGCGGTGCCGCCGGCCTGTTCGATGTCCTTGACCACGGCCTTGCCGTCCGCATCGAGGATATCGGCGACCACGACCGCCTCGGCCCCTTCTCGCGCGAACAGGCGGGCCGTTGCCGCGCCCATGCCGCCGGCGGCGCCCGTCACCAGGGCGACCTTGTTCTTCATGCGCATCCGTCGTGTCTCCTCAGGCGAGTTTCAGCCCCACGATCCCGGCCACGATCAGGCAGATCGAGACGAAGCGCATCGTGGAGGCGCTGTCGCCGAAGAAGAGGATTCCAACCGTGAAGGCGCCCACGGCGCCGATCCCTGTCCAGACGGCGTATGCGGTGCCCATCGGAATGGTTCGTTGTGCCCACAAAAGCAGCGCGCCGCTCGCCGACATGGCGACGATGGCAAACAGGATCCAGGCCGGCCGTGCGCCCTGGTCGGTCCAGCCGAGCTTCAGGCCGACCGGCCAGCCGATCTCGCATACTCCTGCCAGCACCAGATAGATCCAAGCCATCGCATCCCCCTTCCACGCTGCACGCGTCGTCATTGACGGCCGCGTTACAGCCTGTTCTGATTGAGGATTGCACGCATCTTGCAGGATAGCGAGAGCGTCCATACGGGAACGGCTCAGAAACAGGGTGACGGGAGCTCCAGATGAACGAACGTGAACTGCGCCGACTGATCGGTCAGGTGAAGGTCGGCAGCCTGTCGCGACGCGGCTTCGTGCAGCGGATGATGGCGGTGGGGATCACGGCACCGCTCGCCAGCCAGCTGCTGGCCTTCTCGGGCGTGGCGATGGCGCAATCGGCCTCCGAGTACAAGCCGACCAAGCGCGGCGGCGGCGGCACCTTGAAGATCCTCTGGTGGCAGGGGCCGACGCTGCTCAACCCGCACTTCGCGGTGGGAACGAAGGACCAGGACGGCAGCCGCCTCTTCTACGAACCGCTGGCGGCATGGGACCCTGAGGGCAACCTGAAGCCCAAGCTCGCGGCCGCCATTCCCAGCCGCGAGGACGGCACGCTGGCGGCCGACGGCAAGTCCGTCACCTGGAAGCTGAAGCAGGGCGTTACCTGGCACGACGGCAAGCCGTTCACGGCCGACGACGTCGTCTTCAACTGGGAGTACGCCAAGGATCCCGCGACGGCGGCGACCACCTCGGGTTCCTACAACGAGATCGTCGTCGAGAAGATCGACCCGCACACGGTGGTCGTGAAATTCGCCAAGCCGACTCCGTTCTGGGCCGACGCCTTCGTCGGCGCGCGCGGCGCGCTGATTCCCAAGCACCTGTTCGCCGACTACATTGGCGCCAAGTCGCGCGAAGCCCCGACGAACCTGAAACCGGTCGGCACGGGCCCGTACCTGTTCAAGGAATTCAAGCCGGGCGACCTCGTCACGGGTACGATCAATCCGAACTATCATCAGCCCAACAAGCCGTACTTCGATGCCATCGAGATGAAGGGCGGCGGCGACGCCGTCTCGGCGGCCAGAGCCGTCCTGCAGACCGGCGAATACGATTTCGCCTGGAACATGCAGGTCGAGGACGAAATCCTGTCGCGGCTCGAGAAGAGCGGCCGCGGCAGGGTCGTGATCTCCCCCGGCGGCAACATCGAGCACATCCAGCTCAACAACACCGATCCGTGGAAGGAAGTGGACGGCGAGCGGTCGAGCCTCAAGACCAAGCATCCCACGCTGTCTGACCCTGCGGTGCGCCAGGCCCTGGCGCTGCTGGTGGACAAGGACTCGGTCGAGAAGCACATTTACGGGCGGACGGGTCCGGCGACGGCCAATTTCCTCAACAACCCGGAGCGCTTCCGGTCGAAGACGATGAAGTACGAGTTCAACGTCGACAAGGCCATCGAGATCCTGGAGAAGGCGGGCTGGAAGAAGGGGGCGGACGGCATCCGCGAGAAGGACGGCAAGAAGCTGAAGTTCGTCTACCAGACGTCGATCAACCAGCCACGGCAGAAGACCCAGGCGATCGTCAAGCAGGCGGCGCAGAAGGCCGGCATCGATATCGAGCTCAAGTCGGTGACGGCATCGGTTTTCTTCTCGTCGGACGTGGCGAATCCGGACACCTACCCGCACTTCTACACCGACCTGCAGATGTACACGACCACCATGGGCCAACCCGATCCGGAAGTGTTCATGATGCAGTTCTGCTCGTGGGAGGCCGCGAGCAAGGAGAACAAGTGGCAGGGCCGCAACATCACGCGCTGGCAGAACAAGGCCTACGACGACAACTACAAGGCGGCGCAGGTCGAGGTCGATCCGGTGAAGCGCGCGGCCATGTTCATCGAGGCCAACAACATGGTCATCAAGGACCAGGTCGTCATCCCGGTCGTCATGCGGCCGGGCGTGGCCGCGCTGGGCAAGAAGCTCAACGCGGTCGTGAGCGGCTGGGACAACAACACCTGGGACCTTTCGGACTGGTACAAGGACGCCTGATCACCTGAACAGCCGCCGGCCCGGACATCCGTTCCGGGCCGGCAGCCCGCCTCGAGAGAGTTCTCGTGAGCCGCCAGTACATCATTCGCCGCCTCCTGATCGCGATTCCCAGCCTTCTCGGGATCAGCGTCATCCTGTTCACTGTCCTCGCGCTGGCGCCCGGCGATCCGTTCGAGGAGCTGGCCACCAATCCGGCGATTCCGCCGGAGGTGCGGATGGCCTTGCGTCAGAAGTTCGGCCTCGATGATCCGGTCTGGACACGCTACCTGCACTGGCTGGGTGCCATGCTTCAGGGCGACTGGGGCTTCTCGTTCCAAAGCCGGATGGACGTCGATACGCTGATCCTGCAGCGCCTGCCGGTGACGCTGATCGTCATCGGCTCCTCGCAGCTCCTCGCGATCGTGATCGCTCTGCCGGTCGGCGTGCTGGCCGCCACGCGGCCCTATTCCGTCTTCGACCAGGTCGCGAGCACGCTGGCTCTCATCGGCTTCTCGCTGCCCACCTTCTTCACGGGACTGCTGCTCATTCTTGTCTTCTCGATCCAGCTCGACTGGCTCCCCTTCGTCTACCGGTCGGACGTCGAGGCGACGGGGCTGGCCTTCTACTGGGAGCACATCAAGCAATCGATCATGCCGGTGGCGGTGCTCGGACTGTTCCAGGGCGCGTCGCTGGTGCGGTTCGTGCGGTCCTCCGTGCTCGACGTCATCAAGCTCGACTACGTCACCACCGCCCGTTCCAAGGGCATCGGGGAGCGCAAGGTCGTCGTCAAGCATGTGGTGCGCAATGCGCTGATCCCCGTGGTCACGCTGGTGGCATTGCAGATGCCCGTCGTGTTCGGCGGCGCCATCGTCACCGAGCAGATCTTCCGGGTCCCGGGCATCGGTTCCCTGCTGATCGCCGCCATGCTGGCGAACGATACGCCGGTCGTCATGGGCGTCACCTTCGTGTTCGCCTGTCTGGTCGTCTTCTTCAACCTCATCGCCGACGTGCTCTATGGCTGGCTCGACCCCCGCATCTCTTTCCGCTGAAGGCGCTCTGCCGGCCCAGCCCGTGGCTGCGCCCAAGGCGCGGTCCGTGTCGCCCGGTAGGGAGGCCTGGCGGCGCTTTCGTCGTCACAAGCTCGCGATGGCGAGCAGCGTGATCCTTCTTGCCATGGTGACTCTCGTGGTGCTCGGGCCGGTCCTGTGGCCGGTGCCGATCAACGAGATCGACTTCGCGGCCAAGCTGGAGGGGCCGTCCTGGGCTCATCCGCTGGGCACCGACGATCTTGGTCAGGATCTGCTGGCACGGCTGATCTACGGTGGCCGGATCTCGCTGGCGGTGGGCTTCGCCGCCATGTTCGTGGCCGTGGTGGTCGGCATTCTGGTCGGCGCCCTTTCGGGCATGTCGAGCGGCCGGGTCGACGCCGCCCTGATGTGGTTGACGGACCTCTTCCTCGCCCTGCCGCAGCTGCCGCTGCTGCTGCTGGTGATCTATCTGTTCCGCGACAGCGTGAAGGGGGTGCTGGGCATCGAGGGTGGGGCTTTCGTCCTGATCGTGCTGGTCATCGGCGGCCTGCGCTGGATGCCTGTCACGCGCCTCGTCCGGGCCCAGTTCCTGTCACTGCGAGAAAAGGAATTCGTGGAAGCGGCTCGAGCACTGGGCGCGTCCAAGACGCGGCAGGTCGTCCGGCACATCCTGCCCAACGCTGTGGGGCCGGTGATCGTCGTGGCCACCATCGACGTGGCGGCGGCCATCATCGCCGAATCCACATTGTCGTTCCTCGGCCTTGGATTTCCGTCCGACGTTCCGACCTGGGGAAGCGTGTTGCGCGACGCCAAGGACTATCTCGACATCGCGCCCCACTGGGCGCTGTTCCCGGGTGCGGCGATCTTCCTCACCGTGCTGGCCATCAACTTCATCGGCGACGGGCTGCGCGATGCGCTCGACCCGCGCCGTGTCCTCTAGCGACGGGCGCCGCGTGCAGGAAACATTGCTCGACATCCGCGGTCTCAAGACCTGGTTCAGGACCGAGGACGGCATGGTGCGGGCCGTCGATGGCGTGGACCTGCATATCGACCGCGGCGAGACGCTGGGTGTCGTCGGCGAGTCCGGCTGCGGCAAGACCGTGACGGCGCGCTCGGTCCTGAAGCTGATCGACATGCCGCCGGGACGCTTCGAGGCCGGCCAGATCCTGTGGCAGGGCAGGGACCTGATCCCGCTCGACCACGCCGAGATGAACAGGATCCGTGCCCGCGAGATCGCCATCGTCTTCCAGGAGCCCATGACCTCGCTGAACCCGGTCTACACCGTCGGCGACCAGATCGCGGAGGTGATCGCGCTGCACCAAGGCCTCGGCCGCAAGCAGGCATTGGCGGGTGCGGCCGAAATGCTGCATCTGGTCAACATCCCGAACCCGCAGCGGCGGGTCCACGACTATCCGCACCAGTTCTCCGGCGGCATGCGCCAGCGCGTCATGATCGCCATGGCGCTCTCGTGCCGGCCCAAGCTCCTGATCGCCGATGAGCCGACGACCGCGCTCGACGTGACCATCCAGGCGCAGATCCTGGAGCTGATGCAGGAGATGAAGGAACGGTTCGGCATGGCGATCATGCTGATCACCCATGCCATGGGCGTCGTCGCCGAGACCTGCCAGCGTGTCACAGTCATGTATGCCGGGAAGGTCGTCGAGGAGGCGCCGGTCGAGGCGCTGTTCGGCGATCCGCGTCATCCCTACACCCAGGGGCTGATCCGCTCCATCCCGCGCATCGACCGCTCGCAGGCCCGCCAGGCCCGCCTGGAATCGATCCCGGGCACGGTGCCCAGCCTGCTGAACCCGCCGGTCGGCTGCCGCTTCGCTGCCCGCTGCCGGCATGCGAGCGACGTCTGCACCCGGGCGATGCCGCCGCTCAAGGAAGTGGCGCCGGGCCATCGCGTGGCATGCGTCCTATGAACGCGGAAGACAAGCTCCTCTCCGTCCGCGACCTGCGCAAGCATTTCGCGATCAAGGGAGGCATCCTTTCCCGAACGGTCGACAAGGTGCACGCCGTCGATGGCGTGAGCTTCGACGTCGGAAAAGGCGAGACGCTGGGCCTCGTGGGCGAGTCGGGCTGCGGGAAGTCGACGACCGGGCGCTGCATCCTGCGGCTGATCGAGCCCAGTTCGGGCGAGGTCTGGTTCCAGGGGGCGGACGTCACGCGCATGGACGGCGAAGCGCTGCGAGCCTTGCGCCGCGACATGCAGATCATCTTCCAGGACCCCTACGCCTCCCTGAATCCGCGCCTCAAGGTCGGCGCCATCATCGGCGAGGCGCTTACCATCCATAAGCTGGCGCCCACGCAGCGCGCGCTGGAGGAACGGGTGGTGCAGCTGCTCGAAAGGGTGGGGCTGCAGCCGGACCATATGCATCGCTTCCCGCACGAATTCTCCGGTGGGCAGCGGCAACGCATCGGCATCGCTCGCGCCCTTGCGGTCGATCCCAAGCTGATCGTGTGCGACGAGCCGGTGTCGGCGCTGGACGTGTCGATTCAGGCCCAGGTGGTCAATCTGCTGGAGGATCTCCAGGAAGAGTTCGGTCTCACCTACCTCTTCATCGCCCACGATCTCAGCGTCGTGGAGCACATCTCGACCCGGGTAGCGGTGATGTATCTCGGCCGCGTGGTGGAGATCGCGCCGTCGCGCGAGCTCTACGACAATCCGCTGCATCCCTACACGGAGGCGCTGCTGTCGGCGGTGCCGATCCCCGACCCGACGGTGAAGCGCCAGCGGATCATGTTGCAGGGCGACGTTCCCAACCCCATCCGGCCGCCGCCCGGATGTCATTTCCACACCCGCTGCCCGATCGCGCGGCCCGACTGCGCCCAGCGCACGCCGGAACTGCGCGAGACCAGCCCAGGACACTGGGTATCCTGCCATTACAGAGGATAGCCTGCCGCCTACCCCTTCGGCGTGAACACGCCCAGGTCCTGAATGCCGATCACCGCCTCCACTTCGGCGACGTTCTTGCCCGCCATCTCGAGGCCGTGAGGGCCGATCACCTGGCGCTCCCATAGCGCCATCCGATCGGCGATCTCCGCGTACTGCTCGGCCGTCACCAGATGCCGCAGCGTCGGGAAGACGTCGGTTGCTTCCCGTGCCATGTGTGGCCTGTACATGGTGCTCAGCGCCTGCACGTTGCGCTCGAGCGCCTGTCTCGCGTCACGGCTGCGCGCCTGGGCCGCCTTCGCGAGAATATCGTCGGTCAGGCGGGCGCCGGCGGCGTGCTGCTCGGAGAGCGTACCAACGAGTTCGACCATGCGTCCCCCCTCGCGGAAGCGCACGAACACCAGATCCTCTTCCATCTTCTCGAGGTACCGGTGCACGAAGTCGCGGCAGATCTCTGCCGCCCGGGACAGCACCGCCGGATCGATGTCTTCGCCCTGGCCGAGCCGGCGCAACGTCGCCTCGTAGATGAGGAGCACCCGTGCGAGAATGGCATGGCCGCGCATCAGCCGTTCGGGCGGGGATACGAACGTCTCCGCGCCGGTCTTGACGGTTTCGCGTGCGAACGCGGCGTCGGGCATCGCAAGACCACCGGCGAGGCCGGCCAGTCCCCCCGTGAGCAAAACCCGTCGACCGGCGATGCTTCGCATGGCGCAGCTCCTTTCGCTCGGCAGGAAACGAGCGTCGGGCCACGGGGGTTGCCGGTCAGCTTCCGACTTTCCAGCCGGCCTCCTTGGCGAAAGCCTGGAAGAAATCGACGTCGTAGGCCCGCTCCGGAGCCTCGCGCACGCGCCGGTCGATCAGGTCCGCGTCCTTGCCGACCAGGATGCGCCAGCGATCGGCCTTGACGCCGTCCAGGATGATCGTGGCCGCCTCCGCGGCAGAGGTCGGGGCCTCCTCCAGGAAGCGGCGCGCGCGCTCCTCGGCCAGCCGGGTGATATCGGCGTCGGAAAGCTTGGTGACGTCGACCCCCATGGAGGCGACCCGGGCGCGCATCTGGGCGATTTCCGTGGCCGTCATCGTGTCGTCCAGGTTGCCGCTCTGGATCTTGCGCGAGTTGCTCACGATCGCCGTTCCGATATGGCCGGGCATCACGACGGAACACTTGATGTACGGCGCGTTCATGCGCAAGTCGGTCTGCAATGCTTCGCTGAAACCCTTCACGGCGAACTTGGCGGCGCTGTAGGCCGTGTGCGGGATACTGGGGCCGACCGATGCCCAGAAGCCGTTGACGCTGGATGTGTTGACGATGTGCCCGCGGTCTGCCTTGAGCAGCATCGGCAGGAAGGCCCGCGTGCAGTAGTAGACGCCGAACCAGCACACATTGAAGGTGCGCTCCCATTCGCCACGTTCATGGACGATCATGCTGCCGCCCCCGCCGATGCCGGCGTTGTTGAACAGCAGGTGGATGTGGTCCGTCTCCTGCTGCTCGGCGACCTCCGCCGCGAAGCGCTTCACGTCATCCTCGTTGGAGACGTCTGCCACATGCGTGGTGATTCGGAGGCCCTGCGGCACGCGGTCGACCTCGCACAGCCGCTTGGTCTCTTCCATCGCCGACGCCGACACGTCGCACATCGCGACGTGGCAACCCTCGGCGACGAGCTGGCGCGCCAGTTCCCGGCCCATGCCCGTGCCGCCGCCGGTGATGACCGCGATGCGCCCTGCCAGATCCTTCATGTGGCTTCCCCCTCGGATTGGGTATCATCCCCGACAACAAGACGAGGAGGTCCTAACATAATGCATCTGGAAACGCTCCTGCCGCTCGGCAAAGTCGATCCGGGCCTGCGTGCGCCCGAGGTGCCGCTCGACCTCGCGAGCATCGGCCGGGATGCCCGGCTGCTCGAGGAAGTCGGTTACGAGGGCATGGTCGTCGAGGAGACGAAGGACGATCCCTTCATCATCATGGCGCTGGCCGCACAGGCCACGACCCGCCTCAAGCTCGCGACTTCGGTCGCCATTGCGTTTCCCCGCAGCCCGACGGTGACGGCGATGAGCGCCTGGACGCTGCAGAAGCTCTCGCGCGGCCGCTTCACGCTGGGCCTCGGCACGCAGGTGAAGGCGCATATCGAGCGCCGGTTCGGCCTGCCCTGGTCGCCGGCCGGGCCCTGGATCCGGGAGTACGTCCATGCGGTCCGGGCCGTCTGGGACTGCTGGCAGAACGGCACGAAGCTCGACATCCAGGGACCGCACTACAACATCAACCTCATGGTGCCGCTGTTCAATCCTGGCCCCATCGAGCATCCGCACATCCCGATCCAGCTCGCCGCCGTGAACGCAGTCATGAGCCAGGTGGTGGGCGAGGTCGCCGACGGCATCCGGCCGCATCCGGTCTGCACGCCGTCGTACATCGAGCAGGTGATGCTGCCGGCCGTCCGCGCCGGTGCGGCCAAGGGCGGGCGGTCGCTGGCCGACTTCCGGGTCTGCATGAAACCGCTGGTCGCTGCGGCGGCCACGGAAGCGGAGCTGGTTCCCAAGGTGCGCGACGTGCGTGCGCGGGTGGCCTTCTATGCCTCGACGCCGCAGTACCGGGCCGCCTTCGCCCACCACGGCCTGGGCGACCTCGCGGACCGCCTGAAGCTCCTGTCGCGCGCCCAGCGCTGGGAGGAGATGCCGCAGCACATTTCCGACGAGATCCTGCACACCTTCGTGACGGTGGGCACCTACGACACGATCGCGGGCCGGCTCCTCGAGCGCTACGGCAGCGTCGTCACCCACTGCGAGTTCTCGATTCCGGCGAAGACCGAGGCCGAGAAGGAGACGCTGAAGCAGGTCGCCGGCGCCATCCAGGGCGCCGACCTGGCGGCGGCGCGGAGGACGATCATGGGCCCAGCGGCCTGACCGGTCCCGCGACCTTCATTCCCTGGCTTCGGCCTCGGCGACCTTGCGCTTGACGGCAAGGAAACTGTCGGGGCTGACCGAGATCGAATCGATCCCGCAGGCGACCAGGAATTCGGCGAATTCCGGATGGTCGCTCGGTGCCTGGCCGCAGAGGCCGATCTTGGCGTGTGCCTTGTGCGCCTCGCGGATGACATTCTCGATCATCCATTTCACCGCTGCGTCCTGCTCGTCGAACAGCTCGGCCAGCTCCTCCGAATCGCGATCCACGCCCAGCGTCAGCTGGGTAAGGTCGTTGCTGCCGATCGAGAAGCCGTCGAATCGCTCCGCGAAGGCAGCGGCCAGGACGACGTTGGAGGGGATTTCGCACATGACGTAGATCTCGAGGCCGTGCTCGCCGCGGCGCAGTCCGTTCTCGGCCATGACGGCGAGCACGCGATCCGCCTCGGCGACGGAGCGGCAGAACGGGATCATGACGATCACGTTGGTGAAGCCCATCTCGTTGCGCAGACGCGCCAAGGCACGGCATTCCAGGGCGAAGCCGTCGCGATACCGTGGCGAGTAGTAGCGCGAGGCGCCCCGGAACCCGATCATCGGATTCTCCTCCTTGGGCTCGAATCCGACGCCACCGAGCAGATTGGCGTATTCGTTGGTCTTGAAGTCGCTGGTGCGGATGATGACCGGCCGCGGATGCTGCGAGGCCGCCAAGCGGGCGAGACCGCGTGCCAGCCGGTCGACGAAGTAGTCCTCCTTCGTCGCATGGCCGGTGGTCAGCGCCTCGATCTTTCGGCGCTCCTCGGGATCCAGGACGCGGTCGAAATGCGCCAGCGCCATCGGATGCACCTTGATGTGGTTGCTGACGACGAACTCCATGCGGACGAGGCCCACGCCGTCGGCCGGCAGGCGCCACCAGCGGAAGGCCGCCGCCGGGTTGGCGAGGTTGAGCATGATGCGGGTGCGCGTCGCGGGAAGGCGGCTGAGGTCGTGGACCTCGGTCTCTACCTCGGCCGTGCCCTCATAGATGAAACCGCGGTCGCCCTCCGCGCACGATACGGTGACGTCCTGCTCGCTGTGCAGGACGCGGGTGGCGTCGCCGGTGCCGACGATGGCCGGCAGGCCGAGTTCGCGGCTGACGATGGCGGCGTGCGACGTGCGGCCGCCGCGATCGGTCACGATGGCAGCGGCCCGTTTCATGATCGGAACCCAGTCGGGGTCCGTGTTCTCCGTGACGAGCACGGCCCCGTCGACAAAGCGGTCGATGTCTCGCGGGCTCTCGATCAGGCAGACGCGGCCGCTGACGACGGACTCGCCAATGCTCGATCCGGCCGCGAGCGTACGCCCCTTCGACTTGATCCGGTATGTGATCTGCTCGGCGCCCGAGCGGCGCGACTGGACCGTTTCGGGACGCGCCTGGACGATGAACATCTTTCCGCTTTGGCCGTCCTTGGCCCATTCGATGTCCATGGGACAGCCATAGTGCTCCTCGATGGCGCAGGCCCAGCGGCCCAGGGTCAGGATATCCTCGTCGCCCAGCACGTAGGCTTCGCGTTCGACCTTTGCCGTCGGCACCGTGCGCGTCGGCCGTTCCCCATCAGTGGCATAGATCATCTTCTGCGCCTTTGCGCCAAGGCGCTTCTCGACGATCGGCTTCAGGTGCGGATCGGAGAGCAGGGGCTTGAAGACCAGATACTCGTCGGGCTCGACAGTGCCCTGAACGACGGACTCGCCGAGCCCCCAGGCGGCGTTGATGACGGCGACCTTGTCGAAGCCCGTTTCGGTGTCGATGGTGAACATGACGCCGGCCCCGCCAAGATCCGAGCGCACCATGGCCTGGATTCCGACCGACAGCGCCACCTTGAGATGGTCGAACCCCCTTGTCCGCCGGTAGCTGATGGCCCGGTCCGTAAACAGCGAGGCGAGGCACCGCCGGCACGCGTCCATCACCGCGTCCTCGCCACGGATGTTCAGGAAGGTCTCCTGCTGCCCGGCGAAGCTGGCGTCGGGCAGGTCCTCGGCCGTGGCGCTGGATCGAACGGCGGCGTCGGGATCGGTGCGGCCGACGCGATGGCCGAGATCACGGTAGGCGGCGCGGATGGCGTCGGCGATATCGGACGGCCACTCGCCTTGCAGGAAGGCGTGCCGCAGCGTCCGGCCGGTGTCCGCGAGGCTGGCCCTGCCGCCGTCGAGGTCCTGGACGGCACTGGCAATCACGTCCCGCAAGCCGTTGGCGTCGACGAAACGCCAGTAGGCGTCGGCGGTCGTCGCGAACCCGGGAGGCACGGAAACGCCCCGTCCGCCGAGGTGGCGAACCATCTCGCCAAGGGAGGCATTCTTGCCACCGACCTTCGCGACATCCGTACGTTCCAGCGCGTCGAAGCGGACGACGTAGCGGGAGCTGTCTGTCATCGGGTATCCCTTTCGATGTCGCGCAGGCGCCGGCAACACTATGCCGGCTGCGCCGGAGGAGGGCGTTGATCCAGATCAGACGATGCGCGGCCATGTCCGATACGACATGCCCACGGCCGCGCAGCTCAACGAGCCGCTTCTGCCTGAGAGCCAGGGGAGAGGCAGGCCGTCAGCTGGGCATGCAACGCACGGGTATCGATCTGCCTTCCGATCAGGACCAGCCTGTTCTTGCCGGCCGGGCGGTGATCCGCTTCCAGCGTGAAGCGCCCGCCCACCAGATGGAAGACGAAGCGCTGGCCGGTCTCGGCCAACTGGAGGAAGCCCTTGCCGCGGAACAGGCCCGGCGGCCGGTCGTCGAGAAAGGCCTGGAAGCGCGCTGTCGAGAAGGGCCGGTCGCTTTCGAACGCCAGGGCGACGAAGCCGTCATCCCCCAGATGCGTGTGATGATGGCCGTGCTCCAGGGGCAGCGACTTGAAGAGGTCGACGTCCAGGATCAGCGGGAGCGGGACGGCGCTGCGCGTCGTGTGGAGGAGCTTGGCTTCCGGGTTCAGCGATCTGAGCACCTGTTCGACGGCAAGCCGTTGATGTGCGTCGACCCTGTCGCACTTGTTCACCAGGATCGCGTCGGCGTGGCGGATCTGCTGCCGTGCGGCAGCGCTGTCCGGATGGAACGCGAGGCTGGGATGCTCGGCGTCGGCAACGGCGACGATCGCGTCCAGCCGCAGGAGGGAGCGGAACTCGGGCCTCTGGAAGGTCTGCGCGACAGGCAGAGGATCGGCGACGCCGGTCGTCTCGACCAGGATGCGCTCAACCGGCTCGGTCCGGTCGAGCACCCGCACGATGCTCTCGACCAGGTCGTCGTTGGTGGAGCAGCAGATGCAGCCGTTGCTGAGCTCGATCATGCCGCCGTCGGCCGCGACGATCAGGTCGTTGTCGATGCCGATCTCGCCCAGCTCGTTGACCAGGACCGCCGCCTTCACCCCTTCGCTGTTGGACAGGATGTGATTGATCAAGGTCGTCTTGCCGCTGCCCAGGAAGCCGGTCACCAGGGTTACGGGAAGCCGCTCGGGGCGGGCAGGGGGCGAGAAGGTCTTCACCTTCATGGGGCGGCGGCAGCGGCCTTCGCGTCGAACAGGTAGCTCGTGCCGACGGCGGACTGGCTGACACGATCGCCATAGGCATCGGCCAGCGCATGCAGCGCTCGCCATCCCGTGCAATGTCCCGCGATCAGGTAGCGTATGTCGAAGGGGCTCAGCCCCTCGACGGTCTGGGGTATCAGGTGCTCCATGACGCCGCCGAGATGCAGGCCGCCCATCACGGCATGGATGGGCATGTCCGGGAACAGTCGCCGCACTTCGGTGCAGACGTTCACGATGCCGGCGTGGCTGCAGGCGCTGAACACCACCAGCCCGAGCTCGCGCACGTTCACCACCAGCATCCGCTCGTCCATCAGGTAGGGATCGGGCTGCCACTCCTCCGAGTTGTCGCGCCGGCAAAGGTGGTCCTGCCGTCCGGTCTCGAAGGCGCTGACGCGCGGGATCTCGCCGCTGTAGTAGAAGTGGCCGTCGAGCAGCAGCCGCGGCCGGCCGTCATTGACGACCCGGGCGCCGCGCTCTTCCATTTCCCCGGGGGTCGGCACGCGGGCGGCCGGGAAGACGACGCCGTTCTTCAGGAGCACGCCGCGCTCGTTGAACATGCCGGGATTGACGTGCACCGTCACCGAATTGCGGCCCCGGCGGGCGACGATGGCGTCGATTGCAGCCGGCAGGGCACCCATGTGGTCCCAGTGGCCGTGCGTGATCGCGATATCCTCGACGGTGCCGAGGTCGAGACCGAGATTCCGGCAATTGCGGATGAAGGCCGCACCTTCGGTGCCGGTATCGAACAGCAGCACATGTTCGGTGCTGCCGATCCGCGAGCGAAGCCGCAGACCATAGCCCAGATTCGCGACCAGGAGCGTCTCGCCGGAAATCTCCTGGGCGCCGGCCAGGACGACATTGGCGAACTCCGACACCGAGAAGGTCGTCTTGCTGACGTAGGTGTCGCTCACATTGTCGGTGATGACGTCGACGGCCAGAGAATCGACCGGCGTCAGGCGCGGGGACATGCTGGCCAAGGCAGCTATTCCGCTGCCTGCGGCTTGGCGGGCGCCATGGCTTTCATGGTACCGCCGTAGCGGTCGGTGTAGGCCGTGGTGTCGATCTCCTCGAGCTGGATCTCGCGGTTCAGCACCTTCTCCTTCCATTTGAGAAGCTCGGGGTGCGCTTCCTGGAACTCCGGCATGACCTCCCTGGCGAACAGCTCCAGCGATTCGCAGATATGTTCATGCCGGTTCTTGCCCGCCTGGTTCAGCAGGACCACCTGGTCGATGTTCGATGCCTGGAACTTGCGCAGCTTGCGGCGGATCGTCTCCGGCGAACCGATCAGCCCGCCCCGCAGGGCAGCGGCGTGGGCATCCGGGTTCGCCTTCTTCCACTTGTTGTATTCGTCCCACATATTGACGGTGCCGGCCGGCGGCCGCCGCCGGTCGGCCGACTGGCCGTAGTAGCGCAGCGCGAACTGGAAGAAGGTGTCGCCGTCTGCCCGCTCGCGTGCCTCCTCGTCCGTCTTGGCGCACATGAAGAACGAGACCAGCGCGATGTTCGGATTGGTCCGGTAGTCCGCGAGCTTCTTCTGCCGCTTCACGAACGCATTGTAGTAGGCGTGCACCCACGCATGCGCGGCATCGGCCGACACGAACTGGAAGCCCAGCGCGCCCATGCCCCATTCGCCGCACTTGGCCAGTGTCTCGAGTTGCGAGCAGGCGACCCACAGGGGCGGATGCGGCTTCTGCAGCGGCTTGGGCACCACCATGCGCAGCGGCATGTTGAAGTGCTTGCCCTGATGCTCGCTAGGTCCGTCCTTGAACATGGGGATGATGGCGCGCACGGCCTCCTCGAAGACCTCGCGCTTGTTCTCCATGGTGACGCCGAACGGCTCCAGCTCGGTGATCGAGGCGCTTTCGCCCATGCCGAATTCGCAGCGTCCGCTCGACAGGAGGTCGAGGCAGGCGACGCGCTCGGCCACGCGCGCAGGATGGTTCGTGGTGAGCTGCAGGATGCCATGCCCCAGCCGGATCTGCTTCGTGCGCTGGGAAGCGGCCGCGAGGAAGGATTCCGGCGACGGGGAGTGGGAGTATTCCTCGAGGAAATGGTGCTCGACCTCCCATGCATAATCGTAGCCCAGCCGGTCTGCCAGCTCGAGCTGGTCCAGCGCATTCATGTACAGCCGGTGCTCGTCGCCTTCCTTCCAGGGCCGCGGAAGCTGCAATTCGTAGAAGATGCCGAACTTCATGCGCGCTCCTACCGGTTTCCTTGGGGCCGAAGCATGCGCGCAAACATCCGCTATGCAAAGCGGGAGATGGTCTGGCATTTCACTGGTCAATATCGCGTTCCATTCCGACGCTGGATCACCCGTCTCCCGCGAGGGCATAAAGCCACGCCCGATCGTCGGGACGGACTGACCCGCCAGGAACGACCCAGCCATGCCGCACCCCCGCTATCCCAGGCTCTTCTCGCCGCTCGATCTCGGCTTCACCCGCCTGAAGAACCGCGCCCTGATGGGATCGATGCATACCGGGCTGGAGGAGGCCGAGAACGGCTTCGAGAAGCAGGCGGTCTTCTTTGCCGAACGGGCCCGCAATGGCGTCGGCATGATCATCACGGGCGGCATTCCGCCGAACGTCGAGGCGGGGGGCCGCGGCACCAAGCTCTCCACGCCGGAGGAGGCTGCACAGCATCGCGTGATCACCGACGCGGTCCATGCCGCGGATCCGGACGTCAAGATCTGCCTTCAGATCCTGCATACCGGTCCGCTGGCGCGCACGCCTGACTGCGTGGCGCCGTCGGCGATCAGGTCCCGCATCGCCGCCTACGTTCCGAAGGAGCTCGACGAGGCCGGCATCGAGAAGCAGATCGCCGACTTCGCCAACTGCGCCGCGCTGGCGAAGTCGGCGGGGTATGACGGCGTCGAGATCATCGGGTCGGCCGGCTACCTGATCTCCACCTTCCTGGTTGAGAAGACCAACCGCCGGACGGACCGCTGGGGCGGCTCGTTCGAGAACCGCATGCGCTTCCCGCTTGAGGTGCTGAAGCGGGTACGCGCGGCGGTGGGCGAGAACTTCATCCTGATCTTCCGTATCGCCGCCATGGACATGCTGCAGGGCGGCATGTCCTGGGACGAGGTGGTGACCCTGGGCAAGGCGGTGGTCGACGCCGGCGTGAACATCGTGTCGACGCACTTCTGCTGGCACGAGGCCTTCGTGCCGACGATTGCCACCATGGTGCCGCGCGCCGCCTTCACGCAGGTGACGGGACGGCTGCGCCGGGAGCTGGGCGTGCCCATGATCACCTCGAACCGGATCAACATGCCCCAGGTCGCCGAGGACGTTCTGGCGCGCGGCGACGCCGACATCGTGTCGATGGCGCGGCCGATGCTTGCCGACGCCGAGCTGGTCCGCAAGGCGGCGGAGGGCCGCGAGGACGAGATCAACACCTGCATCGCCTGCAACCAGGCCTGCCTCGACCATACCTTCACCGGCCGCCTGGTGAGCTGCCTGGTCAATCCGCGGGCCTGCCACGAGACCGAGCTCACGATCGCGCCGACGGCTACGCCGCGGCGCATCGCCGTCGTGGGTGCGGGGCCGGCGGGGCTGGCCTTCGCCACCACGGCGGCCGAGCGCGGGCACAAGGTCACGCTGTTCGAGGCGGGGCCGGAGATCGGCGGCCAGTTCAACCTGGCCCGCCGCATTCCCGGCAAGGAGGAGTTCGACGAGACGCTGCGCTACTTCCGCCGCATGATCGAGCGGCGGGGCGTCGAATTGCGCCTCGGCACGCGCGCCGACGCCGCGGCGCTGCAGGCCGAGGGGTTCGACGAGGTGATCGTGGCGACCGGCATCGAGCCGCGGGTGCCGCAGATCGACGGCATCGATCACCCCAAGGTCGTGGGCTACGTCGATGCGATCCTCGGCCGGCGCGAGGTCGGTCGCCGCGTGGCCGTCATGGGCGCGGGCGGCATCGGCTTCGACGTGGCTGAGCTGATCACCCATGCCGGCCCGTCGGCCGCGCTCGACATCGACGTCTTCGCCCGCGAATGGGGCATCGACTTCAGGAACCATCCGCGCGGCGGCGTGACCGGCGTCGAGCCGCAGGTCGCGAGCGCGGGACGCGAGGTCTTCCTGATGCAGCGCAAGGCCGAATCGCTGGGCAAGAATCTCGGCCGCACCACTGGCTGGACGCACCGTCTGACCCTGCAGCGGCGCGGCGTGCAGATGGTGAACGGCGTGGAATATCTCCGGATCGACGATGCCGGCCTGCATACGCGCGTCAACGGTGAGCCGCGGCTGTTCGATGTCGATACCATCATCGTCTGTGCCGGCCAGACGCCGCTGCGCCGGCTGCACGACGAGCTGCAGGCGCGCGGCCTCCGGTCCAGTTTGGTCGGAGGTGCCTACGAGGCGGCGGAGCTCGATGCCAAGCGCGCCATCGACCAGGCGACGCGGCTCGCGGCGGCGGCCTGATCGCCGGTCAGTCGTCCGGAAAGTAGTCGGAACCGTAGTCGAAGGTCAGCTCCTCGCCGGCCTCGATCCCTTCGATTCCGGCGACGATCCAGAGGCGACCGTCCTCGCGCAGGACAAAGCAGTTGGGATCGTCGCGCGAATGGTTGATGTAGCGCGCCTCGTTGCCATCGACCGCGCCATCGACGTTCAGGTCCTCGCCGAGCTCGAAGATGCAGTCGGCGCCGGCATCGATGCGCCGGATCGCCTCCGCATCCGATATGCGCTCGCCTCGATACTCGATGACCTTCATGCCCCAGGGAATGTCCTGCAGGGCGAAGAGACCCTGGCCGTGGATGGGCGACGGTTTGACGAGCAGCTTCATTGTGTACGTCATGTGGAAGAGGAGACGAGAATATTCGGTGCCTGGTGCTGGAGCCAGCGCAGTCTAGGCTCCGTTGGATTCCACGAACCGGGGATGCACACGGAACGATCGCGAGACCATCTCGTTCGTGACGTCATGGCCATTTATTGCCCGAGCGCCGTATGACGAGCCGCCGGCCTTCGGCCCAAGGCAGCCGGTGCTGACCGGCGGTTGTCTCTGCGGTGCTATACGCTGGAGCGCCCGCAGCGGGCCGCGGCAGGTACATCACTGCCATTGCAGCATGTGCCGCCGCTGGACGGGCGCGGCCTTCGCCACTTTGGTCTGGTTGGATCGCGCCGACATTGATTGGACGGGAGTGCCCTGCGAGTTCCGGGCCTCACCCATCGCCACACGTTCGCACTGCGGCCGGTGTGGCACGCCAGTGGCTCTGTCCTACGACGGCCGTCCGACAATAGCCTTGGCGGCCGGCATGCTGGACGATGCCGAAGCGATCACGCCCGTCCACAATTATGGCGCGGAGAGCCGCCTCTCCTGGGCAGCTTCCGTCGGCTTTCTCCCCGACAAGATGACGAAGGAGCAATGGTAGTACGCGGCTGCGGCTAAGGCGGGGCGCGTGATCGCGCTCGGTTGGTGCCCGCTGCTGGACTCGAACCAGCACGGCCTTGCGGCCTCGGGATTTTAAGTCCCGTATGTCTACCATTCCATCAAGCGGGCGCGCCGCGACCTTAAGCGGCTGCAGCCGGGAAGGAAACCACGCAGCGCCGGCTCAGCGACCGGCGAACCGTCGCGGCGAGAGCGCGGCCTCAGTGACTCCCAGCCCGGCGATGTCGTCCGGCATGCCCTTGCCCAGCGCCAGGCTCGCCGCCAGCCGGCCGGCGCCGGCCCCGGTCTGGATGCCGTATCCCCCCTGGCCGGCCAGCCAAAAGAAGCCCTCGACCTCGGGGTCGTAGCCCACGACCAGGTTCTTGTCGGCGACGAAGCTGCGCAGGCCCGCCCACTTGTTCTTGATGCGGCGGATCGACAGCGTCGTCGCGGCCTCGATGCGCTCGACGGCGATGGCGATGTCCATCTCCTCGGGCTGTGCGTCGCAGGGCGCCGACGGCGTCTCGTCGGCCGGCGAGGCGAGGAACTGCCCGACCTCCGGCTTGACGTACCAGCTCTCGTCGAAATCGATCGCCATCGGCAGGGGGCCGAGGTCGATGCCGGTCGGCGCGTCGAAAGTGAAGGCGGTGCGGCGTTTGGGGACCAGGCCGACCGGCTTCGCGCCGGCGAGGCCCGCCACGACGTCGGCCCAGGCGCCCGCGGCGTTGATCAGCACGGAAGCGCGCAGGCGCTCGCCGCCGCGCAGGCGGATCGTCCACGCGCCGTCGCTGCGGTCGAGATGCTCGACCTCGGCGTTCAGCTGCAGGAGGCCGCCGGCGGCGCGTGCGCCCTTCAGGAAGCCACCATGGATCGCCGCGACGTCCATGTCGTCGGCCTCCGGCTCGAAGATCGCGCCGCCCGCGGCGGCTTCGGGCCGCAGCAGCGGCTGGCGCCGCAGCACCTCGGTCGGCTCCAGCCAGCGCACGCTGGGGACCAGGCGGGCATAGTCGGCGGCGGCCTGCTGCAGCCCGGCCTGCTGGTCGGCGCGGCCGGCGATCAGCGCGCCGCGCGGCGTCAGCAGCGCATGGTCCGCGAAGCCGGCCGGCGGCTGGCGATAGAATCGGCCGGAGGCCACGGTGATGGCGCGGATCTCGACGCTGCCATAGGTCTCCGAATGCAGCGCCGCGGAGCGGCCGGTGGTGTGGTAGGCCGCGACATGCTCGCGCTCCAGGACGACGACCCGCGCCGACGGCGCGAGATGGTAGGCGACGGAAACCCCGGCGATGCCGGCGCCGATGATGGCGAAATCGAAATGCTGCATGGCCGGCACATTGCGCGGCCGTTCGCCTGCCTGCAATAGTCGGCGGGCCATGAACATCGCCCATCTCCTGCTGGGCTCAGCCCGCGAATTCTCCGGTCTTCCCGCGCTCGCCCGCGGCTCGTCGGTACATGCCGGCTATCGCGATCTGTGGCGAAAGGTCTCGGTGATGAGCATGCAGCTGCGCGACCGGTTCGGGCTGCAGCGCGGCGACCGCGTCGCCTTCGCGATGTCGAACTGCGTGGAATCCATCGAGGTGATGCACGCGATCTGGCACGCCGGCCTGTGCGCGGTTCCGATGAACGCCAAGCTGCATGCTCGGGAGTTCGCCTTCATCCTGGAGAATTCGGGCGCGCGGCTCTGCTTCGTGACGCCGGACCTCGCCGCCACCATCGCCGAGGCGGCCGCCGAGGCGCCGGCGCTGAAGGAGATCGTCGACGTCACCACGCGCGCCTACACCTTCATGGAGGTGGGGGATCCCGCCGGCATGGCGGAGATGGAACCAGGCGATCCTGCCTGGCTGTTCTACACGTCGGGCACCACCGGACGGCCGAAGGGCGCCACGCTGACGCACCGCAATCTGCTGGCGATGACGCTCAACTACTTCGCCGACTTCGACCGGCCGCGGCCCGGCGGCTCGATCCTGCATGCCGCGCCGATCAGCCACGGCTCGGGCCTGTGGAACTTCCCGCTGCTGACCAGGGGCGCCGTGCAGGTCTTTCCCGAGAGCGGCAAGTACGATGTGCCAGAGACCGTGACACTGATGAACCGCTGGCCCGACTGCAGCCTGTTCCTGGCACCCACCATGGTGAAGCGGCTGGTGGAACATGACAGTGCGTCGGCGCTGCGGCCCGACTCCCTGCGGCTGATCACCTACGGCGGCGCCCCGATGTACGTCGCCGACCTCAAGCGTGCCCTCGACGTGCTGGGCGACCGGCTGGTGCAGCTCTACGGCCAGGGCGAGAGCCCGATGACCATCACCCACCTGTCGCGCGAGATGCACGCGGACCGGGCCCATCCGCGCTGGGAGCAACGGCTCGCCTCCGCCGGCCGCGCCGATTCGTGCGTCGATGTGAAGGTGGTGGATGAGGCCGGCCGGCCGCTGCCGGTGGGCGAGGTCGGCGAGATCATCGTCAAGGGTGACACGGTGATGGTCGGCTACTGGAACGATCCCGCAGCGACGGCGCGGTCGCTGCGCGACGGCTGGCTGTGGACCGGCGATGTCGGCACCTTCGACGAGGAGGGGCTGCTGACGCTCAAGGACCGCTCGAAGGACATGATCATTTCCGGCGGCTCGAACATCTATCCGCGCGAGATCGAGGACGTGCTCGCCCTCCATCCGGCCGTCGCCGAATGCTCCGTCGTAGGCCGCCCGCATCCGGAGTGGGGTGAGGAGGTGGTGGCCTTCGTCGTGGCGCGCGAGGGTGACGCGCCCTCCGCCGCCGAGCTCGATCGGCTCTGCCTCGACAACATCGCGCGCTTCAAACGGCCCAAGGACTACCGCTTCATCGAGGCGCTGCCGAAGAACAACTACGGCAAGATTCTCAAGACGGAGCTGCGCAAGCTGCTCTAGAGTCCCGCGCCGAAAAGCGGAGGAGGAACGCATGGGCAGCATGATCGACTTCAGGCGTCCCGACGGATCGACCTGCAGGGGGTACCTGGCGGAGGCAGGGCAGGGCAAGCCCGGCATCGTCGTGCTCCAGGAATGGTGGGGGCTGAACGACCAGATCAAGGGCGTCGCCGACCGCTTCGCCGCCGCGGGCTACAATGCCCTGGCGCCTGACCTCTACAAGGGACGCGTGACGCAGAGCCCCGACGAGGCCAACCACATGATGAGCGGCCTCGACTTCGTCGGTGCGTCGGACCAGGACATTGCCGGCGCGGTGAAGCACCTGGCCGACACGAGCCGCAAGGTCGGCGTCATGGGCTTCTGCATGGGCGGCGCGCTCACCATCGCCGCCGCAGCGCGGGTGCCGGGCATCGCCTGCGGCGTGCCCTTCTACGGCATTCCGCCCGAGCAGCTCGCCGATCCGGCCAGGATCGCGATCCCGCTGCAGGGCCATTTCGCCAACCAGGACGACTGGTGCACGCCGCAACTCGTCGACGCCTTCGAGAAGAAGATGGCGGCCGGCGGCCACCGGCCGGAGGTGCACCGCTACGATGCCCAGCACGCCTTCGCCAACGAGAAGAGTCCGGCCTACCACGCTCCTTCCGCGCGATTGGCGTGGGAGCGCACGATGGACTTCCTGGGCAAGCACCTCTGACCATCCGTCCCACAGCGGGCCTCGCCATCGTCGGGCTGGGCGCGTCGCTCGCGCCCCTCGACATCGCGGTCAACGTCGCCCTGCCGGCCATCACCCGCCATTTCCAGCTGGCCCTGGCCGACGTGCAGTGGCTGGTGATCTGCTATGTGCTGGTCTACGGCTCGCTGATGCTGGTGTGCGGCAAGCTGGGCGACCTGTTCGGCCACCGCCTGATCTTCCGCATCGGACTCGTCATTTCTGCGCTCGGCTGTGCCGCCTGCGCCATCGCCCCCGACTGGCCGCTGTTCCTGTGGGCGCGCGCCGCGCAGGGCGTCGGCACGGCGCTGGCCCTGTCCTGTACGCCCGCTCTCGCGACCTCGCTGTACCCCGAGAGTGCCCGCACGCGTGCCCTGGCGGGGTTCGGCATGGCGATGTCGCTCGCCGCGGCGGTCGGCCCGTTCTTGGGCGGCATCCTGGTCGAGCTGTGGGGATGGCCTGCCGTCTATTGGGTGCGCGTGCCGATCGCCCTCGTCACACTGGCATTGTCGGGCCTGCTGCCGTCGCCCAAACCGGATGCGCGGCGGTTCGACGCCCTCGGCGCGGTGCTGGTTGCGGCGTGCATGAGCACGCTCCTCCTGTCGCTCGTGCTGTCGCAGCGACGCGAGGTGCCGGGCCTCTGGGTGCTCGCCTTGTTCGCAGCCGCGCTGATGCTGCTCTTCTCCTATGTGCGGCGCGCCGGCCGCGTGCCGGAGCCCATCATCCGCCCGGGCCTGTTCGCCGATCCGGCATTCGCCGTTCCCAATGTCATGAACGTGCTGGCCAACCTCGCCGGCTTCGCCATCCTGCTGCTCACCCCGTATTACCTGGTAAACGTGCTGAAGCTCTCGGCGCTGTCGACCGGGCTGGTGCTGGCGCTGGCCTATGCCGGCAGCCTGACCGGCGCGCCGCTGTCGGCCTGGCTGGTCGCCCGAATCGGCCAGAGGCCGACCGCCTTCGCCGGTGTCGCGATGGTGGGGCTCGGCCTGCTGCCGCTCGCCTTCACCGACGCCGCCACGCCGGTGGCGGTCGTGGCGGCGCTCCTTGTCCTGGAAGGTGTCGGGCAGGGCCTGCTCACCGTATCGTACATCGACATCGTCACCGCGACCCTGCCGGTGCGCGATCGCGGTGTGGCCGGCAGCCTGTCCCAGCTCACGCGCACCCTCGGCATCGTCAGCGGCGCCTCGGTGCTCACGGCGCTGCAGGCGGGCGGCGCAGCCGGCCTGTCGGGCATCGAGGGCTTCCTGGCGGGCTATCGCCACGCCTTCGTGGCGGCCGGTGGCGGGCTGCTCGTGGCCCTGGTGCTGTCGACGGCGGTGCCGCGCGCCTGGTCGCGGCATCACGCGACGTAGCCGCTACGGCAGCTTGATATTGCCCTGGCGGATGATCGAGCCGAACATCTTCGTCTCGGTATCGATCCGGTCGCGGAACGCCGCCGGGTCGAGGTAGGTCACGCGCGCGCCACCCTTGTGCAGCTTGTCGATGACCTCGGGCGAGCGCAGCGCCTCGGCGATGGCCTTGTCGAACTTCGACACGACGGCGGGCGGCGTGCCGGCCGGCGCAAGGATGCCGAACCAGGAATCGCCGCCTTCCTTGCCGTAGCCCTGCTCGCGCAGCGTCGGGATGTCGGGGAAGTCGGGATGGCGGACCTCGGACAGCATGGCCAGCCCAACCAGCTTGCCGGACTTCACGTGCGGCAGGCAGGTCTGATCGAACTGGGCCTGCACCTCGCCGGCCATCAGCGCGTTCGTGGCGGGGGCGCTGCCGCGATAGGGCACGTGGGTCATCCTGATGCCGGCTTCCAGGCAGAGCATCTCGCCGAACAGGTGCGTGATCGTCGCGAGCCCGGCCGAGCTGTAGTTGAGCTTGCCCGGATTGGCCTTGGCGTAGGCCACGAATTCAGCCACGGAGCGCGCCGGCACCGAGGGATGGATGGCGAGCACGCCCCATGAGGTGCACATGCGCGAGACGGTGAGAAAATCCTTCTCCGGATCGAAGGGGATCGGCTGCAGATGGCGCGTGATGCAGACCATCGCCGTCGTCGTCGTGAGGAAGGTGTGGCTGTCGACCGGCTGGTTCTTCACGAACTCCGCCCCGATCATGCCGGAGGCGCCGCCCTTGTTGTCGAAGATCGCGGGCTGGCCCAGCAGCTGGGCGGCGCGGTCCGCGACGATCCGGGTCGACACGTCGGAGGGACCTCCGGGCGGGTAGGGGATCACCATGCGCAGCGGCTTGGTCGGCCAGTCCTGCGCCGCGGCAGGGGCCGTCATGGCCGCCAGGGCGCCGGCGGTGAAAGCGCGACGACGCATCGTCTCCTCCAGGTATCTTTCTTGGTCCGGAGCATTCCATGGGCGACGGACGGACGCCAGAGCGATGTCGCTGCGTTACCTTCGCCGGCACGGATCGCCTGCCGATGCGTGGCCCGACGCGCTGCATTGCGCGGAGCTCGATCCATCATCTACGAAAGAGGAACAAGCGGGAGGACGACATGGCGGGCCGATTGAAGGACAAGGTGGCGATCGTGGTCGGCGCGGGCTCGAGCGGTCCGGGCTGGGGCAATGGCAAGTGCACCGCCGTCACCTTCGCCCGCGAGGGCGCCAAGGTCATGTGCGTGGACCGGCGGCGTGCCGCGGCCGAGGAGACAGCCGGGCTGATCGCGCACGACGGCGGCGAGGCCATCGCCTTCGAGGCCGATTCGTCGAAGAATGCCGACGTCAGGGCGATGGTCGAGGCCTGCCTCGCTCGCTGGGGCCGCATCGACGTGCTCGACAACAATGTCGGCATCGGCTCGACCGGCGGCCCGGTCGAGCTCAGCGAGGACGAGTGGCACCTCGTGTTCGACGTCAACGTGAAGAGCTTCTTCCTGACCGCCAAGCACGTCATCCCGGTCATGGAGAAGCAGGGCAGGGGCGCGATCGTCAACGTGAGCTCGATCGCCTCGATCCGCAGCCCCAAGGGCGTCGCCTACATCGCCTACAATGCCAGCAAGGGCGCGGTAAACGCGCTGACGCTCGCCATCGCCTCGCAGTACGCCGACAAGGGCATCCGCTGCAACGCCATCCTGCCCGGCTTGATGCACACGCCGATGATCGACTTCCTGGCCGAGCAGTACGCCCGCGGCGAGAAGGACCACAACCAGGCCTACGAGAAGATGATCGCCATCCGCGACCGCGCCTCGCCGACCGGCAAGATGGGCACGGGCTGGGACACCGCCAACGCCGCGCTGTTCCTCGCCTCCGACGAGGCATCCTACGTCAACGGCCACCTGCTGGTGGTCGATGGCGGCATCACCGTCCGCGCGTGAGCACGAAGCGCGACACGAACGGTCCCGTCAGGATCACGAGAAACAGGCGGAACAGGTGGTGGGTGGCCACCATGGCCACCTCCACGCCCAGCGCCAGCCCGATCAGGCTCATCTCCGCGAAGCCCCCGGGCGCGTAGCTCAGCACCGTCGCGTCGAGATTGAGTCCGGTCAGGGTGTAGGTGATCTCGGCGAAGCCGATGGCGCAGCCGATCAGGATGAATGCCGCGCCGATCGAGGCGCCGACTTCGCGATGGAGCTGGTCCAGGGCGGCCCCGACGAAGCGGCAGCCGATGCCGCAGCCCACCACAACCTGCGCGGCGGCCACGAGTTCGCCCGGCGGCTGGGAATTCGTCAGGCCTGCGAGATGGGCGGCCGCGCTCACCAGCATCGGCCCCATCATGAAGGCCGCGGGCAGCCGCAGCAGCCGCCCGGCGGTCGCCCCGGCGATGCCGCAGGCGACCAGGATGGCGTAGTCCCGCCAGTCGCTGGTACTGGGTCCGTGGCCCATGGCGAGGACGCTGGTCTGCGCGCCGTTGACCAGGCGGTACCAGACCGGGATGGTGAGCACCACGGTAAGGATGCGCAAGGCGTGGGCCAGTGCGATCGAGCGTTCCTGGCCGCCCATCGCGCCGCCGATGATCGTCATGTCGTTCAGTCCGCCCGGCATGGCCGCGAAGTAGCACGTGACCTTGTCCCAGCGGGTGAAGCGGCGGAACCAGAAGTATCCCAGCGACGCGCCGGTCATGGTCATGCCGGTCAGCACGCACAGGCTGACGGCCCACTTGCCGGCCTGGTGCAGCAGCTCGGGCGTGAAGCTCGATCCCAGCAGCACGCCCAGGATGATGATCATGCCTTGCCGCAGGCGGATCCGCATGCCGATGCGCAGGCCGGCGAAGGCCGCGATGGTGGAGAAGACGCAGGCGCCCAGCATCCAGGCCAGCGGCATGCGCAGCCAGTCGAACACGAAGCCGCCGGCCGTGCCGATCGACAGGGCGAGCACCAGCGGCTTCAGCCCTTCATGGCCGATGATGCGCTTCTTCTCGGGCCTGTCGGGAAGGGCCTTGCCGCGGCTCAAGGATCGAACTGCTCCTTGAGGATGCGCTCCTCGAGGTCGTGCTCGGGATCGAACAGAAGCGTGAGGGCGATGTCGGCCGCTTCCGTGACCGTCACCTTGCGGACGTTGGGGATCTCGACCGAATCCGCGGCCGCCGCGACGGGCCGCTTGCGGGGGTCGAGGATCGTGAACTCGACGACGCAACGGCGCGGCAGCAGGGCGCCGCGCCAGCGCCGCGGCCGGAAGGCGTTGATGGGCGTCAGCGCCAGCAGGCCGGCGCCCAGCGGCAGGATCGGACCATGGGCCGACAGGTTGTAAGCCGTCGAGCCGGCGGGAGTCGCCACCAGGACGCCGTCGCAGTACAGATCCGGCAACCGCGTCAGCCCGTCGACCGCGACGGCGATGCGCGCCGTCTGCCGGCTTGACCGCAGCAGGGAGACTTCGTTGATGGCGGTGACCTCGTGGCGGCGTCCGCGCGTGTCGACGGCCAGCATGCGCAGCGGCGTCAGCGTCACCTCGCGTGCCTTGCGCAGGCGCTGCAGCAGCCCGCGCTCCTGGAAGGTATTCATCAGGAAGCCGACGGTCCCGAGATTCATGCCGTAGATCGGGGTCGCGCGGCGCATGTGCCGGTGCAGCGTCTGCAGCATGAGGCCGTCGCCGCCCAGAGCGACGATGACGTCGGCCTGGGCCGGCGTGACCGCCCCGTAGCGGTGCTCGAGCCGGGAGCGCGCCTTCCGCGCGGCGGGCGTCGTGGCGCTAACGAACGCCAGGCGCGGCGCGGACGAGGAGGAGGAAGCCATCAGTATGTCTGCAATGCCCAAACAGCCGAAGTCCCACTATAGCCCGCTCTTGCCGCGTTGCGATAAAATCCACGCAAAAGGACAAGGGCGAGGAGGAACGTCATGCAGCTGGTGCCGCTGGGGCCGGGCTTCGGGGTCGAGGTCCGAGGCTTGAGCATCCTCGACGTGGCGAGCGATGCCGATGCCTACGAGGCCGTCCGCGCCGCCTTCGAGGAGCATTCGCTGCTGGTCTTCCGCGACCAGCCGATCGCCGACGACATACAGGTGGCCTTCAGCCGCGCTTTCGGGCCGCTCGAGCTCACGAAAGTGGCGTCGCTGGGCGCGGGGGGCTTCTATTCGAAGCTGACCAACATCGGTCCCAACGGGGAAATCGTGCCGCCCGACCATCGGCAGGTGCTGGTCGCCCAGGCAAACGCGCTCTGGCACACCGACTCATCATTCAAGAAGACGCCTGCGCTGGCCTCGGTGCTGACGGCACGGGTACTGCCCGGCGAAGGCGGCGAGACGGAATTTACCTCCACGCGCCTCGCCTGGGATCGCCTGCCTGCCGACCTGCAGGCTCGCCTGAGGGACGCCGTCGCCACCCATTCCTATGCCAACAGCCGCGACCAGATCCATCCCGACCTGGCGAATGCCGAGGAGCGCAGGGCCCTTCCGCCGGTGCGCTGGCGTCTTAACTGGCGCAATCCGGTCAACGGCCGTCGCGCCCTCTATGTGGCCAGCCACGCCTATGCCATCGACGGCATGGACGACCGTGACGCCCGGCAGCTCCTGGCCGAACTGCTCGACGAGGCGACGCGGCGGGAGTTCGTCTACACCCACAGATGGCGCCAGGGCGATGCCGTCATGTGGGACAATCGCGCGATGCTGCATCGTGGCCGCCCGTGGGACTACACCAAGGAACGGTCGATGATCAGGACCACCATTTCGGCCACCGACGCCGATGGCTTGGCCGACGTGAGGCCGCCGCCGGTCCACTGACGGAGAGCTGACGATCTTTGCACCGAAAGCGACGGCGCTGGACGCCGCCAGGATCGCAGCTATTCGGCTGCTTCGAGCCGCTGCTGGTTCTGCTGCGCTGCGACGCGCGCCCGGGCGAGATCCTCGTTGCGCCGCTTGTTGAGCGCCGCCCCGCCGCCGGACGTCTCGGCGAACAGGGCGAGCTTGTCGAGATCCTCTTCGACGACAGGCGACAGCGCGAGATCCATGTACTCATGGCGCCTGGGGTCGTGCTTGACCTTCTGGCCGATGCGCCAGCCCTGCCACGCCAGCCGGACATAGGTCTTGAGCTTGCGCCACGTCTCGAGGGCGAGCTTGGCGTGGAAGACGCCGACCGGCTCGATGGGCATGCCATAGCGCCGATCGCGCCGGTACTTCATGCGGATGATGCCGCCTTCGAGCGGATGGACGCCTTCCGCCTCGAACATGATCTTGAACATCGTCATGAACTGCGCCGGCTCTGCCGGATCGCGACCGGGAATGGCGCCGTGGCGGCGTGCCACCGTCTCGATGTGCTCGGGCGTGTAGTAGGTACGCCAGGCGTCGCGATAGGTCTGCTCGAATTCGGCGTCGCTCATCTTGGGATGGTGGACGACGCGGTGATGCAGATCGTACTTGTTGAGGTCGGGATCCATCCAGACACCCTTCTTCCACAGCGTCTGGTGGTCCTCCGAACCGGGCAGGGGCGTGAGGATGAACAGCTCGAGGATGTCGAGCGGCAGCTCCTTCTTGATGATCTCCATGTCGCGCAGGATCGATTCGCGCGTATCGCCGGGGAAGCCCAGGATGTAGCCGGCCCAGGTCGAGGCACCGCTCGTGTGCCAGGCCTGCAGCATCTTCCGGTATTCGGTGATCTTGTTCTGTCGCTTCTTGGCGGCCAGCAGGTTGTCGGGGTTGACGTTCTCGAGCCCGATGAACACGCGGTAGACGCCGGCCCAGCGCGCCTTGTGGATGAAGTTCGGGATGCGGTGGCACTGGGTATCCACCTGGATGATGAGCGAGACCGAGATGCCCTCGTTCTCCTTGAGCTCGATCAGCCGGTCGAAGAACGACTCCCAGTGCTTGTTGCGGGCCATGTTGTCGTCCGTGATGAAGAACGACGTGATGCCCTGCTTGTAGTTCTCGCGCACGATCGCTTCGAGATCATCGGCCGTGCGGAAGCGGCTCTTGCGGCCTTGCACATTGATGATGGTGCAGAACGAGCACTGGAACGGACAGCCGCGCCCGAGATCGAAGCTCGACTTCTTGCCCTCGTTGCGCGCCAGCGCCGCCGGCGGCAGGCTGGGGGTCGGTGTCCCCTCGAGGCCCGGCAGGTCGTCCATGTAGTTGTAGAGCGGCTTCAGCGTGCCGTTCCAGGCGTCCTTGAGGACGACGTCCAGACGGCCTTCCTCGGCCTCTCCGGCGAAGATGGAGATGCCCAGGTCCATGGCCGCCTGGATCTCGGGCGGCACGACGGGAAGCATGGACAGGCAGCCCGCGGCATGGAATCCGCCCAGCGCCACCGGCAGGCCGAGTTTCAGGAACTGCCGGCCGAGATCAGTGGCGCGCGGAAACTGGTTGCTCTGCACGCCGACCAGGCAGACGAGGCCCTTCCCGCCGGTCCGCCGGATGTCTGCGGCGATCTTGTCGGGTCGCACCCGGCTGTTGGTCTCGTCGAATGGTCTGATGACGATGTCGACGTCGGGACCGAAGATCTGGCGACGACGGCAGTCGTCCCCCAGGCCATAGAGCGCCGCCAGCGTGTTCGACGGGATATGCGACCTGAGCCAGGTGATCGGATAGCCATCGTCGTCGTAGTGCGTCGGCTTGATCAGGACCAGGTTGAACGTCGTGCGCACTCTCAAGACATCGCCCATCGCGGATTAGCACTCCAAGGACAGGTCCGCGCGCGGCTCTCTCGAGCGTCTGGCACCGCTTGACGGCTCCCCTCGGCCACAATGCTCCGGGCGGCTTCGCAACGCAACTGCGGTCGAAATGAAAATTTACATCGGGGGCGAGGCAATAGGAACACAAGATATAGGGTCTTAGGCCTCGGGCAGCCACGCAGATTGCTGAGGTGGCCCATGAGAAAGAGATTGTTGCCGCAGGCGCTGGCGAAGGCCACGGTGCGGCAGGTCGAGCGGCGCATCCAAGACGCCCGCCGCCCGAGGGAACGAACGGGACGTGAGTGTCATTTCGCGCGTACCGGCGCTGGCGCCGTTCGAGGTGCGCAGCTTCCGCTATCAATGGCCGGCCGATCTCCTCACCTCCTGGGCCTTCGAGATGGAGGCGGTGGTGCTTGGCTGGTACGTGCTGGTCTCGACCGGTTCGGTGCTCGCGCTCGCGGTCTTCGGTTCCCTGCAGTTCCTCGGCACGCTCATATCGCCGCTGTTCGGCATGGCCGGCGATCGGATCGGCAACCGGAACCTGCTCTGCCTGATGCGTGGGACCTATCTTGCGGTAGCGGCCGTGCTGGCGGGGCTGTTCCTCGCCGACATCGCCGCGCCGTGGTCTATCTTCATCCTTGCCACCCTCACGGGACTGGTCCGGCCCTCCGACATCACGCTGCGTAACCTGCTGGTCGGTGAGACCATGCCCTCCGACTACCTGATGCGCGCCATGGGCGTGTCGCGTACCACCGCCGATTCCGCACGGGTCGTCGGTGCCCTCACCGGGGCGGGGCTGGTGGCGATGTTGGGTTCCGGGCCGGCCTATCTCGGCATCTGCCTGTTCTACGCCGCGAGTCTCGCGCTCACCTTCAGGGTCGGCGTCGGGCGGCTGCGGGTGCTGGGAGAACAGCCTATCCGCACACCATTGGTTCGCGCGCTGCGCGAGGGGTTCGCCTATGTCTGGTCGACGCCGGACATGCGCGCGGTGATGCTCCTGGCCTTCTTGGTGAATTTTGCCGCCTATCCGCTCGTCGGCTCGCTGCTGGCCTATGTTGCCCGGGACGTCTACGGGATGGGCCAGACCGGCCTGGGTTGGCTGATCGCCTGCTTTGCCGGCGGGGCGCTGGCCGGATCGATCGCCATCTCCTTCCACGGCAGCGCCGTGCGGCCGGCGCGCATCATGCTGGTCTGCGCCGTCCTCTGGTTCTCGCTCAATCTGGTGTTCTCATGGATGAAGACGCCGCTGTTGGGCGAGGCCGTCCTGTTCATGGCGGGCTTCGTCCAGAGCCTCTGCATGATTCCCATGGCGGTGCTGCTGCTGCGCGTCACCACGCCGGCCTTCCGCGGGCGCGTGATGGGCGTGCGCATGCTCGCCGTCTATGGCATGCCCCTCGGTCTTCTCCTGGCGGGGCCGCTGGTCGAGCATGCCGGCTTCCCGGTCACCGGCACCGTCTACAGCGTGGTCGGCATCGTCTTCACGCTTCTCATTGGCCTGCGCTGGCGCGCTTGCCTGTGGGACGTCAACGCGGCCGCCAACGCGCGGTAGTCAGGGCGGAATGAGATGACGTGCGCTTGCACGCTGCGGGCCGCGGACCAGCGGGGCCCGCGGCCGCCCTCGGAACCCGCCTGCAGGGGCGACGTTGCCCGGGATGCGGCTCCCCCTCGTGACATCCCTCACCCTGACCATTGCGCTGACCGGCGGCGCCTCCGTGGCACGCGCGCAGGACCCGAACCCTGATCGCCCTGCGCCGCCGCCATCCGCGACCGAGAGCGAACGCCGCAGCATCTTCAGCATTCAGGTCGAGAACGACGTCTTCAACCGCTTCAATCCCACGGACCGCGACTATACGAACGGCGTCCGCATCGGGTGGCTCTCGCCCGCCATCACCGACATGTCTCCGGGGCTCGTGTCGATGACGACCCTGCCGACGTTCTTCGGGGAAGCACCCGCGGATTCGGTCGTCCGACGGGTCGGCCTGTCCATCGGGCAGGCCATCTACACGCCCGCCGATACCACGATCTCTCAGCCGATCTACAACGATCGTCCCTACGCAGCCTGGCTGTATGGAAGCCTGGCGCTTCAGTACACCTACAAGCGCTACGATGAGAGGACCGGCATCCAGGAGCCGGTTCGCCTCGATACGCTTCAATTCGATGTTGGCGTCATCGGCCCGGCGGCCGGCGGCGAATTCGTGCAGAACAATTTTCACAGGCTGATCGGTGTCGCCCAGGCCAACGGCTGGGCGAATCAGTTGCACAACGAGCCGACGATTGGCATCGGCTTCGAGCGGCGCTGGCGCACCGCGCGGACGGTCGTCCTCGACGATCCCAAGCTGGAGGTCGACTTCATCCCCCGCATCGGGGCGGCGTTGGGCAACGTGGCGATCTACGGTGACGTCGGCGGTACGGCACGTATCGGCAAGAACCTGCGCGACGATTTTGGTCCGCCGCGTCCGCGTCCGGCACTGCCCGGCTCGGAAGCCTTCATCGGCGACGGGAGCTTCGGCTGGTACCTGTTCGCCGGCATCGACGGCCAGGCCGTCGGCCGCAACATCTTCCTCGACGGCAACACCGACGGATACAGCCTGCGCGTCTCGCACAGGCCGTTCGTCGCAGAGGCGCAGGCCGGCCTCGCCATCACGTGGGGTGGCGTCCGGGTCACCTACACCCAGGTGATACGGACGCCGGACTTCTACGAGCAGAACCGCTGGACGCAGTTCGGCTCGATCAACGTCACGTTCCGCTGGTGAGGCCTCGGCGAGTGGGGGACGGCTGCTGCCGACAGGACGTCAGATACGTCCCATCAGCAGCAGGATAACGACGATGATGAGGATCAGGCCGACGCCGCCGCTGGGGTAGTATCCCCAGCCGCTGCTGTAGGGCCATCTCGGCAGGGCACCGATGAGGATCAGGATAAGGATGATCAGAAGAATGGTGCCCAGCATTTCTCCTCCTCTCTAGCCGAGGTTCTCCTCGGCGAACGACCAGTTGGCGAGCTTCTCCAGCCATGCCTGGATATGGTCCGGGCGACGGTTCTGGAAATCGAGGTAGTAGGCGTGCTCCCACACGTCGGCCACGAGCAGCGGCTTGCCGCCGTGCGCGAGCGGGGTGTCGGCGTTGGCTGTCGTCTCGATCGCGAGCTTGCCGCCCTTGGAGACCAGCCACGCCCAGCCGCTGCCGAACTGCCCGACGGCGGCTGCCTTGAAGGCCTTCTGGAATTCGTCCAGGCCGCCGAAGCTGTCATCGAGGGCCTGCTTGATCTTGCCCGTGGGCGTACCGCCCTTGGGGCTCATGCTGTGCCAGTAGAATTCGTGGTTCCACGCCTGGGCGGCGTTGTTGAAGATCGCCTTGCCCTTCTCGTCCTTGGCCGACTTGGTGATGATCTCACCCAGCGTGAGGCTGGCGTAGGGCGTGCCTTCGATGAGCTCGTTCAGCTTGTCCACGTAAGCCTTGTGGTGCTTGCCGTAGTGGAAGGAGATGGTGTTCGCGGAGACGACGGGGGCGAGCGCGTCGTCGGCGTACGGGAGCTTCGGAAGGGTGAAAGGGGCCTTTCCTTTGTCGAAGGGCATGACTCGTAACTCCGGCTGACCCGGCCAGTCGGCCGGGCGGGCTGTGTTGATGGGTGAACGTTCGAAGCGCGTCGACGTTGCGACACGCCGAACGACTGCAGTGTGGCAGAGGTGCTCAAGCAGAGAAAGGTCGCGATTTCGTTGCCGTCGAAGGTGCGCGAAGACCATCGCGCTCGTGGGGTATTCGCCAGTTGCTCGCCTCTCGCGCGCGCCCACACGAGCCCTCGAACGGCGAGTGAGAAGCAGTCACTAAGTTTTTGGCCGGCTTGCACATTTTTCTTGGAGAACGGTTATCACTCGCGCACTCGGGAGTTGCATCGGGCGCGTACCGCAGTATCTCTCCCTTCATAGTCATCGCAGGAGATCAACCGTGCAGGGCAATCCGCAGGTCATCGCTGAGCTGAACAAGCTGCTCAAGAACGAGCTTACGGCGATCAACCAGTATTTCCTTCACGCCCGGACCTTGAAGCACTGGGGCTTCGAACGGCTGGCCAAGAAGGTCTACGAAGAGTCGATCGAAGAGATGAAGCATGCCGATCGCCTGATCCAGCGCATCCTCATGCTCGATGGCTTGCCGAACTTGCAGGATCTCGGCCGCATCGCCGTCGGCGAGACCGTCGTCGAGTGCCTGAAGGCGGACCTCAATCTCGAGTACGAGGCGCGCACCGCGCTCGTCGCCGCTGTGACGCTTTGCGAATCGACGAAGGATTATGTGAGCCGCGAGATCGCTGTCGACATCCTGGAAGACTCCGAGGAGCACATCGACTTCATCGAGACCGAGATCGCCCTGGTCGACAAGGTGGGCGAACAGAACTACCTGCAGACGCAGATCGGCGGGGGGAAGGAGCCGTAGGTCGGTCGGCCCGACGGCGGAAGAACAGGCGCCCGGTCAGTCCGCAGCGAGCAGGGCCGATGCTTGCTCCTGCGCGACGCGCTGGGCGATGCGCTGGCGGATGTCGCAGGCGCACGAGCCACACTGGGGATTCTTGCCGCAGGCCCGGAAGACATCGACCGGCCGCCGCGCCCCGGCGCGAATGGCGTCGTCGATCTCACGGTCCCGAATCGCCTGACAGATGCAGATGAACATGCCCTTGCCCGCGCTTCCCTGCTTTTGCCATGCAGATGCGACTTACTCGCAGACGGGCAAAAAATAGGCGACAGCCGGGCGGGGGTCAAGCGGGTTGAAAACCCGCCAAGCGGTATTTTTCCAGCCGGGATCGCAGGTCGGCGTCGATCGGGTGGGGCGCCTTGCCCTTCAGGCGGACGACGGTCATCTCGGCCGCCGCGATGCAGGTCCCGTCCTTGAAGGCAGCCGATCCGACCGTCAGCGAACTGGTGCCGATACGCATCACGCCGGTTCCCAGATCTACCGTGCCCGGCCAGTGGGACTCCGCGAGGAAGCTCACCGTCATTCCGGCCGATATTCCTCGCACGCCATCTTCGGTCCGGGCCATCATGCCCATGTCGCGGATGAAGGTGAGACGGGCGGTCTCCAGGTAGGCACACAGCGCGACATTGTTGATGTGGCCGGCGGCGTCCTGGTCGGAAAAGCGTACGGTATCGCTGCACCAGTGCGGGTAGATCGAACGATCCTGTAGACGTCTGTCGCGTGACATGGGGCAAGTGTAGCATCCCACCGTCATGGCACATCCGATCTTCACCGAGGAACACGACCTCATCCGCCACCAGTTGCGCCGCTTCGTCGAGGAGAAGGTGAAGCCCGACGGTCCGGCATGGGAAGAGGCCGGGTTCGTGCCTCGCTCGATCCTGCGCACGATGGGGGAGCTCGGCTTCTTCTCGCTGCGGGTGCCGGAGGCTCTCGGCGGCGCCGGGCTCGATGCCCGCGGATCCGTGCTGCTGGCCGAGGAGGTCGGGCGTTCGACCCACGGCGGCTTCGCCATCACGGTGCTGGTTCATACGGACATGGCCAGTCCGCATCTCCTGCGCTTTGGCAACAAGCGGCAGCTTGAAAAATATCTTCCAGGGGTGATGTCGGGCGAGACGATCACGGCGGTCGCGGTCACCGAACCGGGCGCCGGATCGGACGTCGCAGGCATCCGGACGCGCGCGGTAGCGGATGGTTCGCATTACGTGCTGAACGGCAGCAAGATGTTCATCACCAATGGCGTCCATGGCGATCTCTACTTCGTGGCGGCGCGCACCGACCCCGAAGCCAAGGGCAGCCGCGCGATCACCATGTTCCTGGTCGAGAAGGGCACACCTGGTTTCCGGGTCGGCCGCGCGCTCGACAAGACGGGGTGGCGTTCGTCCGACACGGCGGAGCTGGTCTTCGAGGATTGCCGCATTCCGGCGGAGAACGTGCTGGGCGAGCTCAATCGCGGCTTCTACGCCATCATGGCCAACTTCCAGACGGAGCGGCTGGTGATCGGCGCGATGGCCATGGCGGAAGCGCGGGAGGCCATCCGTCTGACCTTCGAGCACGTCAGCCGGCGCACGGCGTTCGGGCGTCCTCTTTGGGACATGCAGGCCATCCGTCAGCGGCTGTCCCGACGCCTGGCCGAGGTCGAGGCCGCGCGCCAGCTCGTGCATCACACCGCCTGGCTCGATGCCCAGGGCCACGACTGCGTCGCGCAGGTCTCGATGGTCAAGGCGCTGGCCGGCGACCTCGTGAACCAGGTCCTCTATGACTGCGTGCAGTTCCACGGCGGCATGGGATTCATGCGGGAGACGGCGGTCGAGCGCATGGCGCGGGATGCGCGCGTGCAGGCCATCGGCGGCGGCGCGTCCGAGGTCATGCTGGAGGAGATCGCCAAGCGCTTCGGGGCCGCCCTGGCCGACTGAGCGGCTGCCGAGACTCTATCGCGGGGCGACCAGGAAGGGCCCGACCGCGACCACGGTGCAGTCCGTGCCGCCGGCCCGGGCGCAGGCCGCCAGGGCGGCACCAGTTGCGGCGCCTTCGCTTCCGCTGCCCGACACGATGCCGGCACGGCCGTTGGCGGCCAGGGCGATCGCCCGCCAGTCGTCGGCGATGAGGTAGCGTTCCACCGCTGCCTTGTGATCAGGATCGAGGTTGGCGAGATCCTCCGGCGCGAAGACGTCCATGACACGATGCTGCTTTGGGACCTGGACCATGACGCGCTCGCGCACCGCGTAGACGACGCAGGGGAAGCCGGTGATCTGGCCGCAGGTCTGGAGATTGCGGCGGATGGCGTCCTCGTCGCTGTCGCCGATCGACCACCATTCGAAATGCCGGCGACCCATGACGTATGCACGGCTGCGGTCCGACTTGAGGTAGCGCTCTTCCAGGTTTCGGCGTGCCTGTGCGCTGATCAACGGGACGGTGGCCGGATCGAGCAGGATCGGCGGCGACGGCGGCGTCGGAACGTAGGGTGGGGGCGGCGTCGGCGGCTGGCGATACGACCAGACCACTTCATTGCCGACGGCGTAGATCATGCAGCGATCGAAATCGCGCACGATCGGCACCTCGCGTTCGACGATCCCGTTGCATTCATCGAGGGCGGCCCGTCGCGCGATCTCGGTATCCACCCGACGCGTGGCCGAGGCCAGGAAGCCGCGGACATTGATCGCCAGTGCCTTGGCGCCGTCCGCGAGTCCGTAGTGCTCCAGGGCGCCCCGCCGCCACGCCGCCACGAACGGTACGTCCGCCGCGACATAGTGGCGAGGGACGGCGGACGCCCCAGGAGCTGGCGTTGCAGCCGTGGCGGTCGAAGCCGCTGCCGGACCCGGGCTGCTCGCAGGCGGTGCCGTCGCCGGCGCCTTTTCGGGGGCGGCTGGCGGCTGCCCTTCAGGTCGTTGCGCGGGCGGCCTTTGCTCTCCTGTGCGGCGCGCTTCCAGGGGGGCCGCGGTGGGGCGCTCGTGCAGCAGCCAGAAGCCGCCGGCCGCCAGAGCGGCGACGAGGGCACCAATTACAGCCACCAGGACGGCGACCCTCCTTCGGCGGCTAGCGGCTGCCGGGGCCGGTCGGGCCGGAGGCGGCGGGGGCTGGGCGTCATCGAGCGCAAGACGGTAGGCGTGGATGGTGCGAGGGATGTTCTTGACCCGCTGCTCGCCCATGTCCTGGGCACGCAACATCAGCTTGCCCTCGATCTGATCGTGGACGGCGGCGGAAACACAGATACCGCCGGGCGGCGCGATCGATTCCAGGCGCGCGGCGACATTGACGGCATCTCCCATCAGGTCGTCGCCACTCTCGACCACGTCCCCGAGATTGACGCCGATGCGCAGCACCATCTGGTCTTCTGGCCCCGCCGACCCGTTGGCCGATCGCATCGCCTCCTGGATTTCCAGCGCCGCGCGAACGGCCTCGACGGGACTGGCGAATTCCGCCAGCAGGCCGTCGCCGGTGAGCTTGAAGACACGCCCGCGGTGAGCCCTGATCACGGTCTGGGCCGTCGCCATGCGGCTGCCGAGGAGGGCGAGCGCATGCTCCTCGTCGCGGCCCGAGAGGGTGCTGAAGCCCACGACGTCGATGTCCATGATCGTCGTCAGGCGGCGCACGAGATCGGGTTCGCTCATTTCCATGGAAGCTAGCCGACGGGAGAGCCGCCCGCCATAGAGGTTCTTGCCTCGACGGTCATGCTCTGCGAAGAGCGATGGCATGCATGTCACGAAGCCGCGTTATTGGGATGATTACGAGATTGGCGCGAGGTTCGAACTCGGTTCCACCCGCTTCACGGAGGAGGAAATCGTCTCCTTCGCCCGTCAGTTCGATCCGCAAAGCTTCCACGTCGATCCCGACGCCGCCAGGCGGTCCATGTTCGGCGGCCTGATCGCGTCCGGATGGCACGTCGCCTCGAAGATGATGCGGCTATTCGTGGACAACTACGTCGATCATCGGACGACCTTGGGCTCGCCGGGCGTCGACGAGCTGCGCTGGCTCAAGCCGGTCCGGCCGGGCGATACGCTGACGGGATGGGTCGAATGCACGGCCAAGGTCCCGTCGAAGAGCCGCCCGGAAATGGGGGTGATTCACGAGCACTGGCGGGCCACCAATCAGAAGGGGGAGCTGGTGATGACGGCGAAGGGAATCAACATGGTGCGGAGGAGGCCGGCATGAAGCGCGCGGTGAAGGGGCTCGACCATGTCGTCGTCATGGTCGACGGCATAGACGCGGCCGAGGCCGCCTATCGCCGTCTCGGCTTCCAGGTCCAGCCGCGTGGCTTCCACAAGAAGCTGGGCACGGCGAACCATCTGATGATCTTCGACACCGACTATTTCGAGATCCTCGGCGTGGTGGAGGACACCGAGTTCAATGCCGAACGCCGCGAGTGGCTGAAGGGCGGCGGCGGCCTGGCCAACGTCGCCCTGGCCACGGACGGCGCCGACCTTGCCTTCGAAGCCTTCAAGGCGGCCGGCCTGCAGCCGGACGCGCCGCTGTCCTTCGATCGTGCCGTCGAGGTCGACGGCAGGACAGAACATGCCCAGTTCCGCACGGTCCGCATACCGAAGACGCACATGCCGGTGGTGGGCTTCTTCGTCTGCGAGCACGTGACGCCGCAATTCGTCTATCGGCCGGAATGGGCGCGCCATCCCAATGGTGCGCGGGGCATCCTCGGCGTGACGGTCATCGCCGCACAGCCCGAGCAGTGGTCGGCGGAACTCGAGAAGTATTTCGGAACGGGTTCGGTGCGGCGCGAGGCCGACGGTCTGGTGGTCGATACCGGCACGCAGCCCATCTACTACATGACCGGCGAGGACTATGCGCGACGCTACCCCGGGGTGACGCCGGTCAGGTCCGGGGATCATCCGGCACTGCTGTCGGTCAGGGTCGAGAATCTCGACGCCTGCGAGGCGCTGCTGAAAGGCAATGGGGTGAAGTGCGTCAAGCCGGATTCTGGACGGATCGTCGTGCTTCCGTCCGAGGCCGCGCATCTCACGCTGGAATTCCGGGAGCGCTGATCAGGTGAGCCTCGATCTGACGGATCGGCGGATCTACGGCTTCGCCACCGACGAGCATCTGCGTTTCGCGGACCTCGATGCCAACGGCCACGTCAACAATGGGGCGTTTCTCCAGTTGCTGGAGAACGCCAGGGTGTCCTACCTGCGCGCCGTCGTGCGGAGCGGCCTGCCGCCCTTCCGCGTCGTGGTGGGCCGCCTCGAGGCCGACTTCAAGCGCCAGATGTTCTATCCGGGGAGGGCAACCGCATGTGCGCGCCTGCTCGAGGTGCATGAGCGCAAGTGCCTGGTTGGACAAGGCCTGTTCGACGGCGAAGGCCGTTGCACGGCCGTGCTGAAGGTCGTCATGGTATCCCTCGACGAACAGACGCATCGCAGCACGCCGTTCGCGCCTGCCGTGCGCACTGCGCTCGAGCGCCTTGCGGCATCCGCCGATGGGGTGGCGCCATGACCGACCTCCTGGTTCCGGATGGCTTCCGGCGCCTCGATGCGCGTGACGAGTTCATCGGGCTCGTCGGTCCCCTCTGGTACAAGCCCGAAGGCGACAGCGTGCGGATCGGATTGCCTCTCGAGCCGCGCCATGGCAACCCGATGGGATGGGCGCATGGTGGCCTGCTGGTCACGGTGGCCGACATGGTGATGGGCGTCGGTTCCGGCCACGCCACCGGAATACGCTGGCCACATCCAACGGTTTCGCTCAGCACGGAGTTCGTGCGCGGCGCCCGACTCGGGCAGTGGCTCGAAGGCACCGCCCGGATCGCGCGCCGGACAGTGAACTTCTGTTTCTGCAGCTGCGATCTTGTCTGTGGCGGCGAGGTCGTCCTGGTCGCTTCCGGCGTCTTCAAGGTGCCGGACGTCGAGAAGATTCCTGAGGAGGTTCGAGGGAAGGTGATGGGTCGCTGGGAGTGACCCTCTCGGCGTGCTTCTTGATCTTCTTCCGCCGGTAGATTCGGTAGCGATCGAAATCCATCAGATGCTCGTAGTTCTCGAATGCATCGGCGAAGACGCGATTCTGCAGGAAGTATTCGAGATAGTCGAACTCACGCCCCTGGCAGCGCGGGATGCCGGGAATGCGGTCGACGATCAGGAGATCGGGCTGTTCGCGCGCGAAATCCTCGCTGACGGCGTCGAAGACGAATCTCTCCGAATCACCCATCGTGTCGGGTGGATTGTACAACGCCGGGAAGTCGTCGCACGTCGCATAGATGCCCTGGAGCACCCAGAGGGTCAGGAAGCGCATCGACATCCGCCCGCCGATGTAGTTGATCATCGGCCACAGCGGGTAGATGCCGGGTGACAGCGCCAGCACCGTCCGGTGCGGTGCATTCTGCTCGATGATGTGCTGCAGCCGTCCACCGATCGAGTCGGCGAATTGGCGCTGCTTGTAGAACGGCGGCGTATACAGCGCGGCCTGGAAGTACAGCAGCACCATCAGGGTGGCCGATACCACCGCGACAGGAAGGTGGTGTGCGCTGCGGCTGATGGGGAGATAGCGATCGACGGTCTGCGAGACGGTGAGCGTCGCCAGCATGATCGCCGCTGAAAGCGCCGGCAGGACGTGGTAGGGCCACCCTTTCGCCTGCGCGATGGCGGAGATCGCGGCACCGATGCCGAACACGACGAGCACCCGTGCCGCCACCGTCTTTGTGAAGACGACCGCGATGAGCCCGAAAATCACGAGCGCGATCAGCGTTGGCCCCATGACGTTGCTGGTCAGCACGCCCCGCCAGCCGGCATCGCCGATAGGCGCATAGGCTTCCACCGCGAGCGGCATGACGAACTCGCCGTATTCCCGGAAGACCGTGTACATCGACACGAGATGCGTCACGGCAACGAGCCCGATCGCCCAGGGGATGGGATCTGCCAGCGTGGTGCGCCAGCCGCGACGCACCAGCAGATACAGTTCCACGCACGCCGGGATGGCGAGGTAGTGCGGCTTCATGGCCAGCGCCAGGCCGGCTACCAGACCGATGGCGATCGCTGCCCAGCGTCCCGGCGCGCTGCCCTCCGCCCGTGCCATGGAGGCGATCATGTACGGGGCGCATGCCACGAAGACGATGTGTTCGCGCTGGCCGAAATGTTCGTTCGGCAGCACCGTGAAGAGGAACAGAAGGACCGGCGGCAGCAGGGCCTGCGTCAAGGCATGGTCGGTCGACGGCACCAGCCGCACCAGCCGGCGACAGGCCCAGAACGAGGCGAAGATCCCCGCGACCACCCACGTGGTGAACCAGAAGGATACGTCGCCTGGCAGAATCCGCGCCGTGAGCACCGGCAGGGCATGGACGACGAATGTCAGGGGCAGGTTCTCGTCGATCACATCGACGTAGAGCTTCTCACCGCCGACCCAGCGCGTTGAGACATCGAGGATGGCCGCGACGTCGTGATTGATCGGGGGAAAGAAGTAGCCGGCCAACCAGAGGATCGGCAGCACCACCAGCGGCACCAGCAGGAGGCGCTCGACGCGTGACGATACTTCGGGAGGTTTGTGGGCGGCGGTTGGCAAGGCGCCGGGAAGATATCATAAGCAGGACGTGGGACGACATTCTGTCGTACGGAGACGGTGGAACAGGCCGAATACGAGCGGATGCATGCGGTCGAAGATCGCATGTGGTGGTATCGCGGGCTGCGGGCGCTGGTCGCCGATCTGCTCGCGCGCAGCCTGAAGGGGGCGCCGGCCGGCCCGGTGCTGGACGCCGGCTGCGGCACCGGCGGGATGCTGCTGAAGCTTGGCGCCGAGTTCGCCGGCCATCCCACATGCGGGCTCGACTACGATGGCCGCGCAGCGGCCTTTGCGAGGGACAAGGCAGGGCGCCCCGTAGCTTCAGGATCGGTGAACGACATGCCGTTCGTAGAGGGGGCGCTGGCGGCCTATGTGTCGCTCGACGTCTTGTGCCATGGCGGGGTGGAGCCTGTACGCGCCTTGCAGGAGGCGCACCGCTGTCTCCGGCCGGGGGCGGTCGCCATCTTCAATCTCCCGGCCTACGCGTGGCTGTTGTCGGCGCATGATCGTCGCGTGCACAATGTCCGGCGCTTCACGGCCGGCCAGGCGCGCCGGCTGCTCTCCCAGCAAGGATTCCGGATTCTCCGTTGCAGCTACTGGAACACCCTCCTGTTTCCGTTGATGCTGGTCCATCGACTTCTCGAACGCGAGGATGCGGAGAGCGATGTGCGCGACTACCCGGCATGGCTGGACAGGCTCTTTTCGGGCGCCCTCGCCCTGGAGCGGCGCGTGATCGCCGCAGGCATCAATCTGCCTTTCGGCGGTTCCATCGTCATCGTGGCGCGCCGTGATGGCTGAGGACCATCTTTCGACGCCCGCGCTTTCAGTGGTCGTTCCCGTCTACAACGGGGCCGCGACGGTCGGCAATCTGGTGGCGGCGCTGCGCGGTCTCGAGATCGAAGGCGGCCTCGAGATCGTGCTGGTGGTCGACGGCAGCCCAGACAACAGTCTCGATGTCTGCAAGGCGCTGGCCCGCGAACCCGGTGCGCCCGTCGTCGTACTCAGTCTCAGCCGCAACTACGGCGAGCACAACGCCGTGATGGCCGGCCTCGCGCGGGCGCACGGCGCCTATGCGATCACCATGGACGACGATCTGCAGAACCCGCCCGGCGAGGTGAAACGGCTGTTCGAGCATGCGCGCGATGGCGGCTATGACGCGGTGTACTCCTACTACGAGGACAAGCAGCACGAAGCGTGGCGCAACCTGGGCAGCCGATTCACGAACTGGTGCGCCGACCGCCTGATCGACAAGCCGCCGGGCCTGTATCTCTCGAGCTTCCGCTGCATCTCGTCCTTCGTGCGCGAGCGCATCGTCGCGAGCTACGAGGGCCCCTATCCCTACGTCGATGGCCTGGTGTTCCAGGTCACCCAGAACGTTGGGCGCCTCCAGGTCGAGCATCTGCCTCGGGCGGAGGGTCGCTCGAACTACACCTTGCGCCGGCTCGTGCGCCTCTGGCTGTCGATGTTCCTGAACTTCTCCGTGATGCCGTTGCGGTTGGCCACGCTTCTCGGGATCGGCTTCGGCGCTCTGGGAGCCGTCGCCGCCGCCGTCGTGGTCATCGAAGCCGTGGTCTCCGACAGGCCGCCTCAGGGATGGGCCTCGCTGATGGTGGCGGTGCTTGTGCTCGCCGGCGTGCAGCTCGTCGTCGTCGGACTGATCGGCGAGTACCTCGGCCGGATGTTCCTCGCGGTGAACCGCAAGCCGCAGTATCTGGTGCGCGAGGTCTTCCGCCGCGGCGCCGCCGGCCTGGAAGTCGAGCGTCCGAGGGTCGATACGCGCGCGGCCGGTCAGCCGCACCGCGAGCCCGCGCGGGAAGGGGCGAAGGAAGAATGACGATCTACTACGTGGCCCTCGCGCTCGGCATCCTGACGGGCATAGGCGGGCAGGTGCTGCTCAAGACCGGCGCTTCCGCGCCTGACTTCGTGAGCCAGCTCCTGCGTCCGTCGACGCTGTGCGGTCTTGCGCTCTACGGTTCGGCGGCATTCCTCTACATCGTCGCATTGCGCAAGATCCCGGTATCGGTCGCCTTTCCCAGCGTGTCGCTCTCCTATGCGATCGTGGCGGTGCTCGGGCACTTCCTTTTCGGCGAGCCCTTCGGCATGAAGCAGATCGCCGGCATCGTCCTGATCGTGGGGGGTGTCGCGCTGATCAATCAGGGCTGACGGCGTGCGGCGGCTGCCGGGGCGGCAGGCCAGCCATCCGCACGTGGGCGATGACGATTGGAGAAGTGAACCGTGGAATACGAGCAGATCAAGTACGAGACGAAGGACGGGATCCTCACCGTCACGCTGAACCGGCCCGACAAGCTCAACGCCTTCACGGGCAGGATGCTGTCGGAGCTGCTCGACGCCATGGACCGGGCGGACCGCGACGATGACGTGCGGGTGGTCGTCTTCACCGGGGCGGGCCGCGGCTTCTGCGCCGGGGCGGACCTCTCCGGCGGCGCCAACACCTTCAATGCCGAAAATCGCGGGCCGGTCGACCCCGGCCTCGACGGCCACCGCGACGGCGGCGGACTCTTCACCCTTCGGCTCTACGAGCTCCTCAAGCCCACCGTTGCGGCTTGCAACGGCCCGGCGGTCGGTGTCGGCGTCACCATGCAGCTCGCGATGGACGTCCGGCTGGCCTCCGACGCCGCACGCTACGGATTCGTGTTCACGCGCCGCGCCATCGTGATGGAAGCCTGCTCGAGCTGGTTCCTGCCGCGCCTGGTCGGGCCGCAGCAGGCGCTCGAGTGGGTCCTGACGGGCCGCGTCTTTCCAGCCGAGGAGGCCCTGCGCGGCCGGTTGGTGCGCTCGGTTCACAAGCCCGAGGAGCTGCTGCCGGCGGCCTACGCGCTTGCCCGGGAGATCGCCGATAACACCGCGCCGGTTTCCGTCGCCCTCAACCGTCAGATGATCTGGAAGATGCTGGGCGCAGATCATCCGATGGAGGCGCACAGGGTGGATTCCAAGGGCATCTACGAACGCGGCAAGTCGGACGATGTGAAGGAGGGAGTGACGGCGTTCCTCGAGAAGCGTCCCGCCCGGTTCCCCATGAAGGTCACGACCGGCATGCCGTCCTACTTCCCGTGGTGGCAGGAGCGCACCTTCAAGTAGCAAGTTGCCGCCCGCCGAGGCTTGCGGCAATCTCCCGGCCAACAACGGTCCACGGGAGGAACAATGACCAAGCTGCAGCATTTGCGGCGGCGCGCCATTCTGGCCGCCGCTCCCGCGCTCGTGGCAGCGCCCTACGTCGCCCGCGCGCAGGCCGGCAAGCCGGAGAAATCGAAGGTCGTGCTGGCGGTCGGCGGCAAGTCGGCTCTCTACTACCTGTCGCTGACCATCGCGGAGACCAAGGGGTTCTTCAAGGAGGCCGGCCTCGACGTCGAGATCAACGACTTCCAGGGGGGCGCCAAGTCGCTGCAGGCGCTGATGGGCGGCAGCGCCGACGTGGTCGCCGGCGCATACGAGCACACCATCCGCATGCAGCAGCGCGGCCAGGAGATCATGGGCTTTGCCCTGATCGGTCGCGGCATGCAGCTGGCGATCGGCCTGCGCAACGAGGTGGCGGCGAAGGTCAAAGGCCCGGCCGACATCAAGGGCATGAAGTTCGGCGTAACGGCGCCGGGGTCGCAGACCAACATGCTGGTCAACAATTGGGCGGCCAAGGGAGGGCTCAAGGCCTCCGACATCGTGGCGATCGGCGTCGGTGCCGGCGCATCCGTGGTGGCGGCGGTCGAGAAGGGCGAGGTCGACGGTATCTCGCAGGCCGATCCGGCGGTCACGATCCTGGAGGACAAGAACCTGATCAAGATCATGGTCGACACGCGGACCATGAAGGGCAACCAGGAGCTGTTCGGGGGAGCCTTCCCTGCGGCGTGCCTCTATGCCCAGCCTGATCTGCTGAAGAAGACGCCGAACACCGCGCAGGCGCTGGCAACCGGCATCGTGCGCGCCGACCAGTGGCTGCAGACGGCCTCTCCGGCGGACGTCGCCAACGCCGTGCCCGAAGCCTACCTGCTGGGCAATCGTGCGCTCTACGAGAAGGCCTTTGCGGCGGTGCGCGACACCATATCGCCGGACGGCCTCATGCCGCCGGAAGGGCCGGCCAATTGCCTCAAGTTCCTGGCGGAGGGCGATCCCAAGATCGATCCGTCGAAGGTCAAACTTGCCGATACGTGGACCAACGAGTTCGCGGCGCGCGCCGGCAAGCGCAGCTGATGAGCGAGGCTGTTCCGGCCCTGGCGCTGGAGGACATCACCTGCCGCTTCGCCGCCCGTGAGGGCGGCGAGGGCTATACGGCCGTGGCCGATGCGACCCTCACCGTAGCCGAGGGCGAGTTCGTGTCGGTTGTGGGACCGACCGGCTGCGGCAAGTCCACGCTGCTCAACATCGCTGCGGGGTTGCTCGCGCCGTCGCATGGCAAGGTCTCGGTGTTCGGCAAGCCGCTGCTGGCCGCCGACGGCGTCAATCGCCGCGCAGGCTACATGTTCCAGGCGGACGCGCTGATGCCGTGGCGGACCGGCATCGACAATGTGGTCGCCGGCCTCGAATTTCGCGGAGTCCCGCGCGCCGAGGCCCTGCCGCGGGGCCAGGACTGGCTGCGCCGGGTCGGGCTCGCAGGTTTCGGCGATCGCTATCCGCACCAGATGTCCGGCGGCATGCGCAAGCGGCTGGCGCTCGCCCAAACCCTGATCCTCAGTCCCGATATCCTGCTGATGGACGAACCGTTCTCCGCGCTCGACGTCCAGACCCGGCAGCTCATGGAGAACGAGTTGCTGGCGCTGTGGTCGGAGGACCGGAAGTCGGTGCTCTTCATCACCCATGACCTGGAAGAGGCGATCGCATTGTCGGATCGTGTGGTCGTGCTGTCCGCCGGGCCGGCGACCCGGCCGATCGGCGATTTCAAGGTGGACCTGCCGCGGCCGCGCGACGTGTCGGAGATCCGAATGACCCCGGGATTCCTGGCTTTGCACCGCGAAATATGGGCCGCGATGAAGGAGGAGGTCCTCAAGGCCTACGAGAGGCAGAAGGCGGCGTAACGTGAGATTGCGTGTTCTTCAGATCCTGGTGCTCGGCCTGGTGACCGCCTTCTGGTACGTGATGACGGCGCCCGGGCTGGTCCCACCCTTCTACTTCGATAAGCCCAACCGGGCCGCCTTCTTCTTCGGCGAGCCGCAGAAGGTCTTCTGGGTCATCGTCGACTGGTTTGCCAGCGGCGAGATCTTTCGCCATCTCGGCGTGACGCTGCTCGAGACCGCGCTCGGCTTCGTGATCGGTGCGGTGTTCGGCTTGGGGGTTGGTCTTTGGCTGGCGCTGTCGCCGACGGCATCGGCGGTCATGGATCCCTACATCAAGGGCTTCAACTCCATGCCCCGCGTCGTGCTGGCGCCGATATTCGCCGTCTGGTTCGGGCTCGGCATCTGGTCGAAGGTCGCGCTCGGCGTCACGCTGGTCTTCTTCGTGGTCTTCTTCAACGTCTATCAGGGCGTGCGCGAGGTCAGCCCCAACCTGATCGCCAATGCCCGCATGCTGGGCGCCTCCCGGCGTCAGCTCCTGCGCGCCATCTATCTGCCGTCGGCCATGAGCTGGGTGTTCGCCAGCCTGCACAACGCGGTGGGCCTTGCCTTCGTCGGCGCCGTCGTCGGGGAGTATCTGGGGTCCTCCAGTGGTGTCGGGTACCTCATTCTGCAGGCCGAAGGGACGTTCGACATCAATACCGTCTTCGCCGGCATCCTGGTGTTGACTGCATTCGCCCTGGCGCTGGATGCCGCCGTCGGCGCCGCGGAGCGCCGGCTGATGACCTGGCAGCCGCGGGCCAGCGAGACGGAGAGCGTCTGAAGCGATTGCAGCTGCAGGCCCTTCCGGGGGCAGTCTCATGTGCAATCTTGCCGAGTGCATCGTCGCACAAACGGCGCGACCATACCGGGGGCACCCGTTGGAAGGGAGATCGACTGGCCGGACGATGTTGCGCGATCGGCCATATGATGGGAAAATTTATGGGAGAACTAACCGAATCTCGTGCTACCTTGCAGTGTGAAGGCAATAAAATACGGTTGGGGTAAGGAGAATGGCAAAAAGGGAATTCGCCCACCCGAACGAAATGCACAACCACGTGGGCCAGGAAATTGGAGTCAGTGACTGGGTCGAGATCTCGCAGGAAAGAATCAACCAGTTCGCCGACGCAACCGGTGATCATCAATGGATCCACGTGGACGTCGAGCGCGCCAAGAAGGACATGCCGGGAGGCAAGACCATCGCCCACGGCTTCCTCACGCTCTCGCTGATCCCGATGCTCAATCATCAGATTTCGCATATCAACAACGTACGGAACGGCATCAACTACGGCTGCAACAAGGTTCGCTTCACAAGCCCGGTGCCGGCCGGCTCGAGGGTGCGTGCACGCACCAAGCTGCTGGCGGCCGATGCGATGGAAAAGGGCGGCGTGCGGCTGACCCATCAGGTGACCATCGAGATCGAGGGGCAGGAGCGTCCGGCATGCATCGCCGAGACAATGTCCGTCGTGTACGGCGTCTGAGGGCCCCGCGGTGCTGAAGCGCGAAGAGCTGACGTCGGCGAACATCGATCAGATCGTCGCGGAGGCCCACAAGGCGGGCTACCACTTCTTCCTGTCTTCGGAGGAACGCGAGGCGAGCCTGAAGGAGGCCATGCGGCACCACCGGCCCGGCGACGCGGTCTGGGTTTTCGCGTACGGCTCGCTGATGTGGAATCCCGCCATCGAGTTTGCCGAGGCCCAGCCCTGCCGCGTCGATGGCTGGCGGCGCTCCTTCTGCTTCTGGACCCCGATGGGCCGCGGCACGCCGGAGCTGCCGGGTCTGATGCTGGCGCTCGAGCAGGGCGGCAGCTGCGAGGGCATCGCCTATCGGCTGTCGCCGGAGCGGGTGCGCAGCGAACTCCAGATCCTGTGGAATCGCGAAATGCTGTCGGGCGTGTACCAGGCGCAGTGGGTGCCGACGCTGCTGCGCGACGGGCGGACCGTGACGTCGGTGACCTTCGTCATCGACACGGCGCACTGCCAGTATTGCGGCGACCTGCCGATCGAGCGGACGGCCCATCATATCGCCTTCGCCGAGGGCCGCCGCGGCGCCTGCCGGGACTATCTCGCCAACACGGCCGCGCACGCCCGCGCGCTGGCCATCCATGATCCGTATGTCGAGGAGCTGGTCGAGCGCGTCGCCGCGCTGCGCGGCGATGGCTATGTCGTGCCGACGGTGCGGCTCAATGGCGAGGCGGTCGGCGAGGCCTGAGCGCCGCATATCGGCCTTCCCGCCGTGGCGGATGCGGCGGCGGACGGGCCATGGGATAGTCGCCGCGTGTCCTCGCTCATCGTACGCTGGCTGGCGCTGTCGCCCAATCTGCGCGGAATCCTGTGGGTCGGCCTGTCCGGCCTGGTGTTTGCGCTCCTCAACGTCTTCACGCTGATCCCCGCCCAGCATCTCAATCCCTACGTGATGGCGTTCCTACGCTATCTGTTCGGTGCGATGTTCCTGGTGCCGGTGGTCCTGCAGCTCGGGCTGCACCGTTCGTTCAAGACCAGCCGGCTGGGCCTGCACGTGACGCGCGGCGCCATCCACACGGCAGGCATGATGCTGTGGTTCGTGGCGCTGCCGCTCACGACCTTGGCCGAGATCACGGCGCTGGGCTTCACCGGCCCGATCTTCGTCACGGTCGGCGCCGCCCTGTTCCTGGCCGAGGACGTGCGGCTGCGCCGCTGGATCGCCGTCCTCGTCGGCTTCGCCGGCGCCATGATCATCATCCGGCCAGGCTTCACCGATCTGCATATCGGAATCATCTGCGTGCTGATCAGCACGCCGATCTTCTCGGCCTCCAACCTCATCTCGAAGGCCCTGGCGCGCACCGATTCGGCCAGCACCATCGTCATCTGGCAGAACGTCGTCATCGTGCTGTGCGCCGCGCCCTTCGCGATCTGGTTCTGGGAGACGCCCTCCTGGACCGACCTGCTGTGGTTCCTGGCGGCCGGCCTGTGCGGCACGGTGGGCCACATCTGCCAGCAACGCGGCTACCAGCTCGCCGACATCACCTTGCTGCAGCCGATCGGCTTCCTGTCGCTGATCTGGAACACGATGCTGGGCTACATGCTGTTCTTCCAGAAGCCCGACGTCTGGACCTTCGTCGGCGCGGCGGTGATCTTCGCCAGCGCCATGTACATCTCCCACCGCGAGGCGGTGCGGCGGGCGCAGATCAAGACCGCCGATTCGCAGGCTGGCCCTTCCGCGTGACGAAATCGCTGCGGCTCAGCCGCCGGTCACGCTCATATGGCGCGGCACCGCCGGTCCGCTATGGCGGCGATCGATGATGAAATCGTGGCCCTTGGGCTTGCGCGCGATCGCCTCGGTGATCGCCCGGTCGAGCACCTCGTCGCTCTCCGAGGCGCGCAGCGGGCCGCGCAGGTCGGCAGCGTCCTCCTGGCCCAGGCACATGTAAAGCGTGCCGGTGCAGGTCAGCCGCACGCGGTTGCAGCTTTCGCAGAAATTGTGGGTGAGGGGCGTGATGAAGCCCAGCCGGCCGCCCGTCTCCTCGACGCGGAAATAGCGCGCCGGCCCGCCTGTCCGGTAGTCGCTCTCGGTCAGGGTGAAGCGCCGCGCGATGTCGGCGCGCGCGAGCGACAGCGGCAGGTACTGGTCGAGCCGGGCCTCGCCGCCCAGCTCGCCCATCGGCATGACCTCGATCAGCACCAGATCCATGCCGCGGCCGTGGCTCCAGCGGATCAGCTGGTCGAACTCCATGTCGTTGACGCCGCGCAGCGCGACCGTGTTGATCTTGACATGCAAACCGACGTTCTGGGCCGCATCGAGGCCGCGCAGCACCTGATCAAGATCGCCCCAGCGTGTGAGCTGGCGGAACTTGTCGGTGTCAAGGGTGTCCAGCGAGACGTTCAGGCGCCGTACACCGACCGCCGCCAGGTCCTTGGCATACTTGGCCAGCTGGCTGCCGTTGGTCGTGAGGGTGAGCTCCTCCAGATCGCCGCTGTCGAGGTGGCGCCCCAGCCCGCGGATCAGCGACATCACGTTCTTGCGCACCAGCGGCTCGCCACCAGTCAGGCGCAGCTTCTTCACGCCGCGCCGTACGAAGGCGGAGCACAGCCGCTCCAGCTCTTCCAGCGACAGGACCTCCGCCTTGGGCAGGAAGGTCATGTCTTCCGCCATGCAGTACACGCAGCGGAAATCGCAGCGGTCCGTCACCGAGACGCGCAGGTAGGTGATATGCCGGCCGAACGGATCGATCATGGTCCCGTAATGTAGGCGGCTTCGGCCGGCTTTTCGACCCCCGCCTCCGGTAGGAATTTCAGGAGGTTATCGACCGTGTCCGCCTCGGCCGCCGGCTTGTCGGTGCGGATGCGGCTAATGCGCGGGAAACGCATGGCCACCCCCGACTTGTGGCGGGTGGAGCGGGCGATGCCGTCGAAGGCGATCTCAAGCACCAGCTCGGGCGCCACCTCGCGCACCGGCCCGAACCGGTTGGTCGTGTGGTCGCGCACCCATTTGTCCAGCCAGCGCAGCTCGGCGTCGGTGAAGCCGAAATAGGCCTTGCCGACCGGCGCCAGCTCGCGCCCTCCGTCCTCGGCCTCGCGCCAGCAGCCGAAGGTGAAGTCCGAGTAGAAGGAGCTGCGCTTGCCGTGCCCGCGCTGGGCGTACATCAGCACGCAGTCGGCCAGCATCGGATCGCGCTTCCACTTGAACCATGGCCCCTTGGGGCGGCCCGCGACATAGGCGCTGTCGCCGCGCTTCAGCATCAGCCCCTCGATGCCGTCGCTGCGCATCGACTCGCGCAGCTCCGCGAGATGGGCCCAGTCGGTGAACACGACCAGCGGCGAGACGTCGAAGCGCGGCCGCGGCCTCTGCGCCATCCAGGCCTCGAGCCGCGCCCGCCGCGCGTCGAAGGGCAGCGCCCGCAAATCCTCCCCCTCGAGCCACAGCACGTCGTAGAGGCGCACATGCGCCGGATGCTCCGCCAGCATCTTCGGCGTGACGACCTTGCGGTTCAGCCGCTGCTGAAGATCGTTGAAGGGCGCGACGGTCCCCTCGCGGCGGACCAGCAGCTCGCCGTCGAACACGCCTTCGAAATCGATGGCCTCGATGATGTCGGGAAAGGCCGCGGACACGTCCTCGCCGGCCCGGCTGTACAGCCGCTTCACGCCGCCCGACGCGGCGACCTGGACGCGGATGCCGTCCCACTTCCACTCGGCGCGGAAGTGGGCGGGATCGAGCGCGTCGAGCTCGGCGCGCTCGATGGGATTGGCCAGCATCGCCGGCAGGTAGGCGCCGCCAGCGTTGCTGCTGGGCCGCGGGGCCCCGTGCAGCAGCCAGTCGAACAGCGGCCGGTAGGGCGGGCTGAGACCATGCCAGATCTCCTCCACCGCATCGACCGGCTGGCCGCCGATATTGCCTACCGCCTGCTTGGCGAGGCGCGCCGAGACGCCGACGCGCAGCGCGCCCGTCAGCAGCTTGAGCAGCGCCCAGCGTCCCGTCGCGTCGAGCGAGTCGAGCCAGCGCCGCAGGATGGCCGGCGTCTGCATCTTCGTGGCGCGCTGCAGGGTCTCCACGACCTCGCCCAGCGTCGGCGGCGGGCCGGCGGCCGGATCGGTCTCCCAGACCAGCGACAGGGTCTCGGCGAGATCGCCGACATAGTCGTAGGAGAGGTGGAACAGCTCCGGCCCGATCCGGTCCTCGCCGAAGCCGCGCAGCAGGGCGGGCTTGGCCGCGGGGAAGTCGAGCCCGCCGGTCAGCGCCGCCAGCGCCCAGCCGCGGTCGGGATCGGGCGTCTCGCGCAGGTAGGCCTCGATCAGCCGCAGCTTGGCGTTGCGCGCCGGCTGGTAGGAGAGGGCGTCGAGCAGGGCGGCGAAGGCCTGCATCAGGCGCCTTCCTCCTCGCGCCCGGCGAGATGCAGGGCCTCGGCATCGATGCCGATCGAGCGCGCGTGGTGGACCAGCGCCTCCTCGCGGCCATGCGTCACCCAGACCCGAGGGGCGCCGACATCCTTCAGGGTCTGCGTGAGCTCGGGCCAGTCGGCATGGTCCGAGATGATCAGCGGCAGCTCCGCGCCGCTCTGGCGGGCACGTGCCCGCACGCGCATCCAGCCGGAGCAGACGGCAGGCACGGGATCGGCGAAGCGGCGCGACCAGCGGTCGGCGATGGCCGAGGGCGGGCAGAGCACGATGGCGCCGCGGAAGGTCTCCAGGATGGCGTCGGAGACATGGGCGATGTCGCCCAGCTCGACGCCCTGCTCCTCGTACAGCTTGCAGAGCGCCATCAGGCTGCCGTGCAGCCAGATCCGTTTGTCCCAGCCCGCGGCGCGCAGCAGGCGGATGACGCGCTGGCACTTGCCCAGCGCATAGACGCCCACCAGATGCGTGCGTTCGGGAAAGGTCGCGACGGAGCGCAGCAGCTTGCCGATCTCGGCCATGTCGGAGGGATGGTGGAACACGGGCAGGGCGAAGGTCGCCTCGGTGATGAACACGTCGCAGGGGATCGGCTCGAAGGGCGGGCAGGTCGGGTCCGGCCGCCGCTTGAAGTCGCCCGAGACCACGATGCGCTGGCCCCGCCAGGTCAGCACGGCCTGGGCTGAGCCCAGGATGTGGCCGGCCGGCGCCAGCTCGACCTCGACCTCGCCGATCCGAACGCTTTCGCCGTATTTCAGCGCCTGCTGGCTGGTATCGGGCATGCCCTCAAAGCGCGTCCGCATGATCGCCAGCGTCTCGGGCGTGGCCAGCGCCCGGCGATGGCCGGGGCGCGCATGGTCGCCGTGGCCGTGCGTGATCACGGCGCGCGGTACGGCGACCGCCGGATCGATGTAGAAGTCTCCGGGCCTGCAATAGAGCCCGCGCGGCGTCGGATGGAGCCAGGAACGGGGATCAAGCGTGTCGGTTGCCATTGAAGCGGATGGATCCTCCCCGCTGGATATGGGGTTGCCTGGCCTGTTTTCACGCTGGTTCGCCAGCCGTGGATGGGCGCCGCGGCCGCACCAGCTCGCGCTGGTCGACTTGGCGCGCCGGGGCCGGAGCGCGCTGCTGATCGCGCCGACCGGCGGCGGCAAGACGCTGGCGGGCTTCCTGCCCTCCCTGATCGAGCTCACCGAGCGCCGGCTGGCCGGCGAGGACCTTGCCCACAAGAAGGGCAAGGGCGAGCTGCACACGATCTACATCTCGCCGCTCAAGGCGCTGGCCACCGACATCCGCCGCAACCTGGAGATGCCGATCGCGGAGATGGCCCTGCCGGTGCGCGCCGAGAGCCGCACCGGCGACACGCCGCAGAGCCGCCGCGTGCGACAGCGCGAGCGTCCACCCGACCTGCTGATGACCACGCCCGAATCGCTGGCGCTGCTGTTGAGCTATCCGGATGCCGCACAGCTCTTCGCCAGCCTGCGCTGCGTGATCATCGACGAGCTGCATGCCTTCGCCACGAGCAAGCGCGGCCACCATCTCGCGCTCTGCCTGGCGCGCGTGGCGACGCTGGCGCCGCAGGTGCGCTTCGTCGGCCTGTCCGCGACGGTGGCCGATCCACCGGCGCTGGCCGAGTTCCTGGCCGTGAAGGACGAGGTCGAGATCGTGGTCGGCGAGCCCGGCGCGCCGCCCGCCGTCACCCTCATCGACGCCCAGGAGCGCCTGCCGTGGGGCGGCCATATGGGCCATCACGCCGTGCCCGAGGTCTACAACATCATCCGCCAGCACGGGACCTCGATCATCTTCGTCAACACCCGCGCGCAGGCCGAGCTGGTGTTCGACCGTCTGTGGCGGCTCAACGACGACAACCTGGCGATCGGCCTGCATCACGGCTCGCTGGCCGTCGAGCAGCGGCGCAGGGTCGAGGCGGCGATGGCGGCGGGCAAGCTGCGCGCCGTCGTGGCGACCTCGTCGCTCGATCTCGGCATCGACTGGGGAGACGTCGATCTCGTCATCCAGATGGGCGCGCCCAAGGGGGTGAGCCGCCTGATGCAGCGCATCGGCCGTGCCAACCACCGGCTGGACGAGCCCAGCCGCGCCATGATCGCGCCGGCCAACCGCTTCGAGGTGCTGGAATCGCTGGCCGCGCTCGAAGCCATCGAGGCACGCGAGCTCGACGGCGATCCGCCGCGGCCGCCCTGCCTCGACGTGCTGGCGCAGCACATCGTCGGCTGCGCCTGCGCCCAGCCGATCGACCGCGACCAGCTCTACGAGGAGGTGCGCACGACGCAGCCCTACCGCGACCTGCCGCGCAAGGATTTCGACGACACGTTCGATTTCGTCGCCACCGGCGGCTATGCGCTGGCGGCCTACGACCGCTGGCATCGGCTGAAGGAACTGCCCGACGGGCGCTGGATGCTGGCGTCGCAGATGGTGGCGCGGCAGTTCCGCATGAACATCGGCACCATCGTCGAGCTGCCGCTGATCAAGGTGAAGCTCAGGCGCGGCCCGGTGCTGGGCGAGGTCGAGGAGTCCTTCATCCAGGGGCTGGTGCCGGGCGACACCTTCGTCTTCGCCGGCCGCATGCTGCGCTTCGAAGGGGTCAAGGAGCTGATGGCGCAGTGCGCGCCGGCGACCGGCGGCGATCCCAAGGTGCCGGCCTATGGCGGCGGCCGGCTGCCGCTCTCGACCTTCCTGGCCGACCGCGTGCGCGGCATCCTGCAGGATCCGTCGCGGCACCCGAAGCTGCCGGCCGAGGTGCGCGAATGGCTGCGCATCCAGCGCATCCGCTCGGCGCTGCCGGCCGGCAACCGCCTGCTGATCGAGGGTTTCCCGCGCGGTCCGCGGCAGTTCATCGTCGCCTACTGCTTCGAGGGCCGGAACGCCCACCAGACGCTGGGCATGCTGCTGACGCGGCGCATGGAGCGCATGGGGCTGAAGCCGCTGGGCTTCGTCGCCACCGACTACGTGCTGGGGCTCTGGGGCCTGCGCCCACCGACCAAGGCGCAGCTCGACCGGCTTTTCGACGAGGACATGCTGGGCGACGACCTCGAGGCCTGGATGGACGAATCGACGATGCTGCGGCGTTCCTTCCGCAACGTCGCGGTGATCGCCGGCCTGATCGAGCGGCGCTTCCCGGGCGAGGAGAAATCGCGGCGCCAGGTCACCTTCAGCTCCGACCTGATCTACGACGCGCTGCGGCGCCACGAGCCCGACCACATCCTGCTGCGCGCCACGCGCCAGGATGCCGCCTGGCAGCTCGCCGACCTGCGGCGGCTGGGCGACCTGCTGCGCCGGGCCAAGGGACGCATCGACTACCGCCGCCTCGACCGCATCTCGCCGCTCGCCGTGCCCGTGCTGCTGGAGATCGGCCGCGAGCGCGTGCTCGACGGCACCGCCGAGGACGAGCTCCTGGACATCGCCGCCCAGGAACTCATCGACGAGGCGACGCGCCTCTAACGCCGCTTGACGGGTTGGCGCTTCAGCCAGCTGCGATACTGGATGTAGTTGGCGGCAAGGCTCACGCCGAAGAGGGCGAAGGCGCCCAGCACCATCATGAGATAGTAGAAATCGCCGGTTTTCATGGCAGGCTCCGTTGAAAGCCCGCAGAGAATTAAGGGACATGGGCGATCCGGCGTTGATCTGGATCAACTCAGTGGAAATCGCGCGAGGCGATGCGGATCTTCGGCCGGTCGAGCACGATGCGGCTGCGGTCGTAGCCCGTCTTGCCTTCCGGGGCCTTGCCGGCGAGGGGCCGGAGGGCATCGGCTGCCGGCGGCGGCACCCGGCGCTCGGCGGGCGCGCTGCGGACCTGGTCGCCGCGGCCGTGGGTCAGGCGGAATGAATCGATCCGGGAGATGGAATCGAGATCGGCCGACCAGTCCCAGAGCTCTTCGGCGACGAGGTGGATCACCAGCCCTTCGCGCTGGATGCGGCCGCGCACCGCCAGCAGGCGGGAGCCCATGACGATGCGGCGATGGGCCTCGAAGACCCTGGGCCAGACCACGAGGTTGGCGATGCCGTGCTCGTCCTCGATGGTGACGAACACCACGCCCGAGGCGGTGCCCGGCCGCTGGCGCACCAGCACCAGCCCGGCCAGGACGAATTCGTCCCCGTTGCGGGACTCCTCGAGCGCCGCGGTCGGCGACACGCCGCGGTCGGCGAAGCGCGACCGCAGCAGCTCCAGCGGATGGGAGCGCAGCGACATCGAGATCGAGCCGTAGTCATCGACCACCTGCTCGCCCAGGGTGAGGGACGGCAAGGCGACCGCCGGTTCGAGGTCACGAATGTCCGGACCGTCGAGCAGCGGCAGCCGGGCGTCGGAGAAGCCGCGCACGGCCCACAGCACGTCGCGGCGCGAGAGGCCCAGCGAGGCGAAGGCGTCGGCGCGGGCCAGCGCCACGATCTGGCGCCGCGTGAGGCCGGACCGCCGCCACAGGTCGGCCGGGTCGCGATAGGGCGTGGTGCGGCGCTCCACCATGAGCTTGATCGCTTCCTCGGAGAGGCCCGTCACCTGCCGCAGGCCCAGGCGCAGGGCGCAGCGGTTGCTCAGCCCGGGCTCCAGCGTGCAGTCCCAGTCGCTGGCATTGACGTCGGGCGGCCGGACCTCGACGCCGTGCGCGCGCGCGTCCCGCACGAGCTGGGCCGGGGCGTAGAAGCCCATCGGCTGAGAGTTCAGCAGGGCGGCGGCGAAGACCTCGGGGTAGTGGTGCTTCACCCACGAGGAATCGTAGACCAGGATGGCGAAGCTCGCGGCGTGGCTCTCGGGAAAGCCGTATTCGCCGAACCCTTCGATCTGCTTGAAGCAGCGTTCGGCGAAGGCGCGGTCGTAGCCGTTGCCGACCATGCCTTCGATGAAGTCCTCCTTGAGCTTGTGGATGGTGCCGCTCCGGCGGAACGTCGCCATGGCGCGGCGCAGCTTGTCGGCCTTGGCCGGCGTGAAGCCTGCGGCATCGATGGCGATCTGCATCGCCTGCTCCTGGAACAGCGGCACGCCCAGGGTCCGCTTGAGGATCTTCTCGAGTTCCGGTTTCGGATAGATGACCTTGCCCGGATCTGCCCGGTTCTTGAGATAGGGATGGACCATGCCGCCCTGGATGGGGCCGGGCCGCACGATCGCCACCTCGACGACGAGATCATAATATTCCTTGGGCTTGAGGCGCGGCAGCATCGACATCTGCGCCCGGCTCTCGACCTGGAACACGCCGACCGAATCGGCCCGGCACAGCATCTCGTAGACGGCCGGGTCCTCGTCCTTCATGCCGAGCGTCTTGCGCTCGCCGTAGTGCTTCTCGATCAGGTCGAAGCTCTTGCGCAGGCAGGTCAGCATGCCGAGCCCCAGCACGTCGACCTTGTAGATGCCCAGCACGTCGAGATCGTCCTTGTCCCACTCGATGACGGTGCGGTCTTCCATGGCCGCGTTCTGGATCGGCACCAGCTCGTCGAGCCGGCCTTCGGTGAGCACGAAGCCGCCGACATGCTGCGACAGGTGGCGCGGGAAGCCGCACAGCGTCGCCGACAGTTCCAGCGCCAGCATCAGCCGCGGATCGGTGGGATCGAGGCCGGCTTCGCGCACATGGCCCGTGTCGACGCCGCCCGATCCCATACCCCACACCGTGCCGGCCATCGCGCCCACCGTGTCGGGCGACAGGCCGAGCGCCTTGCCGACCTCGCGGATGGCGCTGCGGCTCTTGTAGGAGATCACCGTGGCGGCCAGGGCGGCGCGCGACCGGCCCTTGGTCTTGTAGATCCACTGGATGATCTCCTCGCGCCGCTCGTGCTCGAAATCGACATCGATGTCGGGCGGCTCGTTGCGCTCGTTGGACAGGAAGCGCTCGAACAGGACCTCGGTCTTGGCCGGATCGACCGAGGTGATCTCGAGGCAGTAGCACACAGCGGAGTTGGCGGCCGAGCCGCGGCCCTGGCAGAGAATGCCCATCCTGCGGGCCTGCGTGACGATCTCGTGCACCGTCAGGAAGTAGGGCGCGATCTGCTTGCGGGCGATGAGCTCGAACTCGTGCCGGATCGTGCCGGCGACCTTGTCGGGAATGCCTTGCGGATAGCGTCGCTCCGCGCCCTCCCATGTCAGGCGGGCGAGCTTGTCCATCGGCGTCTCGCCGCCTTCGTACATCACGGGATACTGGTAGGTGAGCTGATCGAGCGAGAAGCCGCAGCGCCGCACGATCTCCTGCGTGCGCTCGATGGCGTGCGGATGGCGGCGGAACAGGCGGGCCATCTCCGCGGGCTCCTTCAGGTGCCGCTCGGCGCTGGCGAAGCGGCGGAAGCCCAGCGCGTCGACGGTACAGCCCAGCCGGATGGCCGTCACGACGTCCTGCAACGCCCGGCGCTCGGGCACGTGGTAGTGCACGTCGTTGGTGGCGACCAGGCCGATGCCCATCGCGGCGGCGAGATCGTCGAGCGCGGCCAGGCGGCGCGCATCGTCGCCGCGGAACAGCATGGTGCCGGCGAGGTAGCAGCGATCGCCGAACAGATGGGCGAGCGCCTGAAGGCGTTGGCGGAAGGCGGGATCGTCGAGCCGGCGCGGCGGCAGCACGATGGCCAGGAGGCCCTCGGCATGGGCGGCGAGATCCTCGAAGGCGAGGTCGCACCGGCCCTTCGCGGCGCGGCGGTTGCCCGCCGTCAGCAGGCGGGACAGCCTCTTGTAGGCATCGAGGTCGGTGGGATAGGCGAGCAGGGAATAGCCGTCGCGCGTCTCGATACGGCTGCCGACCAGCAGCTTGATCCACTCTTCCTTCGGCGGCGGATCGGGAAGGTCCTCGTAATATTCCTTGATCGCCGCATAGGCGCGCACCACGCCGGCCAGGGTATTGCGGTCGGCGATGCCGATGGCGGTGTGGCCCAGCTCCAGCGCCCGCAGGACCAGCTCGCCGGGATGTGAGCCGCTGCGCAGGAAGCTGTAGTTGGTCGTGACCTGGAGCTCGGTGTAGCGGGGCAGCTCGGCCGGCATGCGGTCATGCTCCGGCAAGCTCGTGGAGCCGCGACAGCGGCACGCAGCGGAAGGCGGCATCGTCGCCTTCGGCCAGGCGCAGGAAGCGTTCGTCGGCCACGACCAGCGGCGCCGCCGCAGCCTCGGCACAGGCGGCGTAGAAGCAGTCGTGCACCGGCCAGTCGCATTGCAGCGCCAGCGCCAGCGCCCGGTCGCGCAGGCGGGCTGATTCGACGAAGGCCGAGATGAAGCAGGGCAGGCCGACGCTGCGCACGATGGGCTCGACCTGCTCGGGCGAAAGCTCGCCCGCCATCGCCCGCATGCGGGCGAGCTCGGCCACGTCGGCGATCAGGATGTCGGGCGCGACGAGCTGGTGGCCGTCCGCCAGCAGCGAGCGCGCCTGCGGGCGCAGCGGCTCCTCGACGAACCATTTCAGGACAACGCCGGGCTCGACCGCCAGGATCATCGCCCGATCCCGGCGAACCCGCCCTCGAAGGGCTCGACCTGCCGCAGCGGCGCCGGCGTCATCGCGGCGATGCGGTCCGCCTCGGCCAGGGGATCGAGGAACGGCGGCCAGCGCACGGCCTCGCTCAGGATCTCGCGCAGCTCGGCTTCGAGGGAATGGCTGTGGCGATGGGCGCGGTCCTTCAGCCGTTCGATGACGGTGCTGTCGAGGCCGCGCACGGTGAGGATGGTGCGTTTCATGATCGGGTCCGGGAATGGGTCAGGCACAGAAGCCGTGGAGGAACCAGCGGGCGGCCGGCCGGCCGCTGCTGGCCAGCGCGTAGGGGCCGTCGCGGAACAGCCAGAAGCGGCCGCCATCGTCGTCCTCGACGCGGTAATAGTCGCGGAACAGGGGCACCGTGTTGGCCGGCGGCCGGCTGCCGTCAGTCCGCGGCCGCCACCATTCGTCGGCAATGCGCTCCGGCCCGTCGGCGCGCACGATGCGATGGGCATGCTGGCGCCAGCGGAACACCGAAGGCGGATCGTCGGGCACGATGGCCGTGACCTCGACCGGCTCGGGCCGCTGCAGCAGGCGCGTCGGCCGGGCGCCCTTGAGATCGGCCACGCGCCGCCAGGCGCCGGCGGCCGCCGGCCGCGCCGCGCCGCCCACCGTCTGCACGCGCTCGGGCAGGTGGCTGTCGCGCGGCAGCAGGCGCACCACGTTCTCAGCGCCCAGCCGCAGCGCCAGCCGGTCGGCGAGGTCGATCGCGCCCTCGATATCGGCGGTGGGGGCATCGGCGGAAAGGGCGGCCGTGCCCGAGGCGGCTCCCGCCTCCGGCAGGACGTCCTGCGTGCCATCGAAAGCCTCGACCTCGGGCGCGGCCAGGATCATCAGCTCGACGCCGAAGCCGGGATCGAGCTCGCCCAGCTTCTCCTCGAACAGCTTCATCAGCCGGGGATTGTCGCGGTTGGGCCGGCTGGTGCCGATGGCCGTGCGGTCGACCGAGCCGTCGACGCGATAGAGCGCGATCTCGAGCCGGCGCGCGCCCACGCCCGCCTGCTCGAACTGGCGGCACAGGGCGGCCAGCAGGCGGCTGGTGGCCGCGGCGATGTCCTCGGGCCGTCCGATCGGCTCGACGAAGGCGAGGCGCGTGCGGAAGGCCGGCACGGCGCGGCGCGGCTCGATCGGCTCGGCCACGGCGCCCAGCGCCTGGTCGAGGCGGGTGAGCGGCCGGTCGCCGAAGCGGCGCGCCAGCGGGGCGCGCGGCAGCGGGTAGAGATCGCCGATGCGGCGCAGGCCGAGCTTCAGCATCGTCTCCACGATCGCCGCATCGAGCCGCAGGCCTTCAACCGGCAGGCCGGCGAGGGCGGTGCGCTGGCCGTGCCGCGGGCAGAAGAGGTCGGCCTGGCGCTCGGCGAAGCGCGCCAGCGCCCAGGCGGCGCCCGCCGTGTCGGCCATGGCGGCGCGGCAGGCGAGGTCGTGGCGCGAGAGGCGCTGCACCAGGTCGGCCAGCAGGGCGCGCTCGCCTTCCTCGTCCCGGCCGAACAGATGGGCGCAGCCGGTCACGTCGAGCAGCAGCCCGGCATCGCCGCCGAAGCCGCCGGTGCTGCAGGCCTCCGCGCCTTCCTCGGCGACGGCGCCGCCCAGCGGGTCGAGCGCCACCCAGGGCGTGTAGCGGTCGCACCAGCCGGCGACGGCCTCGAGAAGGCGGCGGTCGGCCTGCGGCGCGCCCGGCGTGGTGAGCAGGTCGGGCACGAGGGAGCGCGCATCGGCCAGCCGCATGTGCGGGCGCAGGCCGGCCGTGCGGGCATGGGGATTGACCGCGACGAGGCGCGGGCAGCCGTCATGCCAGACGACGGTGGCGGCCGCCTTCGCCGACCAGTCGCGCGCCGAAGGATCGGACGTCGCTCTCGCGAGTCGATCCGTGGAGAGCTTGGGGAACCACAGAGAGACAATGCGCTTCATCATTCCACTCCAGGAGCCAGGAGGGCGTTTCCGCGACGGACGGCAGGCCGAAGCGGTTGCGCCGGAGCTCGACGCGCCAGCGCGGGGTGCCGACGTCGCCGAGTCCGGGCGTCGAGCGGGTCGGCGCCGAGGCGATGCGCCAGCGGGTCGTGCAGACGGCTTGTGCCGGGGCGGGCTGGCCGCGCAGCAGCAGGGCGGCCACGCCGCTCTTCTCGGCGGCGAGCGACAGGCGGCGGCCGGCGACGGGATCGGCCGCCCGGGTCTCGCCCAGCACGGCGGCGATGCCGGTGCCGCGCAGCCCTTCCTCCATGGCCCAGAACAGATCCTCGTCGCGCCGCACCGTGACCATCAGCAGCCGCGCCGGATCGAACCAGGCGGACAGCGCGAGAGCATAGGGCGGGGCATCGAAGGCGCCGGACGGGCGGCGGCACCACAGCAGCGTGCCGCCCGGCCGCAGCGTCCCCAAGCGGCCCAGCAGATGGGCGGCGAAGCCGAGGGCGGCGCCGTCATGCGCGGCGACGCGGCCGGACGGGGTCGGGCCCGCCTCGACCTCGTGCAGCGCGCCGGTCAGCAGCCCGCCTTCGGGCAGCAGGGCATCGATGGCCGGCACCCCCAGCGCCACCGCCTGGCGTCCGGCCCGCTGAGCGCTGTGGGCGCGCTCCAGCCGGCGCACCTTTTCGCGCAGATCCGGCGCCACCGGAGCGGCCGCATCGTTGGCGGCGCGGGAGGCGGCAGGGGGAGCAAAGGCATTCGGGGAAATGACGGGCATCGCCCCCTCGAGGGTGAAACGCGTTGGGGATTGAATGTTCTTGTTATGTTCCAATCACCGGACGGAGTCAACGAGAGTCCGTTCCGTCGAGTTTTTGCGCTCCGGGGCCGGGGGAGGAGCTTTCATGGATACAATTGGTGGTATGCATGATGGGCAGAAAGCTACTATTGATGGAATGATGCATGCACTGCAGTCAGACCACCTCCGGCGGATCACGAATATCGACACGCCCCCGTGCCGGCGTGTAGTGGATTTCGAGCGCGCCCGGTGAACGCGCACTCCCCTGCGGGCGATTAGAGAAGGTCATGCGGAAGGCCCCTGCCGCTGCAGCTGGCGAAAACGCCGTCGTCAAATCCGTCGGACGAGTCTTCGAGGTCCTCGAAGCCTTCAACGAGACGCGCCAGCCGATGCTGGCGATCGACATCGCCAAGCGCCTCAACTATCCGGCCTCCAGCACCTCCGCCCTGCTGAAGAGCATGGTGACGCTGGGCTATCTGAGCTTCGACCGACGCGACCGCCGGTACTTCCCGACGATCCGCATCGCCATCATCTCGGAGTACCTGCACGGCGCGCTGCTGGGCCACGGCAACCTGATGGCCCTGATGGGCGACCTGCACAGCCAGATCGGCGAGACGATCATGCTGGGCATCCGCAAGGACCTCGATGCCCAGTACGTCCACATCATCCCCGGCATCTATCCGATCATGCTCAACGTGCCGCCGGGCACGGTGCGGCCGCTGCACCGCTCGGGCATGGGCTGGGCCCTGCTCAGCCAGTGCGACGACGCCGAGATCAGGTCCATCGTCGAGCGCGTCAACGCCACCGAGCCCGTCGACTATCACGAGCTCATGGCGATCATCGAGGAGGTGCGGGCGATCGGCTACGCGCGCTCCTACGGCACCTACGTGACGGGCAGCGGCATCATCGCGATGAACCTGCCGGGCTCCTCGAACGATCGCCACGTCGCCGCCGGCGCGGGCGGCCCCGTCGACCGGCTGCAGGCGCGCGAGCGCGAGATCGTGCGGCTGATGCGCAGCGCCATCGACCGCCACTTCGGCAAGCCGTAACAGTCGCCGCGCTTCGCTCCGGTCGAGACGACGGGAGGGGGTGCCGCTTCCTCCCCGTCGCTTCAACGATCCGGCAGCGGAGTGTCGAGGGAAGGTCAGCGCATCGTGCCGGGCAGCCAGGTCACGATCTGGGGGAAGATCGAGATGGCGAACATCATGGCGATCATCATCACGACGTAGGGGATGACGCTGATCGACATGCGGCCGATATGGACCTTGCCGATGCCGGACAGCGCATAGAGGTTGATGCCGAACGGCGGATGGATCTGGGCGACCTCGACGGCCAGCACGACGAACACGCCGAAGGCCAGGGGATTCATGCCGATCGCCTGGGCGAGCGGGAACATGATCGGCACCGAGACCAGCATCATCGAGGTGGCCTCGAGGAAGGTGCCGAGCAGGATGTAGATCAGCACCATCAGCGTCACGACGGCCATGTAGCCGAAGCCGGATTCCGACACGAGATCGACCACCATCTGCGGCAGGCCGGTCAGGGTGAAGAACTCCGTCAGCGCCTGCCCGAAGGCGATCATCATGAAGATCATGACGCTGGTGCGGGTCGCCTTCATGGTCGCGGACCAGAAATGCGCCCAGGTGAGCGTGCGGGTCGCGATGCCCACGACGATGACGTAGGCGACGGCGAGCGCCGCCACCTCCGTCGGCGTGGCGAGGCCGCTGTAGATGCTGACCAGCACGCCGAGCGGCAGCAGCAGGACCAGGACGGCCTCGCGCGTCGCGCGCAGCCGCTCCCGCCAGGTGATCGGCTCGGGATCGGACCGCACGCCCGAGAAGAACACGGCGTACAGCGCCATCAACGTCGACAGCAGCAGGCCGGGAACGGCGCCGGCGATGAAGAGCTGGGCAATCGACTGCTCCGTCAGCACCCCGAAGATGATCATGGCGATGCTGGGTGGGATCAGGATGCCGAGCGTGCCGCCAGCGGCGATCAGCGAGCCGCTGAAATGCGGCGTGTAGCCGCCGCGCACCAGCGCGGGGAAGGCGACCAGCCCGATCGTGACCGCCGTGGCGACCGACGAGCCGCAGATGGCGGCGAAGATGGCGCAGGCCACGACCGTCGCCACACCGAGGCCGCCCGGCACCACGCCGACCCAGACCCGGGCGAACCGGAACAGCTTCTCGTTGAGGCCGGCCACCTCCATCAGGGTGCCGGCATAGATGTACAGCGGCACAGCGATCAGCAGGAAGTTGCCGAGCGACTGGTAGACAGTGAGGCCGAGATTGAGCAGCGGCGTCGTGCTCTCGTCGAGCAGCCAGACTCCCGCGAGGGCCGTGATGCCCATCGCGCCGAAGATCGGCGTCCCGGCGATGATCAGGCCGAAGAAGAACAGCAGCATGCCGACGGCGATCATGAGGCTAGTCCCGGGGCGAACGCAGGCGGCGGGCCAGCCCGGCGATGCGCGCCAGAAGGCCCAGCAGGAGAACGACGAAGCCGGCCAGTAGCACGATCTGGGGGATCGCCAGCGGCACGCCCACGATCGTCGAGGAGCGCAGGCCGTACTGCAGCGAATTGCCGACGAGATCGACCAGTCCCCAGCAGAGCCCCGCGATGAGCGCCGCGACGAGGCACCAGGTCACCAGTGCCACGCGCCGCCGCAGGCGCGGCCGGAAGAGATCGACCACGAGCCTCATCGCGAAGTGCTCGTTGTGCCGCAGCGTCTCCGCGGCGCCGAGCACCGCGACGCCGATCACCAGGTAGCCGGCGATCTCGTTGGCCCAATCCGTCGGATGGCCGAGAAAGCGCGCGAACACGTCGTAGGTCACGATCAGCGTGATCGCGATCAGGGCGACGCCGCCCAGGAAGGCGCCCAGGCGGCTGACGCCGCCCAGGATCGCGAAGAAGGGGCCGCGCTCCTCGGTTTCCGGGGCCTCGTCCGCCTCGAGGTTCACTTCGCCCCGCTGGCCGCCAGGATCGGAGCCATGATCTCCTTGCTGAAGGAGGCACCCTTGGCAAGCAGGGGAGCCGTCGCGTCGCGCCAGGCCGCGAACTGGGGCATCGACGGGTCGAGCAGGGTAACCTCCATGCCCTTCTGGCGGTACTGGTCGGCCAAGCCGGCGCGGTCCTTGATGATCTCCGCCCGGCAGGTCAGCTCGGCCTCGCGGATCGCCTTGGCGATGATCTCGCGGTCGGCCGGCTTGAAGCCGTTCCACCATTGCAGGTTGGCGGCGAAGCCCTGCATGCCGGTGCCGGTGAAGGAGCCCGGGATGATGGCGTACTTCACGACTTCATAGACGCGCTGGGACTGGATGCCCTGGAAGCCGATGACGGCCGATTCGATCGTGCCGTGCTGCAGGGCCGTGTAGACCTCGGCGAAGGGGATCTGCGCGGGAGCGCCCCCGAGCTGCTTCACCAGCTCGGCCAGCATCTCGGATGGCGCGCGCATGCGCAGTCCCTTGACGTCGCCCGGCGCCAGGATCTTGCGCGACGAGACGATGGCCGGCGAGCCGATGTCCGTCATGGCCAGCAGCGTCGCCCCGCGCTGGCGGAACTCCTTGTCGAGGACGTCCTTGAAGCCGCCCGGTTCGTCGGTCGCCTTGGCGACCTGCTCCATGGTCATGGCCGTCGGCAGGGACAGAGCGCCCACGTCCTTGATCAGGCCGGACCAGTTCTGGACGGTGATCCAGCCGAACTTGACCTTGCCGGTCGGGATGGCGATCGGCATGTCGACGTCCTGCGCGAGCTGGCCGGCAGGGTAGTGCTTGACGGTGATCCGGCCCTTGGTCTCGCGCTGCAGCGCCGCTTCCAGCGGGCCCAGGAACTGCACGATGTTGATGTGCGTCGGGCTGCCCCACGTGGCGAGCGGAATGACGATCTTGGACTGCGCCCGCACGAGGGAGGGAGCCGCCAGCGCGCCGGCGGCCGCACCCATGCCCAGCAGCAGCGGCCGGCGCCGCATCGTTCCTGTCTTCATTCGAATGTTCCTCCCTTGTCGGGCGGGATTGTGCTGGCCCCGATTCCCCGCCCTCAATCGACGGTTACGCAACCCTGCTATGTTCATTCACATATATGAATTACGTGCCCAGGATTGCCGATCCGCTGCGTGGACTTGTGCATTGCAGCGTAAAAAATGGCGTCTCCGTCATTTCACGTATGTGTATGCATACGACACATTCTTCAAAATAGATTGAAGCAGACCCTCCGCGGCAGCAGCCTTGCCGCGACAGGCAAGAAAGGGAGGAGCGGAATGTCCAACGGCAGGCTGATCATCCGAGGCGGCACCGTCGTCGATGGCACCGGACGCGAGCCCTTTGCAGCAGACGTCGAGGTCGAGGACGGCCGCATCGTCGCGGTGGGGGCGGTCTCGGGCCGGGCGGACGAGGAAATCGACGCCAGAGGCATGCTGGTCACGCCGGGCTTCGTCGACATCCACACCCACTATGACGGCCAGGCGACCTGGAGCAGCCGCATCTCCCCGTCGTCCTCGCATGGCGTCACGACGGCCATCATGGGCAATTGCGGCGTGGGCTTCGCGCCCTGCCGGCCGGACGAGCGGGAGATGCTGGTCAGGCTGATGGAGGGCGTGGAGGACATTCCCGGCGTCGTCCTGGAGGAAGGCCTGCCGTGGAACTGGGAGTCCTTCCCGGACTATCTCGACATGCTGTCGCGCCGGCAGTTCGATCTCGATCTCGGCGCGCAGGTCCCGCACGCGGCGCTGCGCATCTACGTCATGGGGCGCCGCGCCGCCGAACGCGAACCCGCCACCGAGCAGGATGCCGCGACGATGGCCCGCCTCGCCGCCGAGGGCGTGGCGGCGGGGGCGCTGGGCTTCTCGACCTCGCGCACGCTCGCCCACAAGGCCAGCGACGGCCAGCCGACCCCGACGCTGAACGCCTACGAGCCGGAGCTCGCGGCCATCGCCGAGGCGATCGGGCGCACCGGCCGCGGCGTGCTGCAGGTCATCACCGACCATCCCTCGGACGAGGCGGAGTTCGCGATGCTGCGCCGGCTGGCGGAGCGCGCCGGACGGCCGCTCTCGATCTCGCTGGGCCAGGCCGACCGCGCGCCGGACAAGTGGCGGCAGGCGCTGCGCATGATCGAGGAAGCGAGCGACGCCGGCCTGCCGGTCAAGGCCCAGGTCTGCGGCCGCGCCGTCGGTCTTCTCTATGGCCTCGAACTGTCGCTCAATCCCTTCTGCACGCATCCGGGCTGGGCGGCGATCGCGGACCTGCCGCTGGAGCGCAAGATGGCGGCGCTGCGCGATCCGGACTTCAAGAGGCGCCTGCTCGCCGAGGAGCCGTCGGACCGCCAGCAGCGCGAGCGCCTGTTCAACTTCGAGCGGCTCTATCCGCTGTCCGATCCGCCGAACTACGAGCCTGCGCCGCAGGACAGCATCGCGGGCCTCGCACGCGCTGCCGGCCGGCAGCCCGCCGAGCTCGCCTACGAGCTGCTGCTCGAGCGCGATGGCAAGGCGATCTTCTACCGGCCGCTGCTCAACTACGCCGCGGGCACGCTCGATGCCGTGGGCGAGATGCTGGAGCATCGCGACACGCTCGTGAGCCTGGGCGACGGCGGCGCGCATTACGGCTTCATCTGCGACGCGAGCCTTCCCACCTTCATGCTGTCGCACTGGACGCGCGACCGGCAGCACGGCCGGCGCTTCTCCGTGCCGGAGATCGTCAAGGCGCTGAGCCGCGACAACGCGCTGGCCGTCGGCCTGGCCGATCGCGGCGTGCTGGCACCGGGCTTCAAGGCCGACATCAACATCATCGACTACGACCGGCTGCACCTTCACATCCCGGAGGTGCGGTACGACCTGCCCGCCGGCGGGCGCCGCCTGTCGCAGAAGGCCTCGGGGTACGTCGCCACCATCGTATCGGGCGTCGTGACGCAGCGCGGCGACCAGCCGACCGGCAAGCTGCCGGGCCGCCTGGTGCGCGGCGGCACGGCCTGACCGCGGGATGGATGCCCTGTCCGCCGGGCCCCTCTCCCGCGAGCCCGTCTCACCCGAGCCCGTCTCCCCCGAACCCGTCGCCCTGCCGCCGCACGAGGAGCGGCCCGACGCGCCGACGCCGCTGGCCGGTGCGCTGATCGTCGATTTCTCGCGCGTGCTCGCCGGCCCGGTCTGCACCCAGCTCCTGGCCGATCTCGGCGGCCGGGTGATCAAGATCGAGCATCCGGACGGCGGCGACGACATGCGCCATGTCGGCCCCGCCACCGCCGGCGGGCCGGCCGCGTCCTTCCTCGCCTTCAACCGCGGCAAGCGCAGCATCGCGCTCGACCTCGCGCAGCCGGCGGGCAGGGAGGTGGCGCTCGAGCTCGCGCGGCGCGCCGACGTGCTGGTCGAGAACTTCTCGACCGGCGTGATGGAACGGTTGGGGCTGGGCTACGACCGCGTGTCGGCCGCCAACCCGCGGCTGGTCTACTGCTCGATCTCGGCCTACGGCCGCACCGGCGCGTTCGCGCGGCGGTCGGGCTACGACCCTGTCGTGCAGGCGGAGAGCGGGCTGATGTCCCTGAACGGCTTCGCCGACGGGCCGCCCGTGCGAGTGGGGCCGCCGGTCGTCGACATCTCGACCGGCATGATGGCCTGCAACGCCGTCCTGGCGGGGCTGCTGGCGCGCCAGCACACCGGGCGCGGCCAGCATGTCGAGGTCGCGCTGTTCGACACCGCGACCCATCTCGGCGCCATGTACGGCATGGCGCACCTGATCGACGGCAGCACGCCGACACGCTTCGGCCATGCCCCGCCCGGCGCCTCGCCGGTCGGGCTGTTCGAGGCGGCGGACGGGCCGTTCTACCTGACCTGCGTCAACGACCGGCTGTACCGGCGCCTCGTGGTCGAGGTGCTGGACCGGCCGGACCTCGCCGACGATCCGCGCTTCCGCACGAACCGCGACCGGGCCGACCATCGCGACGCCCTGCATGGCGCGCTCGGCAGGATGTTCGCGACGCGGCCGCGGGACGAATGGATGGCGCGGCTGCAGGCGGCGAACGTCCCGGCCGGCCCGGTGCGCACGATACAGGAGGCCTATGCCAGCCCGGAGATGGCGGCGCGCGGCCTGCTGCGCAGCGTGCCGCACGCGGGGGCCGGCAGCCTGCCGAACATCGGGCCGCCCTTCCGCTTCTCCGAAACGCCCACGGCGGCGCCGGTCGTCGCACCGGCGCTCGGCGAGCATGGCGGCGAGATCCTGGCCGAGCTGCTGGGCTGGGACGCGGAACGGCAGGCGGCGCTGGCATCGGCCGGCGCGTTCGGCAAGAACTGAGAACGGACCAGCGGACGAAGATCCGGCGACGATCAGAGAAGGGGCGAGGACACGGCCATGAACGATGCCAGCACTGCCAACAGGCTCCCGGATGCCTTCCTGACCGTGCGGCCCGACTGGCTGGCGCTGCACTCGGAGCCCGTGCTCGAGCCCGACCTGCCGATCGTCGATCCGCACCATCACCTGATGGACATGCCGGGTCACAACTACATGCTGCCCGACTTCCTGGCCGACGTCGGCAGCGGGCACCGGCTCGTGGCGTCGCTGTTCGTCGAGTGCCGCGTCTTCTATCGCCCCTACGGGCCGGACGACCGCCGGTCGCTGGGCGAGACCGAGTTCGTGAACGGCGTGGCGGCGATGAGCGCGAGCGGCCTCTACGGACCCGCGCGTGCCTGCGCAGGCATCATCGGCAATGTCGACCTGCGCTTCGGCGATCGCGCGCGGGCGGCGCTCGAAGCGCATGTCGCGGCGGCCGGCGGCCGCTTCCGCGGCATCCGCAACGTCGCGGCCTGGCACAAGGACGGGCTGAGGGCGACCAGCGCCAACCCGCCGCCCGGCCTGCTGCTCGATTCGGAGTTCCGCAAGGGATTCGCGGCGCTGGCGCCGCTCGGCCTCTCTTTCGATTCCTGGATCCTGCACACGCAGCTCGGCGACCTGATCGACCTGGCGCGCCGCTTTCCCGAGACGACGATCATCTGCGACCATGTCGGCGGACCCGCCACCTTCGGCCCCTATGCCGGCAAGCGCGACGAGGTGTTCGCCGACTGGAGCCGCTCGATGCGCGAGCTGGCACGCTGTCCCAACGTGCAGGTGAAGCTGGGCGGGATGGGCATGCACGTCCTCGGCTTCGACTTCCCGACCCGGCCCGTGCCGCCCACCTCCGAGCAGCTCGCCGCCGCCTGGAAGCCCTATGTCGAGCTCTGCCTCGAGGCGTTCGGCACCCGCCGCGCCATGTTCGAGAGCAACTTCCCGGTCGACAAGGGCACCTGCAGCTGGCTGGTGCTGTGGAACGCCTTCAAGCGCCTGGCGGCCGGCTGCTCGGCCGACGAGAAGCGTGCGCTGTTCCTCGACAATGCCTGCCGCATCTACGGCCTCGACCTCGCGGCGCAGGGGATCGCCGTCTGACGGCCCGGCGGATGGCGATGCGTGAGATTCCGACGGAGGATGGCGTCCTCGTCTGGGATGCCGTCGATCTGACGCCGCCCTGGGCGCCCGCATCCTCCACGGTGATCCTGCATCACGGGCTCGGCACCAACGCGGACATGTGGAGCGGCTGGCTGCCGATCCTGGCGGCGCGCCATCGCGTCGTGCGCTTCGACATGCGGGGAAGCGGGCGCTCGGCCCGGCTGGGCGACGGCGCGCCGCCGACGCTGGAGCGCTTCCGCGACGACGTGCTCGCGGTCGCCGACGCCGCCGGCGCGGCGCGCTTCCACCTGGTCGGCGAATCGTTCGGCGGCACCGTCTCGCTGTTCACCGCCGCGACGTGCCGCGACCGTGTCCTGTCGGCCACCTGCATCTCCTCGCCGCACCGCGGCGCCGAGATCAGGATCCTCGACGGATGGGACGCGCTGGCCGGCGACGGCGCGGGCATGCGGCGGTGGTCGGAGCGCATGATGACCTACCGTTTCCGCGACGGCGCGGTGCCGGAGGCGGCGCTCGCCTGGTTCCGCGACGAGCAGGACCGCACCGATCCGCGGCAGGTCCGCGCGGTGGCGTATCTGGTGAGGAACACGGACCTGACGCCGCGGCTTGCCGGGCTGGACGTGCCGGTCCTGCTGCTTGCGCCCGATTCCAGCCCGTTCGTCGAAGCCGAGCTGGTCTCGGAGCTTCACGGATTGTTGTCCGCGAGCGCGCTGCAGGTCTTTGCCGGGACGCGGCACGGTCTGGCATTCTCGCACGCGGCAGACTGCGCCAGGCTGTTCCTGGCCTTCTCGGCGGGGCTGCCGTCGCAGGGATGACCGGCCGCGGGACGGGCTGGGTGTCGCCGCGAGGGATGCCGGCACGATGCTTGCGACGTGTCGCGCCGGACCGCACCCTGTCCGCGAAGGAGGCCTCGATGCGCCATCGACTGCCGTTGCTCGCCCTGTTCGCCACCACCCTGGCCACCGTGCTGGCCGTCGTCACCGGCCCGGCGCTGGCGCGCTGCGCGCAGAACCTGGTGGAACGCGGCGACCGGCCGGGCGTGCGCCTGGCGTCATTGGGGGCATCGCTGGACGGCCTGCCCGTCGCCTCCGGCAGCTCGCCCAGCCGGGCGACCATCACCTTCCTGGGCCATTCGAGCTACCAGATCGACACGCCGCAGGGCGTGCGCGCCATCACCGACTACAACGGCCTGAACGGCTTCGGCCGCAAGCCCGACATCGTCACGATGAACAACGCGCATTCGACGCACTACACCGACGATCCGGAGGAGGGCATCACCTACGTGCTGCGCGGCTGGCCGAGCCGGCCCGGCGAGACCGAGGCCAAGCACGACGTCACGCTCAAGGACCTGAAGGTGTGGAACGTGCCGACCAACGCCCGCGACTGGGGCAGCAGCGCGGCGCGCATCAACGGCAACTCGATCTTCATCTACGGCATCGCCGACCTCTGCATCGCGCATCTCGGCCATCTGCACCACCGGCTGACGCGCGAGCATCTCGAGGAGCTGGGCCGCATCGACGTGCTGATGGTGCCGATCGACGGCGCCTATACGGTCGGCCTGCCGGTGATGGTCGAGGTGATCCGCCAGATCCAGCCCAAGGTCGTGCTGCCCATGCACTACTGGGGCCGCAGCCAGGTCGAGCGCTTCGAGGCCCTGATGCAGGACCAGGACGCCACCTTCGTCTGGCCCGACCAGCCCACCATCGAGGTGGTGCGCGAGGAGCTGCCCGAGAAGCTGACGGTCATGGTTGTGGGCGGCAACGGCGGGGATTGAGGCGGGGGCTCTGTCCGGCGGTGCGCGGCCTTCCGCTGGCCACGCGACAAGAACTTGAAAAAGAGACCGCGGCGCCATTTGCCGTCGGCATGAGATCCTTCCCTTCGGTTTCGCTCAGGGCAGGCGCTTTCGCTCAGGATGACGATGAGGGAGTCAGTTTGCCGTTCAATGTCGTCCTGAGCGTGAGCGAAGGACCTCATCGCCACGCGCCACCAGCATGGCTCCCAGCCACGATGACCCCAATCAGTGCTACAGTCCTCTCAACAACGACACGCAAAGGGTGGGAATGTGACCTCATCTTCCGCGATCAGCGCGCATCTCGCCGTCCGGCCCGACTGGCTCGCCAGGCGCAAGGAGCCGGCGCTCGAGCCGGACCTGCCGATCGTCGATCCGCATCATCACCTGATCGACCGGCCGGAGAGCGGGACCTACCTGCTGCCGGACCTGCTGGCCGACATCGGCGAGGGCGGCCACAACGTCGTGGCGACCGTCTATCTCGAATGGCTGTCGATGTATCGCGCCGACGGGCCGCGGGAGATGCGGCCGGTGGGCGAGGTCGAGTTCGCCAACGGCGTCGCCGCGATGGCCGCCAGCGGCCGCTACGGCAGGACGCGGGTGTGCGCCGGCATCGTCGGCCATGCCGATCTCGACCTCGGCGCGCCGGTCGCCCGGGTGCTGGAGGCCCAGATCACGCACGGCGGCGGCCGCTTCCGCGGCATCCGCTTCATCGCCTCGATGGATCCCGACCAGGCGCAATGGGGCGCCACGGCCGTGCGGCCGATGGGCTGGCTGGCCGACGGCAAGGTGCGCGAGGGCTTCGCGCAGCTCGCGCCGCTGGGGCTGAGCTTCGATGCCTGGGTGTACCATCCGCAGCTCGCCGACGTGGTCGACCTGGCGCGCGCCTTCCCGGGCACGCCGATCGTGCTCAACCATGTGGGCGGCCCGATCGGGCTGGGCCGCCACAAGGGCCGGCGCGACGCCGTCTTCGCCGACTGGCGCGCGCGCATCCGCGAACTGGCGGCCTGCCCCAACGTCCACGTGAAGCTGGGCGGCATGGGCATGAAGATGTTCGGCTTCGACTTCCACGAGGGCGACCTGCCGCCGGATTCGGAGCGCCTGGCGACGGCGTGGCGGCCCTATGTCGAGACCTGCATCGAAGCCTTCGGTCCCGGCCGCGCGATGTTCGAGAGCAACTTCCCGGTCGACAAGGGCTCGTACGGCTACGGCGTGTTCTGGAACGCCTGCAAGCGCCTGGCGCAGGGCATGAGTGCCAGCGAGAAGGCCGACCTGTTCCACGGGACGGCGTCGCGCTTCTATCGGCTGGGACTCTAGGCCGGGTGTTACGTTCGCCGGCTAAGGGATGACGGTCCGGCGGTCCAGCAGGTAGCGCTGGATGTCCGGCACGCCGCCGCGCACCACGACCTCGACGATGCGGTCCAGCCGGCCGCGCCGGCGGCGCCATGCCTCATAGGTCATGGCGCCCAGCGGCGTGAAGGTCGCCAGCCCGCGCCGCGCCGGCCGCCGGATGGTCGCGCCGCTGTTGATGGGGCTGATCTCCACCCGATCGGTGTGGGCGGCGACGAGCGCCAGCGTATGGAAGACGAGCACCTCGCGCGGCCGGCCGCGATTCAGGCGCGCGCCGAGCAGCCGCTGCAGCCCGCCTTCGTCCGACCAGAAGAAGACGCGCTGGTTGAGCAGGCGCAGCCAGTCCCGCGCATGCAGCCCGTCGTCGAGGCATGCGGCCAAGGCGCGTTCGCTGAGCGGCAGGTTGTCGTTGAGGATCGCCTGGCCGTGCAACGGATGGTCGAGCACGACTTCGACCGGCCGCCGGGTGGCGAGGAGATCGTCGCGCGGCCCACGATCGGGGGCGAAGAGGTCGACGAGATCGCAGGCCGGCAGCAGGCCGTGCCGCTCGATCGACTCCCAGGCGCCGGGAGACGTCACATGGAAGAGGCGGGGATGGCGGCCGGCCAAGTCTTCGGGCGTCATGCACCGCAAGGTACACCGGTTCTCCCTCGGCATGATGGCATCGGATGCGAACGGCCCTGGCCGCACGAGGCCGAAGGGTTCGGCTCCTGACGGGCTCGGCCTTCGGGCGTCAGTGCGCCATCAGCACCGGCACGGTCATGCGCTGCAGCATGGTCCGCGTCGCGCCGCCCAGGATGAACTCCCGCGCCCGCGAGTGGCCGTAGGCGCCCATGACGACGAGGTCCGCCTTGTCCGCGGCGGTCTCGGCCAGGAGGACATCGCCCACGGCCGCGTCGGCACCGCGCACGGTGCGGGCTTCGGCCTTGACGCCGTGCCGCGCCAGCCACGCGACGGCGTCGGCGCCCGCCACGTTCTCCGTGCCGGGCTTGCCGGTATCGACGGTGAGGACGGCGACGCGCTCGGCGCGTTCGAGGAACGGCAGGGAGTCCTTGAGGGCGCGGGCGGCCGGCGTGCTGCCGTCCCAGGCGACGAGGATCCGCCGGCCCACGGTGGCGGCGGTGCCCTGCAGCGGGACGAGCAGGGCGGGCCCGCCGGCATCGAGGGCCAGCCGCTCGGCGATCTTGTATTCCGGCCGCGGCAGGAACTCGTCGGCGTCGACCTGGCCCACGACCGTGAGGTCGGCCGTGCGGGCGCAGGCCGCGATGCCGTTCACCACGTCGCCGCCGATCTCCAGCCAGTCGCCCGCGACGCCGCTCTCGCGCAGGCAGCCCTCGAACGAGGCCTTGAGCCGGTCGCGCGCCTGCAGCCACCAGGCCTGCATCGTCGGCTCGGTGCGGGCGGCGACCTCCTGCATCATGAAGAAGGGGACGTCGCCCGCGGCGCTGGTGAAGGCGCCGGTGAGATGGGCATCGAACGTCCTGGCCAGTTGGCCCGCGACGGTCAGCCGGATCGGGCAATGCTTCGAGACGTTCACATGGACGAGAATGCGCTTGAAGGCCATCACATCGCTCCGTCGGCTGGGGCTGGGGACCGCGGGCCTGGCGCGGCGCGCGGTGCGACGGACGATAGGGCGCGGCGGACGACGTGTGATTGACCTGGGTCAATCATTCCCGCCGGGCGTTCAGGCGCGGCCTGCCGTAAAGCCCGACAGGAACTGCACGAGGTTGCGGCCGAGATCGTCGCCGAGATAGCCGCCTTCCTGCACCAGGACCGTGGGCAGGCCCAGTGCCGCGATCCGCCGCGCCATGGCGTGGAAGCCGGCGCCGGTGACCTTGAGGCCCTGCAGCGGGTCGCTCTCGCTGGCGTCGAGGCCCAGCGCCACGACCAGCGCCGTCGGGGCGAAGTCGCGGATGCGGGCGATTGCCGTCTGGCCGGCCTGCAGCCAGGGCTCGTCGGCGGAGCCGAGCGGCAGCGGCAGGTTCAGGTTGAAGCCCGTGCCCTTGCCGGTCCCCGCCTCGTGGGCGTGGCCCCAGAAGTAGGGATAGTAGCTGTCCGGGTCGGCATGGATCGAGACGGTGAGGACGTCGCCGCGCTCGTAGAAGATGCCCTGCGTGCCGTTGCCGTGATGGACGTCGACGTCGAGGATGGCGACGCGGGCATGCCGGCCGCGCAGGCGCTCGGCGGCGATGGCCGTGTTGTTCAGGAAGCAGAAGCCGCCGGCCATGTCGGCATAGGCGTGATGGCCGGGCGGCCGGCAGAGCGCATAGACCTCGCGTTCGCCTTCGAGCACCAGGTCCGCCGCCGTGGCCGCCGATTCGCTGGCGGCCAGCGCAGCCTCCCAGGTGTGCGGGCCGATCGGGCAGGCGAGATCGACCTGGTGCCAGCCGGCGCGGCCGGCCAGCGCCTTGGGGTAGGTCGCGGGATAGCGGGCCGGATGGACGTTGGGCACGACCTCGGCCGAGGCATTGGGCAGCTTCGCCCAGTCGCGCGCGATGGTCTGCAGGAAGTCGAGATATTCGGGCGTGTGGACGCGCGCGGCCGGCGCCGCGCCCAGCGCACGGGCGTCGACGACCTCATGACCGGCGCCCCGCGCGGCCGACAGCAGCCGGTCGGCGCGCTCGGGCTGCTCGGCGCTGCGCTGCTTCACGCCGCGCACGAAGAAGGTCTGCGGGTCGTGGCCGGCGTGCTTGTCGGAATAGACGATCTTCATGGGACGGCTATAGCCCAGCTTGCGGCCGGCGCAGAGTCATGTTCCTCGCCCGTGAGGGGGAGAGGAGCCTGGGCGGTCATGACGCCGCGGCGACGGCCTTGGCGTCCTTCAGGGCCGCGATCTCGGCGTCGCTGTAGCCGACCTCGCGCATGATCTCGACCGTGTGCTCGCCGACCATCGGCGACTTGCGGCGTGTCTCGACCGGCGCCTCGGACAGGCGGATCGGGTTGGCGGCCGACTTGATCGGGCCGAGCCCGGGATAGTCGATCTCCAGCACGCTGCCGCGCGCCTGCGCGTGCGGGCTGGCCATCGCCTCGCTGATCCGGTAGGCGGCCGAGCAGGCCATGCCGGCGGGGATCAGCCGGTCGAGCAGCTCGTCGCAGGTGTGCTGGAGGAAGTATTCCTCGATCATCGGCTCGAGGATGGCGCGGTTGGCGACCCGATCGGCGTTGGTCGCGAAGCGGGGATCCTCCAGCCAGTCCGTCTTGCCCAGCGCCTTGCACAGCACGCGCCAGAAGGCGTCGTTGGTGCCGGCGATGAAGATCGGCTGCGTCTTCGTGGGGAAGACGCGCAGCGGGCAGAGGATCGAGTTCGAGGTGCCCATGCGGACGGGGTCCTCGCCGGTCAGGCCCTGGTTGGTGATCCAGTGGCTCATCATGTGCATGCCGACGTCGAACAGCGACAGGTCGAGGCGCTGGCCGCGGCCGGTCTTGTGGCGCCCGAGCAGCGCGAAGGCGATGCCGGCGGCGCAGAACGAGCCCGTCGAATAGTCGATTGCCGCCGTGCCGACGCGGCACATCTCGCCGCCGTCCGGGCCCGTCGCGTCCATCAGGCCGATCTCGGCCTGGATGCAGGGATCGTAGCCGGCGCGCCCGGAATAGGGGCCGGTCTGGCCGTAGCCCGACACCGAGGCGTAGACCAGCCGCGGATTCTCCTTCGACACCGTCTCCCAGCCGAAGCCCAGCTTGTCGATCACGCCGGGCGTGAAGGCTTCCATGAAGACGTCGGCCTTGCGGACCAGCCGCATCAGCACGTCGCGGCCGCCCTCGGTGCGCAGGTCGACGGCCAGGCCGCGCTTGTTGCGGTTCATCGAGGGCACCCAGGCGCCGCCGAAATGCGGGCGGAAGTGCTCGCCGTTCAACGGCTCCACCTTGATCACGTCGGCGCCCATGTCGCCCAGGATCTGGCCGGCGGTGGGACCGGCGATGACTTGCGTGAGATCGAGCACGAGCGTGTCGGAGAGCGGAAGCATGTTTCGGAACGGGACTCTGTTGTGGACCGCAACGACCCTTAGCGGGCGACGAAGGGCCATGCCAGCCTGACGGCCTGCGATCCAGAATTGCGACCGATTATCAGTCCCAGGATGTCAATTGCAAACGATTCGCAGTTGCCGTAGGGTGCGGCCCGTGTCTGGCAAGGATATCCGCACCCTGTTCCTGGCCCATCGGCAGGAGCTGCAGGTCTATCTCGCGCACAAGGTGCGGAACGGCGAAACGGCTGCGGAGCTGGCGCAGGAGGTGTTCCTGCGCTTCGCCGAGCAGGGCGCTGCCGCGCAGGCGGCGATCGCCCATCCGCGATCCTACCTCTACCGGACGGCGCACAATCTCGCCGTGGACCATATCCGGCGCGAGCGTCTGGCACGGGTTGACCACCTGCCGGACGAGGTGATCGCGGGCGTCGCCGACGAGAAGCCGTCGCCCGAGCGCGTCGCCGGCGGGCGCAGCGACGTCGCCGCCGCACGGGAGGCGCTGCTGGAGCTGCCCGAGCGCACGCGCCAGGTCTTCGTGATGACGCGCATCGACGGGCTGACCTACGCGGAGGTGGCGAAGCGGCTGCAGATTTCGCCCAGCGCCGTGCAGAAGCACCTTGCCCAGGCGGTCCGCCACGTGATGATGCGCATGCGCCAGGCGCGGGACTGATCGGAGATATCCGTTACCGGATCGGCTGCGCCGTCCGTCTTAATCTGCTGCAGAGTGGCGCCGCGAGCGGCGAGGGAAGGACAGGCGGGGCGCGTGACCGGGGCGACCGATCGACAGGACCAGATCGAGGAGGATGCGGCTCTCTGGGTCGCCCGTCTCGGCGAAGGGCCGCTCGACGCCGGCATGCATCGCCGGCTCGAGCAGTGGCTTGCCGACGATCCGAGGCACGCCGCGGCCTTCGCCGAGGCGCAGGCGGCGTGGGGCCTGATGGAGGAGGTCGCCCACGTCCCGGGTCGTCTTGCCGATGACCGGCCGCCGCCGCGCCGCCGCCGCCCGGCGCAATGGCGACCGCTGGCGGCGCTCGCGGCCAGCCTGCTGGTGCTGGTCACCGGCGCGGTGCTGTGGACGGGGGACCTGCTGCCCCTGGTCGCGGCGGACTACCGCACGGCGCCCGGAGAACGGCGCACCGTGACGTTGACCGACGGCAGCGTCGTGCAGCTCGGCCCGCACAGCGCCATCGCGCTGCGCTTCGACGGCCGGGAGCGACGGATCGAGCTGATCCAGGGCCTCGCCTATTTCGTCGCCGCGCCGCGCCGAGGAGCGGAGGAGACCAGGCCTTTCGTGGTCCATGCCGGCGCCGGCACGGCCCGCGCGCTGGGGACGCAGTTCGAGGTCCATCGCTTCTCCGATTCGGTCGAGGTCACGGTGATCGAGCATGACGTCGCGGTCGCGCTGACGGGCGGTGGTGAAGAGGCCGCCGACGTCGTGCTGTCGCCGGGTCAGTCCGTGCGATATGCGGCGGCCGGCATCGGGCCCGTGCGGACGACGAACCTCGAGCATGCCCTGGCGTGGCGCCGCGACCGCCTGATCTTCGACCGGGTGCCGCTGGCGCAGGTCGTCGACGAACTCAACCTCTACCGGCGCGGCCGCATCGTCGTCGCCACGTCCGAGCTGGCCGCACGGCACGTCTCGGGGGTCTTCGACATGTCGGATGCCGACGGGGCGCTCTCCATCATCGCGCGCGAACTCGACGCCCGCACCGTCTCGGCGCCGCTGCTCACCATCCTCTACTGAGAAATATGGCGACGGCCGTTACCGACTCTCCTCGCCTGTCCGTCTCATTGGAAAGGAGCGGCTGCAGAAGGGCGAGGGGAGCATCATGGTCATGGCGAACGGACGGGTGCGGAAGCTGTTCCTTGCCGCGGCGATCACCGCGGCGTTTCCGGCGGTCCTGTCGAATCGTGCGGCGCTCGGCCAGGAATCTCCCGTGCTCGCACAGGCCGCGACGGCCTATGACATCCCGGCCCAGGATCTCAACACCGCGCTGCTGACCTTCGCCGATCGCGCCGGCCTGCAGATCTTCTACGACGTGAAGCGCGTGCAGGGGCTGCGCAGCGCGCCGCTGGTCGGCAGCTTCACGCCGCAGCAGGCATTGACGCAGCTTCTCTCCGGTACGGGCATCGCCTTCCGATTCACCGGTCCCAACGCGGTCTCCCTGGAGGCGCCGGCGCCGAGCGGAGCGGGAGTCCTGCAGATCGATCCCGTCCGCGTGCAGGCGAACGTCATCCCGCCCCAGGCGATGATCGACAATGCGCCGCCGCCCTATGCCGGCGGGCAGGTGGCGCGCGGCGGCCAGCTCGGCCTGCTGGGCAATCGCGGCTTCATGGACACGCCGTTCGACATGACGACGTACACGTCCCAGAAGATCCAGGACCAGCAGGCGGCCACGGTGGCGGACGTGGTGAACACCGATCCCTCGGTGCGCGTCACGAGCCCGATGAACGGCATGCTCGATGCCTTCTACATCCGGGGCTTTCCGATCGCCGAGGGGAACTTCGGCGAAATCGCGTTCGACGGGGTCTACGGCGTGGCGCCGAACTACCGCGTGTTCACCGACTATGTCGAGCGCATCGACGTCATCGCCGGCCCGGCCGCGATGCTGTTCGGCATGGCGCCCAACAGCAGCGTCGGCGGCTCGATCAACATCGTCCCCAAGCGGGCCGGCCCCACCGACCTGACGCGGGTCGCGGCGGAGTATACCGGCCTGTCGCAGGTCGGCTCGCGCCTCGATTTCAGCCGTCGTTTCGGCGAGGACCGGGAATACGGCCTGCGCTTCAATGCCGGCGGCTATACGGGCAACACGCAGATAAACCACCAGTCGCGGCAGGCGCTGGTCGGCGCGCTGGCCTTCGATTTCCGCAGCGAGCGGTTCCGGGCGAGCGTCGACGTCGTCGGCCAGTACGAGAACTTCACGGCGCCCTCGCGTCCGTTCCTGCTCGCCGCCGGCGTGGCGATGCCGGCCGCGCCGAACGGCGCCAGCAACGTCACGCAGACCTGGGAATGGTCGCAGGTGGCCGACCAGTCGCTGCTGGTCCGCGCCGAGTACGACATCCTGGACAACCTCACCTTCTTTGCCGACGTTGGCGGCGGGCTCACGCAGGTGAACCGCGTCTTCGGCACGCCGACCATCACCAACGCCGCGGGCGCGACCAGCAGCCTGCCCGGCTACTTCAAGTTCAACGTCGACCGCCTGACCTACGACGGCGGACTGCGCGGCGACTTCGAGACCGGCGCGGTGCGGCACGCCATGGCGCTGCAGGCCAGCCGCTACCAGGACTGGCTGTACCGCGGGTCGGTCAACGCCGCGAGCGCGGTGACGTCGAACATCTATTCCCCCATGGCGCAGCCGGGGCAGAACATCGCGGCGCCGACGCAGGTGCCGAAGATCTCCCAGACCACGCTCACCAGCATCGCGCTGGCCGACACGCTGTCGGTCCTCGACCAGCGCATCCAGCTCACGGCCGGCGTGCGCTGGCAGCAGATCGCCTCCGACAACTTCGCGGCGACGGGCGCGATCACGTCGGCCTACAGCCAGGGCGTCTTCACGCCGATGGTGGGGCTGGTGGTCAAGCCCTGGAGCAACGTGGCGCTCTACGCCAACTACATCCAGGGGCTGAGCAAGGGCGACGTCGCGCCGGCGGCCGCCACGAACGCCGGCCAGGTGCTGGCCCCCTACGTCGCCCAGCAGGTGGAAGTCGGCGCCAAGGTCGACTTCGGCAAGATCGCCACGACGCTCAGCCTGTTCCAGATCCAGAAGCCTTTCGCGACGCTGGTGAACGGCGTGTTCACCGCGAGCGGTCAGCAGACGAACCACGGCGCCGAGCTCAAGGTCTTCGGCGAAGTGGTGCCGTCGCTGCGCGTGCTGGGCGGCATCGCGCTGCTCGACGCCCGGCTCAGCTCCACCGGCAACGTGGCCACGAGCGGCAACGTCGCCGTCGGCGCGCCCGTCTTCAAGGGCACGCTGGGGCTGGAATGGGACACGTCCTTCGTCCGCGGGCTGACGCTGGGCGGCAACCTGATCACGACGACCAGCCAGTATGTCGATGCGGCGAACACGCAGAGCATCCCGACCTGGACGACGCTCGACCTCGAGGCCCGCTACCGGATGACGGTCGGCAACAGGCCGGTGACGGTGCGCGGCGCCGTGCAGAACGTGTTCGACAGCAGCTACTGGCTGGGCGTTGCGAGCTACGGCGCCGTGTCGCAGGGCCTGCCGCGCACCTTCCTGCTCTCGGCGACCGTCGACTTCTGAGGTCGCCTCGTCAGTCGGCCAGCAGCCGCCGGGCGAGGAGGGCGTGCATGTCGCGGCGGCCGTCGGCGACGAGCACTACGACGACTTCCTTGTCCAGAACACGATAGATGATGCGATAGGGCTTGAAGTAGACCTGACGAAAGTCGCGATTGCCATAGTCGAGCAACTCCCTGGGATATGCACCCCGATTGGGATAGGCAGCCAAGCCCGCAATGATTCCTTCGATTTTCGAAGCGACCTCGATCGCACGATCGACCGATTCGCGTTCCGCAATGTAGGTTACGATGTCTTCTAGGTCTTGCTCGGCGCCGCGCTCGATGAGGATGTTGTATCTTGTCACTTGGCGATGTTGCGGGCGTTCAAGCGCTTGCGCATCTCGGCAAAGACATCCTTGGCCGGCCGATAGCGGCCTTCCTCGATATTGCGGTTGGCGAGCGCAAGGATCCTGAGCAGGGCGAGTGTTTCCTGGGTCTTCTCATAGGAGACGATATCCTGAACGACGGCCTTCGCCTCGCCGTTCTGGGTTATGATCATGGGCTCGCCGACCTCACCGAGCTCCTCGATGATCTCGGCGGCGTTCGCCTTGAAGTAGCTGATCGGCTTGATCCGGCTGGCGCGGGGCATGCTACAGTCCTGATGGTGAAGTCCAAATCTAGTCCGATAAGAGTCTTCCGACAAGGAGCCGCCATGAAGCCCGCCGACCGCCCCAACCTCAAAGTCGACCCCGACCGGCTGTGGTCGAGCCTGATGGAGCTGGCGGAGATCGGCGGCACGGAGAAGGGCGGCGTCTGCCGTATCGCGCTGACCGATCTCGACCGGCAGGGCCGCGACCTGTTCGTGCGCTGGGCGAAGGAAGCGGGCGCCACGATCAAGGTCGACCAGCTCGGCAACATCTTCGCCCGCCGCGAAGGGCGCGATCCCGCCAAGCCGCCGGTGATGACGGGCTCGCATCTCGATACCCAGCCGACGGGCGGCAAGTTCGACGGCGCCTACGGCGTCATGGCCGGGCTCGAAGTGCTGCGCGTGCTGCACGATTCGGGTTACGTGACGGAGGCCCCGATCGAGGTGGCCGTCTGGACCAACGAGGAAGGCTGCCGCTTCGCGCCGGCGATGGTGGCCTCGGGCGTGTTCGGCGGCGCCTTCACCCTGGAGCAGGCGCTGTCGATCAAGGACCGTGACGGGGTGAGCTTCGGCGAGGCGCTGAAGGCGATCGGGTACGATGGCCCCGAGCCGGTCGGCGGCCGGCCGGTCGGCGCCTTCTTCGAGGCGCATATCGAGCAGGGCCCGATCCTCGAGCGCGAGAAGAAGACGATCGGCGTCGTCACCGGCGCGCAGGGCCAGCGCTGGTACGAGGTCACCTGGACCGGCATGGAGAGCCATGCCGGCACGACGCCCATGGAGGGACGGCGCGACGCCCTGGTCGGCGCTGCGGAGCTGATCGTGGCATGCCGGCGCATCGGGAACCGGCCGAACGGCCGCTCCACGGTGGGCGTGCTGGAAAGCCGGCCGCAGTCGCGCAACACGATTCCGGGCCATGTCTTCATGACCATCGACTTCCGCCATCCCGACGACGGCGCCCTCACGGAGATGGATGCCGAGATGCGGGCGGCGGCGGCCGAGATCGCCGCGCGGCATCGCCTCGACGTGAAGATCGAGCAGATCTGGTATTTCCCGCCATCGCCCTTCGCGCCGCACCTGGTCGAGTCGGTGCGTCGCGCCGCGGGGCAGGCCGGTTACGACCACATGGACATCGTGAGCGGCGCCGGCCACGACGCCTGCTACGTCTCGCGCGTGGCGCCGACCGCCATGGTCTTCGTGCCCTGCAAAGACGGCATCAGCCACAACGAGGTCGAGGACGCCGACAAGGCCGACATCGGCGCCGGCTGCCAGATCCTGCTGCAGGCGATGGTCGAGCAGGCCGACGCCTGAGACAGGATCGGATCGAAGCCATGAGATCGGGTCTCGTATCGACCGCCACCGCGGCGCTGGTGGCGACGGTGGCGGGCGTCGGCGGCACGCTGCCCGTTGTGCTGGCGGCGGCCGACGCGGTGGGCGCCACGCCGGTGCAGGCGAGCTCCTGGGTCGCGGGCCTCGGCCTCGCCACGGCGGTCAGCGCGCTGGTGCTGAGCGTGCGCTACCGCATGCCGATCATCACCGCCTGGTCGACACCGGGCGCGGCGCTGATCGCCTCGACGTCCGGCGTGCCGGGCTTCCGGGCGGCGGTCGGTGCCTTCGTGCTGGCGGCCCTGCTCATCCTGCTGACGGCGGCCGTGCGGCCGCTGGGCCGGCTGATCGAGCGCATCCCGGCCAGCATCGCCGCCGCGATGCTGGGCGGCATCCTGCTGCGGCTGGTGATCGCCATGGTCGAGCAGGTGCCGGGGGCGCCGCTGCTCGTGCTGCCGCTGATCGGCCTCTTCCTGGTGGCCCGGCTTGCGGCGCCGGCCATGGCGTCGCTGTTCGTGCTGGCGGCCGGTGCGCTGCTGGCCTGGGCGCTCGGCCTGGTGGAGCCGCTGCCGGCGATCGGGATCTCCACGCCCGAGCTGGTCCTGCCGGCCTGGGACCTCTCGACCCTGATCGGACTCGGCGTGCCGCTCTACCTCGTCACCATGGCGTCGCAGAACCTGCCGGGCTTCGCGGTGCTGCGTGCGTCGGGATACCAGCCGCCGACGCAGCCGGTGCTGGCCGTGACCGGCGCGGCGTCGCTGGCCACCGCCTTCCTGGGCGCCCATACCTCGAACCTGGCGGCGATCTCGGCGGCGCTGTGCACGGGGCCGGAGGCACACCCCGATCCGGCGCAGCGCTGGAAGGCCGGCATCTTCTACGCGCTCTGGTGGGGCCTGATCGCCCTGTTCGGCGCCTCGCTGGTCGGCCTGTTCGCCGCGCTGCCGCCGGCGCTGCTGGCCACCGTGGCCGGGACCGCGCTGCTGGGCTCGATGGCCGGCGCCATGGGGGCGGCGCTCGTGGGCGAACACGACCGCTTCGCGGCCGCGGGCACCCTTGCGGTGACGGCGTCCGGCGTCACGCTGATGGGCGTCGGCTCGGCCTTCTGGGGCCTGTGCTTCGGGCTGCTGGTGCTGGCGGTGCAGCGGCTGATGAAGCGCTAGGAGGGGCCAATGGCCGCGCTCCGGGTTGCGATCGTCGGCGCCGGCATCGTCGGTGCCGCGCTGGCGTGGCATCTGGCGCGGGGCGGGGCACGCGTGACGGTGCTCGAGGCGGGCACGCCCGGCGATGGTGCCACGCGGCACTCCTGGGGATGGATCAACGCCGGTTGGGCAATCCCGAGCCGTACTTCCGGCTGTGTGCCCGGGCGTGGCGCTACGACGATCCGCCAGCCTTCATCGTGACGACCAGGCCGTGTCGGCCCGTGCTGCGCGGGCTCGTGTAACGCACTCCGCCGTGACGCTGGCGCCGGCGCTGGGGCGGTTCCTGGCGGACGAGATGTTGACCGGCGGGCGCGAGCCGCTGTTGGCGCCCTTCGGCGTAGAGCGCTTCGCCGTCCATTGACAATACATAAGTAGATACTTATTAATCAGCGTGTGCTTTCCACCACCGATATCGGCTCCATCCTGCGCGCTCTGGCGGATCCGACACGCCGCGCCGTCTACGAGCAGATCGTCCAGGCTAGCGAGTTGACGGTCAGTGCGCTGACGGAACGCAACGGCGTCTCGCAGCCGGCGATCTCGCAGCATGTCCGCGCGCTGAAGGAAGCAGGGCTGCTGCTCGAGCGCCGGGAGGGACGGCAGGTCCACTATCGCGGCGAACCGCGCGGCCTTGCCCCGCTGGCCGACTGGCTGGGCTTCTACGGCGCCTTCTGGCGCGACCGCTTCGACGGCCTCAAGTCATTGCTGAAGGAGATGGACGATGACCGTTCCGGCATCCCGGACGACGGCCCCCGCCGCCCGCGACATCGTCGTCGAAGAGGTCCTGCCGCATCCTCCTGAGAAAGTGTGGCGTGCGCTGACGACGGCCGAACTGATCGGCCGCTGGCTGATGCCCAACGATTTCGAGCCGGTGGTCGGCAAGCGCTTCACGATGCGAGCCATGCCGCTCGGCGACTGGGACGGCGTCGTGCACTGTGAGGTGCTCGAGGTCGTGCCACCGCGGCGGCTGGTCTATTCGTGGACCGGCGGTGCGGCGTCCAACGCCGGCAACTATGGTTCGCCGCTCGATACGACCGTCATCTGGACGCTGACGCCGGAAGGGACCGGAACGCGCCTGCGACTCGTGCATGCCGGCTTCCGCTCGCCCGACAACGACTTCGCCTTCGATGCCATGTCGCCGGGCTGGGCGCGCATCATCGGGCGGCTGGCCGGGGTTGCGGGCGAATAGAGGGGAAGGGGACGGCATAGCTTTCTGCCCGCAGCTCAAGCGCACGGCAGAAGAAGCTGATCGTGTGGTAGTAGCCGACCAGCGCGATCGTCTCGAGGATCTGCTGCTCGTCGAAGTGCGTCGCCAGCCGCGCCCAGGCAGCCTCGCCGATCGTGCGGTGATCGACGAGATCGTCGACGGCGGCGAGCAGCGCCTGCTCGGCCGCGTTCCAGCAGGTGGCGTCGCTTCCCTCCGTCGCCGTGGCCGCGACCTGTGCGTCCGTGAAGCCGACCTTCTCGGCGAAGAAGGCGATGTGCACGCCCCATTCGTAAGCGCAGGCCAGGCGTGCCGTCGTGCGGTCGATCACGATCTCGCGCTGACGCAGCGTCAGCGCGCCGCGATCAAGCAGGCCACCGGCGAACAGGCGGCGGAAGACGCGCGGATTTCTGGCCATCGTGCGGAAGAGCAGCAGCGGCGGCACGCCTTCGGGCATGATCTTCGCCAGGGCTGCGGCGATCTCCGGTTCGTAGGGCGGTTCGGCTGGGGCGATGCGCGGCATGGAGGCTCCTCGGATGACGATGTCCGTCCGTCCCGTGCTACATATACTGTAGCGCGCATGCTACACAAAATGTAGTAACAGGATGAAATAGATGGTGAAGAAGGTACGCGGGTCGCGGACGGGCCGGCCCATCATGGTCCTGCTCGACCTGCTGGGGCGGCGCTGGACGCTGCGCATCGTCTGGGAGCTGCGCGACGGACCGCGGCGTTTCCGCGGGCTGCAGGAAGCGATCGGCGCCAGCCCGACCGTGATCAATGCGCGGCTGGGCGAGCTGCGCGAGGCGAAGCTGGTCGAGCTGGACGAGGCGACGGGCTACCGGCTCACGCCGCTGGGAGAGGAGCTGCTGCGGCTGTTCCTGCCGCTGCATGTCTGGTCGGAGAAGTGGGCGGCGGCCGTCACGCGCTGACGCTCTAAGCCCTTCTCCGCGTCAGCCAGCCGGAGAGGATCAGGGCGCCGGCGGCGATCGCGACCACGATGGTGGCAAGCGCGTTGATCTGCGGATCGACGCCCAGGCGCACGCTGGAATAGACGCGCATGGGCAGGGTCTGGGACTGCGCGCCGGCGACGAACTGGGTGAGGATCAGGTCGTCGAGCGACAGGGTGAAGGCCAGCAGCCAGCCCGAGGCGACGGCCGGCAGGATCAGCGGCAGGGTCACGGTCCGGAACACGACCAGGGGCGTGGCGCCGAGATCCATCGCCGCTTCCTCGAGCGAGCGGTCGAAGTCCACCAGGCGTGCCTGCACGACGACGGCGACGAAGGCGATCGAGAAGGTGATGTGGGCGATGGCGATGGTGAGGAAGCCGCGATCCGGCCCGCCCAGCAGCCGCTCGGAGCCGACGAACAGCAGCAGCATCGAGATCCCCATCACCACCTCGGGCATGACCATGGGGGCAATGACCAGGCTGCCGAACAGCGTGCGGCCGAAGAAGCGCGGCGCGCGTGCCAGCGCATAACCGGCGGCCAGGCCGATCACGGCCGCCGCGGTGGCACTCACCAGCGCGATGCGCAGCGACAGCCAGGCCGCGCTCAGCATCGCCTCGTTGGCGAAGAGCGCGCTCCACCATTTCGTCGAAAAGCCGACCCATACCGTGACGAGTCGCGATTCGTTGAACGAGTAGACGATGACCAGGACGATCGGCAGGTAGAGGAAGGCGTAGCCGAAGGCCAGCACCGTGAAGGCGAAGCGGGCGCGGCCGGCGGAGGGCGAACGGGCCATCACCGCGGCCCCGCGCCGCGCGCCTGCTGGCGCTGGAACAGGGCGATCGGACCGACCAGCAGGACCAGGAGGCAGACGGCGACGGCCGACGCGAGCGGCCAGTCGCCGTTCAGGAAGAACTCGTCCCACAGGACCTTGCCGATCATCAGCGTGTCGGTGCCGCCGAGCAGGTCCGGGATGACGAACTCGCCGACCGCGGGGATGAAGACCAGCAGACAACCGGCGACGATGCCGGGCAGCGACAGGGGCAGCGTGACGGTGAGGAAGGCGGTGAGCGGGCCCGCGCCCAGATCGGACGCGGCCTCCAGGAGGCCGGTGTCGAGCTTCTCCAGGGCGGCGTAGAGCGGCAGCACCATGAAGGGCAGGTACGCATAGACGATGCCGAGATGCACCGCCCACTCGGTGCCGAGGATCGTGCCGGGCGTCTCGACCAGGCCGGTGGCGCGCAGGACCTGGTTCAGGATGCCGTTGCTCGAGAGCAGGCCCATCCAGGCATAGATGCGGATCAGGAACGAGGTCCAGAACGGCAGGATGACCAGCATCAGCAGCAGCGGCTGGCGCCGGGGCGCGGCGCGCGCGATGGCATAGGCTATCGGATATCCCAGCAGCAGCGTGAGCAGGGTCGAGGTGGCGGCGATGCGGATCGAGGACAGCCAGGCGGCCAGGTAGAGGTCGTCGGTGAAGAGCAGCTCGAAGTTCGCCAGCGACAGGCCGAGCGCAACGGGCGGCACGGAATCGGGATCGTTGGTGCCGAGCGCGATCGTCAGCACCAGCGCGAAGGGCAGCAGGAAGAAGACGGCGAGCCAGGCATAGGGCAGGGCGATGACCAGGCGCATGGCTCAGTGCATGATGTCGGGGTCTTCCGGACCGCGCGCATCCTGCGCGCTCATGGTGATGAGCGAGCCGGAGGCTCGCGGTCCACAAGACGATGGCCTACGCATCGAGTTCGTGTCCCGCGTCGGCGGGCCAGCCCAGCCAGACATCCTGGCCGCGCCGGAAGGGATTGCCGGCGCGCGTGACGTTGGCCGACGAGACCAGCAGGATCCGCTCATCGCCGAGGGCGATGCGGTGCAGCGAACGGTCGCCCTCATAGGCGATCTCGACGATGCGACCCCGCTCGACGCGGTCGGCGGACGGCCGCTCGGCGAAGAGGCCGATCTTCTCGGGCCGCAGGGCGATCCACCGGCCGTCGTCGCCGGGCAGAATGTTGGCGTCACCGATGAAGCCCGCCACGAAGCGCGAGACCGGCCGTTCGTAGACTTCGTGCGGCGTGCCGACCTGCTCGATGCGGCCGCGATTCATCACGGCCAGGCGGCTTGCCATCGACATGGCCTCCTCCTGGTCGTGCGTGACCATGACGAAGGTGACGCCCAGCTCCTCCTGCAGCCGCACCAGCTCGAAGCGCGTGCCCTCGCGCAGCTTGCGGTCGAGGGCGGCCAGCGGCTCGTCGAGCAGCAGCAGCTTGGGGCGCTTGACCAGGGCGCGGGCCAGCGCGACGCGCTGACGCTGGCCGCCCGAGAGCTGGGGCGGACGGCGCGCGGCGTAGTCCGACATGCGGACCTGCTCCAGCGCCTCGGCGACGCGACGGGCGATCTCGGCCTTCGGCAACCCGTCGCGGCGCAGCCCGTAGCCGACGTTCGCGGCGACATCCATGTGCGGGAACAGCGCGTAGGACTGGAACATCATGTTGACCGGCCGGCGGTAGGGCGGCACGCCGGCCATGTCCTGTCCGTCGATCAGGATGCGTCCCTCGTCGGGCGTCTCGAAGCCCGCGAGCATGCGCAACAGGGTGGTCTTGCCGCAGCCCGATCCGCCGAGCAGGGCGAACAGCTCGCCGCGGCGGATTTCCAGATCGACGCGGTCGACCGCGGTGACGGGACCGAACCGCCTGGTGACGCCGGAGATCGAGACGATCGCGTCTGCGCTCAATTCATCGACCCGTCTTCACGGATGTCCAGAGGCGCGTGCGCTCGCGCGTCTCGGCGGCGTTACCGGCGGTGATCGTGTAGAACTTCGCGCGCACGTCGGCCGGCGGATAGATCAGCGGATTGCCCGAGATGTCCTTGGGGAGCAGCGCGGTCGCGGGATCGTTGGCATTGGCATAGCCCGTGAGCTCGCTCGACGCGGCCGCGACCTTGGGCTCGAGCAGGAAATCGAGGAAGCGCAGGGCGGCGTTCGGGTCGGGCGCGTCCTTGGGGATCGCGGCGACGTCGATCCAGAGCAGCGAGCCTTCGCGGGGGATGGCGTAGGCGATTTCCCGCTTCTCCGCAGCCTTTGCGGCGCGATCGCGCGCCTGGAAGATGTCGCCGGAGAAGCCGAAGGCCAGGCAGATGTCGCCCCCGGCCAGCGCGTTGATGTACTCCGACGAGTGGAACTTGCGGATGTAGGGCCGCACCGCCCGGACGACCTCGGCCGCCTTGGCGAGGTCTTCCGACTTCTTCGAATCGGGATCGAGGCCGAGATACTTCAGCGCCGCCGGCAGCACGTCGGTGGCGCTGTCGAGGCCCATGACGCCGCAGTCGGCGAACTTCGACACCACCGCAGGGTCGAAGATCATGCGGAGCGAATCGACCGGCGCGTCGGGCATGCGCTGCTTGATGGCGTCGACGTTGTAGCCGATGCCGGTCGTGCCCCACATCCAGGGAATGGCATGGGCATTGCCGGGATCGTACTTGGCGAGCTGCGCCATGATGGCGGGATCGAGGTTCTTCCAGTTCTTCAGCTTCGCCTTGTCGAGCGGCTGGTAGAGGCCGGCGGCGAGCTGGCGCACGAAGAACGGCGAGGCCGTCGGCACGACGACGTCGTAGCCGGAGCGGCCGGCGCGCAGCTTGGCCTCGAGGATCTCGTTCGAATCGTAGGTCGTGTAGTTGACCTTCGTCCCGGTGTCCTTCTCGAACGTCTTGAGCTGGTCGGGGGCGATGTAGTCGGACCAGTTGTAGACGTTCACCTGGCCCTGCGCGAAGGCGGGGGCGGCGCAAAGCGCGAGGAGAAGGGCGAGCAGGGTGGGACGCATCGGCAACTCCGCAGGGTCAGACGCCAAGATACCTGTGCTGCAGTTCGCTGTCGCGGGCCAGCGATGGCGACGTGCCGGTCCACACCACCCGGCCCTTCTCGATGATGTAGTGGCGATCGGCCAGGCCGATCAAGGCATCGACGTTCTTGTCGATCACGAGGATCGCCTGGCCCTCCTGCTTGAGGCGGGCCAGGCACGCCCAGATCTCCTGCCGGATCAGCGGCGCCAGCCCCTCGGTCGCCTCGTCCAGGATCAGCAGCCGGGGATTGGTCATGAGCGCGCGGCCGATCGCCAGCATCTGCTGCTCGCCGCCGGAGAGCTGACTGCCCATGTTGCGTTGCCGCTCCGCCAGGCGTGGGAAGAACTCGAAGGCGCGAGCCAGCGTCCAGGGATTGCGGCGCCGGTCGCGATTGGCGGCGGCGGCGACCAGGTTCTCGCGCACCGAGAGATTGGGGAAGATCTGCCGGCCTTCCGGCACCAGGCCCAGCCCCAGCCGGGCGATGCGGAACGAGGGCAGGTGCTCGACCCGCCGGCCCTCGAACTCGACCGAGCCGCGGCAGCCGGGCAGGAGGCCCATGATGGCGCTGACCGTAGTCGTCTTGCCCATGCCGTTGCGGCCCATCAGCGTGACCACCTCGCCGGGATCGATCGCCAGCTCCATGCCGAACAGTGCCTGGCTGGCGCCATAGAAGGCCTCGAGCTCCCGCACGCGCAGCATCAGACGGCCCCCTCGCCGAGATAGGCCTGGCGCACCGCGGCGTTGGCGCGGATCTCCGCCGGCGTGCCCGAGGCGATGGCGCGGCCATAGACCAGCACGGTGATGCGATCGGCGAGCTGGAAGACCGCATCCATGTCGTGCTCGATCAGGAGCATCGCGCGGCGGCCCTTGAGGCCGCGCAGGAAGCCGACCATGCGCTGGGATTCCTCCACGCCCATGCCGGCCATCGGTTCGTCGAGGAGCAGCAGCCGGGGGTCCCCGGCGAGGGCCATGGCGATCTCGAGCTGGCGCTGCTCGCCATGGCTGAGGGCCGCGGCCGGGGTGTCGGCGCGCGCTGCCAGGCCGACATCCTCGAGGCCGCGCCGCGCGGGGCCGCGCAACGTCTCGTCGCGCCGCGCATCGGCCAGGAAGCGGAAGGAATGGCCAGCATGGGCCTGCACGGCCAGCGCCACATTGTCGAGGGCGGTGAACTCGCGCAGCACGGCAGTGATCTGGAACGAGCGCGCCAACCCCAAGCGCACGCGTGCATGGGTCGGCAGGCGCGTGACGTCGCGGCCGGCGAACCGGATCGTCCCGGCGTCGGGCGAGACGTTGCCGGTGAGCTGTCCGACCAGGGTGGTCTTGCCGGCGCCGTTGGGACCGATCAGGGCGTGGATCTCGCCCGGAAGCACCTCGATCGAGACGTTGTCGGTGGCCAGCAGGCCGCCGTAGCGCTTGACCAGGCGGTCGGTCGCGAGCAGCGGCTCAGCCATGGCCGTTCCTTCGGTCGGACGTGCCGAACAGCGAGGCGATGCCGCCGCGGGCATAGAGGGCGACCAGCACCAGCAACGGGCCGAACACGATCTGCCAGTACTCGCCCCAACCTCTGTGCAGCAGGTCGAGCAGCGGATTGAGCGATTCCTCCAGCACGAAGAAGGCGACGGTGCCGTAGAGCGGCCCGAACAGCGTACCCATGCCGCCCAGCACGACGATGACGATGAGATCGCCCGACTTCACCCAGGACATCATGGCCGGCGAGATGTAGGCCCCCTCGTTGGCCAGCAGGATGCCGGCCAGGCCGCCGAAGGCGCCGGACAGGGCGAAGGCGGCCAGCCGGTAGCGGAACACCGGGAAGCCCAGTGCCGTCATGCGCAGGTCGTTGGATCTGGCGCCGCGGATCACCAGGCCGAAGCGCGAGTTGGCGAAGCGGCCGCAGAACCACAGGGTGCCGCACAGCAGGGCGAAGCAGAGCCAGTAGAACGACGCCTTGTCGCGCAGGTCGATCAGGCCACCGAAGCGGCTGCGGCCGATGTTCAGCCCGTCATCCGCGCCATAGGCCTCCAAGCCTACCGCGATGTAGTAGACGAGCTGGGCGAAGGCCAGCGTGATCATGATGAAATAGAGCCCGCGCGTGCGCAGCGACAGCGCGCCGACGACGGTTGCCCACAGCGCCGCCGCCGCGATGCCGACCGGCCACTGGATCCAGCCGCTCGACACGTCGTGGTACGACAGGATGCCGACGGCGTAGCCGCCGATGCCGAAGAACACCGCATGGCCGAAGCTGACCAGGCCGCCATAGCCCAGGACCATGTTGAGGCTGACGGCGGCGATCGACCAGATCACGATGCGCGTGCCGATCGACAGCAGGTAGCGCTGGTCGAACGCCTGCGTGAGCAGGGGGAGGACGGCAAGCAGCACCAGCAGCAGGGCGGTGGCGAGGCCGCGCGACGTGCGCAGGGACGCAAGCAATCCGTCAGCTCCGCTGGCCGAACAGGCCGGTCGGACGCCAGACGAGGATGGCAGCCATCAGGACGTAGACCAGGACCTGCGAGATCGCCGGCGCGGCGCTCGAGGCGGCGGAGGCGCTGAGGAAGGTCTTCAGCAGATCGGGCAGGAAGGCGCGGCCGACGATGTCGATCTGGCCGACCACCATGGCGGCGACGAACGCACCCTTGATCGAGCCGATGCCGCCGATGACGATGATGACGAAGGCCAGGATGAGGATGTCGTCGCCCATGCCGATCTTGACCGAGGTGATGGGGGCCGCCATGAGCCCGGCCAGGCCTGCAAATACCGCGCCGAGGCCGAACACCAGGGTGAACAGCAGCTCAATGTTGACGCCGAGCGCGCCGATCATGCGCCGGTTGGAGGCGCCGGCGCGGATCAGCATGCCGAGCCGCGTGCGCGCCACCAGCCACGCCAGCAGCAGCGCCACCGCGGCGCCGACGACGATGATGGCGAAGCGGTAGGCGGGATAGGGCACGCCGGGCAGGATCTCGACCGTGTGGTTGAGGAACGCGGGGACCGGGATCGTCTTGCCGCCGGCGCCCCAGAGCATGCGCACGAGCTCGTTGAAGAACAGGATCAGGCCGAAGGTCGCCAGCACCTGATCGAGGTGGTCGCGTGCATAGAGGCGTCGCGCCACGACCATCTCTACCACGACGCCCAGCAGGAAGACGGCGGGGAGGGCGAGCAGCGCGCCGAGCACGAAGGAGCCGGTCCAGCCGATGAAGGTCCAGGCGATGTAGGCGCCCATCATGTAGAGGGAGCCGTGCGCCAGGTTCACGAGGTCCATGATCCCGAAGGTGAGCGTCAGCCCGGCCGCGAGCAGGAACATCAGCAAGCCGAGCTGGACGCCGTTCAGCACTTGGAGCAGCAGATATTCCATGTCTATCCCGAGCGGAACGACGCGAAGGCGAGGGATCTTCCGCGGTTGGCCAGGGATCCCTCGCCGACACTCGGGTCGACAGCGGCGCCGGGCGCCGCCGTCACTTCATCGGGCACTTTTCGTAGTAGGGATCCTTGGCGTCCTTGACGGCGGTCGCGATGGTCTTGACCGTCATCATGCCTTCGGGATCCTTCACCGCTTCCTGGATGTAGAAGTTCTGGATTGGGAACTGGTTGGTGTTGAACTTGAAGCCGCCGCGCAGCGACTTGAAGTCGGCCTTCTTCATCTCCGCCCGCACCTTGTCCTTGTTGGACAGGTCGCCCTTCAGCGCCTCGGCAGCCGAGGCGACCAGCATGATCGCATCATAGCTCTGCGCGCCGTAGTAGGACGGATACACGCCATGCTTCTTCTTGAAGTCGGCGACGTACTTCTTGTTGGCGTCATTGGGGAGGTCGTTGACCCATTCCTGCGCGCCCAGCGTGCCCAGCGCCAGTTCCTTCTGGAGCGGCAGCGTGATCGCGTCGATCGAGAACACCTGGTAGAGCGGGATCTTGCCTTGCAGGCCGGCCTGGGCGTACTGCTGCAGGAACTGCACGCCGTGCGCGCCGGGGTAGAAGATGAAGATGCCGTCCGGCTTGGCGGCGGCGATCTTGGCCAGCTCGGCCGAGAAGTCGAGCTGGTCGGGCCACTTGGTGAGGTCCTCGCCCTTGATCTCGCCCTTGAAGGTGCGCTTGACGCCGGCGAGCATGTCCTTGCCGGCGGCATAGTTGCCGGCCATCAGGTACAGGCTCTTGACGCCCTTGCTGTTGAGATAGTCGCCCATCGCCATCGGCGTCTGGTCGTTCTGCCACGAGGTCGAGAAGAAGTTCTTGTTGCAGAGCTGTCCCGCGATCTGCGAGGGGCCGGCATTGGCCGAGATCAGGATCGTGTCGCCTTCGTCTGTCACGGTCTTCAGCGACGCCAGCAGCACGTTCGACCAGATGTAGCCGGCGACGAAATCCACCTTGTCCTGCTGGACGAGCTTCTCTGACTTCTGCTTGCCGACGTCCGGCTTGAACTGGTCGTCCTCGTAGATGATCTCGATGGGCCGGCCGGCGATCTTGCCGCCGAGATGCTCCTTGGCGAGCTCGACGGAGCGGCGCATGTCCTCGCCGATCGCGGCCTGCGGCCCGGAGAAGGTGCTGACGAAGCCGATCTTGATCGGCGTCTGGGCTGCCGCCGGCAGGCCAGCCGCCAGCGCCGCGATGGTCGCGGCGCCGAACAAAGCGGATTTCATGGCTGTACGCTCCCTGTCTTGGACCCCATCCCTGTATGAGCGCCATAAAAGCCGAAAACGCCGATGGCAACAACGCCTTCTTCGCGCGCAAGGCCTCCCGGCGTGGGGTGCGTCAGAGACGGGCGGCGAGCATCGCGAGCGGCAGCACGCCATCGTGAGAGATGTCCACCGGTGCGCCGTCCAGAGGCTCGCAGCGGAAGCCGGATCCCGCGGCCGCGAGGCAGGCAGCGCTGATCACGATCGTCGAATCGCCGACGCGTGGCGCGTTGCGGCCGAACTGCTCCAGCCGTGAGGCGACGTTCACGGCCTCGCCGATCGCGGTGTAGTCGACCCGGCCGGTGAAGCCCACATTCCCGACGACGGCGGTGCCCGTATGCAGGCCCATGCGCAGGCGGCAGGCAGGCAGGCCGTGGGCCCGCCGCTCGGCGTTGAACAGCTCGACCTGCCGGGCGACGGCGAGCGCGCCCACGCAGGCGTGCCGCGCATGGTCGGCCGAGGGATCGGGCGCTCCCCAGAAGGCCATCAGCCCGTCGCCCATGTACTTGTCGATGGTGCCGCCGGCCGATTCGATCGCCGGGCCGACGCGCGCCAGCAGGGCATTGAGATAGGCCACCGTCTCGGTCGCTGGCCGGCCGCGGGCGTACGCCGTATAGCCTTCCAGATCGCAGAACAAGACGGTGATGGCGCGCGCCTCGCTGGCCGGCAGCCCCGCCTGCTGCAGCGTGAGGCGCGCGACCAGGGCGCGTGGCAGGTAGGTGGCCGACAGGCTGAGGCCGCGTGCCATGCGCTCGAAGGCGCGATTGGCCTGGGTGAGCTCGCGAACCCGGCTGCGGGCCAGAGGCGGCAGCTTGTCGAGCTCCAGCCGTTCGACCGCCCCGGCGGCGTCGGCCAGCGCCAGGATCGGCTGGGACAGGCGCCGTCCCAGCACGAAGGCCAGGACGCCGACGACCAGCATCAGGGTCGCGCCGGCGATCAGGATCCCGCGCACTATCCAGCGTGCCCAGCGGGATTCGCGACCGGCTTCGTGAAAGCCCACGATCAGTTCCGCCGGCGCGTAGTCGGCGACGGCGCGCCGGATCCACGCGAAGCTGCGGTCGCCCACCCAGTTCCAGTGGCCCACAACGGAGCTGTCCTGCCCGAACCACGACAGAGGGTTGGGATCGGGGGCCCACAGGGCCGCCAACACCGGATCGTTCACCTCGTCGAGGGTCGCGAGCCTGGCGCGCTCCCGCTGGCGGGCGCTGTTCTGCTCCTTCGCGAGCCAGGGATGGGCCAGGACCCTGTCGCGGCCGACCAGGATGAAGGGGACACGCTCGCCGTCGAGGTCCAGGGTCTTGAGGAAGCGGGACATTCCGGCCGTGCCGATGGCTGCACCGATGACGCCGCGGAACGCGCCGCGCACGCGGATCGGCACGACGATCGGCAGGATCGGCTCGCCCACGACGTAGGACCACGCGGGCTCGCCCCAGCCCGGCCCGTCCATTTCGCGCGCCCGCGCCAGCAGCGCCTCGGCCTGCGGGATATTCTCGCGCCGTTCGGGGTGCATCGATCGGTCGGCACGCACGAAGCGTTGTGGCTCGCCTTCGACGGGCAGCACGACGAATCCCACGGTCTGCGGTGCGGCGGCGAGCGCCCCCAGCGCGAACAGGCGCCACTGCTCCGAATCGTCGAAGTCGATCTCGCCCCGCGCGATGGCGTTGGCGATGTAGGCGAGCTGCGCGCGCACTGGATCGAGATACGCCTTAACGCCGCGGTCGATCAGGTCGACCATGAGTTCGTTGCGCTGACGCGACGCCGCATCGAGGTTGCTCTGGGCCGCCAGCCACGCGACGCCGATGATGGGAGCCATCGAGACGAAGACCAGGCTGACGAGCAGGACCGGCAACAGCCGGGCGATGGGCCAACCCGACACCGGGTGAGGCCGGTCTGTACGGGAGTCGCTGGGCAGGGTGGGATTCGCCAGTTCAAGGGTCATCGGCCGGACGCTCCTGCAGTGCGCCCGCGGATGCTCCGGTTGCGGCGCGTCAAAAACGTGGCGCCAGCTTGGGCCTGACGCAGACGTGATCGCCGTTGAAGAAGGCGGCCGGCTACGCCCGCAGCCTGAAGCGCTGGATCTTGCCGGTGGCGGTCTTGGGCAGCTCCGGCACGTACTCGATCCAGCGGGGATACTTGTAGGGCGCCAGGGACCGCTTGCAGAGCGCCATCAGCTCCTCCGTGAGGTCGGGACCGCCGATGCCCTCCTCCTTCAGGACAATGAAGGCCTTGGGCTTCGTCAGCGCGTGCTCGTCGGCCTGGCCGACGATGGCGACCTCCAGCACCGCGGCATGGCCGATGAGGCAGCTCTCGATCTCGACCGGCGAGCACCAGATGCCGCCGACCTTCAGCATGTCGTCGCTGCGTCCCTCGTAGATGAAATAGCCTTCCTCGTCCTGCCGGTAGGTGTCGCCGGTGTTGAGCCACCCGTCGACCATGGTCTCGGCCGTCTTCTCCGGCTTGTTCCAGTAGTATTTCGCAGCGGAGTCGGCGCGGATCCACAGCCGGCCGCTCTCTCCCTGCGGCACGGGGTTGCCGCCTTCGTCCAGGATACGCGCCTCGTAGCCCGGAACCGGCCGGCCGCTGGTGCCCGGCTTGTGGTCGGCGAGGCTGTTGCCGATGAAGATGTGCAGCGCCTCGGTCGAGCCGATGCCGTCGAGAATGATCGTGCCGGTCTTCTCCTTCCACCGGCGGAAGATGTCCGCCGGCAGCGCCTCGCCCGCCGATACGCAGGCGCGCACCGAGGAGAAGTCGCGCGGCGCCTTCCCCAGCGCCACGAGCTGGGCAGCGTAGAGCGCCGGCACCCCGTAGTAGAGCGTCGGTCTGAACCGCTCGATGATCTCGAAGGTGGTGTCGGGTGTCGGTCGGCGTTCGTCGAGCACCGCCGTGCTGCCGGTCCACAGCGGGAAGGTCATGCCGTTGCCGAGCCCGTAGGCGAAGAACAGCTTGGCGGCGGAGAAGGAGACGTCGCTTTCGCGCACGCCCAGCACGCGCACGCCGTAGAGCTCGCTGGTCACCACCATGTCGCGTTGCAGGTGGACGGCGCCCTTCGGTCGGCCGGTGGACCCCGACGAGTAGAGCCAGAAGCAGTCGGCATCGGGCGCGGCGAGCCGCGCCTCCAGGACGTCCGAGGCCGCCGCCATTTCAGCGAGGAAGGCCTCGACGTTCAGCGCCTTCACCGGCACCTGCTGCAGCGCCGGTCCGATCTCGCCCGCGAACTCGCTCGAATAGACGACCAGCCCGCAGCCCGAATCCTCGAACATGTAGGCATAGTCGCCGGCGCGCAGGAGCGTGTTCGGAGGCACCGGCACGATGCCGGCCTTGATGGCGCCCCAGAAGAGATAGAAGAAGGCGGGACAGTCCTTCACCACCATCAGCAGGCGGTCGCCGGGAGCGAGGCCGAGCGCCAGCAGCGCGTTGCCGGCGCGGTTCACGCGATCCGCCAGCTCGGCATAGGTGACGGTCTCGTGCAGCGTGCGGATGGCTGCCTTCGCGCCGCGACCCTCGGCCAGGTGCCGGTCGATGAAGGGCACGGCCACATTGAAGCGGTCCGGAAGCTTCACCCGGAGGTCTGCGCCGAAAGAGATGCCGGACGGAAGTGCCATGATGGTCCCGGTGATGACTCCTCGGGACCTGATTAGCGCATGAAGGCTCGGCAATCACCCCCGCCGTGCCGGGAAAGGCCATCCCGGCCTTCGGTCCGGGATGGCCATCATGAGGTCAGTCGGTCGACCGCATCACCTGGACGCGGTAGACGCCCTCTGCAGTTTCCAGCCCGATCGGCTCCAGCATGACGGTCGTCGCCCGGAAGGTGATGCTGTTGCCGCTGCCGACGGTGTAGGTCTTGGTGTCGGGGCGGTCTTCACCGTCGTCCTCTTCTTCCTCTTCTTTTTCGTCTTGCTCTTCGTCCCCTTCCTGACCTTCGGACGGCTCGCCTTCCTCGTCGTCGTCTTCCTCGTCCTCCGAGTCCTCTTCCAGGTCCTCGATCACGAATTCCCCGGCGTTCTCCCACGAGGCGCGGCAATGCACGGCAACGGCGCCGCTGCGTACCTCGACGGTGGTCAGGGCCGTGTAGGTGTCGTCATGCATGTCGACGATGACGCTGTTCGTCATGTGGGGGTCGTCCACGCGCAGCCGGAAGATGCCGCTGGCGACGTCGGAAAGTGCCTTGTTCTCCATTGTGTCATCCCTTCGCTGCGGCGGCGGGCAAAAGGAAGGGGCCGCCGGAAGCGAAAGACTATCAGCGGGATTCTTGGCGATGCTTGACCCGGAGATGAAGATTGAGCGTCGGTTGCGGGACAGTCGCGCCGATCACAATCTTGCGCCGGATGCCTTGACCGGTGCCTGGAAGGCCTGGACCTGGTCGGCGACGAAGGCCGTGAATTCGGCCGGACTCATCGGCTTGCCGACGAAGCCCAGCTCGGCCAGGCGCTCGACGATCCGGGGATCGGTCAGAACCGGCATGGCGGCCTTGTGCAGCGTCTCCTGCGCCGCCGCCGGCATGCCGGCAGGAGCGGAGATGCCGACAAAGTTCTCTGCTACCAGCTTCGGATATCCCAGCTCGGTGACCAAGGGCACATCGGGCGCGCTGGGTGCCTTCTGGGTCGAGGTCAGCGCGATCATGCGCAGCTTGCCGTCCCGCGCCAGGGGCAGCACCTCGGTCAGCGTCACCACGGCGAAATCGAGCTGGCCCGCCATCATGTCCTGGAACATCGGTGCGGCGCCACGATAGCCGATATGCTCCATGTCGAGGCCGAGCTCGGCCTTGAACATCTCGCCGATGATATGGCCGATGGAACCCTGGCCGCCGGAGCCGAAGGGCACGGCCTTGCCCTGGCCTTTGATCCAGGCGATCAGCTCCGGCATCGTCTTCGCCGGCACGCCCGGGCGCACCACGAAGGCGTTGGGCACCGACCCGATATAGACGACGTGCGCAAAATCCTTCAGCGGATCGTAGGGCGGCTTGTCGAAAAGGTAGGGAGCGATCGAGATCGGCGCGGAGTTCGACAGCATCAGCGTGTGGTAGTCGTCCTTGGCCGACAGGACGACGTTGGCGCCGATCGTCGTGCCGCCGCCCGGCTTGTTGTCGACAATGACGGTCTGGCCGATCTTCTCCGACAGCGGACCGGCGATCACGCGCGCCGCGGCATCGGACGCCCCGCCGGGCGGGAAGGTGACGACCAGCTTCACGGGGCGAGCCGGCCAGGCCGACTCCGCCGCCGTGGTGCTGGAGACGGCAAGTCCTGCGGTCATTCCCAGGAAAAGGCGACGTGCGATCATCGTTCCCCCCGACGGCATGTTTATCGCCGTGAAGTAGCAATGATCATGCCGGCGAGGGCGGCTCAGGCGCCGCCACGGAAAAGTGAAAAGCCCCAGGGCGTCATCTTGAGCGGCAGGTGATAGTGCTGCGCAAGGTCCGCCACGCCGAAGCGGTACGGCACCGTGTCGAGAAAGGCCGGTGACGGCAGCGGCACGCCCTCGGTGCGATACCAGTCGCCGATGTGGAACGTTGCCTCGTACATGCCGGCGGACGGTGTCGGCGCGTCGAGCGTGCCGGGCGCGGCCGTTCGCCCGTCGATCAGCAGCTTGCCGTCCGGGCCGCGCAGCTCGACGCGCAGGCCCGCGGCCGGCACGCCGCGGGACACGTCGTAGACGTGGATCGAGATGCCGGCCACCGGACGCGGTCCCTAGTTGAACCGCACGTACTCGAACTCCACCGGCTGGCCGTTGATGCCGCGGGCCGGCGGGGCGATCCAGTGGGCGTACTTGCCGGGCTCCACGACCGCGGCGCCCATCAGCGACGTGACATAGGCGCGGTCCTCGTCGGTCGGCAGCCACTTCGCCTCGTTGGCCTTCCACTCGGCCTCACCCAGCATGCGGCCGTCGGGCGACACCCGCAGGCCGGCGAAGGCGCCAATGCGGCGGTTGAAGGCGCGGTGCGGCAGCTTCAGCTCGAAGCCGATGCCGGCCTTCTCGATGGCCTTGTTCCAGCGCAGCAGGCCGCGCGCGCAGTCCTCGATGTAGTCCTGGCGCAGCCGCTCGTTCAGCGCCTGCAGCGCCGGGACGGTCTTCTTCACGATGCGCCCGTCCTCCACCGTGTCGATGTCGTAGGTGGCGCCGGTCAGCACGTGGTCGTCGTCGATGCGCGTCTCGAGGAAGCGTCCCTTCACGCCCTGGGTGTAGTAGTTGGCCGCGTTGGTCGAGGCTTCCTGGCCGAACAGGTCGAGCGACACCGAGAAGTGGAAGTTCAGGTACTTCTGGATGGTGTCGAGATCGATGCCGCCCAGGCTGCGCACGTCCTCGGTCTTGTGCTCCTTCATCAGCTCGCAGGTGCGCTGGATGATGCGGCCGACACCGGTTTCGCCCACGAACATGTGGTGCGCCTCCTCCGTCAGCATGAAGCGGCAGGAGCGCGACAGCGGATCGAAGCCCGATTCGGCCAGCGAGGCGAGCTGGTACTTGCCATCGCGGTCGGTGAAGTAAGTGAACATGAAGAAGGAGAGCCAATCGGGCGTCTGCTCGTTGAAGGCGCCCAGGATGCGCGGCTTGTCCGGATCGCCGGAATGGCGCTCCAGCATGGCCTCGGCCTCCTCGCGGCCGTCGCGGCCGAAATAGGCGTGCAGCAGATAGACCATGGCCCACAGGTGCCGCCCTTCCTCGACATTGACCTGGAAGAGGTTGCGCAGGTCGTAGAGCGAGGGCGCGGTCTTGCCCAGCAGGCGCTGCTGTTCGACCGAGGCGGGCTCGGTGTCGCCCTGGGTGACGATGAGGCGGCGCAAGGTGGAGCGCAGTTCGCCCGGCACCTCCTGCCATGCCGGCTTGCCCTTGTTGTCGCCGAAGGCGATCTGCCGCTCGGCATCGCGTTCGGACAGGAAGATGCCCCAGCGATAGTCCGGCATCTTCACGTAGCCGAAGTTCGCCCACCCGTTGGCGTCGGTCGACACCGCGGTCCGCAGGTAGACGTCGAAGTCCGACGTGCCGTCGGGTCCGAGATCCTTCCACCAGTCGAGGAAGCGCGGCTGCCAGTTCTCGAGGGCACGCTGCAGGCGCCGGTCGCTGGCGAGGTCGACGTTGTTGGGGATGCGCTGGGTGTAGTCGATGGCCATGTCTGCCTCCTTGCTTCCCCCGGGTTATGCCCTTGTGCGGTCGTACTTGCTCTGCTTGCCGGTGCCGTAGAGCTTCAGCGCGCCCTCCGGCCCAGTCGCGTTGGGCCTCTGGAAGATCCAGTTCTGCCAGGCCGAGAGGCGGGCGAAGATCTTGGTCTCCATCGTCTCCGGCCCGGCGAAGCGCAGGTTCGCCTCCATGCCGATCAGCCCGTCGGGCGAGAAACCGGCGCGTTCCTCGACGGCGAGCCTCACCTCGTCCTCCCAATCGATGTCGTCGGGCGTGAAGGTGACGAGGCCGAGCTCTTCGGCGTCCTCCGCTTCGATCGGCTGGCCGATCTCGTCCTTCAACGCGTCGACGTGCCACGGCTCCGCCAGGAAGCGGGTCGCCAGCCGTGTCAGGCCGTTGCCCATGGGGTAGGGTCCGAAGTTCATGGGCGTGAGGCGGATCGCGGCCGCCGGCAGGTTGGACCCCTCGAAGACGCCGTCCAGCATGTAGGAGCGATCAGCGGCCAGTACGAGCTCGAACAGGGTGCCGGCGAAGCAGGAGCCGGGCTCGACCAAGGCGATCAGGCTGCGCGAGCTCACGTCGAGGCGCTTCAGCGTGCGCTTCCAGTACAGCACGATCTCGCGCACCAGCCAGTTCGCCGATTCCTTCTCCAGCAGCGCGTCGTAGGCCTCGACCAGTGCGCCGTCGCCCTGGCTCTGCAGCACCCAGGTGCCGATCTCGGTCTCGTTCAGCCGCAGATGCATAATCGCGTCGTCGATCTCGCGCGCCAGCGCCAGCGGCCAGAAAGCCGTTCCCTGGGCATGGATCGCCGCGGCGTCGGCTGGCGGCGCTTCGGCCGGTCCGTTGATGCGGAAGCGGGCGGCGCGGCGTTCGCGATCGATCTCGACCGTGAGGTGGGGGTAGCGGACCGTGTCGCCGTCGATGATCCGTTCGATCGGCGTGAGCACGATGCCCTTGGCCTGCCGGGGGCGGCTCGACTTGCCCGCCATTTCCTCGGCGATCTTCTTCGTCTCGTCGGCCAGCTTGCTGGGGGCGATCAGCCGGTCGACCAGACGCCAGTCGCGGGCACGCTTGCCGCGGACGCCTTCGGCGGTGGTGCAGAAGAAGTCGGCATGGTCGCGCCGCACCATCCGCTTGTCGACCAGGCGCGTCAGCCCGCCCGTGCCCGGCAGCACCGCGAGCAGCGGCAGCTCCGGCAGCGACACCGCGCTCGAGCCGTCGTCGGCCAGCAGGATCTGCTCGCAGGCCAGCGCCAACTCGTAGCCGCCGCCGGCAGCGATGCCGTTGATCGAGCAGATGTAGGTCTGTCCGGAATTGATGCTGGCATCCTCGATGGCGAGCCGCGTCTCGTTGGTGAACTTGCAGAAGTTCACCTTGTGGTCGTGGGTCGACAGGCCGAGCATGTTGATGTTGGCGCCCGAGCAGAAGATGCGCTCCCGCTGCGAGCGGATGACCACCGCGCCGACCTCGGGATGCTCGAAGCGCAGACGCTGGACGGCATCGGCCAGCTCGATATCGACGCCCAGGTCGTAGGAATTGAGCTTCAGCTTGTAGCCGGGGCGCAGGCCGCCATCCTCGTTCACGTCCATGGTGAGGTAGGCGACGCCATTCTCCAGCGCGAGCTTCCAGTGGCGATAGCGGTCGGGCGTCATGCGGAAATCGATCGGCGCGTCAGCCATGGCGCTTCCTACTATATGGGTAATTCGGTACTTAAATACGTATTTACATTCCCGTGCGCAAGGGCATTCTTTCCCCCGATATGGTGTCGATCCGACCTGCCGAACCGGCCGACCTGCCGGCGATCTCGGCCCTCGATCACAGGCTGACGGGCGTCGGAAAGGCCTCGTATTGGCAGCTCATGTTGGAGCGTTATGGCGGCGGTCCGCCCGACCGGCATTTCCTGGTCGCCGAGAGCCCGGCGGGGGCCCTCGCGGGCTTCGTCGTGGGCGAGGTCCGCGCCTGGGAGTTTGGCCAGCCGGCGGCGGGCTGGGTGTTCGCGGTCCAGGTCGATCCGGACCAGCGCTTGCAGGGCACGGGCAGCGCGCTCTTCGATGCGCTGTGCCGGCGCTTCCGCGAGCAAGGCGTGACGCGCGTGCGCACGCTGGTCGATCGCCGGGACCACCTGATCCTGTCCTTCTTCCGGGCGCAGGGCATGGTGGCGGGACCGTCGCTCGAGCTCGACAAGGAGCTGGCGTGAGGCTGCAGACGGCCACGCGGCTTGGCCTCTACGCGGTGCTGGAACTGGCGCGCGATCCCGACCGAACGTTGTCGGCGGCCGATCTCGCCGAGCGTTTCGGCGTGTCCGCCCATCATTTGGCCAAGGTGCTGCGCACGCTGGCGATGGCCGGGCTGGTGCGGGGCGGCCGTGGCGCTGCAGGTGGCTACCGCTTCACGGGCAACCGGCGGCGGACGACCTTGATGGACATCGTGGCGCTGTTCGAGCCGGCACCAGGCCAGCGGGCGAAGGAGCCCGGCGAGGACACCGACATCGGCCAGGCCCTGCAGCGCGTCCTGATGGAGATCGACGAGATCGCCGAGGCGACCTTGCGGTCGATCAGTCTGGAGACCATGCTGAATCCCCGACGATGATGCGCTTCCTGCTCATCCTGATGGGGATCGTGAGCGGCCTGCTGGCGGCGAGGGCCGGGCAGGCCCAGGAATGCATGCCGGACGGCCGAGCGAAGAATCCCGGCTACGAGCGATACCATGCCGACGATCGGCGCGATGAGGCGCTGCGCATCAGGCGCCACGAGCGGTTGGTGTCGCGCGAGGGCGACCAGCTCCGCCTGGTTCTGGACGGCGGCGGTACGCTGGCACTGGTCGACTGTCCGTACGGCGCCGATGGGCGCTGGTACCTATTCGAGCGCTACGACCAGCCAGGCCGCTTTCATGTCGTGCGCACGCAGGCGCCCGAGGATTTCTCCTACACGCTGGTGATGATGCCCACGGGCCGCACCTATACGGTGCACGGCTCGCCGGTGTGGGCGCCCGAGAAGACGCGGTTCCTGACGATCGCCTGTACGCTCGAGCCGCCGCGCGCGACGCTGCTGATCCAGGCACCGGCAGGCGAGGCCCTCGCAACCGAGTCGGAGGTCCCTCTGCCATGCGAGACCGAGAGTTGCTCGGCGCGCTGGGATCACGAATCCTGGATCTCGGTCGCGTGCACGCCGCGCGACGCGTCGATGCCAAAGGGTACCGAATTCGTGTTGATGCGCGGCAGCGACGGCGTCTGGAACCGGTTCGGCCGATAGAGGGGGAGGAGAGGCATGCTCGCTCGACTGATGGCGTTTGCCGTCGCGCTGATCCTTGCGGGCCAGGCGACGGCCGACGAGCGCGGCTCCCTTCCCGAACCGCTCTGCGCTCCCAAGAACTGGAACGAGGTCGAGAGCTGGCGGGATTGGGCCAGCCACACGCCGCCGGCAAACGTCGCCGCCTGGCCGGCCGAGGCCCGGCGCTTCGCCAACAACCGCGACGTCTGGCGCTGGAACGACCGCCTGTTCATCGCCTGGCAGGGCGGCAACGTCGTGACCCTGGGCGACTGCCCTTTCGGTGACACGATGTATTTCTATCTCTACGAGCGCTACGACGAGGCCGGCGCGTTCCATGTCGTGCGGACGGTCTATTACGAGGATCACCTCTACACCCTGGTCATGCGCAGGACCGGCCGGGTGCACCGGATCGACGGATTGCCGATCTGGTCGCCGGACAAGGCGCGCTTCGCCTGGGGCGCCTGCGACCTCATGAACGGCAAGGATGACCTGGCCATCGTGCGGCCCGTCGATGGTGCCCTGAAAGTCGAATTGGAGACGAAAATCCCCTGTGGTCTCGGCGACTGCCGTATCGCCTGGGAAAGTCCGACGGTGGTCACCGCGACCTGCCCCAGATCCGGCGACAAGGGCGACGAGCGCAAGACGCTGCGGCTCGTGCAGAGCGGCGGCGTGTGGCGCGCCGTCGGCATCAAGTAGCGCTATGCCGTGCTGCTCCATGGATCGATCACGTCGAGGCCGAGCCCGCGAAAGTCTGCGGCGTTGCGCGTTGCAAGCGAGCACTCGTTCGCGGCGGCGATCCCTGCAAGCTGAAGGTCCGCAAGCTTGGCTGGGGTCTGGCTCAACGGCAGCCCCTTGCTTCTCGCCAGGACGTGCAGGGTGGCGGCAGCCCGCGCTGCCGCATCGTCGAAAGGCAGTATTCGTGGCCTGAACCTGTCGAGGGCGAGGCTGACTGCGCCCAAGAGGCTTTCTCGCCGTCTGCCGGCTGGCAGCGACTGCGCGCCGATCTCAAGTTCCAGAACGGTAATGGACGAGAGGGCGCACACACCGAAATGCGCATCCAGCCACGCAACGACCAGCGGCGACGGCTTGGGACGCATCGGCTCGGAAAGGACATTGGTGTCGAGCAGGATCACTGTCTACTCGAAGTCGACAGGACGCACCGGGGCGACGCGCAGCCTCTTCAATGCCTTGGACAGGTCGGCGCCCGGCCTGCTGATCGAGCTGAGCCACGTCCCGAACCCCGCTTCCGACAGCGCCGGCTGTTCATCTTCTCGCGCAATGACCTCGAGCGTTTCCCGCAACTCCGATTCCAGGCTCCGTCCATGACGTCTGGCGCGTCGCTTGAGACGTTCCTTCGTCTGGACGCTGACGTTGCGAATCAGAATATCGGGCATCGATACCTCGCTTGATATCATGATATCAAGCGGCCTCGCAGCAGGTCAAACCGGGCGAGCGGCCCACCCGTCGCGGGTCTGCGGCAGCTTCTTCTTGAGGAGCGCGCCCGCTACCACATTGCGCAGCACCTCGGCGGTGCCGCCGCCGATGGTGAACATGCGCACGTCGCGCGCCATGCGCTCCAGCGGCAGCTCGCGCGAATAGCCGCGGGCGCCGAAGAACTGCAGGGCGTCGTTCACGACCTGGATGGCGCTTTCCGACGTGAACACCTTGGCCTGGGCGGCCAGCAGCATGTCCGGGAAGCCGCCCTCGCCGGAGCGCGCCGCGTCGTAGACCAGCGCCTGCGCGGCCCGCAGCTTGATCGACATGTCGGCCAGCTTCCATTGCAGGCCCTGGAACTCGTTGATCGGCCGGCCGAACTGGTGCCGCTCCTCCGACCAGTCCAGCGCGAGCTGGTAGGCGCCCTGGGCGATGCCAAGCGCCACCGTCGCGGCGCCCACGCGCTGGCTGTTGTAGGCGTTCATGAGGTCGGCGAAGCCCTTCTTGAGGCCGCGCGGCGGGATGACCAGCGCCGACGGCGGCAGCTCCATCTCCTCGAAGTCGATCACCGCCTCGGGGATGCCGCGCAAGCCCATGGTCGGCTCGCGCTTGGTGATCCTGAGGCCCGGCGTCTCGTCGCGGATGGCGAGGAAGCCGCCGATCCCTTCCTCGTTGCCCTTGTCGTCGTAGACCTTGGCGAAGATCAGGTGCAGCCGCGAGACGCCGCCCCCGGTGATCCAGTGCTTGCGGCCGTTGACGACGTAGCGGTTGCCCTTCCGGTCGGCCCGGGTCGTCATGCCGTTGGCATCCGAACCGGCCTCCGGTTCGGTGATGCAGATGGCAGGCTTGTCGCCGGCCAGCACCATGTCGGCGGCGAGCTTCTTCTGCTCCTCCGAGCCGTAGGCCATCACGGCGCTGATCGCGCCCATGTTGGTCTCGACGGCGATGCGGCCGGTCACGGCGCAGGCCGACGACAGCGCCTCGATGGCGAGCACGGCGTCGAGCCACGACCTGCCCTGGCCGCCATAGCGCTCGGGGATGGTCATGCCGATCAGGCGCGCGTCCTTCAGCAGGCCGACATTGTCCCACGGGTACTGCTCAGTCCGGTCGACCTCGGCGGCGCGCTGCGCGACGGGTCCCTTCGCGAGCTCGCGGGCACGGGCCTGCAGGTCGAGCTGCTGGGGCGACAATCCGGAAACGTTCATGGGCTGCTGTCCTGGCCGAGAGGGTCAACGCTGTATATCGGCACTGCATCGCTGCGGCCGCGCACGGCGACACGGCCATGGGCCCGGAAGACGAACCGGTCGCCGCAGGCCTGGCGCGTGCTGTCGGAAACGAGAATGCGCGTGGCGTACTCCTTGTTCAACTGCTCGAGCCGCGACGCGAGATTGACCGTGTCGCCCAGCAGGGTGAAGGAGACGCGCTTGCCGGCGCCGACGGAGCCGCCGATCACCTTGCCGGTGCTGATGCCGATCCGGGTCGCGAAGGCGACGCCGAAGCCGCCGAAGGTGCGCGCGCCCACCGCGCGCTGGATCTCGATCGCGGCGCTCACCGCAGCGCAGGCATGGTCGTCGCAGGCAAGGGGCATGTTGAAGGAGGCGAACAGGCCATCGCCGATGAAGGTGTTCACCACGCCGCCGTGGGCGCCGATCGGCTGGAGAACCGTCTCGAGGTACTCGTTGAGGGCGGCCACGAGGTCGTCGGGCGCGAGATGTTCCGCGATGGTGGTGAAGCCCTCGATATCCGTGAACAGGATCGTGGCTTCCCGCATCTCGCCGGCCAGCGCGCCGTCGCCCTCGCGGCGCAGGATCGTCGCCGCGACGCTCTCGTCGACATAGCGGCCGAAGGTCTCCCGGATGCGCTCGCGCTCGCGCAGGCCCTCCACCATGTTGTTGAACCGGCTGGTCAGGGCGCCGACCTCGTCGTTCGACGTGACGGGGACTTCCTGAGACAGATCCCCGTCGGCCACCTTGCCCATCGCATCCGACAGGATGCGGATCGGGCCGAGCAGCGACCGGGTCACGAAATACCCGGAGAGCACGGCGCCCATCAGGGCGACACCGACGTCGTTGGTGATCTCGAACCTCAGACGGTCGTCGTCGTAGGAGAAGAGATCAATGATCAGGGCGGCCAGCGGTGCGAGCGAGATCACGAGCAGCGCCACGATGAGCTTGCTGCGGTAGCTGCCGAAGAAGAGGCCGAGGTTGCGGCCGCGATGCTGGAAGATGAAGGTGCAGAGCGTGGCGAGATAGTTGCTCGTGACGAAATACGCGTAAGTGAAATAGAAGAACGGCAGCAACAGGGAGATGCCGATGAAATCCGCGAGGGTCGGACGCGGCACGCCCGTGATGCTGGGATCGCTGAGAAAGTAGGAGGCGCCGTAGCGCAGCAGGGCCAGCACGAGCGCGAGGAGGGCGGTGTTGCGTGCTGTCAGGATCGGGAGCTGGGTTATGCGGCGCTGCGCGTCCTCGAAGCTGGTTTTGCCCTTCAGGTAGCTGTGGATTGGGGCGTAGAGCCGGACGGAGAGCACGTAGTTCGCGCCGCCCAGCAGAAGCAGGCCGAGGAGGAGTGAACGCGGCGCGTAGCTCCAGGCGTCGCTCAGCAGCAGGAAGACCAGGGTGAAGACGACGTCGACCGGCGCGCAGGACGTCGTTGTCAGGAGATAGCGGCGCCGCATCGCGGCGACCTCGGCGGCAGGGATGGCGGGGGCGGCATCGCTCATCTCAGGCACCGACCTGATAGACCACCACGCTTCCTTCGTGTCCTCGCACGTCGGTCGTGCCGAGGCTTGTGCAGGCCTCCGCCGCGGCCGCCGCCCGCACCGTGCTTTCCGTGGCGAGGATGCATGTTCCGAATCGCTTGTTGAGCTGCTCGACCCGCGAGGCGATGTTCACCGCGTCGCCGAGCAATGTGTAGTTGAGGCGGTTCTCTGCACCGATGGTCACGCCAATCACGGTTCCCGTGTTGATGCCGATCCGCGTCCTGAGGGCTGCGACGCCTGCAAAAGGTGCCTTGGCCAGCGCCTGTTGGATCTCGATGGCGGCCGTCAGCGCCGCGCGCGCGTGATCGGCACAGGGCAGGGGCAGGTTGAAGCTCGCGAAAAGCCCGTCGCCGATGAAACTGTTGACCACGCCGCCGTGACGCTGGATCACCGGCACCACGGTGCCCAGATAGGCGTTCAGCAGGCGCGCCACCTCCGCGGCCGGCAGCCGTTCGGACAGTCCGGTGAAGCCTTCGATGTCGGTGAACATCAGCGTTGCCTCTGCCGTCTTGTCGGCGATGCGGCCAGCGCGGTCCCGATCGTCGAGAATGGCGGCCGCAACGCTCTTGCTCACGTACTTGCCGAACGTGTCGCGCAGGTATGCGCGTTCCGAAAGACCGTCGACCATGTGGTTGAAGCGATCCGCGGCGTGGCCCATCTCGTCGTCCGACGTCACCGGGAGGCGGACCAGGTAGTCGCCCTCGGCGACCCGCCGCATGCCGTGATCGAGGCGGTCGATGGGGCGGCTGAGCGCTTGGCTGATCCAGAAAAAGATGAATATCGTGCCCATCACGGAGGAGACGACGTCGAGGACTGCCTCGCGCAGGAGGCGCGCGCCGCTGTAGCTCGCGATGTCGGCACTGAGGAGGATGGTCCCGGCGAAGGCCAGGGAAAGCACGGCGAGACTGATCTTGCGGCGGAACCGCCCGCGGAAGACGCTGATGTTCGCGCCACGCGTGTCGAACAGGTACTGGCAGAGGTGGTCGAGATAGGCGCTGACGACGAAGAAGGTCAGCACGACATTGAAGCCCGTCAGCACCACGAAAGACGACGCGACATCGGACCAGGTCAGCTCCTCGACCGGGGCGCCGAAGTGGATCCCGAGCCGATGCGACAGCAGGCGCAGGGCGATCATCGGCCCATAGCAGGCCGCGATCAGGGCCGCCGACCGGCGGGGCAAGGAGGTAAGCGCCTGCTCTATGGTCTGGAAAGAGCTTTCACCGGCCATGAACCGGCTGACGGGCCGGATGAGGAAATGGGCTCCGATTCCCACGCCGACCATCAGGAAGGCGGCCGACAGGAGCACCATCCCCGGCACGATCTGGGGCGCGCGATTGACGGCGGCGTAGGTACCGAGGGTGACGAGGTCGATCGCGAAAGGCGTTCCCATCGCCAGGAAATAGCGACGGATGAGGGCGCGCGGGGCCATCGGCTGGGCCGAGTCGGCCGAAGCGATCATGTCAGCCGATATAGATCGGAACCGGCCCGAACGGAATGGGCCGGGTCCGTGGAGGATGCCTGCTACGCCGTGAGTTCCCGCGCGGTGATGCGGTACTTGAACTGCTCGGGATCCAGGGAATCGAGGAAGCCGCTTCGGTTCTCCGCCTGCGGGTACATCAGGAACGGGATGGCAGGTTGGCCCGATCCGGGCAGCCGGACGTCATGGGCCGTGTTGAAGGCCACCCAGTTGCCTTCCCAGGAGCCGAAGAGCGCCCGCCTTGCCGCGACGACCTTGGGATCGGTCATGGCGAGGTTGCGCGGCGGCTCCTCGAGCACCACCTTGCGCACGTCGGCCGGATCGGCGGGCGTCCAGCCGCTCCCCGGCAGCCAGACCTCGGCCCGGCAGTGCTGCGCCTTGGTGATGTCCGTCGAGCCCGCACCCAGCGCCTTGAAGCCGAACTGCGAGGGCGCCACGCGGATGCCGTAGACGTCGCGCGCGGGCAGGCCGGCGGCGCGCGCCAGCCCGACGAACAGGGCATTGAGGTCGGCACACTTGCCGTTGAGATTGCCTGTCCTGATCATGGTCGTTATGTCGCCGACGCCGCAGCCGAGGGTCTTCGGATTGCGGAAGGTGTTCTCGACCACCCAGTCGTAGATGGCGCGGGCCCTGGCGACGTCGTCGCGCTTGCCCTTGACGATCTCCAAAGCGGTTTCGCGCACCAGGCCGTCGGTCGGGAGCAGCTCGGTGGCCGCAAGATTGAGCCGGCGTTCGTCGTCGCCGAGCGGCGTGGCCGAGCCGCGGCCCGGCACGACGGAGCGATCCTGCGTCTGGACCTGCGCGGTGACCTCGATCGAGGGTGCCTGCTGGTCGGCGTTCCACTCCACGCGCAGCATCTCGGCTTCGTATCCGGGGGCGCGGACGCGCTCGGCAATGCGGGCGTTGCCAGTCCAGGTGATGTCGCCGGGACGCTGCCAGTCGGCGGCCTCGAAGGAGGGCAGCGGCAGCCAGGCCTTGCGCGCGCCGCCCGTCGGCTCGACGCGCATGGTGATGACATAGCGGCGCCAGCCCTTCGGCGCAGGTGCGTAGCTCGCCTGAGCCGATACAAGGCGCGGCGCAAGGGCGATCGTGCCGGCGGTGACGCCGGCCTGCAGCAGTTGTCGGCGATTCATGTCTTCCCTCCCATGGCTGAGATCGCCGGGGAGGGGGAGCAAGTCCGTCGTCGGACGTGTCCTGGCCGTCCCGGACCAGGCCCGCGCCGCACGCGGCAGCGGTCGTGTACCGGATGGTTGGACGATCGCAGGCCGCTACGGCGGGCGTCAACCGGCCCGGCTCGACCTGCGGTCGGTGCGCCTGATCAGAGGCCCAGGTAGGCCTGGCGGACGCGGTCGTCGTTCAGGAGTTCGCTGCCGCTGCCGGACAGCTCGATGCGGCCGTTCTCCAGCACGTAGCCGCGATGGGCGATCTTGAGCGAGGCCATGACATTCTGCTCGACGAGCAGGACGGTCAGCCCCTCGTCGTTCAGCAGCCGGACGATGCGGAAGACTTCGTGGACGATGGCCGGGGCGAGGCCGAGGGACGGCTCGTCGAACATGATGAGCCGCGGCTGGCCCATCAGGCAGCGGCCGATGGCGAGCATCTGCTGTTCGCCTCCGGACAGCGTTCCGGCCGCCTGGCGGCGCCGTTCGGCCAGGCGCGGGAACAGCGAAAAGACGCGCTGCAGCGTCTGCTTCTCCAGCGGCCGGGCGTGGCGTGGCGTGGCGCCCATCTCGAGATTCTCCAGAACCGACAGGTTCGGGAACACCTGGCGACCTTCGGCGACATGGCCGATGCCGGCCTCGCAAACGCGATGGGACGGCCAGCCCGCGATATCGCGTCCGTCGAAAAGGATGCGGCCGCGCGCCGGCTTCTCGATACCCTGGATGACCCGAATCAGTGAGCTCTTGCCGGCGCCGTTGGCGCCGACGATGGCGACGACCTCGCCGCCGGCGATGTCGATCGAGACGCCGTCGAGTGCCTGGGCGTCGCCGTAGAAGAGGTCCACGCCCTCCACCTGCAGCAGGGCGCTCACAGCTCCTCCTGCCCGAGATAGACGTCGAGCACGGCCTGGTTGCGCGTGACTTCCTGCGGCGTGCCCTCGGCGATCTTCTCGCCGTAGCTCACGACGACGACCTGGGCGGCGAGCGCCATCACGGCCCGCATGACGTGCTCGATCAGCAGGATGGTAAGGCCCGTGCGACGGTTGAGCTCACGCAGGAAGCCCACCATGACGTCGACTTCGGTAGGGCGCAGCCCGGCCATCACCTCGTCCAGCAGCAGCAGCTTGGGCTCGGTGGCGAGCGCACGCGCCACCTCCAGCCGCTTGCGGTCGGGCAGCGTCAGGCTCTGCGCGCGCTGGTGACGGCGGTCGTACAGCCCGAGCTGGGCCAGGATGGCCGACGCCGCCTCGCGTGCGTCGGGCAGGTGCCGCCGACGATGGAGGGCCCCTACGGTGACGTTCTCCAGCACGCTCAGCTCCTTGAACGGCTTGACCAGCTGGAAGGTGCGGCCGACCCCGGCATCGCAGATGCGGTCGGGACGCAGCCCGGAGATCACGGCCCCGTCCAGCCGGACGCGACCCGAATCGGGGGCGAAGACGCCGGCGATCATGTTGAAGATCGTCGTCTTGCCCGCGCCGTTGGGGCCGATCAGCGCATGGATGGCGCCGGCTGGCACGGCGAAGCTCACGTCGTGGACCGCCCGCAGACCGCGGAAGCTCTTGCCCACGGCTTCCAGCTGGAGCCGCGCGCCGCTCACGGCTGGCGATCCTTGAGGCCGAGCTTGTCGGCCAGCCACGGCCAGACGCCGGCCGGCCGGTACATCACGATGATCAGGAGGGCGAGGCCGTAGAAGATCTGCTTGCTGCCCGGGATGCGCAGCATGTCGCCGATGTCGGTGAACGCCTCGCCGAGGCCGGTCAGGACGACGGCGCCGACGATCGGTCCGAAGAGCGTGCCCAGCCCGCCGATGATCGGCGCGAGGGTTATCTCGATCGAGCGGCCCATGGCGAAGGCCGTCTCGGGGAAGAGGTTGTTGTAGTAGAAGGCGTTCCACACGCCCGCCAGCGCCGTCAGCCCGGCCGAGATGACGATGGCGATCATCTTGCAGCGCAGGACCGGCACGCCCACGGCCTGCGCGGCTTCGGCGTCCTCGCGGATGGCCAGCCAGTAGCGGCCCAGCCGGCTCTGCAGGAGGACGCGGCAGAGGATGAAGGCACCCGCCGCCAGCGCCAGGATCACGTAGTAGAACAGCAATGGTCCGCCGCGCAGGTTCAGAACGTCCGTTCCGGGCTCCACCTTGAGGAAGAGGCCGGCCGAGCCGCCGGCCCATGCCCAGTGGTCGAAGGCCACGCGCGTGAACTCGCTGAAGGCGATGGTCAGCAGCGCGAAGTGGACGCCGGCGAGGGAGAAGCGGAAGCCGAGATAGCCGACGATGGCGCCCGCCACGGCCGCCACGGCAACACCGGCAAAGAGCCCGGCCCAGGGGCCGATGCCGTAGTGGAAGTAGAGTCCGGCCGCGATGTAGCCTCCGAGGCCGGCATAGAGGGCATGGCCGAGCGAGAGCTGGCCCGCGAAGCCCATCAGGATGTTCCAGGCCTGGCCGACATAGGCGAAGTAGAGGATCAGGATCAGGACCGACAGCCAGTACTTGCCGAGGACGGCCGGCGCCACCAGCAGCAGCGCCAGCAGCGCGAGCAGGCTCCACAGCACGCGCGGCGGGGCATCGCCGACGAGGCGGCGCAGGAACGTCATGGACGGCTCGCGGGAGGGATCATGACGCCTTGCGGCCCAGCAGGCCCTGCGGCCTGAGCAGCAGGACGAGGATCAGCAGGCCGAAGCTGAACATGCTCTTGAGCGAGGGCTGCAGGAGCAGGCCGGCAACCGCCTCGCTGACGCCGATCAGAAGACCGCCCAGCAGCGCCCCCGTCATGCTGCCCAGGCCGCCCACGATCACGATCACGAAGGCGAGCAGGGTGTATTCGACGGCGAGGAAGGGCGTGACGGGGATGATGGTGATCATCAGCGCGCCGGCGGCCCCGACGCAGGCGGCGCCGACGCCGAAGGTGATGGCATAGAGGCGGCGCACGTCGAGGCCGACGACGAGAGCCGCGAGGTTGTTGTCGGCGGCGGCGCGGATCGACTTGCCGGTGCGCGTCCGCGTGAAGAAGAGCCACAGGAGGGCTGCGATGGCGACGGCGGCCAGGGCGGCGTGCAGCCGCACCGCGTCGAAGACCAGCGGTCCCACTTCGTAGGACTCGAACTGTGCCTCCATCTGGACCCCGCGCGAATCCGGGCCGGCGATCGCGAGGCAGGCATTGACCAGCAGGATGGCGACCGCCAGCAGGAGAAGGAACTGCTGATGCTCGGGCCGGCCGATGAAGGGAGAGATCAGGCTGCGCTGCAAGGCATAGCCCGCGACGAAGAACAGGGCCGCGATCAGCGGCAGGCTGAGCATCGGCGACAATTCGAGGTACTCGAAGGCCATCCATGCGAGATACATGCCGACGACCATCATCTCGCCATGGGCGAAGTTGACGACGCGCATGACCCCGAAGATCACCGACAGGCCGAGCGCCATCAGGCCGTAGACCATGCCGGTCAACAAGCCCTTGGCGATGGCCTGGGCGAGGGCGAGGAGGAAGTCGGCGGTCATGGGATCATGTTGCCTCCCCACGAAGTGGGGAGGTGGCCCGCAGGGCCGGAGGGGTCATCAGCAGCACGTTGAACATCGGCGACTCATGACCCCTCCGCCCGCTGCGCGGGCACCTCCCCTCGCTTCGCGAGGGGAGGAAAGCTGCATCATGTACGGCGCTTGTCGTTCCAGCCGGGCATGGGGAACACGAGCGGCGCGGCGGCCGATGCGACCGGCATCACCACGGTCGGCTTGCGGTTGAGGTTCTCGATGGCAGCCGCCTTGATGTCGACGTTCTGGCCCTTGGCGTCGAACTGGATCGGCCCGCCGATGATGACATGCTGGTCGATCTTGGTCTTGCGCAGCGCGTCCATCAGCGCGTCCGGCTTGGTGGACTTGGCCGTGAGCCACGCCTGGGCGGCGATGAGCAGCGCTTCGAACGTGAAGCCGCCGTTGAGATCGAGCTGGTCCTTCGGGAACTTGGCCTCATGCCGCTTCTCCAGGGCCTGGGTCATCGCCGATTTCGGATCGAGCCAGGGCACGTTGGAGATCAGGAAGTCGCCGTACTTGCCCATGGTCTTGAGGAAGTCCTGCTCGTAGAGGCCCGGCGCGCCGGGGTTCATCACGGCCATGGGCTCCCAGCGCTGCTTCACCATCTCCTGGACGAGCAGCTTGGCGTCGTTCAGGCGGCTCACGGGCATCAGCATGTCCGCCTTGGTGGCCTTGGCCTTGCCGACCTCGACCGACAGATCCTTCGCCGCGGGATCGTAGGTGATTGTCTCGACGATCTCGTAGGGCATGTCCAGCTTGGGGAAGAGGGCCTTGATGCCGTTCACCATGGCGGTGCCGAACGTGTCGTTGACGCTCATCAGCACCGCGGTCTTGGGCGTCACGCCCGAGGCCTTGAATATCTCCTTGTGCAGCGCCAGGGCGCCGGTGATCAGCATGGGCGCCGTCGGGAAGTTGCGGACGACGAACTTGTACCCCTGCTCGGTGATCTGGGGAGCCGCGGCGATGTTGACGACGAACGGAATGCCACGCTGTTCGGCGACCTGTGCGATGGCGATGGTCTGGCCGGAATCGAAGGCCCCCACCAGCATCTGCGCTCCGGCGTCGATCGCCTTCTCGGCCTGCGTGCGCGCGACGTCGGGCTTGGTTTCCGTGTCGTAGTTCATGATGTCGAGCTTCACGGGAATCTTCATGTCCGCGAAGACGTCGTTGGCCAGGTCGGCACCCCGCCGGCAGGCCTGGCCGATCTGGGCCTGGTAGCCGGAGGTCGGCAGCAGCAGGGCAACCTTGAGGTTGGCGGCCTGCGCGGCAGCCTGGCGTAGCGGCAGCGGCGCGGCGAGCAGCGCAGCACCGGCGAACGCCGTCCTGCCCAGCCCGCGCCGGGTGAAACGATTGCGGTCAGTCATGGGAACCCTCCCTGAATTTTCTGGCCGGACTATAGAGACCGCCGCCCGGCCATGCTAGGTCGCCGACATGACGCATGCCCTCGGCGACATCAACCGGATCGGCGCCTCGGACGTCGCGGCAATCCTGGCCGACACCTTCGAATTGGCCCCTTGGGTCGCGGAAGGGGCCGCCGGCCGTCGGCCGTTCGCCACCGTGTCCGATCTCCATCAGGCGATGATGGGGCTTGTGCGAGCCGCGCCTCGCGAGAGGCAGCTCGCCTTCCTGCGTGGCCATCCCGATCTCGCGGGCAAGGCCGCACGCGCCGGCGAGCTGACGGCGGAATCTCGGGAGGAGCAGGCGAGCGCCGGGCTCGACGGCCTGAGCGAGGAGGAATTCGCACGTTTCCATCGGCTGAACGACGCCTACAAGGCAAGGTTCGGCTTCCCGTTCATCGTTTGCGTGCGGCGGCATACCCGCGATTCGATCCTGGCCCAGTTCGAGCGCCGTCTTGCTCACGATGCCGCGACCGAATTCGCGACCGCGATGCAGGAGGTCTTCTACATCACGCGGCTGCGGGTGGCCGCCAAGGTGACGGGCGAGGGGATGCCGGACGTCAACGGGCGCCTGAGCACCCACGTGCTGGATACCCATGCGGGCCGTCCGGCCATCGGCATCGAGGTCGAGCTGTACGAGTTCGCGGGCGAGCGGCTGCATCGCATCGCCACGGCCGTCACCAATGCCGACGGCCGCACCGACCGGCCGCTGATCGGCGGACGGCCGCTGCCGATCGGGCGCTACGAGCTGCGCTTCGCGATCGGCAACCATTTCCGCAGCAGGGGCATCGACTGTGGCGATCCGCCCTTCCTGGATGTCGTGCCTTTGCGGTTTTCCATTGCCGAGCCCGAGGGGCATTATCATGTCCCGCTGCTCTGCACGCCCTGGAGCTATTCGACCTATCGAGGAAGTTGAGGAGGAAACCGATGACCTACAGCGATGTCTCCCTGATGATAGACGGCGCCTGGACCAAGGGCGCCAAGGGCCGCAGCATTCCCGTGATCAATCCCGCGACGGAGGAGGTGATCGGCCAGGTCGCCCATGCCGAGACGGCCGATCTCGATCGCGCGCTCGAGGCGGCCGACAAGGGCTTCAGGCAATGGCGCAAGGTCTCGGCCTACGAGCGCTACAAGATCATGCGCAAGGCCGCCGACCTGATGCGCCAGCGCCTCGACGAGATCGCGACCATGATGACCATGGAGCAGGGCAAGCCCCTGTTCGAGGCCAAGATCGAGACGAACCTCGCCGCCGACATCATCGACTGGATGGCCGAGGAGGGCCGGCGCACCTACGGGCGCATCGTGCCGGCGCGCGCGGAGAACGTGTACCAGCTGGTGATCAAGGAGCCGGTCGGTCCGGTCGCGGCCTTCACGCCGTGGAACTTCCCCATCAACCAGGTGGTGCGCAAGGCCTCGGCGGCGCTGGCGACCGGCTGCTCGATCATCATCAAGGGCCCCGAGGATACGCCGGGCTCGTGCGCCCAGCTCATCAAGGCGTTCGTCGATGCCGGCGTGCCGGCAGGCGTGATCCAGCTGGTCTACGGAATCCCCTCGGAGATCAGCGAGTATCTGATCCCGCATCCGGTCATCAAGAAGATCACCTTCACCGGCTCGACGCCGGTCGGCAAGCAGCTCGCGGCGCTGGCCGGCCAGCACATGAAGCGCGTCACCATGGAACTGGGAGGCCATGCGCCGGCCGTGGTGTTCGAGGATGCCGACCTCGAGCAGGCGGTGAATGTCCTCGGTGCCAACAAGTTCCGCAACGCCGGCCAGGTCTGCGTGGCGCCAACGCGCTTCCTCGTGCACGAGAAGGTCTACCCCGAGTTCGTCGAGCGCTTCACCGCCTACGCCAAGAACATGAAGGTGGGCAACGGCCTCGAGGCGGACGTCAAGATGGGACCGCTCGTCGCCGAGCGCCGCCTGCACGCGATGGACAGCTTCGTCAGCGATGCCATCGCCAAGGGCGCCAAGATCCAGACCGGCGGGCAGCGCAAGGGCAACAAGGGCTACTTCTACGAGCCCACGGTCATGACCGACGTGCCGCTCGACGCGAAGATCATGAACGACGAGCCGTTCGGCCCGCTGGCGCCGATCACGCCGTTCAAGGACTTCGAGGGCGTGGTGAAGGAAGCGAACCGGCTGCCCTGGGGCCTCGCCGCCTACGCTTACACGAAGAACACCAAGACTGCCGCGGCGATCGGCGCGGCGTTCGAGAGCGGCATGGTGTCGATCAACCATCACGGTCTGGCGCTGCCCGAGGTCCCATTCGGCGGCGTCAAGGACTCCGGCTACGGCTCGGAGGGCGGCGTCGAGGCGCTCGAGGCCTACCTGAACACCAAGTTCGTCAGCCAGCTCGGCATGTAGGCCGGGGCACGCGTCCAAACGGCTTCCGGACCGCAGACCGACTGCGGTCCGGGGCGCCTTCCTAGCGCGGCACGAGGGCGAACGAGTTGAGGAAGCGCTGCACGCTGGCACTGTCCTCTTGGCCCTTGGGAACGGCGATCAGCGCCGAATAGACGCGGTCGCGGCCGAACACGAGCAGGCCGATGCCGGCCACCTTGCCGTCGGCGCAGTCCATGACGATGCGACGGGCCGGAGCGTCGGAGACCTTGAGCCGGCTCTCCCGGCGCAGCTTGCAGTTCGCATGTTCGACGGTGCTGTCTCGCATCCCCTTGAGGACGGCGTCGGCGTCGGTTGCGCCGATCTTCTCCGGAAGGAGGGTATGCGAGGCCTGCAGGACCATCTCCTCGGGCACGATGACCTCGGCGATCGTCATCGGCATCGGTCCGAATTCGGTCGGGATGTTCTCGCTCTCGATCGTCGGCGCCGAGGGGAGCTCCACCTTGTAGCCCGCGCCGGGCGGCCGATGCTCGATCCATTGCTGCGCCTGGGCCGGAGCGAGGCCGCCCAGGATTGCCGAGAACAGGACAGCCAGAAATCTGTGCATTGGACCAGCCGCTCTTTGTATGGCCGCTGGCGCGCTGATACGCTGCCGCTGGCGGCTCCGCCAGCAAAATCCGCGATCGCGAAAGGACAGACGATGCCGGATCGTGACAGCCTCGGTTCGGCCTGGAAAGTGGCCCCCAGCCAGTATCTCGTCTCGCGCCCCGCGCAGCATCGCGTGGGCGCGCCTACGTCGGCTTACGTGGCCATGACGGATGGCTGCCGGCTGGCGGTCGACGTCATCCTGCCCGACGGCGATCGCAGCCGCCGATGGCCGACGGTGCTGATCCTCACGCCCTACGTGCGCCGCTTCCAGGTCGCACCCGGGAGCAAGGTCGAGCCGTCGCCCAACACCTGGAAGTATCGCGAGATGTTCGTGCCGCGCGGCTATGCGCTCGTCGTGGTCGATGCGCGCGGCACGGGGGCGAGCTTCGGCACGCGCGATTCCTTTCGCAGCCCGCGCGAGCGCGACGACTATCGCGTCGTCGCGGACTGGATCGTCGCCCAGCCCTGGAGCGATGGGCGCATCGGGGCCACCGGCATCTCCTATCTCGGGGCGGCCTGCGATTTCCTGGCCAGCACCGGCCATCCGGCCGTCAGGGCGATCGCGCCCCTGTTCGCGGTATGGGACACCTGGTCGGACAACTATTACCCGGGCGGGCTGCTCATCAAGCGCCTGGCGCAGGTCTACGACGAGCTGATGCTGGCGCTTGACCATGACCGGCGCGAGCTGCGCGCGAAGTTCGGCTACTTCGCCGATCCGGCGCTGCTGGGGCCTATGCCTGTCGATGCCGACGCCGACGGTGCTCTCGCGCGGGAGGCCGTGAAGGGCCATCTGGCGAATTTCCGGATGCCCGATTTCATCGGCGAGTTTCGGTTCCGTGACGACACGCTGCCCTACGATCCCGGCTTCAGCCCCGCATCGTTCAGTCCTTGCAACTACCTGGACGACATTCCCCGCGACGTCGCGGTCTATGCCGTTTCCGGCTGGATGGACGGTGCAGGCTATGCCAACGGCACGCTGTCCCGCTTCCTCACGCTGCCCAATGCCGAGCGTCGGCTGATGCTTGGGCCTTGGGACCACGGTGCCCGCGTCAACGCCTCTCCCTGGCGTGCCAGGGTCGAACCGGAACTGCCGGTGCTCGGCGAGGTTCTGCGCTTCTTCGACCAGCATCTGGCCGGCCGCGAGACAGGGCTCGCGGCCGAACGGCCCGTCCACTACTTCAGCATGCATGCGGAGGAATGGCGCGCAGCGGACCAGTGGCCGCCGGTCCAAGGTAGTCGCCGATTCTTCGCCGCCCCGCACCACGCCCTGGCGGATGATCCCCCCGCCGACGCTGCAAAGGATTCCTTCCAGGCCGATTTCACCTTCGGCACCGGATTCCAGACGCGCTACGAGCGCATCGCCGGGATAGAGGCCTCGGAGTACTACGCCGACTGGCAGGCGCGGCAGGAGGCGCTCTTCTGCTTCACCAGCAAGCCGCTCGATGCGCCGCTGGAGATCGCCGGACACCCGGTGGTTTCGCTGTGGCTCGCCTCGAGCGAGCCCGACGCGGCGGTATTCGCCTATCTCTCGGAAGTCGAAGCTGACGGCACCGTGCGCTACGTGACGGAAGGATTGCTGCGCGCGATCCACCGTGCCGAAGCGCCGGCGCCACGCTGCTATCGCACGACGTGGCCGTGGCGCAGCTTCGCGCGCCGGGATGCGAAGCCGATGCCCTTGGATCAGCCGCAACTGCTGCGCTTCGCCCTGCTGCCGACAGCCTGGCGCTTCGCCGCCGGGAGCCGCCTGCGGCTCTCCGTTGCGGGCGGTGATGCCGATCACTTCGTCCAGGCGCCGCATGGCCGGCCGCCACGGCTCACGGTCCTGACGGGCGGCGACCGGGCGACGATGCTGGAACTCCCGACGGAGTAGCCGCTCCCGCGGGCATTGGCCGCGGCACCGCGATAGCCAGCGCGAAGCCTGACCGCTAGTCTGCAGGACAGGGCGACGCGCCCCGCGCGAGACGGCTTTGGCTGCATGAAGAACCTATCGAGACGCTCCGCCACGGCAGCCCTGTTGACGGCCGCCGCGAGCGGAGTTGGCGTCGGCCACGCGCGGGCAGGAAACTGGCCGGAACGGCCGGTGACATGGCTGGTGCCCTATCCGGCGGGCGGCGGCTCCGACCTGTTCGCGCGCCCGGTCGCCGCAGGCGTCGGCGAGAAGCTTCGCCAGACGATGGTGATCGACAATCGCAGCGGTGCGGGCGGCACTATCGGGACGGCCGTGGCGGCCCGCGCTGCGCCGGATGGATATACGCTGCTGGTGGGCGATACCGGACTCACCTATGCGCCGGTCGTCTATCCCAATGCCGGCTTCGATTTCGGTCACGACTTCGCGCCGATCTGCGCCCTGGCGCGCGTTCCTTACGTGCTGGTGGTCAACCCGGAGCGCATCGGTGTCCGGGACCTTGCCGAGTTCATCGCGGTGGCGAAGAAGGACCCCGACGGGATCGACATCGGGTCGCCGGGGCTGGGGACGGTCGCCCATCTCGCCATCGGGCTGTTCGAGCAGCGCGCCGGCGTGAAGCTGCACCATGTTCCCTATCGCGGTGGCGGACCCATGCTGCAGGACCTGCTGGCCGGCCAGATCGCCGGCGCGTTCGTCGTGCTGAGCGCGGCGGTCAGCCTGGTGGCCTCCGGCAGGCTGGTGGCTCTGGGCGTCGCCGGCCGCCGCCGCGAGCGGCTGCTTCCCGACGTGCCGACCATGCAGGAAGGCGGCGTCGGCGATTTTCGGGTTCCCATCTGGTTCGGTCTTTTCGCCCCCAGCCGCACGCCCGACGCCATCCTCGACCGTCTGCACGCGGCCGTGCAGGCGGTTCTGGCGGAGGAGAAGATCAGGCGCTTGTGGGCCGAGCAGGGCGCGCGGGTCGAGCCGGAGAGCCGGGCCGATTTCGCACGCTTCGTTGCCGCCGATGCGGAGCGATGGATCCGCATCGCGCGCACCGCCAAGATACAGATGGAGTAGTTTGAGATGATTGGACGCCGCACCGCGCTGGGGGGAGTTCTGGCCATCGGGGCATTTGCCGGACAGGGCGAGGCGAACGCTGCCGGCTTCCCCTCGCGGCCCCTGAACTGGATCGTGCCTTTCCCGCCGGGCGGCTCGAACGACATCTTCGCTCGGCCGATCGCCGCCTTCGTCGGCGAGCGGCTGGGCGAGCCGGTGGTGGTCGAGAATCGTGGCGGCGCCGGCGGGACGATCGGCGGCATGGTCGCGGCGCGCGCCCAGCCGGACGGCTGCACCCTGCTGGTGGTCAATCCCAGCCTGACCTTCGCCTCCATCGTCTATCCCGACTCGGGCTTCGATCTCATGCGTGCCTTCGTGCCGGTTTCGGGCATGGCCGCCGTGCCGGTCGCGCTGGTGGTCAATCCGACCAAGCTCGCCGTGCGCGACCTTGCCGGTTTCCTGGCGGCGGCACGCAAGTCGCCCGATGCCATCAACATCGGCTCGTCGGGGCTCGGCACGATCCCCCATCTCGCGATCGAGCTGCTGCAGCAGCGCGCCGGCATCCGGCTCACCCACGTACCCTATCGCGGCGGCGGGCTGGCGCTGCAGGACATGCTGTCGGGGCAGATCGATGCGACCTTCGCTCCGATCAGCACCGTGGCGGGCTACGTCCAGTCGGGCCGGCTGCACGCGCTGGCCGTCGCCACGCCGCACCGCGAACCCGTGCTGCCCGATGTGCCCACGTTTGCCGAGGCCGGCGTCGCGGATTTCAACGTCAGCACCTGGTATGGCCTGTTCGCCCCCAAGGCGACACCGCAGGCGCCGCTCGACACCCTGCATGCGGCCGTCCAGGCGGCGTTGGCCCAGCCCGCCGTCAAGCGCATCTGGGCCGAGCAGGGGGCCGAATCGATCGTCGACAGCCGACAGGCCTTTGCCGCTTTCGTGGACCGGGAGGTTGCGCGCTGGGGTGCCATCGTCAAGATGATGGATCTGCCGAAGGATTGACGAGCGCGTGCCGCGCAGCAGAGGGAGAACGACGATGGATGCCGATTCGAAGAAGATCACGCTGCGCATGATCCCCTACGGGATCTACGTCCTGACGGCGGACGACGGCAAAGGCAATATCGCGGCGGCGACCGTGAACTGGGTCACCCAGACGGCCTTCGCACCTCCCCTGGTCGTGGTGGGCGTGAAGACCGATTCGGGCGCCTATCAGGTCATCAAGGCGGCGCGGACCTTCGCGCTGAACATGCTGGGCAAGGACCAGAAGAGCCTGGCCTTCACCTTCTTCCGGCCGGCCGACGTCAGCGACGGCAAGCTGAGCGGGCAGGCCTATCGCAAGGGGACGACCGGCGCGCCGCTGCTGATCGAGGCCCCTGGCGCCGTCGAGTGCAAGGTCACGACGATCGTCGAGCAGGGCGACCACCATATCGTGATCGGCGAGGTCATCGACGCCCATCTCAACAAGCCGCCGGCCGGCCGGCCCGACGCCGCGATCCTGGAGATGAAGGATCTCGGCGACAACGTCTTCTACGGCGGATGATCGCGAAGCCCTGCGCCGCGCGGCGCAAGGCTGCGTGACAAGGCTGCATCCTTCTATGCCGCTGAGGTGGTCCGGCGCGCCACTTCGAGCAGCAGGCGACGAAACCAGCGATGGCGCGGGTCGGTGTTGGTCCGCTCGTGCCAGTAGAGCGCCCCATGCACCGTCGGGAAGGCGAGCGGCGGCCGCATCACGCGAATCGGCAGGCGCGGATCGATGGCGCGGGCGAGGCGCTGCGGTATGGTGGCGATCGCATCGGACTCGACGACCAGATGCGGTAGCGTCGCGAAGCTCTGCGCCAGCATGACGACGCGAATGCGTCGTCCGGCATGACGCGCCGTTGCATCGCGCAGGCGATGCGTGACGCCGAGATACTGCTCGAGCGACAATGTCCCGCCATCGGCCTGCAGGTTGCGCGCCTTGACCGCGATCGCCGGCCGGACGTGCGGCAATCCGAAGAAGTCGTCGACACGCAGGCGTTCGCCCACCTGCGGATGGTCCTGCCGGACCAGACAGACGAAACGGTCCTCCGGCAGCCGGGCGAAGCGTGATTCCGGCCAAGGATCGTGGATCCAGGCGATGCGGAAATCCACCTCGCCGCTGTCCAGCCAGGCCCGCGACAGGTCAGGATTGGGCGCGCGCAGCTCCACGGTGACGCCCGGCGCTTCCGCTTGCAGGCGCGAGAGCAGGGACGGCGCCAGGACACGCTCGAAATACTCGGGCACGGTAATGACGAAGGCGCAGCGCTCGCGCGCCGGGTCGAAGCGGCGCCGATCGCTTGCGAGCCGGTCGACGGCCTCGACGATTTCGGTAGCGGCCTCGACGATTTCCAGTGCGCGCGGCGTCGGAAGCATGCCGCCCGCCGATCGCACGAACAGGGCGTCGTCGAAGCGACCACGCAGGCTTGCCAGGATATGGCTCACGGCGGGCTGCGACAGGCCGAGACGCCGCGCCGCCCGTGTCACGCTTCGTTCGCGCATCAGGGCGATGAGGCATCGCAGGGAGGCAAGTTCCAGGGTGGCGGTATTATTCATGTGGCTAATGAGCTTGATGTCCAGGAGAGCATAGACCTTCTGCCCGTGTCGCCGGTAGGGTTTCGTCAATCAAAGGGAGGAAGCCGATGCTGTCGCACGCCGACAACGAACTGCTCTGCCGCGTGGGTCAGGGGACTCCCATGGGCGAGGTCTTCCGCAGATTCTGGACCCCGATTTGCCTCGCCGAGCAGGTATCCGGCCCTGATGGCGCCCCGCTGCGCGTGGAGGTGCTGGGAGAGCGCCTGGTCGTGTTCCGTGACACGCAGGAACGGCTGGGCCTCATGGAAGAAGCGTGCCCGCATCGCGGCGTCTCGCTGGCGCTCGGGCGAAACGAGAATGGTGGCCTGCGATGCCTGTATCACGGCTGGAAATTCGCCGTCGACGGAACCATCCTCGAGGCTCCGAATTGCGTCGATCCGACGTTCCGCCAGCGGGTGAAGGCGAGGAGCTATCCCGTCCGCGAAGGCGGCGGGCTGGTCTGGGCCTATCTTGGCCCGGCCGACAGGATGCCGGAATTCCCGCGCTGGCCCTTCTTCGACATTCCGCTGGTGAACATGCGCGTGAATCGCATCGATGCTCCGGTCAACTACATGCAACAGCTTGAGGGCGGCGCCGATTCCTCGCATGTCGGTATCCTGCACTCCAACTTCGCCCGTCCAGGCTGGATGGAAGGCGGCTTCACGGCCAACACCGATCCCGACAATCCGGCCGCCCTGGTGACGGCTGATCTCGCTCCGACCCTGCTGCTCGAGGATACGGCGTTCGGCTTCCACTACGCAGCGATCCGGCAACTTGGCACCGAAGATGCCGACGGCCGGCGCAATGTGCGCGTCGTGCCGATCATCATGCCGTCGACCCGCATCATCCCGTCACCTGCCATCCAGTTCGTCATCTTCGAGGTGCCGATCAACGACACGTGGACAGCGACGTTCGGCGTCAGCTATCGCCCGGACGGCGGTCCCGTCGATCAGCACAAGCTCAACGAGATGAGTGGACGCTTCAACCCGGCATTGTTCTGCGAAGGAAGCCATCGCTATCTCGGCACATGGGAGACGCGGTTCGGCCAGGATCGCACGCGCATGAAGGAGGACTGGTCGGGCATCCACGGCGTCGTGATGGAGGACCTGGCGATAGCGATGTCGCAAGGCCCGATCGCCGACCGCAGCAAGGAGCATCTCGTGCCCGCAGACCAGGCCGTGGTGCGGGCTCGTCGCCAGCTCCTCGAATCGGCGCGGCGCGTGATCGCCGGCGGAGACCCGATCGGCATCGATGCAGACGTCTCACGCATACGCGCCATCGACGCGACGGTGCCCGGCAACGTGCGCTGGCAGGACCTCGTGACGCACGGCAAGGCCGCCTGACAAGACGACAAGGTCAAGAAAGGGAGTGAACATGCACAAGATGCGCACGGCGATCATGCTCGCCCTCGTTGCGGTGGTGGCGGCATGGGCGGCGCCGGTGGCGGCCTACCCGGACCGCCCGATCACCATCATCGTGCCGTTGCCGCCGGGCGGACCGGCTGACACCATCGCACGCGTCGTCGGACAGAAGCTCAGCGAGCGCCTTGGCCAGCCCGTGACGATCGACAACAAGCCCGGCGCGCTCGGCATGATCGGGGCGGAGCTTGGCGCGCGGGCAAAGCCCGACGGCTACACGATCGTCATGGTGAGCTCAGGATTATCCGTCGTGCCAGCGGTGCAGCCGCAGACGGTGCGCTTCGACATCTTCAAGGACCTGCAGCCCGTGACCTTCGCGGTCCGCGTACCGATGGTCATCGCAGCGAACAGGTCCGCTCCCTTCAAGACGATGAAGGAGATGGTAACGTACGGAAAGGCGAACCCGGGAAAGCTCTCCGTCGGCGTCAGCCCGGGGCTTGGCGGCTCGGCCCATCTGTTGCTGGAGCGCATGAAGCTCGATCTCGGTTTCGACGTGGTGCCGGTACCCTACAAGGGCAGCGCGCCGGCGATCCAGGCGCTGCTCGCCAACGAGGTGCCGGTGATCATCGATACGCTTGCGGGGCTGTCGGGGCTCATCAGCGACGGCAAGGTCGTCGCGCTGGCGACCATGACCGAGAAGCCGACCGCGGCCCATCCGAACATACCGACGATCGCGCAGGCGGGCTTCCCGGGATACGCGGCGGACACCTGGAACGGCTTCGCGGTTCCGGCCGGCACGCCCCCGGAGGTCGTGATGCTGCTGAACAAGGAGATCGTCTCGATACTCGATATGCCGGACGTCAGGGAGAAGATCCTGGCTGTCGGCCTTGAGCCGGCGTCCAACACGCCTCAGGAGTTCGCGGACAATATCAGGCGCAATTTCGACTTCTGGTCGAAGATCGTGAAGGACGCCAACATCAAGCTCGAGTAGGCACTGTCGCCCTGTGGGCGTTCGGCTGGTTCCGGCCGAACGGCATGCGCTTCAGATCACCTTTCCCGCCCTGAGCGCCGCTATGGCGCTGCCGTCGTAGCCCAGCTCCGCCAGCACCTCGTCGGTATGCTCGCCGAGCTCCGGCGTCGGCCGGAGCGCCGCGGGCTGGGGTGCGTCCGACAGATTGATCGGTTGCCCGACCACGTGGATGTCGCCGAGGCTGGGATGCTTCACGGGCCTCGCGATCCCGAGATGCTGCACCTGCGGCTCGGCGAAGGTCTGGTCGATGCTGTTGATCGGCCCGCAGGGCACGCCCGCCTTGTTGAGCGCCGTGATCCAGTGCGCCGAAGGCCTGGTGCGGGTGATGGCGGCGATGCGCTCGTTCAGGGCCTTGCGGTTCTGCGAGCGCAGGGCAGGCGTCGCGTGCTCGGGATGCTCGAGCAGTTCCGGCGCCCCCAAGGCGGCGCAGCACCGCTTCCACAGGTTGTCGCCCGAAGCGGCGATGTTGATGTGGCCGTCGCTGGTCGGAAAGACGCCGGTCGGGATGCTGGTCGGATGGTCGTTGCCCGCCTGCTTCGCCACCTCGCCCTTGATCAGCCAGCGCGCCGCCTGGAAGTCGAGCATGAAGATCTGTGCCTCGATCAGCGAGGTGTGGACCCACTGGCCCTTGCCCGTGCGCTCGCGGTCGTAGAGGGCCAGGATGATGGCCTGCGCCAGCAGCAGGCCCGAGGTCAGGTCGGCGATCGGTATCCCCACCCGCATGGGTCCGCGGCCCGGCTCGCCGGTGATCGACATCAGCCCGCCCATGCCCTGGGCGATCTGGTCGACGCCCGGCCGCGCGGCGTCCGGGCCGGTCTGGCCGAATCCCGCGATCGAACCGTAGACGATGCGCGGATTGACCTTGGCGACGGCATCGTAGTCGATGCCCAGGCGATGCTTCACGTCGGAGCGGTAGTTCTCCACGATGACGTCGGCCTTCGCGGCGAGCTTCATGAAGATCGCGTGCCCGTCGGGGTTCTTGAGGTTCAGCGTCATCGCCTTCTTGTTGCGATGAAGGTTCTGGAAGTCGAAACCATGCCGGGCGCCGCCCATCGAATCCGTCTTCCCGCCATCGGACGGCGGCGGTTCGATCTTGATCACGTGCGCGCCCCAGTCGGCGAGCTGCCGCACCGCCGTCGGCCCGGCGCGATGCGCGGTGAGATCCAGCACGGAGATGTGGGACAGGGGCAGGGCGGTCATGGGCGGTTCCTCACGCTCGGTGCGCGCCATTCCGGGGCGCGATTGCCGTTGCTCGATCACGACGCGCGACGGGAGCCGCGCGTGCCCGCGCTACCGGCCCCGGAAGGCCGGCTTGCGCTTCTCCATGAAGGCGCGGCGGCCTTCCCGGTAGTCCTCGCTGTCGAAGCAGGCCTTGGCCAGGGCGTCGAGCTTCTGGTGGTCCTGCTGCGATTCCGGCTTGGCGATCTCCCGCGCGGCGGCCTTGGCGAGGGCGATGGTGAGTGGGGCATTGCCGGCGATCGCGCCGGTGATCCCGTCGACCAGGGCGTCAAGGCCGGCATCCGGCGCGACGCCGTTCACCAGCCCCATGCCGTAGGCTTCCTGTGCCGAATACTGCTTGGCGGTGAACAGGAATTCCATGGCCCGTGACAGGCCGATGATGCGCGACAGCCGCTCGATCCGCAGGAAGCCGTAGCCCAGGCCGAGCTTGGCCGCGGGCACGCCGAAGCGGGCACCCTCGTTGCAGTAGCGCAGATCGCAACAGGCCGCGAGATTCATGCCGCCGCCGATGCAGTAGCCGGTGATCTTGGCGATGGTGGGCTTGGGGAATTCGTAGAGCGATTCGTAGCCCTGCTTGGAGATGGCGTCGTAGCGTTCCTGTGCTTCGGCGTTGGCGCGCTCGCTCTCGAACTTCGAGATATCGGCGCCGGACACGAAGGCCTTGCCGCCCGCGCCGCTCACGACGACGCAGCGGATCTCGGGATCCTTCGCGAAGTCGCCGAGGATGCCCACGAAGCCGTCCCACATGTCGAGCGACACGGCATTGAGCTTGGCCGGGTTGTTGAACACGAGATGGCCCACCGCGCCTTCCCGGCGGCCGTAGATCTTCTGCTCCTGCATGCGTCGTCCCTTCCGATGTGCCGGGGACTATAGCGCGCAGGCGGCCCTTTGAATAACGCGGCGCCTCACAGGAAGATCGCCACCTCGTCCACGGTGACCGGCCTGGCGAGAAGCTTGAGCTCCTCGAGTGTCTTGATGGTCTCCTCCCAGCCGGCCCTGGTCTGGACGCCCGTCGGCGGACCCGAGAGCTGCTGCGAGACCGTCACCATGGCCCGATCGACGTATCGCGGGGGCAGGCGGGGGAACATGTTGGAGAAGCTGACGGCGGCATCGAAGGGCCGCTCCTTCACCGAGTTGTAGCCTTCCTGCACGGCGTCGGCGATCTTGCGCGCGATCGCGCGGCGTGCCGGATCGGCCCAGGCCTCGTCGTTGACGATCAGGTTCAGGCTGTACGCGCGCACGCCGAAGTCGCTCAGCCGGATCAGCGTGATTCGTCGGCCCTCGGCGATCATTTCCGCCGGCGCCATCTCGTCGTAGTCGATCAGCGCATCGACCTTCTTGTCGACCAGGGCGTAGTTGTCCCAGTCGACGGTCACTTCGTCGATCTTGCCGCGATCGAGCCGGTTGGCCGCGATCATTGCGCGGAACTCCTCGTTCGTGATGCTGCCCGGCACCAGGCCGAGCCGCTTGCCGTAGAGGTCGCGCGGATGGGCGATGCGGTCTTCGCTGCGGCTGAAGACCACCGTGGGTGTCTTGGAGTAATAGACGGCGAGGCTCTTGACCGGCACGCCCTTCGAACGGCCGATCGCCGTGGCGATGCCGCTCGATGAGCCGATCCAGAAACGATCGCCGCGGCCGATCGTCTCCGCGGCGGTGATGGCGCCCTGGGTTTCGCTGAAGCTGACCTGGAGGCCGCGCCGGGCGAAGGCGTCCTTCTCCTTGGCGAGGTAGAAGCCGGCGAACGTCGGCAGGGCCTTCCAGTCGAGCAGGATCTCTACCTTCTGGAGCTGGTCGTCTGCCTGCGCCCGCACGATCGCGGGTCGCGCGAGTCCGGCGGCCAGGGCGGCTGCGAGGAACGGTCGGCGCCGGAGCATCATTGTCTCACCATGCCCTTGGTTTCGTTGGGTTTCTTGGTTCTGGCATGCCCGGGTCGGGGACATGTTGACTATAAATAACTGACTGGTTAGTAAGTTATAGATGAAGCGATCGAAGCAGCGCCGGGCTCCCGCCGAGCGGCCGGGGGAGATCCTCGAGGCCGCCCTGACCCTCTTCGTGGAGAGGGGCTTCGCCGCCACGCGGCTCGACGATGTTGCGGAGCGCGCCGGTCTGTCGAAGGCCGCGATCTATCTCTACTTCGAGGACAAGATGGCGCTGTTCCAAGGAGTCGTTCGGCAGGCCGTCGCCGCCAACCTCGGCACCGTCGCCGAAATGGCGCAGGCGCATCGCGGGCCCGTGGCGCCGCTGCTGAGCCGCATCGTGGCGTTCATGGCAGGTCGTCTGGAGCACACGCCGATCGCCTCCGTGGCCAAGCTGGTGCTGGCCGAATCGCGTGCCTTTCCCGAAATCGGGCACTTCTATCTGGAGGAGGTGATCGGCCGTGGCCTCCCCATCCTCGAGGGGCTGATTGCGCGCGGGGTCGCGCAGCACGAATTCCGCCCGGTCGATCCGGGCATGACGGTCCGGTCGCTGGTCGGCGGCATGCTGCTGGCGGGTCTCTGGCGCGCCGTGTTCGAGCCCATCGGCGCGGAGAAGCTCGATATCGAGGCATTCGCCCGCCACCATGTCGATCTCGTCCTGCGTGGGCTGCGTCCCGACGCGGCCGGACTCCCATGACCCGGGCCAGGCGGGCGATCCTCCTCATTCTCGTTGCGGCGGTCGCGGCGGCGCTGGCGACGCAGGCTTACTGGCGCCCGGCCGCGCTCGGGCTGTTCGGCATCGCGTCGGAGGAGCACTACCTGGGCTATGTCGAAGGTGAGACGAGCCTGATCGCTCCACCCGTGGCGGGGCAGCTGATCGAGCGGCCTATCGAGCGCGGCGACCATGTCAGGAAGGGCGATCGTCTGTTCGTGATCGATCCGGCACTGGCCAGGGCGGAAGTATCGCGCGCCGAGGCGGCCCTGGCGGAGGCCAAGGCGCGCCATGAGAACCTTCTGACCGGCAAGCGGCCCGAGGAGCAGGAAGTGATCCGCGCCCAGCGGCGCGAGGTCGCCGCAAGCCTTGCCCTCGCCGAGAGTGAATTCAAGCGGCAGGGCGAGCTCCTGGCGCGCAGCGTCACGACGCGCCAGGCCTACGATCAGGCAGAGTCCCAGGTTCGCCAGCTGCAGGCAAGGCTGGCTTCGCTGTCGGCGCAGGAACGCGCGGGCGACCTGGCGGCGCGCGAGGCCGAGATCGTCGCCGCGGCCGCCCTGGTCGACCAGGGGGAGGCCAATCTCGGGCAGGCGCGGAAGCGTCTTGCCGACCTGATGCCCGTGGCCCCCGAGGATGCGCTGGTCGAGAACACCTTCTTCAATGTCGGCGAGTGGGTTCCGGCCGGCACGCCCGTGGTGTCGCTGCTGCCGCAGTCGCGGCGCAAGCTCCGCTTCTTCGTGCCCGAACAGGACGTGGTGCTGGCGCGCATCGGCCAGCGGGTGCGCTTCACGTGCGACGGGTGTCCCGCCGGCGGGCTGGAAGCGATCGTCAGCTATGTCTCGCCGCGCGCCGAGTTCACGCCTCCCGTCATCTATTCCCAGAGCGCGCGCAGCAAGCTCGTGTTCATGGTGGAGGCGCGGCCGCAGGGCGTGCCGTCGACGATGGCTCTGTCGCCGGGCCTGCCCATCGAGGTGCTGCCGCTGGGACGGGGCGCGCCGTGACGCTCGCCATCGACGTGCACGACCTCGTGAAGCGCTATGGATCGCGCACGGTGGTCGACGGACTCAACCTGCGAGTCGAGGAGGGGCGCATCTGCGGCTTCCTGGGTCCCAACGGCTCGGGCAAGACCACGACGCTGCGCATGATCTGCGGTCTGCTCACGCCGGACGGCGGTGGCGGCACGTGTCTCGGCCACGACCTCGTGCGCGAGCGAGAGGCGATCAAGCGCCAGACCGGCTACATGACCCAGCGTTTCGGCCTTTACGAAGATCTCACCATCCGCGAGAACCTCGAATTCGTCGGCCGCGTCTATGGCCTCGACAAGCTGAGACATCGGGTCGATGCGGCGTTGGAGCGGCTCGGGCTGGCGACGCGCCAGAAGCAGCTCGCAGGCGCATTGTCGGGCGGCTGGAAGCAGCGTCTGGCGCTGGCGGCCTGCGTGCTCCACGAGCCCCGCCTGCTGCTGCTGGACGAGCCGACAGCAGGCGTCGATCCAAAGGCGCGGCGTGCCTTCTGGGACGAGATCCATGCCTATGCGGCACAGGGTATCACGGTGCTGGTCTCGACGCACTACATGGACGAGGCGGAGCGCTGTCACGAGATCGCCTACATCGCCTATGGCGAGCTGATGGCCCGGGGTACCGCTGCGGAGATCATCGCGCAGAGCGGACTGCATGCGCTCGTCGCCGCCGGCCCGGGGGCCGACCGGCTGGCGGCGCGGCTGCGCGACGCGCCAGGCGTGACGGCCGCGGCGGCGTTCGGGACGACGCTGCATGTCTGCGGTCCGGACCGGTCGGCGCTGATGGAGGCCGTCGCGCCGTACCGGAGCGATCCGTCGATCAGCTGGCAGGAGGCGCAGCCGACGCTCGAGGACATCTTCATCCATCTGATGGCGGGAGCCCGCGACAACGCGGAGGCGGGCGGTGCCTGACATGAGGCGATGGGGATTCTGGCGCCGGCTGGGCGCCATCGTCACCAAGGAGGTGCGTCAGCTCGGCCGTGACCGCCTGACCTTCGCGATGATGTTCGGGCTGCCGATCATGCAGCTGCTGCTGTTCGGCTATGCCATCGATACCGATCCGCGCCACTTGCCGACGGCGGTGCTGTCGGCCGACCAGAGCCAGCTGACCCGTACCGCCCTCGCCGCGCTCGCCAACACCGGCTACATGCGCTTCACCCATCGGCCGGCCAGTGAAGGGGAAGCGAACGCGCTGCTGGAAGGCGGGGAAGTGCAGTTCGTCGTCACCATTCCCTCGGACTTCACGCGTCGGCTGGTCCGCGGAGAACGCGCGCAGATCCTGATCGATGCCGATGCGACGGACCCGATGGCGGCTGCCAATCCTCTCGCGGCGGCGGCGCCGGCCATCGCGCAGGCGCTCTCGCGCGACCTTGTCGGCCCGCTCTCCTCGCTGCGCGGCAGTGCCGACGCGGTCGAGGTCGTCGTGCAGCGGCGCTACAATCCCGAGGGCAAGTCGAACCTCAACGTGGTGCCCGGCCTTCTGGCGGTCATCCTCACCCAGACGATGGTGATGATGACGGCGCTCGCCGTCACCCGCGAGCGCGAGCGCGGAACCATGGAGAACCTGCTCGCCATGCCGGTGCGGCCGCTCGAGGTGATGATCGGCAAGATCCTTCCCTACATCGCCGTCGGGGCCGTCCAGGTGACCGTGATCCTGCTGGTGTCGTGGCTGCTGTTCGACGTCGGGGTGCAGGGCAGCTTCGCGCTGTTCTGCGTCGGCACGGCGTTCTTCATCACGGCCAATCTGGCGATCGGCTTCACCATCTCGACCGTGACGCAGAACCAGCTCCAGGCCATGCAGGCCTCGGTCTTCCTGCTGCTGCCCTCGATCCTGCTGTCGGGATTCATGTTCCCGTTCCGTGGCATGCCCGCATGGGCGCAGTGGATCGGCGAAGCGCTGCCCGCAACGCACTTCATGCGGATCGTGCGAGGGCTGATGCTGAAGGGGGCGGGCTTCGCCGACGTTTCTGGCGAACTCGCGGCGCTCGTCGCCATCCTGCTGATCGTCGCCACGCTGGCGGTCAGCCGCTATCGCATGACGCTGGATTGATTCGGCCACCTGCCTCAATAGGATGGCGATCATGAAGATCCTGTTCGCGCTGTTCGTTGCGGCGCTGCTGGCGGCGGGGCCCGCCGCTTCCCAGAGCCTCGAGGCCGACATGAAGGCGGCAGCGGGCGCCTACGAGCGCAAGGACATGCCCACGGCGGTCCGCATCTGGAAGGTCTGGGCGGCCAAGGGGAATGCCGAGGCCCGCACGCTGCTGGGCGCGATGTACTGGAGCGGCGACGGGGTTCCCCGCAATCACAACGAGGCGGCGCGCCTCTACCTCCTCGCCGCCAATCAGGGCTATGCGCGTGCCCAGAACAATATCGGCTTCATGCTGGGCTTCGGCGAGGGCGTGCCGCCACGCGACGACGTCGAGGCCTACAAGTGGATAACGCTGGCCATCCAGAACTATACGGCGAAGAATCAGGATCGGCTCGAGCAGGCTCGCCTCGACCTCGCCACGCTGGCCAAGCGCATGACCCCTGCGCAAATCAAGGAGGCGGAGAGGCGGGCCAAGGCCTTCAGACCGACCCCCTGAAACGGGGCCGTTGCGTCGGCCGTGGCCGTGAGGCCGTGCCAAAGGGGCGCAGTCACGGCCTTGTCACCCGAGAACACTGGCGGCCAATGCATTTCAAGCGCAGACAGTCATCCATGAGGCAGGGATCGATTGCCGCGGCCTTGGCCGTTTCGCTTTCCCTTGGCGCCGTGCCGGCCCGCGCAGCCGACGACGGCCCTGTTCGGGAAGGACCTGGCCGGGATGGGCTGGCCGCCGAGGAGCGGCTGCTGGGCATGGCCGGCGAAGAGGCGCGCGACCTCTCCTATCTGCCGTTCACACGCGAAATCGCGACGTCCGTATTGATCGAGACGTCGGTCGATGAGGCGCTCCAGCAGGGGGGCGTCTCCGCGGCAGCCTTCCTGGAAGCGCGGCGGGCGCTGGAAACGGCGATAGACCTGGAACGCGAGGTGAAGTCGGGCGACCGCCTCTACGTGCGCTACGAGCAGGCCTTCACCATCGAGGGCGTTCCCATCGGGGTGGGGCGCGTGCTGTGGGCCGAATTGACGACCAGGTCGCGCGGCACCATAGCCATCCATCGCTTCCGCACGCGCGACAAGACGGAGCGCTTCTGGCTGGCCAACGGTCATGCGGCATCGCCGCCGAGAATGCGGATGCCGCTCGACGCCGTGTCGATCTCTTCCGGCTTCGGGCTCCGTCAGGATCCCTTCGCGAGGCCGGCACCGCTGGCGGCCACCGGCAGGCGGGAACCGATGGGCGGCCCCACTCGCAGCAAGCAGCTGCCACCCGGCCTGTCCGCGGGCGGCCTCGGCAGCAACGGCCGGCTGCATGCGGCGCCGAAATACGGCGGATCGTTCGACACCGGCCGGTACGGCAACTGGCAGGTGGCGCCGCGACCTGCCCGCACGCTGTTCATGCACGAAGGCATCGACCTCGTCGCGCCGGCGGGGACGGCGGTCTACGCGGCCGCGGACGGCGTGGTGACCGGTGCCGGTCCCAACGGCCGCTACGGCAACTGGATCCGGATCGAGCACGAGCCGGGGCTGGATACCGTCTATGGGCATCTCCTCGCCTTTGCGCCCGGCATCCAGCCTGGAGAATCCGTGGCCCGCGGCGAGCTGATCGCTTTCGTCGGCAGCACCGGCCGTTCGACCGGAGCGCATCTGCATTTCGAGGTGCTGAGCGACGGCAAGGCCGTGAATCCGATCACCCACCCCGATCTCAAGCCGGCGCCCCTGCGCGGCGTCGAACTCGACCGGTTCCGCAAGCAGGTGGCCCGCTCGGTCGCCGAGCGCGCCCATGAGGCCAAGGCCGGCCAGTAGCGCCCGGCTGCGGGCGAGAGGCTATGTCTTGCCCGTGCGTGTGACGGCGAAGGCCTCTTCGGGTGCCAGCACCAGCCGATGACGGCCGACCAGGCCGAACCAGGCAATGCCCAGTCCGAACCAGACGCAGACCCACAGCACGCCGGTCGCGAAAACAGGGTCGAGCAGTTGGGAGACGAGCGTGACCGCCGCGATGAGGAGCGTCGCGGCCGCACCGGCGATCCCCAACGGTGAGCGATAAGGCCGCTCGAGCCGCGGCAGGCGCCGGCGCAGGAGCATGAAGCTCGCGGCCTGCAGCAGGTAGGAGAACATGGCGCCGGCGACGGCCATGTTGAGCAGCATGCCCTGGATGGCAATCGACGCTTTCTCGGCGCCCATGCCGAACCACAGCGACAGCATGATGACGAGCGCAACGGCCGATCCGGCGATCAGCGCGACATGCGGCGTCTTGTGCCGAAAATGGGTGACGGAAAGGAAGCGCGGGAAGTAGCCGGCGCGCGACAGGGAGTAGATCTGCCGGCCCTTGGCGAACAGGATGGTATGGAAGGACGCGATCAGCCCGACGCAGGCCACCAGCGCCAGCAGCTTCGCCGTGCCTGCGTCGAAAGTGGCCCGGAAGCCGTCGAGCAGCGGCTCGCCCGAGCTGCCGAGGCCGAAGGCGCCGGGCGCGACGGAAGGGTTGAGCCACAGGGTCAGGCCGGCCGAGACCATCAGCGTGAGCAGCCCGGCGATGATGCCGCGCGGCATGTCACGGCTGGGAGCCAGCGATTCCTCGGCGGCAAGTGGCAGCTGTTCGATGGCAAGGAACAGCCACACGGCGAAAGGCAGCGCGGCGAAGACGCCGGTCCCTCCGAACGGCAGGAACGGGCCGCCGCCTTCGGGCAGAGCCACGGCAGCGCCATCGGCCGATCGCCCGATGTTCAGCGCGTAGCGTCCGAAGTCTGCTACGGGCAGTGCCGATATCCAGAAGACGGCGAGGCAGGCGAGGGCCGCCAACGTGACCACCACCGTCACCCTGAACGACAACTCCACGCCCCACACGTTCAGAGCGACGAAGACTACATAGGCCGCGACCCAGTAGGCGGGCAGCCACGCCGCCGGCGTCTCGAACACTGCCGCGAGGTAGGTCGCGAGAAAGGACACCACGACGGCGGGCGTCAGCACATATTCGACGTTCTCGCACAGGCCCGTGACGAAGCCGCCCCACGGACCCAGCGAGGCCCGGGCGAAGGAGTATGCGCCGCCGGTGTGCGGCAGTGCGGCCGCCATCTCGGCGATGCAGAAGACCAGGCCGAGATACATGATCGCGATGGCTGTCGCCGCCAGGAGAAATCCGCCCACAGCCGCCCGCCAGGAGGCCGAGGTTCCAGCCCGAATAGTGGCCCGATATGACGGCGCCCACGCCAAGCGCCCACAGGGAGGCGACGCCGGCATAGCGACGCAGCCCGCGTCGCTTGAAGTAGTCCGAGGAGACGCTTTGGTAGGGCCGATGCTCGGCAGGCATCGCGGAATGGGCTTGGCGTCCCCCGGTCAGTCCCAGGCAGCGTCGACGATGCGGCCGTCCTCGGACAATAGCAGGGTGAGACGGTTGGGATCGAATGCGTAGCTCGCGATACCGTCGGTCGGTCTGATCACGCGCAACGGCCAGGGGAGGTCCGCCTCCCGTACGACGTTGTCTGCCGGGACGCCGGCAGGAGGCGTGCCACCCTTCGCGACGAAGTACTTGCCCAGGCACTTGGAGCAGTCCTCCTTGGGCGGCGGCGTCTCGGCGAACCCCGGCAGCGTGTTCAGGGACACGACGTTGCTGCCGCCGCGTACGCGCACGCCCTTGTAGGGGTGCCCTGGCTGCACGGGGAGGATCGCCTCGACGACCATGAAGGGGCCGAGGGGCGCGGCACCTGTCGGCGCGCTCGCCTGGAACACCAGCTCGAGGTAGCCGTCGATCGGCTGGCCGCGGGTGATCGGCACAAGGTGAGGTTGTCCCCACCGGTCGGACGTCACGAGTCCGCGAGCCCGCACCACGTCCAGTCCGCCGGAGCGCGTCGAACGCAGCACTTCGACGCTCGTGACGAACATCACCGGTGCAGGGGGGCCGCCGATGTCCGGAGGAGGCCCTCCCGCCGGGCTTCCATATCCGCTGCCGGACGGGCCGGAGGCGGGAGTCGTCGCCGGCTGCTGCTGTTGGCCCTGCGCCCAGGCGCCGTGCAGCCCGGCGGCGAACAGGCAGCCCAGGAAAGCGGTGGACGCAAGCAGTGTTGAACGGGTCATGGCAACCTCGATGTCTGCGGAGCGGTCTCGGCCGACGCATTGGAGAGGGGAGGGGCGATCGATGGTGTCCCGGTCCAGCTCCGCTCGAGGCGGTCATAGGCCTCGAGGATCAGGTCGGTCGGCACCATCTGAGTCAGGGTGCAGAACGAGGTGGCCGTTCCCGTGAAGGAGCCGTTCTCGAACAGCTTGTTGACCGGCGAGCCGCCTCCGCACACGGAAAAATAGCCGCATGCCGATTCGCACGCGCGCGTGCCGGCGCGGATGTCGCGGTAGAGTGCCGACCGCAGGCAGGCCGCATGGATCTCGTCGAGCGTGTTGGTATTGATGTTGCCCAGAAGGAAGTCGCCGTAGTCGGCATTCTTCATTCCGAGCAGTTCGGGCGAGAAGGTCGATACATTGCCGCGGCTGTCGACGTTCAGCATGGCCAGCGGTTCGCACTGGATGTTGCGCGGGAGCATGCCGTCCGGGCGGAAAACGCGCGGCAGGGCCTGATCGATCTCGCGCACGAACCTGACGCGTCCACCGGCCCGCGCACGGTGCCAGAAGCGGCGCAGGAAGGCGGCGAAGCGCGTCCTGATCTCTTCGCGGGTGGCCGTGAACAGCTCGGAAACGTAGCTGCCCTCCGATTCCTCGACGTTGAAGCAGACCTTGTCGATGCCAGCCTGTTCATAGAAGGCCAGCATCTCGTCCGGCATGGAGAGGCTCTCGCTGGAGAGTACCGACAGGACATGGAACGGCACGCCGTTCTGCTGCAGGCAGCGAATGCCGGCCATGGTCTTGTCGAACGTTCCTCGCCCGCTGCGGGTCTTGCGGTTCCGGTCGTGCAGTGCCTGCGGCCCATCGAGGCTCACACCGATGCCGACGTTCCACTCCTGGAACAGGCGGCACCAGTCGGCATTCACCAGTGTGCCGTTGGTCTGAAAGGAATGTTTCACGGCGACGTCCCGCGGCCGCATCCGCTCGATCGCCGCAAAGGCTTCACGGTAGAACGAAACCGGAGCCGCCATGGGTTCGCCGGCATGCCACAGCACAATGATCTCGCGCGATGCCCAGCCCGAACGGAAGACCTCGCCAAACAGGCGTGCCACGGTCGATTGAGCGATGACGTGCCTGTCGCTGCGGTCGGGCAGGTAGCAATAGCGGCAATCGATGTTGCAGAAGCCAGTAGGCTGCACGATCACCATGCAGATCTCGGGCCCTTTGCGAATTCCGGAAAGGCGCGGCGTTTCGGGCGGCGGCCCGTCGCAGCTGATCGGCTCGCCGGTCATCCGCTCACCAGTTGTGCCAGCCGTTGCCCCAGCCGCCGTTGTGCCAGCCATTCCCCCAGCCGCCGTTGTGCCAACCATTGCCCCAGCCGCCATTGTGCCAGCCGTTGCCCCAGCCGCCATTGTGCCAACCGCCGTTGTGCCAGCCCCAGCCACCGTTGCGCCAGCCATTGCCCCACCAGGCAAGCTGGCTCTCGGGATCGACGGCGACGAACGGTTCGCCGTCCTTGGCGTACTTCTCCAGCGCTTCCGAAACGGAGAGGCGGATGGATTGCAGTTTCTTTGCAACCTCCTCGGGCTCGGCCAGCCGGGTTGCCGCGTCCGCCGAAAGGGAAGCGGCGGCGTCCGCGGAGGCGAGGCTCACTGAAAGCCCGAGCGCCCCGGCTGGCAGAAGCGCTGTGAGCGCATGTGGCGGACGACGATCGCGAGCCATGCAACCTCCTGGAAGAGGCCGTACGTTACCCAGACACGCAAGTGGCTCGCAATTGAAAAGAGCCGTATGTCAGTTCGGCAGGTGGCTCCGGCTGCCTGGGAGATGGAGACGGTCGGAATCGATCCAGGCGCAATGAAAGTCGGCGTCGTCGTCCGAGCACACCTTTGCCGGTTCGACGGTGAAGCCGATGGAGCGCAGCAGCTCGATGGCGCGCACCTTCCGGGCGTCGACGTAGTTTTCGAGCCTCGGATACTGCGTCAGCATTTCGCTGAGGACGAGCCGCGACAGCGATTCCAGTTCCGCCGGGCGCGTGTCGAACTCTTCGCAGGCAAGCATCCAGAGATGCCCGACCTCCGGATCGTCGGGCAAGGGGGTGACGCCCCAGAGGGCGGCAGGCGTGCCATCACCGTCCCGTGCCGCCCAGACCTGCGTGCTGATGGCGCATGTACGCAGAAGGCGCTCGAGCGGCGGGTTCTCGCCGTCAGCCGCCCGCCGCTCCTCGTCCTCATCGATCAGAGCGGCAAGAAAGGCGACATCGACGGATGTTGCGGTCTGCAGACTGTAGCGCATGGCGTGCCGACTATCGGTGGGCCTATCGGTGGGCGTGGCTTGAAGTGGGGCCAGTCGGCCCGACATCCAATTGCAACGTTGGTGCGATTCAACGGTTGCGTCCGGCAGGGAGGATAGGATGTCGGAGGTAGAGACGTTCACTTTCGAGGATGACGGGCAAACGCCGAACAATCCGCGTCTGCCACTGCTGCTCTACCGCGAGGCGGTGTCCCTGGCAGGCGAAGCCGATCCTGCCACGCCGTTCGAGCGGCTGTTCGGCGCGCATGGCTGGTGCGGGGGCTGGCGCAACGGCATTTACCCCTTCCTTCACTTCCACACCGGAGTCCACGAGGTGCTGGGCATCGCAAAAGGGGCGGCAACGGTGGAGTTCGGCGGGGCGCAGGGAAGGACCCTCGAGGTCAGGGCGGGTGACGTCGTCGTCCTGCCGGCGGGGACCGGGCACCGGCGCATCACTGCCAGCCGCGATCTCCTCGTCGTGGGCGCCTACCCGCGCAACGGCTCGTTCGATCAGCGGCGGCCCGGCGAGATCGCGCATGCCGCCGCCGTCGCGGCCGTCGCCCGCGTCCCGCTGCCCGAGATGGATCCCATCCACGGGGAAGCAGGCCCTCTGCTCGCCCTCTGGAAGGTCAGCTGAAGCCGCGATAGACGACCGTAGCGAACATGCCGGCGGCCATGTGGTAGAGGTTGTGACAATGGTACGCCCAAAGGCCGGGATTGTCGGCGTCGAACGCGACCTTCACGGTGGTGCGCGGCGGCACGAGGACGGTATCCCGCACCGCACCAGCCAACGCCTGCCCGTTGATCTCGGTGACCTGGAAGGAGTGGCCGTGCAGGTGCATGGGGTGCGACATCATCGTGGCATTGCGCATCACCAGTTCGACCCGCTCGCCCTTGGCAACCGTGACGGGCAGGCCCTCCATCCCGTGAACCGACACGCCCCAGACATAAGCCGCCATGTCGCCAGTGAGGTCGACCGGCACGGAGCGATCGACCGAACGAGCCGGCAGCGGGGTCTCCGCGCGCAGCTTCAGTTCCTCGGTCAGGGTGATGGCGGGCGCGGCCACCTCGGCCGTTTCGGAAATCCTGGCGACGCTGGCTCCAGCCGGACGCAACAGCACACCGGCCTGAAGTCGCCTGCCCTCGCCGCGGGCGATCACGGGCATTGCAGTGGCCGCTCCGGCCGGCAGACGCACCGCAATGTCGACGCGTTGCGCGATGGCCAGCGGGAAGCGCCGCACCTCTAGCGGCAGCACCGGATTGCCGTCGACGGTGAGCACCCGGCCACTGAGTTCGCCCAGCTCGATCATGAAGTTCGTCGAAGCCGCGGCATTGATGAGGCGCAGCCTGATTTCGCCGCCCTTTTCGACGTCGATCACCTGGGGATCGGCGAGCGTGCGGTCGTTCGCGAGGAAGGCATCGTACGTCACGTCATTCAGATCGGGCACGCCCGATCCCGTCGAGGCCATGTTCATCGGCTTGGGCTTGCGAAGATCCGCGAAGATCTGGCGTGGGCTGGTCCACGAGAAGTCTTCGAACATGACCACGACTTCCTGCACGCCGCTGTCGATCGCGCTCTGCTCGCGGACGATCAGCGGCGCGGCCAGCAGGTTCTGCTCCTGCAGGCCGAAGTGCGAATGCATCCAGCGCGTGCCGACCGGAACGGCCGGGAACCTGTATTCGGATGTCTGTCCCGGCGCGATGGGTGGGGCGGAGAGGAAGGGAACGCCGTCCTGCCGCCACGGCGGGTTCATGCCGTGCCAATGGACGCTCGACGGGACAGTCAGCCGGTTCTCCAGCCGGACATCGAACATGTCGCCCTGATCGAGCTCCAGTCCCCAGGCGCCCGACGGCTGGACGACGCGATAGCGGGTGGCGGGCTTGCCGTTGACGTCGATCGTCCGGCTTTCCAAGCGCAGCACTCTGCGGTCGGTGGACCGCGCTGCGCGCGGCACCGCGAGAAGGGCGGTGCTGCCCACGAGCAGTGATCGACGCGACAGCCGCATGGTATTCTCCCCGTCTCCCCTCCGACGCCCTCGTCGCGGTCAGCGCCGGGCAAGGCCGGGGGTCACCGTCCCGAAGGCATCGGCGACCCTGCCGGTCCAAGCATAGCCGACGTAGCCGCCCATGGCGTCATAAAGATAGTCGAAGCCTTCGAGGAACATGCGGCCGGTGTTCACGAATATCCCCCGGTCACGGACCACGTCGACGCGCTCGGGATGGAGGGGATTGTCCTGGCGGCCCACGACGAAGCCATAGTAGGCCGCGGGCGGCGTACGCCTGTCCGGCATGAACAGCGCGACGCGCGTGCCGGCGGGCGTGTGCGTGCCGCGGCGCAGGCGCGTGCCCTCCGGCGGCGACAGGAACATGTAGTTGATTCCGGTATCGACCAGGATCGTGCCGTCGCCGGACACGCCGTCGACCGAAACCGTCACCGGCGCGGTTTCCCATTCCGGCATGCCCGGCCGGGAGTCGGGCGACGGTGCGAGCTTCACGAAGGCGAACCCGCGCGTCCGCTCGGCGGTCATGCCGAGCTGGACGCCGGTGCGCGTCACGATGTAGCCGGGACGCATGGAGGAGAGCGGTGCGCCGGAGGCGAGCGATGCGAGGCTGGTGAAAGGATTGCGCGGCGGTCCGGGCGTCGTTCCCTGCGCGCCGTTGCGCCCGAAGCCCACGCCCATGAAGGCCACGCCGCGCGGATTGCGTTCGGGCCGGCAGTCGCGGGCGTGGTCCAGGCAGCCGATATGTGTGACCCGCAGCACCTCGACGCGCGCCGTGGCGAGCGGCGTGCGCTCGTCGCGCTGGATGACCACATCGGTGATCCAGCGCTCCCCCATCAGGACGCGGCCGCTGCTGTTGTAGGTCAGCCGGCCGGGACCGGCAGGCTCATCGCCGGGAGCAGGGACGAAGTGTTCGGCAGCGACCACGATTCCCGTCGAGCCGGTATCCATGCCAAAGCGATGCGGCGCGCCGTTCCCGAGCCTGAGCCAGACATGCGGCACGTGATCCCGGGCAATCGGTCCGTTCGCGAAGGGGATATCGAGCATATGCAGGTCGCGGTACTGCGAAGACGGCGACTCCTGCGCATGGGCGGCGTGGTGACCCTGGAGCAGAACCAGGAAACCCAGGACAAGAGCGGTCCGGTTCGCCTTATGCGTACGGGCGACCCGCCGAGGTGGGGCAGTCCCGGGGCTGCGGAACAGGCGGACAAGGAGTCTCTCAACGACGGAAAGCATGGTTTCGATCAGGACAGGCAAGGAGATTCGTCGCATCGGCTGGTCGGGCTGCGGCCGGCATCCTGCGGCAGCAGGTAGCGGCCAGCCTGCCAACCGACGGCCAGACCGGCAAGTCGCCCCGACGGGGACCGTCCTCCCGCGAAGGCAGACGGCCCGTTCAGCCGCTGCGGCGTGCGCTCCCGCGCTTGCTGGCCGTCTTCTTCTTCGCCGTCTTTTTCTTGGCGGCCTTGCGCTTCGTCGGCACCTTCTTGCCCTTCTCGCGCGCTTCGGAGAGACCGATGGCGATCGCCTGCTTGCGGCTCTTGACCTTGCCGCCCTTGCCGCCGGGGCCGCTCTTCAGCGTTCCCTTCTTCATCTTGTGGACGGCCCTTTTGACGTCCTTGCCAGCGCTGCGAGAGTATTTCGCCATCACACTCCTCCGTTGGTGCTGGACGCCAACGCGTCCGGCGCAGGGAGGCTGCGATCATTCATGCGCGTTGGGTGGATTGCCCTTCAGCCGATAGACCACGCCCGTCTTGGTGGCACCCAGCTGGATCCAGTCGCGCGCCTCGTTCTGCAGCGCCAGGAAAAACGCCTCGGCACGGCCCAGCGCTTCGTCGGTCAGGTCCTCGCGGCGCCGGAACTTCAACTGGAACGCGAACTCTCCGATCAGGGGGGAGTGGTCGCCGCGGTTGCGCCACAGCGCCACGTTGGCCATGGCCGACATGCGATTGCCGAAGTCGAGCATGCCGATGTCCTGCAGAACCTCCTCGACGATCGTGCCGCCCACGAGTTCGGCCCGCTCCCCCCTGGTGAAGGCGATCGCGTGCAAGGCCGGCAGGGCTTCGGCGATCTTTTCCATAGACATGCGATCGGCAACGATCGCCGTGTTGAGATGGAATTCGACGTTGTGCGAGTAGAGCATGCGGATGCCGCCCAGGCCGTCCTTCAGAGGCAGCGCTTCGGCCTTGAACTTGATCCGGTAGTCGCCGGGTATGTGAGGCCGCATGTCGAGCTTGGCCGCCATCTGTGCGTCCGGATGACGGTACTTGCAGACGATCTCGGGCAGGCCGATCGGAAAGCCGTCCTGGTACGGAATCCGTCGGCGGAGGATGAAGGCGTTATTGTAGAGCCGGAAATCATGCGTATCGATGAACAGCACCTCGCGGATGGCCAGCGGCCGCTCCTGGAAGGTGACCGGATCGAAGTACACGCCCGTTTCCTTTGCGGGTCGCTTCAAGACCTTGACGAAGTCGAACAGGCTCTGCCGTGACGTGAAGTGGTTGGGCTTCAGGATCAGCTTGCATTCGAGGTAGCGGATCTCGTCGTAGGGCAGCCCGTCGGCATACTTGCCGGGCTCGATGGCGGGCAGGTGCTGGACCCTGAAATTCGGCCGCTCGGCCTCCTTCACTTTCTTGCTCATGTGCTCCCCTTCTGGGCGGCGACTATAAGCCGGAATTCGCTGTCATGGGTTGAAAATCGGCGACGATGGCAGCAGGCAGCCGCTGGCAGCCCCGCGTCAGGGGACGCCGATATACGGCCGGTACATCCCTCGGCGTTGCAGGGAATCGCTGAAGACGGTCAGGAAAAGCTGCGTGAACAGCGCCTGCACCCGTGGGTCGTCCGGACGGCTGGCGTCGGTCCAGGCTGTGGAGAAGGAAAGCGGGCGCTCGTCTCGACAGTAGACGGCGAAGACGTCGAACGGCCGAGCAGGATTCGGCGGCTTGTGCCGGATCTGGCCGGCGCAGACGCGCGTCGCCGTCAGGTCGTTGGCGGCATCGAACACGAGGACCAGCCGGTAGTCGGGCCGGGGCGGCGTGGGGGGCTTGTCGTAGGTGAAGGTGAGGTTGGGCCTCGGTTTGGCAGCCTGCATCACCGGCAGCAGGGCGTCCTGAACCTGGTCGGCGGGGAGGTTCGGGAAGGGGGCGCCGGCCATGACGACCTGGAAATTTCTGCCGTCCGTAACGGCGAAGAACTCCGAATAGTCGTAGGCCGTGTCGTAGTAGGTGTTGCTGATCGTTCCGCCGGACACGCAGGCGGCCAGGATGAGTGGCCCGAGAACAAGGGCGAACAGACGACGAAGAGCGCGCATGGATGCCACGATTCCTGTTGCTGCCGTCGCCGCCCTCCTGCCGTCGCGGTCCAGGCGGTGGTCTCCCGCTACAGCATGCCGAGAAGGCGGGCGACGCGCTGAACGCCCTGCCAGGCGGGGTCCAGGGTTGCGAAGGTCCTCGCCATCTCGTTGCCGTCGGCCAGGAGGGCCTTCAGCTTCACGCTGTCCGGCTCGTCCTTCTCCGCCTCCTTCTTGGCATCCTCGAAGAGCGCGCGCAGTTCGCGCATCTCCTCGCGATAGTCCTCGTCGATTGCCTTGAGGGACTGGGCGAGGGCGGCGATGAGGCCCTTCCGGTCGCTGGTGTGATCGGCGGTCATGATGGCGTCAGGCTGCCTTCTTCTGTCGGTTTTGAGAGATGGCCAGCCAGAGGCTGGCAGCCGTGACGGGCATGTCGACATGCTTCACGCCGGTGTGCGGATGGATCGCATCGACGATGGCGTTCACCACGGCGGGCGGCGCACCGATGGCGCCGGCCTCGCCGGCTCCCTTCACGCCCATCGGGTTGGTCTTGCAGGGGCTGTTGTGCATGTCGAATCTGACCGCCGGCACGATGTCGGCGCGCGGCATGGCATAGTCCATGAAGCTGCCGCTCATCAACTGGCCCGATTCGGGGTCGTAGACCGTCCGCTCCGTCAGCGCCTGGCCGACGCCCTGCCCGACACCGCCATGGATCTGGCCCTGCAGCAGCAGCGGGTTCAGCGCCATGCCGAAATCGTCCATCACCGTGTAGTTCAGGATCTCCAGCGTGCCGGTGTCGGGATCAATCTCGAGTTCGCACACGTGGCAGCCGTTGGGGAAGGTATCCGCCTCCGGCGTGCGCGTGAACGAATCGTCGAGACCTGGCTCCTCGCCGGGCGGCACGTTCTTTGGATCCTTCGCGGCCCGGGCGACCTCGAACAGCGTCATCGTGCGATCGGTGCCGACGATCTTGAAGGTGCCGTCGGCGTAGTCGATGTCGGCCGGCGACGCCTCGAGGACGCTCGCCGCGACATGCTTGCCCTTGGCAATGATCCTGTCGGCGACGCCCATCGTCGCTGCACCGGTGACCGCGATGGTGCGGCTGCCGCCGGTCATGCCGTCGGGCGTGACATCGCTGTCGCCCTGCACGATGCGGAAACGCTCGGCGTCAACCCCCAGGCGCGCCGATGCGATCTGGGTGATCGCCGTCTCGTGTCCCTGGCCGTTGGTCTGGTTGCCGATGAAGAGCGTGATCGTGTCGTCGTCGTTGAACTTGGCGATGGCAGTTTCGGGCGAGCCGCCCGAGCATTTCTCCACGTAGGTGGCCATGCCGATACCGCGCCACCGGCCTCTCGCCAGAGAGGCGGCGCGGCGGGCGGGGAAGCCCTTCCAGTCGGCTTTCTCCAGGCCCTTGCGCATCACCGTCTCGAAGTCGCCCGAGTCGTAGGTGTCTCCCAGCGCCGTCTTGAAGGGGATCTGGCCCGGCTTGATGAAGTTGCGGGCGCGGATCTCGTCCGGGGCAAGCCCCGTCTCGCGCGCGATGTGGTCCACGAAGCGCTCCAGGAGGTAGGCCGCCTCAGGCCGCCCGGCGCCTCGGTAGGCATCGGTCGGCACGGTGTTGGTGAGGGTGCCCTTGACGTTCACGTAGACGGCCGGCGTCTGGTAGAGGCCGACCAGCATCGACGAGCCGGCCATCGTCGGAATGAAGGCGCTGAAGTGGCTGAGATACGCGCCCAGCGCCGCATAGGTGGTGATGCGGCAGCCGAGGAAGCGGCAATCCTTGTCGAGCGCCATCTCGGCGATCGAGACGTGGTCGCGTCCCTGCACGTCCGACTGGAAAGCCTCCTGGCGGTCGGGAATCCACTTCACGGTGCGCTTGAGCTGCCGCGATGCCCACACGACCATGGGATACTCGGGGTGGACGAAGATCTTCATGCCGAAGCCGCCACCCACGTCGCCGGTGCGCACCCGCAGCTTGGGCGAGCCGAACTTCAGGATCATGTCCGCGACGACGGGCCGGATCATGCTGACCCCCTGGGAGGATACCCAGAGCGTCGAACGGTCGTCCTTGGGGTCGTACTCGCAGATGGCGCCGCGTGGCTCCATCGAGTTCACGACCAGACGCTGGTTGACGAGCTGGAGCTTGACCACGCGATCGGCCTTGGCAAAGGCCGCCTCGGTGGCCTTGCGATCCCCCATCTCCCAGTCGAAGACGATGTTGTCCTTGACGCCGTCATGCACCAGCGGTGCGCCGGGCTGGGCGGCCTCGAAGGTGCCCACGACGTGCGGCCGCGGGGCATAGTCGACCTCGATCAGCTCGGCGGCGTCCTTGGCCTGCTCCAGCGTCTCGGCCACGACGAGGGCGACCGGATCGCCGACATGGCGCACGCGGTCCTGCGCCAGCATCGGCCGAGGAGTCTCGCCGCGCGGGCTGCCGTCGCGGTTCTGCAGCGGAACCAGGCAGGGTACATCGCCGAAGCCCGCCTTCTTCACGTCCTCGCCGGTCAGCACCAGGAGGACGCCCGGCGCCGCCTGTGCCGCCGCCGTGTCGATTCCCCTGATGTCCGCATGCGCATGCGGCGAGCGCAGCACGTAGAGGCGCGCCGCCGGGGTGGAGAGCTTCGTGTCGTCCGTGTAGCGGCCGCCGCCGGTGAGCAGTCGCGGATCCTCGACCCTGCGCACTGATTGCCCGATTCCGAATTTCGCCATGGATTCCTCCGTTCGGTCGGAGGTTAGCAAGCCGGGGCGAAGCATGTCATCTGGCGGCCGTCGCGGAACGACGGGGCGGGCAGTGCGTTGGGCACGAGGGGCGCACCAATTCCATGACGAACCCGACATCCGACGATGCTCCGGCGAGGGTCGACTACGTCGCTCTGCCGGCAGGGACGACGATTGGCCGCTATCGGGTCCTGGATGCGTTGGGCCAGGGTGGTTTCGGCATCACGTACCTTGCCTGGGATACCCAGCTCGACCGCGAGGTCGCGCTGAAGGAATACCTGCCGGCCGCCCTCGCCGTGCGGCAGGAGGGAGCCTCCGTGCTGCCGCGCTCGACCGAGGTTGCGGACGATTTCGGGTGGGGGCGCGAGCGCTTCATCGACGAAGGACGCACCCTCGCCAGCCTGCATGATGCACCGGCCATCGTGAAGGTCTTCGACTTCCTGGAGGCGAACGGCACCGCCTACATGGTCATGGAACGGCTGCGCGGGGAGACACTCGAGCGACGGGTGTCGGAGTCGGGGCCACTGGCGCCTGAAGCCCTCAAGACCGTGCTGTGGCCGGTGCTGGCGGGTTTGCGCAAGGTCCACGACGCGGGATTCCTGCATCGCGACATCAAGCCCGCGAACATCATCCTGGCCGATGACGGTCGCGCGACGCTGATCGATTTCGGCGCTTCGCGGGCCGCGATGGCGGATCGCACGCGCACCATGACGGCCATCTTCACACCCGGCTATGCCGCCCCTGAGCAGTTCACGTCGGCGCGCCAGGGTCCCTGGACGGACATCTACGGCCTTGCGGCCACTCTCCATTTCGCCGCCACTGGCCAGCCGCCCCCGAGTGCCTTCGATCGGCTGATGGAGGATACGTACGAGCCTCTCGCCGCCGGACCGGTCGGCATGCTGGACCAACGCCTCGCCAGGGGAATCGATGCCGGCCTGGCACTCCTGGTGGAACAGCGGCCCCGCTCGGTCCTGCAGTGGCGCGCGACGCTGCGGCCCGACCGCAACGGTGACCCTGATCGACCTGGCGAGGCGACGGTCGTCATGTCCCAGCCGCCGCCAGAGGCGGTGCGGCTGCAGCGGCCGGCGCAGGCGCCGCCCACCCCACCCACGCCGCCCAGTCCGCCTACCCAGCTCGCCGTCGGACGCCGGCGGAAGCGGGTCGGCTGGTGGATCGTCTCGGCTGGCGCTGCGGCAGCCGTGACCGCGGCAGGCCTGTACATGGGAGCGATGTCGGCGGGCGATGCAGGGAATCCGGCGACGATGTCATCCGGGACGGCAACCGGTGCGACGGAGGCTGCAACGACAGCGGAACCCGCTCCAGAGGTGAAGGAGGCCGAGGCCAAGCTCGGCGTCAACGACCGGCGCCGCATCCAGATGGCGTTGACGGCGCAAGGGTTCGACACGCGCGGTTCGGACGGGACGTTCGGTCCCCGATCGCGGGAGATGATCGCCGAATGGCAGAAGGCCAGAGATCAGGCGCCGACCGGCTACCTGGACCGCGCGCAAAGCCAGACGCTGCTGGAGGCTGCGCCGGCCTTGCCTGCGCCGCCGCGGACTCCTCCGGCTGCCTCGGCCACCGCCCTGCGGGGCGACGGAGTCTTCGCAGGTTCGCTGTCTGGATCTGCGACCGGGGGCGGCCAGACCGCGCTGCCGCCGATGTCGGTCGAACTGCGCCAGAGCGGTCGGCAACTGGTTGGGCGCCTCATCCATCCCACCTGCGGGGAGCTACCTCTGCAGCTTGCCGTCTCGGCAAGCGGCGCCGTGAGCGGCAGCCTCAAGCTGCACGAGGCGGCCACCTGTGCCACCAGTGCGGCATCCGCGACCGGTCGGATCGCCGGCGGCTCCCTGACACTCGAGCTGCATGGACTCGATGTCAGCTATCGCGGCGCGCTGTCGGCACCCACGAAAGCGACCGGAGAGGCGCCATCGCCGAAAGCATCGGCGCCGGCCGGGCAACCGCCCGGCCAGCGCGGCGACGTTCCCTGATGTTTACTTGGGGGTGATCGCGACAACTGCGATCTGGCTGTCAATCGCCGTCAGGTAGTCGCCCGGCTTGACGCGCTGGAGCTGCTCGCGGCCTGCCGGCGTGGCTACGTTGTAGGTCCTAACCTGACCACCGGCGGGATTCACCAGCGAGATCGTGCCTGCAGAGGCGTTCACCCCGGTGACCCACCAGTTGGCGACCGCCTGGTCGGCGGACGCGCCGGCGGCGCTCTTGGGGCCGGCCGCGGCGATGGTCGCGCTGACGTCGCGGCCGCGCGGCACCTTGGCGTTGGGGCCCGAGAGCACGAAAGTCAGCCTGTCCTCGAAGGCGACCGTGACCATGTCGCCCACCTTGGTCTGGGCGAAGTTGGCAACCGTCGGGCCGACCTTGCGGACGGCCGTGGCGCCGTTGTCGAACGCGAGACTGACGGTGCGGTTGGCCGTGTCGACCGCCGTGATGCGTGCATCGGCCGCGTAGGTCGTGACCGTGGAGATCCCGACGATGGGCTGGCCCTGCTGCGCAACGGCAGCGCCTCCCACCAGGATGGAGCTGGCCAGCGTCGCGCCGATCAGCAGCCTACGATTGATCATCTTGCCCTCCTCGTTAGCAAAACTTTCCTAGCACAAGCTTTGACAGCCGGGCCATGGATCGTTGGTTACGAAAAGATTGAAAAAAATACCAGTCGCTGCGAGCGGTCGCGCTGCGTGCGGCGGACTCGCGGTGCCGAAGCCCCGCGCGATGGATTAGGGTCCCCTCGATGACGACTGCCTATCTTGCGCCCGAGGGGTACGAAGCTCAGCTCGAAGAGGAATTGCGCCGCGCGGGATGCGACCTCCGCCGTCACGGCCGGCTGTTCATCGGCGATGGTCCGGCCGTAGCGGCGGCCTGGGCCGCCAACACCTGGTACGATTGCATCGAATTGCCGGTCGCCTCCATCGGCATGGCGGCAAAGGCGCTGCGCGACGTCCAGCGGAACTGGGCGATGTACGCACCGCTGCATCATCGCCGGGCCGCGCTGATCCAGGAACGGCTTCCACACGTGTCGGCCAGGCCGATGGTCTTTCCCGCCGCCGCTCCGAAAGCACCGCTCGGCTCATGGACGCTGCTGGCGCCCGATCGGCTGCTGGCCGCGGCGCGCTGCAGCTCGCCCTTCGCGAACGGCGAGGTGGCGTTCGTCGAGGATCGGAGCGGCCCGCCCAGCCGCGCCTACCTCAAGCTGTGGGAGGCGCTGGTGCGGCTCGGCCGGTGGCCATGCCCGGGCGAGCGCTGCCTCGATCTCGGTGCGTCGCCGGGCGGCTGGACCTGGGTGCTGGCGCGGCTGGGAGCGGAGGTGGTGGCCGTCGACAAGGCGCCGCTTGATCCGCAGGTGGTCGCCATGCCGGGCGTGTCCTGGCGCGGCGAGAGCGCCTTCGCCCTGGATCCGCGGGCCGTCGGCGCCGTCGACTGGCTGTTCTCGGACGTCGCGTGCTACCCCGAGCGCCTGCTCAACCTGGTCCAGCGCTGGCGCGCCGCCGGCACGGCACGGAGCTTCGTCTGCACGATCAAGTTCCAGGGCCGGACCGACCACGAGGCCGCCGAGACCTTCGCCTCCATTCCCGGCGCGCGCGTGCTCCACCTGCATCACAACAAGCACGAGCTCACCTTCATGCTTGCCTCAGCGCGGTAGTCCGCGGCGGCGCAGGTCCCGGGCGATGTGGTCGACGAACAGGCGCACGCGGGAGGCGAGCAGGCGGTTGGTCGGATAGACCGCATAGATGCCGCCGGACGGCGTGTCGTGCCCGGCCAGCACGCGGACAAGCTGTCCTGCCACCAGCGCATCGGCCACCAGCCATTCGGGCAGGGCCGCAAGGCCGAGCCCGGCCAACGCGGCCGCCCGCAGCGATTCGGAGTTGTTGGTGAGGATCCGCGGACGGACCGCGACGGTTTCGCGGCCGAGGCGCCAGCTGTCGCGCCACGGCAAGGGGGTGAAGCCGATCAGCTGGTGTCGAAGGATGTCGTGCGGCTTCGCGGGAGTCCCGGCCGTCGCGAGGTAGCCCGGCGACGCCACGATGACCACCCGTGAGCTCGCGATCCGACGCACGACCAGTCGCGGCTCGGGACGCTCGACGATCCGGATGGCGAGATCCAGCCCCTGCTCGACGAGGTCCGCCGCCCCGGCCGACTGCACCAGGTCGATCTCGATGGTCGGATAGTCGGACAGGAACGCGCCGAGGCCCGGCACGATGTAGCGTTCGGCGAAGCCGTCCGGCGCACCGACCCGCAGCCGGCCCGCCGGCACCCTGGCGGCGGCCTGCGCTTCGCGGCGTGCGGCCGCGGCGTCTTCGATCAGCCGCCGGCAGTGGCGATAGAACGCCTCGCCGGCCTCGGTCGGCCGCACGCGTCGCGTGGTCCGTTCCAGCAGGCGCACGCCGAGCCTGTCCTCGAGCGCGCGCACCGTTTCGCTCACCGAGGACTTGGCGGTCTGCAGCGCCGCCGCAGCGGCGGTGAAGCTGCCGCGCTCGACGACGGCGGCGAACGCTTCGATGCCCGAAAAGGAGTCCATGGGGGATTGTTCGGCGGAGCGAACGATCTGTCCAGAACGAGCGACGGCATCGCGGCGCTCTTCGGCCTACTGATGCGACATCGACAACCGAGGAGGGCGACATGAACGAGACGCTGGACGTTCTGGGAGCACCGATGATCGTGAAGCGCGACGACGGGTTGTTTCTTGCCGAGCATCCCATCCCGCCGGGCTATTTCGTACCGCCGCACGTGCACGCCGAGGACGACGAGATGCTCTACGTAATGGAAGGGGAACTGACGCTGATCGCCGATGGAGGCGAACGCCGGGCCGGACCGGGCAGCCTCGTGCGCTTCCGGCCGGGAGTCCGGCACGGCTTCCGCAATGACACGCCGGGGACCGTCAGGCTGCTGGTCGTAGCCGAGCCCGGCCTGCAGGCGGCAGAGATGTTCCGTCATTTCGATCGCGCCGCCAGGGCGGCGCCGCTGGCGCCGCCGCAGGTCATGGCGATCGCTGCCGAGTACGGCGTGCGCTTCGGTTGACGCGGCGCTCGGAGCGCCACACTTCGCGGCGGAGAAACTGCGCAACGTGCGCGCGGAAGCCATCGATGAATTCGCGCGCAACCGGCGGCACGCTTCGGTTTGCCGGCACGAGCGTGGAGAATTCGAAGTCTATCCGGGGCTCGAACGGTCGCACCACGATGCCACGCGTCGCGTATTCCGTCGCGGTGAAGGGCTCGCATAGCACGATACCCGCTCCGGAGCCTGCGAGCGCGCAGGCGATCTCCGAAAGCGGAGTCTCGATGCGCACCACTCGGCTGACGCCGTGCTCGGCGAACAGGCGGTCGATGCGGAATCGTGACAGGGACGAAGGGCCAAGGGAGATGAAGTTCTCGCCCTCGAAGTCGGGAGGGCGCAGCCGCTTGCGGCGGGCAAGGCGATGGTCCTGCGGCAGTACCGCGACGAACGGGGCGGGAGGCATCGGCTCGCGCAGGACGGCGGCGTGCTCGATCGACGCCTCGGCGAAGCCGAGGTCGCACTGTCCCTGTGCTACGGAGGCCAGCACGGCGTGCGACACCAGTCCGGAGAGCACGATGTCGAGCTTGGGCCGGCCCTTCAGGAAATGGCCGACGAAGCGCGGAAGGAAGCCGTTGGCCAGTGCCGGCAAGGCGGCAATGCGAAGAAAGCCGGCGCGCCGCGTGCGCAGTTCCCTCGCCATCTGGGAAATGCGCTCGAGACCGACGAAGGCTCGCTCCACTTCGGCGTAGAGAGACAGCGCCTCGCTGGTCGGCACCAGCCCCGTTCCGCGGCGCTCGAACAGCACCAGGCCGAGGTGGTTCTGAAGGTCGCGGATCAGTCGGCTGACGGCCGGCTGGCTGACGTTGATGAGCGCTGCCGCGGCGCCGACCCCGCCGGTCAGGACGACGGCACGGAATGCCTCGATCTGCCGGGGATTGGGGCCACGCATCGCTCTTTATAACATTCTGTTATGAAAGAGCCGGAAAATTCGAATTTGACGCCGCCATGACGGACCGAAAACATGGCTGTCGCGATCGGGGACCGTCGGAGGAGGGGCAGATGGAACGTTCGATCTACCGGGAAGCGCTGGCCGCCGCAGCCGCAGCCGGCGTCCTGATGGCAGCGGGCTCGGCATCGGCCCAGACGAAGACCCTCACGGTGGCGGCCTATGGCGGCTCGTGGGAGCAGCAGCTGCGCAAGCACGTGATTCCGGCCTTCGAGCAGAAGCACGGCGTGAAGGTCGAGTATGTCGCCGGCAACTCGACGGACACGCTGGCCAAGCTGCAGGCCCAGAAGGCCAACCAGGTGATCGACGTGGCGGTCGTCGATGACGGTCCGATGTACCAGGCGATCCAGCTTGGCTTCTGCGCCCGGATACCCGGCCTCGACAAGGGTGACCTCTATCCCGCAGCCTTGTTCAAGGACGACAAGGCCGTTGCCGTCGGCCAGACCGGCACGGGCTTCATGATCAATACCAAGACCTTCAAGGACAAGGGCTGGACCACGCCGACGTCGTGGAGCGACCTCAAGGACCCCAAGTTCAAGAAGCTGCTGGTGATCCCGCCGATCAACAACACCTACGGACTCTACACGCTGCTGATGTACGCCCGCCTGAACGGCGGCGGCGAGAAGAACATCGAGCCCGGCTTCAAGGTGATGAAGGAGCAGATCAATCCCAACGTGCTGGTCTACGAACCTTCGCCCGGCAAGATGACCGAGCTCTTTCAGTCCGACCAGGGGCAGATCGCCGTATGGGGCACCGGCCGCGTGCAGGCCTTCGCCAATACCGGCTTCCCCGTCGATTTCGTCTATCCCGACGAGGGTGCCCCCATTCTGCTCGCCTCGGCCTGCCCGGTTGCCAAGACCGCGATCGATCCGCTGGCCTACGAGTTCATCAAGGTGCTGATCTCAGAGCCGGTGCAGACGATCCTGGCGAAGGAGATGGGCAACGGTCCGGTCAACACAAAGGTCGACGTCAACATGCCGGAACTGCGCATGGCTCCCGTCGGCGCGCGGGCCAAGAAGGTGATCGCGTTCGATTGGGACGTCATAAACGCCCATCGCCAGGAATGGACGAAGCGCTGGAACCGTGAAGTCGAGCGCTAGGGAACGCCTGAGGACGCGTGCGCCATCCGATCTATCTCTTCCGCCACGGCGAGACGGCATGGAATGCCGAGCGGCGGGCGCAGGGCCATCTCGATTCGCCGCTCACGGCGGCTGGTCGCGCCCAGGCCGAGGCCATGGGCCGGCGCCTGGCGGTGGAGCTGCGACTCGCCGGCTGTCCGCCGGCTAAAGTGGCCGTGCGGGCGAGCCCGCTCGGTCGTGTGCGCGAGACGCTGGCCATCGCGGGGCCGGCAGCCGGCCTGGTGCACGACGAGGCGTGCTTCGACGATCGGTTGCGTGAAGTGAGCTGGGGCGACTGGGACGGCTGCACCGGTCCGGAAATCGAGCGTCGCTGGCCGGGCGAGATGGCGGCGCGACGCCTGGCACATTGGACCTACCGGCCGCCGGCGGGAGAGAGCTACGAAATGGCGGTCGCCCGTGTGCGGCCGGCATTTTCCGACATTGCGCGGCTTGCGGAAGCTCGGACGGTGGCTGTGTTCGCGCACGGCGCGATCGGGCGGCTGCTGCGTGGGCTCTTTCTGACGCTGCCCGACCGCGAGATCCTGGTCATGGACCAGCCGCAAGACGCCTTCTACAGGCTGCATCGCGGCATTGCCCATCGTGTCCCCGCCGGGGAGACCGCCATTGGCCTTCCTTGAACTCGCCCAGCTCTCGAAGCGGTTCGGCGCCCACACCGCCGTCGATGGCCTGACGCTCACGGTCGAGCAGGGCGAATTCGTGTCCTTGCTGGGGCCGTCCGGCTGCGGCAAGACCACGACGCTGCAGATGATTGCCGGCTTCGTCGAACCGAGCGGCGGTACCATACGGCTGGAGGGGCGCGACCTGCTGACGGTGAAGCCGGCGAGGCGCGGCCTGGGCATCGTGTTCCAGAGCTACGCGCTCTTTCCACACATGACCGTCGCGGAGAATGTCGGGTTCGGACTGGAAATGCAGGGAGTCGGCGCGGCCGAGCGTCGGTCGCGGGTCGCCGAGACGCTGGAGCTGGTCGGGCTTGCGGCTTTCGCCGGCCGCTTCCCGCGGCAGCTTTCGGGAGGCCAGCAGCAGCGCGTGGCGCTTGCCCGCGCGCTGGTCATCCGGCCGCGCATCCTCCTGCTCGACGAGCCTCTCAGCAATCTCGACGCCAAGCTGCGCGAGGAGATGCAGATCGAGCTGCGCCAGATCCAGCGCAGCGTCGGCACCACGACGATCCTGGTGACTCACGACCAGGCGGAGGCGATGGCTCTGTCGGACCGCGTCGTCGTCATGAATCACGGCCGCGCCGAACAGGTCGCGCCGCCGCACGAAGCCTATGAGCGGCCGGCGACGCCCTTCGTCGCCAACTTCCTCGGCAGGACCAACCTCGTGAAGGGGGACACGGTTCGGCCGGAGAAGATCGCCTTCGCCGCGACCGGTCTCGCCGGTCGGGTCCGTACCCGCATCTTCCAGGGGAACCACTGGCTCTATCAGGTCGAGACCGGCGACGGGCTGGTCACCGTCATCCGGCAGAACACCGGCGAGGCGATGCCGGGCGAGGGCGATGCGGTGCACCTCGCGTGGGGGAGGGGCGTGGCGGGGCCATGAAATCCGCTCCCTATGTTCTCAGCCTGCCGGCACTGCTTCTCTTCGGCGCCATCGTGCTGGTGCCGCTGGCCATGACGGTGGTGCTGTCGTTCCACGACTGGGGGCAATACAAGGGGATCGAGCCGGTCTTCATCCTGAAGAACTGGCGCGAGGTCTTCACGGATTCCTACTATCTCGAGATGTTCGCGCGGACCTTCCGCATCGCCTTCTTGGTCACCCTGCTGACGGCGATCCTCGGAGCGCCCGAGGCCTATATCCTGAACCGCATGCGGACCCCCTGGCGCGGCCTGTTCCTGCTGGTGATCCTGGGGCCGCTCCTGATCTCGGTCGTGGCACGTACGCTTGGCTGGGCGCTGCTGTTCGGCGGCAGCTCGGGCCTCGTGAACAAGGCGCTGGCCGCACTCGGCCTGATCGGCGAGCCGCTGCCCTTCATGTTCACCGAGACCGGCGTGATCGTGGCGCTCAGCCACGTGCTGATGCCTTACATGGTGCTGGCCGTCTGGGCAGCACTGCAGCGCCTCGACCCCCAGGTCGAGAATGCGGCCGTCGCGCTGGGGGCGGGCCCGTTCACGGTGCTGCGGCGCATCGTGCTGCCGCAGGTCATGCCGGGCATCCTGTCCGGTGCCATCATCGTGTTCGCCCTGGCCGCCAGCGCCTTCGCAACGCCCGCCATCATCGGCGGCCGGCGGCTGAAGGTCGCGTCGACGCTCGCCTACGACGAGTTCCTCAACACGCTGAACTGGCCGCTGGGAGCGGTCGTCGCCGTGCTGCTCCTGATTGCGCTGCTCGCCATCGTGGCCGTTGCCAGCCGGCTGGTCGAGCGGCGCTATGCGCAGGTGTTCGGATGAGGCCCGCACCATGACCCGGAACGGACCGGTGGCCCTTGCCTACCATGCGGTGTTCGTCGCCTTCATGCTGGCCCCCATCCTCGTCGTATGCTGGGTCGCCTTCACGCCCGAAGGCTTCCTGTCCTTCCCGACGGACGACTGGTCGCTACGCTGGTTCCGTGCCATCGGCCGCTATCCGGAGTTCGTCTCGGCCTTCTGGCGCAGCCTGGTGCTGGGTGCGCTGTCCTCTGCCGTTGCCGTCATCTTCTCGGTCCCTGCGGCGCTCGCCATCGCCCGCTACCGCTTCCGCGGCCGCGAGGCGATGACCGCGCTCTTCATGTCGCCGCTGATGATCCCGCACGTCGTGCTGGGCATCGCCTTTCTGCGCTTTTTCACCGAGATCGGGCTGGGCGGCACGTTCGCCGGACTGGTGCTGGCTCACATCGTCGTCGTGCTGCCTTTCGCATTGCGCCTGACGCTGGCCTCGGCGGTGGGCCTCGATCGCTCCATCGAGCATGCCGCGATCTCGCTCGGCGCGTCGGAATGGGTGGTCCTGAAGCGGGTTATCCTGCCGCTGGTGCTGCCTGGGCTGGTGAGCGGATGGGCGCTCGCCTTCATCAACTCCTTCGACGAGGTCACGATGACCGTGTTCATCGCCGCGCCCGGCACCGAGACCCTGCCGGTGCGCATGTTCCTCTACATCCAGGACAATATCGATCCTCTGGTCACCTCGGTGTCGGCCTGTGTCATAGCCATCACCGTCTTCGCCCTTGTCGCACTCGATCGCGCCAGCGGGTTGGAGCGGCTGCTGATCGGAAGGGCCGCCAATGGCCGCTGACGCGTTCGATGTCGCGGTGGTGGGAGGAGGCCTGGTCGGCGTCGCCACCGCCTGGGGCCTGGCACGGGAAGGCTGCCGCGTAGCCGTGCTCGACGAGGGGGATCGCGCGGTGCGTGCCAGCCGCGGCAACTTCGCGCTGGTCTGGGTACAGAGCAAAGGGCTTGGGCTGGCGCCCTATGCCGGCTGGACCATCCGCTCGTCCAACGCCTGGGGGGGCTTCGCCGGGTTGCTGAAGGAAGAGACGGGTCTCGACGTCTGTTTCCAGCGCCCCGGCGGCTTCCATCTGGCGCTGTCGGAGCGCGAGCTGGAGGCGCGCGCCAACACCCTGAAGCGGTTGCACAACCAGCCAGGCATCGTCGACTACAGGACCGAGATTCTCGACCATTCGCAGGTGGCGAAGATCCTGCCCGACATCGGTCCCGAGGTGGTGGGCGGAAGCTATTGTCCGCTCGACGGCCACGTGAACTCGCTGCGCCTGTTCCGCGCGCTGCATGCCGCGTCGCGTGCCCGCGGCGTCGCCTATCTTCCCGGTCATGGAGTCGAGAACATCACGCGGGAAGGCGGCGAGTTCCGTCTCGGCACCTCGCGGGGCGAGGTCCGTGCGGGTCGTGTGGCCTTGGCGGCCGGCAACGCCAACATGCGGCTGGCTCCCATGGTCGGTCTCGACTGTCCGATGAAGCCGGAGCGCGGCCAGATCGTGGTGACGGAGCGGCTGCGGCCGTTCTTGAATTACCCCGTCGTCACCCTGCGCCAGACCGACGAGGGTACCGTCATGATCGGCGATTCGAAGGAGGAGAGCACCGATCCTGCGGGCCTGACGCTGGGCGTCAGCGCCACCGAGGCCGAGCGTGCTGTCCGCATGTTCCCGCTCTTGGGCAGCGCCAACGTCGTGCGCACCTGGAGCGCCATCCGGGTGATGACGCAGGACGGCTTCCCGATCTACGACGAGTCGGAAAGCCACCCCGGCGCCTTCACCGTCTGCTGCCATTCCGGCGTGACGCTGGCTGCGAACCATGCGCTCACCATCGCCCCGATGATCGCCCGAGGCGCCCTCGACAAGGCGCTGGTCGCTCCCTTCAGTGCCCGGAGGTTCCATGTTCAAGAGGCTCGCTGAGGCCGGCGCCTCCGTCGCATTGACGGTCGACGGCAAGGTCGTCCGGGCGCGGATCGGCGACACGGTCGCCGCGGCGCTGCTGGCGGCAGGGATCGACCGTTGCCGCACGACCCCGGTTGGCGGCGCCCCGCGGGCACCCTACTGCCTGATGGGGGTGTGCTTCGACTGCCTGGTGACGGTTGACGGCGTCGGCAGCCGGCAGGGCTGCCTGGTGCCGGTGCGCGAAGGCATGACGGTGGAGACCCAGCACGGCAAGCGCATGGCTGGACGATGACCCAGATGAACGCTGCTGACCTTGCCTCTTCCTACGATCTCGCGGTGATCGGCGGCGGGCCCGCCGGCCTTGCGGCGGCGTCGCTGGCTGCGCGTGCCGGCCTTCGGACCGTGCTGTTCGACGAGAACCCCGGTGTCGGCGGCCAGATCTATCGTGCGATCCGCACCACGCCCGTCACGGAGCGCGGGATCCTCGGCGAGGAGTACTGGGCGGGGGCAGCACTGGCGGAGGAAGCCCTGAGCAGCGGTGCGCTGATCGTGAACGGCGCAACCGTCTGGAGCCTCGACCCGCAGCGCAGCATCGGCGTGTCGGTCGATGGCAAGGCGCGCATCCTGGAGGCCCGCCGCGTCATCATCGCAACCGGCTCCCAGGAGCGGCCATTCCCCATCCCGGGCTGGACGCTACCCGGCGTCATGACGGCCGGCGCGGCGCAGACGGCGCTGAAGGCGCATGGGCTGCTGCCGTCGGGCCGCACCGTCCTCGCGGGTACCGGGCCGCTTCTATGGCTTTTGGCCGCACAGCTCCTGCGCGCCGGCGGGCGCATCGACGCGATTCTCGACACGACTCCGCCGCTCAACCTGCTCCGCGCCGCCCCCTATCTGCCCGACTTCCTCCTGTCGCCGTATTTCGCGAAGGGGCTGGCGCTGCTCCGCGAGGTCAAGGCCAGGGTGCCGGTGCGCAAGGTGTCGCGGCTGGAGGCGCTGGGAGAGGAGAGGCTGCTCGAGGTCGCCTTTGACGGCGGCCGCCTGCCCGCCGACCTTCTGTTTCTGCATCAGGGCGTCGTGCCCAACGTCAACCTTGCCATGGCGGCGGGCGTGGCCCATCGCTGGGATACACGGCAGCTCTGTTTCCGGCCGGTGCTTGACGATGACTTCGGCAGCTCGGTGCCGGGCATTGCGGTGGCCGGGGACGGCGCCGGCATCGCCGGCGGCACCGCGGCGGCGGAGCGCGGCAGGCTGGCGGCGATGGCGGCGGTGCGGGCCCTGCGGCCCGAGGCGAGACTTGGCGATCCGCAGATCGTGCGCCAGCGCCTGCAGCGTGAGGAGATGGGCCGCGCCTTTCTCGACACGCTGAACCGGCCGGCCGATTCCTTTCGCCAGCCGGAGGGAGGCACGCTGGCCTGCCGCTGCGAGGAGGTGACGGCCGCTCAGGTCCGTGCCACGGCCGACATGGGGTGCGAGGGGCCCAACCAGATGAAGGCGTTCCTGCGCTGTGGCATGGGTCCGTGCCAGGGGCGGCTGTGCGGGCTCACGATTACGGAGCTGATCGCGGCACAGCGCAAGTCGACGCCGGCCGAGGTCGGCTACTATCGTCTGCGTCCGCCGGTGAAGCCGATCACTCTGGCGGAGCTCGCCTCGCTGCCGATCAGCGAGAGCGAACGCAAGGCGGTGGAGCGCTAGCATGACGCGCACCGCCGACGTGGTCGTGATCGGCGGCGGCATCCATGGCTGCTCCACGGCGCTCCACCTGGCGCTGCGCGGAGTGAAACCGGTCCTTGTCGAGAAGGACTATGCCGGCCGCCACGCGTCGGGCGTCAATGCCGGCGGGGTGCGCCAGCTTGCTCGCCATGTCGCGGAGATCCCGCTGTCGATCGCGTCGATGGCGATCTGGGAGGGGATCGAGGATCTCGTCGGCGACGATTGCGGCTTCTCCAGCCACGGCACGGTGCTTGTCGCCGAGAGCGGGGAGGAGCTGACGTCCTTCGCAGCGCGCGTCGACGATCTGCGGCTGAGGGGCTTCGCCCATGAGGAGCTGATCGACGGGGCCGAGCTCAAGCGCCTCGTGCCGGCGGTGTCGGACCACTGCCCCGGCGGCGTGGTCTCGCGGCGCGACGGCGCCGCCGATCCCTTCCGCACGACCCAGGCCTTCCGCCGCCGCGCGATCGAGAAGGGCGCGGTGGTCCTGGAGGGCGTGCGAGTCACGGGCCTGGCGCGCAATGGCTCGGTGTGGCGGGTCGAGACCAGCGACGGGCCGATCGAGGCTCCCAAGGTCGTCAACGCCGCGGGTGCGTGGGCCGACCGCATCGCCGCGCAACTCGGAGAACCGGTTCCTCTCGAGGTCATCGCACCGATGCTGATGGTCACCAGCCGGGTGCCGCACTTCATCGAGCCCGTCGTGATTCTGCGCGGGCGCAAGCTCTCGTTCAAGCAGCTCGCCAACGGCACGGTGGTGGTCGGTGGCGGCCATCTCGCGGTGCCCTATCGCGACGAGAATCGCACCGTGCTGGATTGGACCAAGCTCACGGCCAGCGCGCGCACGGTGTGGGAGCTGTTTCGGGCGATGCGCGATGCGACGATCGTGCGCGCCTGGGCCGGCATCGAGGCACGCATGCCGGATGACATCCCGGTGGTTGGGCCCAGTTCGACATCGGAGGGCATCTACCATCAGTTCGGCTTTTCGGCGCATGGCTTTCAGCTCGGCCCCGGGACCGGCGCGATGATGGCCGAACTGGTGGCGACCGGCCGGACCAACACGCCGATCGACGGGCTCGGGATAGATCGCTTCGCAGCTCGACACGCCGATCCGGTTCAGGCGCGGCGCCAGTCGTAGCCGAGCCGCGGAAAGTGCACCGCGACGCGCCCGACATCCGGATCGTCGCGCAGGAGCGCGATCTCGTGGGCGTCGATGAAGCCCACCTCGCCTTCCACCCAGTCTCGGGCATTGTCGGCCGGCCGCACGCGCGCCCGCTCGCCGGGTCGGGGATCGCCCTCCTGCGGCTGCGACGGGCGGGGAGGCGCGGGCTGTCCCGCGCGCGCCTCGGCGAGCGCCTCGGCCGGCGCGATATCGACACGCTGGCCGTGCCCGATTGCGGCCATGCGGTCACGCCAGGCCAGCAGGCGTGGATAGGGGGCGAGCTCGCCGCGGCAGTCGATGTGCCGGCCGCGGAAGAACCATACCACGTGGTAGGCGGCGAAATCGGCGATGCAGGGCATGTCGCCCAGCAGGTACGGACGCCCGTCCGACAGCATGTCGGCCAGCCAGGCGAGTTGCGGCCGCACGAGATGCAGGTTGCGCGTCGCGGCCTTGCGCACCGCCTCGATCGAGGGCGGCGGCACGCCGTGCACCCGGGCACGGTCCTCGTGCAGGCCCGCCGGCATATGGTCGGCGTTCACGCCCGAGACGAACAGCGCCACGGGGCGCATCAGCTGATGCTCCGCCCACCAGGCGATGGCATCCGCCGCGCCGCGCGTCGCTTCGGGGAAGAAGGTCGGGTCGGGCACGCGGCGCTCCAGCTCGCGCGCGATCAGCCGCGTGTCGCACCACAGGTCGGCGCCGTCCTGCAGCACGGGGATGCGCCGGTAGCCGCCGGTCAGCGGCGCGAGATCCGGCTTGGGCAAAATCGGCGGCTGTTCGACGCCGCGCCAGGCCAGGCCCTTGTAGCCCAGCATGAGGCGCGCCTTCTCGGCGAAGTTGGAAAAGTCGTAGTGGTGCAGGATCAGGTCGGCCATGGCAGCTCGAACGCTAGCCCAGGCGAATGTCGCGAGCACGGCTTCCCCCAGAGGGCTTGGCTGCGCGAAATGCATGGCGGTCCGTGGCATCGCCGTGGCAGGCTGTGAGAAAGACCGATCGGATCGGCGGAGGAGCGGGAGCCAGGACATGCAGGGCGTCGTCAACATCGAGGATCTGCGCAAGCTCGCCAAGAAGCGGCTGCCCAAGATCGCCTACGATTTCATCGAAGGAGGCACCGACGACGAGGTCGGCCTCGTCACCAACGAACAGGCCTTTCGCAAGGCGCGCATCGTGCCGCGCTATCTGGTCGACGTTTCCGTGCGCGACCAGTCGACGACGCTGTTCGGCCGGACCTATTCGAGCCCGGTGGGCATCGCGCCGACGGGACTGGCTTCCCTGTTCCGCCGCGGCGCCGACCTGATGCTGGCCGAGGCGGCCCGCGACGCCAACGTGCCTTTCATCATGTCCGGATCGAGCACCGCCTCGATCGAGGATCTCGGCCGGCTTGCGCCCGACCACGGCTGGTATCAGCTCTATTCCGCCAAGGACGAGGCGGTGTCGGAGGACCTGATCAAGCGCGCGGCGGATGCCGGCCTGCGGACCCTGGTCTTCACCGTCGACGTGCCGGAAGGCTCCAACCGCGAGCGCAACATCCGCAACGGCTTCGGACGCCCGCTGAAACTCAGCTGGAAGACCAAGTTCGAGGCGTTACTGCACCCGGGCTGGATGATGGAATGGATGAAGCACGGCACACCGTACTTCGACAACTGGGCGAAATATGCCGGCCCGGGCGCCTCGGCCGAGAAGGTGGCCGACCTCGTCGCCTACCAGAACCGCGCCCCCATGACCTGGAAGCATGTCGAGCGATACCGGGCGCTCTGGAAGGGCAGCTTCGTGATCAAGGGGATCATGCACCCGGACGACGCCGTGCGGGCGCATGCGCTGGGCGTCGACGGCGTGATGGTGTCGAACCACGGCGCCCGCCAGCTCGACCTCGCGCCGTCGCCGCTCGAGGTCCTGCCGGCGATCCGCGATGCCGTCGGCGACAAGATGACGGTCATGCTCGACGGCGGCGTGCGCCGCGGCCTCGACGTGCTGGTCGCGCTGTGCTCGGGCGCCAAGTTCGTGTTCGTGGGCCGTCCGACGCTCTACGGCGTCACCGCGGGCGGCAAGCCCGGTGCCGCCATGGCCCTGAACATCTTTCGCCGGGAGATAGACATCAGCATGGCCCAGATGGGCGCCACCACGATCGCCGATCTCGGCCCGCAGTTCCTGATGTGGAAGGACGAGGAGGACCTGCGCCGCAACCGGCGGTGACGCCCGGCTTCCGGACGATTGCGACTCTCAGGGCACCGCGAACTTCCGTGGGGCGCGGGGCAGGCGGTCCACCAGGTTCGGCGGTACCTGGAACGTATCCGCCAGCGCATTCGACGGGTTGGTCGCCATCCAGTCGTCGAGCTCGATGCTCTGGTAGTCGCCTGCGTTGAATACGATGAGAATCTCCGCGGGGACGTCCTTCGACGGATTCTTGAGCGCGTGCCCATACCCCTTGGGGACATAGCCCACATCGCCGGCATCGAGCCGGCTGAGGCCTGCCTTGCCGCCGGAAGCGAAGACACTCAGCTCCATCGTTCCGGTCAGGACGAACTGCCACTCGTCCGCATTGGGATGCCAGTGCAGCCCACGCATCGCGCCGGGTTCGAGCCGAACGATCGCGCCGGTCATGTTGAAGCTGGCCGGGAACTCGCGCGCCGATACGAGCCGCAGCGAATTGCCTGCGACCACCGAGGTCGGCTTCCGCTCGCGCAACTGGTAGACGTGGGTCAGAGGCATCGGGGGCGCGCTGGAGTCGCGTGGCCGGGCATCGGCGATGGGAGGCGTAGCCGGGGCTGCGCGGGAGATGTAGACCTGCTTCTTTGGAAGCCGCTCGATCTGTTCATCCGTCCAGCCGAGATATTCCTTGAGCATCGACATCGGCGTGTTGGAAATCCAGTCGGTGATGCTGAAGGTGGATTGTTCGGTGAATTCGCCGTTGTTGAAGACGAGGATGAACTTTGTTCCGTTGGGCCCCAGCCCTTCGATGCTGTGGCCCCAGCCGCGCGGGAAATACCAGATGCCGCCGGCGTCGACGTCCGCGATCTGCACCTGTCCTTCCGGGCTGGTCAGCGTGATGCGCGACCGGCCCTCGATGACATAAGCCCATTCGGCTGCATCGGCATGCCAGTGCAGCTCTCGGATGGCTCCCGGCTCGAGCGTCATGTAGACGCCCGCGATGTTCTTGCTCACGGGAAAATTGTACGTCCCGGCCTGCCTGGCGGCACCGCCGTCATACTGCGTCATGGGGACCTTGCTGAGCGCAAAGGAGAATGCGGGCAGGCCCTTGCCCCAGTCGGTGTTTGCCAGCGATCGTGCCGCGCGGATCTGGTCGTCCGACGGCCTTTCTGGAGGTGGAAGTGGCTGCTGCTGTGCGCCGGTCTGCGCATGGCCGGCCGAGGCCGCAACGGCGATCAACGCCGCGGCCAGTAGATGACGCGCTTTCATTACTCCCCCCGCTCCTCTTCGTGGATCGCCACGACGCGCCCGTCGGCGCGCCGTGGCGCCTGTCCTGTCTTCAGTGCACGACCTCGAACAGGCCGGCCGCGCCCATGCCGCCGCCGATGCACATCGTCACGACCACGTTCTTGGCCTTGCGGCGGCGGCCCTCGATCAGGGCGTGACCGGTGCAGCGCGCGCCGGTCATGCCGAAGGGATGGCCGATCGAGATCGAGCCGCCGTTCACGTTCAGCTTCTCGTTGGGAATGCCGAGCTTGTCGCGGCAGTAGAGCACCTGCACCGCGAAGGCCTCGTTCAGCTCCCAGAGATCGATGTCGTCCATCTTGAGCCCGAAGCGCTTCAGCAGCTTGGGGATCGCATAGACCGGCCCGATGCCCATCTCGTCGGGCTCGCAGCCTGCCACGACCAGCCCCTTGTAGATGCCGAGCGGCTTCAGGCCGCGCTTGGCGGCTTCGGCGTCGCTCATGACGACCGCGGCCGACGCGCCGTCGGAGAGCTGGCTGGCATTGCCGGCGGTGATCCACTTGTCCGGACCCATCACCGGCTGCAGCTTGCTGAGGCCCTCCATGTTGGTGTCGGGCCGGTTGCCTTCGTCCTTGGCGAGCTTCACCGTCTTCTTCGAGGTCTCGCCGGTATTCTTGTCGGTGACCAGCATGGTGGTCTCCATCGGCACGATCTCGTCGTCGAACTTGCCGGCCTGCTGGGCCGCGGCGGTGCGCAGCTGGCTCTGCAGCGAATACTCGTCCTGGTACTCGCGGCTGATGTTGTAGCGCGCCGCCACCGTGTCGGCGGTCTGGATCATGGTGTGGTAGATGCCCGGGCAGTGCTCCTGCACCCACGGATTGACCAGGCGGTTCTTGTTGCCGCCCGGCGGGCCCTGCACCAGCGAGACCGATTCGAGGCCGCCTGCGATCATCACCGGCACCTTGTCGACCAGCACGCGCTGCGCGGCCATCGAGATGGTCTGCAGGCCCGACGAGCAGAAGCGGTTGACGGTCACGCCGGACACGCTGACGGGCGCACCGGCGCGGATCGCCGCGACACGGGCCACGTTGGAGCCGGTCGTGCCCTCGGGCGCAGCGCAGCCCAGGATCACGTCCTCGACCTCGCCCAGCTCGACCTTGGCGCGTTCGGCGGCGTGCTTGATGACATGGGCGCCCATGTCGGCGCCATGAGTGTCGTTGAAGACTCCGCGGAATGCCTTGCCGATGGGCGTGCGGGCGGTCGAGACGATAACGGCGTCAGCCATCTGGTTCCTCCTTGAGGTTGTTCGAAGATCGTCAGTCGGTACGTTGGATCAGACGCTAGAAAACTTCTTGCCTTCCTGCACCAGCTTCTTCAGCAGGGGAGCCGGCTCCCAGAAAGCCTCGCCCGACAGGTCGCGGTACTTCAGCAGGGCATCGTGGATGGCCTTCAGGCCGACCACATTGTCGGCCCACCACATCGGGCCGCCGCGATAGACCGGCCAGCCGTAGCCGTTGACCCAGATCACGTCGATGTCCAGCGCGCGCTGGGCCATGCCCTCCTCGAGGATCTTGGCGCCCTCGTTGACCATGGGATAGAGGCAGCGCTCGAGGATCTCCTGGTCGGAGATGGCGCGCCGCGTGATGCCGAGCTTCTTCGAGGTTTCCTCGATGATCTTCTCGACTTCGGGATCGGGGATCGGGGTGCGGTCGGGCAGGTTGTACTTGTAGTAGCCGGCGCCGGTCTTCTGGCCGAAGCGGCCGAGTTCGCAGATCGCGTCGGCGATGTAGCCCGTATAGCGGACGTTGCGCTGCTCCTTCTCCTTCTTGCCCTGGCGGATGCGCCAGCCCACGTCGTTGCCGGCGAGGTCGCTCATGGCGAACGGGCCCATCGGGAAACCGTAGTCGTAGATCACCTTGTCGATCTGCTGCGGCAGCGCGCCTTCCTCCAGCATGTAGGCCGACTGCACGCCGCGCTGGCGCAGCATGCGGTTGCCGACGAAGCCTTCGCAGACGCCGACCAGAACGGGGATCTTGCCGATCTTCTTGCTGAGGGACATCACGGTGGCGATGACGTCCTTCTCCGTCGCCTTGCCGCGCACGTTCTCCAGCAGCTTCATGACGTTGGCCGGCGAGAAGAAGTGCATGCCGATGACGTCACCCGGCCGCTTCGTGTAGTTGGCGATCTGGTTGACGTCGAGCCCCGACGTGTTGGTCGCCAGGATCGCGCCCGGCTTGGCGACGGCGTCGAGCTTCGTGAAGACGCCCTCCTTGACCTCCATCGTCTCGAACACCGCCTCGATGATGACGTCGGCGTCCTTGAGGTCGTCGTACGAGAGCGTCGGCTTGATCAGCGCCATGCGCTTGTCGACGTCCTCGGCCTTCATGCCGCCGCGCTTCGCGGTGTTCTCGTAGTTCGTGCGGATGGTCTTCAGCCCGCGATCGAGCGCCTCCTGCGTGACCTCCAGCAGGGTGACCGGGATGCCGGCATTGGCGAAGTTCATGGCGATGCCGCCGCCCATCGTGCCGGCGCCGACGATGCCCGCGCTCTTGACCTCACGCTGCGGCGTGTCGGCCGGGACGTCCTTCACCTTGGCCGCCTCGCGCTCGGCGAAGAAGTAGTAGCGCTGTGCCGCGGATTCCGGCGACGTGACCAGCTCGACGAAGAGTTCGCGCTCGCGCTTCATGCCCTCGTCGAACGGCAGCTCGACCGCCGCCTGCACGCACTTGATGATGTTCCACGGGGCCTTGAAGCCGCGGGCGCGGCGCGCGATCGCCTTCTCGGTCTCGGCGAACAGGTCGGGAGATTCGAGCGTGACGGTGAGGTCGCGCACGCGCCGGCGCGGGGCGTTCTGCGCCACCAGCATCTGGGCATGGGCGATGGCGCCCTTCAGCAGGTCATCCTCCACGATGGCGTCGATGATGCCCTTGTTCTTGGCCTCGGGGGCGGGGATGTGCCGGCCCGACAGGATGGCGTCGAGCGCGTACTTGGCGCCCGTCAGGCGAGGCAGGCGCTGCGTGCCGCCGGCGCCGGGCAGGAGGCCGAGATGGACTTCGGGCAGGCCGACGCGCGTCGAGGGCAGCGCCACGCGGTAGTGCGCGCCCAGCGCCGTCTCCAGGCCACCGCCCAGCGGGGTCCCGTGCAGGGCCGCCACGATGATCTTGGGGCAGTTCTCCATTGTCGCGATGACGTCGTTCAGGTTCGCGCCCTGTGGCGGCTTGCCGAACTCGCGGATGTCGGCGCCGGCGATGAAGGTGCGACCGCCGCCGATCAGCACGATGGCGTCGATGTTGGGATCCCGGCCGAAGGCTTCGACGCCCTCCTTGATGCCGTCGCGGACGGCGGCCGCCAAGGCATTCACAGGGGGGTTGTTGACGGTGAGGATGCCGATCCGCCCCTCGGTGGAGCGCAGCACTGCGTCGGTCATGGCGTTCTTTCCTGAAACGAAGTCTTGGAGCGCGCCTGTCTTACCAATCCGGGGGCGCCTCGCCCAGCAGGCTCGCATTCCGCGCTGCGGAGATCGGTAGGCGCTGCCGACTGGCAACGTCCAGTCTCACTCGCTATGCATCGCCCCGCAAGGAGACGCCAGGAGGCAAGAGAATCATAGGATGAGTACGACAAGACGCATGCTGCTCCGCGCCGGAGCAGGCCTCGCCATCGCGAGCCCGGCCATCGTCCGCGCCCAGTCGGCCTGGCCGAACAAGCCGATCACCATCGTGGTCAATTTCCCCGCGGGCGGCCTCACGGACGGCATCGCCCGCGCCTTCGGCCAGCATGTCCAGCAGGCGACCGGACAGCAGGTCATCATCGACAACAAGCCCGGGGCCAGCGGCAACATCGGCGCGGCCCAGGTCGCGCGCGCACCGGCCGACGGCTACACCTTCCTGCATTCGGTCTCGAGCACGCTCGTGCAGAACCGGGTCATGTTCAAGACGCTCGGGTTCGATCCCGACAAGGACTTCACGATCATCTCGGGAACCTCGTCAGGTGTCCTGCCGGTGGTGGTGCACAAGTCGGTGCCGGCGAACAACCTCAAGGAGTTCGTTGAATACGCCCGCAAGAACAAGGTGAACTTCGGTTCCTGGGCGCTCGGCTCGTCGGCGCACATCTTCGCCCAGGGCCTCAACGACAAGTTCGGCCTCGAGATCGAGGTGGTGAACTACAAGGGCGAGACGCCGATGTGGCAGGACATGGGCGCGGGCCAGCTGCAGGCCGCGATGGGAAGTCCCCAGGCCTTCAACGCCCTGCTGATCAAGGGCGAGATCAAGCCGATCGCGGCGCCTGCACGGGTCCGGGCCGGCAAGTTCCCCGATCTGCCGACCTCCATCGAGCAGGGCTTCACGGACGACATGTTCGTCGTGCGCGGCTGGCTCGCGCTTGCAGCGCCGGCGGCGACGCCAAAGGAGGTCGTGAAGCGCATGTCCGACCTCTGGGTCGCCGCCGCCGATTCCGAGCCGGGACGCAAGATGATGGACAGCTTCGGCCTTACCGAGAAGCCGATGCCGCACGAGGAGGTCATGAAGGACTACGAGGTGCTGAAGGCCACCGTCATCCCGCGCATCGTGGCGCTCGGCATCAAGCCGGCTTGACCTTGCTTCCCCCTGCCGCTCCGGCGGCAGGGGATTTTTGCCGGCGCGGGGAGCATGCTAGGGCGCACTTGTGATCGAAGTTTCGCAAGGCATGTTCCGTTCGGCTGATTCCAGCCGAACGGAACATGCTTTAGGCTCCACAGCGGGCAGTGCGGGGCACGACCCGCATCCATCGGCCGGCGTCCGCGTTGTTCCAGGCGCCGCAGCGCTGGCGCCAGCGGCGTCCGGCGAGGTGTTCCACCGATGAGCAAGCGACCCAGAATCGAAGGCTACGCGATCGTTTCGCGCGAAGGCATGATCGCGAACTCGGACGGCTCCTTCCCCGAGCAGCTCAAGATCCCCGCGGACCAGCATTTCTACCAGTCGTCGCTCGACCGTGTCTCGGCAGTGGCCAATGGGCGGCATTCGGCCGAGGGCGGCCCCAAGGAGAAGGCGCGCAAGCGGATCGTGCTCAGCCGCCGCGTGCATCGCATCGTCCACGATCCGGCCAATCCCAACGCGATCCTCTGGAATCCCGCGACGGCGCCGTTCGAGGAGGCCTGGCAGAAGCTCGGGCTCCACGACGGGACGTTGGCGGTGGTGGGCGGGACCGACGTGTTCGGCCTGTTCCTGGCCGTCGGCTACGACACCTTCTTCCTGACACGCGCGACGGCCAGCGTGCCGCATGGCCGGCCCGTCTTCCCGGGCGTGGGGCAGGGCATGTCGCCCGAGGAGCCTCTGCGCAGGCAGGGCCTCGCGCTCAAGTCCACGCGCGTCCTCGACGCCGCGACCGGAACCGTGCTCGAGGAGTGGAGCGTCCCGTAGAGCATGATGAGCCCGGCTGGAGCCAGTCGGGCTCATCATGCCCTCTGGAACCGCCAGTGCCTGTGCGCGCGGATGGAATGGGGTTGAACCGCCTGCGGTTCAACCCCATCCCATCCCGCTCTGGCCATCAGAACTCGACGGTCATGCCGTCATGCGCCGCTTCGAGCGCGATCTCCTGCTGGCGACCCAGCAGCTCGGCGCTCATGTGCGTGACGATGGTGCGCTTGGCGCCGATGTCGGGCAGGCGCCGCGCCAGCGTCGCGTAGTCGATGTGGTACTTCATCACCTTGTCGAAGAAGTAGGCCTCGCAGATGAAGAGGTCGGCGCCGCGCGCTGCCGGGATCAGCTCGTCGACCCACTCCGTGTCGCCCGAATAGGTCAGCACCTTGCCGTCGGTCTCGACGCGCAGCGCATAGGAAGGCGCGCCGCTGAAGTGTTTCATCAGGTAGGGCGTGACGGCGAGGCCGTTCAGCTCCACCCGCTCGTGCAGCACGAGCTCGCGGATCTCCAGGGCGAATTTGCGGGCGACGGTCGTCGACCCCGCGAACATCGCCTCCATGACCGTCATCAGCCTCTCCTCGAAGCCGGGCGGCCCCGCCAGCGTGAGGGGCGTCGTGCGCCGGCTCACCAGCTGGGCGTCGAGCAGGAAGAAGGGCAGGCCCGCGAAATGGTCCCCGTGCAGGTGACTCACCAGCACCGTCGACACCGCGTTGGGATCGACCTGCCATTTGCGGATGGCCACCATCGACGAGGCGCCGCAATCGATCAGCACGTTGCCGTGCCGGCCACGCTCGAGATGGAAACAGGTGTTGAAGCGTCCGCCGCTGCCGAAGGCATCGCCGGACCCCAGGAACTGGAGACGCATGTCGCTATGGGGAAAGGGGAGGGGGAGCCTGCTCGAGGCTGGAGACTTCGTTGGTGAGCGTGGTGCGCCGCATGTCGCGCACCTGCGTGTGATCGTAGCGGCGGGCCCGGTGCATGGTCACGCGGTTGTCCCACATCACCAGGTCGTGCGGCCGCCAGACATGCGCATAGACGAACTGGCGCTGCGTGGCATGTTCGGTGAGATCGCGCAGGAAAGCGCGCGCCTCCGGCACCGGCCAGCCCTCGATCGCGCCGGCGTGGCTTGCGAGATAGAGCGAGAGCCGCCCCGTCGTGGGGTGGCGCCGCACGAGTCGCTGGCGCACCGGCGCCCACTTCTCGCGCTCGGCATCCGTGAAATCGGTGAAGCCTAGGACGCCGCGCGAGAAGATCTGGCTGTGCAGGCAGACGAGGTCGTGCACCTCCCGCTTCGTCTCGTCATCGAGCGCATCGTAGGCGGCCCGCATGTCGGCGAACTCCGTGTTGCCGCCGCTGCCGGGAATGCGCCGTGCCGAGAGGAGGGAGTACTTGGCGGGTACCGCCTTGAACGAGCTGTCCGAGTGCCAGAGCTGGTTGCCCAGCCCGAACAGACGGCGCCGGTCGTCGCGCGCGAGGACCTTGTTGTTCTTGTCGAGGTTCGAGATGTCGTTCAGGTCCATGCTCATGCGCCGCTCCTCGGGGGCGGCGATGTCGCCGGTGGCCTGCTCGAGCGGGCCGAGGCTGCGGCTGAAGGCGAGCTGCTGCTCGTCGTCGATCGGCTGGTCGTGGAACACCAGCATGCCGAATTCGTCCATGCCGGCATGGATGGCGGCCACCTGCTCGGGCGGCAGTGGCCGACGCAGGTCGACGCCGGTCACGACACCGGCGAAGAACGGCCGGCCCGTCGGATCGATCGCTTTGATGTCGACGGTCATGGTGCAAGTCTAGCGCACGCGGCGCCGGACGGCGAGGCAAAGCCGGCGCGTTTTGCTATCGTCGTCCGGCATGCAACACAAGGATCGGGGCGCGCCGGCCAGGCCGGCCGTCGGCAAGGCCGAGCTGTTCCTCGGCTTCCTCAAGATCGGCCTCCTGGGTTTCGGTGGCGTCGGTCCGCAGGCCCGCCACATCATCGTCGAGGAGCGGCACTGGCTGAGCGACCGGGAATTCGCCGAGCTGCTGGGCGTGGGCCAGATGCTGCCGGGGCCGAATACCGTCAATGCCGCCGTGCTGATCGGCGACCGCTTCCAGGGGCCGGGCGGCGTGCTGGCGAGCCTGCTGGGAATGATGGCGATGCCCCTGCTGATCGTGACGGCCCTGGCCCTTGTCTACGATCGCTTCGCGACACTGCCGGAGGTCGGTGCCGGGCTGACCGGCGCCGCCGCTGCCGCGGCCGGTCTGGTGCTGGGCACGGCGCTGAAGATGATCCGCAACGTCCGCCTGCCGCGTCTCGGGTACCTGACGCTGGCGCTCGCTTTCGTCGGGCTTGCGGTTCTCCGCTGGCCTCTGGTGGCCGTCGTCGCCATCGTGGCGCCGCTCGCGCTCGTCCTCACGGTCCTGGGGAGGCGCTGGTGATGAACGTCCTCGCCGAGCTCGCGCGCACCTTCGCTGCCCTGTCACTGGTCTCGATCGGCGGCATCAACGTGCTGCTGCCCGACATTCGCCATCAGGTCGTCGACGTCCACGGCTGGATGACCGACGCGGCCTTCGCCCACACCTTCGCCATCGCCAGCGCTGCGCCGGGACCCAACGTGATCGTCGTCAGCCTGGTCGGCTGGCAGGTCGCAGGCGCCGCCGGACTCGCGGTCGCGACGCTCGCCATCATGGTGCCGCCGTGCCTGCTGGCACTGCTGGCCGGGCGCGTCCTGGTGCGGTGGTCGGGCACCACTGCGGTTGCCGTCCTCAAGGCTGCCCTGATGCCGCTGGGCCTGGGGCTGATGCTGGCTGCCGGCGTTACGCTGGTGCGTGCGATCGACGACGGCATCATGGGCCTCGCGATCAGTGCCGCGTCCGCGGCCTTCGTGGTCTTCACCCGGTGCAATCCCTTGTGGGTGCTGGCTGTCGGGACGTGCGCCAGCATCATGGCCTTGCACGTCCCTTGACGCCCTGGGAACGCGACGAGATCAGGCGGGCTTCAGGACCTCGCCATTCACGATCGAGTCGCGGTCGGGGCGGCCGGCAAGGAAATCCAGGACATTGCCCGCCGAATCCCAGGCCATGCGGCGCAGGCCCTCGGCCGTGCTCGCGGCGACATGAGGGGTGACCACGAGGTTGTCGAGACCGAGCATGGAAAGCCTCTCCACCATCGGTTCCACGCGCAGCACGTCGAGCCCGGCGCCACCCAGGTGGCCCGATCGCAGGGCTCCTTCCAGCGCGGCCTCGTCGACCAGCGTGCCACGCGCCGTGTTCACGAGAACGGCGCCGGGCTTCATCCTTGCCAGGAAGGCGGCATCGACCATGCCGCGCGTGGTATCGTTGGCGGGAACGTGCAGGGTCACGACGTCGGCCTCCGCGAGGCCGGCGTCGCGCTGGACGACGGGCTCGAACCCTGCGCCCCGGATCGTACCCTTGGGCACGTAGGGGTCGTGCACCATGACCCGCATGCCGAAAGCCTTGCACAGCCGCGCGACCCGTGTGCCGATGCGTCCGAAGCCCAGGATCAGCACGGTCCGGCCACCCAGCTCGAAAGTGGCGGACTGGCCGCGCACGCGCCATTCGCCGCGGCGGACGGCGGCCGAGACCGGCCCGACGTTGCGGGCGAGGCTCAGCATGAGCATCAGCGCGTGCTCGGCGACCGATGCGGCATTCGCCTCGGGCGTGATCATGAGCGCGATCCCGCGCCGCGTGAGCGCCGGCACGTCGACGAGGTCGTAGCCCACGCCGTGCCGGCAGACGACGCGCAGCCGCTCCGCCTTCGCCAGCAGCGCCTCGTCGACCACGGTGCCACGTACGATCAGCCCGTCGGCCCGGCGCGGGCGGTCGGCCAGCGGCGCGCCCTGGGCGGTGCCGGGATGGTCCAGCGTGACGCCGGGGGCTTCCTGCAGACGCTCGATGCCATCGGGATGGATGGGATCGGCGACGACGACATGAGGCATGAAGACTATGCCGTCGGCAGCTTGTAGTCCTCGAAATGCTTGCGCAGCGCGGTCTTGAGGATCTTGCCCGTGGCGCCGTGCGGGATGGCATCGATGAACTGCACGTCGTCCGGCAGCCACCACTTGGCGACCTTGCCTTCCAGGTACTTCAGCACGTCGCTCTTGGTGACGTCCGCCTCGGGCCGCCTCACCACGATCAGCAGCGGCCGCTCGTCCCACTTGGGATGGGCAACGCCGATCACTGCAGCCTCCGCCACGCCCGGACAGCCCATCGCGGCGTTCTCGAGGTCGATCGAGCTGATCCACTCGCCGCCGGACTTGATCACGTCCTTGGAGCGGTCGGTGATGACGACCGAGCCGTCGGCCTCGATCCTGCAGACGTCGCCGGTGTGGAACCAGTCGTCGGCCAGGAACTGGTTCCTGCCGTCGCCCTTCATGTAGCCCTTCACGATCCACGGTCCGCGCACCACCATGTTGCCGGACACGCTGCCGTCCTGGGGCAGGTCGTTGCCGGCATCGTCGACGATCTTCATCTCGCAGCCGAACACGGGGCGGCCCTGCTTGGCGGTGATGGCGAAGCGCTCGGCGTCCGGGAGGTCGCGCTCGCCCCTGTTGAAGCGGGTCGTCGTGCCGAGCGGGCTCATCTCGGTCATGCCCCAGCCCTGGATGACTTCCGCGCCGTGCTCCTTCCAGAACCGCTCGATCATCGCCAGCGGCACGGCCGAGCCGCCGATCAGCGTGCGCTTGACCGACGACATCTTGAGATTGTTCTGCTTGCAGTAGTCGAGCAGCGCCAGCCACACGGTGGGCACGCCGGCGCTCAGCGTCACCTGTTCCTTGTCCAGCAGCTCGTAGACGCTGGCACCGTCGAGCTTGGGACCGGGGAACACGAGCTTGGCGCCGCACATCGGCGCGGCGTAGACCAGACCCCAGGCATTGGCATGGAACATCGGCACCACCGGCAGCAGCGTGGTGTCGGGGTTCATCGGGATCACCGCGCCATTCGACGCCATCATCGAATGGATCATCGTCGAACGGTGGGAGTAGAGCACGCCCTTCGGATTGCCCGTCGTTCCCGACGTGTAGCAGAGCGACGACGCCGTCTTCTCGTCGAAGATCGGCCAGGTGAGCGTGCCCGGCTTGTCCGCGATCAGCTCCTCGTAGCACAGCAGGTTGGGGATCTTGGAGGAAGTCGGCATATGGGCGCGATCGGTCATGACCACGACGTGCTGCACGGTCTTGAGCTGGCTGAACACGGCCTCGACCACCGGCACCAGGTTTAGGTCGACGAAGATGACCTTGTCCTCGGCGTGGTTGGCGATATAGGCCACATGGTCGGGCGCCAGCCGCGGATTGAGGGTGTGGAGGACCGCGCCGATGCCGGAGATGCCGAAGTAGAGTTCGAAGTGGCGATGGGTATTCCAGGCAATCGTGCCGACCCGGTCGCCGAGCTGGATGCCCAGCCCCTGCAGCACCTCGGCCACCTGCTTGGCGCGCTTCAGCGCGTCCCCGTAGCCGTAGCGGTGGATCGGCCCCTCGACCGTGCGGGTGACGATCTCTACCTCGGGATAGTACCGACCTGCGAAATCGATGATCTGCGAGATCAGGAGCGGACGGTCTTGCATCAGGCCAAGCATGGCGTTTCCTCTGTTACGCGCCACCCGACCAAGGAACCCTGTTGCCGGGCGGCTTCAGAGCCGTTCTAGACCGACTCGGCGCCGGCCGGGAAGACGCAGCCGCGCCGCGGCGCGGCCGCGAGGCTTTCAGACTCCCGGATTGAGACTGTAGAGCGCCGCATTGAGCGTCGTCGCGAACATCAGCCACAGGCAATAGGGGACGAACAGCAAGGCCGCTCTCGGCATGTGGTGGATCGTGGCGAGCACAAACCCCCAGCCCAGCACCGTCATGAGCGCGACGATCGCCAGGGCAAGCGGGATCTGGTGCAGCGAAAAGAAGACCGGCGGCCACAGAAAGTTGAGCCCGAGCTGCAGCCCCCAGAGGGCCATCGCCAACGACCGCGGAGCGCGGCGCCAGACCAGCCAGCCCGCGATCCCGATCATGAGATAGAGCACGGACCAGACCGGGGCGAACACCCAGTCAGGTGGATTGAAGCCGGGTTTCTCGAGAGCAGCGAACCAGGCATCCGGCCCGGTTAGGAGGCCTATGGCCGTGCCGCCACCCAGGGCGAGGGCAATGAAGGCTGCGAGCGAAGCGGCTCCGCCGTGCTTCAAGGACATCTCGGCCACCCCTGCGCCTCCGCGTGTGCTGCTCTCCAACCTTGTTCCGCAACGTCGGCCGCGCCGCTTCGCTGCGCGTGGTGTTACGCGAGCCCAGCCGCCGTGGATCAGCCGGCCCGCGACGTCGGCAGGGGCGCCGCCCGCCCCACGATGCGCGTCCTCGCGGGCGAGGCCTTGACGGCGGCAAGAGCCAACCCCACGTGATGCGCCAGTAGCGGGACGGGCCCCTCTGGCGATGCGACGCATCGCGATGTCGGACCGCATCGGGCATGCCCGGTGCAGCACGACGACGGCGCCTGGCATGCCTCCACGACCCTGGAGGTGCCATGTCTGCCGTGACTCTTGCGATCGATTTCCTGGACGCCCCCTTTCTCGGCAAGCCCGCCTGGATGTGGCTGGCCTTCCTGGGCGCGGTGCTGGCGCTGCTCGTGCTCGATCTGGGTGTCCTGCACCGTCGCCCCCACGCCATCGCCGTGCGCGAAAGCCTGTGGATGAGTGCGTTCTATGTATCGATCGGGCTGCTCTTCGGCGCCTGGGTCTGGATCGCGCTGGGTGAGCAGGCGGGCGAGGAGTACCTCACGGGCTTCCTCGTCGAGAAGACGCTGGCTCTCGACAACATCTTCGTCATCTCGCTCATCTTCACCTACTTCGCGGTGCCCGCCGCGCATCAGCATCGCGTGCTGTTCTGGGGCATCCTCGGCGTCATCGTGTTGCGCGCCGTGATGATCGGCGTGGGAGCGGCGCTGGTATCCGCGTTTTCCTGGACGCTCTACCTGTTCGCCCTCTTCCTGGTGGCAACCGGCGTCAAGATGCTGCTGCTGGGCGAGAAGGCGCCGGACATTGAGGCCAACCCGGTGCTGCGCATCCTGCGCCGCATCCTGCGCGTCACGCCCGCTCCACATGGTACGCGCTTCTTCGTCAGGCTGCCGCATCCGCGCACCGGGCGGCGCGTGCTGTGGGTTACGCCGCTCTTCGTGGCCCTGCTGATGATCGAAGTCGTCGATCTCGTCTTTGCCATCGACAGCGTGCCCGCCATCTTCGCGATCACCGATGATCCGTTCATCGTCTACACGTCCAACGTCTTCGCGATCCTCGGCCTGAGGGCGCTCTATTTCGCGCTGGCCGCGGCGGTCCACCGCTTCCGCTATCTCAAGCCGGCGCTGGCGCTTGTGCTGGTGTTCATCGGCGCCAAGATCTTCGTCGCCGACCTGGCCGGCTGGGACAAGTTCCCCGCCAGTGTGTCGCTCGGCGTAACGCTGGTCCTTCTCGCGGGCGGCGTGGTGGCGAGTCTGTGGCGGAGCCGGCTGCCCGCGTGATCCGGTCGGCGTGCCGCTCCGTATGCAGCAGACAGTCACCGGGAGTCCGTCTTGAACCTGCGTTCACTCGTTGCGTCGTCCCTCGGGGTCTTGGCTCTGGCCGGCACGGCCTTCGCTCAGCCCACCAGCATCGGCAGCGAGCCGGCCGGGCCGCCACCCCGCGACTGGACGCTCGACATCGGCCCGGGCGTCGTGATGGCGCCCTGGTTCGAGGGCGGCGCCTATTACCGCGTCCTGCCGATCCCCAACCTCGACCTTCGGTACCAGCGCGACAAGATCTTCCTGTCGGCCCGCGACGGTGTCGGCGCGACGTTGCTCGACCTGGCCGGGGTGAAGGTCGGCCCCATTCTGCGCTATCGCTTTCCGCGCAACGAGTGGGATGGTCCCGGCCTCTATGGCACCGGCAGCGTGCCCTTCACCGTCGAAGGCGGCGGCTTCGTGCGCTACGACCTGCCGTTCCTGGCGGCAAAGATCGAGTTGCGACGCGGGCTGGGCGGCAGCAACGGTCTCGTCTTCGATGCGCTGGTCGACGGGAAGGTCCGGCTCTCGGACGCGTTCTTCCTGTCGGGCGGTCCGCGGCTTTCCGTGACGGACGCCACCTTCAACCAGGCCTATTTCGGCATCAATGCCGCGCAGTCCTTCAATTCCGGCTATGCGCAGTACTATCCTGGTGCGGGGCTTCGCAGCGTCGGCGTCGGCACCAGCGCCGTCTGGCGGATCACCGACAAGTTGACCGGGGTGGCCTTCGGCGCATGGAATCGGCTCGCCGACATCCCCGCAGCCTCGCCGCTGGTCACGGGCCCCGCCGGATCGCCGAACCAGTTCGTGGTCGGCGCGGCCGTCACCTGGCGCTTCGAATGGTGAATGCGCTTCAGTCCGCCGCCTGGTCGGCCAGCAGGTCGTACGTCCGCTTCTGGTAGTGGATCATGTAGTCCGTGTACCACGTGGTCGGGAACTTCGGCGGCTTGTCCGGACCGACGGTGGTCGGCACCGCGGCGACCGGCCAGTCGATGTTGCTGTCGCAGAAGAAGGCAAGCGCATAGCGTTCCCCGCCGCTGCGGTTGACGGCGCGGTGCGGCGTGGCCAGGAAGACGTCGTTGGTCCAGCGCTGCAGCATCTGGCCGCCATTGACGACATAGGCGCCGGGCAGGGCGGGGGCATCGATCCAGCGCCCGTCGCGCGTGCGAATCGAGAGGCCCGACACGGGATTGGGGGCCACGAGCGTGAGGAAGCTCGTGTCGGTATGCGGCGCGATGCCGAACTCGTCGTCCGAACTGCCTTCCTGGTGCGGATAGTGCGTCGCGCGCAGCTTGTACTGCATGTCGTGGAAGGGCATGTCGAAGTAGGTTGCAGGCAAGTCGAGCGCGACGGCGTAGAGCCGTATCATGCGCAGCACGAGCTGCTCGAGCGTATCGCAGTAGCGGACGATCGCCTCCCGAAAGCCCGGCAGGTCGGAAGGCCAGCGGTTGGCGCTGCGGAAGCGGCGGTCGGAAACCACGTCGGGATGGTCATCCGGCAGGTCGCGGGCGACGAAGAAGGCCTCGTTGAAATTGGCCTTCGTCACGGCATGGACGGTCGAGGTGCGCAGCGTGTCGCCCCTCATCGGCAGGTAGCCGACATTGTGCCGGTCGATCCGCACTTCCATCTTCTTCTCGAGCGGTTGGGCGTGGAAGCGGGCGACCTGGCGGTAGGTCTCGTCGATCAGCGGCTGGGCAACACCGTGATTGACGATGAAGTAGAAACCGATCTCGGTGAGGGCGAAGCGCAACTCCCTGGCTGTGCGCTCCATGGCCTCCGGCTGGCCGGCGAGATAGGGGCCGAGGTCGATGACCGGGATGGTGTCGGTCGCCATGGCGCTCACTCCGCCGCCTGCAGGTTCTGTTCGTTCAGGAAGTCGTAGTTCCGCTTCTGGTACCAGGCCATGTAGTCGCTGTAGTAGGTCGTCGGGTACTTCGGCGGCTTGTCGGGGCCGACGGTCGTCGGTACGGCGGCAATCGGCCAGTCGATGTTGCTGTCGCAGAAGAACGGGATGGCGTAGCGCTCGCCGCCGCTGCGGTTGACGGCGCGGTGCGGTGTGGCCAGGAAGACGTCGTTGGTCCAGCGCTGCAGCATCTGGCCGCCATTGACCACGTAGGCATCCGGGATGGCGGGCGCGTCTATCCACTTGCCGCTCTGGGTGCGGATCGACAGACCCGGTACGTCGTTAGGGGCGAGCAGCGTGAGAAAGCTGGTGTCGGTGTGCGGCGCCAGCCCGAACTCGTCCTCGATCGGACCCTCCTGGTGCGGGTAGTGGGTCATGCGCAGGCTGTACTGGCAGTCGCGGAACGGCTCGTCGAAGTAGGTCGCCGGCAGATCGAGCGCGCGCGCATACAGGCGCACCATGCTGAGCACCAGCCGCTCCATCGTGTCGCAGTAGTCGACGACGGTCTCGCGGAATCCGGGCAGATCGGCTGGCCACCGGTTCGGGGCGCGATAGCGGCGACCCGACAGCACGTCGGGGTGATCGGCCGGCATCTCGCGCTTCACGAAGAACGCTTCGTTGAGGTTCGGCTTGGTGCCGGTCTGCACCGTCGAGGTCCGCAGCGTGTTGCCCCGCATCGGCAGATAGCCCGTGTTGTGCGGGTCGAGCTTCAGTTCGAGCTTCTTTTCCATCGGCTGCTGATGAAAGCGCTTCACCTGCTCGAACGTCGCCTGGATCTTTTCCTTCGGCACGCCATGATTGACGATGAAATAGAAGCCGATCTCGGTGAGGGCGAAGCGCAGCTCCTTGGCCGTGCGGTCCATCGCGTCCGGCTCGCCGGCGAGATAGGGGCCGAGATCGATGACGGGGATGGTTTCCGTGGCCATGGCGTGCTCCTCTGCTGGGCAAGGAATCACGCAACGATAGTGCCAATGCCGCCGGGACTGCCACCCCCGCGGCGCGAGCCTGCTATGCTGGCAGCTTGTAGTTCTTGAAATCCTCCCGCAGCCGCGTCTTGAGGATCTTCCCCGTCGCGGTATGCGGAATGGCGTCGACGAACTGCACGTCGTCGGGCAGCCACCACTTGGCGACCTTGTCGGCCAGGAAGGCGATCAGTTCCTCCTTCTCGACGGTGGCGTCCGGTTTGCGGTGCACAATGAGCAGCGGCCGCTCGTCCCATTTGGGATGGGGCACACCGATCACGGCCGCCTCTGCCACGCCGGGGTGGGCCATGGCGGCGTTTTCGAGATCGATCGAGCTGATCCATTCGCCGCCCGACTTGATGACGTCCTTGGAGCGGTCGGTGATCTGCATGTAGCCGTCCTGGTCGAGGGTGGCGACGTCCCCGGTCGGAAACCAGCCGGCGCCACCTTGTTCGTCCGGTCGCAGGACCTCGCCGCCCTCGCCCTTGAAATAGCCCGAGGTGATCCATGGGCCGCGCACCAGCAGGTCGCCGAATGCCTTTCCGTCGCGCGGCAGTTCCTTGCCCGCGTCATCGACGATCTTCATTTCCACGCCGAACGGCGGACGGCCCTGCTTGAGGCGCACGGTGAAGACCTCGTGTGCCGGCATCCTCGCATGTTTGGCCTTGGGGTGGTTGACCGAGCCCAGGGGACTCATTTCGCTCATGCCCCAGGCATGCAGCACCTCCACGCCGAACTCCTTGTCGAAGGCTTCGATCATGGCCGGGGGCGCGGCAGAGCCGCCGATCACGGCGTACTTCAGCGTCGACAGCTTGAGCTTCCTGGCCTGCATGTGCTGCAGCAGCGCCAGCCACACCGTCGGGACGCCGGCCGTGAAGGTCACGCCCTCGTTCTCGAACAGCTCGTAGAGGCTGGCGCCGTCGAGCGCCACGCCCGGGAACACCAGCTTGGCGCCGACCAGGGCCGCGCTGTAGGGCAGGCCCCAGGCGTTGACGTGGAACATCGGCACGACCGGCAGCACGACCGAGCGCGCCGACAGGTTCAACGTGTCGGGCAGCGCGCTGCCGTAGGCGTGCAGGAGCGTCGAGCGATGGTGATAGAGCACGCCCTTCGGGTTGCCCGTGGTACCCGAGGTATAGCAGAGCGACGAGGCGGTGCGTTCGTCGAACTCCGGCCATTCGTAGGTCCCGGGCTTGTCCGCGAGCAGCTCCTCGTAGACGAGCAGGTTGGGGATGCGGCAGTCCGCCGGGATGTGCGCCCGGTCCGTCATTGCCACGACGTGGCGCACCGTCTTGAAGTGCGGCAGCAGTTTCTCGACCGCCGGCAGGAGGTTCACGTCGACGAACAGAAGCCTGTCCTCGGCATGGTTGACGATGTACGCGACCTGCTCGGGAAACAGCCGTGGATTGATGGTGTGGCAGACCGCGCCCATGCCCGAGATGCCGTAGTAGAGCTCGAAATGCCTGTAGCCGTTCCAGGCCAGGGTTCCGATACGGTCGCCCGGCTCGACGCCCAGCGCCAGCAGCGCCTCGGCCACCTTCTTCGCCCTTACCCGAGCGTCGCGGTAGGTATAGCGGTGGATGTCGCCCTCGACGCGGCGTGACACGATCTCGGTGTCGCCATGGTTCAGGGCGGCATGCTCGATGAGCTGCTGGATCAGCAGCGGGCGATCCTGCATGAGGCCGAACATCGGGGCTTCTCTCCTGCTCGTCTGGCTAGTGGCGGCCATTTGGCCTAGGGTTCCGGGCATTCTTTGGGGGCAGACCGATGAAGTGGTCAAGGTTCAGCGTGGCATGGGTGCTGGGCGGTTCCGCCGCAGCCTGCGCGTGGCCTGCCGCGGCCGAGGCGCCCTACGCCAGCGAAGGCGCATCGGGCTCCTTCCTCGCGCTCCTGACGGAGCGGCTGGAATTCACCGTCCACCATGTTCCCGCGCTCGGACGGCATCTCGCCTCCTTGCCCGGCATGATTTCCGGTCACACCGTCCTGCTGCTCGTCGGAATCGTCGTGATCGGCCTCGTGGCCGAATCGCTTACCCGCGCCATCCTGGCCCGGGCGCGCACGCGCGGCATCGATCGTCTGGTCGGACAGTCGCCTTTGCGTGCCTTCGGGCTTGCCCTCCTGCTCGACCTGCTGGCGTTCGTGGTCATGGCGGTCGCTGCCCGCATCGTGCTTGCCCAGATGGGCGATCCGGCGAGCACGGCCGGCAAGCTCGGATCGCAGGTCTATCACGCCCTGATCTATTGGCGGGCCTACAATCTGGTGTTTCGTGCGTGGCTGCGCCCGGCCGCGCCGGAGGGGCGCATCGCGCCGGTCTCCGACGCGGCGGCGCGCGGCCTGCTGGTGGGGCTGAACCTGATCATCCTGCTGCCGCTGCTGGCCAGCCAGGCACGCCGCCTGCTCGTCACCACCGGCGCCCACCCGGAGGTCGTGAGCGCCGCCCTCATCCTCTACGTCCCGTTCGTCGCCGCCGGGCTGCTCTGGGTGATCTGGCATTGGCGCGCGGAGATGGCCGGCTGGCTCGCGGCCATGGTGCCTGAGAACCGCTTGGGCCGGCGCCTGAAGCTCGATCTCGCCAGGCGCTGGTGGATCTTCGGGCTGATCCTCTATGGCCTGATGGGAGTGGCAGCGATCTATGCTGCGCTGGGCGAGACCAGCACCGCGTCGCGCGGCCTGACGACGATCGAATCCGCGCTTCTGGTGCTGCTGCTGTTCGAGACGCTGATGCATCGCGTGACGCGCCATATCGTGTCGGAGCTGCCGATGGCAGGCGACGTCGTCGCCGACTGCCTGCGGCTGGTGGCGCGGCTCTACGTGCTGATCCTCATCGCCGACGCACTGATGGTGAAGACGCTCGGTGCCGTGACCGCCGAGGAGTGGCTGCCGCATGATCGGGGCGCCAAGATCGCGGCGATCACCGCGGTCGCCATCTATGCGCTCTGGCGCTTCCTCAAGTTCCGGATGGACTCCTATATCGCCGCCAACCCGCTGCCGTCGGCCGACGCCGCAGGGCAGCAGGAGGACGAGGTGCGCGTTGCAGCGTCCCGCCTGCGGACGCTGATGCCGCTGATGCGGGCCATCGTCGGGGCGGTCATCGCCGTGGTCGGCGGCCTGCTTGTCCTGTCGCAGCTCGGGATCGACATAACGCCGCTCATCGCCGGTGCCTCGGTGCTCGGCTTGGCCGTCTCCTTTGGCAGCCAGTCGCTGGTGCGGGACATCGTCTCCGGCGTGTTCTTCCTTGCCGAGGATTCCTTCCGCATCGGCGAATATGTCGACTGCAGCAAGGTCAAGGGCACGGTCGAGGGATTCAGCGTGCGGTCGCTGAAGCTCCGGCATCAGAACGGTCAGCTTCACATCATTCCCTTCGGGCAGGTTGGCCATATCACCAACTTCAGCCGCGACTGGACGGTGCTGAAGTTCAATCTCGCCTTCGCGCCCGGCACCGACATCGAGTTGCTGCGCAAGACCGTCAAGAAGATTGGGCAGGAGCTGGCCGAGGACCCGCAGTTCAAGCCCATTGTCCTCCAGCCCCTCAAGATGCAGGGCGTCGTCGACATCAAGGACAGCCAGGTGATCGTGCGCTTCAAGGTGATGGCCCGGCCGAAGAATCCCAGCATGATCCAGCGCACCGCGATCCGGCGCATGTACGACACGTTGCCGCCGCTCGGCATCAAGTTCGCCGTGCCAGTCTTTCCGCTCGCCATGCAGGCACCGGCCGCACCGCCGTCGGCCGCGGGTCCTCCGGTGGTGCCGCAGGCCGCGACTGCATCTGCCGCTCCGGGGGCGCCGGCCCCACCGCCCCCGCCTGCGACGCCCACTACGGCCCCCAAGGCGGCGGAGTGACCCCAAACCAATCGCCCCGTGGCTGCCACGGGTCGTGCCCATGACCTGCTAAGGGAGATGAACCGTGGAGAAACGCAAGCTCGGCCGGTCCGGCCTGGAATTCGCCCCTATCGCCTTCGGCGGCAACGTCTTCGGCTGGACGGCCGACGAGGCGACGTCGCACCGCATACTCGATGCGTTCGTCGACGCAGGGTTCTCGTTCATCGATACCGCCGACGTCTACTCGCGCTGGAAGCCCGGCAACAAGGGCGGCGAATCGGAGACCGTCATCGGCAGCTGGCTGAAGAAGAATCCCGCCAAGCGGGACAAGGTGCTGATCGCCACCAAGTGCGGGATGGAGATGCCGAACGTCGGCCAGGGCCTGTCGCGCGCCCATATCCTGCGCTCGGTCGACGATTCGCTGAAACGCCTCGCCACCGACCGCATCGACCTCTTCCAGTCGCATCGCGACGACAAGAACACGCCGCAGGAGGAGACGCTTTCGACCTACGCCGAGCTGATCAAGGCGGGCAAGCTGCGCGCCATCGGCGCGTCGAACTTCGAGGCGCCGCGTCTGGCCGAGGCGCTTGAGATCTCCAGCCAGAAGGGCCTGCCGCGCTACGAGAGCCTGCAGCCGCACTACAATCTCATGGAGCGCCCCCTCTTCGAGGGGCCGCTCGAGGAGCTCTGCCTGAAGGAGGGGATTGGCGTCATTCCCTATTATTCGCTGGCCAGCGGCTTCCTCAGCGGCAAGTACAAGTCCGAAGCCGACGCGGCCGACAAGGCACGCGGCGCGGGCGTGAAGAAGTACCTGAACGACAAGGGCTTCGCCGTGGTGAAGGCTCTCGATGCGGCCGCCAAGAAGCACGGCGCCAACTGCGCCCAGGTGGCGCTGGCGTGGCTGCTCCAGCGCAAGGCGATCACCGCGCCCATCGTCAGTGCCACCAGCCTCGAGCAGCTCAAGGACCTGGTCGCGGCGCCCGCGATCAAGCTGGATGCCGAATCGGTGGCGGCGATCGACCGGGCGAGTGCGCCGTAGCGGCAGGCGCGGTGGAGCCCTCCCCGGCTAGGCCGTGGAGGGCTCCACCGGCTTCAAGACCTGCTGTGCCGCAACAGCCGCGGCGGCGCCGTTGTCGCCGCCGCCGGCAAGTTGGACCGTCGGGAACGCGAAGTGAATGCCGTTCGCGTCGAAAGCCTTCTTGATCATGGCGTTGGCGCGGCGGCGAATCACGAACTGCTCGCCCGGCTTGGTCATCATCTTCATGCGGATGTTGATGGAATAGTCGCCGAACTGCTCGATGCCCTGCATCTTGAGCGGTTGCAGAATGTTGGGGCCGAGCTCGGGATCCTTGGCCAGCTCGAGTCCGATCTGCTTGATCAGCTTCTTGGCCTTGTCGACGTCCGAGTCGTATGTGATGCCAATCTGGTCCTTCACGATCACCCAGTCGCGGCTCATGTTCTGGACCGCGCCCAGCACGCCGAATGGAATCGTGTAGAGCGCGCCGCGCTGGTGCCTCAGCTTCACCGAGCGCAGGCTGAACGACTCGACGACGCCCTTGTAGTTGCCGCTCTGGATGTACTCGCCGACGCGGAACGCGTCGTCGAGCATGTAGAACATCCCGCTGATCATGTCGCGCACGACGGTCTGCGCGCCAAACCCGACGGCGACGCCGACCACACCGGCGCTGGCGATGAGCGGGCCGATCTCCACGCCGAGGGCGGCGAGCGCCATCAGGCCGGCCATGACGACCAGCACGATCAGCGCGATGTTGCGTCCGATCGGCAGCAGGGTGCGGATGCGTGCCCGCCGACGCGCCTCCTCGGCGTCGATGCCTTCCGCCGTCTGTGCGTTGGCAAGCGTATTGTCGGCCAGCGCCTTCAGCAGGCTCCAGACAAGGTCGGCGACCAGCAGGATGATGAGAGCATGCAGCGAGCCGCGCAGCAGCCGGGTGAAGGTCGTTTCCTGCTCCGCCAGCGCACCTACGTCCAGGCCCCAGCCCCACAGCAGCACGCCGATCGCGCCCACGATCAGCGCGGCGCGCAGACCCTGCTCGACGAACACGGCCAGGACGGACGAGGCGCCGGGCGTTCCGTCCAGAGCGGTCACGGGGCGCAGCAGGTGACGCGAGGCGCGGCGGGCAGCTCCGACCGCGAGCGGCAGGCCGATGAGCACCAAGAGGAACCAGAACACCGGCATGGCGCCGACCGACCAGATTAGCCAGAACGCCACGACAGTGAAGGATGCCAGCCATCGGCCTGCGCCGCCCGGGGAAACGCCCTGCGCGCCGGGGGCATCCGCAGGCGGGTCGGCCGGCTGCCAGGCCATTGATACGGCGATCACCACCAGGCCGATCCCCAGCAGGTAGGCGAAGAGCTGCAGCTCGGCGCGCGGCATGCCAAGCGCGCGGGCCGCGGCGATGATGGCCCAACCGAAGGCGAACCATGCGACAAAGGCCAGCAGGCGACGGAACCAGAAGCGGGCGCGCGCCGCGTCCAGATCGAAGGCGGCGAGCGCTCGGTCGGAGCCTGGCTGGGGACGCAACAGGATGTCGAGAGCCGCGCCGGCGAGACGGGTGCCGATCAGCGCGGTCATCAGGGCGATGGCGGCCTCATGGATTGGCGGCGGCCATCCGAGCGCAACCAGCGTGATCAGCGCGGCGGCGGCGAAGGAAAGGACGGCTCCGATCTCGAGAAGGGCGTCGACGCCGAAACGCGTCAGGCGGTCGGACAGGCTGAGGATCGGGGCTGCACTGCGGCGTTGCCGCGGTCCGCTCGTTGCGCGGCGCACGGACCATTCCACGACGGCGCCGGCAGCAAGGCAGAGCACGGCGCCGCCGACGATCCAGCCGATTCGGCGGTCGGCGGCGGATTGCAACGTCTGGCCCACCTTCTCGAGCTGGGCCGGCAAGGCGGGAATGGCTTGCGCGATCTCCTGCAGATGCTCCCGCACGTGCGCCAGTCGATTGGCCAGTCCTGTCGAAAAGGAGGCGCCGGCATCGCTTCTCGGCTGGGCGAGCGCGGGAAGGGCGCATAGAGTCGACAGGAAAAAGGCTGTCAGGGACAGGGCGGAACGCTGCGGGCCGAGCATGGTCTCCCCTTGGGCTGAAGACCGGACAATGCGCCGCGGCGTGCAGGCCGGCAAGACAGGCCAGGCCGGACTCGATTTGGGAGGATTCGACATGCTCGTTTTCCGTCAGCTCTTCGATCCAACCTCGTCCACTTACACTTACCTGCTGGCGTGCTCGGTCGCGCGCGAGGCGGTGCTGATCGACCCGGTGTTCGAGCAGGCGCGGCGTGATGCCGCCCTCATCGGCGAGCTCGGCCTGACGTTGCTGTGGACGCTCGATACGCACGTCCATGCGGACCATGTCACCGGTGCCTGGCTGCTCAAGCAGAAGCTGGGCAGCAGGATCGCGCTCAGCGCTGCGTCGGGCGCATCGGGCGCCGACCGGCTGTTGGCGGACGGCGACCGCATTGGATTCGGCCGCCGCTCGCTCGAGGTCCGTGCGACGCCCGGCCATACCGACGGCTGCGTCAGCTACGTGCTCGATGACGAGAGCATGGCTTTCACCGGGGACTGCCTGCTGATCCGTGGCTCGGGACGAACCGATTTCCAGCAGGGCGATCCGCGCGCCCTGTATCGCTCCGTGCGTTCGCGGATCTTCTCGCTGCCCGAGACGTGCCTGCTCTACCCGGCGCACGACTATCGCGGCTTGACGGCCACGAGCGTTGCGGAGGAAAGGCGTTTCAATCCGCGGCTCGGCGGCGAGGTCGGCGAGAACGACTACGTCGGCTACATGAAGAACCTCGACCTCCCACATCCCAAGAAGATCGACGAGGCGGTGCCGGCGAATCTGCGATGCGGGCAGCCCGGCAACGACGCGCAGGCGCCGCCGGATCCGAGTTGGGCGCCGCTGCGCTTCTCCTTCGGCGGCGTGTGGGAGGTCGAGCCGCATTGGCTCGAGGAGAATCTCGGCAAGATCCATCTGGTTGACGTGCGCGAGCCCGCGGAGTTCACCGGCCCCCTGGGACATATCCGCGGCGCTATTCCGCTGCCATTGGGCGAGCTCGCGGCGCGCGCCACGGAACTGCCGCGGGACAAGCCCCTCGTGGCGGTGTGCCGCGCCGGCAGTCGGTCGGCGCACGCCACGGCGATTCTGCAGAAGGCGGGCTTTGCGGAGGTCGCTAACCTGCCGGGCGGCATGCTGCGCTGGCGGGCGGAAGGGCGCGCCGTCGAAGGCGGGGCAGGCTGAAGGGAAGGAAGGTCAGCGGCCCGGAGCGGGCCCGACATCGTCGAGCCAACGGCGGGCCTTGCCCATGTCGTAGAAGATCCGCAGCGGCCGGGTCGGCGTGGTCAGCAGCCCCAGCACGGACGCGAGCGGATGCAGCGCCTCACCCGAGGCGACGAAGGCGATGGCGCCTGGGCTGTGACGCACCCAGCCGCCCTTGCGCACGTTCAGGACGAGCTGCGTCAGCTCGTCGACCGGAATGTGGACGACACCCTCGGTGCCGTCGATCAGCTTGCGAAAGCCGATGGCGCGCGCCCCGTCCACGGCCTGCACGAATGTCTGGACATCGCCGCGCGTTACCTCGCCTTCCGTTCGCGCGACCACGAGGCGCTGTCGCGAGTCGATCATCCAGTGGATGGTCATGCGGCTCATCGTTCCTGGTTGGTGGGTCGGTCGATAGCAGCTAGCACGGCCACGCGGAGTGACGCCCTCGATTTGCGAGGCTGCACAATCTTCTCACGGAGCTGCGATGCCGAGACGCTGCATCTCGAAGCATGTGTCGAGCGCGCGGTGCGTCGTGGAGGAGAGGAGGGTTCCCGCGCTGGCGAGCCTTTCGGTCAGGGAGTCCTGGATGGCTCCTGTGCCGCAGATGTCGGGTCTGATCGCAGCCGCATCAGCAGCGACTGGTTGGCGATGCCGTCGACCTCGAGTCCTCGCGACTCCTGATAGGCACGGATCGCGGCCGTGGTGCGTGGTCCGAGGATGCCATCGACAGGGCCGGGATTGAACGCCAGTCGCCTCAGCAGGGCCTGCACCTCGCCGGCTTCCTCCATGGTCAGGGGGACGTCCGGCTTCACGCTCACTTGCTGTGCCGGGGGCGGGGGAGGAGCCGGAGTCGCGGGCGGCGCCTGGACCTGGGGCGCCGCCGGCTGGGGCGTAGTGGCTGACGTCTGCTCGTCCGCCGGCGGGCGAGTCGGTGTAGGCATTGCAGGCGCTGGCGGCGGCACTGTCGACGGCAGAGCAGGTGATGCCGCGGGCACCGAGGGCGCCGCGGCGACGGAGGGCGTGGTCGGCGAAGGCAGCGCGTTGCGCATCGTTTGCCCCCACTCGTTCCAGGCATATGCGACGGCTCCGCAGAGCAGCGCGGCGATCGCCAGGCTGAGGGACCAGCGCAGGGCCGGCGACGAGCGGCGTGGAACGTCGGCAACCCCGGCGTCGGTCGAGAGCCGCACCGGCCGTGCCGCCATCCACTCCGAGAAGTGCTGCGAGAGCGCCGCCGTTTCCGGATCGTTCGCCGACCAGGGGCGCACTCGGGGCCTATGGGCGACGTACCGTCTTGGTTCTTCAAGGGCTGCGTCGGCAATCGAGGCGAGAGGTTTCGTCGCGGCGCCCGGTCGCTCGGTCATGCTTTGCTCCACTCTATACGAGCCAAGGTGCACGGAAACCCGAGGGGCCGGCGTGATAATACCGAGTCATTGCGAGTGCCATCATGCGCGCCCCGGTTGCCTGCCGGCGCGGCCGCGCGATTGCAATCACCGATAGAGGGCACCGAGGAAAAGCGACCCGGACGATTGCATTCGCAATCGCCGTGCCAGAAGCGATCCATATAACAAATCTGTGCGCAGCTAGCCCATGGTGACCAACCTGTGACCGCGTGGCTTTTGTGCGACAAGTCACGCGCCATCCTGCCTGGGCTCTGCTTATATGCCGCCCGTGGGTGAGGTCCTTCGCTTGGGGAGTGAAGGACCACTGCCGTTCTCGGTTGGGGCATGTGTGTGGGGAAATCCGCGTTTCAGAAAAGCTGAAAGCTCCGAATTGGTAATCGGCGTCACCTTGCAACAGACGTTACAGGAGTGAACCATGCTGAGTTCAGTGGAGAGGCTGCAATCGCCAGTGGTGCAGCCGGTCGTTGGGCAAGGGAAACTTGGGGAAGGACAGGCGAAGCTCGGAGAGGGAAGGATACGTGTTGCTGCCGTGGACGACGACGAATGCTTCCGCGACATGCTGCGCAACGAGCTGAGTGAGCAGGGCTTCGACGTCGACCTGTACCCGGACGGCTTCTCTGTCCTGGAGCATTTCAATCGCGTTGCCGAAGCCGATGTTCTGATCGTCGATTGGAGCCTGCCGAAGCTGTCGGGCATGGACATGCTGACGCAGCTGCGACGCCTGGGTGTCACCGTTCCGGCGCTGATCCTGACGGGGAAGCCCCTGGTCATGAACGAAGCGACGGCGCTGGACCGCGGGGCGATCGACTACGTGGACAAGGCAAAGGGGAGCGCCGTCCTCATCAGGAGATTGCGGCTTGCCGTGCAGCTGAAGACACCGGAAACGTGCCGGGAGAAGTTCTTTCGCCGCGGGCGGCTGACGCTGAAGCCCCACGTCAGTCGCGCCTTCTGGAACGATGTCGATCTCAATCTGACGGTGGGGGAGTTCAGGATCGTGCAGCTGCTGGCCCGCAATGCCGGCCGGCACGTCAGCTATCGCGAGATCTACGACTGTCTGCACTATCCGGGCTTCATCGCCGGGACGGGGGACGAGGGCTATCGCACAAACGTGCGTTCCGGCATTCGCCGCATCCGAGGCAAGTTCCGCGCCTGCGATCCGACGTTCGCCGAGATCGAGAACTACACGTCGTTCGGTTACGTTTGGAGGGCGGACGGTGAACAGGATTAGCCAGAGGTTCCGACGACGAAACCTGTTGGCCGCTCATCCAGGCCTGTGGGGGGCGTGCGCGCTGATCGCGGCGTTCCCGCTCGTCACGGTCTGGCTCATCACCGAGTATGACCACTATGCCGAGGCCAAGCGGCTGGGTGGTTTCGCGGTGAGCCTGGACGGGGTGCCGATGCCGGCGGCCTTCGGGGGCGAGGCCTGGCGGCCGGCCCGCGCCACGATGCCGAAGGCCCCTCCGAGCGCCCAGAAACCCGGCAGTGCCGCGACGGAACCGATCGCGTCGTTGGCCGAAATGGCGCCCGCGCCGTCGGTTGCGATGCCCAGCGTCGCACCTGTGGCGCTCGGCGGGCCACCGCTGCTGACGTCGGCTCCGGCGGGAGCCGCGAAAAGCCGGGAGGTCGCGACCTTCCTGGATGTCCGGGAGAGTCCCGATCTCGCGGTGGCTGCGACGGTCTGGATTCTCGTCATTGGAAGCGCCCTGTTCCTGGTGGCGCGAGCGGGAGTGACCATGTCGTCGTCGAGCACGCTCTCGGCGGCGGCGACGGACGGCCGTCTGCGGTCGGCAGTGGAGCGGATGCGCGAGGAAACACACGACATCGCGCACGACATGGGGACGCCGCTCGCCACGATCAGTCTCGCCCTGGCGGGCATCAGGCGTGCGCTGCCGCCCGGCAGCCCGAACTCGGCGCGCGCGGTGGCGACCGTCGACCGCTCGCTCGTGCGCCTGGCCGAGCTGCTCGAACAGACGCGCGATCTCGGGGATACCGCGGCGGCCGTCATGCTGGCGCCGCGACAGGCGGTCGACCTGGCATCCGTGGTGGGCGACGGCCTGGACGAGCTGGCCGCGGAGGGGGCAATCGACGGATGGGACGGGCACCTCGGCCGCGGCTGCACCGTTGAGGCGCCGGCCGAGCCGCTTGCGCAGATGGTGCACGACGTCCTGGAGGCGGTTGCCGGCAAGGCGGCATCGGGCCGTCGTCTTCAGGTGGCGCTGGCCTGCGACGCGCGCGTGGCCCGCCTGGACCTCGCGGCCGCGTCAGCGACGGACTTTCGCGCGGAGAGCGAGTCCGGCGACCTCCAGCAGCTGCCCGTCAGCCTCGCCCGCAAGGTCGCGCTGCTGGGGGGCCTGATCGAGGCGCCCTCGAGCGGCGGCGTCCGGATCCTCCTGCCCGTCGACGGGCAGCCGCTGGCCGCTGAGGCATCGGCGTGACAAGCCCTGCCGATGGAGGGGGGCCTTCCCGCATGCCGAGATCACAACATGAGCCGGGGAATTGAGGGAAGACTCCAGCCATGATCATCGTGGACAAGGCTCTCGCCGAGCGGGCGGCGACCGGCCGGCCCATCAGGGTCGGTATGGTCGGTGCCGGATTCATGGGACGAGGCATCGCCCTGCAGATGGCGGGCGTTGCGGGAATCGAGCTGGTGGCCATCGCCAACCGCCATCTCGAGGGCGCGCAGGAGGCCTATGCCCTTGCGGGGCAGCAACCGCGGCGGGTAGGGGATGGCCGCGCCCTGTCCGCGGCCATCCGCGCCGGGGTGCCCGCCATCACGGAGGACTGGCATCTGCTCTGCACGTCCGCCGACATAGACGTGATCCTCGAAGTGACGGGGGCGATCGAATACGCTGCCGCCGTCGTCTGCGCCGCCATTGCCGCGCGCAAGCACGCCGTCCTCATGAATGCGGAGCTCGACGGCACGGTCGGCCCCCTTCTCAAGCGTCGCGCCGACGAGATGGGGGTGGTCTACACGAACGTCGACGGCGATCAGCCGGGCGTCACCATGAACCTCTTCCGCTTCGTGCGTGGACTGGGCGTGCGGCCGGTCGTGTGCGGGAACATCAAGGGGCTCCACGACCCCTACCGCACGCCGACCACGCAGGCGGCGTTCGCACGCCAATGGGGCCAGAAGCCTCACATGGTCACCTCTTTCGCGGATGGCACGAAGGTCTCCTTCGAACAGGCGATCATCGCCAACGCCACCGGCATGAGAGTCGGACGTCGCGGCATGTTCGGACCGACCGCGCCGTCCGGAACCCCGATCGAGCAGGCGGCGAAGCTGTTGCCGGCGGAGCTCTACATCGATGGCCCCGGCATCGTCGACTATGTCGTGGGCGCGGCGCCCGGCCCAGGCGTGTTCGTGCTGGGGACGATCAACCATCCGGCGCAGCGGCACTACCTCAATCTCTACAAGCTGGGTGAGGGGCCGCTCTACTGCTTCTACACGCCCTATCATCTGTGCCACTTCGAGGTGCCGAATACCGTTGCCCGCGCCGCCCTGTTCGGCGACGCCGCCATTGCTCCGGCGGGGCCGCCGATGGTCGATGTCGTGGCGACGGCGAAGCGGAACCTCGAGGCGGGCGAGATCCTGGACGACCTCGGGCACTACATGACCTACGGCCAGTGCGAGAACGCTGCCGTGGTGCGCGACGAGGACCTGCTGCCCATCGGCATTGCACCGGGCTGCAGGTTGCGCCGCGCCGTGCCGAAGGATCATGTCCTCGGCTACGCCGACGTGGAGTTGCCGCAACACAGGCTGGTGGATCAGCTGCGGGCCGAGCAGAATCGGCTGTTCGCGGAAGCCATCAGTGCCGTGGCCTAGATGACGGCCGCGGAAGGAGACCGGGCCATGACGCTCTTCGTGCCTTCCGATGCACAGCCTGCCAACGTGCCCGTTCCTGTCTCGCCGGGCCCGCTCGCGGCCAGCGGCTCAATGGCCGGCGATGCTGCGCCGCCGGCCATT
>JBMONG010000026.1:0-49656 GCA_049323495.1 Pseudomonadota bacterium
GGTCAACGTAGCTGAACAACGACCCAGATCGCTCATCCGATCCACGCATCACCGACTCCGTAGCAACCGGAACCAGTGAATCATCCTCTTCAATGAACTACGATGAGTTTTTCAACAGCCTGCTAGCGCTGATGGTCGGCCTTGCCACGACGTTTTCTCTGCTCCTTGCACCAAGCGCTGGCCAACAGCCCCCACCTGCGGAAATTGATCGCATGATGGACACGCTCCGGGACGATGTACCAGCCCTGCATAAGTGGTCAGACGGTGCGCCGGTGCAGGTGGTGATCGTTACTCTCGGACAGACCGGCCCCTGCGTGGATATGACGGTAGCAAAGATCCGCCAGGAGTTGGCTGTTGTTCGAGAGATGGTTCCCGCGTTGCGCAACGTGCGAGATCCTGTGGTGCTGGACAGGTTGCCGGTCCAGCCCATCGATATGCCGCTGCTCATCAGCTTGGACTCGGTGGATGACACCATTGGACCAGCGATGCAGAGATTCGCTCGTCAGACCTACCCGAACGCACGAGAGTTTGTTCGTCGCAACCGTTGGGGCGAAGGATTCATGCTGGATCGAGGGTTGCTCGTAATTACTTACTCTTGGATTCTCAGCGACGGCAACTTGGCTGATGCTCCCCTTGATATATGTCGTAGTCTCACTTGGTACGAAGGTACCCTGCTGCAACTGTTGGGGGCACAAGGTTTCCTTGCAGTGAACAGTCCTTGGATGCCGAAACATCCATATTCGGTTGTGAAGCAGCTGGTTCTCTATCTTAAAAGATTGTACCTCAAGGCCCTCTATTTTTGTCCGGCGTCGCCAGCGGACCGCGACTGTGTTCGGCGCAAACTCCTCGCGCTTGCGGATGCAACCCCATTCAAAGCGATCCCCTAATTGCCGAGCCCGACGGCCTGTTGGTGGTGACCGTCGCGGGTCCCGCAACATTCAGCTCGAGGTTCGATGACAGGGCTATTGACCAAATCAATACAAAAGTTATTATTCGGTCAGGCGCCTCGATGACGGTGGCGCCGCTCTATACATCGTTCATCTGACACACTCGCACGCCCTTGCGGCCGCCGACCGGAACAGGCGTGCTCGCGTCGGCCTGCGCGACAGCGGGCCCCGCCCGTCCCGTGAAGCCGGCAGATAGTGGGGCTGGCCCCCGCTTTTTGGGGCCTTATACGGAGCGCAAAAAGTCGGCGGCGGCGTGCCTGCAGTGCAGGCACCCGACGGGCGGCGCCGCTCTCAGACCAGGTTGATGCGGCAGCCGCAGACCTCGACCTGGGCGGGGCCGCGGTCGCGGCCTCGCTTCTTCGCGGCGGCCAGCACGCGATGGCGGTCGACGACCTTGACGTCGAAGGCCGACACGCCCGGCCCGCGGCCGTCGACGATCGGCGTGAAGCGGATCTCGCCCTCGTCGTCGAGGCGGATGATGTCGTCCTGCACCGGGCGGTCGAGCAGCTTCGACCACAGGGCGGCGGCCTTGTCGGGATCCTCCGCCTGGATCTCGACCCCGGCCAGGCCGTTGGTCACGTCCGAGCGCGCGTGCTTCAGCCAGTCCTTCTCGGCCGGCGGCCACCACAGCGCCGGATCGATGCCGGGCGGCGCGAAGGTCGTGTCGAGCGACAGCAGGACGCCCGACGTGTCCGACGGGTGGAAGTGCGTGTAGGTGTATTCCGGCAGGTCCTTCTGGGCGACCGCGCGCACCCCCAGCCCCGTGACCCGCGCCCGTTCCGCCTTCGCGTCGGGCACCTGCAGGATGACCATGTAGCCGCCGTCCCCCTTGCGCCGTTCGATGTAGCGCCCGGCCGAGGTGCCGGGCTGCGCCGGGCTCACGATCTCGAGGAAGTCGTGCCCGGTCGGGCAGACGACGTTGGCCAGGCCCCACTTGGCGACGCCGGGGTCGCGATAGGCGACCTCGAGTCCCAGGATGTCGCACAGCTCCTCGCGCGCGCCCTCGAGATCGGCGGCGACGAACACGCATTGCCGGAGCTTCATCGTTTTCCTCCCTGAACCGCTGGCCGTCGCCTATGCTAGCGCCATGCGGACCGTGTGGACCATGGGCTTCGTGGCGGCGGCCGCCCTGTCGTTCTGCTTGCCGGACTTCATCGTCTTCCGCTTCACGCAGGCGGTCATCTGGTCGATCGCCCTGGTCGGGCTCGTGGTCCTGTGCGGCGTGAGCGGCCAGTTCTCCCTCGCCCAGGCCGCCCTGTTCGGCATCGGCGGGTACGGTGCGGCGATGCTCGGCACCCACACGGCGCTGCCAACGTATTGCGGCCTGCCGCTGTCGCTGCTGGCGGGCTTCGCCGTCGGCTGGGGGCTGGGCCGCATCGCCGGCCGCCACAGCCTGTGGACGCAGGCGCTGATCACCTATGCCTTCGTCATCGCCTTTCCGCAGCTGCTGCGCTGGCGGCCGATCGAAGGCTGGACCGGCGGCGTGCAGGGCCTCTACCTCGACTTCCCGGCGCCGCCGGTCGAGGCGATCAGCGGCGACCACTGGAGCTTTCTGCGGGCGCTCGCCCTGCTCGGCCTGGGCCTGCTGCTGGCGCACAACCTGATCGAGAGCCGTTCCGGCCGCGCGATGCGAGCGGTGCGCGATCACGACGTCGCCGCCGCGGCGCAGGGCATCGACGTCGCGGGGATGCGTGCCCGGGCCGCCGGCATCGCCGGCGCCTACATCGCCCTGGCGGGCTGCCTGTCGGCCTTCCAGTACGGCTATGTCGGGCCGCTGACCTACAACTTCGCCCTGTCGGTGCAGATGCTGTTCGGCCTCGTCATCGGCGGCATGCACTCGCTGGCCGGCGCGATCGTGGGCGGCCTGTTCCTGCAGTTCTTTCCGGACGTGACCGCCAGCCTGGGCAAGGGCCTCTCGGCCCTGCTCTACGCCGCGCTGCTGGTGGCGGCCATGGTGCTGATGCCGGAGGGCATCGTGGGCGCCCTGCGGCGCCTCACGCGTCGAGCGCGGGCTCAGTAGCCCTTGAACACGGGGGCGCGCTTCTCGACGAAGGCGCGCGCGGCCTCCTTGTGGTCCTCGGTCTCGCCGGTGCGGATCATGCGCGCCGCCTCGCTGTCGAGCGCCTCGGCGAGCGTGCCCTCCTCGGCGACCTTCATGTTCTTCTTCACATGCCACCAGGCGACGCGCGGGCCGGCCGCCAGCTTCTTCGCGAAGGCCATCGTTTCGCTCTCGAGGTTCGCGTCGTCGACGATGCGGTTGGCGAGCCCGAGCTTCTCGATCTGGTCGGCATTCAGGATTTCGGCCGTGAAGTAGAGCTCGCGCGCCTTGGCGGTGCCGACCAGCTTGTGCAGGAAGAAGTGCGAGCCGAAGTCGCCCGAGAAGCCGACCTTGGCGAAGGCCGTCGTCATGCGCGCGCTGCGGCCGGCGAAGCGCATGTCGGCCGCCAGCGCCAGCGACAGGCCCGCGCCCGCGGCGACGCCGTTCACCATGGCGATGGTGGGCTTGCCCATCTCGTGCAGCAGCTCCGACACGCGCATGCGCTCGCGGATGTCATGCACCTTGTCCTCGAAGGTCTTGTCCTGGTCGCGCCCGGCGGCCATCGACTTGACGTCGCCACCGGCGCAGAAGGCCTTGTCACCCGCGCCGCGCACCACCACGCAGCCGATCGCCCGCGAGCCGGCCGCTTCCTCGAGCGCCTCGATCAGCGACGACATCATATCGCGCGACAAGGCGTTCATCGCGTCGGGCCGGTTGAGCGTCAGCTTCATGACGCCGTCTTCGACCGATTTCAGCAGGTGGGACATCGACTTTCTCCGGGATTGCGGATGGCGCAGGTTGCGGCGAATGTTTCCGAAACCGCACCGTCGCGCAACGAGATTTGGTCTTGCGCTGCGGAACCAATCGGCAGGAGGAAACGGCGTCCATGGCTTACGAGACCCTGCTCAACACTCTCGACGAGGGCGTCATGACCGTGACGCTCAACCGGCCCGAAAAGCTCAATGCCTTCGACACGGTGATGAGCCGCGAGCTGATCGACTTCTTCACGAAGGTGAACGCGATGGACGAGGTGCGCGCCATCGTCGTCACCGGCGCCGGCCGCGCCTTCTGCGCAGGCGCCGACATCTCGGGCGGCAGCGGCGCCTTCCAGGTCTGGAACGACGGCAGCGCCCCGAAGAAGCGCGAGGCGCGCGATTCGATCACGCTGGCGATCTTCAACTGCCTCAAGCCGATCGTGGCGGCGATCAACGGCGCGGCGGTCGGCGTCGGCATCACGATGTGCCTGCCGATGGACATCCGCATGATGTCGAGCACGGCACGCATCGGCTTCGTCTTCAACAAGCGCGGCATGGCCATGGAGGCCGGCTCCTGCTGGTTCCTGCCGCGTCTCGTCGGCATGCAGCAGGCCCAGGAATGGGTGATGACGGCGGAGCTGTTCGGCGCCGAGGAAGCGCTGCGCGGCGGCCTCGTGCGCTCGGTGCACGCGCCGGACGAGCTGCTGGCGGCCGCGCAGGCGCTGGCGCGCAAGTTCGCCGCGCGCTCTTCGTCGGCGGTGGCCGCGGCCGTCAACCGGCGCCTGATGTGGAGCATGTGGGGCGCCCAGGATCCACTGGACGCCGTGACGCTGGACCTGCAGTGCGTCGGCTATCTCGCCGCCGGCGCCGACGCGCAGGAAGGCATCAAGTCGTTCTTCGAGAAGCGGCCGCCGGAGTTCCCCCTGCGGCCCAGCAAGGACATGCCGCCCTTCGGCCCCTGGTCCGGCTAGATGTTTTCCTTCACCAGGTCCCATACGTCGCCGGCGCGGCCGCCCAGCACAGCCTTGGCGGAATAGAGGGCCGTGCCGAAGGCCTGCTGGGCGCCGACGAAGGGCGGCATCACCAGCTCCATGCGGCTGGTCACGACGTCGAGCAGCGCCGGCCCCGGCTGCGCCAGCCAGTCCTTCACGGCCGCGTCGAGATCGTCGGCCTTCTCGACGCGGCGCGCATGGAAGCCGATCGCTTCGGCGACGCGCGAGAAGTCGGGGTTCTGCAGGTCGGTGTAGGCGTTCAGCAGCCCCTCGACCTTCATCTCGAGTTCCACGAAGCCCAGCGCGCCGTTGTCGAAGACCACGATCTTGAGCGGGATCTTCTCCTGGATGGCGGTCAGCAGGTCGCCCATCATCATGGCCAGCCCGCCATCGCCCGACATCGAGATCACCTGCCGGCCGGGGAAGGCGCGCTGGGCGCCCAGCGCCTGCGGCATGGCGTTGGCCATGGTGCCGTGCGTCAGGCTGATCAGGGTGCGGCGCTTGCCGTTCGCCTTCACGTGGCGCAGCAGCCAGACGGTGGGCGAGCCGCCGTCGGCGGTGAAGATCGCGTCCTCCGCCGCGTGCCTGTCGATCAGCGCGGCGAGATACTGGGGATGGATCTTGCCTTCGTGGGCCGTGGCCCGCTTCTCCAGCGCCGCCATCGCCCTGGCATGGCGGGAGACGCAGTCGTCGTGGAACGTGCGGTCCGTGCGCGCCTCGACCTTCGGCAGCAGCGCCGCCACCGTGGCCCTGATGTCGCCGACCACGCCCAGCTCCACTGGATGGCGGCGGCCGAGATGGGTGGGATCGATGTCGACCTGAACGATGCGGGCATGGTCGGGATAGAACTGGCGCCAGGCGAAGTCGCAGCCCAGCAGCAGCAGCGTGTCGCAGCTCTTCAGCGTGTGGTAGCCGCCGGCATTGCCCAGCACGCCGGTCATCCCGACATTATGCGGGTTGTCGTATTCGAGGAAGTCCTTGGCGCGCGAGGTGTGCGCCACCGGCGCCTTGAGCTTCTCGGCCAGCGCCACGATCTCGTCGTGCGCGCCCTGGCAGCCCGAGCCGCCGTAGATCGCGATGTTCCTGCCCTCGTTCAGGATCGCGGCGATGTGGTCGAGCTCGGTGTCGGACGGGCGCAGCACCGGCTGCGCGCGGTGCACGGCGAAGGCCGGCTCCTCCGGCGCCCTGGCGTGCGAGATGTCCACGGGCAGGATCAGCACGGCCACGCCGCGCTTGGCCAGCGCCGCCTGGCAGGCCATCGCGGCCTTGCGCCGAGCCTGGGCGGGCGAGCGGACTTCCGAGCAGAAGACGCTGCAGGCGCGATAGACCTGCTCGAAATCGACCTCCTGCGGAAAGTCGAAGTCGCGCTCCTCGGAGGTGATCTGGCTGGCGATCAGCACGACGGGCGCGCGGTTGCGGTGCGATTCGAACAGGCCGTTGATGAAGTGCAGGCTGCCTGGTCCGCAGGAGCCGGCGCAGGCGGTGAGCTCGCCGGTCAGCAGCGCCTCCGCGCCGGCCGCGAAGCCGCCCGCCTCCTCGTGCCGCACATGCACCCACTTGATGGAGCTGCGCCGGATGGCGTCCGTGACATAGTTCAAGGTGTCGCCCGGGACGCCCCAGCAATGCTTGACGCCGGCCGCCTGCAGCGTCTCGACGATGACTTCAGCGACAGTCTGGCTCATGAGGACTCCCTGTGTGCGGCCGACACTCTGCCACGCTGCCCACCTCTGCGAAATTGCCGCCTCGAACATCGCCGCGGCGCCGTCGCCAGACTTTGTCACCGGACGGCGCCCTCCCACCGCAACGCCGCCACTAGGGCGCGCGCAATGGCGGCCGGTGGCTTGCCGCCGGGTCGGTACCAGGTCGGCGTCCAGTTGAGCGCGCCGAGGAGGTGCAGCCGCCACAGGTTCCGGTCGGTTCCGGCAGGCAGCGGCAGCGCAGACACGAGGCCGACGAAACGCCGCTCGTAGCCGTCGCGCAGCCTCACCAGCCGGCGGCGCAGGCCGGCGTCGAGCCGGCCGACATCGGCCGTCATCACGGCGGCATGCGCACTGTCCGCCAGCAAGGTCTCGAGGTGGGCCACACAGGCCGCCTCGAGCTTCGCCCACGGGTCGGATGCCCCGGCGACGGCGGCGTCGACGGCAGCCGCGATCTCGCCGACGCCCTGGCGGTACACGGCGGCGATCAGGTCGTTCTTCGAGGTGAAGTGATGATAGATCGAGCCGGCCAGCATGCCGGCCGGCCCGGCGATGTCGCGCATCGACACGGCCTCGAAGCCGCCCTCGGCGAACAGGCGGGCCGACACCGCCAGGATGGTCGCGCGCGACATGCCGGTCAGCATAGGACCAAACACTTGTTTGGTCGACGCCCGGCGGCTAGCCTGCCCGCCATGGCCTATGCCTTCGATCTCGGCGATCCCGCGACCAACGCCGATCCGTTCCCCGAGTTCGCCCGCTTGCGCGCCCGCGATCCGGTTCACTGGTCACCTGTCATGAAGGCCTGGATCATCACGAGGCATGCTGACGTGAAGCAGGTGGCGCTGAACAACCGGCAGATCTCGGCCGACCGCCTGACTCCCTTCTTCAAGGTCAATCCGGAATTCCAGAAGGGCTCGATCGAGAACCTTGTTCGCTATCTGAATCACTGGATGGTGTTCCGCGACCCTCCGGACCACACCCGGCTGCGCCGACTGTTCACCAAGGCCTTCACGCCGACCGCCGTCGCCGACCTCCGATCCAACATCGAGGGCATCGTCGGCAATCTGATCGACGGCATGCAGGCCAAGGCACGGCGTGGCGAGACCGTCGACTTCATCGCCGACTTCGCCTACCCCCTGCCCGCGTCGGTGATCATGGATCTTCTCGGCGTGCCCCGGACAGATCTCGTGCAGGTCAAGCTATGGTCCGACGACATCGCCCTGTTCATCGGCACCGCCCAGGCGGCGGGCAACAAGTACCTGCGCGCCGAAGCCGGTGCCCGGGCAATGGCCGCGTATTTCCGCGCACTGGTCGAGGCGCGGACCGCGGTGCCGACGACGGACATGATCAGCCAGCTCGTGCTGGCACGCGACGATCGCGACGCGCTGTCGACCGACGAGATCATCGGAACCTGCATCCTGCTCCTGTTCGCCGGCCACGAGACCACCACCAACCTGATCGGCAACGGCTTCCTCTACTCCATGAAGCACCGCGACCAGTGGCAGCGGCTGCTCGACGAGCCGTCGCTGGCGGCGAGCGCCGTCGAGGAATGGCTGCGCTATGACGGCCCGTCGGGAGCGCTGGCGCGGGTCGCCGCCGCTGACCTCGAGATGGCCGGGCGCACGATCCGCGCGGGTCAACGCGTCTTCGCCTTCGCCAACTCCGCGAACCGGGATCCCGAGGCGTTCGATGAGCCGGAGCGCTTCGACATCGGACGCGTGCAGAATCCGCACATGACCTTCGGACACGGCATCCATTTCTGCCTGGGCGCGCCGCTGGCCCGCCTCGAGGCCGAGATTGCCGCGACGCGGCTGGCCGAACGGTTGCCGCATATCCACTTGATCGGCGGCGAGCCGCAATGGCACGATTCGCTGATCCTGCGCGGCGTGAAGGCGCTGCCCATCGCGCTGGCATAGGGAGGACACATGGCATCCGGCATCCGCGACAAGGTCGCCATCCTCGGCATGGGCTGCACCCGCTTCGGCGAACACTGGGACCGCGGCGCCGAGGAACTGATGGTGGAGGCGTTCGAGGAGGCGCTGGCCGACGCCGGCGTCGGGCGCCAGGAGATCGGCGCAGCGTGGCTGTCGACCTGCCTCGACGAGGTCCATGTCGGCAAGTCGGGGCTGCCGCTGGCAGAGACCTTGCGCTTCGACTACATCCCGGTGAGCCGGGTCGAGAACTACTGCGCCTCGGGCTCGGACGCCTTCCGATCGGCGGTCTATGCCGTGGCGGCCGGGGCCTGCGACATGGCGCTGGCGCTCGGCGTGGAGAAGCTGAAGGACACCGGCTTCGGCGGCCTGCCAGGCCTCAATGCCGGTGCCGCGCCGCCGCTGTGGTGGGCCAACCTCACCGCGCCCGGCAGCTTCGCCCAGCTCGCCTCGGCCTACCGCGCCAAGCACGGCATCCGCCGCGAGGAGCTGAAGCGGGCGATGGCGCACATCTCGGTCAAGAGCCACGCCAACGGCGTGCGCAATCCCAAGGCCCATCTGCAGAAGGCGATCAGCGAGACCGACGTGCTGAACGCGCCGCTGATCGCCGATCCGCTCGGCCTGTACGACTGTTGCGGCGTCAGTGACGGCGCCGCCGCGGCCATCGTCACCACGCCCGAGATCGCCCGCGCGCTCGGCAAGAAGGACCTGGTCACCGTGAAGGCGCTGCAGATCGCCGCTTCCAACGGCGTCGAGGAGCAGCACAACACCTGGGACGGCAGCTACTTCGCTACCGCGCGCATCGCTGCGACGCGTGCCTACCGAGAGGCGGGCATCCGCAACCCGCGCGAGGAGCTCAGCCTGGTCGAATGCCACGACTGCTTCTCGGTCACGGAGCTGGTCACGCTCGAGGATCTGCACATCTCGCCCGAAGGCGGTGCGGTGAAGGACGTGCTCGACGGCTTCTACGATGCCGACGGCAAGGTGCCCTGCCAGATCGACGGCGGGCTGAAATGCTTCGGCCATCCGATCGGCGCCTCGGGCATCCGCATGATCTACGAGATGTACCTGCAGCTCCAGGGCAGGGCCGGCGCCCGCCAGCGGCCCGATGTACGGCTGGCGCTGACCCACAACCTCGGCGGCTTTCCGGCGCGCAACGTCTGCTCGGTGGCGATCGTGGGCGCCCTCGGCGCCTGAGCAACGATGAAGGCCATGATCTGCCGCCGATGGGGCGGCCCCGAGGACCTCAGGCTCGAAGACGTGCCGCCCGCGCCGCTCGGCCGAGGCCAGGTCCGCATCCGCATCAAGGCGGCAGGCGTGAGCTTCGCCACGACCCTGGTGATCGCGGGCAAGTACCAGCGCCGCCCGCCCTTCCCGTTTGCGCCGGGCACCGAGGTCTCGGGCGTGGTCACCGAGGTCGACGCCGCCTGTCGGCGAGTCAAGGTGGGCGACGAGGTCGTTGCCGTGCTCGACTGGGGCGGGCTTGCGGAGGAGACGGTCGCCCACGAGGTCAACGTCTTTCCCAAGCCGGCGAACGTCGGCTTCGTCGAGGCCATCCAGCTCGCCATCTCCTATCCGACATCGGCCGGCGCGCTCACCTGGCCCTGTGCCCTCGACGTGCAGAGGGGGCAGACGCTGCTCGTCCATGCGGCGGCCGGCGGCGTCGGCATGGCGGCCGTCGAGATCGGCAAGGTCCTGGGCGCGACGGTGATTGCCACCGCGGGCGGCGCCCGCAAGACGGCCTTCGCCCGGGCGCACGGCGCCGACCATGTCATCGACTACACGACGCAGGATTTCCGCGAGGAGGTGCTGAAGCTCACCGGCGGCCGCGGCGTCGACCGCGTCTACGATCCGGTGGGCGGCGAGGTCTTCGCGCAGTCCCTGCGCTGCATGGCGGTCGAAAGCCGCATCTGTCCCATCGGCTTCGCCGGCGGCACGATCCCGCAGATCCCGGCCAACATCCTGCTGGTGAAGAACATCGCGGTGATGGGCTTCAACTACGGCTACTACGTGGGCTGGAGCCCGCACGATGCGCGCTTCGAGCAGGCGGACCGCGCCTTCGCCCTCATGGAACGCATCCGCGGGTGGTGCGAGGCCGGGCAGTGCCGCCCGCACGTCGACCGCACCTTCCGGCTCGACCAGGCGGCAGAGGCCATGCGCGCGCTGCTCGAACGGTCCGTCACCGGCCGCGTCGCCATCGTCATGCAGGGCGGCGGCTGACGCAGCGGCCGGCAAGACGCGTATAGCGAAACGAACCGGCGCCCCAGGCCGGAAGCGCTGTATCGCCGGCGGCAGACATGACAAGCTGCCGCCAACAAACACGAACGTTCGGGAGGCAACATCGTGAATCGTCGTCACCTGCTCGCAGGCTCCGCGGCAGCAACGCTGCTCGCCCTGTCCAGGCCGTCCCTGGCCGAGGCCTATCCCGACAAGCCGATCCGCTTCATCGTTCCCTACGCGCCGGGAGGCGCCACCGATACGTCGGCCCGCATTGCCGCGGAGTGGCTCACCAGCAAGCTCGGCCAGCAGGTCATGGTCGAGAACAAGCCCGGCGGTGGCACGATCATCGCCACCGACATCGTGGCCAAGTCCAAGCCGGACGGCTACACGCTCCTGCTGTCCGCTGCGCCGATCGCGACCAACAGCTCGTTCGGCCTGAAGCTGCCCTACGATCCGGTGAAGGACCTCGCGCCGATCGTCAGCTTCGTCGACATGCCGCTCATCCTCGCGGCCAACAAGGACGTGCCCTTCAAGACGATGCCGGAGATGATCGCCTGGGTGAAGGCGCAGCCCGGGCCCGTCAGCTACGCGTCGGCGGGCAATGCCAGCATGCCTCACCTGTGGGGCGAGATGCTGAAGCTTCACCTCGGACTGAAGCTGGAGCATGTCGGCTACAAGGGCAGCGCGGACGCCCTGAAGGACGTGCTGGGTGGGCATGTGAAGCTGTTCTCCGACACGCTCCTGCCCGGTGGCCTCGCGGTGAAGGACGGACGGCTGCGCGGCCTCGTCGTCGCCACCAAGGAGCGCGTGCCCATGCTGCCGGACGTGCCCACCGTCGAGGAGACGGGTCTGCACGGCATGGAGGGCGCGGTGTATTTCGGCGTGATGGCGCCGGCCGGCACGCCCGATGCGGTCGTCCGGAAGCTGAACGCCGTCTTCAACGAGATGCTGGCCGATCCGCCGACGCGCAAGCGCCTGGTCGATCTCGGCTTCCGGCCGATCGGCGGCCCCGCCGCCAACTACGGCAAGTGGATCGTCACCGAGACCGAGAAGTGGCGCCGCGTCATCAAGGAAGCGAACATCACACCGCCAGCCTGAGCGGCGGCGGGCGGCGCGGTCCGGGGCCGCTGGCTAAAGCCCCTGCCCGCCCGCCACGGCGATCGCCTGGCCCGTCACCCACGAGGCCAGGGGCGAGCCCAGGAAAAGGGCCACGTTGGCGATCTCCTCGGGCGAGCCCATGCGGCCGAAGGGAATCGTGCCCAGCGTCGCATTGTAAAGCGCGGGATTGTCGGTCTTGCGCCGGTCCCAGATGCCGCCCGGGAAGTCGATCGAGCCCGGCGCGATGCAGTTCACGCGCACGCGATCCTTGGCGTACATCGCGGCCTGGGTAACGGTGTAATGGATGACGGCGGCCTTGATGGCGCCGTAGGGCGGCTGGCGCGCCGCCGGATGCAGGGCGGCGATCGAGGAGATGTTGACCACGCTGCCCTGGCTCTGCTTCAGGGCCGGATAGGCTTCCTGCGTGGCGTGCACGATCGACAGCATGTCGACGGCCAGGTTGCTGGTCCAGGCCTTCTCGTCGTCCGCCGAGCCGAAGGCCGAGGCGTTGTTCACCAGCAGGTCGACACCGCCCAGCGCGGCGACGGCCTCGCGCACATAGGCGCGCACCTCGTCGCCCTTCGCGAGGTCGGTGCTGCTGGCGTGGCCCTTGCGGCCGAGCTTGGCGATCTCGGCGCGCGTCTCCTCCAGCGCCTTGGGATCGCGCGCGCAGATCGAGACGTCGCCGCCGCAGGCCGCGAAGCCCAGCGCGATCGACCGCCCGATGCCGCGGCTGCCGCCGCAGATGATGGCCTTCTTGCCCGTGAAATCGATCTTCATGCCGTACACCCTCTCACCCAAAAGTCGGGCGGCACCTTGGCGTCGATGAATGTCCGATACAAGCGGGCTTCACCGATCGCAGGTCTGTGCGATCTAAAGGGTGGGAATAGTACCGCCATCGATGACATACTCCGCACCCGTGATTGCGGCTGCGCGCGGTGAGACGAGAAAGGCGATGAGGCCGGCGACCTCATCCGGCCTCGACGGTCGGCCAAGGGGAATACCGCCCAGCGAGCGCATGATGATTGCCTTCCCGCCCTCGTAGTCCGTCCCGGCCTGTTTGGCGAGCCTCTGCGCCAGAGCCACCGACGCTTCGGTCTCCACCCAGCCCGGCGAGACGCGAACCACGCGGACGCCGCTTGGCGCAACCTCCTTAGACAGGCACTTGCTGTAGGCCGAGAGGGCCGCCTTGGCGGCAGCATAGGCGGTCGTCGCCTCCGGCAGCGGAAGCCGGCTCTGGATGGACGTGACGTGAACCACCACGCCGTCCCCCCGCTCCGCCATCTCCGGAACCAGGGTGCGGTCCAGCCGCACGGCCGAGAGCAGGTTCAGTTGCAGCTCCTTCTGCCAGTCCGCGTCGTCGAGCGCGGCGAAGCCGCCGGCCGGCGCCGAGGAGCCGCCGAGAACATGGACCAGGATGTCCACGCCCCCGAGCCGCTTGCGGGCCGCCTCGACGACCGTCTCGCAGCCCTCCCGCGTGGTGAGATCGGCCGCAACGAACAGCGCCTCGAGAGGAGAAACCGGCGGCCTGCGCGCGGTGGTCAGGACGCGCGCTCCCAATTGCCGAAAGAGCTCGACCGTCGCCGCGCCCACGCCGCGAGTGCCGGACGTCACCAACGCCCGCCTGCCGCGCAGGTCCAGGAAATCGTGCATCAGCGTATCTCCAGGGCCCTGATCTTTTCTTCCGCGAGCTCGAACGAAAAATCGAGCTCGACCGGACTGCCGGGAAAGTCGCCGGACACGCGGGCTCGGACGACGATCCGGCCATCCTGCCTCCGTACGTCGCGCGGCACGGCGACATGCCGGTACTTCTCCTTGGCAGCACTCCACCACTGCCGGATGGCGGCAACGCCGACGTGGCGCCCGCCCTCGTCGGTCACCGAAATTTGCTCAATGTACCGCGCCAGCCTGACCGAACTCGACGCCGTCGTCGCAATCGCTCGACGCCGATCCTTCCGCAGCGCCGCCGTCGATCTCGGCATGTCCGGCACGGCGCTCAGCCATGCCGTCGCCAAGCTCGAGGCGCGTCTCGGCGTGCGGCTGTTTAATCGCACCACGCGCAGCGTGTCGCTGACGGAGGCAGGCCGCTTCTTCGTCGGCCAGGTAACCCCTGCCATCGAGCAGATCCGCGACGCCATGGAAGCGGCTCGCTCGCGGCAGGACACGCCTACCGGCACGCTGCGAATCAACAGCGCGCCCCAGACGGCCCGGCAAGTCCTCGATCCTCTCGTCTTCGAGTTCCTGCGGCGCTATCCTGGGGTGGCGCTCGACATCGTTACCGAGGGCAAGCTGATCGACATCGTCGCCGAGGGTTTCGATCTCGGGGTGCGCTTGGCCGCCCAGGTGCCGAACGACATGATCGCCGTGCCGCTGGGCCGGCCGCACCGGATCGCGGTCGTCGGCTCGCCGGCCTACCTCAAGGATCGCAGGCCGCCGCGCGTGCCCGCCGACCTGCTTGGCCATCGATGCATTCGCGTGCGCCTGCCGGGCGGCGCCATCCTCCCCTGGGCCTTCGCAAAGGACGGCGAGAGCGTCCAGGTCGACGTCCGCGGACAGATCACCCTCGACGAAGCCGAGCTCGTGCGGCGATCGGCCCTCGCCGGCATCGGCCTCGGCTACATGATGGAGGCCGACGCTGCAGAGGATATCGCATCGGGCCGCCTCGTCCGATTGTTGCACGACTGGACACCGGCAGCGCCCGGCCTGTGCCTGTACTATGCAGGCCGGCGGCACCCGAGCGCGGCGCTGCGATCGTTCCTCGCGCTCGCGCGTGAACTCGCCCACGATACCGCCGGTCGCCGTACCCCTCGCGATGGCGCGCGCCGTCGCCGGCATGCAGCAGCGGGCTGAGCCAAGTCGGAACCCTCCAGGAATTGCCCCCTATGGTCTTCGGACGTCCATTGAAGAACTTCCCCGGCTGGATGGCCTCCCGGCGCGCCGAGTTCGCCTTCGCCCTGCGGGTGACGGTGTCGGCTGCGCTCGCCCTGCTCGTCGCCCAGCTCCTGCGCCTGCCGCTGCCTCTCTGGGCGGTGCTCACCGCCGTGATCGTGAGCCAGCTGAGCATCGGCCAGTCGCTAAAGTCGAGCACCGACTACGTCCTGGGGACGATCGGCGGCTCCCTCTATGGCGGCGCCGTCGCCCTGCTGGTGCCTCACGCCACCGAGTCGGCCCTGCTCGGCGTGCTGGTGATCGCGGTGGCGCCGCTGGCGCTGTACTCGGCCATGCGTCCCAACATGAACGTCGTGCCGATCTCGGCGATCATCGTGCTGCTGGTGCCGGCGCTCATCCACAGCGACCCGCTGACGTCGGTCATCGACCGCATCATCGAAGTCGGGATCGGCGCCCTGATCGGGCTGCTGGTGGCCGTGCTCCTGGTGCCGACCAGCGCGCATCGGCAGGCCCGCGACGCGGCCGCCCACCTGCTCGACGAGATGGCGCTCGGACTGACGCCGCTGATCGGCGGCGTTCTCGACGGCATGGCGCCGGAGGCGATCGGCCGCATCCAGGACAGGATCGGGGCGGCGCTGGCCACGCTGGACAGCCAGACCGGCATCGCCGAACGCGAGCGCGCGGCGCGCCTGTCCTCGGGCACCGAGACAGGACCGTTGCGGCGCACCCTGTCGCGGCTGCGCCACGACCTGATCTTCCTCGGACGCGCGGTCGGCCTGCCGATGAGCGAGCCCCTGCGCGACCGCCTGCGGCCGCTGTTCAACGAGGTCGCAGCCGCCGGCGCCGATCATCTGCGTGCCTCCGCGTCGGCGCTCCGGCAGGGCATCGAGCCGCCGACCATGGACCGGCTGGTCCAGGCGCTCGACGCCTACGGTGCGGGCATGGACAAACTGCGCCACGAGGGGGCGACGCTGACGCTGTCGGGAGACGCAGCCGAACGCTTCTTCGCCGCGGGCTTCGCCTTCGAGCAGATGCGCCGCAACCTGGGCGACCTCGACCGCGTCATCGGCGAATGGCGGCAACCGAAGCGGCCGCCGCCGCTCCGGTAGCCGTTGCCGCGGTGTCAGCGCTGGAACTTGCCGGTCAGGGTCGCCTTGGCCAGCGTGTTGAAGTGGAGCTGGAATCCCACGATCGCGGCCGAGGTATCGGCATTGACCGGCAACGCCTCCTGGCTGACGGCGAACACGGTGAAGACGTAGCGGTGCGGGCCGTGGCCCTCCGGCGGGCAGGGACCACCATAGCCGGGCGCGCCGAAATCCGTGCGGGTCTGCAGCGCGCCTTTCGGTAGCAGGCCGGCCTTGGCGTTGCCCGCATCCAGCTTGAGCTCGGTGGTCCCGGCCGGGATGTTGACGATCACCCAATGCCAGAAGCCGCTGCCCGTCGGCGCATCGGGATCGAAGCAGGTCACGGCGAAGCTCTTGGTTCCCTCCGGCACGCCCGACCACGACAGCTGCGGCGACTTGTTGCCGCCGCCGCAGCCGAAGCCGTAGTCGGCGGACAGGATGTGATCCATCGCGAGGGTCTCGCCCTCCTTGAAGCTGCTGCTGGTCAGCGTGAATGCCATGGCCTCCTCCGGAACTCCGCCTGATCGAGGTACCTAGAGTGGACCGGGCGCGCCGCCTCGCGCAACGATCCCGTCGCTCAGTCCACGTTGGCGCCGGCGATCTTCACGAGTTCCCGCCATTTGACGATCTCGGCTTCGATGAAGGCCTTGGTCTCCGCAGGACTCATCGCCTCGCTGGCTTCCATGTTGAGCGCCTTGAGACGCTCCGCCAGCGCGGGATCGGCGAGCGCCTTGTAGACGGCGGCGTTCAGGCGCTCGACGATCTCGCGGGGCGTTCCCGCCGGCGCGGCCACCACGTTCCACGTGCCGCCGACGAAGTCGGGCAGGCCCGCCTCCTTCATGGTGGGGATGTCCGGCATCACGCTGCTGCGCTTGTCGGCCATCAGACCGAGCGGCACGAGCTGCCCCGCCTTCAGGTTCTCCATGACCGGTCCCAGGGTGCCGAACATCAGGGCATGGCGTCCGGCGAGCAGGTCCTGCAGGGCCGGCCCCGTGCCGCGATAGGGCACGTGCAGCACGTCGGTACCGGTGCGCGTCTTGAACAGCTCGCCGGCGAGATGGTTCGTCGTGCCGTTGCCCGACGATGCGTAGCTCCATTTGCCCGGCTCCGCCTTGAGCTTGGCCACCAGGGCCTTCAGCGTCCTCGGCTGGTCCGGCGGCACCAGCAGCGCCATCGGCGCGACCCCGACGAGCGCTACCGCCTCGAAGTCCTTGACCGGATCGTACGGCAGCGACTTGTACAGCGATATGTTGATGCCGTGCGTCGCCGCCGTGCCGAACAGCAGCGTGTAGCCGTCCGGCTTCGCCTTGGCGACGAGCTCGGTCCCGACATTGCCCCCGGCGCCGCCCTTGTTCTCGATCACCACCTGCTGGCCCAGGTCGGCCGACACGCCGACGGCGACCACGCGGGCGATCAGATCCGTCGGGCCGCCTGGTGGAAAGGGTACCACCAGCCGCACCGGCTTCTCGGGATATTGCGCCAGTGCGTCGACGCACGGGAACAGCAGCACCAGGACAAGGGCGGCAAGCCCGCTTTTCATGCCGGTCATGTCAGTCGACCTTCGCGCCGGCGATATCGATCGCCTTGCGCCACTTCGCGATCTCCGCCGTCACGAAGGCGCGCGCGCTGGCAGGGGTCGAATCGGTGACGGCCTCGATGCCGAGCTTCTGGAGACGATCGGCGACGGCCGGTGTCTTCAATGCCTTGTTCACGGCGACGTTGAGCTGGTCGACGATCGCCTTGGGCGTCCCGGCCGGCGCCGCCACCACATTCCAGGTGCCCGCGACGAAATCCGCCAGCCCGGCCTCCGCCGTCGTCGGCACGTCAGGCCGCACCTGGCTGCGCCTGTCGGCCATGATAGCCACGGCATAGAGCTTGCCCGCCTGGATCTGCTCCAGCGACGTGCCGAAGGAGTCGAACATGAAGGCCACGCGGCCCGCCATGAGATCCTGCAGTGCCGGTCCCGAGCCGCGATAAGGCACGTGCACGACGTCGAGGCCCGCGCGTGTCTTGAACAGCTCGCCCGCGAGATGGTTCGTCGTGCCGTTGCCCGACGACGCGTAGCTCCACTTGCCCGGCTGGGCCTTGAGCTTCGCGACCAGCGCCTCGAGCGTCCTGGGCTGATCCGGCGGGACCAGCAGAACCATCGGCACGAGCCCCGCCAGGGCCACCAGCTCGAAGTCCTTCAGCGGATCGTACGGCAGCGACTTGTAGAGCGAGACGTTGATGCCGTGCGTCGCCGCCGTGCCGAACAGCAGCGTGTAGCCGTCGGGCTTCGCCTTGGCGACAAGATCGGTGCCGACATTCCCGCCAGCGCCCGCCTTGTTCTCGATCACCACCTGCTGGCCAAGCTGCTCGCCCAGTCCGACGGCCAGGACGCGGGCGAACACGTCGGTAGGTCCACCCGGCGGGAACGGCACCACGAGCCGCACCGGCTTGTCTGGATACCCGTCCCCTCCGTCGGCCATCGCGCCGGTGCGCGACAGCAGCAGCGCGGCCGCGCCGGCGACAAGCGCCCGCCTCGTTGAACGCATCGTTTCCTCCATCCGGTATTCTTCTTGTCGTTCGACACGCCGCGCCGGCGCGCCGTCATTCTTGCCTGGTGCGGACGCGTCAGTGCGTCGTCACCTCCGCCATGTCGATGAAATGGTACGATGGCGGACGCGGGCTGGAACGCCACTTGTCCATGTCCTCGTAGCGGTCGCGCAGAGCGTCCGGATAATCGACGAAGGCCGACGTCCGCAGCCAGAGCCGCAACAGGTGGCGCTTCTTCGATTCGTCGGCATGGTCCTCGTAAGCCGTGCGCGAATGCAGCACGCAGTAATTGTTGACGAACTGCATGTCGCCGCGCTCCAGCTTCATGTCGAGACGGAAGGCCGGGTCCTTGCAAAGCGCGGCGATCGTGTCGAGCGCCTCGATCTGCAGCGCCGTCAACCGCGGCACCTCGGGAAAGCGCTGCGCCGAATCGATGAAGGTGCGGTTGAAGCGATTGAACATGCGGCCCTTGTGCCAGATGAACACGGGCGTGACGTAGTACGGCTTCTGGCCTTCCGATTCCTCGCCGCGGCGATCGGCATGGAAAGGCTGGGTGAGGACCTTGACCAGGTCGGGGCGCGAACGGACCAGCGCGTTGTAGACGGCAACCGAGCTCGCGACGGCGGACAAGCCGCCGGTCTTCGCGGTCTCCAGGCAGCACAGGCCGACGATATCGCAGGAGTCGTTGTGGAACGGCAGCAGCGACGCCGTCTGGTAGCCGCGCGCGTGCATGTCCTTGTACTGGTCGCGGCCCATGTCCCGGACGTGCCCGAGCACGTCGCCCTGGGCGTTCTGCGCCACGGCGCGGCCGAAATGCGCGCCGATCCCCCAGTAGATCAGGCCCATCTCCTCCGCCGAGTAGCGGTCACGTGGCAGCCCGCGGACGACCATGATGCCCAGCCCGTTCTCGATCTCCGTCTGCAGCAGACGAAGGGTCCGCGCGAAGCGCGGCAGCGGGAAGTGCTCCTTGCCGATATCGGGAATCTGCCGGCCCGTCGACTGAAGGTGGCGCAGGGCGGCGTCGATCTCGGCGATCTCGTCGGCATCCAGCCGGTAGATCCATTCCTCGCCCTCCCGGATGTCCCGGCCAAGCCAAGCCGAGCGGGTGACGACCTCCTCAAGCGCAAGCTCCTTCATAAGCGTTCCCTCCTAATGTCGGAATGTCGACATTCAGTCATTACAGGCAAAGGGAGGCTGGAGGCAAGCCGGCATTGCCGCTAAAGCTTCGGGCGGATGGCCAACGCCCCTGCCCTCGCCTACGAGCTGTATCCGACACTGCCCGCCCAGATCGCGGCGCAGATCGGCCGGTCGATCGTCGAAGGCGAGTTCGAGCCGGGCAGGAAGCTGCGCGAGGTGGATCTCGCCGCGGCCTTCGGCGTCAGCCGGGCCTCCGTACGCGAGGCGCTGCGAATGCTGGCGCGGGAAGGGCTGGTGACTGTCCTGCCGCAAAGGGGCGCGCAGGTCACGGCGTTGTCGGCCGCGGAAGTACGGGACGTCTTCGAGATCCGCGCCAACCTGATGGGCCTTGCCCTCCAGCGACTGGCAGCGGTCATGACGGACGAGACGCGCAGTGGGCTGGACGAACGACTGAAGGCGCTCCGCGCCAGCCGCGACGACGGCGATGCCTACGCCCAGGCAAGCCTTGCGATCAGCGAGTACTGCGTGCGCCATGCCGGCAGCAGCCGGCTCGCCGACCTCATCCTGTCGTTCGGACGCCAGACCGCCCGCTACACCAAGCTCAGCCTGTCGACGCCGGAGCGACGGCGTCAATCGTTCACCAAGTGGCGCGACCTCGTAGCCGCGCTCAACGACGGCAAACCTGCCGTCGCGGAGCAACTGGCCCGCGAACTCGTCCACAATACGCGCGACACCGCCCTCAGGATGCTCGTCAGCGAGAAGCCTCCGCCCTGACGGTCGCGCGACAGGTGCCGTACAGCCCGCAAAAGACAGCCCCGTCCATCCTCTGCGTGGAGACACCGATGCTGCTGAACGCTCTTTTCCCCACCCGCGATATCGGCACCGACCCGGCGAAGATCCGGGACTGGGCGCAGGCCGCCGAGGAGCTGGGTTATCACTGCATCGAGGTCGCCGATCACGTCTTCGGCGCCGCGGCGCGCGGCGACTGGAAGCCGCTCTACAGCGAGAAGGATGCCTTCCACGAGACCTTCACGACGATGGCCTTCATCGCCGCCGTCACCAGCACGATCAAGCTGTGCAGCGGGGTGCTCATCCTGCCGCAGCGCCAGACCGGCGTCGTCGCCAAGCAGGCGGCCGAAGTCGACATCCTGAGCGGCGGCCGCTTGCGGCTGGGCGTCGGCGTGGGATGGAACCACGTGGAGTACGAGGCGCTCGACACCGAGTGGAAAACGCGCGGCGCGCGTCAGGCCGAGCAGATCGAGGTGATGCGGCGCCTGTGGACGGAGGATCTCGTCACCTTCAAGGGCCGCTTCCACGACCTGGTCGACGTCAACATCCTGCCGGCCCCCGTGCAGCGTCCGATTCCCGTCTGGTTCGGCGGATCGTCGGACGCCGTCATCAAGCGGACGGCACGCATCGGCGATGGCTGGATGCCCATCCTGGCACCTGACCAGGCGGAGCCGCGGCTGGCCCTGCTGCGCGAGCACCTCACGTCGTTCGGCCGCGATCCCGAGACGTTCGGTCTCGAGGGCTGGCTGCGCATGGACGAGCGCGACCCGCAGCAATGGGCCGCCGCCGCCGCGGGCTGGAAGCGGCTGGGCGCGCAGATGGTGATGCTCTATCCCATGTTCCGCATGCCGACCTTCGACGAGCAGATCGACACCCTGCGCCGATTCAAGGAAGTGGCGGCCACGGTTTAGTCTAAGAACCGCAGCGCGCGGCCGGCAACTCGCACCGAACAGCGGCGTTTCTTCCGGAGCATGGAAAGCAACAACAAGCCCTTTTCATCCCTCTCCCGCTTCCTGGTGCTCGCGGCAGCAGCGGTCAGCCTCGCCGCCTGCGGCGTCGTTGCAGCACCGGTCCGCGGTACGAGCGCCGTCGTGAAGGTGGTGCCGGTAGCAGGCGATGTCGTTGCAGCGCCCCTCGATGTGACGGCCGACACCATCGATTGAGCGCCCGCTTCGTCGATCACATCGGCACACAAGAACGGTCACTTCCCATCATAAGTTCATAAAAGAACGCGAAAACGGTCATCCACCCTTCGCGGAAGCCGGCTCATATGCCGCCGTGCTTCTTGGAGGTTCCGATGACCCAGTTCCATTTGAGACGCCGGCAGGCCCTGATCGCCGCCCTCGCGGCCGGCTCCGTCGCAGCCGGTACAGCCCATGGGCAGGACAAGCCCGCAAAATTGCCGCGGCGTCGTCTCACCATCGGCATGTCCGGCTTTCCGCCGGCGCTGGAGCCGGTGCTGTTCAATCACACCGCCACCCGACGCGTCGTCCCCCAGATGTTCGACACGCTGATCGCGTTCGACCATGCCAGGAACATGGCGCTGCGGCCGGCACTGGCGGAACGCTGGGAGCGAGTCGGACCGCGCGCCCTGCGCGTGTCGTTGCGACGAGGCGTCGTCTTTCACGACGGCAGCCCCTTCACCGCAGAGGACGTGGCCTTCAGCTTCGGACCGGATCATCTGCTGGGACCCGGGCGGTCGGGACGCTCCATCGCCATGCAGACGCTGGAGCGGCTCGAACGCGTCGAGGTCGTCGATCCCCATACCGTCATCATCCATGCCAAAGGCGATGATGCGCTGCTCGAACAGCGCCTGGCGGCCTGGGCCTCCGAGATCGTCAGCAAGCGCGCCTTCGATGCCGCCGGCTCATGGGACCGCTGGACGGCGGCGCCGGTCGGGACCGGGCCCTACCGCCTGGTCTCGCAGAAGCTCGACATGAACGTCGTGCTGGCGCCTCACGACGCCTACTGGGGCGGCAAGCCGCCCTTCGATGGCATCGAGTTCGTGATCATGCCCGAGCTTGCGACGCGCATGAACGGCCTGCTGACCGGCCAGGTCGACCTGATCACTGACGTCCCGCCCGACCAGTTCACGGAGATCCAGCAGCGGTCGGAACTGGAAGTCGCGGGTGGAGCGGTACAGAACGTCCGCTATCTCGCCATCGATTCGGAGACCCCCGGACTGACGGATCCACGTGCGCGCCGTGCGCTGAGCCTGGCCATCGACCGCAAGCTGTTCGTCGACGCGCTGTGGCAGAATCGCGTGCCCGTGCCCAACGGCTTCCAGTTCCCGAGCTTCGGGGCCGGCTACATCGAGGACTATCCGGCCCTGGCCTATGATCCCGAGCTTGCCCGCAGGCTCTTGAAGGAGGCCGGCTACAAGGGCGAGCAGATCACCTACCGCCTGCTCAACAACTACTACACGAACCAGGTCGCCGGCGCGCAGGTGATGGTCGAGATGTGGCAAGCCGTCGGCCTCAAGGTCAGGATCGAGATGATGGAGAACTTCTCGCAGATCCAGAAGAAGCCGGTCCAGGCGATCTACGACAGCTCCTCGACGGCGATCTTCCCGGACTACCTCGGCCATGCATGGCGCGAGTTCGGCCCCAACGGCACCCTGCCGAGACAGGTCGGCATCTGGCGCAACGAGGAGCACTTTGCCCTGGGCGCGAAACTGCAGGACACGTTCGACGCCGGCGCGCGTCGCAAGCTGATCCAGCGCATGCTTGAGATCATCGATCGTGACGATCCGCCCTGTGTCGTGCTGCATGCCTCCGGGCAGTTCTACGGCAAGCGCCGCGACGTGCCATGGATTCCCGGCCAGACACTGGACCTGAACTTCGGCCCCTTCAACGAAGCTGTCTCAAGAACATGAACGACGTGTCCGACTCCAGGCACGCGCCGGTTCGCCGGCGCGACGGCGCAACGCTCGGCGCCGCCCGCCAGCAGCGCATTCTCGCCATGATCTCGCGCGGAGACATCATCGCGGTCGGCGATCTGGCGCATCAATTCGGGGTCTCGCAGGAGACGATCCGACGCGACATCCGCACCCTCGAGGGGGCCGGTGGATTGCGGCGGGTCCATGGCGGCGTCGCTCCTGCAGGCACCGTCGACCTGAGGGCACGGCGGCCGGTGGCCGAACGGCTGGGCGTCGACCGCAAGGCGAAGGCGCTGGCGGCGCGTGCCGCGCTGCCGCTGTTCAAGGAAGACATGAACGTCTTCCTCGGCGGCAGCTCGACGATGCTCCTGCTGGCCGAGGTGCTGGGCCAGCAGGGGCCGTCCCTGTCGGTGACGACCAACATGATCGACATCGCGACGATGCTGGCCGCGAGCGGTCGCTGCAAGGTCACGCTGCTGGGCGGCCTGGTGAACGCGGCGACGCGCACCCTGATCGGACCCGCCATGCTGGACGGTCTGGAGCGTCAGGTCTTCGACATCGCCGTCTCCGGCGCGAGCGCCATCGATCCGGTGCACGGAATTCTCGGACCAACGGAGTGGCATGCGGCGATCGGCGCCACGCTGGCGAAGCGCTCGCGCAAGATCGCCTTCGTCGCCGACGTCGGCAAGTTCGGCCGCGGCGACGCCTACGTGGTGCAACCGCTGGCGCGCGTCGACGCGCTGGCGACGGACCGCCGCCCGCCGCAGGAGATCGATGACGAGATAGCCGCGGCGGGAGTCACCCTGCTCCTGCCCACGGCGAACGACGGCCCATGAATCGCGCCCCAGGTGCCAGGATGTCCAACACCAGCCGCAAGCGCGTTCTCGTCGTCCTGTTCGACGGGCTGCGTCCCGATCTCGTCCGGCCGTCTACCACGCCCAATCTCCATCGCCTGCAGAAACAGGGGGTGACGCTTGCCCGTCAGCGGACGGTCTTTCCGAGCGAAACGCGCATCGCCTTCACCAGCCTCGTGACCGGCGTACCGCCGGGGCGACACGGCATCGTCGGCAACAGCTACATCGATCGCGCCTTCTCGCCCGCGCGCTATGTCGATACCGGAGAAGCGCAGGCCGTCGAGGCGCTCGACGCGGACGCCGATGGCTGCCTCGTTCACGTCCCGAGCCTGGGCGAGGCGCTCGCCGCCGAGAACCGGACCCTCGCTGTGCTGGCGTCCAACTCCGCCGGCGCGACGCGGCTTCTCAATCACAAGGCCGCCCGCCTGGGGCATCTCACGCTGTCGGGGCACTTCGCGAGCGCCGCAAGCTCGGCGCGGGTGCTTGCCGCGATCGAAGGCCGCCAGGGCCCTATGCCCGCTCCCGAGGCGAAGGGCACGCCCGATCTCGCGGCGCAGCGCTGGCTGGTCGACGCCTTCCTCGAGACCGTGTGGCCGCAGTCGATGCCCGACGTCACCATCCTCTCCTTCGGCGAGCCCGATTTCTCCTCGCACTACATCGGCACGGCCGCGCCGGGCACGCTGCACGCGATCGCCTACTGCGACGCCCAGTTCGGCCGCATGCTCGACTGGTGGGAGGCCGAGGGACGCGGTGCCGGAGTCCAGTTGATGGTGGCTTCGGATCACGGCCATGTAACGGCCCGGTCGCGCGCAACCGTGGCAGATGTGCTGATGGCAGCCGGCTTGCGCTGCGGGCGTCCCGGCGAACCCGACATGGATGCCGTGCTGATCCCGAGCCAGGCCGGCGCGCTCTATCTGCGCGATCCGTCGGACGCGACGATACGCCGTGCCGTCGGTGCGATGATGGAGGCGCCCTGGTGCGGTCCGGTGTTCACGGCCCCTCACGGCGACGTCGAAGGAATTGCGCCCGGCAGCTTCGGAAAACATCTCGCCTTCGCCGACCATGCGCGCGCCGCCGACATCCTGTTCGCCTACCGCGCCGACGACGCTCCCGACCTTTTCGGCCTGCCGGGCGGTACGTGGAGTCCCGCCTGGCCGCTGGGCTACGGAATCCACGGCGGCCTGCACGAGAGGGAGATGGCCTCGGTCGGCATCATGGCGGGCTCGGCCTTCAAGTCCGCCTTCGTCTCGCAGACGCCTTCCGGCATCGGCGACTTCGCACCGACGATCCTGTCCCTCCTGGAGATGGCACGGCCCCCGGAAATGGCGGGGCGGGTTCTCGCGGAGACTTTCCTGCGAACCGACGACGATCCGCCGGCCGTGGAGCAGGACATGCACGAGACCATCAACGGCAGCGGCTTTCGCCAGGGATTGGTTCGACGACGGGTCGGCGACACGATCTATGTCGATCACGGCTGGGCGGAGAGCCGTTGAAGGCCACCGGCCATGCCGCCGCTCGCAACTATCCGGCCCGCTCCTCGCGGCCGGCCATGGCGCGACCGATGGCACCCACATCGGCACGGGCGGCTTCGGTCTCCAGCGCCAGCCGGCCGTCGAACATGACGACGATGCGGTCGGAAAGCTGCAGGATCTCGTCGAGGTCCTCGCTGACCAGCAGCACCGCAGCACCGCGATTGCGCGCCTGCACGATGCGCGCCCGGATCTCCGCCACGGCGGCGAAGTCGAGACCGAAGCAGGGATTGGCGACGATCAGCAGGTCGCCCTCGCTGGACAGCTCGCGCGCCAGCACGGCACGCTGCACGTTGCCGCCGGACAATCCCCTGATGGCGGCGTCCGGCCCCGGCGTCTTTACCTTGTAGGCCTCGATCAGCCGCCGGGCGATCTCGCGCATCGGACCGCGCCGAAGCCTTACGCCGTCGGGCGACGCAGGCGGCTGGTCGAACGAGCGCAGCGCCATGTTCTCGGCCACAGACATGTCGGCCACGCAGGCGTTGCGCAACGGCTCCTCGGGGAGGCAGGCGATCTTGTGGCGGATCATCTCGCCCCGCGTGGCGCCATAGGGGTCGCCATGGACAAGGATGCGGCCCGAGGCAGCGTGCCGCTGGCCGGCCAGTGTCTCGACGAGCTCGCGCTGGCCGTTGCCCGACACGCCCGCAACACCGACGATCTCGCCGGCGCGGATCTCGAGCGAAAGACCATCCACGGCGGGCTGGCCGATATTGTCGGCAACCGACAACGCCTCGATCCGCAGGACCGGCCTGCCGGGCGCATGGACGTCGCGCTCGACCACGGCGCGCACCTCGCGCCGGCCCACCATCATCTCGGCCATGGTGTCGTTGTCGAGATCGGCCGTGGGGCGCGTGCCGACCAGCCGGCCACGGCGCAGCACCGTCACCGTGTCGCAGAAGGCGTTCACTTCGCGGAACTTATGGGTGATGGTGACGATGGTGAGCTTCTTCTGCTCGGTGAGCTCCTTCAGCGTCGACAGGACCTCGTCCGCCTCGTCCGGCGTCAGCACCGAGGTCGGCTCGTCCAGGATCAGCAGATTCCGCTTCAGGTAAAGCTGCCGCAGGATCTCGCCTTTCTGCTTCTGGCCGGCGGCAAGATCGGCAACCGGTATGTCGCACGGCACCGCGAAGGGCGTGGTCGCGAAGAAGGCCTCGAGCGCCGCCCGCTCCGCCTTCCAGTCGATGACAGGCGGCACGTGGTCGCGGCTCAGCACGAAGTTCTCCAGCACCGTCATGTTCGGCACCAGCGTGAAGTGCTGATAGACCATGCCCAACCCGAGCTCGTGCGCCTGACGGGGATGCGTGATCGCGACCTCGCGTCCGTCGAGCAGGATCTGGCCTTCGTCGGCGGCGTAGTAGCCCATGGCGCACTTCACCAGCGTGCTCTTCCCCGCGCCGTTCTCGCCCAGCAGAGCATGGAAGGAGCCGGCCGCCACCCTCACCGAGACGTCATCGAGCGCGGCCAGCGCGCCGAAGCGCTTGGAAAAGCCGATCAGCTCGAGTGACGGTGCCCGGGAGGGAGCGCCGCTCATGCCATCGCCTCGATGACGGAGATCGAATCGGACACCGCGCCGAACACGCCGCCCTGCATCTCGACCATCTTCAGCGCCGCCAGATGATTGCCCTTGTCCGTGGCGCCCGTGCAGTCCTCCAGGATGAGGCATTCGAAGCCGCGGTCGTTGGCTTCGCGCATGGTGGTATGGACGCAGACGTCGGTCGTGATGCCGGTCAGCACGAGATTGTCGATGCCGCGCGTGCGCAACATCAGTTCGAGGTCTGTGGCGCAGAACGACCCCTTGCCTGGCTTGTCGATGATCGGCTCGCCCGGAGCGGGCGCCAGCTCGGGGATGATCTCCCAGCCCGGCTCGCCGCGCACCAGGATGCGGCCGCACGGGCCAGGATCGCCGATGCCGGCGCCGATCTGCTGCGAGCGCCAGCGCTTGTTGGCCGGCAGGTCGGACAGGTCGGGGCGATGTCCCTCGCGCGTATGGATGACATGCCAGCCCGCCTGGCGGGCCGCGGCGAGCAGCTTCCGGAGCGGCTCGATCGGCGCGCGGGTCAGCGACAGGTCGTATCCCATCTTGTCGACGTAGCCGCCGACGCCGCAGAAGTCCGTCTGCATGTCGATGACGACCAGCGCCGTGTTCTGCGGGCGAAGGTCGCCGTTCCACGGCCAGGGATAGGGACGCGAGTTCACGTGCTTGCCGGTCATGCTTCCTCCTATCGAACCGCTCCAAGCTCGCCCGGCGCACCGCGCAGGCTGCGCTCGGGCGAGCAGGAGGCGATCATCAGCGCCAGCGTAAGCACATAAGGTGCGGCGCTGAACAGATAGTAGCCCTGAGTCACGCCGATCGACTGCAGTGCCGGGCTGATGGCACCGGCCGCACCGAACAGCAGCGAGGCCCAGAGGCAGCGGATCGGGTCCCAGCGGGCGAAGATGACCAGCGCCACGGCCATCAGCCCCTGCCCGCTCGACAGCCCCTCGTTCCAGCTCCCGGGATAGTAGAGCGACAGGAAGGCGCCGCCCACGCCGGCGAAGGCTCCGCCGATCGAGGTCGCGATCAGACGCACTCGGTTGACCGAGATTCCCATCGCCAGCGCCGCGTCGACGCTCTCGCCGGCAAGCCGCACGATCAGACCCCAGCGCGTGTTCCTGAGCGCCCAGGCCAGCGCGACGGCGAGCACGATGCCGACGACGAAGAGGGGGTTGACCTGCAGGGCCTGCCGCACCTGCGGGATATCGCTCCACCAGCCGAGGTCGATGGCGCCGAGATTGGGCGCCTTGGGCTGGATGAACGGCTTGCCGAGGAAGAAGGCGAGGCCCGTGCCGAACAGCATCAGGCCGATGCCCGTCGCGATGTCGTTGACCCGCGGCAGCTGGCAGATCGCGGCATGCAGGGCGCCGAACAGCAGGCCGACGCCGGCCGCCACCAGCACGCCGAGCCACGGGGAGCCGCTCACCAGGGCCACGCCGTAGGCGCTCATGGCGCCCATCACCAGCGTGCCTTCGAGCCCGAGGTTGATGCGTCCCGAACGTTCGGTGAGGCATTCGCCGATCGACACGAAGATGAAGGGCGTGCTGACGCGGATGGCACCCGCCAGCATGGCGAGCGGGACGCCCCAGATACCCAGGCCGCCGTCCATCAGTTCGCTCCCCTCGCCTTCCAGAGCCGCGCCCATGGCCGGCCGTACAGCGTCTCGCTGGCCAGGATGGCCACGAACAGGATGCCCTGCAGGACGACCACGGCCGCGTCCGGCAGGTCGAGCCGACGCTGCAGCAGGCCACCCGACGCCCCGATGCCGCCCAGCAGCACGGCGACCGGAACGATGGCCAGCGGATTGTGGCGCGCCAGGAAGGACACCAGAATGCCGGAGTAGCCGTAGCCCACGGCCAGGGAGGCATTGGCCCGGCCGTGCACCGCAGCGACCTCGACCATGCCGGCGAGCCCCGCCGCCGCACCGCCGGCAAAGCAGGCCAGCAGAACGTAGCGACCGACATCGAGACCCATCATGCGCGCGGTCTTCTGATTGCCGCCGATCACCTCCATGGCGAAGCCCCAGGTGGTGAAGCGCAGGAAGACGTAGACCAGCAGGCAGGCGACGATGCCGTATACCAGTCCCCAATGCACGTCGGTGCCGGGAATCGTGCCGATCATGTTGGCATCGCCGACCGGCCAGCTCGACGGCTTGTTGAGGCTCGACGGATCGCGCAGCGGCCCCTCCACGAAATGGTTCAGAAGGGCGATGGCGATATAGGTCAGAAGCAGGCTGGAAATGGTCTCGTTGACGCCGCGCCACTGGCGCAGGCCGCCGGCCAGCGCGATCCAGAGACCGCCCATCGCCATGCCGGCCAGCGCCATGGCCAGCTGGACGACGAGCGGCGGCGCGCTCGCGACGGCGATGCCGGCCGCCGCAGCCGCCAGCCCGCCCATCACGAGGGCGCCCTCGTTGCCGATGACCACGAGCCCGAGCCGCGCCGGCAGCGCCGTGCAGAGGGCGGTCAGGATGAGCGGCGCCGCACGGGTCAGCGTGTTCTGCCACGAGAACCAGGTCCCGAAGGCTCCCTGGTACATCAGCTCGTACGCTTCGAGCGGGTCGACGCCCGCATAGACGGCAAGCAGCACGCCGAAGACGATCGCCGACGCCAGCAGGGCCAGCGCAGGGACCGCGATGCGCTCGAGGACTTGGCCCATCGAGACCTACGACGTCGCGCCGACGACGCCCTCCACGAGATAGTTCATGCTTTCGAGCTTGGGTTCGGTGGCGACATACGTCGTTCCTGCGGGAATGACAGTGTTGCCCTTGTTGTCCTTCAGCGGCCCCTGGAAGATCGCCAGGCTGCCGTCGAGTATCCCCGCCTTGGCCTTGTCGGCTTTCTCCTTGGCCGCGGCTGACACGGCCGGACCGTAGGCCGAGGTGCGCACGAAGCCTTCCTTGAGACCGCCGCGCACGAAGTTGCCGGGCGCATTGCCGGCCTTCATGGCGTTGACCATGTCGACGTAGACACGCTCCCAGTTCCATTCGGCGCCCGTGAGGTAGCCCTTGGGCGCGAGCTTCGCCTGGTTGCAGTGATAGCCGGACGTGTAGATGCCGGCGCGTTCGGCGGTCTCGATCACGACCTTCGGCGAATCGACGTGGCAGGTCACGACGTCGACGCCCTGCGCGATCATCGAGTTCGTCGCCTCGGCTTCCTTGACTGGCAGCGACCAGTCGCCGGTGAAGATGACCTGGGTCGTGGCCTTCGGGTTCACCGTCTGCGCGCCGAGGGTGAAGGCGTTGACGTTGCGCAGGACCTGCGGAATCGGCTTGGCGGCCACGAAGCCCAGCTTGCCGGACTTGCTGGTCGAGCCGGCGACGATGCCGGCGAGATACTGCGCCTCGTCGATGTAGCCGAAGTAGCTGCCCGTGTTCATCGGGTGCTTGCCCTGGGTCCACAGACCGCCGCAATGCCGGAACTGGATTTTCGGGTACTTGGCCGCCATCTTCAGCATGTGCGGGTCGAAGTACCCGAACGACGTCGGGAAGAGCAGCGTGGCGCCATCCATGTTGATCATGCTCTCCATGGACTTCTCGACTGCCACCGTCTCGGGGACCTTCTCCTCCTCGACGACCTTCACGCCCGGCAACTTCTTCAGGATGGCGGCAGCCTCGGCATGGGCCTGGTTGTAGCCATAGTCGTCGCGCGGCCCGACATAGATGAAGCCGACCATCAGCGGCTTCTGCGCGCGCGCCGCGCCGGCGAGGCCAAGCGCCGCCGTCCCGGCGATTCCGCCGAGCAGGCCACGACGGCCGAGGGTGAAGCTGTCGATCATGATCTTTCCTCCGCGATAGTGCCGGCCCCCGGGCGGCACTGACGGCGACAGCAAGCGATATGCCAGCGTCCTCCGGGAGCCCTGGAAGGCCCAATTTGACGAGGTTTTGAGCATCCCAGCAGCCACGATGGCTTCACGCGGGCATGAGAGAACTTGTATGCAATTTCATCAGATTGCATTCTATTTGAGCGCAAAAACGCCGCTTTGAAGGGTTGGCATTTATTTTGTATGCAATATCGACCATGCCGTCCGACAACCCTACCCTCGCCGAAAAGCTCGCCACCGCCATCGCCGACGGCATCCTGAACGGCTCACTCCAGCCCGGACTGCGGCTCGACGAAGTGAGGCTGGCCCAGCAGCATGGCGTGTCGCGCACCCCGGTGCGCGAGGCGCTGCGCCAGCTCACGACCAGCGGGCTGATCGACATGCGCCCGCGCAAGGGGGCGGTCGTCTCCAAGGCCACACCCGAGCAGGTCGAGAAGCTGTTCGTCGCGATGGCCGAGATGGAGGCGACCTGCGCCCGCCTCGCCGCGATGAGCATGACGCCGATCGAGCGCCGGCGGCTGCAGGCGCGTCACGAGGCGATGCTGGCACTCGCCAAGGCCGGCGATCGCGACGCCTATTCGGACGCCAACGTCGCCTTCCACCTCGCAATCTACACCGGCTCGCACAACGAGCCGCTGGCCGACTTCACGAGCAGCCTGCGCCGCCGCGTGGCGCCGTTCCGCCGTGCCCAATTCCGTGTCGACGGCCGCCTGCTGCGCTCCAACCAGGAACATGACGCGGTCGTGCGCGCGATCGTCTCGGGCGATGCGGCCGGTGCGCACGCCGCGATGCTGCATCACGTCAGCCTGGTCGAGGATGCGTTCGGGGAGTTCGCCGCCGTCAGCGCGGCCTGACCTCGCTGCGCGACATTCGCGCCTCACGATCCGGCATCGTTTTCGCATAGGCTCGCCGGGCCATGGAGGAGTACCGGTATGGACAGCGAGATCGACGCGAAGACCTTCTGGAAGGCGCTGGGATGCCGCGCGATCGGCGTGGCGATCGTGACCGCCAAGGGGACCGAAGGCCCGGCCGGCTTCCTCGCGCTGTCGGCGACGCACCTCTCGGCCAGCCCGCCCATGATGATGGTTTCGATCGGCCTGACCACCTCGGCGCTGGCTGCCGTGAAACAGGGCAATCACTTCGCCATCAACTACGTCCCCAAGGGCCGCGAGGACCTCGCCAAGGAGTTCGGCGGCGGCGGCTCGCTGAAGGGTGCGGACAGGTTCCAGGCCGGGGACTGGACGGAGATGAACACCGGTGCACCAACCCTGATCGACAGCGTCGGGGTCATCGACTGCAAGCTGGAGGAGCTGATCGAGCGGCACGGTGCGGTCATCGCCCTGGGGCGCGTGGTCGCCTACAGCGCCGGCACCAAGGATCCGCTCATCAGCTTCCGCGGCGGCTACGTGTAGCCGCTCAGGCCTTCCGCCGCCGCTTGTCGTTGGATATGCCGGCGGCCACCTGAAAGAAGGCCCTGATGGCGCGCCGCATCTTCTCGCGCTTGAGGCAGGCAATGTAGTCGGTGCTGGTGATTTCAGCATCCTGCAGACGCAGGGTGCGGAAGCGTGTCGAACCTCGGGTTTCCAGTTCCCAGATGATGCCAAAACCCAGCCCCGCTCCCACGGCCTCGCAGACCGCCTCCCGGCTGCCGAGCTCCAGCACGACGCGCGGCTTTACGCCGGCACGCGCCAAGGCGGCTCCCGTGACACGGCGCGTGTTCGAGCCTTCCTCCCGCACGACCATCGCCTGACCGTCCAGCTCCTTCAGGGCGACGGTATCGCGCGACGCCCACGGATGGTCGCCCGCGACGATCACGACGGCCGTGTGACGCCACAGCGGCATGGCGTGGATTCGAGGGTGCCGGTCGACGCCGGGAAGGATGGCGAGGTCCGTACGCCTCTCCAGCAGCTGCTCCCGCACGAAGCGGGTATTGCCCATCGCAACCGACAGCTCGATCCCGGGATGCCGGGCGAGGAACCGAGCGAACAGGCCCATGGCGATATGTGGCCCGTCGGCCGTCAGGCTGAGCTTGCCGTGCTCCAGCTCCGCCGAGCCCACCAGCACCTCGCGCATCTGCTCCTCGATGCTCGCATAGCGGCGTGACATGCGGAACAGCCTCTCGCCGATTTCCGTCAGACGCACCGACCGGCGATATCGCTCCAGAAGCTTGACGCCGTAGGCCTCCTCAAGCGCCTTCACCTGGATTGTCAGGGCGGGCTGGGTCAGGCCGAGCGCTTCTGCGGCGCGCGAAAAGCTGCCCTCGCGGGCGACGGCATCAAAGGCCCTGATCTGAGTGTGCAGCATGTCCTGATATTAATTTTATTTAAGTTACAGAACTAATATTAAACTGTGCTGCAAGTAGTCTCCGACGATGATCCTTCCGGGGCAGGGGGATGCGGCGATGAACGCGCGCAGGAACATCCTATTCATCGTCGTAGACCAGTGGCGTGCGGACGCGCTGGGATGCGCCGGCAATGCCATCCTGCGTACGCCCCATCTCGACCGGCTGGCCGCCGACGGCGTGCTCTGCCGCCGCCACTACGTGCAGGCGTCGCCGTGTGGTCCGTCGCGGGCAGCGCTGCTGACCGGCACCTATCAGCACAACAATGGCGTGATGCGGAACGGCACGCCGCTGGCGCGACGCTTCACCAACATTGCACTGGAATGCCGCAAGGCCGGCTACGACCCCGCCCTCTTCGGCTACACCGACACGACCGTCGACCCGACCGGTCTGCCTCCAGGGGATCCCGCCCTCTACACCTACGAGTCGGTGATGCCCGGCTTCTCCGCCGAACTTCATCTTCCGGAGCGGCCATTGCCTTGGATGGCTCATCTGCAGCGACGCGGCTACGACTTCGCGCACGATGTCACCGAGATCTATCGGCCATCGAACAGCGATGGCACACGCGGCCCCACTCACGCGCCCGCGCGCTTCAAGGCCGAGGACAGCATAACCGCCTTCCTCACGGACAAGCTGCTGGACTACATATCCGTGCGACGCGGCGAATCATGGTTCGCCCACGCGGCCTACATCCGGCCCCACCCGCCCTTCATCGCGCCCGCCCCCTATCACGACCTGTACCGGCCACAGGACATGCCGCCGCCACGACGGGCCCCGAGCGCCGCAGAGGAGGCACGCCAGCATCCGCTTATTGCCGCCTATCTGCGCACGCAGCGGCAGGCCAACTACTTCGTGACCGGTCAGGGACTGGTGGCGGATCTCGGCGACGATCACCTCGCCCAGTTGCGTGCGACCTACTATGGCATGGTCCAGGAGGTCGACGACCAGATCGGCAGGCTGATCAATGGCCTCAGGGAGATGGGCCTCTATGACGATACGCTGATCGTCGTGACGGCCGACCACGGCGAATTGCTGGGGGACCATTGGATGCTCGGCAAGCAGAGCTACGCCGACGAGGCCTTCCACGTGCCGCTGATCGTGCGCGACCCGACCCCACAAGCCGATGCCGGACGCGGCCGCACCGTCGAACGCTTCACCGAGGCAGTCGACGTCATGCCCACCATCCTCGACTGGCTGGGCCTGTCCATCCCGCGCCAATGCGATGGCCGCTCACTGATGCCGCTGCTGCATGGCCAGAATCCTGCCGACTGGCGGAGCGAAGCTCACTGGGAGTTCGACTTCCGGGGTCTCGGCATCGCCGACTCCGAAAGGGAACTAGGTGTGCCCATGGATGCGTGCTCGCTGGCGGTCATCCGCGGTGAGCGCTTCAAGTACGTGCATTTCGCCGCCCTGCCGCCGCTTTTCTTCGACCTCGCTGCCGATCCGCACTGTCTGGCCGACTTGTCGCGCGATCCGTCTTGGACCGCAGAGATGCTCGAGATGGCACAGCGGATGTTGTCGTGGCGCATCGTCTCGAACGGCCGCGATCTCACGGGAATGCACATCTCGAACCAGGGCCTCGTGGCCCGCACCTGATCAAGGAAGGAAGCATCGATGAAAAGCAGGCTTCTCGGCGCCATCGCCGGACTCACGACGTGCCTCGCGGCCTCTCTTGCCGCCGCCGCTCCCATCGAGATCCAATTCTGGCATCCGACACTGGGTCCGATCGACGACGCACTCAAGAAGCAGATCGATTCCTTCAACAACGGTCAGACCGAGTACAAGGTCGTGGCGAGCGGTCGCGGCACCTACGACGAGACCTTCAACGCCGCCATCGCCGGCTTCCGCGCGAACAAGCACCCTCATCTGCTGGTGGTGATCGGCCAGGGCACGCAGAGCATGCTGCTGTCGGGAGCCGTCTATCCCGTACAGGACCTGCTGGCCGCGGAAGGGCACAAGATCGACTGGGACAACTACATCCAGCCGGTGCTCAACTACTACCGCACCAAGGACAAGAAGCTCCTGTCGCTGCCATTCAGCGTCTCCACGCCGATCCTCTGGTACAACAAGGACGGCTTCGCCAAGGCGGGGCTGACGCGGCCGCCGGTCACCTGGGACGAGATGGGCGAGTACCTGACGAAGCTCCGCGCGGCCGGCCTCGAATGCGGCTACACGTCGGGCTGGCAGCAATGGGTCCACGTCGACAACTACTCGACGATCCACGACCTGCCGATCGCGACGCTGCACAACGGCCTCGACGGCCTGGGCGCAACCTTCACCTACAACAAGACCGCGGTGGTCAAGAACATCGAGCGGCTTCAGTCCTGGATCGACGACGGGCGCTATGTCTATTCCGGGCGCCAGGGGAGCAGTGCCCTGCCAGCCTTCGCGTCCGGGCGCTGCGCGATGATGACCCACTCCTCCGCCGTCTTCTCCTCGCTTCAGCTCAACGCGAAGTTCGCCTTCGACGCTGCCCCGCTTCCCTATGAAGCCGGCGCCACACCGCACAACAGCCTGATCGGCGGCGGCGCGCTGTGGGTGCTGAAGGGTCATAAGCCGGAAGAGTACAAGGGTGTCGCCGCCTTCCTGGCGCATCTCGCCAGCCCGGACCAGCAGGCGCAATGGCACAAGGATACCGGCTACATGCCGATCACCAAGGCCGCCTATGAGAAGGTCAAGGCCGAGGGCTACTACGCGAAGTACCCTCAGCAGGAAGTCGCCATAACGCAGGTTCAGCGCGGCACGCCGACACTCAACACCATGACGGTGCGGTTGGGCAACGCCAACCAGTACGTCGCGGCCCTGGAAGAGGAGATGGAAGCGGTCTGGGCGAAGAAGAAGACGGCGCAGCAGGCGATGGACGATGCCGTCCGGCGCGGCAACGAGATCCTGCGGCGCTTCGAGCGGTCAGCTCGGCAATGATGCAACAGTGATCAAGCGTGTCAACTTCAAGCGGCACAAGCGGCTGGCCTTCGCGCTGCTTGCGCCGCAGATGCTTGTACTGGCAGTGTTCGTCTTCTGGCCGGCGGCTCAGGCGCTGTTCCAAGCCTTCACAGTCACCGACCCGTTCGGCCAACGCTCGACCTTCGTCTGGTTCGACAACTTCACCGACATACTGTCGAGTCCGGAGTACTTCAATTCGATCTATCGCACGGCGATCTTCAGCACGGGAACGACGTTCGGTGCCGTCGCCACCGGCCTTCTGTTCGCCGTTCTGGTCGATCGCGTCGTCCGGGGTCGCTCCGTCTATCGCCTCCTGATCATCTGGCCCTACGCAATCGCCCCCGTGCTCGCTGGCGTCCTGTGGCTCTTCCTGTTCCATCCCGTCTATGGCGCCATTGCCCTCCTCCTGAGGCAGGGGCTCGGCGTTTCCTGGAATCCGCTGCTCGACGGTGCCGACGCCATGCTCCTGGTGATCGTCGCAGCGGCCTGGAAGCAGGTGGCCTACAACTTCGTCTTCTTCCTTGCCGCCCTGCAGGCGATTCCCAGATCCCTGATCGAAGCTGCGGCGATCGACGGCGCGGGGCCGGTTCGCCGCTTCATCAGCATCGTCTTTCCCCTCATCTCTCCGACCACCTTCTTCCTGCTGGTGATCAACGTCGTCTACGCCTTCTTCGACACGTTCGGCATCATCCACACGCTGACACAGGGCGGCCCGGGCGGCGCCACCGACATCATGGTCTACAAAGTCTATGCCGACGGGTTTCTCGGCCTCGACCTCGGCCTGTCCTCGGCCCAATCCGTCATCCTGATGATCCTCGTCATCGCACTCACCGCCCTGCAATTCCGCTTTCTCGAACGGCGCGTGAAATATGCCCAGTAGGCTGCACCCATGATCGAACGCACGCCCACGCTCGACCTGATCTGCCACATGCTCCTGATCGCCGGCGTAACCCTCGTATGCCTGCCGCTCTACTACGCGATCATTGCCTCGACCCATACGCTCGCCGACGTGCTGCAGGTGCCGATGCCGCTCACGCCAGGGCGGGAGCTGGTGGCGAACTTCGAGGCCGCGATGGCGAAGGACAATCTCGGCCGCCAGCTGGCCAACTCGGCCATCGTGGCGACGGGAGTCACGTTCGGGAAGATCGCGGTTTCCATCCTGTCGGCCTACGCGATCACCTACTTCCAGTTTCCGTTCAGGATGACGGCATTCTGGCTGATCTTCGCGACGCTGATGCTGCCCATCGAGGTGCGCATTGTGCCGACCTATGCCGTCGCCGCTCATCCGCTCCAGCCCTTTGGCTGGCTGCTGGAGCAGACCGGCTTGCGCGGGGCGCTGGAACGCCTGTCGGGCTGGGACATCGAGGCCGCCGTCAAATGGAGCCTGCTCGATTCCTACGGCGGCCTGATCCTGCCGTTGATGGCCTCGGCAACAGCGACATTCCTGTTCCGCCAGCTCTTCCTCACGGTACCGGAGGAGCTGCTCGAGGCGGCGAAGATCGACGGCGCATCGCCGCTACGCTTCCTGATCGACGTGCTGTGGCCGATGTCACGCACCAACGTCGTGGCATTGACCGTGATCCTGTTCGTGTTCGGCTGGAACCAATACCTCTGGCCCCTTCTGATCACGACCGACGCCAGCATGACGACAGCCGTGATCGGCTTGTCCAAGCAGATCTCGAGTGCCCCGGAAGCCGTGCCCAAGTGGAACACGCTGATGGCATCGGCGCTGCTGATCACCTTGCCGCCCGTGCTGGTAGTGATCGTGCTGCAGCGCTGGTTCGTCAAAGGCCTGGTCGACTCGGAAAAATAGCGGAGCAGCACGTGGCCACCGTCGACATTCGCGGCGTCGGGAAGTCCTACGGATCGACACGCGTCATCCACGGCATCGACTTGGCGATACGCCACGGCGATTTCGCCGTCATCCTGGGACCCAGCGGTTGCGGCAAGTCCACCCTGTTGCGGATGATCGCCGGGCTGGAGGAAATCTCCAGCGGAGAGATCGCAATCGACGGCCGGGTCGTCAACCGGCTGGAACCGCGCGAGCGCGACATTGCCATGGTGTTCCAGAACTACGCGCTCTACCCGCACATGAGCGTAGCCGAGAACATGTCCTATTCGCTGCGCATCGCCGGAGGCGATCGTGGCGCAATTCGCAACAAGATCGCGCAGGTGGCTGCCATCCTGGGCGTCGGCGATTTCCTGGAGCGCAGGCCGTCTCAGCTCAGCGGCGGGCAACGCCAGCGCGTCGCCATGGGGCGGGCGATCATACGCTCTCCCAAGGTGTTCCTGTTCGACGAGCCGCTCAGCAATCTTGACGCCAAGCTGCGCAACCAGATGCGCATGGAGCTGAAGCGCCTCCATCTCAAGCTGGACGCGACGTCGATCCTCGTAACGCATGACCAGATCGAGGCGATGTCTCTCGCCAACCGCCTGATCGTGATGAATGGTGGACGCGTCGAGCAGGTTGGATCTCCGGCCGAGGTCTACGCCCGACCCGCCACGCTGTTCGTCGCGGGTTTCATCGGCTCCCATCCCATGAACTTCTTCAAGGGGACGATCGCACCCGATGGCCTCGGTATTGCCTTGGCCAACGGCCGCTCGATTGGCAGCGGCGTGCGGATTGGCACACCCGGCGCCGATGTAACCGTCGGCATCCGTCCCGATGCTCTCGCCTTCGCAACCGAAGGAGCAGGTCAGCTTCGTGGCACAATCGAGCTGATCGAGGATCTCGGCAGCGTGAAGCTCGCCCATATCGACGATGGCGCCGCAGGATTCGTCATGGCCTTGTCGCCGGAGACGGAGCTGGACGACGGCATGGTCGTGGAAGCGGCATTGCCCTGGAAGGCCGCGCATATATTCGACGCCGGAACGGGAAGGCGTCTCCAGCAGTCATCATCGGAGGAAGCATGGAACTGCGCGACTACACCGCGCTGACCGCGGAACAGATGGCGGCGCTCATTCGCAGCCGCGACGTCTCGCCGCTCGAACTGGTCGAGGCGGCGCTCGCCGCCGTCGAGGTCACCGAACCGCAGGTCAACGCCTACAGCGCAGTGCACGCCGACGAGGCCCGACAGCAGGCCGCGATGCTCGAGCGGGAGGCGCGCGAAGGCACGTTCCGTGGTCCCCTTCATGGCGTTCCGATCGGCATCAAGGACCTGTTCCTGACCAAGGGCGCCAAGGTCCAGCGCGGCTCCAAGCTCTACGCCGATTCAGTGGCGACCGAGACCGCGCCCGCCGTGGAGCGTCTCCTGGGCGCAGGCGCCGTCGCCATCGGACGCACGACGACGCCGGAACTGGGCTGGAAAGCCGCCTCGACATCACCGCTCTACGGCGTGACCCGGAACCCCTGGAACCCGCAGAAGACCGCCGGCGGCTCGAGCTCCGGCTCGGCGGTTGCGGTTGCCGACGGCACAGTGCCCCTGACGCTGGGTTCCGACGGGGGTGGATCCATGCGCATTCCTGCCGCCTTTTGCGGCATCTTCACGCTGAAACCCACGCTCGGCCGCATCCCCACCTATCCGCTCAGCCCGTCCGAGCACCTGTCGCACGCAGGCCCGATGACCAACAGCGTCGCCGACTATGCGCTTGCGCTGGACGTGCTGCAGGGCCCCGATGTGCGTGACCCGCAGGCCCTGCCCGGTGGGAACCTGTGCTACCGCGGCAGCCTCGAGGACCTGCCGCCGCTGCGGTGCGTGCTCGCACCGACCCTGTTCGGAGCACCTGTCGCTCCCCGTGTCGCCGGGGTGATCGCGGAGGCTTTCGCCTCGATCCGGGCCGAGTTCCCCGTCAGCGTGGTCGACGGCACCGTCGACTGGCCCGACCCTATCGACATCTTCGACGCACTTTGGGTGGCGCGCGGCACCCTATACAGCGGCATCGGCCGAGATGACCTCCGCAAGCTCGATCCCGGCTTCGCCCGGCTGATCGCGCAATCGTCCGCGATCACTCTGGGGAGCCATCTGCGCACCCTCCAGGCTCGGGCCGCCTTCAACCGACGGGTCGCCGAAACATTCCGGGACTTCGACCTGCTGATCACGCCCATGGTGCCGATCGAGCCGTTCGCGGCCGAAGCGGACGGTCCCGACGACATGAACCAGGACACGCCGGTGCCTTGGGCGCGATGGACGCCCTTCTCCTACCCGTTCAACATCACGGGCCAACCGGCTGCCTCGCTTCCCTGTGGCTGGTCACCGTCGGGCCTGCCGGTCGGCCTGCAGGTGATCGGCCGCCGCTTCGAGGACGACAAGGTGCTGCAGTTCTGCCACGCATGGGAAGGGCGCCATCCGTGGCGGACGCATAGGCCGGCGGTGTTCGCGGGCAACTGAGAAGACTGGCAGAAGCGGCGCAGACGAAACCGCAAGCGTGCCATGGACGACCGTGCAAAAGTGCCGGCCAACACCATTCCACGCGGAGGAGGTTTCAATGTCCCTGCTGCTCAACATCGACGTTCCCGATGTCGCCGCAGCCGAGCGCTTCTACACCACCGCCTTCGACCTCGAAGTCGGTCGTCGCTTCGGCACGGACTTCGTCGAACTGCTGGGCTGGCCCGCGCCCGTCTACCTGTTGACCAAGGCGGCGGGCACCGTCGGCGCCGGCGGCGATCTCCGCCGCTACGAGCGGCATTGGACACCTTTCCATCTCGACATCGTGGTCGAAGACGTCGACGCCGCCGTGGCCCGTGCGGTTTCGGCCGGTGCCATCCTGGAATCGCCTGTCAAGGACACGCCCTACGGCAGGATTGCCATGCTCGCCGACCCGTTCGGCCACGGTTTCTGCCTCCTCCAGTTCAGCGCCAAGGGCTACGACGCCCTCCTCTGATCAGGCTGGCCCGCGGAACCGGAAAGCGGTCTGGCATGTTCATGGCAAGAAATCAGGAGACCGCCATGAAGACCATTCTGAGCAGCCCCTCGCGGCTGATCCTCGCCACGGCCGGCCTCGCCGGCATGGCATTGGCCGGCTGCACACCGGACGGCTACGGACCCTACTATGGCCCCTCGCAAGGCTACGTCTACCCCTCGTCCGGCTACGGCTACCAGCCGGCGGGATACTACGCACCGCGGCCGTACTACCAGCAGCCCAGCTACGGCTATTCCGCGCCGTACCCGCCGTATTCGCAGGGCCCATCCATCACGTTCAACCTGCCGGCCGGGACGGTTCCCTGAACGCCCTTCAGCTCGCCAGCACGCGGGATACCGGAAAGGCGCCAGCGAGGATTTCGGCACTGACGGCTTCAATGGTGCGGCGCTGAGACATGGCCGCGCGACGCAGCCGGCGGAAAGCCTCTGCCTCGTCGATCTGTGCCTGCTTCATGATGTGAAGGGTCGCCGAGAAGAGAAGCTGGCGGGACCGTACTTTCTCCTCCGCGGCGGCAAGCTTGCGGCGCATCGCCTGCAGCATCGCGAACTGATGCGTGGCAATGGCGAGCGACGCGTAGACGCCCGTCGACCGGATGGGCTTCATGAGATAGGCGGACGGGCCGCGCGCCAGCATGACCTGCAGCCGGCTCGGGGTCTCCGATCCGATCAGGGCGATGGCTGGACGTGCGATGTCCGCTCCCTGGCCGTCGCCGTCCATCGCCCCGATGTCCGCATCGAAGAAAACGATGTCGATCTCCTCCCCGGGGTACGGGGCCGGGGGATCACGAACGGTGACCACCAGTCCCAGCATCTCAAGCTGATTTGCCAGGACCACCCGATCCCGGCCGGACGGCAGCTCCACGAAGGCATGCAGGCCCCGGAAGGAGCGCAGGCTCTGCCGGCTCATTTCACGACCCGCAGCGTCGGCGACGGTTGGGTGCGGGCCGCCGCGGCCTGCGCGGCCACGGCATCGAGATCGAGCCATGTCAGATAAGGGTCCGGTTTGACGGGCGCCGCCGCCGTCTCGAGAATCTCGAAGCTGAAGCCCGGCTTGGAACGCGCCAGCCGTGGCGTCAGATAGCAGTGGTTGTTTTCCGGGTCGATCTTCACCAGTCCCTGCGGCGCCTGCAGTTCGTCGCGCCGGGCCGCGGCCCGAACGCTCGAGACATCACTGGTCCCGGCGCGGCGGATGGCACGCGCCAGCAGAAGGCCGCAAAGATATGACGCCTCGGCATCGACGGACGGCAGGTTGCTGCTGCCGAACATTTCCCGATACCGGCGCACGAAGCTTCGGTTCTCCGGGGTGTCAATGCTCGAGAAATACACCGACGAGGTGATGTGGCCGACCGAAGCGCGCGGACCGATCAGCCGAAGTTCCGGTTCGCAGAGGCTGCAGCTCAGTACCGTCGGACGCGCCCCGCCCTGGTCGCGTGACGGCCCGCGCGCAAAAGCGCGGTGCAGGTCGCGATAGAAGCGATAGCTTGCCTCGCCGACGAGCGTATTGAAGATGATGGGCGGCCGCCGCTCCCTGATCTCGTCCACGATGTGACCGATCTCGGTATCCCACAAGGCGACCAGGCGCTTCGCCACGATCTCGCCGCCCGCCGCCGAGACGATCTCCTGAAGGACCCGGGTCGTCTCCCACGTCCAGAGGTAGTTGGCGCCCACGCAATAGACGCTCCGCCCCAGCGTTTCGATCATGTGTCGCGCCAGCGGGACGATGTGCTGATTGGGCGCCGCACCGACATAGATGACGTTGTCGCTGTTCTCGAAGCCCTCATAGCGTGCCGAATGCCAGAGCAGCCGATCGTAGCGTTCGACGAGCGGCAGCACCTGCTTGCGCGATGCCGAGGTGTAGCAGCCGACGATATGGCGGACGCCCTTGTCGCGGATCAGGGCTTCGCAGTGCTCCTGGTAGTTCTCCAGGTCGCCGCCAGGATCGAACACGAGGGGCGCGAACTGGAAATCGAAATCGGCACTGCCGTTGACCTGCTCCACCGCAAGGGTGAGTCCGTTCAGCATCTCACGCCCGACCAGACCATACGGACCGGTCAGCGAGTACAGCACGCCGAGATGAACGGTCTCTCGTCGACGCCTAGCCATGTCACCCCTCACGACGTCACGGTGACAGCGCGATGCAGTTTGCGTCAAGGAACATCACCCGAGGGACAAACGCGTTGACACGCGTCGGTGCAGCCGTGAGTATTGTCATACATCGGACAAGATCACGCGTGCGGGACAATGGCGTCCCATGTGGCGCGTCGCGGTCTCGACGGTGCGGGGCGGGCGCGACGCGTCCGGCGCAGCAGATCAGGCGAGGCAACCAGGCCTCGAGGCAACAAAGCCCGAAGGCTCCGCAAGGAGCCGACGGGCTTTTTTTGTTTGGCGCGTGGCAGTCGCGGGGGCGACCCACGTGGGCGGCGAGGGGGACGAGAAGCGATGGCGGTGAGGCTTCCCAGCGTCGAGCAGCTCAGGGACATATCGAGCACCTTCGGCTTGTCGCTCGATGACCAGGACCTGCTCTCTTTCCGCGAGTTGATGCGCGGGCCGATCGCCTCCTACGCGCGGCTGGACCGGTTGGTGGAACCCAAGCTTGCTGTGAAATACCCGCGCGGCCCCGGACATCGGCCCACGGCCGAGGAGAATCCCTACAACGCGTGGTACTGGAAGACCGACATCAAGGGCGCGGCCTCCGGACTGCTCGCGGGCAAGTCCGTTGCCATCAAGGACAATATCTGCGTCGCCGGCGTGCCGATGATGAACGGCTCGCAGCTCCTCGAAGGCTATGTGCCGGAGATCGACGCCACGGTCGTGACGCGCATCCTCGACGCCGGCGGCACCATCGCCGGCAAGGCGGCGTGCGAGGATCTGTGCTTCTCCGGCGCCAGCCACACCTGCGCCACCGGCCCGATTCTCAACCCTCACAACGTCGCGCACAGTGCCGGCGGGTCATCCGGCGGCAGCGCCGCGCTCGTCGCCGCCGGGGAGGTGCCGATGGCGCTCGGCGGCGACCAGGGTGGCTCGATCCGCACGCCGTCCAGCTGGTGCGGCGTCTATGGGCTCAAGCCCACCTGGGGCCTCGTGCCGACCACCGGATCGATGCCGATCTCGTACTCGGTGGATCACTGCGGGCCGATGTGCGCCTCGACCGAGGACGTCGCGCGGCTCCTGACGGTGATCGCCGGACATGACGGCTACGATCCGCGCACCCAGCTCGCCCGCACCGGCGACTATCTCGGTGCAGTCGGCAAGGGCGCTGCGGGCCTGCGTATCGGCGTGCTGAAGCAGGGCTTCGGCCATCCCGAAAGCGATCCGGAGGTCGACCGCATCGCGCGCGATGCCATCGATTCACTCCGGGCCGCGGGCGCCGCGGTGTCCGACGTGTCCATCCCGATGCACTACGAAGGCCCGCACATCTGGAGCGGCATCATCCTCGAAGGTGCCGCCGAGATGATGCTGAAGGGCTACGGCGTGGGCAACAATGTCGCCGCCTACTACCCCGTGTCGATGCAGGAGGCCTTCGCCCGCGGCATGTCCTCGCGCCTCAATGACGCGTCGGAAACGGTCAAGCTGGTGCTGCTGCTGGGCGAGTACCTCCACCGGCACTACCACAACCGGTATCACTCCAAGGCGCAGAACCTGCGGGTGCTGCTGCGCAACGCCTACGACACTGCCCTTCAGGATGTCGACATGCTGGTCATGCCGACCATACCTTTCACGGCCACGCCGATCCCCGATGCAGACTGTTCGCGCGACGTCTATGTCGACCGCGCGCTCAACATGCAGGCCAACACCTGCCCCTTCGACGTGAGCGGCCACCCCGCCTTCACCGTCCCCTGCGGCAAGAAGGACGGCCTGCCGGTCGGTCTGATGCTGGTGGGGAGGCATTTCGAGGAGAGCCGGCTGATCCAGGCCGCCTCCGCATTCGAAGCGAGGACACGATGAGCAACGACAACCTGCACTATCTCGACCTTGTCGACGTTGCGCGCCGCATCAAGGTCGGCGCTGTCTCGCCGGTGACGCTCACCGAGACCATGCTTGCGCGCATCGAGAAGCTCGACGGCGGCCTGAAGAGCTACGCCACGGTAACGGCCGATCTTGCGCTGAAGCAGGCGCACGCTGCGGAAGCCGAGATCAAGCGCGGCGCCTACCGGGGGCCGCTGCATGGCGTGCCGATCGCGGTGAAGGACCTTTGCTACACCAAGGGCATCCCGACCGCCGCCGGCATGGCGATCCACAAGTCCTTCAAGCCGGATCACGATTCCACGGTCGTCGAGCGGTTCGCCGAGGCTGGTGCGGTGCTGCTGGGCAAGCTGCAGCTCACCGAGGGTGCATTTGCCGACCATCATCCGTCGATCACCCCGCCCATCAATCCCTGGAACAAGGACCACTGGTCCGGCGCTTCGTCGAGCGGTTCCGGCGTGGCGACGGCCAGCGGGCTCTGCTTTGCGTCACTGGGCTCCGATACCGGCGGCTCGATACGGTTCCCCTCCGCCGCCAATGGCGTGACCGGGCTCAAGCCGACCTGGGGCCGCGTCAGCCGCTATGGCGTCTTCGCGCTGGCAGAATCGCTCGACCATATCGGGCCGATGACGCGCAGTGCGGCGGACGCGGCAGCCGTGCTGGGCGTCATCGCCGGTGCCGATCCGAACGATCCGACAGCGCGGCTCGAGCCGGTGCCGAACTACCTCGCCAGCCTGTCCCGCGGCATCCGAGGCGTGCGGATCGGCGTCGACCGTACCTTCAACACCAAGGGCGTCGATGCGGACATGGTCAAGGTCGTCGATGACGCCCTCGCCGTCCTGGCGGACCTCGGCGCCGAAATCAGGGAAGCGAGTTTCCCTTCGCCCGACAAGGTCGTGAAGGAATGGCTGCCGCTCTGCGCCGTCGAAACCGCCGTAGCGCACGAGGCGACCTTCCCCAAGCAGGCCGACCAGTACGGGCCGGGCCTGCGCGGCGTGATCGAGCTCGGCCGCGGGCTCTCGGGATTCGACCTGACCAAGATCCAGCTCGAGCGCGAGGCGTTCCGCGGACGCGTCGCCGCCTTCTTCCAGGACGTCGACCTGCTGGTCATCCCCGCCCAGTACGCCGCCTCGCCGACCACCGCCAAGATGGCGACGCTCGGAGAGGATCCAAACGCGCTCGAGATGCTGCTGCGCTTCACGGCGCCCTTCGACATGACCGGCAGCCCCACCATCACCCTGCCCGGCGGCTTCACCGCCAAGGGCTTGCCGATCGCCTTCCAACTCGTGTCGCGGCACATGGAGGAGGATCTCCTCCTGCAGGCCGGGCATGCCTTCCAACTCGCGACGGACTGGCACAAGCGCCGGCCGCCGGTTTGATCCACCACCATCAGGACGGCGCCATGGCCATCAACGACTGGGTCTCGCAATCGATCATGAACCGGCGCGGCAGCGCGGGCGGCAAGCTGGGCAAGACCCATACGCTCACCGAGGAGCAGCAGGCCGAGTTCCACTTCACCATCGGCCCCTACTCCAAGCCGGTGCTGACCGTGTCTCCGGGCGACCGCGTCGTCGTCGACACCCGCGACGCCTTCAGCGGACGCATCAGGACCGAGGCCGACAAGCCAAGCGAGAAGATCAAGATGCCGTTCGCCAATCCGCAGAACGGTCCCATCATGATCGAAGGCGCCGAGCCGGGTGACGCACTTGCCGTCCATATCGAATCGATGCTGCCACGCGGCGAGCAGCCGCGCGGCACATGCGCCCTGATCCCGGAATTCGGCGCCCTGACCGGAACCTACTACACGGCGACGCTCAACACGCCGCTGCCCGAGATCGTGCGCAAGATCCTGGTGGACGAGAAGACGGTCCATTGGAGCGACAAGGTCAAGCTGCCCTACAAGCCGCACATCGGCACCCTGAGCTGCTCGCCCGAGATCGATTCGATCAGCTCGCTCACGCCCGACAATCACGGCGGCAACATGGACCTGCCGGACATGGGACCGGGGACCGTCACCTACCTGCCGGTCCGCGTGCCCGGTGCACGCCTGTTCATCGGCGACGCCCATGCCTGCCAGGGCGACGGCGAAGTTTGCGGCGTGGCCGTCGAGCACGCCAGCACCACGACCATCCGCGTCGATGTCATCAAGGGCTGGACGATCGAGTGGCCGCGCCTGGAAGCCGACGATTTCATCATGGCGATCGGCAGCACGCGCCCGCTCGAGGACGCCACGCGCATCGCCTACCGCGAACTGATCCGCTGGATGGTCGCTGACTACGGTTACGAGCAGTTCGACGCCTACATGATGCTGAGCCAATGCGGGCGGGTACGGCTCGGCAACTTCGTGGACCCGAAATACACGGTCGGCGCCGCCGTCCTGAAGAAGTACCTGCCTGACCAAGGCTAGAGACCGGGTCGATCACCGACCGCACTGGGGGAAGGAGAATGGCAATGACCAAATCTGGACGCAGAACGAAACGCGGGGTCAGGCTGGGCCGCGTTGCCGCAGCCACATCGCTCGCCGTCGCATTGGCAGCGACGACCGCACCGGCCCAACAGCCGCCGATCAAGATCGGCCTGCTGGAAGACGTGTCGGGCGACATCGCCCTGATGGGCAAGCCCAAGCTCAACGGCTCGCTCCTGGCCGCCGAGGAGATCAACAATGCCGGCGGCATCATGGGCCGCAAGATCGAGCTGATCCATCTCGACCCGCAGATGGACAATGCACGCTACCAGGAGTTTGCCCGCCGTCTCCTGCAGCGCGACAAGGTCGACGTGCTGATCGGCGGCATCACCAGCGCGTCGCGCGAGGCCATCCGCCCAATCGTGAACCGCACCGACGTGCCGTACTTCTACACCAACCAGTATGAGGGTGGCGTGTGCGACGCCAGCACCATCAGCATCGGCGCCGTCCCCGAGCAGCAGTTCTCGACGCTGATCCCCTGGATGACCGAGACGTTCGGCAAGCGCGTCTACACCATCGCCGCAGACTACAATTTCGGGCAGCTCTCCGCCGAATGGACGCGCGACCTCATGAAGAAGCAGGGTGGCCAGGTGATCGGCGAGGAGTTCATCCCGCTCGGGGTCTCTCAGTTCGGCCAGACGATCCAGAACATCCAGAAGGCCAATCCGGACTGGATCATGGCGTTGAACGTCGGCGCATCGCAGGATTCCTTCTTCGAGCAGGCGGCCGCAGCGAAGCTGGCCTACCCCATGGGCAGCTCGATCAAGATCATGCTGGGCTTCGAGCACAAGCGCTTCCCGCCGCCCGCGCTGGCCAAGATGCACGCCACGGCCAACTGGTTCGAGGAGATCGATACGCCGGCCGCCAACGACTTCAAGAAGCGGTGGCGCGCCAAGTTCCCCGACGAGGCCTACATCAACGACATGGGCTACAACGCCTATACGGCGCTCTACATGTACAAGATGCTGGTCGAGAAGGCGAAGTCGACCAAGAAGGCCGACCTGCGCAAGGTCATCGCCACCGGCGAGGCCTGCATCGAGGCGCCGGAGGGACGGATCTGCATCGATCCCAAGAGCCAGCACACCTCGCATCACATGCGGCTGATCGGTGTCAATCCCGACCATTCCGTGCGGGTCATCAAGGATTTCGGCCTGATCAAGCCCTACTGGCTGGGCGAGATCGGCTGCGATCTCACCAAGAGCGACCCCAAGACCCAGTACACGCCCACCAACCTGCCGAAGAAATGAGCGCGAGACTCACGGTCCAAATCTCACCCGGCGCGCCCCAGGACGCGCCGGGCCGCATAGGTTCACCCTTCTCCCGAAGCCATGTTCGCTGAAGCCTTCTCCATCGCGTTCCAGTTTGCGGACGTCTTCGCCTTCCTGATCCTGGCTGCCGCCGGGCTCGCCATCATCTTCGGCATGATGGGCATCATCAACATGGCCCATGGCGAGTTCATCACCTGCGGCATCTATGTCACCGTGATCTGCGCCCAGCACGGCGTACCCCTGCCGCTGGCACAGGCCATCGGCGCGCTATCGGCCGGCCTGGTCGGTATCCTCCTCGAACGCACCATCATCCGGCATCTCTACCATCGGCCGCTCGATTCCATCCTGGCCACTTGGGGTATCAGCCTGATGGTGACGCAGGGCATGCTGCTGGTGCTGGGCTCGAGCTGGCAGGGCATCGGCACGCCGCTCGGCAGCTTCAAGGTCGGCGACTACACCTTCTCGACCTACCGGCTGGCCCTGTTCGGCGCCGCCATCGGCGTGCTGCTCGCGCTCTACGTCATCTTCATGCGCACCGGCTACGGCGTCATGGCACGGGCGACCATGCAGAACGCGGACATGGCCAGGGCGCTGGGCGTGCGCACGCAGCGCATGTACGCCATCAGCTTCGGCATGGGCGCGGCGCTGGCCGGCCTGTGCGGCGCCCTCTATGCACCGACCATGACGCTCATCCCGACCATGGGCATCACCTTCATCATCGAATCGTTCGTCACCGTGGTGGTCGGCGGCGCCAACGTGCTGCTGGGCACCGCGCCCGCCGGCGTGCTGCTCGCAGTCGTGCGCACCGCGCTCAACGCCTGGTACGGCCAGATCGCCGGCCAGATCGGTCTCCTGATCACCGTCATCATCGTCATCCGGCTCCTCCCCGAGGGCGTGTCCGGCTGGCTGTCACGCCGGGAGCGCTAGCAGGCTGTTGAAGAAGTGGTCGAGGGTCGAGCGCCGGAGGGTCGATTTGGCGGCATCCAAGGAGGTCAGGGTCGGCGGGAAGGTTTTCGGCTCCGCTTCGTCAAGCCTTGCCGGTCATGCCG
>JBMONG010000027.1:0-206625 GCA_049323495.1 Pseudomonadota bacterium
GCTCCCGTGCGCAACATCGATTCGTTCAAGACCCACGCGGCCCACGATCAGTTCAAAACCGAGGCTCGCCAGATTCGATTCTTTCGTCGCGGCGCGAAGTCAGCGACTTTTTCAACATCCTGCTAGCTATTCGGCTGCCTTCGCAGGCGTATGCGATGCGGGTGGGCTGTACTTTCGATCGTGCGTCAGCGACGGCACCATCTTGCGTGCCTCGACGATCCTGGTGAGATCGATGTCGGCGATGACGAAACCCGCCTTTTCGCCGCCGGCGTCGGCCAGCACTTCGCCCCAGGGCGCGACCGCGATCGAGTGGCCATAGGTCTTACGGTTGGATCCCTTGTGCGTGCCGACCTGGGCCGGCGCGAAGACGAAGCAGCCCGTCTCGATGGCGCGGGCCCGCAGCAGCACATGCCAATGCGCCTGCCCGGTGGGCACCGTGAACGACGACGGAATGGCCAGCATGGTGGCCCCGGCATGCGCCAGGTCGCGATACAGGTACGGGAAGCGGAGATCGTAGCAGATCGTCATCCCCAGCGTGCCCCACGGCGTCTCAGCGAGCACCGACCGCTCGCCGGGCCGGAACGTCGAGGACTCGCGGTAACTCTCGCCGCCGGCCAGCTGCACGTCGAACATGTGGATCTTGTCGTAGCTGGCGACGATGCCACCGGCGGAATCGATCAGATAGGACCGGTTGCGGATCTGCTCTTCGCCGGGCACGCGCACGTGGATCGACCCCAGCAGGAACCAGGTGCCCGTTTCCCTCGCGCTGGCGCGCGCCGCCGCCAGCATGGCGTGCTCGTCCTCGGTCTGCGCCTTGGCGAGCGTCTCGGTCCGGCTGGCGCCGATGAGGCCGGTATTCTCCGGCGTCATGATGAAGTCCGCGCCGGCGTCCCGTGCCAGCCTGGCCTGCTCGCGCACGAAGGCGACGTTCTCGGCCATCTCGTTGCTGACGTTGGTCTGGATCAGGCCCGCCTTGAATGCCGTCCCCATCGTGGCCGCTCCTCAGCCCGGCTGCGCCAGCAGGGGGTCCAGCTTGCCCGAGCGCTCGAGCGCGGCGAGGTCGTCCGATCCGCCGATATGCTGGCCGTTGATGAAGATCTGCGGCACCGTGGTCCGCTTGGAGCGCTCGCGCATCTCGGCGCGCTTCTTGTCGTCCATCATCACGTCCATTTCCTCGTACGCCGCCCCCTTGCCGTCGAGCAGGCTCTTGGCGCGGGCGCAGTAGCCGCAGAAGGGCGTGGTGTAGATTTCGATCCTGGCCATGATGTCACCTTTCCTTGAACTATACCGCTGGCCGGACGACCCGCGCCAGCGTCAGCACATCGACATGCCGGGCGCCAGCCTGCGACAGGACGCGCACGCACGCCTCCACTGTGGCGCCCGTCGTCAGGACGTCGTCCACCAGCAGCACGGACTTGCCCGCGACCTCCGCCGTCCAGCGGGGATTCAACGCAAAGGCGCGTCGGACGTTGTCGCGGCGTTCCTGCGCCGACAGACCGCCCTGCGAACCCGTCCACCGGTGTCGCAGCAGCAGGTCGGGCACGAGCCTCGCCGGCGAAGCCGGAGATGCCGCCACGGTGACGCGGGCAAGGAGCTGCGCCTGGTTGTACCGCCTCATGAACAGCCGCCGCCAATGCAACGGCACCGGCGCCACGAGGTCCGCTGCGGCCAGCAGCTCGGCGCCGGTCCGCGCCATCCAGCGGCCGCACGCCCGCGCGATATCAGTGCGGTCACCATGCTTGAACGGCAGGACGAGCATTCGGCTTCGCTGGTCATAGACCAGAACGGAGCGCGCGCGGCGGTAGAGCGGCGGACGGGAAAGGCAGCCGCCGCAGAGGCCGTCCGGCCCCGGATCCTCCGGCAGGGGGTAGGCGCAGCGCACGCAGTGCGGCGGCGCTATGAAGGTGAGCTGCCGCCAGCAACCGGCGCAGACGCCGCCGGGCTCCTCCACGATCTCGCCGCACCCCAGGCAGAGGGGCGGCAGGACGGCATCGAGCAACGAGCGGCCGGCATGGACAGCCAGCCGCCCCACCCCCTTCATGGTCATGCCGGCATCGAGCCCGGCAAATGCGCCGACAGCGTGGCAAGGCCCTACCGGCCAGGTCTCTTTGGCCTTACATAGGCCGCGTGACGGGTCCTGATCCTCTCCTGGTCTTCGACCGTGCCGTCCTGCGCCAGCGGCGCGACCGCGCGGCGCGCGACTGGCAGCCCCGCGCCTTCCTCAAGCGCGAGATCGCGCGCCGTCTCGTCGAGCGGATGGATGACGTCCGACGCCGATTTCCCGCCGCGCTCGACCTCGGCGCCCACGGCGACGAGTTCCATCAGGCGCTCGAAGGCCGTCGGTCGGTGGAGTGGCTGGTGCGGTTGGATCTCAGCCACCGCTTCGCGCGAAACACCCGCGGTCCGGCGGTTGTGGCCGACGAGGAAGCCCTGCCCTTCGCCGCCGCCAGCTTCGATCTGGTGGTGAGCGGCATGGCGCTGCACTGGGTCAACGATCTGCCGGGCGCGCTGGTCCAGATACGCCGGATCCTGCGTCCGGACGGACTCTTCCTCGGCGCCATGCTCGGCGGTGCAACCCTGTGGCAGCTGCGGCAGGCTCTCGCCCAGGCCGAGAGCGAGGTGGATGGCGGCCTCAGCGCGCGGGTTTCGCCCTTTGCCACCCTTGCCGATGCAGCGGCACTGCTGCAGCGGGCCGGCTTCGCGCTGCCGGTCGCCGACAGCGAGACGATCGAGGTCGAATATGGACATGCGCTCGCGCTCATGCAGGATCTGCGCGGCATGGGCGAGAGCAACCTGGTCCTCGACCGTCGCCGCACGACGACCCGCCGGGCCACCCTCGTGCGCGCCGCCGAGATCTATCATGAACGCTTTGCCCTCGGCTCGGGCCGCGTGCCCGTGAGCTTCGAGGTGCTCTTTCTCCACGGCTGGGCGCCCGACCGCTCGCAGCCCAGGCCGATCAAGCCCGGAAGCGCATCCCGGCGGCTGGCCGATGCGCTGGGCAGCGCCGAACAGAGCGCCGGCGAAAAGGCGGGACGAGGCTAGGTCGTGCCGGGCGGGAAACTGACAGCAGGCGAGGCCGTCGCCGAAGGCTTCGGCTTCTTCTCGGCCAATATCCGGCTGTTCTTCCATCTCGTCACCGTTCCATGGATTCTCTCGATCGCCATTCGCGCGATTCGCACGGCGATCAGCGAGGAGTCGCTGGCGGCTTTGCTTGTCGAGAAGGCGATCGACGTGCTGCCGACCGTCATGTTCATGGTTGCCTGGCAGAGGGTCGTGCTCCTGGGACCGCAGCGCGTCGACGGCATTCCAGGCCTGCGTTGGTCGTGGCGCGAATCCGCTTATCTCGGCCATCTGATCAAGATCGCCGGTGCGACCTTCGTGCTGCTGGCCGCCTTCATGCTCACGATCTGGCCCATTGAGCCTGGCGCCTTGCGGCCGGACGCCACCCTGAACCCCGAGGCCGCGGAGCGCTATTCGCTGGCCGGTCCGCTGGCCGCCGGCTTCATGATCTCCATGGTGCTGGCGCTGCGCGTGAGCTGGGGGCTGGCCGCCACCGCGGTGGACGTGCCGTTCTCGCCGCGTCACGCCTGGGCCTACAGCCGTGGCAGCGCATGGGCGATCGTCGGCGCGCTGTTCGTCACCTACCTTGCCGGCGAGCTCGCCGCGGCCATGGCGATGCTGTTGTCGGCAGCCTTCATGCGCGGCCTGCTCGGCGCCCGCGAAGCGGCCGCGGTCGTGGCCTGGACTGCGGCCATTCTCGTGTCCTACGCGGCGATCGCGGTCATCGCCGGCGTCCAGGCAGCGATCTTCCGACGCCTCACGGGCTGGCGCGAAGGCGCCCCCCTTCCCGCGCCGCCGGGCGCGTAGGCAGCGGCCAGGCCGGCGCTACAGCAGATCGCGCAGCAGGCCCACCAGCGGCAGGTCCGCGGGCGGCATCGGATACTGCGACAGCTCGACGGGACGAACCCACTTCAAGACCTGCCCCTCCCGAGGGCGTGCCAGGCCTTGCCACTTGCGGCAGGCGAAGACCGGCATCAGCAGATGGAACGTGTCATAGCCGTGGCTGGCGAAGGCGATCGGCGCCAGGCAGCTCGTCGCCGTCTCGATGCCCAGCTCCTCCTGCAGCTCCCGCACCAGCGCCTGCTCCGGGGTCTCGCCGACATCGACCTTGCCGCCGGGAAACTCCCACAGGCCGGCCATCGTCTTGCCGGGAGGGCGCTGCGCGATCAGGACCCGGCCGTCGGAGTCGACGAGGGCGACGGCCGCCACCAGCACGAGCGGCCGGTCTCCCAGCGGCGGCGGGCCGCCCGGGCAGTCGTCGTCGAAGGCCGCGCTCAAGTCCGATAGCTGCCGTTGATGTCGATGTAGCCGTGGGTGAGATCGCAGGTCCACACCGTGGCACGGCCGCGGCCGATGCCCAGATCGATGTCGATCACGACATCCGTGCCCTTGATGTGCTGCACGACGGGCGCCTCGTCGTAGGCCGGAACCACCTGGCCTCCATCGGTGATCTTCACGCCGCCGATCGAGATCCGCAGCTTGTCGCGATCGGCGCGCTCCCCGGACTTGCCGACCGCCATGACGATACGGCCCCAGTTCGCGTCCTCGCCGGCGATCGCCGTCTTGACCAGGGGAGAGTTGGCGACCGCCAGACCGATCTTTCGGGCGGCTCCGTTGGAGGAGGCGCCGCCGACATTGATCGTGACGAACTTGGTTGCACCCTCGCCATCGCGCGCCAGAAGCTGCGCGAGCTCGACCAGCACCTCGTCGAGCGCCCGCTTGAAATCCGCGAGAACCGGGTCGTCCGTCTCCTCGATCGGCGCGTGGCGTGCCGCGCCGGTCGCCACCATCAGCAGCGTGTCGCTGGTCGAGGTGTCGCCGTCCACGGTAACGCAGTTCAGCGACTTGTCGGTGGCGTCGGACAGCAGCTTCTGGAGCACGCCGCCCGGAATCTTGGCGTCGGTGAAGACGAAGCCCAGCATTGTCGCCATGTCCGGGGCGATCATGCCCGAGCCTTTCAGGAACCCGTTGATGGTCACCGTGCGTTCCCCGATCCTGGCCTGGCGCGTGGCGAGCTTGGGAAAGGTGTCGGTGGTCATGATGGCACCCGCCGCGGCGGCCCAGCCGTCCTCGCGGGCCGATTTGATGAGCGACGGCACGATGGCGGCGATCTTCTCCCAGTCGAGGGGCTGGCCGATCACCCCAGTGGAGGCCATGAAGACTTCGTTGCGCGGGCAGCCCAGCGCCTGCGCGACGGCGCGGGTGCTCTCCTCGACCGCCTTGTCGCCCAGCTTGCCCGTGAATGCGTTGGCGTTGCCGGCGTTGACGATGATGGCGCGAACCTTGCCGCGAGGCAGGTTCTTGCGGCACCAGTCGACCGGCGCGGAGCAGGTCTTGGAGCGCGTCAGGACACCGGCGATGGTCGCGCCTGCCGGTACCACCGCCAGCATGACGTCGTCACGATCCTTGTAACGGACCCCGGATTGCGCCGCCCCCAGCTTGACGCCCGCGATGCGCGGCAGCGTCGGCGTCGTCTTGGGGGCAAGCGGCGATACGGCGTGCTTGGCGGCCATAGAACTCCCCTTGCGGGCGCCCAAGCCAGGCGCTCCGAAGGCCGGAGCCTACACCAGAACCGCGCAGAAACGTGAGACGATATTACCTCACTGCTTCGTGGCGGCAGGGGGTGTGGCCGGCTTGGCCGGCGCGGACGGCGTGGCCGGCTGGGCGGCCGGGGTCGCCTCGGGCTTGCTGCCGTCCATGTTGAACTTCTCGATCTTCGCGCCGGCGCGAAGCTTGTCGAGCTCCGCCGTCACGACCTCGCGGGCCATCTCCTCGCGAAGCTGGTCGACGATCTCCTCGAAAGCCGGCGGCGGCGCCTTGCGGCGATCCTCGACCTTGATGACGTGGTAGCCGAACTGCGTCTTGACCGGCGTGTCGGTGAGCTCGCCCTTCTTCAGGCCGAAGGCCGCGTCCGCGAACTCCTTCACCATGTCGGCCTTCTTGAACCAACCGAGGTCGCCGCCCTCGGCGCCCGAGGCCTTGTCGGTCGATTTCTCCTTGGCGAGCTTGTCGAAGGCGGCACCCTTCTTCAGCTCCGCGATCAGCGCCTTGGCCTCGTCCTCCGTCGCCACCAGGATATGGCGCGCGTGCACCTCCTCCTCGGTCGGCATGGACTTGAGGCGCTCTTCGTAACGCTGCTGCAACTTTTCTGCCGTCACGAGACGAGCGATCTCGCGCTGGATCCAGAAATCCTGAAGGACCTGCTCCTCGACGAAGGCCATGCGGCGCTTGAAGGCGGGATCGTCCGTGACCTTGCTCTTCTTGCCTTCCTGCACCACCAGCTTCGCGCTGATCAGCCGATCGAGCAGAGCCGGGAACACGGCCTGCAACGGCATGCTGCGGTACTGCTGCGGCAGGGACTGCTGCGCGACTTCCAGCTCCGACAGCCGGATGGGCTGGCCGTTCACCGTCGCCACGACCGGATCCTTCGGGGCCTGGGGCTTGGCGGCCTGCGCCGGCGGCTTGGCGGGCGGACGCTGCTGGGTGCCCTGCTGCCCTCCCTGCTGGGCGACCGCCGGAGCGGAAATCGCCATGACGGCGCAGAACAGGATGATTTGGCGCAGGCGGCGCCGGCCTTGGCTCATGAGACGCTCCGAAACCTTGTCTTGACGTGGATCCGCAACCGAACCCGTTTACACAGGCCCCATCCGGACCCGCAAGCACCGCTCTCCCCGATGACGTGTTGATGGCGGTCGATTGCGGCACTTTTTCGTGAAGAGGGTGTCGGCGCTGCGGCCATCGCGCGCCGGACCGACGCCTCGGCGGGCCGCCGCGCCGCGCCAGTCCGCGCGTTGACACTGGCGGAGGCGCTCTCTATCTGTGCTGGGAGGGCGGGCCTCGGTGCCCGCCCAACTCTTTATATCACCGAGGTTTTCATGCTTGGGGCGCTGGCCCGGAGCCTGTTCGGCACAGCCAATGACCGCTTCGTCAAAGGCCTCGACAAGCCGGTGGCGAAGATCAACGCACTCGAGCCGGAGCTGGCCAAGCTCTCCGACGAGCAGCTTCGCGCCAAGACCACCGAGTTCCGCGAGCGCCTCGCCAAGGGCGAGACCCTGAACGACCTGCTGGTGGAGGCGTTCGCCGTAGTGCGCGAGGGCGCCAAGCGCACGCTGGGACAGCGCCACTTCGACGTGCAGCTCAAGGGCGGCATGGTGCTGCACCAGGGCAAGATCGCCGAGATGAAGACCGGCGAAGGCAAGACGCTGGTCGCAACGCTTCCCGTCTACCTCAACGCTCTCGAGGGCAAGGGCGTCCATGTCGTCACGGTGAACGACTACCTCGCGCGGCGCGATTCGGAGTGGATGGGCCGGGTTTACGAATTCCTCGGCCTGACCGTCGGGGTGATCGTCCACGAGATGGACGACCAGCAGCGCAAGGACGCCTACGCCTGCGACGTCACCTACGGCACCAACAACGAGCTCGGCTTCGACTACCTGCGCGACAACATGAAGTTCCGCTTGGACACGATGGTCCAGCGTCCCTTCAACTTCGCCATCGTCGACGAGGTCGATTCGATTCTGATCGACGAGGCGCGCACGCCGCTCATCATCTCGGGGCCGGCGGAGGATTCCTCGGAACTCTACCGCCGCGCCGACACCGTGATCCCACGGCTCAAGGCCGACGCCTACGAGAAGGACGAGAAGAACCGCACCGTCGTCTTCACGGATGCCGGCGTCGAGCAGGTGGAGGAGATCCTGCGCGGCGACGGCCTGCTGCCCGAGGGCATCAGCCTCTATGCGCCGAACCAGGTCACGCTGCTGCACCACGTGACGCAGGCGCTGCGCGCGCACAAGCTGTTCACCCGTGACGTGGACTACATCGTCAAGGACGGCCAGGTCGTCATCATCGACGAGTTCACGGGCCGCATGATGGCCGGCCGGCGCTATTCGGAAGGCCTGCACCAGGCACTCGAGGCCAAGGAGCAGGTCGAGATCCAGCGGGAGAACCAGACGCTGGCCTCCATCACCTTCCAGAACCTGTTCCGCATGTATCCCAAGCTGGCGGGCATGACGGGAACGGCGATGACGGAAGCGGCCGAGTTCGCGGAGATCTACAGGCTCGAAGTGGTCGAGATCCCGACCAACGTGACGGTGGCCCGCAAGGACCACGACGACGAGATCTACCGGACGCTCGGAGACAAGACCCGGGCCATCGTGAAGCTCGTCAAGGAATGCCGCGAGCGCCAGCAGCCGATGCTGGTCGGCACCGTCTCGATCGAGAAGTCGGAGGGGCTGTCCGAGGAGCTGCGGAAGGCCGGGATCCCGCACAACGTGCTGAACGCCCGCTACCACGAGCAGGAGGCTTTCATCGTGGCCCAGGCGGGGCGTCCGGGCTCCGTCACGATCGCCACCAACATGGCCGGGCGCGGCACCGACATCCAGCTCGGCGGCAATGCCGACATGCTGCTGCGTCAGGCCGAGGCCGAGATCGCAGCGAGAATTCCCGACGAGGCGCAGCGCGCCGCGGAGTTCGAGCGCGTGGCCGCGGAGATCAAGGCGCAGGTCGAGCGCGACCGTGCGCTGGTACGGGAGGCCGGCGGCCTCTACGTCGTGGGCACCGAGCGGCACGAAAGCCGCCGGATCGACAACCAGCTCCGGGGCCGCTCCGGACGCCAGGGCGATCCGGGCGCCTCGAAGTTCTTCCTGTCGCTCGAAGACGACCTCATGCGCATCTTCGGCAACAACAAGGTGCTGGACTGGGTGCAGAAGAAGGGCATGGCCGACGACGAGGCCCTGACCCATCGCTGGCTGAGCAAGGCGCTCGAGACGGCGCAGAGCAAGGTCGAGGCGCGGAACTTCGAGATCCGCAAGAACCTCCTGCGCTTCGACGACGTCATGAACAGCCAGCGCAAGGAGATCTACAAGGAGCGCATCGAGCTGATGGCCACCGAGGACGTCTCGGACACCATCGCCGGCATGCGGCGCGACGTCATCGACACGCTCGTCAAGCGGACGATTCCCGAAGGGGTCTATGCCGAGCAGTGGAAGGTCGCCGAGCTCAAGGACGAGGTGCTGCGCCTGTTCGGCCTCGACCTGCCCATCGAGGGCTGGGCGAAGGAGGAAGGCATCGCCGAGGAGGAGATCCGGACGCGCCTGAACGACGAGGTCGAACGGTTGTTCGCGCAGCGCGCCGCGACGTACGGGCCGGAGGTCTGGCGTCAGGTCGAGAAGAGCGTGCTGATGAACCTCTTCGACCAGAGCTGGAAGGAGCACCTGCTCCACCTCGATCACCTGCGGCAAGGCATCGGGCTGCGCGCCTACGGCCAGAAGGATCCGCTGAACGAGTACAAGCGTGAGGCCTTCAATCTCTTCGAGGACCTGCTGACGGGCCTGCGCGAGCAGGTCGTGGGCCTGCTCGCCACGCTGCAGCTCCGCATGGAAGAGCCGCCGATGCCGGAAATGCCGACCAACATGCACGAGGTCCACGAGGATCCGCAGCTTGCGGCGGCGATGAGCGACGATCCGGCCTTCGATCCGGCCGATCCCGACGGCGGCGGGGTCGCCACGCTGCACCGGCCGCGGCCCGCCGCAAGGACGACTCGGGATCCCAACGATCCGTCGACCTGGGGCAAGGTAGCGCGGAACGCACCCTGTCCCTGCGGCTCGGGCCGCAAGTTCAAGCACTGCCACGGCCGGGTCTAGCCGGCCGCTCGAGCGGCGCGGCGGCGCGTTGGCCCTACTTCTTGTAGACGACGCCGCACTTGTTGCCGACGATGGTCGGCGGAAGGCCCCGCTCGCGGCAGAATTCCATGTAGGCCTGATAGGCGCCGTCGTAGGTCATCGAATCGAGCACGTCGTCGACCAGGATCACCCCGCCATCGACCAGCGCATCGTGCAGCTTGGGGAGGGTCTTCTTCGTCGGCAGGTACAGGTCGACGTCGAGAAAGGCGATCTTGATGGGGGCGAGCTTGCCGTAGTCGACGGTGGCGCAGTCGGCCTGGATGGCCTGCACGAACGGATAGGCCGAGAAGTTCCGACGCCAGACGTCATAGTCGTTGTAGGCGAAGCCGCGCATCTCGCGCAGGGACTTGCCGCGCTCCTTCACCTCGTAGTCGAGGTCGGAGGGCACGAACGAGCTGAACGTGTCCACGGCATACAGCGTCAGCGTCTTGTCGAGCCGCTCGTTCACGATGTGCTGGCACAGGAAGCGGGTGGTCAGGCCGCGGGCGACGCCGATCTCGACGATGTTGCCCTTGACGTCCCGCAACCGGTCGATCTCGCTCACCAGCAGGGCGAGCTGGGCCGGTTCGATGTTGTAGGCGTATTTGGGAGCCCCCAGCGTCGTGTACCTGAACACGAGCGTCTTGGCGGCCTCCCGGAAGGGCTTGACCGCGCGTTCCAGCAAACCGCCGGTCATCGAGCCCACCTTGAATTGCAGTCCGGACGTGTCACGTCGCGGCAATTAGCACGGACTGCACGTCGGCGACAATCCGCAGCACAGCCGCAATTTTCCGTCTATATTGCGCGCATGAGCGTACTCGCGCCCCTCCGATGACAACCCTGTTTCAGTACGACCCCGATATCGGGTACCGCTTCGTGCCGCACCTCAGGACACGTATTGCCACCGAGGATGGCGGCTACCTCATCCGGACGAACGCTTTGGGCTTCCGCAGCGACCGCGAGTTCGACGCCGGCGATGCCGCGACCGACCGCATCCTGGTTTTCGGCGATTCCTTCACGGCCGGCGACGGCGTCTCCAACGGAAAACGCTACACGGACGTTCTCGACACCCTGATCAGCCCGGTCGAGGTCCACAATTTCGGCCTGCCCGGCACCGGCACCGACCAGCAGTACATCGCCTATCGCAAATTCGCGCAGGGAACGCCCTGCCGTGCCGTCGTCATCGCCGTGCTGGTGGAGAACATCCGCCGCGTCGCCAGCGCCTATCGCGCGTCGCAGGACGAGCGGGGAGAGGTCGAGTTCCTGGCGAAGCCCTACTTCGAGCTTCATGGCGACCAGCTCGTCCGCTTCAACGATCCCGTGCCGCGCGAACGCGTGAGCGCCGACGACCTCGAGGAGGGCGCCAGGGTGGATAGGGGTGGCCGCTTCCCGGCCCTTCGCAAGCTGGTGCGCGCGGTGGGGCTGCAGCGCATCGTGCAGCAGCTTACCCAGTACCAGCCGACGCCCGAATATGACCGTCCCGACGACCCTGCGTGGCGGCTGCTGCGGGCCATCCTGCTGGCGTGGCGCGCCATCGTCGATTGCCCCGCGGTGCTGATGCCTCTGCCGCTCTACCAGCACATCGAGGGCACGGCCGACCCCGGCGCCTATCGGGCACGGTTTGCCGAGCTGGCCCGGGACGGCGATTTCGTGCTGCACGATCCGCTGGACGACCTGTTGGCCTACGACGCCACGGCACGGCGTGGCTTCCGCTTCGAGAAGGACGTTCACTTGACGCCCGCCGGGCACCGCGCGATAGCGGAGTCACTCTTCAAGACGCTGGGTCCGCTGCTGTCACGGGCTGCGCCCGCCTCGGGGACCGTCGGTGGCTGACCCTCTCATCCTTGGAATTTCCGGCCTCTACCATGATTCGGCGGCGGCCATCGTGCGCGGCGGCGACATCCTGGCGGCGGCGCAGGAGGAGCGCTTCACGCGCAGGAAGCACGATCGCCGCTTCCCCGCCAACGCCGTCAACTACTGCCTGGCCGAGGCCTTCGTCGAACCGTCGGAACTGGAGCTTGTCGCCTACTACGACAATCCATGGCTGACCCTGGACCGCGTGCTGCGCAACTTCGCGGCCGTCGCGCCGCGCGGCCGCGAGGCCTTCGGAGCGGCCATGCGTTCGGTCCTGGGCGAGAAGCTCCGCGTCGCCGACAGCATCACCGCCGCGCTGGGCGAGAAGCGGCCGCTCTTCTTCGTGGATCATCACCTCTCGCATGCCGCCTCGGCCTACTATCCCTCGCCCTTCGATGACGCCGCGATCCTGACCATCGACGGCGTGGGCGAGCATGCCACGCTGACCATCGGCCGCGGGCACGGGCGCGAGATCGAGCTCCTGCGCGAGATCCGCTACCCGCACTCGCTCGGCCTGCTCTACAGCGCCATCACCCAGTACTGTGGGTTCAAGGTGAACTCGGGCGAATACAAGCTGATGGGCCTTGCCCCCTATGGCCGGCCGCGCTTCGCTTCACTGATCCTGGAGCACCTGGTGGACGTGAAGGAGGATGGCTCCTTCGCCCTGGACCTCGACTACTTCGCCTTCATGGACGGCGCGGCCATGGCCAGCGAGAAGCTCCATGCCCTCTTCGGGGCGCCGCCGCGCCAGCCCGAAAGCCGCATCGAGCTCTTCCACATGGATGTCGCCGCCTCGATACAGGAGGTTACCGAGCGCATCATGGCGAAGCTGGCGTCGGAAGCCGTCCGCCTCACCGGATCGCGCAACCTCGCCCTGGCCGGCGGCGTGGCGCTGAACTGCGTGAGCAACGGCAAGATCCTGCGATCGGGCGTGGTCGACTCGCTCTGGATCCAGCCGGCAGCCGGCGATGCCGGCGGTGCACTCGGCGCCGCTCTCTACGCCGCCCATATGGGGCTGCAGGCGCCGCGCAGGACGCCCAAGGTGGGCCATGACTCGCAGCACGGCAGCTATCTCGGCCCGGCCTATTCCAGCGCCCAGGTCCGCGCCTTCCTCGATCGCGAGGGCTATCCGTACGAACGGATCAACGACCGTGCCGGACGTGCGCAACGGATCGCGAAGGCACTTGCGGACGGCAAGGTGGTCGGCCTGCTGTCCGGGCGGATGGAGTTCGGTCCGCGCTCGCTGGGCGGCCGTTCAATTCTCGCCGATCCGCGTGGCGCCGAGATGCAGTCGAAGGTCAATCTCAAGGTCAAGTACCGCGAATCCTTCCGCCCCTTCGCGCCGGCCGTGCTGGCGGAGCGCGCCGATGCATTCTTCGACCTCGAAGGCGAAAGCCCCTACATGCTGCTGGTCGCACCGGTCCGCGAAAGCCTGCGCCGGCCCTTCGACCTGGGCGCGTTCCACCGGGGCGACGCCGACATGATCCCCGAAGTCAACAAGGTCCGCTCGTCGCTTCCGGCGATCACGCATGTCGACTACAGCGCCCGCATCCAGACCGTCGGCCGCGAGGAACAGCCTGACTTCCGGGCGATCCTCGAGGCGTTCGACTCCCTGACGGGGTGCCCCGTGCTCGTGAATACGTCGTTCAACGTCCGTGGCGAACCGATCGTCAACACGCCGCAGGACGCGTACCGGTGCTTCATGCGATCGGAGATCGATCTCCTGGTCCTGGAGGACTGCATCCTCGAGAAGGTCGACCAGCCGGCAAGCAGGGAAGGCGATGACTGGAAAAAGGAATTCGCGCTCGATTGAGGCGTTGCTCGACGACCTCTTCGACACGCTCTACGGCAGGCCGGACGGTCCGCTGCTTCCGTCGCGCATGGCGCTGAAGCCCGATCCCTCGGCATCCTCCTATTTCGTCGACGCGCCCCGTCCGGTCCTGGACTCCGCCGACATGGCCCGTCCCGCGCAATCGGATCCGATGATCGAGCTCGAACGCGTCCTCGCGGACGTGCCGGCCGACGTGCGGCGCGAGATCATTACGCGCCTATCGGCCCTGTACGAGGCGCTGGCCGTCGAGGCGAAGGACGACAGCGCCGAGCCGCCTTCGCTGATCTACGCCCTGCACTGACCGTGGCTCTCAAGCGCACGATCATCGCCATCGCCGATCGTGTCGGCTGCTTCCCCGTGGGCCTTGCCGTGCAGCGCCTGCTCTTTGGCGGCCATTTCATCCGGGTCGTCAACTATCACGCCACCCCCAGCGCCGAGGCCCTGGATCGGCAGCTGGCGTATCTCACGAGGCACTTCGCGCCCGCGGGACCCGCCGATCTCGAGGCCTGCCTGTCGGGTCAAACGGCTGCCGGGAAACCGAAGCTGCTGCTGACCTTCGATGACGGCTACCGCTCGAACTACGACGTCGCCGCGCCGGTCATCGAACGGCACGGCTTCCATGGATACTTCTTCGTGCCCGAGGGCTGCATCGCCTCGGATCGCGCGGCGGCGGATGCAGAGTTGTCCGCTCGGCCCGGCGAACCGGAAGCGCGCATGACATGGGACGAGTGCCGCGACCTGCTCGCGCGCGGCCATCGCATCGGATGCCACACGCGCACGCATATCCGGCTGTCGGACGACCTCCCGCGCGACAGGCTGGCCGACGAGATCGGCCAGGCAGGCCGTGACATCGCCGTGAAGCTGGGCACGCCCGTGGAGGACTTCTGCTGGGTGGGCGGCGAGGAATGGAGCTACGGCGCGAACGCCTGCAGCGAGATACGCAAGGCCGGATATCGCCGCGTCTTCATGACAAATCTCTATCCGGTCCTGCCCCGCTCGCCGGCCGACTGGATCCAGCGGACCAACATCGAAGCCCATTGGCCGCTGAACGAGGTACGCTTCTATTTGTGCGGGGTCATGGACATCGCCTACGCCCCCAAGCGACGGCGCCTTGCCCGCAAGCTCCTGGGCGCCCCGCTTCCCTCTCAATCGTTCAGCCGATAGCGGACGCGCACGACCCTCGTCGCCTCGGTCCCCGGCGCGGGCAACGTCGCACCACGCAGCATGGCGACGGCCGCATTGTCGAGCGAGGGGTGGCCGCTGCCCTTCACCAGTGACACATCGAGAACGCGGCCGTCCCCGCCGACCGTGAATCGCACCGTCACCTCCCCCTGCTCCTGTCGCCGGCGCGCATCGTCGGGATAGCGCCGGTTCGCCGCCAGCCAGGCGGCCAGAAGGGAGTTCCAGTTCGGGGCAAGTGCGGTCGCGGCAGGGGCCGTTGGCGCACCGGCGGGCGGATGGAGAGCGCTCCCCGCCCTTCCCGCCGGGGGATTCGCCGTCCCCGCCGATGGCAACGGCGACGGCGGCGCGGAGGGACGGGCCACGGCGGCAGGCGGCCGGGGACGAGGTGCCGGTGGGTCCGCCCTCGGTTCGGGCTTCGCAGCCGGGCGCGGCGGTGGCGGCCGCACTTCGGGAAGCGGCGTGAATTCGGGCACAGGCGCAGCCTCGTACACCGGTGGCGGCGGCACGGCATCCGCCAGGTTCGTCTCCGCCGGCGCCAGCTGTGGTGGAGGCATCTCCGGCGGCGGCGGCAGTTCGATCGGGTTCGCCACAGGCTCGGGAGGCGAAGGCGCAGGCGGCGACGGCATCGCCGGAAGGACGTCGGCGGAGCGTGGCTCCTCCTCCGGCGCGGCTGCGTCGGTCGATGGAGTTTGCGCGTCGCTCGCCGACGCCTCGGGCCGTGCCGGTATCTCGCCGGACGGTGCAGCGCCGGCGTTCGCCGGGGTTCCTGCATCCATGAACACCGTGATCACGGCGTCCTCCGGTCCGGCGCCGCTGGTCGCCACCAGAGCGAGGGCCATCGTGACGAGAACGCCGTGCATCAGCAGAGAGCCGACGAGGCCACCGGTCCGGGTCCAGGAGGCCGCTCGGCCTCTCAAGCTGGACGGCATCAATTGACCGACAGAAATGTTATAATGTAACCTCACCGTCCTTTAGCGTAGGAATTTGTCGGGCATACGACAAGGGGGAGTGCATGCGGTGGCGTATCGGCGGATCTGTACTTGCCTGCAGCCTGGTCCTGGCGCTGCCCGGCGCGGCGCAAGACAAGCCCGATGAGACGACAATCGATCTGGACGTGGTGGCCAAGCGACTCGATCGCGAGCGTAGCGCGATCCAGCCGAGCCTCGGCGCGACCCGCTACGATTTCAGCCACAGCGCCATCGAGAACATCCCCCAAGGCGAGAACGCCCCGCTCAACCAGGTACTGCTGCGGGCACCGGGTGTCGTGCAGGACGGCTTCGGCCAGATCCACGTGCGCGGGGACCACGGCAGTCTGCAGTATCGGCTCGACGGCGTGCAGTTGCCCGAGGGCCTCTCGCTCTTCAGCCAGGTCCTGTCGCCGCGCTTCGCCAATTCGCTCTCGCTGATCACCGGCGCCTTGCCCGCGCAGTACGGCCTGCGCACGGCAGGCGTGGTCGACATCGGGGTCAAATCGGGCTCGACCAACCCCGGCGGGGAAGCGTCGGTCATGGGCGGATCCTACAGCTGGATCCAGCCTGCCTTGCAGTATGGCGGACGCAGCGGCGCCATCGACTACTTCGCCGTCGGCCAGTACGTCAGCAACGGTATCGGCGTCGAGAATCCGACCTCATCGTACACGCCGATCCATGATGATACGGCGCAGTGGTACGCCCTTACCAAGGTCACGGGCCTCGTCGACGACAGCACGCGCGTCAGCCTGATCGCCGGCGGTGCCAGCGCGCGCTACCAGATCCCCAACGTGCCCGGCGAGATTCCGGCCTTCACGGTGAACGGCATTTCCAACTGGAACAGCTCGATCCTGGACCAGCGGCAGTGGGAGGATACCTACTTCGGCATCGCCTCGCTGCAGAAGAGCCTGCAGGATTTCAACATGCAGCTCTCGGGATTTGCACGCTATTCCAAGCTCTCCTACCAGCCCGACGCCATCGGCGACCTGCTCTACAACGGATTCGCGCCGTGGGCGCAGCGCACCAGCCTGGCGGTCGGCGCCCAGGGTGACGCCAGCTGGAAGGTCGCATCGAACCACACGCTGCGCGGCGGCTTTCTCGTCCAGCGCGAGCGGGTCACGAGCGCTGCCCAGGCGAACGCCCTGCCCCTCGTCCCGGATCCTGCCGATCCTGCCGAGCTGGTGCCGGGCGACCAGCCCGTGGGCCTCTACGACAGCAGCGACCTGACGGGATGGACCTACAGCGTCTACCTGCAGGACGAATGGAAGATCATACCGACCCTGACCGCGAACTTCGGCCTGCGCTTCGACGCCATCTCGGCCGCGACGACGGAAAACCAGCTCAGTCCGCGAATCAACCTCGTGTGGGAACCGCTTCCGACGGTCAGCCTGCGCGCCGGATATTCCCGCTACTTCGTGCCCGCCCCCCTGAACCAGGTAGGCTTCAACTCCATCGCGGCCCGCGCCGGCACGACGGCGGCCACCGAGGTCACGACCAACGATCCGGTCCGGGCCGAGCGCTCGGACTACTTCGACGTCGGCCTGACGGTGAAGCCGGTCGAGGGGCTCACGGTGGGCTTCAGCGGCTTCTACAAGTTCGCCGAGAACTATCTCGACAAGGGTCAGTTCGGCGCTCCGATCTTCCTCACCGCGTTCAACTACAGCAATGCGCAGGTGAAGGGCTTCGAGGTCTTTGCGAACTATGATCGTGGCCCATGGTCCCTCTACGGCAATGTCGCCTGGTCCAAGGTCTCGTCCATCAACATCAATTCCGCGCAGTTCAACTTCGAGCAGGCGGAGCTCGACTACATCGCGAGCAACTGGATCTTCGCGGACCATGACCAGGCCTGGACCGGCTCGGCGGGCGTCGCCTACGTCTTCAACCACGGCAGCGACCATGCCACGCGCCTGTCAGCGGACCTGCTCTTCGGCAGCGGCCTGCGGACGGGCATCGTCACGCCCAACGACACCTCCCTGCCCGCCTATGCCACGCTGAACCTTTCGCTGGCCCAGAACATCCCGATCAGCGCCAGCAAGGGGACGCAGATCCGCTTCGACGTGATCAACGTCACCGACCTCTCCTACCAGCTGCGGACCGGCGAGGGCGTGGGCGTGGGGGCGCCTCAATACGGCATGCGCCGCGCCTTCTTCGTAACCCTGGCGCAGAAATTCTGACGCGCAATCGACATGATGGGCGGGTGGCGGTCGTGCTAGACCTCCAGCATGCCCGATACGTCCCTTCCCTACGTGGTGTCGCTCGAAGGCGGCTCCAATTTCCGTGATCTCGGCGGGTACCGCACCGCCGATGGCCGCCTCGTGCGACGCGGCCTGGTCTTCCGCTCGGCCCATCTCGGCAACCTGACGCACGCGGATCGCGAGTCGCTGGGCCGCCTGGGTGTGCGCACGATCATCGATCTGCGCGGCATCGCCGAGGCCGCCGAGACGCCCCACTGCATCGACGGCGTGAGCTGCCGCGTGGTGGGCGCCCACATTGAACCTGGCGTCGGCGACAGGATCCGCAAGGCGGTCGCCGATGGCACCGCCAACCCCTTCCTGATGATGCAGTTCCTGACCGATCACTATCGCGACTACCCGCGCCGCTGTGCACCCGGTTTCCGGACCTTGTTCGCTACCCTGAGCGACGGCGAGCACCGTCCCCTGGTCTTCCATTGCACCGCCGGCAAGGATCGCACAGGCTTCGCGTCCGCCCTGCTGCTCAGCCTCCTGGGCGTGCCGTGGGAAACGGTCCTGGAGGACTATCTGCGCACGAACGAGCTGTGGACCGGCCACGTCGGCCGTTATCCCGAACTCGACATTGATACGCGCGCCGCCATCATCGAGGCTCGCACCCCCTATATCGAGGCCGCCTTCGAGGTCGTGCGCGGCGATTTCGGCGGGCCGGAAGCCTTCGCCGAACGCGCCCTGGGCCTCGATGCCGAGGGACTGCAGCGGTTGCGCAGGGAATTGCTCGACGGGTGACTTCCGGGCTACGCCTGTCGCAATGACGGACCCGCGCCACGAAACACCCACCCCCTTCAAGGTCGACGTTCCCGAAAGGGCGCTGATCGACCTCGATGAGCGCCTGCGGCGGTGGCGCCCGCCCGTCGCCATCGCGGACGGCGGGTCGTGGGCGTCTGGAACGGATCCGGGCTTCCTCGCCGACCTCGTCGATCACTGGCGGCATGGCTACGACTGGCACCGCTGCCAGGAAGCGATCAATCGCTGGCCCAATTACCTCGTCGACGTCGGTCCGCAGCGCCTGCACTTCATCCGCGAGCCCGGTACCGAGGTCGCGGGTGCGCCACGGCCGCTGCCGCTGCTCCTGACCCACGGATGGCCGGGATCGATCGTCGAGTTCCTGGACATCATCGAGCCTCTGGCCCATCCGGAGCGGCATGGCGGCGACCCGCTGGACGCCTTCGACGTGATCGTGCCGTCTCTTCCAGGCTACGGTTTCTCGGGTCCGCCGATACGGGACGACGGCAGCATCGGCCCCATCGGTCCCCGCGCCATCGCCGGGCTGTGGCACAGGCTCCTGCACGAAAAGCTGAACTATCGCCGGCCATACGGGCTGCAGGGTGGCGACTGGGGGGCCGTCGTGTCGTCCTGGGCGGCTTTCGATCATCCCCTTCGAGCCGGGGAAGGCGACACGACCTCCGGCGTTCTCGGGCTACACATCAACATGATGGGGCTGCGGCCCGGCATCGACCTGGAGAAGGTCGATCTCGACCCGGACGAACGGATCTGGCTTGCCCAGGCGAAAGCCGTGCTGGACGACCGGACCGCCTATCAGCGTATCCAGGCAACGCGGCCGCAGACCCTCGGCGTTTCGCTGGCCGACTCGCCCGTCGGTCTCGCCGCCTGGATCACCGAGAAGTTCCAGGCCTGGAGCGACTGCAGCGGCGATCCGCTCACCCGTTTCTCCACGGACCTGCTGCTCGACAATGTCATGGTCTACTGGCTGACCGGCACGGCAGGCACTGCGACATGGCTGTACCGCGGCGCCGCGGAGCAGAAGGAGCGTTCCCTCCCGGGCGGCCGGCGCGTCGAGACGCCGACCGGCTTCGCCGCCTTTCCCGCCGACTTGGTGCCACCGCCGCCGCGGCCGTGGATCGAACGCGCCTACAACCTTCGCCGGCATACCGTGATGCCGAGCGGCGGCCATTTCGCGGCACTCGAGGAGCCGGAGCTCCTCGTGGACGACATACGCGCGTTCTTCCGACCGCTGCGTTTCGGTGCGGCAAACGACTAGATCGGGATGGGACCAGGGGGATGGCGGTTGCCGAGGGCATGATGCACCCCGCTCTTTCCCGCCGGGTTCAACATGCTCGAGGTCAAGCGAACGTCGCCGTCGCCTGCGCGGCGATCGTTCCCTTGGGCGTCACCGTCCACAGCTCGGCGCCCTTGCCGTCGGCGGTCGGGCGGCCGATCACGTCGAAGGGAGCCGTGTCGAACAGCGGCGCACGGGCGCGGACCGTGAAGGTCCTGATCGCGCGGCCGGGCACCGAATCGCGCAAGAGGTCGAACAGGCACTGCTGCGCAAACGGCCCGTGCACCACCAGACCGGGATAGCCCTCGGTTTCGATGCAGTAGGTCCGGTCGTAGTGGATACGGTGCGGATTGAAGGTGATCGCCGAATACCGGAACAGCATCACGGGATCGGGCGTCATTGTCCGCCGCCAAGGCACGTCCGTGGGCGCGGCGTCGCGCACCGGCACACCGCTTTTCGCGCCCGGCTTGGGATCCTCGCGGAACACCGTGCTGGCCGCCTCGGTGAGCGCGAGCCCGCGCGGCGTGAAGATGCGCCGCGTCTGGGTGGTGACGATCAGGGTCCCGGTGCTCCCTTCCCTCAACTGGACGTCGGTGAATTCGGTCTCCCGCCGCAGCCGGTCGCCCACCCGTATGTCGCCGTCGAACGTGAAGGTCGATCCTGCGTACATCCGTCTCGGCATGGGGATTTTCGGCAGCACGCCGCCTTCGAAGGCCGCACCGTCGCGACCGAGCTGCGCCGGACGCGCATACGAATGGAGAAAGCAGAGATGCCAGCCCGGGGCGATCGGCTCGCCTTCGCCCGGAACCCTGTCGGGGCGATCGAAGGTGGCGATCATCGCCTTGAGCGGCGCCTGGGTGACGACGTCTTCGTCCTCGACCTTGCGGCCGAGTTCCTTGCGCAGTGGTTCGATGTCGATGGCCATGGGCTTCCCTTCGTGTTTGGCGCAGCGTAACCAATCCGGCGATGATTCGCCCCGCCCGTCCGCTGGAAATCGCACTCCTGCCGCAGATCGAAAACGCGGCCGACGCGCGTTACGGACGCGTGGGGCTACGATGCGTGCTCGACATGCCGCCCCACGGCATCGCCTCCTTCGAAGCGGGGCGCCGCCACGACAGGCTATGGGTAGCGACCTCGCCCAGGAACCGCGTGGTGGGCTTCGCCCTCATGGCCCTGACCGGCGGCACGGCATGGCTCGAGCAGCTCTCCGTGCTGCCGCGCTGGCAGGGCCGGGGCCTGGGCGCTGCCCTCATCGATCGCACGGCCGAACGGGCGCGCCAACTCGGACACGACACCCTCTACCTCTCGACCTACCTTCGCGTGCCGTGGAATGCGCCCTTCTATCGGCGCCGCGGTTTCACGGAGATGCCGCGGGGTGCCTGGCCCAGGGCGTTCCGGCTTCAGTTCATGATCGAGAACAGCCACGGCCATCCACCGTGGCGGCGCACGATCATGCAGCGTCCGATCGCGCGCTGACAGCGTCACTCCGCTGCAACGGCCAGCCCCATCTGCTCGCAGGTCGGCGCCACGTCCGAGACGGTGGCGCGGCGCATGTCTCGCGCATAGCGCTGGTCGTCGAAGTCCGTCCCACGATGCATGGTGCAGCGGTTGTCCCACATCACGAGGTCGTTGACCCGCCAGCGATGCGAATAGACGAACTGGCGCTGGGTCGCGTGCGCCGTCAGTTCGTCGAGAAGCGCCCTGGCTTCGTCGTCCGACATGCCGCGGATCGCGCCGGCGTGGCTCGCGATGTAGAGGCTCATGCGTCCGGAGTCGGGCAGACGCCGGGCCACCACCTGCGGCACGGGCCTGAAGGCCTCACGCTCGCTCTCGTCAAAGTCGGTGAAACCGAGCTTGGCGCGCGACGTCATGATCGAATGCTCGGCCACCAGCCCCTCGATCCGGCGCTTGGTCGCCACCGGCAAGGCATCGTATGCCGCGCGCATGTCGGCGAACTCGGTGAGGCCACCAATGGGCGGGATCGACCGGGCATGCAGCATCGAGCAGTAGGCCGGCACGCGCTTGAACGATGAATCCGTGTGCCACAGGCGGTTGCCGAGACCATAGAGGCGCTGCCGGTTGTTCGTCTCTAGGATGCGGTTCTCGGCATCAAGGTTGCTGACGTCCGCCATGTTCTGATGGAGGCGCAGATTGTGGTTCTTGCGCGCCTTGTAGACGGTGGTCTCCAGGGGGCCGAAGTTGCGCGCGAAGGCCATCTGGCTGTCATCGTCGAACTGCTGGTCGGGAAAGACCAGCACGGCATACCGGGCGAATGCGCTGCGGATCGCCGCCAGGTCATCCGCGGCGAGTGGCCGGCCGAGCGATACGTCTCCGATTTCCGCGGCGAAATCCGGCGTGACCGGCTGGATGGTGATGGCCAACGATTCCTCCTGGGTGCCTGATCGGCGATTGCGGCAATTGGACCACCGAACGGACATTCCTTCAATCGCCGGATATGATGACGGCCATGATCGAGAAGCAGGAAGTCCAGGAGATCTTCCCAACGCCGCTTTGGATCGTGGATCTCCAGCCGGCCGCCGCCGCCGACCTCAATGCCCGCCTGAAGGTGGAGGTCGAGCGCCTGATCGCGCCGCGGCCAAGGATCCCGGCCGGCAGCAACTGGCAGACTCCGCAGGATTTGCACACCCGGCCCGCATTCGCCGACTTCGTGAAGCTGGTGGAAAACGCCGCGCGCGGCGTGGCGCGCTTCCTGCAGGTCGACCAATACCCGACGTTCATCACCGGCTGCTGGGCCAACGTCAATCCGCCGGGCGCCTATCATCCGATGCATCACCATCCCAACAACTACCTGAGCGGCGTATACTACGTGGCCGTGCCGGCGGGAGGGTCGCAGATCATCTTCCAGGATCCCCGCGGCCAGGCTTCCATGATCATGCCCAAGCCGCGCCAGTACACCCGGCTCACCGCAAACGCGGCCCACGCCCAAAGCAAGGCGGGAAGGCTCGTCATCTTTCCCTCCTGGCTGAAACACACGGTGCCGGCCAACGACGGTCAGGCCGATCGCATCAGCATCTCGTTCAACCTGATGTTCAGGAATTTCAGCGAGACCATGGCGAGCCCGCTGTGGGATGCCACCGCCGGCCACGAGAAGAAGTAGGTCGCGCCTACAGTCCCTTGCGGCCCATCGCCAGGAACTTCTCCTGGCGCCGCAGGCGCAGCGTATCGGGATCGAGTTGCGCGAGGTCGGCCAGGGCCTCGCCGACGACCTTGCCGACCAGGTCAATGGTGTCGTCGGGGCCCCGATGGGCGCCGCCCATCGGCTCGGGAATGACGTCGTCGATCACCTCGAGCCGCTTCAGATCGGCTGCCGTGAGCTTCATCGCCTCGGCCGCATCGCGCGCATTCTCGCTGCTGCGCCACAGGATGGAGGCGCAGCCTTCCGGCGTGATCACCGAGTAGATCGAGTTTTCGAGCATGTAGATGCGGTCCGCAGACGCGATCGCCAGGGCACCACCCGACCCGCCTTCGCCGATCACGACGCTGACCAGAGGCACTCCGAGCGACAGGCACGTGTCGATCGAGCTTGCCACCGCCTCGGCCTGGCCCCGTGCTTCGGCGTCGATGCCGGGATAGGCGCCGGGCGTATCGACCAGCGTCACGACGGGGAGCCGGAATCGGTCGGCCAGTCGCATCAGGCGCTGCGCCTTGCGATAGCCTTCCGGGCGCATCATGCCGAAATTGTGCTTGATGCGTGAATCGGTGTCGTCACCCTTCTGCTGGCCGAGCACGACGATGCTGCGGCCGCCCAGCCGGCCGATCCCGCCGACGATCGCCTCGTCCTCGCCAAACACCCGGTCGCCGGCCAGGGGCATGTAGTCCGTGATCAGACGGTCGATGTAGCGCTGCGCGTGAGGCCGGTCGGCATGACGCGCCACCTGCACGCGCTGCCAGGGCGTCAGCTTGGCATAGGTGGCGCGGAGCTGCTTCTGCACCTTCTCCTGGAGACGCATCACCTCGTCCGCAATGTCGACATCGCCGGAATTCGGCAGATGTCTCAGCTCGGCGATCTTGCCCTCCAGCTCGGCGATCGGCTTCTCGAAGTCGAGATAGGTGGTCATGGATTGCGGGTGTCGCCCGGCACCGGAGACCTGTCAACCGGCGCCGCCGCCATCGCCTGTGCGCGCAGACGGGACGAGGTCGGCGGCCTGCGGTTCAATCTCGTCACATCCCGCCCTGGCGCCGACGCCGACGCGCCAGCGGGTGCTTCTCCTGCACCAGCGAGCGCAGCTTCTGGTCCAGCACGTGCGTATAGATCTGCGTCGTGGCGATGTCGGCATGGCCCAACATCAGCTGCACGCTGCGCAGGTCCGCGCCGCCTTCCAGCAGATGGCTGGCAAAGGCATGACGCAGCACATGCGGCGATATGCGCGCCGGATCGATCCCCGCCCGCAGCGCCGCCTCCTTGAGGAGCTGCGCGAAGCGCTGCCGGGTCAGGTGCCCGGTGCGGCCGCGCGAGGGAAAGAGATAGCGCGACTTCTCGTCATCGCCGAGGTGCGCGGCACGGACGCGCAGCCATGTGGCGATGGCTGCCCGTGCCGGATCGGACAGCGGGACCAGGCGTTCCTTGTCGCCCTTGCCGCGCACCGCCAGCACCGTCGGATCGCGGTCGACGGCAGCGAGCGGGAGGGTCACCAGCTCCGAGACGCGCAGGCCCGTGGCGTAGAGGATTTCCAGCAGGGTCGCCATCCGGCCGAGGTCGCCGGCGGCGCGCGAGGCCTCGATGAGGCGGTCGACCTCCTCGCGGGTAAGCACCTTCGGCAGCGGCCGCCCCAGGCGGGGCGAATCCAGCGTACTGGCCGGATCGTCCGGGCGCAGGCCTTCGGCCACGAGGAAGCGGAAGAACTGACGGATCACCGACAGCCGCCGCGCCACCGTGCGCGAGGTCATCCCGACATAGTCGAGCGACTTCAGATAGGCACGAAGCGCCTCGCTGGTGACATCGGCCGGGCCACTCCCGCGGCGCGCGAGGAAGGCTTCGAGATCCCTGAGGTCAGTCGAGTAGGCCGCCAGCGTGTTGCGTGACGCCCCGCGCTCGGCCGACAGCATTTCGATGAAGGACTCCGCTTCCCGGGAGAGTTCGGTGGCCGGCTTCCTTCTCGCCATGGCACGGCCGGCCCTAGAGCCCGTAGGCGATCGCGACCTCGATCGCGAGCAGCCGGGCCGCATTGTCCTCGCCAACCCTGCGCAGGGCCTGCACGATGGCTGCGACGCCGGCAGGATGCAGCTGGTCGAGCGGCGTCTCCGCGGCACATATCGAGGCCAGCAGGGCCGTCTCGGCGCGGCGCCCCGTCGCAGCCGACGCCGTCATCGCCTGCAGGTTGGCCGAAGCAGGCATGACGAGCCGGCTGCCGCCGGGCGGCGCTTCCGGAAGGTCGGTCGACCGGGCGGCGATTCCAACCCCGGTCGCGCGCAGCAACTGAAGCAGCAGATAGCCGCGCAGCGGTGCCCTTGCCGCGTCCTCCTCGCGCGCCAGCTCATACCATCGATTGAGGGCTTCCGGCGTTATCCGGTCCGGGCTCGCGACGCCGGCCACCACCACCAGAGGCATCAGCCGGTCCAGCGCGATGATCGCACGGGCGTTGCTGGTGACGGCGCCAAGGGCAAGCCGCGTCCATGCCTGCGTCTGCTGCTTGTCGCCCAGGAGCAGGAACCCGCGCATCGCCTCCTGGGCGATGTTGGCGTACTGCGGCTTCGGCGGAAGGCTGATCAGACTGGCGGTGCTCGCCCGCGCGACGGTCGGGAAGAGCGGGCTTCCTCTCGCTTCGCCGTACGCGGCAACAATGGCATTGACGACCTCGTCCGGGTTGGAAGCGTTGCGAGCGGCCGCGACCATCCTGGCGCGCCGTGCCATCGCCGGGGGCAGGACGACACCGTCGCGGAGGGCCTCCAGGTAGAGATCGCCCAATCTCGACGCCTCGATGATGGCGAGCGCCTCGCCACGTTCGCCAATCTCCAGCCGCGTGGTGATCGGCAGGTTCTTGAGGCCGATGAGCGCGCGGATGATGGGCGGCTCCGTCGCCCGCAACAGCCCCGCCGGGACCGGCCCCTGAGCGAGGCCGATGGCCATCAGTGCCGGACCATCGACACGGCCTGCCGGTGCTGCTGCGGCGCCCGCGGCGGCCAGGTCTCCTTGAAGCATCCGGCATGCCGCCTGCGCCCGGCTGCCGAACGGCGCCGGCAGCGGCCACTGGGCGACGACCGCGCAAGCTCCCTGACGTTCACCGGCCAGCATCAGCGCATTGACGACCGTGGCGGCCACGGCCGGGTCGGCGTAGCCGCCGGCATTGCGCACCATCTCGTTCAGGCTCTCGCCCTCGCCCATCGCGGCCAGCTTGTCGACCTTGCGCACGAACAGGCTGGGCGGCGGACTGCCGTCAGGTGGCGGCGGCGTCAATTCGCTGACCAGCACCTTGAACTGGAGGTCACGCAGCGCGCGGCTTCGGGGCGCCACGGGAAGGGCCGACACGAGGTGCTTGGCGGCGGCCATCGATGTCCCGCCCCAGGCATCGGCCTGCATGCCGCCCGTCGCCGCCGTCAGGAATCCGGTCGGTCTGGCATCGACGTCGGCAAGCTGCGCAGCGGCAGGGGGCGCGACGGACGCGATGGCAAGGGCTGCGACCGCGAGCCTAGCGCGCGAAACGTTCATTGGGGACGGTGACCTCGAAATGCCGCGTCGGCGGCCGGGGCTCGATCACCGCGAGCGCCACCACGCCCGCGATCAGCAGCGCGAGGATGACGACGAAGATCAGCGGCCCGAATTTCACGGTGGGCACGCTGAAACGGTTTCGGGAACGGAACATGGCCACGGCACGGCCAACCTAACCCGGCTGGCCGCCCAGCGGCAAACCCTGATGACGCTTGCCGCCACACGGCAAGCGCTCGCTTGAAACCCTGGCCGGAATGGGCGACATCGATGTCGATATGCTGACATGAACGCCTTGTCTCCACTCGTGGTGCCGCGCACCATCGCCCTCGTGGGCCTGATGGGCGCCGGCAAGAGCGCCATCGGCAAGCGGCTGGCGCAGCGGCTGTGCCTGCCCTTCGTCGATGCCGACGACGAGATCGAGCGCGCCGCCGGATGCACGATCGCCGAGATCTTCGAGAAGTACGGAGAAGCCGAGTTCCGCGCTGGAGAGCGCCGGGTGATCTCCCGTCTGCTCGATGAGCCTCCGCACGTCCTGTCGACCGGTGGCGGCGCGTACATGGATCCCGATACGCGGTCCCTGATGCGCGCCAAGGCCCTGACCGTCTGGCTGCGCGCGGAACTCGATGTGCTGTTCGACCGGGTGAAGAAGCGCGGCCATCGGCCGCTGCTGCGTCAGGGCGATCCGCGGTCCGTGCTCCAACATCTGATGGAACTGCGCTATCCCATCTATGCGGAGGCCGACGTGGTGGTCGATTCGACCGCGCAGCCAGCCGACCGCACGACCGATCAGGTGGTCGAGGCCCTGCGCAACCATCTGGAGACCTTGGAGAAGGCACCGGCATGAACGCGGTCATGGACCCTGCACGGACGATCCGTGTCGATCTGGCGGGCCGAAGCTACGACATCGTGGTTGGCCCTGGCCTGATCGACCAGGCCGGTGCGCTCTGCCGGCCGCTGCTGGCCGCCCCGCGCGTCATCGTCGTCAGCGATGAGACTGTCGCGGCGCTCTACGGCGCCCGCCTGGCCGCCTCGCTGGAGAAGGCGGGGATCCGGTCCGATGTGGTCACCGTGCCGGCGGGAGAGCGCAGCAAGGAGTTCGACGCCTTCGGCAGGCTGATGAACGACCTTCTCGACCGTCGCCCGGACCGCAAGACCACCCTCGTCGCGCTCGGCGGCGGCGTGGTCGGCGATCTGACGGGATTCGCCGCCGCCGTCCTGCTGCGGGGCGTGGATTTCGTCCAGGTGCCAACCACGCTGCTCGCGCAGGTCGATTCCTCGGTCGGCGGCAAGACCGGCATCAACACGCGCCACGGCAAGAACCTGGTCGGCGCCTTCTACCAGCCGCGGCTCGTCCTCGCCGACACTGGCGTCCTGGACTCGCTCCCGCGGCGCGAATTGCTGGCGGGCTACGCCGAGGTCGTCAAATACGGATTGATCGACGACCCGGCCTTCTTCACGTGGTGCGAAGCCAACGGTACGGGCATGCTGGCGGGCGACGTCGCCAAGCGGACGCACGCCATAGAGCAGAGCTGCCGCGCCAAGGCGCGTATCGTGGCCGCCGACGAACGCGAAACGACCGATCTGCGTGCCCTGCTCAATCTTGGGCACACCTTCGGCCACGCCCTGGAGGCGGAAACCGGCTTCGGCCCCGACCTGCTGCATGGCGAGGCCGTCGGCGCCGGCATGGCGATGGCCTTCGACCTGTCGGCTCGCCTGGGCCTGTGCCCGGCGGCCGACGCCGAACGGGTGCGCAGGCACCTTTCGGGGATCGGCCTGCCGGTCCGGCTGCGCTCCATCGGCGGCGACAATCGCCGACGCTGGGATGCCGACACCCTGATCGGGCACATGCGGGGCGACAAGAAGGCCGAAGGTGGCAGGCTCACCTTCGTGCTGGCGCGCGGCATCGGCCAGGCCTTCGTCAGCCGCGACGTGGACGAGACGGCACTGCACGGGTTGCTCGATGACGCCATCGCCGCCTGAAGATCATGGATGGAGACTTCAACCTCGACGTCCCGCTTCACGTGGCCTGGCCCATCGTCGTGCTCTGTCTGATGGTGTCGGCTTTCCTGTCCGCGGCCGAGACCGCCATCACGGGCACCTCTCCGCCGCGCATGCACAGGCTGGCCCAGCTTGGGAGCCGTCGCGCCGCGATCGTCAACGGGCTGCTCGACCGCAAGGCTGAGGTGGTCGGCGCCATCCTGCTGGGCAACAACGTCGTCAACATCTTCTCGGCGTCGCTTACGACAGCCGTGCTGACGGACATCTTCGGCGCGGCCGGCGTCATCTATGCAACCCTCGCCATCGGCGCCATGGTGGTGATCTTCGCCGAGGTGATGCCGAAGACCTGGGCCCTCCTCCGCGCCGACAGGGTGGCGCTGGTGCTCGCCCCGTCGCTCGTGGTCACCGTCGCTCTGCTGGGTCCCATGGCCCGCGCCGTCGCCCGGATATCCCGCCTGTTCCTACGCCTGCTGGGCGTTCGCGCGGATCGCCGCCCGGGACCCGAGGAGCACGTGGAATTGCTGCGCGGCGCCATCGAGATGCACGGCACGTCGGGACCGGACGAAGACGCTCCTACCGAGAAGGCCATGCTGCGGTCCGTCCTGGACCTCGGCGACCGGACGGTGGCGGACGTCATGACCCATCGCGGCAGCGTCGTCCTGATCGACGCCCGGCAGCCCGTCACCGGCATCGTGGGCCAGATGCTCGCGGCTCCCTACACGCGCATCCCCGTCTATCGCGACGAGTTCGACAATGTCGTGGGCGTGCTGCACGCCAAGGACCTGTTCCGCGAGGTCCACGCCGTCGGCCAACCCGACGCGGTGAAGCTCGAAGAGGTGATGACGCCACCGTGGTTCATTCCGGAATCGACGACCTTGTTCGACCAGCTCGAGGCTTTCCGGGCCCGGCATGAGCATTTTGCGATCGTCGTCGACGAATACGGCGCCCTGCGCGGCATCGTCACGCTCGAGGACATCATCGAGGAGATCACGGGGGATATCGAGGACGAGCACGACGCCATCAAGCGGGGCCTTGTCCGGCGCGAGGACGGCAGTCTGGTCTGCCGCGGCGATGTGCCGGTGCGGGACCTCAACCGCCAGTTCGCGTGGGGCTTGCCCGAGGACGTCGCCACCACCATCGCCGGCGTGGTCCTGCACGAGGCCAGGCGCATTCCGGAGGTGGGGCAGACCTACGCCTTCTACGGATTTCGCTTCGAGATCCTGAAGCGCGAAGGCACGCGGATCGCCGAGTTGCGCATCATGCCGCCGGCCGCCATACAGGCCCGCAACACCTGAACTTCGCAAGAGAGGGCTTGCCATGCCGCTTTCGCCGCCTGTCGGGCGACAGCATCTGCATACGCGTCGCGTCACCTGCCAGGGCTTCTTCCGGGACGACGGGCTCTGGGACATCGAAGGCCACATCACCGACGAGAAGACGTACGAGCACCCCAACGAATGGCGCGGTGCCCTCAAGCCGGGCGATCATGTCCACGACATGTGGATCCGGCTGACTCTCGACCACCGCTTCACCATCGTCGACGTCGAGGCCGTCACCGACAAGTCGCCCTACCAGATGTGCGGCAGCATCACGCCGGATTTCAAGAAATTGATCGGCCTGCGGATCGGCGGCGGCTTCCACCGGGCGGTGCGCGAGCGCCTGGGCGGCGTGCACGGCTGCACGCATATCGTGGAGCTGCTGGGCCCCGTGGCGACGACGGCCTTCCAGACGATATCGTCGCGCAAGGCCCGCGATCTCGCCCTGGAGCATCGCACCAGGATCGGCAAGCCGCCGAAGCCCGTCGATCCTGCCGCTCCCAAGGAGAAACCCTACGTCGTGGACACGTGCCATGCCTGGGCGGCCGACGGCCCGGTGGTACGGCGCTGGGCGCCGCACTTCTACACGGGACCGGATGCCGAGGCGGTGCGCAACGCGGCAGCAGGCAAGGAAATCGAGATGGACGGCTGACGCCGCAGGAGCATCGTCACGCTACCGGCCGCTTGTCCTCCTCCGGCGTCAGCGTCGTGAGGGCCAGGGCATGCAGGCCGGCATCGAGTTCCTCCTTGAGGGCTGCGTAAACGAGCCGTTGGCGCGCCACACGGTTCTTGCCGTCGAAGGCAGAAGAGACGATCTCGACGCGGAAGTGCGTCTCGCCTTCCTCCCGCCAGCCGGCATGCCCGTGGTGACGCGACGACTGATCCTCGATGTCGAGGCGGACCGGAGCGAACGCGCTCCGCAGCTTGCTGTCGATTGCCGACGCGATCTTGCCCATGACGTGCCTCTCTTGCCCGACCAATATCGCCAACTCATATTAGCGCGATGTCCCGACGGCGAGCCCGCCCCCTGACGAACTCCGATGGCGTATCGCCGCATCAGCGGGTATGCGAGGCGCCGGGCTGCGGCTTGGCGGGCGAGTATCGCGCGCCGCGCGCGCGGGACCGGCTGAACGAGCACCGCTGGTTCTGCCTGGAGCATGTCCGCGAATACAACAAGAAGTGGGACTACTTCGCCGGCCTTGATGCCAACCAGATCGAGGCCCATATCCGCGCCGACACGACGTGGCGGCGTCCGGTCTGGCCGCTGGGTGCCCGGCGGAACGGCGGTCCCTATACGCGCATCCATGATCCGCTCGACCTCGCGGATGATGCGGGACTAGGGGAGCGGCCTCAGCCGAGGTTCGACGGCAGCGAGCAACTCAGCCCGGCGGAGAGATCCGCCATGGATATTCTTGAACTTTCATGGCCGCTTACCCAGGCTGTCGTGAAATCTCGTTACAAGGAACTGGTCAAGCTGCACCACCCCGATGCCAACGGCGGCGCGCGGGATGCGGAGGAGAGGCTGAAGGAGATCAATGCAGCCTATTCCACATTGCGGGCCTGCGAGCACCTCCCGGTCAAGTAATTAGTCCCGTTCGGGGCAGACCCGGCAATTGGTCGCTTGCGGCGCATAAAAGGGCCTGCGACTATTATGTTAAGCTCGCAATCTGGCGAGCTTTGTTTTGTAGGACATGTGATGGCCTCTACGACGACTGCGGCCCGGCAGAACGTGTCGGGAATGCCGGATATCAAGGTTTCCGCCCGGCAGGTCTTCGGTATCGACACGGACATGGAAGTTCCGGCCTTCAGCCAGCCCACGGAGCACGTGCCCGAGGTCGATGACGCGTACCTTTTCGACCACGATACGACGATGGCGATCCTCGCCGGCTTCGCGCACAACCGACGCGTCATGGTCCAAGGCTATCACGGCACCGGCAAGTCCACGCACATCGAGCAGGTCGCGGCGCGCCTCAACTGGCCCTGCCTGCGCGTCAACCTCGACAGCCACATCTCGCGCATCGACCTGATCGGCAAGGACGCGATCGTTCTGCGCGACGGCAAGCAGGTGACGGAGTTCCGCGAGGGCATCCTGCCCTGGGCGCTGCAGAATCCGACGGCGCTGGTGTTCGACGAGTACGACGCCGGCCGCGCCGACGTCATGTTCGTCATCCAGCGCGTCCTGGAGGTCGATGGCAAGCTCACCCTGCTGGACCAGAACAAGGTAATTCATCCGCATCCGGCCTTCCGGCTCTTCGCGACGGCGAACACGGTCGGCCTCGGCGACACCACCGGCCTCTATCACGGCACGCAGCAGATCAATCAGGGCCAGATGGACCGCTGGTCGATCGTGAGCACGCTGAATTACCTGCCGCATGATCAGGAAACGAACATCGTCCTGGCCAAGACGCCGTTCTACGACAACGACGAAGGCCGCAAGATCGTCTCGGCAATGGTGTCGCTGGCCGACCTGACGCGCGCCGGCTTCATCGCCGGGGATATCTCCACCGTGATGTCGCCGCGCACGGTGATCACCTGGGCGGAGAACGCGCGCATCTTCAATGGTGACGTGGGCTTCGCGTTCCGCCTCACCTTCCTGAACAAGTGCGACGAGGTCGAGCGCAGCACGCTCGCCGAGTACTACCAGCGCTGCTTCGGCAGAGAGTTGCCGGCGACGAGCGGCAAGGGCGGGAAGCTGCACTGACGAGGGCCAGATGGCCAAGGACAATACGCCGCTCGAGGAGTTCCGCCGCGTCACCGCCACCACCATGCGGGCGGTGTCGCGCAAGGACGTGAACGTCTCGTTCGTACCCGATGGCGGTTCGCTGCTGGGCAGCGAGGCGCGCATCACCGTTCCGGCGCGCGATCTGCCGACGGAGGATGTCAGCCGCGTGCGCGGCGAGGCCGATTCCATGGCGCTCCGCCTGCGCCATCACGATCGCAAGACCCATCTGCGCCGCGTGCCGAGAGGCGAGACCGCCCGCGCCATCTTCGAGGCCGTCGAGCAGGTCCGCGTCGAGGCGCTGGGCGCCCGCCGCATGGCCGGCGTCGCCGACAACCTCTCGGCCCTGTGGCGCCAGCGTTCGGATCAGCGCGGCCATGCGCGCATCAAGACCAAGGAAGATGCTCCGATCGCCGACGTGGTCGGCCTGATCGCCCGCGAGCAGCTGCTGGGCGCCTCGCCGCCCGAGTCCGCCAAGGCCATGGTCGACATGTGGCGGGCCGACATCGAGGCGGCCGCCGGGCGCGACTTCCAGAAGCTGCGCGACACGCTGGGCAACCAGGAGGCGTTCGCACGCGCCGCGCGCCAGCTCATCCGCGACCTCAAGCTGGGGGACGAGACCGCCGACCTGCAGGACGAGGACGACCAGGAATCGCAGGATCAGGAGAACGCCGACGGCCAGTCCAACGAGACCGGCGACGACCAGAGCGAATCCAGCGAGACCCATGGCTACGGCGCCCAGGGCGAGGAAAGCGAGGACGCCTCCGAGCAGGAGGACGCGTCCGAGACGGTCGCCGACCAGGCGCAGACCGAGATGCAGATGGGCTCGGGCGACGAGGAGGAGCCAGGACGGGCCGAGCGTCCGTGGCTGCCCCCCGGCGCGCTCAGCAACGAGCCGCTCGGGCAGCAGTATCACGCCTACACGACGAAGTTCGACGAGATCGTCGACGCCGACCAGCTCTGCGACGCCGAGGAGCTCGGGCGCCTGCGCAACCATCTCGACCAGCAGCTTTCGCACCTGCAGGGCGTGATCGGCAAGCTGGCCAACCGCCTGCAGCGGCGGCTGATGGCCCAGCAGAACCGCTCCTGGGACTTCGATCTCGAAGAAGGCACGCTCGATGCGGCCCGGCTCGCGCGCATCGTGGCCAATCCGCTGCACGCTCTTTCCTTCAAGAAGGAGAAGGAGACCAACTTCCGCGACACCGTGGTGTCGCTGCTGATCGACAATTCCGGCTCCATGCGCGGCCGGCCGATCACCGTGGCGGCCATGAGCGCCGACATCCTGGCGCGTACGCTCGAGCGCTGCGGCGTGAAGGTCGAGATCCTGGGCTTCACGACGCGCGCCTGGAAGGGCGGCCAGAGCCGCGAGCAGTGGCTCGCTGCCGGCAAGCCCGCCAACCCGGGCCGCCTGAACGATCTCCGGCACATCATCTACAAGCCGGCGGATGCGCCCTGGCGGCGCGCCCGCAAGAGCCTTGGCCTGATGCTGCGCGAGGGCATCCTCAAGGAGAACATCGACGGCGAGGCGCTGCTTTGGGCGCACAACCGGCTGCTGCCGCGGCCGGAGGAACGCAAGATCCTCATGGTCATCTCGGACGGCGCGCCGGTCGACGATTCGACGCTGTCGGTCAATCCGGGCAACTACCTCGAGCGCCACCTGCGCGATGTCATCGACTGGATCGAGACGCGCTCGCCGGTGGAGCTGATCGCCATCGGCATCGGACACGACGTGACCCGCTACTATCGCCGGGCCGTGACGATCGTGGACGCCGACCAGCTCGGCGGCACCATGATGGAGCAGCTTGCCTCTCTGTTCGACGAGGAGGATGGCAAGGGCGCTGCCCCTGCCCGCCGCCAGCGCAGCAAGGCTGGCGGGAAATCGGCCCGGCACGCCGCCTGACCTGAAGAACGGCGTCCCCGCCTTGCGATCCGCCGTGCGCGCCCTGACCGCCGTCTGCCTGCTGGCGGCAGCCTGTGTCGGGGCGACTCCGCCCCCTGCCGGCGCGCAGGAACAGGCCGTCGAGATCGGCAATTCCGCGCTGCCGCTCAGGATCGACGAGCCGGCCGCCAAGCAGGTCGGGCGGCTGGTCTGGCGCGGCGGCGTCTCGATGACGGCGAACTCGCGGAACTTCGGCGGCTGGTCGGACCTCCACGTGTCGCCCGACGGCCGCACGCTGACCTCGATCTCCGACATGGGCGGCTGGCTCACCGCCACGATCGAGTACGACGGCGAGGCCAACCTGGCGGGGCTGAGCGCCGCGCGGCTCGGCCAGCTGCGCGGACTCGACGGCCGGCCCATCGAAGCCAAGGCCGAGGCGGACGCCGAGGCGATGGCCCGCCTGCCCGACGGCTCCTGGCTGGTGGCCTTCGAGCGCCATCACCGTCTCTGGCGCTATCGTACGCTCACCTCCGTCCCCGTCCCGGTCGAAGGACCGGCCGGGATCGGCCGCCAGCCGGCCAATGGCGGCATCGAGGCGATGACGGTGCTGCCCGATGGCCGCGTCCTGGCGATCAGTGAGGAGTACAGCGAGCGGCCGGGCGCGGTCATGGGCTGGATCGGGACGCCGGGGCAAGGCGGACGGTATCGATGGCAGCCGTTCCACTACGCCACCATTGCCGACTTCCATCCGACCTCGATCGCACCGCTGCCCGACGGCGGGTTCGTGGTCGTCGAACGCGCCTTCGACATGGTGCGCGGCGTGCGCTGCCGCATCATGCGCCTCGACGCCGCGCAGCTTGCGCCCGGTGGCATGGTCAAGGCCGACGAGCTGGCTCGCCTGGCCTCGCCCTACGCGGTGGACAACCTGGAAGGCGTGGCGGCGACGCGCGGCGCCCGCGGCGAGACGTTGATCTGGCTGATCTCGGACGACAACTTCAACCCGCTCCAGCGCAACATCCTGCTGCTGTTCGAGCTCCAGAAATGAAGAAGGCCGCTTACGCGGCCTGCTTCGCATCCTTCTTGGCCTTCGCCGAGACGACCCGGCGCTTCAGGACCTTCATCTCCGGGCTGAGCTTGCTGTCGTTGGTGCCCAGCAGGTAGGCGTCGATTCCGCCATTGTGCTCGATGGTCTTAATGCCGCGCGGCGTAAGCCGCAGGCGGACCGAATGGCCCAGCGCATCCGACAGGACGGAGGCGACCTGCAGGTTCGCCATGAACCGGCGCCGGCTCTTGTTGTTGGCGTGGCTCACATTGTTGCCGTACTGAACGGCCTTGCCCGAGAGGGCGCAACGACGAGGCATGGCGCTTTCCATTAAAAAACGATCCCGCCGGAGGGCGGGAAGGCCGGCTTTTTAAGGGCCCGGCCGGGTCACGTCAAGCGAACCAGTCCACCACCCGTTCGCTGATGTCCTCGACCTGGTCCTCGGGGATGACGCGCCCGCGGGCCGAGATTCCCGCCTGGTGCACGGTTTCGGGATCGCCCGACACGAGGGGATGCCACCAGTAGAGGTCCTGCTTGAAGTGGACCAGCCGGTAGGCACAAGTCTTGGGGAGCCAGTCCATCTTGGCCACCACCTTTGGGGTGAGCTGGATGCAGTCCGGCACGATCTTCTTGCGGTTCCTGTAGTCCTTGCACTTGGCTGTCTTCGGGTCGAGCAGGCGGCAGCACGTGTCCGTCTGGGCCAGCTCGCCCGTGCCCTCGTACTCGAGCTTGTTGACGCAGCACATGCCACAGCCGTCGCAGAGCGATTCCCACTCCTGCTGCGACATCTGGACAAGCGTCTTGCGCCGCCAGAACGGCAGCTCGTCGGCGGCAGCGGCCCGGCGCGCGCGCCGGACGAACGACTTAGTGGCCATGGAAGGCTCTTAGCATGATGCGGGCCGCCGCGGCGGGCGTGGCGCGGCCGCTCTCCACGTCGCGCTCCAGCCCGGGGACCAGCCGGCGGACGTCCGGGTGCCGCCGCAGCTCGGCCAGCAGGGTCTCGCCGACCTCGTTCCACATCCAGGCGCGCGCCTGCTCCGCGCGGCGCCGACCGATGCCCTTCTCGCCCACGGCCTGCCGGAACCGCTCGACGACCTGCCAGACCGCCGCGACCCCGTCGCCCGTGATGGCCGACGCGGTCGTGACCTCCGGCGTCCAGCCCGCGGTCGGCGAGCGCAGCATGCGCAGGGCGTGCTGGTAGTCGGAAGCCGAGCGCTTCGCCGTCGCCAGCAGGTCGCCGTCGGCCTTGTTGACGACGATCAGGTCGGCCAGCTCGATCACGCCGCGCTTGATGCCCTGCAGGTCGTCGCCGCCGGCGGGCAGCAGCAGGACGATGAACATGTCGACCATGTCGGCGACGGCCGTCTCGGACTGCCCGACCCCCACGGTCTCCACGATCACCGTGTCGAAGCCGGCGGCCTCGACCAGCAGCATGGTCTCGCGCGTGCGCCGCGCCACGCCGCCCAGCGTCGCGCCGGCCGGCGACGGCCGGATGAAGGCGTCGTGGCGGCGCGACAGCTCCTCCATGCGCGTCTTGTCGCCCAGGATCGAGCCGCCGCCGCGCTTCGACGAGGGATCGATCGCCAGCACCGCAAGGGAACGGCCCTGCTCCAGCAGCGACAGTCCGAAACGCTCGATGAAGGTCGACTTGCCGACGCCCGGCACCCCGGTGATGCCCAGCCGCACGGATCGGCCGGTATGCGGCAGCAGCGCCGCCAGCAGTGCATCGGCGCGTTCGCGATGATCGGCGCGGGTCGATTCGACAAGCGTGATGGCCTGCGCCAGCGCACGCCGGTCGCCCGCCAGCAGCGGCGCAAGGAGAGGATCGGCGGGCTTGTCCAGGGTCGCGGCCTGCGCGTTCATGCTGCCTGCCTATCAGCCGCGACGACGGAATGCCAGCAAGGCCGCCGCGCCCGCGACAGCGTAGAAGAAGGCGAGCGTCCACCCCAGCCCGGGATCGCCCACGGCATCCATCGCCGCGCCCGCGGCCGGCCGGCCGATCAGCCCCCCCAGGATGTAGAGCATGCTGAAGGCCGTGTTGGCGCGCGCGATGTCGCCGCCGTTGAAGCGCTGCCCCAGCAGCGCCAGCCCCACCGGATAGATGGCGAACGACACACCGCCCCACAGCATCACGACGCCGATGACGCCGACAGACTGGGCGGGCACCATCGACAGGAGCAGCACCAGGGCCGTGCTGGCGATCGCGCACCCGGCAAGCACGGCGCGCCGGTCGAAATGATCCGCCATCCAGCCGATCGGCCACTGCAGCGCCACGTTGCCGATCACGAAGGCCGACAGCCAGAGCGCGCCGGTTTCCGGCGCGACGCCGGCCCCCACTGCATAGACGGGCAGGAAGCTGAAGGCGACCTGCTCGCCCAGCCCGCAGGAGAAGCCCGCCAGCATGGCGAGCGGCGCGCCGACGATCACGGCGAGGTAGCCGCTGTCGGCCGCGTGGTCGATCCGCGGCGCGGTCCGCCAATAAGGCAGCAGCGGCATGGCGACGAGGAGCGCCAGCGCCGCACAGGCGAGGAAGGGCCTCGGCCCGTAGACGCCCACGACCTGCAGCACGAACGGACCCAGCGCCATGCCGAGGGCCACGAGGATGGCATACACGGCCATGACGCGGCCGCGCTGCCTCTCCTCCACCACGACGTTCATCCAGATCTCGCTCACGATCCACGGCACGCCGCCGACGACGCCGTGCAGCAGGGTGATCACGAACCAGACCGCGACGCTGTCCGTCAGCGTGTAGCCGACCGTCAGCGCCGACCCTGCCACGACGGCGCCCAGGATGAAGGGCACGGTCCCCAGACGCGCAGCGAGCCGCGGGATCTGCGGTGCGGCCACCAGCATGCCGACCGCCCAGGCGGCGGCCACGATGCCGATCGTCAGCTTGTCGACGCCGCGCCGCTCCAGCGCCAGCGGCACGAGCGGCAGCGCGACGCCGGCCTGGAGGCCGATAGCGGCGCAGGCGGCGAAAACCGGCAGCAGGGACCGCCAGGGTCCGGCGGCAACGGCGCCCGCCGTCGGGTTATTCTGCGACATGCAGATGCCCTTCAGCGCGCAGCGACGGCGGCTCCTGCGTTTCGGCCACGTGTTCCGCAGCGGCGGCCGCTTCCTGCTGGCGGCGCCACATGTCGGCATAGAGGCCGCCCCGCGTCAGCAGCTCGGCATGCCGGCCCCGCTCCACGACGCGACCGCGATCCAGCACCACGATCTCGTCGGCATGGATGATGGTCGACAGCCGGTGCGCGATGACCAGCGTCGTGCGGCCGCGGCTCACCTCCTCGAGGGAGCGCTGGATCTCCTGTTCGGTGCGCGTGTCGAGGGCGCTGGTTGCCTCGTCGAACAGCAGGATGTGCGGGTTCTTGAGGATCGTGCGGGCGATGGCCACGCGCTGCTTCTCGCCGCCGGACAGCTTCAGGCCGCGCTCGCCGACGGTCGTCTCGTACCCCTGCGGCAAGGACATGATGAAGTCGTGGATGCGGGCGAGCCTGGCCGCCTGCTCCATCTCCTCGCGCGTGCAGTTCGGCCGCCCGTAGCAGATGTTGTAGCGGATCGTGTCGTTGAACAGCACGGTGTCCTGCGGCACGACCCCGATCGCCGCGCGCAGGCTGGCCTGGGTCACGTCGCGGATGTCCTGGCCGTCGATGCGCACGCTGCCGGCCGCGACATCGTAGAAGCGGAACAGGATGCGCGAGATCGTCGACTTGCCGGCCCCGCTCGAGCCCACGATCGCCACCGTGTTGCCCGGCGCCACGCGGAAGCTCACCCCATGCAGGATCGGTCGGCTCTTCTCGTAATGGAAGTCTACCGCGTCGAAGACGATCTCGCCTCCCCTGACCTCGATCGGCCGGGCGCCGGGCCTGTCGGCGATCTCGGGCGGGACCTCGAGCAGCCCGAACATCTTCTCCATGTTGACCAGCGCCTGCCGGATCTCGCGGTAGGCGAAGCCCAGCATGTTCAGCGGCTGGTAGAGCTGGATCAGGAAGGCATTCACCGCGACGAAGTCGCCGATGGTCATCGTGCCGGCGCGCACCCCGTATCCCGCCATGACCATCACCGCGACCAGGCCGACCGAGATGATGGCGCCCTGGCCGACATTGAGGACCGAGAGCGTGCGGCTGGACCGGATGGCCGCCTCCTCGTAGCGCCGGCGTCCGACGTCGAAGCGACGCGCCTCGTGCTCCTCGTTCCCGAAGTACTTCACGGTCTCGAAGTTCAGCAGGCTGTCGATCGCCTTGGCATTGGCCTCGGTGTCGGCGTCGTTCATGCGCCGGACGAACTGGATGCGCCACTCCGAGAGCCAGATCGAGAACACGATGTAGCCCGCCACGGCCGCGAGCGTGACGACGGAGAAGCGCCAGTCGTAGAGGCTCCACAGCACGGCCCCCACCAGCACGATCTCGAAGAGCGTCGGCAGGATGTTGAACGAGGTGAAGCGGATCAGGAACTCCATGCCGCCCGTTCCGCGTTCGATGACACGGCTCAGCCCGCCGGTCTGGCGCTCGAGATGGAATCGCAGGGACAGTGCATGGAGGTGGCGGAAGACATCCAGCGCGAGGCTGCGGATGGCCCGCTGCGACACGGGCGCGAAGATGGCGTCGCGCAGCTCGCCGAAGGCCTGCGCCAGGACGCGCGTCACGCCATAGGCCAGGATCAGCGCCACCGGCACCGCCACGGCCTGCGCGGCCGGCTCGCCCAGCGCGTCCACGGCCTGCTTGTAGAGGACAGGGACATAGACGTTGGCGATCTTGGCCACCACCAGGAGGGCCATGGCCGCGACCACCCGGCTGCGCAGGCCGGGTTCACCCTTTGGCCACAAATGTCGGCCAACGATGCGCAGGACCGCCCAGGTACGCGTCAGGCCCACCTTCGGAACGCCATCAGGGTCGGGAGACGACATGGGCCAAAATTGCCTTGTTCTGCTTGCAAGCCAGTGGCGCGGGACGCGGGGGCCTTCTATCGTGCCCTTGTGACCGGTGTAAGTCCCCGCAAGGAAGGGATTTCATGAGTTTTCGTAGGGCGCTCATTCTGGTTTTGGCGGGCCTCGCGGCGCCCGTCACGACCCATGCGCAGATGCCCGGTGGGGCGCGCCAGATCGATATCGGCTACGAGATCACCTTCGCCGGCTTCTCGGGCTTCCGCATCGACGTGACGGCCCGTCTCGACGGCAACAAGTACGATGTCGAGAGCAGCACCTTCAAGGAGGGTATCCTGAAGGCGATCACCATGCACTATGTCGGCCGCAACCGCGCCTGGGGGGGCTTCACGCCGCAGGGTGCGCGGCCGACCGCAGGCTCGCTGTCGATCGTGGTCGACGACAAGACGCGCACCTGGCTGGCGCAGTACGGCGCGGGGGGCAGCATGAGCGAGACGCACAGTCCGCAGTGGAAGCCGGATCCCCAGAAAGCCATTCGCGACTCCGACCGCACGGGCTCGCTCGATCCGCTGTCGGCGGCCCTCAGCGTCGGCTTTGCCGGCGATGCCGCCTGCGACCGCACGGTCATGTCCAACGACGGCAAGCGCCGCGTCGACATCGTCATGCACAAGGTGGGCACGGAGCCGGCCGAGAAGACGGGCATCCCGGGCGCGCTCGGCGACGTCCTGGTCTGCGACCTCTACACGGAGCGGGTGTCCGGCGACTTCGACGACGCTGCGCGCGAGGCGGAGAGCGAACGCCGGCGCCCGATGCGCATCTGGCTGGCGCGCTTCGACCAGTCCCAGATCCGTTTCCCTGGCAAGCTCGAGGCCCAGACGCCATTCGGCACCATCCGCGGCAAGATCCTGTGGTTCCGGGAGCGCCCCATGTCGCCCGCGGAGAGCGAGGCGATGCGGCGGTGAGGCTGGATGCGGTCGACGCAACTCTCGTCCTCCGTAAGGACGACTTATATAACGTCTGTAATCACAAAGCAAGAATAATAACTTGATTATTGCCAAGTGCAGGGTCGCCGCCGGCAGCGGCATGGGATCCTTCGCTTCGCTCAGATGACAGGAGCGGGCCGGCAGCCGACTTTTTGCGCTCCGCAGCGGGGCCAGGCGAACATCTCCGCCCTACCCCATCACGCGACTTCTTGCGCTTCTACGCTGCGCGCTGCTGGTTGCGGCCACGCAGGATGGCGAGAATCTCGGCAGCGGCGGCCGGGATGTTCGTGCCGGGCCCGTAGATTGCGGCCACGCCGGCCTTCTTGAGGAAGTCGTAGTCCTGGGCGGGGATGACGCCGCCGACCACGACCAGCACTTCCGAGCCGCCCTGCTTCGCCAGCTCCTCGATGAGCTGCGGCACGAGGGTCTTGTGGCCGGCCGCCTGGCTCGACACGCCGATCACATGGACGTCGTTCTCGATCGCGGCGCGCGCCGCTTCAGCGGGCGTCTGGAACAGCGGCCCGATATCGACGTCGAAGCCCAGGTCCGCAAAGGCGGTGGCGATGACCTTGGCGCCGCGGTCGTGGCCGTCCTGGCCCATCTTCACGACCATGAGGCGCGGCCGGCGGCCCTCCTCCTCGGCGAACGAGGCGATGTCGGTGCGGATGCGCTCCAGCCCCGCATCGCCCTCCCACTCGCCGGCATAGACGCCGGAGATGGACCGGATGGTGGCCTGGTAGCGGCCGTAGACGCCTTCGAGCGCCGACGAGATCTCGCCCACCGTGGCGCGCGCACGCGTCGCCTCGATCGACAGCGTCAGCAGGTTGCCCGTGCCGTTGCGCGCCGCATCGCCCAGCGCCTTGAGCGCCGCGACGCACTTCTGCTCGTCGCGGCTGGCGCGGATCTTCTGCAGCCGCGTGACCTGCGCCTCGCGCACGACGTCGTTGTCGACCTCGAGGATCTCGATCGCCGGTTCGTCCTTGAGCTGGAACCTGTTCACGCCGACCACGATCTCCTCGCCGCGGTCGATGCGCGCCTGCTTGCGCGCCGCCGCCTCCTCGATCCGCATCTTGGGCATGCCGGCCTCGACCGCCTTGGTCATGCCGCCCAGCGCCTCGACCTCGGCGATCAGCTTGCGCGCCTCGGCGATCAGGCTCGAGGTCAGCGCCTCGACGTAGTAGCTGCCGGCCAGCGGATCGACGACCTTCGTCACGCCGGTCTCGTGCTGCAGAATGAGCTGCGTATTGCGCGCGATGCGCGCGGAGGTCGGCGTCGGCAGGGCGATCGCCTCGTCGAAGGAGTTGGTGTGCAGCGACTGCGTGCCGCCCAGCACGGCCGCCATCGCCTCATAGGCCGTCCGGATGATGTTGTTGTACGGATCCTTCTCCGTCAGCGACACGCCGGACGTCTGGCAGTGGGTGCGCAGCGACAGCGAATCCGGCTTCTTCGGCTCGAAGGGCTTGATCAGCTCAGCCCACAGGTAGCGGGCCGCGCGAAGCTTCGCGACTTCCATGAAGAAGTTCATGCCGATGCAGAAGAAGAACGACAGGCGCGGCGCGAAGGCGTCGATGTCGAGGCCCTTGGCCTTCGCCGCGCGCACATATTCCAACCCGTCAGCCAGCGTGAAGGCGAGCTCCTGGACCAGCGTCGCCCCCGCCTCCTGCATGTGGTAGCCCGAGATCGAGATCGAGTTGAAGCGGGGCATGTGCTGCGCCGTGTGCTCGATGATGTCGGCCACGATGCGCATGGAGGGTCCGGGCGGATAGATGTAGGTGTTCCGGACCATGAACTCCTTGAGAATGTCGTTCTGGATCGTGCCGCTGAGCTTGTCCTGCGGCACGCCCTGCTCCTCCGCGGCCACGATGTAGCCGGCCAGGACCGGCAGCACCGCGCCGTTCATCGTCATGGATACGCTCATCTTGTCGAGCGGGATGCCATCGAACAGGATCTTCATGTCCTCGACGGAATCGATGGCCACGCCGGCCTTGCCGACATCGCCCACCACGCGCGGGTGATCGGAGTCGTAGCCACGGTGCGTCGCGAGGTCGAACGCGACCGACAGGCCCATCTGGCCGGCGGCAAGGTTCGCGCGATAGAACTTGTTGCTCTCCTCGGCAGTCGAGAAGCCCGCATACTGGCGCACGGTCCACGGGCGGCCAGCATACATCGTAGCCTTCGGCCCCCGCGTGAAGGGCGGAAAGCCGGGCAGCGTCCCCACCGATTCGAGATTCTCGAGGTCGGCCGCCGTATAGAGCGGCTTCACCGGGATGCCCTCGGGCGTCATCCAGTCGAGCGACGAGACGGGCTTGTCGCGCAGCTCCTTGGCGGCGAGCTTCTCCCAGTCGGCGAGGGTCTTCTTCGGAAAATCAGCCATACCCACAATGTACTGCGGATTTCCGTACAGAAAAGACCGCTATTCGTTGGCCAGGATCGTATTCCGCACCAAGGGATAGATCTGGCCGGCCCAGCGGCGGCCGCTGAATACCCCATAGTGGCCGACCCCGGCCTGCATGTAGTGCTTCTTGCGGTACGGGCGCAGGCTGCTGCAGAGATCGTGCGCGGCGACGGTCTGGCCGATGGAGCAGATGTCGTCGCGCTCCCCCTCGACCGTGAACAGCGCCGTCCGCCGGATCGCCCGCGGATCGACCTTGCGGTCGCGCCACATCAGCTCTCCCTTGGGCAGGAGATGCTCCTGGAACACGTACTGCACCGTCTCGATATAGAACTCCGCCGTCAGGTCGAGCACGGCGAAGTATTCGTCGTAGAACGCCTTGATGGTGTTGGCCTGCTCGTGCTCACCCTTGGCGAGGGCGTTGTAGAGGTCGACCTGCGCCTTCACGTGGCGGTCCACGTTCATGCTCATGAAGGCGGTGAGCTGCAGGAAGCCGGGATAGACGCGGCGGGTGGCCCCCGGATAGCGCAGCGGCACGCGCGTGATCAGGTTGTTCTCGAACCAGCTGATCGGGTGGCCGGTGGCAAGCTCGTTGACCTTTGTGGGATTGATGCGGGTATCGATCGGTCCCGCCATCAGGGTCATGCTGGCCGGCTGGCACGGATGGTCGTCCTCGGCCATCAGCGCGGCAGCCGCCAGCGCCTGCACGCAGGGCTGGCACACGGCCACCATGTGGCTTCCCGGTCCCATGACCGTGAGGAAGGTCATGAGATGCTCGACGTACTCGTCGAAGCCGAAGCGGCCGTGCCAGAAGCCGACGTCCCGGGCGTTGGCCCAGTCGGTGATATGCACGTCATGCTCCGGCAGCAGCACCCTGACCGTGTCGCGCAACAGGGTGGCGAAGTGTCCGGACAGGGGAGCCACCAGAAGCACCTTCGGCTGCGGCGGCGCGCCCTCCTTCACGAAACGCAGCAGGGTGCCGAAGGGAGTCGCGAAGACCTCCTCCTCCCGCACCGGCACGACCTGGTTGCCGACCTTGGCCTCCGTTATGCCGAAGGACGGCCGTCGGTGGGTCAGGGTGGCGCGGCTGACCATTTCGCATAGCGCGCCCATGGACCGCAGTCCGTCCACGCTGATCGGATTGCCCCCGTTGAGCGTCTGCCCGGCCGCCGTCGCCCAGACCCGCAGCGGCAGCATCAGGTCGGCGGATGTCTGGTACAGCGCATAAAGCATGGCACGGTCGGCTCGGAAATTGCATCCTCGCCCGCATGGCCGAGGCTTCGCTCACGATCAGTAGCAAGAACTATTCCTCCTGGTCGCTGCGCGGCTTCCTGCTGTGCCGCATGGCGGGACTTCCGTTCGAAGAACGAAGCGTTCCCATCGACGACCCAGCGACCCGGGCGGAGCTCCTGCTGCTTTCTCCTTCCTTCCTGGTGCCTTGCCTGGAGCATGGCAAGGTCAAGGTCTGGGATACCCTGGCGATTGCAGAGTATCTGCACGAGATCAAGCCGGAGGCCGGCCTTCTGCCGTCAGACCCGGCCGCGCGGGCCCATTGCCGGGCGATCTGCGGCGAAATGCATTCGGGATTCGCCAACCTGCGCTCGGCGCTGCCCATGAACCTGAAGGCCCGTCACGACGGCTTCAAGGTCTGGGCCGGGGCGCAGGCCGATATCGAGCGGGTCACGACCATCTGGCGCGAATGCCTGCAGCAATATGGCGGCCCCTACCTGTTCGGCAGGACGCCGACCATGGCCGACGCCATGTACGCGCCGGTCTGTGCGCGCTTCGCCACATACGACGTGAAGCTCGACTCCGCCTGTGCGGCCTATCGCGACCTGATGCTGAATTTCCCGGCCATGGTCGAGTGGACGAGGTCTGCCCGCATGGAGCCTGAGGAGGTTGAAGAACTAGACGTCGAGTTCTAACGGCCCTTGCCCATCTTCCCGTGCCCGCGCAGACTTCGGGCAATAACGGGAGGAAACGACAATGGCTATCAAGCGCCGTGCCATGGCCGGTGGGCTGGCCGCCCTGCCGTTCGTCCGCACACTGTCCCATCCATCCAGCGCCCGCGCCCAGGCCGCCTTTCCGACCAGGCCGCTCACGCTGATCGTGCCTTTCCCCGCCGGCGGGCCCGCCGACATCTTCGGGCGCCACCTGGCCGAGCGCATGTCGCCGCTTCTCGGACAGCCTGTCCTGGTCGAGAACAAGAGCGGCGCGGCCGGCGTCACGGGCATGGACTTCGTGGCCAAAGCCGGCGCCGACGCCCACGTCATGGGCCTGATCAGCGCTTCCGCCGGCGCGATCATGCAGAGCCTGATGCCGAAGATGCCCTATGATCCTACGAAGGATCTGGCACCGCAGGTGCTGGTCGTCCGCGTGCAGGAGGTGCTGGCCGTCAATGCCAAGCTCGGGATCGGCGACCTCAAGACCTTCATCGCCCGTGCCAAGGCGAATCCGGGCAAGCTCACCTGCGGCTCCGCCGGCACGGGCGGCATCACCCACCTGGCCATCGAGCTGTTCAAGCGCGAGACCGGCTGCGACATCCTGCATGTTCCCTATAGAGGGGCCGCCCCCGCGACCAACGACCTGCTGGCGGGGACCGTCGATTCCGCCCTGCTCGACATCTCCGTGCTGATTCCCCACGTCCGTGCCGGCACGCTGAAGGTGCTGGCCGTCACCTCGGACAGCCGTGCACCGCTTCTGCCCGACGTGCCGACCATGCGCGAGATGGGCTACCCGAAGGTCAACTCCGACAACTGGTACGCGCTCGTGTCGCCGGGTGCCTCGAGTCCCGAGGCAAGGGCCAAGATATTCGAAGCGGCCAGCGCCGCGCTGAAGACCCCCGAGATCGCCGAGGCCTATGCCAAGGTGGGCGGCGTGGTCGGCGGCGGCACGACGGCCGAGGTCAACGCCTTCGTCCGGGAAGAGATCGCCAAATGGGCAGCCGTGATCAAGGCTGCGAACATCAAGCTCGAGTAGGCCGTGCCCCCGAAGATCGACCGCGGTCTGGCGAAGACCTTCGCCGGACACATCCACTGGCGTGCCGCGGGAAGCGGACGTGTCGTCATGGTGAGCCACATCAACCAGCAGAGCTCGGCGGTGATGGTCGAGCTGCTGCAGGCGCTCGCGCCGGATTTCCGGGCGGTGGCGATCGACTATCCGAGCCACGGCCATTCCGATCACATCGACTGGCAGCCGACCATCGAGGACTATGCGCAATGCGTCGTCGAGGTAATGGATGCCCTGGGCATCGAGCGTGCCTTCGCCCTGGGCGAGGCGGTCGGCGCCGCCGTCTCGATCGCCCTGGGATCACGCTGGCCGCAGCGCGTTGAAAGGGCGGTGCTGGTGAACACGCCCTACTTCGCCGACGCCGACACTGCCCGGAACGACATCGCCGACATCGCCAAGGTCCGACCGAGCGACGACACGGGCTTTCCGGCGCCCCGCTCGATCCGCTTCCTGCTCGAGAACGATCCCGAGCACGCGCCGATCAATCCCACCCAGTCCTGGATGGACCGCATCAACACGGCGCAGTTCGAGATCGGCCGGGACCGTTGGCAGGCGATGGGAGCACTCGCAAGGTTCGACACGCTGGGCGGCATGGCGGCCATGAAATGTCCCGTGCTGATGCTCTACGGCGAACACTTCATCTACGGGCGACATCGGGCGCTGCTGCAGGCGAAGTGCCCCCAGGCCGAGGTCGAGATCGTGCCCGGCGGACGGTTCTGCATGAGCTGGGAGCGCGCGACAGAGGTGGCCGCAGCCGCGCGACGCTTCTTGAAATGACCTGCCGTCCGACTCTACGGCTGACTCCGACCGGAAAGGATCCCGTGGCTTCATGGCGGGCAATCAGGCGAGGCTGAGCGAGGCGCTGTCGCGTTTCCAGCGCATCGGGCTTTGCTCGCTGCCGACCCCTCTCGAACCGATGAAGCGATTGACGATGGAACTCGCCGTCGATGGGCGGGGACCGAGACTCTGGGTCAAGCGCGAAGACCTCACGGGTCCGGGCTTCGGCGGCAACAAGCTGCGCAAGCTCGACTACGTGCTGCACGAAGCGCTGCGGCGCGGCGCCGATACGCTGGTCTCGGGCGGCGTGGTGCAATCCAACAGCCAACGGCAGGTGGCGGTCGCGGCGGCAAGACTTGGCCTCGAGTGCCATCTCGCCGTCTATCACGGGCGGCTGGCGCCGCCCTCGCCCGACTATGACCGCACCGGGAATGCGCTGCTCAACCGCCTGTTCGGCGCGGTCCTGCACGACGTTCCGTGGGACGGCGACCGCAACGGCGCGATCCGCGCGCTGGCAGAGAGGCTGCAGGCAGATGGCCGCAGGACCTTCGTCGTCCCTTACGGCGTCTCCGACCCGCTGGGCGCCGTCGCCTACGCCTCGACCATGGCGGAGATCTCGGCGCAGTGCGCGGCCCTCGGCATCATGCCCAAGGCCGTCGTCCACTGCTCGGGCAGCGCGGCGACGCAGGCCGGTCTCGTCGTCGGCGCGAAGCTTTGCCTGCCGCAGACTCGGATCGTCGGCATCGACATCGATGCCGAACCGGAACGCGTGCGCAATGACGTGGTGAGCTATGGCCGTGCTGCCGCGGCGATGCTCGGCCAGCCGTTCAACGACGCAGATGTCGAGGTGGTCGCCGGCCATGCCGGCCCAGCCTATGGCGTGCCCCATGCGGCTACGGTGGAGGCGATCCGGCTGGCCGCGCGCCTTGAAGCCCTCGTGCTCGATCCGGTCTATTCCGGCAAGGGGCTGGCCGGGCTCATCGCGCTGATCCGGTCAGGCCGCTGGACACCGCGCGATGATGTCGTGTTCATCCATACCGGGGGCGCGCCGGCCCTGTTCGCCTATCGTCATCTCTTCGATCCGGAGTGAATCATGCTCGACCCAGAAGCCCGCATCCTGCTCGACCTGATGGAGAAGGCGACCCAGGAGGGGCGGCCCAAGCTGCATACGCTCCCCCATGCCGTCGGCCGCAAGGCCGTCGACAAGATGTCGGAGGACAGCGAAGCCGATCCGCCGGACGTGGCGGAGACCGCCGATGGCGCGTTCGCCGGGCCCGGCGGCGAGATCCGCTTCCGCCGCTATCGGCCGCTCGGTGCATCGGCCGGCGCGCTGCCGACGCTGATCTACTATCATGGCGGGGGTTTCGTGATCGGCAACATCGAGACGCATGACTCGACCTGCCGACGGCTCGCGAACAGAAGCAGCTGCCAGGTGATCTCGGTCGACTACCGGCTGTCGCCCGAGCATCCCTTCCCGGCACCCATCGACGACGGCGTGGCGGCGTTCCGGCACATCCGCGACAACGCCGCCGCCTTCGGCACCGTGGCCGAGCAGCTCGCCGTCGGTGGCGATTCGGCGGGCGGCGCCATCGCGGCCGTCGTCTGCCAGTTCCTGCGCGACGCCGGCGAGCCGGGGCCGGCCTTCCAGATGCTGATCTATCCCGCGACCGATTCGAGCCGCCAGAGCGAATCGCGCGTGAAGTTCGCGGAAGGATACTTCCTCACCAAGGACCTGATGGACTGGTTCTGGAAAGCCTACGTGCCCGCCGGCACGGACCTGGCGGACCTGCGGCTGTCGCCGCTGCTGGCGAAGGATTTCACCGGCCTGCCGCCCGCCTTCGTGCTGACCGCCGGCTACGACCCGCTGCGCGACGAGGGACGCGCCTACGCCGACCGCCTGATCGATGCCGGCATCAAGACGACCTACGCGAACTACCCCGGCACGATCCACGGCTTCTTCTCCCTGACCCGCTTCCTGGCGCAGGGCCTCCGGGCCAACGACGAAGCGGCCGCCGTGCTGGGCGCGCATTTCGGCGTGTAGGGTCGGAGAGGTGAAGGATCTCGTACCGGTGGCCAACGGCGGTGAGGTCCCTTCGGCAGAGCTCAGGGCAGGCCTTCGCTGCGCTCAGGACGACGGGAAAAGGCAAGACCCGGAGACGAAGCTACTCCGCGGCCTCGACATCGATGGCGGCGGGTCCTGGCAGCAGGGCTTGCCGGGTGCCGCGCATCAGTGCCTTGCGGGCGAACCATTCCGTGGCCGCGTCGAGCTCAGCGAGGAAGCGGATCTCGCCGGCCGCGAGGATGGCAGCGGGCACGCCGTCCCGATAGAGCAAACGATTTCCCGCCAGGGCCGGCAGCCGGGGTCCGGGCGCCAGGATGCCCACGAGGTTGAGCGGGTCCACCCCTGATATCGCCGTCCAGGTGCCGCTCGGAGGCTCACGCCGCACGTCGCGCAGCAGGCCGATCGCTTCGGGCAGGGCGTACTGCTCCCCGGTGAAGCCGGCGACGAAGCGCCCGCCGCGAATCTCCCCGGCCGCTTCGAGCCTTCGATAGACACGCAACAGTTCGCGCCACGGCGGCAAGCCGGGCGACTCACGCTCCAGCATCCGCCAGAAGACGACGCCGTAGCGGCGCAGCAGCGTCCGCGCAATGTGCTCGACCGCCCCCGAATCCGGTGCAGCGGCGACAGGCTGGCGGATGAGCGACCAGCGGCCGGCCTCCTCCACGCCGAGCGCAACGGTCCGGCGTTTCCGCTTCCCGCCGCCCGTTGGCCGCCGCTCGCTCGCCGGAACGAGCAGCGCACGCAGTCCAGCGAAGCTGTCGGACGTGACCAGGCCCAACGTCACCAGCTCGGCCAGCGCATCCTCAAGCTGCGAACGCAGCAGGCCGCAGTGCTGCAGCAGCTCGTCGAAGAAGGACGCACCGTTCGCCGCCATATGGTCCAGGACGGCCTGCGCACGTGGACTGGCACGGCTTCGTTCCGTCGCGGGCGAGATCCCGCGCCAGAAGGGCACGTTGCGTCGCGGCAGGAGGATGATCGAGCTGGTGCGAACCGGCCCGGCACGTCCATCGCCGGCCCCGCCACGGCCGCCGCGGGGCCCCAGCCGCATCCACGTGACCTGGCCGGCAAGGCATCGCGCATCGAGCCAGGACGGCTGATAGTCCTTGATGCGGGCCGGCAGGATGTCGCTTTCCCAGGCGCTCGCAGCCGCGCCGAAGCCCTCGAGCTGCACGACGATGGCGTCGAGGCTATGGGCGCCTTCGACCTGGCCTTCGGCGCCGACCCGCTGCCATCGCAGCAGGAAGCGCAGGAAATCCCGGGCCGACACAGGCTCGATCTCGGCGCGCAGGCGCTTCAGCGTGTAGCGATGGATGCGTGCCAGCAGCCGTCGCTCGCACCATTCGTCCACGGTCGCGCCGGGCGCGAAACGCCCGCGCATGGCGAAGCCCTCGGCTTCCAGAGCGGCCAGTGCGGCGGCCGTCGCGCCGGCGTCGAGCCCTAACGGCGCCGCGAGGACGGCCGCGGGGACCGGGCCCAGCCCTTCGAGCCGCCCCCGCAGGATCTCGACCAGCGCCGCGTCGCCCGTCCAGGCTCTGTCATGGCTTGGCGGCACCGACACGCTCGGCCGGATCGGCGCTTCAGGCCACAAGGCCCGGAAGAGCGGCAGCCGTTCCGTCGCGATCCAGAGGGTTCCGCCGGGGGTATCGAGGAGCGCCACCCGCTTCTGCCCGGCGAGTGCCGTCAGCCAGTCCTGCCACGGGGCGGCGTCGCGTACTTCGTCTTCCGTCAGGAATGCCAGCCAAAGGAGAGCGTCGTGCAGCTCGTCGGCACTCGCCGCGTCGGGCCACGCCTCGGCCCGGACCCGGATGATCGCATCCGCATCGAGCCGCCCCAGGCTGGACGCCTCATCCGGCGCCAGCCAGCGGCGCGCCATCACGGCCTGCGTGCGGCGTTCCTCCAGCGGCGCATCGTCGAGGAAGGCGTAGGGCCGTGCCGACAGCACTTCGAGCGCCAGCGGCGAGGGCTGGGTGAGGTCGCGGTCGACGACCCGGACCGAGCCGGACTCGATGGCTCCGAGCAACCGCTCCAGCCCCGGAAGGTCCATCGCCTCGTTCAGGCAGTCGCCGAGCGCCTGGTTGACCAGCGGGTGATCGGGAATCTCGCGGGCGCCCGCGAGATTCTCGGCGCAGGCGATCTGGTCAGGGAAGACCGAGCCGATCAGATCCTCGGCGCCCATGCGGGCCAGCTGCGGCGGCACCTTGCGCCCTCCCCGAAAGCGCGGCAGCGCCAGCGACACACCGGCCACCCAGCGCCAGCGCGTGTTGAACATCGGCGAATCGAGGACCGCCTGGGTCAGGACCGCCTTCACCGTGGCCGAGTGCAGGTAGCGCGGCACGTCCGAGAGCGCGAAGCTGTGCGCCTCGGTCAGCGAGATGACGATGTTGTCCTCCGTCGCCGCCGCCTGGATCTCGAAATTGAACGTCGCACAGAAGCGCTTGCGCAGCGCCAATCCCCACGCGCGATTGAGCCGGCTGCCGTACGGGGAATGCAGCACCAGCTGCATGCCGCCAGCCTCGTCGAAGAAGCGTTCCAGAACGATCGTCGACTGCGTCGGCAGGACGCCCAGCGCCGCATGGCCCGCGCGCAGATACTCGACGATCTGCGTGGCCACCTCCACATCGAGGGCAAGCGCATCGGTCAGCCAATGCTGCGCACTCTCGCCGGTCGGGTCGAGCCGCAGGCATTCCTCGATCGCGGCGCGCAAACGCGACACGGAGACCGACAGCTCATCGCTGCGGCCGGGCGCCTCGCCCAGCCAGAACGGGATGTTGGGCGCCATGCCCTTGGCGTCCTCGACACGCACGGTCCCGCGCTCCACCCGCTGGATGCGGTAGCTCCGGTTGCCAAGCTGGAAGACGTCGCCGGCCATGCTCTCGACAGCGAAATCCTCGTTCACCGTGCCGATGAAGTGATTCTCCGGCTCGAGCAGCACCTGGTAGTCGGCATTGTCCGGGATGGTGCCGCCGGCCGTCAGCGCCGTCAGCCGCGCGCCCCGGCGGCCGCGCAGCTTGCGATGGACGGCATCATGGTGGATCAGCGCACCGCGGCGTCCGCGGCGGGTATGGAAGCCTTCCGCCACCATGCCGACGATGGCGTCGAAGTCCTGCCGCCCGAGCGCGCGATAGGGCCAGGCCCGTCGCACCCGGTCGAACAGCCCGTCCTCGTCCCACTCGCGTGTCGCGACCTCGGCCACGACCTGCTGGGTAAGCACGTCGAGCGGCGCCGTCGGAACTGACAGGCGGTCCAGCTCGCCGCGCCGCACGCTGTCGAGCAGGGCCGCACATTCCACCATCTCATCGCGCGACAGGGGGAACAGGCGGCCTTTCGGCGTACCGCCGACGGCGTGGCCCGAACGGCCCACGCGCTGCAGGAAGCTCGAGATCGAGCGCGGCGATCCCAGCTGGCAGACGAGATCGACGTCGCCGATGTCGATGCCGAGCTCGAGGGAGGCCGTCGCCACCATTGCCTTGAGCTTGCCCGCCTTCAGGCGCTGCTCGGCGTCGAAGCGCTGCTCACGCGCGAGGCTGCCGTGATGGGCGGCCACGTTGGCCTCCCCCAGAAGCTCGGAGAGGCGACGGGTCACGCGTTCGGCCAGGCGCCGCGTGTTGACGAAGATCAGCGTCGTGCGGTGCTGCTCGACGAGCACCGCCAAGCGGCGGTGGACCTGCTCCCAGACCTCCATCGACATGACGGATTCCAGCGGAGAGTCGGGCACCTCGAGCGCAAGGTCCCGGTCCCGCTGGTGGCCCGAATCGACGATAGCGGCCTCGTCGTGTGCCCCGACGAGGAACCGGCCGACCTCCTCGATGGGGTTCTGCGTGGCCGACAAGCCGATGCGCAGCAGGCGATGGCCGCACAGCGCCGCCAGCCGCTCCAGCGACAGGGCGAGATGGCTGCCGCGCTTGTTCGACGCGACGGCGTGGATTTCGTCGACGATGACCGTCCGCGTGGTGCCCAGCATCCGGCGGCCGGACTCCGAGCCGAGCAGGATGTAGAGCGATTCCGGCGTCGTGACGACGATATGGGGCGGCCGGCGGCCCATGCGCTGGCGCTCGCCAGCGGCGGTATCGCCGGTACGCACCCACGTCCTGATGTCCACGTCGGGAAGCCCGCGCCGGCGCAGCTCGTCGCGAATGCCAGCGAGCGGCGCTTCCAGATTGCGCTGGATGTCGTTCGAGAGGGCCTTCAGCGGCGAGACATAGACGATGTGGGTCTCGTCCTCGAGCTTCCCGGCAATGCCCAGGCGCACCAGATCGTCAATCGCGGCCATGAAGGCGGCGAACGTCTTGCCCGAGCCGGTGGGCGCCGCGATCAGCGTGTGGCGCTCGCCCTTGATCAGCGGCCAGGCGTCCGCCTGGGCGGGCGTGGGCGCCGCAAAGCGGGCCTCGAACCACGCTGCGACGGCGGGATGAAACAGCAACTTCGGATCCATGGACCTAGCGCGGGCTGCGGCCTCTCCGGTGCACGGGCTCGGACGGTGGGTGGGAGCGGCGACAGTCGGATTTGAGCAGCAAATGTGGGGTCTGGCGACCTCGAATCAACGCCCCCCGTGGTACGCGCGACGGCCCCCCGGTCTTCAGGCGGTTGACGGCGTCGCCGGCAAGTGACTGCATGTGCCGATCCTTTTCACGGGAGGACAAGCAAGATGACCAATCCTGTCCAAGCCCTCGCCGATGCACGGGCGGATGCCCTGCCCCTGCGATTGCATCACAACGCCTATGTCTGTGCCGACCAGGAACGGACGCGGCACTTCTACGAGGATGTCATCGGCCTGCCTCTGCTCGCGACCTGGATCGAGGAGGCGGAATTCCCCGAGTTCCCCGGCCGCCGCCTCAAGTACAGCCACACGTTCTACGGCATCGGCGACGGCGGCGCGCTCGCCTTCTTCAATTTCGCTGATCCGGAAGCGGCGGCACGGTTTCAACCGAAGAAGCAGGCGCTGTTCGTGCATATCGCGCTGGCGGTCACCGAGGCGGCACAGGACGAGATCCGGCGGCGCCTCGAACAAGCTGCGCTGCCGGTCCGCGAGGTGGATCACGGCTACTGCAAGTCGATCTATGTCGAGGATCCCGACGGGCTGCTGGTCGAGTTCACCTCCGATCCGCCCGACGCCGGCGAGATCGCGGTTCGCCAGCGCGCCACGGCGCACGACACGCTGCGGCGCTGGATGGCCGGCGACCACAGGTCCAACAACGACATCCGGCCGCACCGCTGACGGCTGGCCCCTTCAGGCCGCGAGGTCGCCCCAGCTCGCGACCTTCTCGACATGGATGGCGATGACGGGCAGCTCGGCGATCTGCATGGCTGCGAGCTGCGGATAGCGCAGCCGCAAGAGCGACTGGGCATGATCATGCTCGGGGCCGGACTCCAGCACCTCGGCCCACCCCTGAAGCATCACCCAGCCCAGCCGCCGCCAATCCTCGTCGTAGCGGTCGAACACGATCGCCGTCCGCGGATTCTCGGCGATATTGCGCAGCCGCTTCAGCGGCGGCCCGTGCCGGCGCTTCGGCTTGCCGTCGATGGTGATGTACAGCCGGTCTTCCGCCAGCGCGAAACAGACCGGTACCACGTGTGGCGTGCCCTGGCGGTCGGCCGTCGCCAGACGCGCCACCCGCTGCGCCTCGACGAAAAGACGCTGCTGCGCTGTCACCATGCCCGAGCCTCCCTTGCCGAGGTCGCATTCCATTCCGTTCGCCTCGACGAACGTGCTTTAACGGAACCTGGCAGCACGTGATCGGAGGCGGACCATGCAACGCATAACCTTGTCGGTGGATGACGACCTGGTGGCAACCCTCGACCGCCACATGAAGCGCCACCGCTACGGCAGCCGGTCCGAAGCCCTGCGCGACATCCTGCGGCAGGCACAGGCTCGCGAGCGGCTGGACGAAGCGACCGCCGGCAAGGAAGACGGCTTCTGCGTCGCCACCCTCGCCTATGTCTACGACCACCGGACGCGCGATCTCGGCCGCCGCCTCACCCAGGCGCAGCATCGGCATCACGACCTGCAGATCGCCACCCTGCACGTGCATCTCGATCACGATTCCTGCCTCGAAGTATCGGTGCTGCGCGGGCCCGTGAGCCAAGTCCGCGCCGTGGGCGACGAAACGGTGAGCCAGCGCGGGGTGCGGCACGGCCAGCTCCACCTGATCCCCGCCGCCCGCGCCCGCGGCCGGCATTCCCATGGCGGCGGCTCGCACGAGCACGATCACATCCACGCCTGACCATTGTCGGCGGTGACGGCACGTCGTATGAAAAATCATGAGAATTCGATTACTCGCTGCCATCCTCTGCCTCGGCATCCCGTCGGCCATGCCCGCCTCTTCCCAGCCATCGACCGACACCGCCGTCATCGCCGTGCCAGCCGATCCAGGCCATCTCAACCCGGCAATCTCGACCGCAGGTCCGCTGCATGCCGTCGCCGATTCGATGTTCAACGGACTGGTGTCGCTGGGCGGTGACGGGGAAGTGCAGCCCGACCTCGCTCGCGCCTGGTCGGTTTCGGAGGATGGCCTGGAAGTCCGCTTCGAACTGAACCGCGACGTCGCCTGGCACGACGGGCAGCCCTTCACCGCGGCGGACGTCAAGTTCACCTTCGAGGAGGTGCTGTTCAAGTTCCATGCGCGGACGCGCGCCGGCCTCGCCCCGGCCGTGGCCTCGGTCGAGGCCCCCGATCCGGCGACCGTCGTCTTCCGGATGAAACGGCCCCACCCGGCCCTGCTGCGCCAGCTCGACGTCACCGAGGCGCCGATCCTGCCACGCCATCTCTATGCCGGGAGCGATCCCAACAAAAATCCGACCAACGCTCGGCCCGTCGGCACCGGCGCCTACCGCTTCGAGAGCTACAAGCGCGACGACAGCATCGTGCTGGTGCGCAACGACCGCTACTTCAAGCCGGCCTTGCCGTCCCTCGACCGTCTGGTCTTCCGCATCATCCCGGACACCAACACCCAGATCGCCGCCCTGGCAAACGGCGAGGTCGACTATCTCGGCCGCGTCAGCCCGGCCGACGTCGCCCGGCTGAAAGGAAAGGCGACGCTGGCCGGCACGACCGCCGGCCCCGGCGGCGCCAACTGCATCATGACGCTGGCCTTCAACCTGCAACGCCCGCAGCTCGACAAGCTTGCTGTACGCCAGGCCTTCGCCCATGCCATCGACCGCCGGCAGATGCTCGAGCGCGTGCAGTTCGGCCAAGGTCGCGTGCCCGGCGCCCCCATCCATTCGGCCATCGGCTGGGCGACGCTTCCCGATGCGCTTGCCGCCTATGCCGTCGACACCGCCAAGGCCAACGCGCTGCTCGACGGCGCCGGACTGGCGCGCGGACAGAGCGGCGAACGGGTCATGCTCGACCTGCTGCTGTTCCCAGCCTTCGCGCGCTATGGCGAGCTGATGCGCCAGCAGCTTGCCGCCGTCGGCATCGCTCTGCGCCTCAGGCCGCTCGACCCGGCGGCCTTCGCGACCGCCGTCTTCACGCAGCGCGACTTCGACATCGCCCTCGTCTCCTACTGCAACGGCGTCGATCCGGAGATCGGCGTGCGCCGCATGTACCATTCGAGCGCGGTCGGCAACGTGCCCTTCTCCAATGCCGCGGCCTATAGCAACCCGGAGGTCGACCGCCTGTTCGATCGCGCCGGCTCGATGACGGAAGCGGCGGCGCGCGGCGAAGCCTATCGCGCCCTTCAGAAGATCGTCGCGACGGAGCTGCCCTACTGGTGGCTGGTCGAAACCGACTTCACCTCGGCATGGCGCGAGTCCTTCTCCGACTTCGCGCCCTGGAGCGGCCAGTTCGCCGAGCGCGCCCGCCGATTGCGCTAGGCGTTCGGGCGACCGCGATGGCTCTCGCCCGGCGTGCTGCCTTCCTTGTTGGAGCGGTCTGGCTGGCCGCAAGCATCGCCTTCGTTCTGATCCATCTCGCACCGGGCGGTCCGGCGATCGCCTTGGGCGGCGAGTCCGGCGCGCCCGGCTACCTCGAGGAGGTCGAACGCCTCTACGGCCTCGACCGGCCACTGCCGGAGATCTACCTGTCATGGCTGGCGGACGTGATGACCGGCGACCTGGGCTTCTCCTACCGCAGCCAGCAGCCGGTCCTGACGCTGATCCTCGACCGTCTGCCGGTGACGCTGGCGCTGGTCGGGCCAGCCATGGTGCTGGCCGCGACCGCCGGCATGATCCTCGGCCTGGCTCGCATCCCCCGGCCCGGACGGCCGCGCCGGGGCTTCGTGGCAGCGATGGCCGCGCTGCATGCGCTGCCGAGCTACATCGTCGGCCAGGGTCTCGTGATCGTCTTCGCGCTCTGGCTGGGCCTCCTGCCTGTACAGGGGCTGGTCGATGCCCGCGCCGTGACGACGGGACCGGCGCGGGTGCTCGACATGGCACGCCATCTCGTGCTGCCCGTCGTGGCGCTGGCTCTTCATCATCTCACCTTCATGGCCCTGCTGACGCGCGCCCGCGTCGCGGACGAACTGGAACGTCCCTATGCCGTCACGGCCGCGGCCAAGGGGCTGACGGCGGCGGCCATCCGCCGGCGGCATGCCCTGCCCAACGCCGCCCTGGGAATCGCCACGCTGTTCGGCGCGCGGCTCGGCGCCTTCGTCGCCGGCGCCGTCGTGATCGAGACGGCCTTCGGCCTGCCGGGGCTCGGCCGGCTTGCCGTGACGTCGGCCGTCGCACGCGATCACCCGGTGGTGATCGGCATCGTCCTCGCGACCACGGCGGTCGTCGTCGCGGCCAATCTCGGGGTGGATGCCGTCCTCGGCCGCCTCGATCCGCGGCTGGCGAAAGCCGATCCATGAAGAGCGCACACGGTATCGCGCTGGGGCTGCTGGCCGCGCTCTACCTCCTTTGCCTGGCGCTTGCCCCGGGCGGAGCGCTGCCGGCCTTGCCGATGGGGCCGCCCTTCGCACCCCCCAGCCTCGCCCATCCGATGGGAACGGACGACCTCGGGCGCGACATGCTCGCGGCCATCGCGCAGGGCGGACGAACCTCTCTGCTGGTCGCGACGCTGACGACCGTGCTGGCGCTCGCGATCGGGATCGCCGTCGGCCTGGCGGCCGGTCTCGGGACGCGGACCCTCGACGAAGCGCTGATGCGTGCGGCCGATATCGTGCTCAGCCTGCCCGCCCTGCTGTTCGCGATCCTGGTCGCCGCCCTGTTCGGCGGCTCGGCGCTCAATCTCGCCCTCGTGCTGGGGCTGACACGGTGGCCGGTGATCGCCCGGCTGGTGCGCGCCGAGACGCTGGCGCTGCGCCGGACCGACTTCGTGCGGGCAGCCCTCGCACTCGGGACCTCGACGACGGCGATCGCCACGCGCCACGTATTGCCGAATGCGCGTGCGGCCGCCCTGTCGGCGGCGGGCATCGTGTTCGGCGGCGCCGTGCTGGCCGAGGCGGCACTGGCCTTCGTCGGCCTGGCCGATCCGGATCTCACGAGCTGGGGCCAGCTCATCGCCACGGGCTACGCCTTCCTGGATCAGGCGTGGTGGATGTGGCTCTTCCCCACGGTCGCCCTCTGCGGCGCCTCAGCGCTGGTCGCGCTCGCCGCCGATCGTCCGATCCGGCTGCCCCAGGTCGGGGCGAGATGAATCGGGCCGCACCCGTACGAAGGGCACCGGTTCGGCGAATCCCTTCAGCGCCACGCTCTCCGTGCGCGACGGCAATGCCGCCAGCAGCGGACGCACCACAGGATCCTCGGCGACGGGCCGGCTGAGCACGATGTCGCCACCCCGGGCCTGTCCCTGCAGGCGGGCGGCCATGTTCACCGTGGAGCCGAAATAGTCGAGGCGGTCGTTCAGGGTCACCATCACCGACGCACCGGCATGGATGCCCAGCTTCAGCACTAGGTCGTGCGCCGAGATCGCCGCCTGCATGGCGAGCGCCGCGCGCACCGCCTGGGCCGGGTCGCCGAAGGACGCCATGACCGCATCGCCGATGGTCTTGACCACGGCGCCGTCGTGGTCGCGCACGATCGACGCCAGCAGCGCGAAATGCTCGCGCACCATGTTGTAGGCACGCGCATCGCCGACGCGCTCGTAGAGCGCCGTCGAGCCCTGCAGGTCGGAGAAGAGCAGCGCCACCTGGCTGACGCCGGCCTCGTCGCCCGGCCGCAGCGTCGCCGCCGCGAACAGCTCGCGGAACGCCTGGAGCGACACCACTTCGGGCGCGGTCAGCGCCTCGCGCGTCCAGGTGCGGTCCTCGATCAGCGCGGCGGTCTCGAAGTCCACCTCACTGCGGAAGGCGATCGCACCGGGCTCGCCCGGTGGCATGGCCTCGATCCCTCGGGGAGTGATCCTGAGCCCCGGAAACGCACCGCCCCGGTGATCGACCTCGACCGTGCCGCCGGGCTGCAGCGTGCGCAGGCGCCAGGCGCCGGCCGGCAGGTCGATCGCGACGCTCCGTGCCCCTCGCGGCGGCAGCAGGAGCTGGACGGCGACGTGCGGCGTCGTCATCGGTCCGGAGAGGCAGAAGCCGCCGGCGAGCAGCGGCCTCACGGCGGGCGCCGGGGCGAAGGACAGCTCCACGTTCTTCTCGAAGTCGCGCTCGTAGTCGATGTTGCAGGAGGGGCAGTGTGCACCACGCGGCAGCTCGGAGAGGGCCGCGACCGTCAGCTTCGCCCCGCGGCAGCTGGTGCAGAGCAGGTCCCATTTCATGGTGAAGAGACCGGCCCGGGTGGCGGCCAGGCAGGCCTCTATGGCGGTGCGCAGCGGCACGCCGAGATCGCGCGCCAGCTTCTTCGGTTTCAGCCGGGCAAGATCGACCGCCATGCCGGACAGCGCCAGATCGGCCAGCCTCCCGCCGAGACCGTTGCCGTAGGGGCTGCGATCGATCTCGGCGGCCAGCGCGGCCGCCCGCTCACGCGCGCCCTGGGGCAGTTCGGGCGGCGGGAGGTCGAACAAGGCCAGCCGCTCGCCGCGGGCGAAGGCCACGGCTTCAAGGATGCGGCGTTCGACCGCCGCGCCGGCCCGCCGTGCCAGACGCGCACCGAACAAGCGTCCCGTCAGCGTCAGCGGCTCATACTCGAGTGAATAGGTGAGGCGCGAACCGACCCTGTCGCCGTCGAGCACGACGGGTTCCAGGTCGAAGACCGGTCCGAAGCGGCGGAACGGCCCCCTGGTGAATTCACGCGACTGCCGGAAATGCCGGCCCGCGATCCACTCGTAGGGCTTCTCTTCCCATTCGAGGACGAAGCCCGCCGCCTTGCCCTTACCGCGGCGCAGGACAGTTCCGTTCGGCTGCGGTGTCTCCTCCAGCACGTAGGGAGGCAGGCCGAGCGCCTCGTTGAGGCGATCGGTATCGGCCAACAGCGGCCACAGCACGTCCGGCGGCAGGTCGAAGGTCCAGGTCCAGGTGGCACGCGGCATGCAGGTGGTACTCTACCACCACTCCAACGGATGCCCTGTCGCGATCACAAGCTGGTGATGGCCTTCCGTCTCCCTACGCTTTCCGCGCGATCCGCAGGGCGGCGTCCGCCCGCCCTGCTCCTTCGGGAAGCCCGTCGTAGTCTCCTCGCAGAGCCTGCAACGCCCGCCGCTCTTCCTCGATTTCATACGCAGTACGGAAGCCGAGGCGCCGCAGAACAGGCACCGGCGGACACCAGCCCTGGACCGCGTGCTGCAGGAGGAACGCCGCGACCACGCCCGGAACGGCCAGCCAGCGCCGATCCGCCGTCACGCCAAGCGTGAGGCCGACGAGTGCGAGGGCGGACGCGTTCGCTTCGATGGCCCGCTCGATGTTCCATTCGCGATCGAGCTCCTCGAGGCGCAGGGTAATCCTGTCGGGTCGGCCTTCGTACGACCGCACCCTCTCCTCGGTGTCTCGCGAGATGCGCTCGTTGATCGGCTGACTGGTATGCTCGGGGACTCGGGTTCGGGTCGTCGGCATGTGTCCACCCCTGTGTTCGGTATCGATCGCAAGGCAACGGAACCGGCAGGCCATCCAGCCCGCCAACGCCGAGCGCGGGGCGCCGTTCCCCGTCGCTGCGACCATCATGGTCGGGGGATTCGCTTCAGCAGGCACGATCCGCTCGGCTGCTTCCGCCGGCGGATGGCCCTAGTAGGTCGCGCGTCCTCCCGAGATGTCGAACACGGCGCCAGTCGAGAACGAGCAGGCCGGCGAGGCGAGCCAGAGGACCAGGTCGGCGACCTCGCGCGGCAGCACCATGCGCGCCATCGGCACGTTGGCGAGCAGGCGCTGCCGGAAGGCATCCGTCAGCTCGCCGAAGATCGCCGTCTCCGACGCGGAGGGCGTGATGGCATTGACCAGCACACCCGACCGCGCCAGCTCCTTGCCCATCGACTTGGTGAGTCCGATCACGCCGGCCTTCGATGCGACATAGGCGGAGGCGAAGGGATTGCCGTCCTTCCCGGCGATGGAGGCGACGTTGACGATGCGTCCGTAGCCTGCCGCCACCATGTCCGGCACGGCCGCCTGGCAGCACCGGAACGTGCCGTTCAGGTTGATGTCCAGCACCCGAAGCCACTGCTCCTCCGGGTAGTCGGCGAACCGGCCCGACGGGCCGAGAATGCCGGCGCTGTTGACCAGGATCGACGGCACGCCGAGGGCCGCTTTCGTGCCGTCCCAGGCCGCGCGGACGGACGCGGTGTCCGTGACGTCGACAGCGAAGGCGCACGCCGTCCCGCCGATCGTGCCGGCCGCGCGCTGCGCCCCGGCGAGGTCGCGGTCCCACAGCGCGACGCGCACGCCCTCCTCCGCCAGCCGCTCGGCCGTGGCACGGCCGAGGCCACTCGCGGCCCCCGTTACGACGGCCGCCTGTCCGGCCAGGCGCCGCGCCGGCCCGTCGTTCACGGCTGGATGCCGGCGTCCTGCGCAAGCTTGCGCAGCGCGGTGACGTCACGATCGGTCTGCGCCTTCAGCTCCTGCGGGCTGATGGTCGAGGACGTCATGCCGAACTCGCGCCAGCGCTCCTTGATGTCGGGCAACGCCAGCACCTTCATCAGAGCGGCGTGCAGCCGGTCGACGATCGGCTTGGGTGTCCCAGCCGGCGCCAGCAGGTCGTAGCGCCAGACGAAGTCGAAGTTGACGCCCTGCTCGACGTAGCCCGGCACGTCCGGAAAGTTGATGGAGCGGCGGGTGCAGGACACGACCACCTTGACCTTGCCCGACTTGGCCATAGGCACCACCGACTGGACATCGGCGAAGCCGAGCTTGATGTGGCCGGCGGCGACGTCGTTCAGCACGGGCGCGGCGCCCTTGTAGGGGACGTGCGTCATCTGCACCCCGGTCGCCGCGCGCACGATCTCGGCGCAGAGATGGCCGGTCGAGCCGTTGCCCCAGGTCCCGTAGTTGATCTCGCCAGGCTTGGCCTTGGCCAGCGCGATGACGTCGCGCAGATCCTTCACCGGGTAGTCGGGATGCGCCACCATGACGATCGTCGCCGAGCCGACATCGGCCAGATGCTCGAAATCCTTGACCGGATCGTAGGGCAGGTTGGGCAGCACGGCAGGGTTCACGACCACGGTGCTGGCCGATCCCAGCACGAGCGTGTAGCCATCCGGCGGCGCCTTGGCTGCGGCCTCCATAGCGATCACGCCCGAGGCGCCAGGCTTGTTGTCGACGATGACGGTCTGGCCCAGCTCGGCGCCGAGCTTCTCGGCCAGGGCGCGGGCGACCAGGTCGGTACCGCCGCCGGCCGCGAAGGGGACGATCAGCCGGATCGGCTTGCTCGGCCACTTGGCATCGCCGCCCTGGGCCCAAGCCGGCGCGGCAAGTCCCAAGGCCAGGGCCGCCATCATCGTGCGGCGCAGAATCTTCATCGTTTCCTCCTCGTCATGGTGTCCGTTCGGATGGTGGCGCGCAGGAATCGCGCAATACGAGATCGACCGGCAGCAGGGCGCGGGACTGCCCGCCGGCGTTGCCGCCGCGCAGCCGCTGCAGCAGCAGCTCGGCGGCGGCACGCCCGACATCCTCGAGATCCCAGCGCAGCGCCGTGATGGCCGGCGTGTGGACGGCGGCCAGGTCGGTGTCACCGACCGACAGGACGGACAGGTCGTGCGGCACGGACAGGCCGAGATCGCGCGCCGCCCGCAGCGCCCCGGCCAGGATGCGCGTGCCCAGCGCGATCATCGCCGTCGGCCGATGCTTGCCGCGCAGCTGCGCCAGCGCGTCGCCCTGGGCGAAATCCATCGAGCTCTCCTGGATGCAAAGCCGCGCCCCCGCGGAATCGACGCCGGCCTCGGCAAAGGCTTCCAGAAATCCCGCGATGCGCTCGCGGCCGGGCCGCATGCGTGCCCCCGGCGTCAGCAGCGCAATGCGCCGGTGGCCAAGCCCGATCAGGTAGCGCGTCGCCGCCCGCGCCCCGCCGCGATGATCGACCAGGACCGCGGGCCATGCGCCGTCGCCCTCCTGCGGCAGGTCACGGTCGAGGATCACGCCGGCGACGCCGGCAGAGGCCAGCTCCTGCCAGTCGCCAGCGCCCGCATCGCTGCCGGGCGCCACCAGGATGCCGTCGAGCCGGCGGCTGCGGAATTCAGCCGCGGCGGCGCGCTCGCGGGCGGGATCGTTCGCCGTGTTGGCGACCACCATCAGATAGCCCGCCTCCCGCAGGCGCGCCTCGGCCGCCTGCACGATGCTGGCATAGAGCGGGTTGGAGACGTCGGGAACGAGGCATCCGACCATCCCGGTCGAGCGCGTGCGCAGGCTGCGCGCCAGGAAGTCGGGCTGGTAGCCCAGCCGGTTCGCGGCGGCGGCGACGTCGCGCGCCACGCGCGCACTGACGTTCTTGCCGCCGTTCAGCGCCCGCGAGACGGAACTCAGCGAAACCCCTGCCGCCTGCGCGACGTCCCGGATCGTCACAGGCGTTGTCCTGGAAACGTTTTCCTCCATTACGCCTTGCACTGTTGACTCGGATTCGCACGATTGCAAGTATAATTGGAAACGTTTCCAGAAGACGAGACACTCCCGCATGCACCGCCTCCCGCCGCGCGACCCGCCCTACGAGCCCGAGATCGAGAAGATGATGGCGGCGATGCGGTTCGACGGACCGGCGCCGCGCCATCTGATGCAGGCCTTGGCGCATGCACCGAAGCTGCTGATGCGTTTCCAGGCCATGGGCGGGACGCTGCTCTTCGGCGGCAAGCTGCCGGAGCGCGAGCGCGAGATCGCCATCATGCGCACCGGTGCGCGCACCCGCTCGGAATACGAGTGGGGCATGCACGTCCGGCTCTACCAGAAGAGCTGCGGGCTGAACGACGCGCAGATCACGGCTACGCTGGATGGCCGTCCGGACGATCCTGTCTGGACCGCGCGCGAGACGCTGATCCTGCGCACCGTCGACGCGCTCCACGACCATTCGACGATCCCGGACGGACTCTGGTCGGAACTGGCGGCGCACTGGCCCCCGGACCAGCTCGTCGAGCTGATCCTGACCATCGGCTACTACCATATGGCCGCCTTCTTCCTGAACGCGACGGGCGTGGCGCTGGAGGATGGGGCGGGGCGCTTTCCGCCGGCGCGGCCGGCAGCGACCAACACCAAGGGAGAGGACGCGTGAGCAGGATCTTCGGCGCCGTGCGCCAGAACGGTTATGTGGTGCGCGACATCCGAGCCGCGATGGACCACTGGATCAACGTCCTGGGCGTCGGCCCCTGGTTCTACATCGACCGCGTCGAGACGGACTACTTCCGGCACCGCGGCCAGGATTCGGCGGTGGAGATGAGCATCGCCCTGGCGAATTCCGGCGACCTGCAGATCGAGCTCATCCAGCAGCGCAACGACGCGCCGTCACTCTATAAGGAGTTCATCGACGCCGGCCGCGAGGGGCTGCAGCACATCGCCTACTGGTCGAGCGACTACCAGTCGCTCTACGACCGGGCCCTGTCGCTGGGCTACACGGTGGGGCACGAGGGGCAGATCGGCGGCGAGCGCGGCCGCTTCGCCTACTTCGATACCGAGACCCACCCGGGGACGGTCGTCGAGATCTCGGATATCAGCGGCAACAAGGGCCGCTTCTTCGACTATATCCGCAAGATCGCGGCCGACTGGGACGGCTCCGACCCCATCCGCGTGCCGCGACGCTGATTTCGACGCTCAGACCAGCGCCTGGCGCCACGCAGCGTCGAGCGTGTGATCGTAGTGGATCATCCGGCAGCCGCCGCTCTGCCGGGCGCGCAGCGCCTTGATGTCGGCCCAGGTATCGCCGGCCAGCGCGTAGATCGCCTTGAGGCGGCCGCCGGCGCGCAGATCGGTGGGATTGTCGCGCAGCCCCTGCTCGGCATCCTCCGCCGCGCTGCCCATGCGTTCCAGCTCTCGCTCGAGAAAAGCGATGCGCCGCGCGATCGACACCTGATCGTCCATGCCCTGCCCCCTGGCCGGGTGCCCCGTAGAGCGCCCGCGGGCCATTTGCAAGCAGACTCCGCCGGCGAACCTCGCCCTGCGGCGAATCGCACTTTTCCGAGATGGATGAAGCGTATACAGGCAGGAGCCAGGGGAAGGATCGTCGGCGGGAGAGGGGAGATGCGACCGTCAGCAAGCACCAAGTTCCTGCTGTTCGCAGTCGCCTTCGCGATTGCGGTCGTCGTGTACCTGGCCGTCGATCACCTGAGCACCCCCTCGGCACCGCCGAGCACCGCCTCGGCATCGCCGCGGCCACCCGCGTCGTCCGGGGCGTCGTCCGGGGCGACGTCCGGCGCGGCATCAACCGGCGCTGCACCCACGGCGGAACCGCCAGCATCCACGCCGCCCGCCGTCTCGGATGCCGACGTCGCCCAGCTCTATCAGGCCTGCACTTCCGGCAAGTTCCCGACGACGGCCGATGCCGCGGCCCGCGCTGCCGCCTGCTCGCGCGCACTGCAGACGCGGCGGCTCAAGCCCGACGAGATCGCCTTCGCCCGGCTGACGCGCGGCATCGCGCGGACGGCTCTGGGCGATCGCGAGCTGGCGAGCCAGGACTACATCGAGGCCGTGCAGCGCTACGACAGCCTCATCAACCCGGCGAATCCCGACTCGCTCGCCCTGTTCCGTCGTGCCGTGGCACTGGACGGTGCCGGGCAGACCGAAAAAGCACTCGAGGACTACTCCGCGGCCCTGAAGGCCGATCCGAAGGCGTCCTTCGCCTTCCTCGGCCGGGGCGTGCTCCTGGCCACCCGCCAGCGGGCCTACAATCGGGCGATCCAGGACTTCGACAAGGTCCTGGTCATCGAGCCGGACAACGTGGAGGCGCTGATCGCCCGCGGCGACGCCTTCAGCCAGCTCGGCAACACCGGCCGAGCCCTCGCCGACCTCAATCGCGCCGTGGCGCTTGCGCCCAACGATGCCACCGCCTACCTGGCCCGCGGCCTCGCCGAAAGCCGGCGCGGCAACCGGACCGCCGCCGTGCAGGACTACGAGGAGGCGCTGAAGCGCGACCCGCGGCGGGTCGACGCGCTGGTGAACATCGCCGCGCTGCAGCTTCTCGAGAACAAGGCCGAAGCAGCCGTGAAGACCCTCGATCGCGCCATCGCCATCGACCCGACGAGTGCGCTGGCATTCTACAATCGCGGCCTCGCGCACTTCTCGCTGAGGGCCTACGACAAGGCGATCGCCGACTATGGCAAGGCCATCGAGCTCGATCCGCGGATGGGCCTGGCCTACAACAATCTCGGGCTGGCAAAGGCGATCGCCGGCAACGACCTGAAGGGCGCGCTGGCCGACAACGACCAGGCCGTGAAGCTGCTCCCCCTGAACCTCGAAGTGTGTGACACGCGGGGCTTCATCTTCCTGAAGATGGGCGAGCCGGCCAAGGCCCTGTCGGCCTACAATGCCGCGCTCGACATCGACCCCAACCGCGCCCTCTCCCTCTACGGCCGCGGGCTGGCCAAGATCCGCATGGGCGACGTCGCGGCCGGCCGAGGCGATCAGGCCGCCGCCACCACCATCAATCCCGAAGTCGCGGATGACTTCGCGATCTACGGCCTGAAGTGACGGCGATCGGGCCTGGCGGGGCGGCGGATGGCCTGCCCAGCCCTGCAGCGGCCGTTGATCAGACCGCCACCGTCAGCGCGCCGTCGATCACGAGGTTGGTGCCGGAGATGCGGCTGGCCCGGGGGCTCGACAGGAACACGACGCCATCGGCCACCTCCTGGGCGGTGCCGAGCTTGCCCGTCGGATTGGCCTTCACCGTGGAAGCGAAGAGATCCGGCATGTTCTTCTCGATGTTCTGCCAGATACCGCCTTCGAAGTAGGTGTTGCCGGGCGACACACAGTTGACCCGGATCCCCTTGCCGACAAGCTGGCGGCTCAGCCCCTTCGCGTAGTGGATCAGCGCCGCCTTGATGGCGCCGTACGAGCCGGCGGCGAAATCGACCTCGAAGCCCGACACGCTCGAGATCAGCACGATCGACGGGCTGTCGGACTTCTCGAGGAAAGGCACCGCCGCCTGCACGGCATTCACCGTGTGCATCATGTCCACGGCGAAGGATTTCTGCCACGACTCCTCGGTGTCGCCCACGGCGAGCGCGCTGACGTTGCAGACGAGGGCGTCGAGGCCGCCGAGCTCCCGGCCGGTCGATTCGACCCATGCCTTGAGGGCCGCTGCATCCGCCACGTCGAGCGCCCGACCGACGGCCTTGACGCCCCTGGACTTCAGCGCGGCGACCGCCGCCGAGACCTCCGCCGCGTTGCGCGCGCAGATCGAGACATCGGCGCCTTCAGCGGCAAATCCTTCCGCGATCGCCCGCCCGATGCCCTTGCTGCCGCCGGTGACGGCGACGCGCTTGCCCTTCAATCCCAGGTCCATCGGCCTTCTCCCGTTTGCGCGAGGCGCCGCTCATCGCGCCTGAATGGCCATGGTGACGGCAGTCACGTCGGAACAGTAGAGCATGTTGCGCGCCGCCATCGCAATGCGCGGCTCGCGGCGAGCGCAGCGGCACGGCAGATCGCCTGACGCTAAGCGGACCTGGTCACCAGATGACAGCTCACCTCCCGTCCCTGGGAAAGGGCGAGGAGAGGCGGATGGTAGCGTTCGAGGCATTGCGGCTGGCGCACCGGACAGCGCGAGTAGAAGGAGCAGTGGCGCGGCGGATCGATGAAGGACGGCAGTTCGCCGTCGCGCGCCTCGATCTTCGGGATCAGGGCACGTTCAGACTCGCGCACGACCGGGATCGCCGACAGGAGCGTCTTCGTATAGGGGTGCCTCGGGTCGGCCATCAGCTGCTCGACGGTGCCGACCTCGACGACCTTCCCAAAGTACATGACGGCCACCCGGTCGGCGACGGCGCGGACCACCCCGAAATTGTGGGTGACGATCACATAGGTGAGCGCCCTCTCCTTCTTGAGCGCCATCAGCAGCGCCAGGATGCGCGCCTGCACCGACACGTCGAGCGCCGAGGTCGGCTCGTCGAGCACCAGCGCCTGCGGTTCGAGCGCGAGCGCGCGCGCGATGTTGACGCGCTGCTTCTGGCCGCCGCTCAGCGACACCGGATAGCGGCTGGCGAAGTCGGCCGGCAGGTGCACCGCCTCCAGCAGCTCGGCGATCCGGTCCGCCCGGTCGCGCCGGCCGCGCATGCCGGCGAGCTTCAGCGGCAAGGCGATGATGTCGCCCACCGTCTGGCGTGGGTTGAGCGACGCCCCGGGATCCTGGAAGACGATCTGGATCTGGCGTCGCAGGCTGCGCAGGTCGACGCCGCTGCTGCGCGAGATCTCGTCGCCGTCCAGCACGATGCGCCCCTCCGTCGGCACCGTCACGCGCGCCAGCAGGTTGGCGAGGGTGGTCTTGCCCGACCCCGATTCGCCCACGATGGCGAAGACCTCGCCCTGCCGGATGCCCAGCGAGACGTCATCCACCGCGCGCAGGGAGGCGGTCTGCAGGCCGAAGCCCTCGCCCTTGCGGCGCACCTTGAAGGCCTTGGTGACGGAGTCGGCCTGCAGGAAGGCGGTCTCGTTCACGCGCGCGCTCCATCGAAAAGCCAGCAGGCGACCTGCCGGCGCGACCCGGCTTCCCGGCGCGGCGGCGTGCTGCGGCAGCGTTCGGAAGCGCCGGAGCAGCGCGGCGCAAAACGGCAGCCGGGCGGCGGCGCGAGGTAGTCCGGCACCTGGCCGGGGATCGCGCCGGGCAGGCCGCCCTCGAGCGACGGAATCGCCTCGACCAGGCCACGCGTGTAGGGGTGCAGCGGACTGTCCAGCAGCGGCCCGGTCGGACCATCCTCCACCGTCATGCCGGCATACATCACGTAGGTGCGTGCACAGATATCGCGCGCCACGCCCAGATCGTGCGTGATGTAGAGCCCCGCCAGGCCCTCGCGCTCCACCAGATCCTTCAGCAGCTCGATGGTGCGCTTCTGGACGGTGACGTCGAGCGCCGTGGTCGGCTCGTCGGCGATCATGAGCTGCGGACTGCCGCTCAGCGCCATGGCCAGCAGCACCCGCTGGCGCATGCCACCGGAGAGCTGGATGGGATAGCGCCGCAGCACCTGCTCGGGGTCGGCGATGTAGACCTTCTCCAGCAGATGGGCCGCGTGGTCGCGGGCCCGCGCCACGATCGCGCGGGTGTGCCGCTTGCGGAAGTAGGTCAGCAGCCGCCGATCGCTCTCGTACCAGACGATCATGTCGATCATCTGCGAGGCGATGGTGAAGGATGGATTGAGCACCGCCGAGGGATCCTGCGGCACGTAGGCCACGAACTTCTTCATGGCCTCGCGTTCTGCGCCGGACAGGGTCGCCAGATCGCGGCCGAACATCTCGATGCGGCCTTCCTTCACCACCGCGGGTGGCATGGGCAGGATGCCCAGCAGAAGCTTGGCGGTGACGCTCTTGCCGCAGCCGGATTCGCCGACCAGCCCCACGATCTCGCCCGGATCGATGCGCAGCGTCACGTCCTTGATGATCTGCTCGACGCCGTCGGCTGTATGGAAGTCGATGCGCAGGCCGCCGAGATCGACGACCGGCGCCTGCACCGACACCTGGGGAGCGCAGGAAAGCGAGTCGGGCATCACTCTTCCGAAAAGTAGTCGCGCAGGCCGTCGCCCAGCAGGTTGAAGCTGACGACGGTGACGAAGATGGCGAGTCCCGGGAAGAGCGACGCCCACCAGGCATCCGGCAGGTAGTTGCGGCCCGACGCCACCATCTGTCCCCATTCCGGCGTCGGAGGCCGGGCCCCCGCCCCCAGGAAGGACAGGGCCGTGCCGGTCAGGACGGCATAGCCTGCGTTGAGCGAGATCGAGACCAGCAGCGGCGAGGAGATGTTGGGCAGGATCTCGCGGAACATGATGTGGAGGTCCGACGCGCCAAGGGACTTGGCGACGGTGACGTAGGTCTCCTGCTTCTTCGACAGCGTCTGGCCATGCGCGATGCGGGCGAAGCTGCGCCACCAGACGAAGCCGATGGCGATCATGGCGTTGACCAGGCTCGGCCCCAGCAGCACGGTGATCGCAAGCGCCAGCACCAGCGCCGGTACCGCGGAGAAGCCGTCCGTGATGCGCATCAGCACCTGCTCCAGCGGGCCGCCGTAGTAGCCGGCGCAGAGACCCAGGGGAACGCCGATCGTGACCGCGATGGCCAGCACGATGGCGGCCATCGACAGCGACCACTGCGCCCCCGCCATGACGCGCGTGAGCACGTCCCGGCCGACCTCGTCGGTGCCCATCGGATGCGCCAGCGACGGCGGCTGCAGCACCGCGTCGAAGTTCAGCGAATCGGCCACGTCGTCGGGATACGGCACGATCCAGGGCGCCAGCACCGCGACCGCCACGAGGGTGAGCAGGCAGAGCGCGCCGCCCAGCGCCAGGCGGTTGCGGGCGAAGCGGGCGAAGCGACGGCGGAACCCGGTCTTGCGCGCCGGCACCGCTTCCGGCTGTTCGACGAAATCGGCGGAAGTCAGGGTCATGTTCAGCGCTCCAGCCGGATGCGGGGATCGAGCGCCACGTAGAGTTCCTCGGTCACGAAGTTGACCACCACGACAAAGAGGCAGATCACCAGCGTGACGCCGACGATGGCGTTGTAGTCGTTGGCCAGGATGGCGTCGGCGCCGAAGCGCGCCACGCCCGGCCAGGCGAAAACCTTCTCGACGACGAAGGCGCCGCCGATCATCAGCGGGAACAGGAAGCCGATGAGCGTCAGGGTCGAGGAGAAGGCGTTGCGCAGCACGTACTTGTAGTTGATCAGGAAGCGCGGCATGCCGACCGCCTGGCTGAAGCCCGCGTAGGGCTTGGCCAGCTCGTCCAGCATGGAGCTGCGCACCATCGAGGTGATCTGCGCCAGCGGTCCGACGGCGAGCACGATGGTGGGCGCGATGAGATGCCGCCAGGCGTCGCCGAAGGCATCGAAATTCCCGGTCAGCAGGGCATCCACGAGGTAGAGTCCGGTGATGTGCTCGGGCGGCGGGCCGGTGATGCGGCCGGTGATGGGCACCAGCGCCAGCGCCGCACCCAGCACGAGCTGCAGCATCAGCGCCGCCCAGAAGTTGGGAAACGACACGCCGGTCAGCGACCAGAGCCGGCTCACCTGATCCACGGGCCCGTTGCGGTGCGTCGCCGAGAGGACGCCCAGCGGCACGCCCACCACGACCGCGAGCAGGAGCGAGCAGATCACCAGCTCCAGTGTCGCCGGCAGACGCTCCCAGACGATGGTGCCGACATCGCGCGGCTCCATCAGCGAGACTCCGAAATGCCCGTCGAGCAGGCCGCGCAGATAGGCGAAGTACTGGACCTGCAGAGGCTGGTCCATGCCCATCTGGGCGCGGAACTTCGCGACCTGCTCCGTCGTCGCCCCCTCGCCCAGCGCTGCCCCGACGGGATCGCCCGGCAGGACGCGCACCAGCACGAACATCAGCAGCGAGACGAACAGCAGCACCACCAGCATGTTGAGGACGCGACGCAGGAACCGCATGGTGCCGCCTGCCCTCACTTGCCCTGGTTGGTCACGAAATCGGGATCCTTCGTGTCGAAGCGGAAGGTCTCGAACCGGTACTCGTACTGCGACGAGCCGCCATCCTGCGTCGCCGCCTTCAGGTACTTCCAGCGCGGCTGCACCCGGATGTCGTTGTGCGAGAAGACGGCCGGCGCCTCGGCGGCGATCTTCTTCTGGACCTCGCAGTAGAGCTTGTACTGCTCCGGTGCGCCATCGGCCATCAGCGACGCCTTCTCCATCAGGGCCGTCACCTCCGGATTCTCCCAGTAGATGCCGCCGCTGGGATAAGGCGCTCCCCAACCCTTCTTCGTATAGAAGGTGAGCAGCGGGCTGGGATGGCGCACGCGCGCCGAATCGTAGAAGAAGACGAAGGGATAGGCCGATTCCGGCTTGGTCTGGGCCGCCACGATGTCGGTCCAGCGCACCGTCTTGACCTCGGCATTGAGGCCCAGCTTCTTCAGGTTGAGCGTCAGCAGCAGCCCGACCTTCTCGAAGGCCTCCGCGCCCGCGGTCGATGCGTACTCCAGCTTGAACTTCTTGAGGTCGTCGGGCTTGTACTTCGACTTCGCGAGGTACGCGGCCGCCTTCTTCATGTCGTACTCGTAGGTCTCGATGCCGTCGCACTTGCCGAGCAGCGCCTCCGGAACCGGGCCCTTGAGGCGGATGCCCCCCGAGTAGATCTTGTTCATCACCGTCGAGGCGTCGAAAGCGTGCGAGATCGCCTTGCGCACGTTCACGTCGTCCAGCGGCGGCTTCGTCGTGTTCATGACGACGTAGTAGTTGTTCAGCGTCGGCCAGGTATCGACCGCGAACTTGGGATTGTCGGCGAAGATCTTGACGCGCGGCGGCGACGGGCTGACCAGGCTGACATCGAATTCGCCCGCCAGCATCTTGTTCTCGAGCGTGACGACCTCGGGGATGATGCGCAGCTTCACCTCGACCGGCGCGCCGGGCTCGAAGGGTCGCAGCTTGTAGTCCTTGAAGGCCTTGAGCAGGAGCCCTTCGCCGGCCTTGAACTCGGCGATGTAGTACGGGCCCGATCCCGCGTCCTTGTTCTGCAGGTACTTCACCCCGTAGTCGCCGTACTCGCCGTACTGCCCCTCGGCCTTGTTCGCCATCAGCAGCTTGCTGTTCAGGATCTTGAGGTTGACCAGCGCGCGGATGAAGGTGGGATCGGCCTCCTTGAGATGGAAGCGGATCGTCTGCGGATCGACCACCTCGATCCGGTCCTTGTCGACGTTGCGCAGGTAGCCGCCGACCAGGCCCGGCAGGGTCAGCACGCGCCGCATGGAAAAGGCGACGTCATCCGCCTGGACCGGCTTGCCGTCGTGGAACAGCACGTCGTCGCGCAGGTGGAAGGTGTAGGTCTTGCGGTCATCGGAGATGTCCCACGACTTGGCGATCCAGGGGACCACCTTGTTGTCCGGCGTCGGGAACACCAGCATGTCGTAGACATTCAGGACGATGATGTTCTCGCCGTAGTTCGTGGCCCGCACCGGGTCGAGGGTCGAGACTTCCAGCGTGAGCCCCGCCCGCAGCACGGGGTTGGCCGCATCGGCGCGCGCGGGTGTCGAGAGTGCCGGGGCGGCGAGCAGGAAGGCGGCCACGGCTGCCGTCAGGGAAAGTGCTTTCACGACTCAATGTCCTCCGGTCTCGGATCTCAGGATTTCGGCGTGCCGACGTAGTCGGTCGTGTACCAGGCCATGTATTCGGCGTAGGTCATCGGTTCGTACCGGGGCGGGTTGTCGGCGGACGTGCAGCTCGGCAGGCACGCCATCCGCCAGTCACGGTTGACGTCGAGGAAGAACGGCATGGCGTAGCGTTCCTCCGGCGACAGGTTCACCACCTGGTGCGGCGTCGACATGCAGCGGTTGTTGCTCCACCGGCGCAGCATGTTGCCGCTGTTCACGACGAAGCTGCCGGGCACGGCGGGTGCATCGACCCACCGCCCGTCGGTGAGGCGCACTTGCAGGCCCTGGATGCGATTGTAGGGCAGCAGCGTCATGAACGACGTGTCGGTGTGCGGCGGCAGCCCCTGCTCCCGTTCGCCCAGCGTCTCCTGGCGCGGGTAGCGCGAGATGCGCAGCGTGTACATCGGATCGACGAAGGCCTCGTCGAACCAGTCTGCCGGCAGGTCGAGCGCCGCGGCATAGAGCGGCAGCAGCGACTTGCCGAGGGCTTCCAGCGCGCCGATGTAGCGCACCATCGCGGCCCGAAAGCCCGGCGCGGCGGCCTCCGGCGGCCATTGGTTGGGGGCCCGGAAGCGCTTGCCGGCCAGCACGTCGGGATGATCCGCCGGCAGGTCGGCCTTCATGAAGAAGGATTCCGCGGCGCTCCTGACCTGACGCTCGTCGTTCAGATTGGAGGTGGCGCGATTGTACAGCGACCTGATCGGTGCGTAGCCGATATTGTGCTCGTTTTTCAGCAGCGCCGTCTTGACCTCCTCGGGCAAGGCGAAGAAGCGCCGGACGGCAGCATAGGCCTCGTCGATCGTCTGCTGAGGCACGCCATGATTGACGACCAGATAGAAGCCCACATTCTCCAGCGCATCGCGGAGCTGGGACGCGCAGCTCGCCAGGTCGCCGGGTGCGTGCGACAGGAACGGCGCGAGGTCTATCACCGGGATTTCGCGGGGCGCCCCGGTCTGCACCGCCTGGACGGGCGTCAAATAGTCCTTCACCTGCACGTTCATCGCATCCTCCGCCGCTACGCACGCTGTGAAGCAGCCAGCAATAAGCATTCCAGTTGCCGTGCCCGCCCTGATGATGCGTGGCAGCCGGCATGCGTTCGCTGCATCGTTCGTGCGGAGGTCAGCGGTCCCGCCTTGTGCCTGCGGCCCCGCATGGCAAGATGTCGGTCCACGCATCGCATGAGGGAGGAAGGGTTCTGTTCCGCAAGGCGCGACGATCCCGCCCACGCGTTCGAGCATCCGCGGCTGCCGGGCTGTTCGCCGTCATGGCGGCAATGGCGGTTCCGGCGGGCGCTCAGGAAGCGGTGAACGGCGATACGCTGAAAGTCGACGGCACGACGTATCGGCTGCACGGCATCGATGCGGCGGATCCCGAGCAGATCTGCGCCGACGGCTGGCCGGCCGGCTGGGCGGCCCGCGCGTATCTCGGCGAGCTGATAGAGGACAAGGAACTCGACTGCACGACCATGGGCAGCCGCAACGGCGAGACCATCGCCGTCTGCCGCGCCGACGGGGTGGATCTCGGCGCCGCCATGGTCACCGGCGGACATGCCCTCGCCTTCCTGCCGTACTCCGCGCGCTACATCTCGCAGGAAGATGCCGCGACCGCGGCGCGACGCGGGCTGCACGGCCACAAATGCATGCCGCCCTGGCAATGGCGCGCCCGCATGGGGATCAAGGAGTAGGCAGCCCATCGCACCGATGGGACGTTCCGCACTTGCCTTTACTTAACATATTGGTTAAGTGTTCGCGGAAATGGTGGCGAGGGTGGCGATGAAGCTGCATTACGGATGGGTCGTCGTTGCCGCCGGCGCGCTGATGGGTTGCGTCGCGGTCGGAGCTCTGTTCTCGCTCGCGGTGTTCCTGCAGCCGATGACGGAGGCGACCGGCTGGTCGCGCACCGGGATATCGAGCGCCATGACCCTGGACTTCCTGACGATGGGCGTCGCTGCCTTCGGATGGGGCGCGCTGACCGATCGGTTCGGGCCGCGCGTCGTGGCGCTCTCGGGCGGGTTCCTGCTGGGACTCGGGCTCCTGCTGGCCAGCCGCGCCGAGAGCCTGCTCGAGTTCCAGATCGTCTACGGCGTGGTGGTCGGCGTCGCCGCCGGCGCGGTCTTCGCCCCGATGATCGCCACCGTCACCGGCTGGTTCGAGAAGCACCGCAGCCTCGCCGTGTCCATCGTCTCGGCAGGCATGGGGGTCGCGCCCATGACGATCTCGCCGTTCGCAAGCTGGCTGATCACCCACTACGACTGGCGTACGGCGCAGCTCGTGATCGCGCTGCTGGCCTGGGGGCTGGTCGTGCCGGCGGCCCTGCTGGTGCGCCGGCCGCCGATCCTGGAGAGCGGCGGCTCCGGAGCGGCGGCGACCGATTCCGCGGCCGGAGGCGCGGGAATGACGGTGACGCAGGCACTGCGCTCACCGCAGTTCCTCGTGCTGTCGGCGACCTTCTTCTGCTGCTGTGCGACCCATTCGGGGCCGATCTTCCATACGGTGAGCTACGCGCTTGCCTGCGGTCTTCCGGCAATGGCCGCGGTGACCATCTACAGCGTCGAAGGCCTGGCTGGCCTGGGCGGCCGGCTGGCCTTCGGGCTGGCAGGCGACCGCTTCGGCGCCAAGCACATGCTGGTCGTCGGCCTGCTCATCCAGGCGCTGGCAGCCGGCGCCTACTTCTTCGTCCGTCAGCTCGGCGAGTTCTATGCCGTCGCGGTCGTCTTCGGCATGGCCTATGGCGGCGTCATGCCGCTCTACGCCGTGATCGCCCGCGAGTACTTCCCCATGCGCATCATGGGCACGGTGTTCGGCGCTGCCGCCATGATCTCCAGCCTCGGCATGGCCCTCGGACCCGTCCTTGGCGGCTGGATCTACGACACCACCGGCAGCTACGGCTGGCTCTACATCGGCTCGCTGGGCATCGGCCTTGGCGCCGCGGCCATCGCGCTCGCCTTTCCGCCCTTTCCGTCTCGCAGGGTCGCGATGGCGCAGGCCACATAGGCTACCCCGACCGACGGGGGTTGATCATCTCGTCACGGTCGTAGCGGAACAAGCGGGGACAGGCTCTCGGCGGCGGATGAAAGGCGTGCAACAGGCCTCGGGGCCCGGAAAGCACGAGATCGAACCTGTCCGGCTCGTCGTCGTCGAGGGAAACGTAGCATGTGAGGTCCAGCGCTCCCCGCCTGAGGCCCGACACCACGAAGCTGCGCGAGAACACATGCGGCAACGGGATGCCGGCCTCCCGCAGATCTTCGTAGATCCCCCTCAGCATGTGGTCGTCCTTCGATCCGATGACGGCGCGCAGCTGCGCGACCAGCGGACCCTGGACCTTGAAGCCGGCGATATGGCCGTAGACGTGATCAAGCAGATGCCGTCTCACCTCCCGTGTCGACATCGGCCATGCCTGTGCCGGAGATGCCGCGGAGAACCACCCGGTCGCATGATTGCAGATGTTCGCCGCCTGACGCGCGAGTGGGCCCAATGGCGGCTCCACACCGCTCGGACACGCCCCGATGTCCAGAAAGGCCGCGTTCCTGTCGACGTATTGCCACGCGCCATCCGGGAGGTTCATGACTTTCGCAAAGAATCCGGGCGCGATCCCCATGTCGGCGCCGTACTGGACCAGCACGGAGGCACCGGCGTGCGCCAGGCTGAGTCCCCGAGAGATGCCGGCAGTCGGATCACTTGCCGTCTCGCTCGCGATAGCGGCGACATCGGCCGAATAGCTGTGGAAAGCTACCTGGCCGCCGATCTCGATCGTGCGACTCGTCAAGGGAATCGGAGGCCGGCGCTCGATGGTTCCGCCCAGGAAGGCCAGCGCGCAGGACGACAGGCAGATGTCGGACCTGCGGACGATCGTCGCCACCTCGAATTCGCGGAACAGATAGCCGAGCGCGATCCCTTCCAACAGATCGCCGCCGGAGCTGCTGAGCTCGACGTCCGCCAGCGGACGGCCTTCCGGTCGCGCAGAGGTCCGTCTGAGGCCCTCGAGCACATGCCGCATCCGATCGGCGTCGCCGGCCTCCACCCGCCCGGTGAACCGGATCGTGTAGCTCACGATGGCGGTCCGATCGGTCAGCCCGGGTATGGCCTCGCTCGTCGTGGTGATGCTCCCCGCAACCGCGGCTGTAGATGTGGCACAAGCAGCCAGCACCGTCGCAAGCGGGAGTACGAACCCCTTCATGATGGCTCACCCAAGTCCCGACCAGCCGTCCTGCCGGGAGGCACAAAGAAGCCTTCAATGGACGGCGCGGACCTGCTGCGGCCTTGATCGAGATCAAGCGTCTGGCGCATACCTGAGGCTGTCCGACGGCGTGGCGCCGCGCAGATCGGTCGGTCAGCCGCGCGCCCGCGGGGGATTGATCATCTCGTTCCGATCGTAGCGGAAGAGCCTCGGACAGGCACGCGGCGGCGGACGAAACGGAGGCAGGAGGCCCGTCGGGCCCGCAAGGACGAGATCGAACTTGTCCGGGTCGCCGAGATCGAGCGTCACGTGACAATGCAATTGAAGCGCACCGGAAGAGAAACCCTGCACCTGCATGTTCCGCGTGAAGGTCCGTGGCAAGGGAAGGCCTCCCGCCCTCAGGTCGTTGTAGACGCTCTCCACCAGACGATCGTCCCTAGAGAGCAGAACGGCGCCGAGCTGCGCGACCATTGGCCCCTTCACGTTGAAGCTCTCGATGTTCCGGTGAACGTGCTCGAGAAGCTGGCGCCGCGCCTGCGTCGCGGACATCGAGCTCACCTGGTCGGGCGTGGCAACGGAGAACCATCCCGTTGCGTGATTGCAGACGTTCACGGCCTGCTGTTCGGGGCGCCCCAGGCGTGGCTCGGAACCGCTGGGACAGGCTCTCACACTCAGGAATTCCTGATCGGTTGCCACGTAGAGCCACTCCTCGCGAGATTTCGCGAGCAGTCCGGCGATGAAGCCGGGATCGATCTCCATGTCAGCACCAAACCGGATCAACGCCGAGGCGCCGGCACGCGCCAGCCCGAACCCGCGGACGATGCCCGCGACGGCATTCCCGTCCGTTTCGCGCTCGATGAGCGCCGGGTCGGTGTAGAAACTATGGAAGCCCACCTGTCCACCGATCTCGATGGTGCGGCTCGGCAGCGCCCTCGGCGGCAGTCGATTGGCGGTCCCTCCCAAAAAGAAGAGGGCGCAGGCGGAGAGACAGATGTCGGCCTTGCGAACGATCGTCCCCACCTCGAATTCGCGCAGCATATAGCCGAGCTTCAGCCCTTCGAGGAGATCTCCGCCCAGGCTGCTGAGCTCGATCATGGCCAAGGGTTCATCGCCGCGTTGAGGAGCGTTCCGCCTCACCTGCTCGAGGATCCCGCGCAGTCGATCGGCGTCACCCTCCTCGATCCGGCCGGTGAACCGAAGCAGGTGGGTGACAATCGGAGTCCGTGCCGTAAGTCCGGGGATCGAGCGGCTCTCCGTCGTGATGGTTCCCGCCGCGACCGAGGTGCACATCATGCACAGCATCAGCCCGAGGAGCCAGCCATCCAGCTGTCCGCGCATGGTTGCCGCCATCGTCAGCCCCCACTGTCGCGCATGGAAACATTCCCATAGTCAAACGGAGGCGCCATAGGCACGCGTCAAGAATATTTCACACTTGTCCTGGATCAAGCCAAAACGCAGAATTGCATTTATGGGATCGATCACGACCGCGTCAGGCGGTCGTGGCGCGAAGGGGCGAACGATGAACAAGCTTCCACGCGTCTTCGGCGTCGTCTCCTTCACGCGTCCGCTCGGCTTCGTCGCAGCTTCCCTGGCGCTGCTCGGGATCATGCTCGTGGGAGCCCTGCTTACCTTCGAGGAGCACCTCGCCGTCCTGCCGGCATTCGAGCGCGCCGTCCAGGATCTCCTCTCGCCGTGGGTGCTGCTTGCCATAGCGTTGGTTCTCGGGTTGATCGTGTTCGGAGCGGCCTTCCTCTTTCGCTCAGCCCGACATGCCCGCGAAAGGGACGACCAGCTGGATGCGCCGCGGAATGGAGGGCTGCTCGTCGTCGTGTTCGTGGCCTTCGCGCTCGCCCTGACCGGCGTGGGAAGTCTGCTGACGACCGATCTGCGAGATGCTTTTCGCGCAGAACGTTCTGCGCAGCTGTCTGACATTGCCGGGATCAAGGCCCAGCAGATCGACCAGTGGCTCTACGAACGCATGATCGATGTCCAACTGATGGCCACGGCGCTGCGGGGATTGCCGCTGGCGGAGGTCGATTCCAACCGCACCCTGCGCGACATCGTCGAGGTGACGCTGGCCCAGGTCATGGCCGGCCATGGCGAGCGTAGCGGCGTCGCGCTTCTTACGGCCGACGGTCGGTATCTTGCCGCCATCGGCGTCGATCGCGACGATGCGCGTCTTCCCGCAGCCGTCCGGCGGGCGGCTGTGCAAGACAAGTTCGTCGTCGACACGATCCATCTTGCAGGACGGCCGCCGACCCCGACCATGGTCTTCCTGCAGCCCTTCCACGCTCTCGATGATCCCAAAGCCGCCTTGCTCGTCGCCGCCATCGCGGTGCATCCGGCATCCACCCTGTTCAAGCAGATCGCGGCGTCGCCGGCCGCGAGTTCGAGCCCGAGTTCGAAGACCCTTCTCGTCCAGCGCGACGGCAATGAGATCGTCTACGTCCTTCCGCCCGCCGGGCTCGAAGGACCGCAGAAGCCACTCGAATTCCGGCTGCCACTGTCGACGCCCGACCTCGCTGCTGCCGCCGCCCTGACCGACGGCGACGGCGTCCGCATCGGGCGAGACTACCGGGGCGTGGAGGTCCTCTCGGCGTCACGGGAAGCCCGGGCCGCCGGCTGGACCGTCGTCGCGCAGGCCCCCCTTGCCGAAGTCATGGCGCCGATCAATCGCCGCATCGATCTGGTCGTCGCGCTTTTCGGCAGCACGATCGTCGTCGCCGGCCTCCTCTTGCTGGCCCTCCGACACAGCCAGAAGAGGGCTTTCGCGCACTTCCGAAGCCAGCAGGAGCGGCAAAGCCGCCAGGCCCGCGGGCGCTACGCCGCGATCTCGCAGGCAACGCGGGACATCCACATGATGCTGGATGCCGACGGAAGGATACTGGATGCGAACGAGGCCGCCGCGCAGGCCTACGGCTACAGCGTTCAGGAGCTGCTGCGAATGAGCGCACGCGACCTGTGCGCCCCCGAAGTTCGCGAAGCCTTCGACCACGAGTGGCGGCACGTGCTCCAACAGCCGCACGTGCTCTGCCGAACATGGCACAAGCGCAAGGATGGAACGACCTTTCCAGTGCAGATCAGCACCAGCGTCCTGGAAATCGACGGCGAAACGTATCGCCAGATCTTTGTGCATGACGTCACGGAGGAGATCCGGCGGAAGGAGGACGGACGCCGGCTCACACGGCTGCTCAAGGCGGTACAAGCCGCGGGGGGAATGATGCTGAGGGCTGGTTCCGTGGACAACCTCTTCGATGGCTTGTGCGCCCTGCTGATCGAACTGGCGGATCAGCGCTTCTGCTGCGTGGCCATCCACGAAGACGGCGCGGTGCGTGTCGTGGCATCTGCCGGTACGCTGGATCCGGCCACGGCCGTCCACAGCGAGGAGGCGACGGTGTCGGACCTGGCCCAGCGGGCCATCATGAACGGGCGGATGCAGGTCAGCCGCGAGGGGACGATCGCACTGCCGCTGCACGAGGGCAATGCCGCCTTCGGGGCATTGCTCATGCAGCCATTGGCCGGGCGCACTTCCGAGGAGGAGGCCGAGGCGCTCACGACCCTGGCCGAAGACGTCTCCTGCGTGGCAGCCAGACTCCGGACTCAGGGGCGCAGCTCGGCTGCCCCGGCGCCGACCATCGTGAATCGCGAGCCATGAGGCTCCACCGGCGCATGCTCGATCCGGCCCCCCATCGCCTTCATCAGGCTGGCGGCGATGAACAGGCCGAGACCGGTACCGGCATCGCCGGACGCAGCAGGCGTGCCGCCCCGCCGGAACTTCTGGAAGAGCCTCTCGCGGTCGGCAGGAGCGACGCCAGGGCCGGCATCGATCACGTCGCAGCGCCAGGCGCCGTCATCTTGAGGTCCGCCGGAAAGGCGAATGAGAACGGTCGCCGCGGCTGGCGAGAACTTCACGGCGTTGGCAAGCAGGTTGTCCAGCACCTGGCCAAGCGCCGCCGGATCGACGGCCGCGAGAACGGCGTCCTGCGGCAGCTCCATTCGCAGGTCGATTGAACGGCCGCCCGCCCGGGGGCGGATACGATCGACAGCCGAACGGACCAGAACCGCGACGTCCGCGACTTGGAGCTCGGATCCGGTCAGCGCGCGCTGCTCCGCGGAATGCGCATCGAGCAGACGATTCACCAGGGCAATCAGTTCGCCGCAGGTACGCGCGAGGACGCCCAATGTCTCGGTCATCCGCCCCGTGGGTGCGGACCGGATCGCCAGTGCGACGAGGTCGCGCATGCCCAGCAGTGGGCTGCGCAGGTCATGCGCCGTGATCGCCATCAGGTCGTTGAGCTGCGCGTTGGTCTCGGCGAGCACGTGATTGGCAACGGCGAGCGCCCGGCGCTGCAAGAACTCCTCGCGCCGCGCCCGATAGAGAAGTACCGAGACAAGGCCTGCAATAGTCGCGCCGGTCGTGTTCTCGATCAGCGCCGGCAGCGTCCCTTCCGTCCATCCGACATCCGCGCAATAGACCAGATGGTTGCCGACGAGCAGCGGCAGGAAACGGCGCGGTGGCAGAAGGAAAATGGTCCCCGCCATGATCACGCCGAGGATGTAGACCGGACTCGCGCCGAACGACCGTTCGACCAGGAAATGATAGCCGTCCATGTAGGCCAGGGCGAGGACGACGGCCGTCCACACGTAGGCCGCGCGCCAAGGCGACTCTCCCGGCAACCTGCGCACGACGCCGTTGAGCGCCAGGAAGAGGCCGGCGCTGACGAGATCGGCGATGAGCACGAGGCGCAGGCCGCCCATGGCAACGTCCTTCCAGTAGGCGGCGAGCGGCCACAGCGAGAGCGGCATCGAGGCCACGAGAAGCCAGGGGATTCGCCGCAGGTTCACGTCGATGAGCTCGCAAGCGAAATCACCCGACGCGTCGCGCGATTCGCCGTCTGGCGTCATGTCTAGATCTTGCCGGTACGGACGAAGTCGGCAGCACGGCGTTCCAGCTGCTGCGCGTTGTCGACGGCGAGCTTCGACTTCAACCGCTCGCGGTAGGTGCCGACCGTCTTCATGCTCAGCGCGAGCCTGTGCGCGATCTCGGCCGTTCCCAGGCCGCCTCCGAGGAGCCGCAACACCTGCAACTCCCGATCGGACAGGTCATCGAGCCCTCCGACCGGCGGCGCACCGCCCGCCGCCCGCTGGAACATCGCCCGCTGCACGGCCGAACTCGCCCAGCGCTCGCCGCGCATCAACGCACCCAGCGCTTCGGGAACGGCCTGGACGCCGGCATCCTTCATGAGATAGCCGTGCGCCCCTGCCTCGAAGGCCCGCGCCGCATAGACCAGCTCCGGCTGCGCCGAGTAGACGAGGATGCGCATGCCGGGGGACAGGCAGAGCAGCTCCCGGACCAGGCCGAGATCGTCGCGGCCGCCCATCACGAGGTCCACGATCGCGAGCGTCGGCCGCTGCCGCTCGGTCAGGCGGCGCGCCTCGTCAGCGCTCGCCGCCTCGCCGCAGACAACGAAGCGCCGGTCGTCCGCCAGGATCTGCGCCAATCCGAAGCAGACGATGGCGTGGTCGTCCACGATCAGTACGCTCGCCGCTGGCGCCATGCGATCTCCTCGTAGGTGCGCAACCTACAGGAAAAATCGGTGCGTGGCGCCGATGCCGGAAGCCGACGGAAGGCCTATACCCGCTGGGGCATCCCGCTGCCGTGCCATCGGCGGCGGAGGACCATCCGTCGAAGGGAGCAGGCCACATGAAGATCATCATCGCCGGCGCCGGCATCGGCGGCATGGCATTGGCCGCGCTGCTGCGCCAGAGGGGCGCCACCGCCGAGCTCTACGAGCGTGCGCCGGATTTCGAGCATAGCGGCTACATGCTGGGCCTCTATCCGATCGGAGCCCGCGTGCTGCACGGCCTCGACCTCATCGAAGGCTTCCGCGCCGCCAGCGAGGCGATGGCGACCTATACGGTCTGCAACGGCCACGGTGAAGAGATCCACACGTACGAGCTTGGCCCGATGCTCGACCGCTTCGGCTATTCGGGCGGCCTGATGCGCGGCGAGCTGCTCGCGCTGCTGCGCACGCGCTGCGTCGATGTCCCGCTCCATTTCGGCACGTCCGTGACCGGCGTCGAGGAAAGAGGCGACAAGGTCCTCGTCACGCTGTCGGATGGCGGTCAGGCCGACTGCGATCTCCTGGTCGGAGCCGACGGCATCCATTCCACGGTCCGACGGGCGCTGTTCGGCGCGGCAAACGACCACGATACCGGATGGGGCTGCTGGGTCTGGATCGTCCGGGGTTCCGAGCGCCCGCCGACGGCCGTGCGCGAGCACTGGGGCGCCGGCCGTTTCCTCGGCGTGTATCCCGTCAAGGGCGCGCTGGGCATCGTTGCCGCCGCGCCGGCACGCCTCATGGGACCGGACGCCGTCGGTCGCGACGGCTCCAGGGTCAGGACGCACTTCTCGGCGCTCGGTCCCAGCGTCGCCGACCTGCTCGACGCACTGCCGGACGATCTCGGCGATACTTTCTGGTGGAAGCTGTCGGACGCGCGCACCCGGCACTGGGTGAAAGGCCGCGTTGCCCTGCTCGGCGACGCCGCCTGTGCCTTCCTGCCGACGGCCGGTGTCGGCGCCTCGATGGCCCTGGAATCGGCCGCGGTGCTCGATGACGAGCTCGGGCGGACGGATGCCCGCTTCCTTGCCGGAGCGCTCGCACGATACGAGACACGTCGGAAGCCAAGGGCCGAGACGTTCCAGGACGATTCGAGGCGCCTCGCCTCGATGATGATGATCGAATCGACGGAGCTGTCGTGGGGCCGCGATCAGCTCATGAAGTTCTACACGCTGGACATGCTGGCGAAGAACATCGCCGATTCCCTGGCCAAGCCCATCTGATGGGACGCCGTCATCGCGAGGGCGAAGTCCTTCGCCCCTTGGCACTCCCGTCCTCGCCGCCTCCCATTTGTGCTTCCGCCATGCCCGCTCGCCGCGCCGGCAGCTCGCGATAGGGTCGCGAGGCGTCGGTCACCCTGACATGGCGACTGCCGTCCCGCAGGCCGATGAGCAGAGCCACGCGTCGCCGCCGCCGCCGCAGCCACCAGGACGTGTCGGGCTCGGGCGGCAGCTCCAGCTGCTGGCAGTACTGCGCATCCGGCCATCGCCGCCGCACGGTCTCGTCGGGCTGGCGCTTGGGCGCGGCAAGCAGACTCTGCAAGGGATCGGGCCAGTCCATCGCAGGGGCTGCCTGCCGGGGCGTGCGGCCCAGCTTCCACGCCAGGTGCGCCATCGCCAGGACGAGCCACGCGGTCAGCGTCGGCAGGGCGATCCGGAAGACGAGCGCCGTGTCCTCCGTGCGCCACGCCCACACGCTGCACGCGCCACCGATCAGCACCGCGACGACGCCTGCGGCGAACACAGCCACGGTCAGAAGGCGAGAGCGGGCGGATGTCGGCATGCGGTCTCCTGGCACTGATCCCCCATGGCCCCCGTAGCATCCTAGTCTGATCGCCGCCGAGGCAAATCTGGAAAAGCTGCCGTGGGGTCGCCCGACGACTGTCTGTCCGGGACCAGGGCGGGTCAGAGGGGAGGCAAGGCAGCCCGCAGGCGCTCGCTCGAGACCGTCATAAGACCGCCGAAGGGCAATCCGAGTTCGAGGATGAGGTACAGGGCGGCCGATGCAGACAGGATGCAGACACAGAGCACGGCCATCAGCGTCGGATTCGGTTTCGACGACATCGCGAAGGTCGTGAAAATGAAGGTCAGCCACAGCACCAGAACGATCATGAACGGCCTGGATACCGAGTCGGGAGGCTGCGCGAAAAGAGAAAGCCGCGCCTGCGAAATGTCGTTCGCCACCTGCACGGCACGCGCCTGCAGAGAGGACTGGGCCGGCGTCGCGGGCTTCAGCTCGCGGATCATGGACAGAGCGCCGGCGCCATGCGAACGCCGGGTGGTGCCCGACGGGACGCCGTCCGGCGCCTGCTCGTGCCAGATCGAAGCGATCAGGGGTCCGATCTCGGCTCGCAACTGTGCTCGGATCGGCAGTCCCTCCGGCCCGTAATCCTCGAGAATTTCATCGAGTTCCCTGAAGTCCACCGCCAGACGGCTGACCGCTGAGCTGGTCTGCTCGAAGGAGGTCCGGGTGGCCGCGAACATCAACGCCAGCACCAAAGCCGTCAGCGAGGCGACCAGCGCCGTCGCGACCCGTATCACGTCCTTGGAATCGCCGGTCAGATGATGTTCCGGCATCCGCGCACGTACCAGCATCCCCGCGATCGTGCCGCCGAGGATCAGGAAGAAGGCGACGACGGCCGTTCCGATCGGACTCAAGGTCACTCCCCGTGGACGGCCGGCATCGACACCGAACTTCCGCGCCGCCCCCGGGATCACCTATTGCATGATGACGCCGCACGCAATGCGTTCGCCGGCATTGCCGGCCGGATCTGTCTTGTAGTCGTCCACGCCGGCATGGATCACGACAGCCGATCCGTCGGCATCAAACAGCGTATTGGACTGGCCCTTGGTCAGGGAGACCATCGGATTGACCACTTCGACGACGAGTTCGCCATTGGCCGGAACATGGAGGTTGGGCATGTCGCCGGCATGGGCGCCTTCCTTGGCTTCGAGCCCGTGCTTGTGACCGGCGGGATTGAAGTGCGGGCCGGCGCTGGTGAAGGGCGCCTCGCACTTGCCGACGGCATGAATATGAAAGGCATGCTCGCCCGGCGGCACGCCTTTCAGCGATACCTTGAGGAGAACGCCGTGAGGCAGCTGTGTGAGTTGCACCTGGCCGACCTCCTTGCCGGCCCCGTCCTTGAGCGACGCCTTGGCCGTCTGGGACTGCGCGTCAGCCACGCTCATCCAGCCGGCCATGATCATCAGCGTGCTGCAAGCAATGCGGTGAATCTGCATGTCACCTCCGACACTCTGTGGAATGATTGCCGGGCGGCAGCCGCCGAGGCAAGCCCGCCCGTAAACGCCTCCCGTCTCTGCTGGTTGCCGGCCAACGACATTCGCGGCTGGAGGCCGGCGCCCCGGCGAATGCGCCTGCCATCGATGGCCGCTCAGGCACTCGCCTCGTCCGTCACCTCGGCGGCGCGGCCGAGGTGGCGCTGGATCACCCCGATCACGATGAACGCCAGCTGCAGCGGAATCCCGAACAGGAGGATGCCCACGGCGAAGAGCGCCAGCCGATCGCCCAGGACGGGCAGCTGCTCGGCCTGCCGCAGGATCACCGTGATTCCTTCCGTGACGCCGATGGCGGCGCCGGCGCTCGATGACATCACGAGCACGAAGAATGCCCGCGTCACGTTGGGCAGGAAGAGCAGGGCGCCATGGGTCGCTCCGGCCCGCAGATGCCGCAACATGTCGAGGCCCGCGTCGGCCACGTAGGCAGCCGAATAGGGGACCAGGGACAGCGCGACCGTCATGACGCCCGAGAGTGCGAATGACAGGCCGAAGATCTTGGCGTCGCGCGGAACCGTGTTCAGCAGGAAGAACATCACGACGAAGGTCGGCGCAGCGCGCATCAGTGCCACCAGCGACGCCGTGAGGGCGCCGAGCGGGCCGCCGGCCAGCCGCCCCAGCGCGAGCAGCATGCCCAGCGCCAGCCCGACGGCGATCGATATCAGGGCGATCTCGAAGTTCACGACCATGCCGGCCATGAACTGCGGCAGGAAGCCGCCCGGCAGCAGATCCGTAAGCACGCTCATGCCGGCACCGCCTCCCCGGCTGGACGTCGCTCCAGCCACCGCTGCAGCCGACGGCAGAGGAGGACGACCAGCATCGCCACGGCGGTGTAGAACACCAGCAGCATGGTGTAGGTCGTCACGCGTCCGCTCGAGAAGGACGTGATGTCGGTCAGCGCGCTCAGCAGCTCCGGCGCACCGATGAAGCTGGCGATCGGCGTCCCCTTCGCAGCGTTGATCAGGAAGGCGACGATCTGGGTCGCGGCGCGGCTGAGCGCCTTCCCGAACAGGCCGATTTCCGCCACGCCTTCGGCGCGCAGGCTCCACATCGCTTCGCCGATCGCCTGGCCCGCGTTGGCGCCGTTGGCGAGGCCCAGCGCCACGATCGCGGCCGCCAGCGCCACCGCCGCCGAATAGGCGAACACGCCATGGGCGAGGGCCGCGGCGATCACCAGCGTGAGCACGATGGGGGACGATTGCAGCAGGACCGTCAGCATGCGTGCCGGCCACCGCAGGAGGCCCGGTCGCGCCCCCATCGCCGCCCCGAGCACGACGGCGAACGCCAGCGTGGCGGCAAGTGCGCCGATGATCAGGATCAGGGAGTATCCTACGCCGTCCTTGAACACCGACCAGGCCGGCGCCGTCTTGAACATCGGCAGGGTGAGCTCGATTCCTGCAGCGCGATCGAGCCACTCTTCGAAGGCACCGACGGAGGGCGCGAAGCTGGTCTGCTTGAGGGCAGCGTCGAGCGGCGGCAGGATGCAGTCGGGGTTGCTGCTGCCCTCCGCGGTGTTGCATTCGATTCGACGCCACACTTGTCGCTGCAGCTCGAGAAATCGCAGGCCGATGCTGTGCAGACGGCCGATGTCGATGAACAGGCCGTCGCGATGGAAGATCTGAATGATCAGTTCGAGCGCGCGCGCGAGCTCGTCGCTGCCCTGGCGGGCGACCGCCATGCCCCACGGCACTTGAGCGAAGCCGAACTTCGTCTCGAAGCCGGCATCGAAATCGGGCTCTGCGAAGTACTTGGCGAAGAAGCTGTCGTCCTGGGCCGCCAGCCTGCACGTCTGATCGCGCAGACGATCGGGCAGCACGCCTGCCTCGTCGAACAGCATGAGGCGCGCGCCCTGGGCGACGAGCTGGGCGTTGGAGCCGTTACCGATGGTCACGCAGACCGTACGGCCCGCCAGGTCCGCCATCCCCGACACCGGAAGCCCGCGCGGGCCGACGACCACCGTTTCCGACTGGTAGTAGTGTGGCCGGATGAACTTCACCTGCGTGTCACGCTGCGTGTTGTGCCCCATCGTGGCGATGATCAGATCGATGCGATCATCGGCCAGCAACGGGATGCGCGTGGCGGCATTGACGCGGACGAAGTCGACGTCGGCCCCCAGCATGCGGCCGATCGCCAGCCCGACATCCACCTCGTAGCCTTCGCGCCGGTCGCCGTGGCGCATGGCGAAAAGAGGATAGTAGTCGCGCACGCCGATGCGGATCTTCTTGTTGCATTCGATCCTGACCAGCCGGTCGACGTCAGGCTGTGTGCAGGCCCCGGGAATCCTGGCGCGCACCCGCGCGAGCAGATCGGCCAGCGCGGCATCGGGTGTCTCCGCCCGTGCCGGCAAGGTCGCGAGCGAGACGGCCAGCGCGGCCAGGGCTGCCAGAACACGCCGGATCAACCGAGTGCTCCGGGCCGCGCGATCTCCGCGATATGCATCTCGGCGAATGCGTAGCGGCCATAGCAATGGATCGAACGTCCCTGCTCGGCCGCAAGGATGGCGCCGTTCATGCGGGCGACCTTCTCCTCGGGGATGTAGACCATCGTGGTGCTCACGATGCCGAGCTGCAGGCCGGCATCGGCGAGTATCGTCCGAGAGCGCTCGAGGTCCACGAAGGCGTTGTGCGTGATGAACGCGCGGCCTTCCGGCGCCAGATGGTCGGCCAGTCCGGCGAGGAAAGGATCGAGCAACCGGCGACCGTCGTGCCCGCCCGCGCTCCAGGTGGGCAGCCGCCCGGGCATGTCCGCGCGTTCAAGCGGAAAGTGCGGCAGGTTGGCCACGACGAGCTCGAAGCGGCGGCCGGCGACCGGCAGCCACATGTTGCCGCGATGGACCTCCGACGCCTCGTCATGTCCCAGCTCCGCCAGCAGCGCGAGCGTGGAGACCACGGCGTCCTCTTCGATGTCGATCCCGCAGAGCGAGGCCGCCCCGAGCGTGCCGAGCACGCCGAGCGCGACGCCGCTGCCGCAGCCGACCTCCAGGACCCTGGCACCGCGCACGCACTCCCGGCGCATCCGAAGCACCTGGATCAACGCGGCCGTGTACTCGCTGGGCCGCAGCGCCGACAGCGCCGCCGCCGACGGCCACTTCGATACGAGATTGGGCTTTCCCACCAGACTTCCCCCTGCCCCAATCCACCTCTACGCCGTTACCAGCCTCCGCGCGAGAACCATGGCGACCGGGTCTTCCGGGAATTCCTCCAGAATGTCGCGGTACCGTCGCCCAGCCACGGCGTAGTCCTCCTTGACGAGGGCCTCATAGGCCAGGCGGGTCAGCTTGCACAACCGTTGGGTCTCGGGACTCGGCTCGAGCCCCGGATCGTCGGCTCCGTACACGCCCATCAACTCGTAGATGGGGACCTTCGCCCGCCGCCCCTTGACGACGACGTCGTCGATCGGTCGCACGCACAGCCGCTCGCCTGCTTCCTTGAAAACCGAATGGCTGATGCAGATCCGCGTCTGGAACTCCTTGTTGATCCCCTCCAGCCGGGCAGCGATGTTCACGCCATCGCCCATCACCGTGTAGCTCATCCGCTCCCTCGAGCCGATGTTGCCGACGAGGACGGCGTCGCAATGGATGCCGATGCGCACGTTCAGCGGCCTCAGCTCCTCGGCCGTCCAGCGGGCGTTCAGTGCGTCCATGCCGCGCTGGATGCGCATCGCCGCGACGCAGGAGCGCCACGCGTGGTCCTCGAGAAGCGCCGGTGCGCCCCAGAAGGCCATTACGCCGTCGCCGATGAACTTGTCGATCGTGCCGTGCTCCTGATTGACCGTCTTGGTCACCAGTTCCAGATAGGCGGAGACGCGCAGCAGCAGCTCCTGGGACGGCACTTCCTCGGAGAGGCTGGAGAAAGCCTCCAGATCCGAGAAGAAGATTGTCAGGAAGCGGCTGTGCCCGCCGAGCTCCAGCTTCTGCTCGGATTTCAGCAGCTGGGTCACGAGCCCGACCGGAACGAAGGCGGAGAACGACTTGACGGCGGCATCGAGCGTGTCGATCGCACGCGACAGGACGGAAATCTCGCGGATCGAGGAATTGATCGAGGGAAGTTGTTCGGTGCCGAGGTCCTGGATCTTGCCGACCTTGAAGGCGAGCCTCTCCAGAGGGGCCGAAATGATGCTGGTCAGGAAGTAGATGATGATGATCTGCACCACGGTCGCGAGCACGCCCAGCGCCACGAGGCGCATGTTGTTCTCCTGGAAGGCCGCCGTGAAATCCGACATCGGCGTCACGATGAAAAGCTGCCACCGCTTTCCGACGTCGAGCGTGGTGAGGCTCGCGATGTATTCCTTGTCGCGGTAGTCGACCGTGTAGAGCCCGTCGCTGCCGCGCGGCCGCGCGCTGTAGGCGATCGCTGGCAGTTCGTTCTCGAGGGCCGTGATGTGCCGGAGCTGGAGCTTGCCCTGGACGTTCGCGTAGGTCTTGGACTGATCCGTCGCGGCGATCACCCGCCCCTGGTCGTCCATGATGTAGCTCAGCGTGCCCGGGCTGATCTTGCGTTCGGAAAGATACTCGCCCAGCCCTTCCAGGGTGATGTCGATCGCCACGACCCCGAGCAGCTTGAAGTCCGAGTAGAACGGCGCCGCGACGGTGAAGCCGATCAGCCCCAGTGTCGCGAAGATATCGGGGTCGGAGATCGTCAGCTTCCCCGCCTCGACGGCGCTCTGGTACCACAGCCGGCGTCGTGGATCGTAGTTCGTGGCCTGCTCGCTCTCGCCGAGCTCCCTGAGCTCGTCGTCGAGGAAGACGAAGTGGTCCATCAAGGGATGGCCGGGATGCGGCGTGATCCACCGATAGGCGTAGCGCGTCCCCTCGGGCGGCAGCTTGCCCTGCACCTCTACCTTCGGATCGATGCGCCGCGTCTGATTGAAGCGACCGTCCTCGAGACCGACATAGGCGCTGACGATCTTCGGGCTGTGCTGCAGGATGGCATGAAAGTACCTGAAGCAGCTCTTGCCCGCATAGAATTCGGGGGACGAATCGCCCAGCGCCGCCGCGGCGCGGACGAGCGACATGATCGGCACGACGTCGCTCTGGATGTTGTCGATGGCATCGGCGCGGAAGCGCTCCACGAGCTCCCGGGCGCTGCTGCGCGCCAGCCTGTCGTTCGACAGATACGTGACCGCGATGATGGTGAAGAAGACCGGGACGGTGAGGACGACGAACGACGTCAAGATGCTCGGCTTGAGCCGCAGATTGCTCCGGAAAAGGGTCATGAAGGAGCCGTCATTGCATCGATTCGGCCGTTCGCGGGAAGGCGTCATGGTATCCGAACGATCCTTCACCGTCCATGCGGCCTTCCCCTCCGCAGGCCCAGGCTTGCTAGACGGTCGGATGCCTCATGTGCCAGTCGGTGCGCTGCTGGTAGACATGACCTGCGGCGAGGATGCCCGCCTCGTCGAACGCCCGCCCGACGATCTGGAAGCCGACCGGCACGCCGTCCGCGGTCATGCCGCCCGGAAGCGTCAGGGACGGATGGCCGCTCATGTCGAGCGGCGCGGTGTAGCGCAGCCGCGCTGCAACGCTCTGCGGCGTGCGTGCGCGCATGGCGGCGAGCGACGGAGCAGCGATCCCCATCACCGGCAGGAGCAACAGATCGACCGATGCCAGCAGCCGGTCGAGTTCGCCCTTCACGCGCGCCCTGCAGAGCTGCAGGCGGCACAGTTCGACGCCACTCAAGGCACGTCCCTCGTCGAGGAGGCTCGCGAATTCCGCCCCGTATTCGGCGCGGCGGGCCGGAAATGTCGGCTCGTGCGCGAGCGCCGCTTCGACGCCGCACAGCGCAAGCCAGCTCGCCGCGGCCTCATCGAGCGGAGGCAGCACGACGTCGACGGGACGCGCCCCTGCCCGCTGCAAGACCGCGACGGCACCGTCGAGCGCCTGCTGTGCATCTCTGTCCACGCCGACCAGATTGGTCGGGACGCCCAGCGTGCTGTTCGCGACGCCGGCCGCGGCGACGTCTGCATGGTTGGGCACCGGCCACGGTGCGGTCGTTGGATCGGCGGGATCCGAACCCGCAACGGCCTCCAGCACGATGGCCGCGTCGAGTGCGCTGCGGCACATCGGCCCGACATGGTCCAGAGACTGCGCCAGGGGGAAGACGCCCGCGCGGCTGACCCGTCCCCATGTCGGCTTCAGGCCGGAGAGCCCATTCATGGTCGAGGGGAAGCGAATGGATCCGCCGGTGTCGGAGCCCAGCGACGCGAAGCACAATCCCGCGGCCGTCGCCACGCCCGAGCCCGACGACGAGACACCGCTCCAGTATTCCGCATTCCACGGATTGACTGGGGGCTCGACGCTGGGATGATGCACGCCATAGGCGCCCTCGGTCATCTGCAGCTTGCCAAGGATGACCGCGCCAGCCTCCTTCAGGCGCGCCACCACGGTCGCGTCCTTGGAAGGGACGTACTCGCGACGGATCGACATGCCCGCCGCAGTCGCGATGCCCGCCGTGTCGCAGAGGTCCTTGACGGCCACGGGCACGCCGTGCAGCGGCCCGGACGACAGGCCCGCGGCCCGTTCGGCGTCGCGGCGAGCAGCTGCGGCGAGCGCCCGTTCCGGCGTCACCGTGGCATAGCTCCTGAGCCTGCCGTCCAGCCGGTCAATACGCGCGAGGATCGCCCGGGTCGCCTCCACGGACGAGAGCTGGCCGCGTTTCAGGCGGTCGGCCAACTCATGCAGGGTCAAGTAATGCAGATCGTCGGACATCCGACGCATTCTGCGTGGTTACAACGCCTTGTCCATGACCTGGATAGACTCGCCGCGGTAGTCGCGCTGCTCGAGTGCGCGCCAGCCGAGAGCCGCGTAGAGCGCGCACGCTGACGTGGTGAAAAGGTAGAGGCGGGAATAGCCGATCCGGCGCGCCGCCTCTTCGACCCTTCTTACAAGGCTCGAAGCGATCTTTTGTCCGCGCTGCTCAGGCGGCACGAAGACGCTCGCGAGCCAAGGGTTGCGAGGATCACCTTCGAGATCGTCGAAGATCAGGGATGCCGTGCCCACGAGGCCGCCTTCCGCGTCGAGAGCGACGAAGGCCATGGGTACCCGATCGACGTTCATCTTGCCGCGAATGCGCACAACGCGATCCGCCAGCGTTTCGTCGGGATTGAGGTGCCCCCATTCGGCGAAGCCCCAGGCCGCGACCTGATCGACGAGGTCGGGGCGTTCGACGATGGGTACGATCCTGAAGACGGTCAGTCGACCGACTTCAGGTTCACGGCGGCGGAGCGCCCGCGCTCGGTGGCGATTTCGTAGCTGACCTTCTGGCCCTCATTGAGTCCGTTCAAGCCGGCACGCTCGACCGCGCTGATATGCACGAACACGTCCTTGCCGCCCTCGACCGGCTGAATGAATCCGAAGCCCTTGGTGGCGTTGAACCACTTGACCGTGCCAGTTGCCATAAGTCTCTCCTAGGCTATTGATCGAGCCAGCACACAAACACACGGACGTACCGTCCGCTCGCTGCAACGGTCCGTGACAACTCGTGGAATTTGGAGTGTAGCGCGTGGTGTGGTCCGTGGCCGCTGTGGGCTGGGCCGCCAAGGCAAGGCCAAAGTTCGTAAGTCGTAGGGCCGCATATGAGGACGTAACGTCGGGAAGTCAAGTTGGTTGCCTCGGCGACTACATTGTTGCGCCGATCTTCCAGGGTTCGAACTCATCGTCGCCGATGCCCAGCAGCTCCGACTTCGTCTTGGCACCCGAAGCCGTCCGCAGGATCAGATCGAAAATCCGCTGCCCGCTCTCCGCGATCGTCTCCTCGCCATCGACAATCGTCCCGCAATTGATGTCCATGTCGTCAGCCATGCGCCGATACAAGGAGGTATTCGTGGCAAGCTTCAATGAGGGCGTAGGCTTGCAGCCGAACACGCTGCCCCGGCCGGTGGTGAAGCACAGCACGTTGGCCCCTCCCGCGACCTGGCCGGTGGCGGAAACAGGATCGTAGCCCGGCGAGTCCATGTAGACGAAACCCTTGGCCGTGATCGGTTGTGCATATTCGTAGACATCAACCAGATTGGTCGTGCCGCCCTTCGCAACTGCACCCAGAGACTTCTCCAGGATCGTCGTGAGGCCGCCCGCCTTGTTTCCCGGCGAGGGGTTGTTGTTCATCTCCCCGCCCGTCCGTGCACAGTGGTCCTCCCACCATTTGATGCGCTGCACGATCTTCTCGCCCACTGCGCGGCTGGCCGCACGCCTGGTCAGCAGATGCTCGGCGCCGTAGATCTCCGGCGTCTCCGACAGCACGGCCGTGCCGCCGTGCCGTATCAGCAGGTCGACGGCCGCACCGAGCGCCGGATTGGCCGAGATCCCCGAATATCCGTCCGACCCGCCGCATTGCAGGGCGAGGATCAACTCGCTCGCGGGGATGGGCACGCGGGTGACGGCATCGGCTTCCGGCAGCAGTTCCTTGAGAAAGCCGACCGCCTTCCCCACCGTCTTCGATACGCCCCCCTCGTCCTGGATCGCCAGGGGAATCAGCCGCGGACCTTCTTTCATCCCCTCCGCCGCCATCAGGCCGCCGATCTGGTTGGTCTCGCATCCGAGTCCCAGCACGACGACCGCCGCCATGTTCGGATGCCGGGCGTAGCCGGCGAGCGTGCGGCGCAACACGTCCATCTCGAGGCCCGACGCCGCCATCCCGCAGCCGCCGCCATGCGTCAGTGGCACGACGCCGTCGATGTTGGGGAATGCGGAGAGGGCCGGTTCGAGGCGCGCCGCGATCATGCGGCTGGTCGCGGCCGAGCAGTTCACCGTGGTCACGATGCCGATGTAGTTGCGCGTCGCGGCCCTGCCGTCGGCGCGGCGATAGCCCATGAAGGTCGCCGCCGGCGTGATGAAATCCGTCGGCCGCGCATCCGCGCAGAAGGCATAGTCGCGTTCGAAGTCGCCCATGACGCAATTGTGCGTATGGATATGGGCGCCCGGCGCCAGATCCTCGACGGCGAAGCCGATGACCTGATTGTACTTGCGCAGCGGCTCGCCCGCCTTGATGGCTCGCGTGAGGATCTTGTGGCCCGCCGGGATGCGGCCGGCAGCCACGACGTCGCCTTCGACCGCCGTGCCGGGCAGGATGTCCATGCGCGCCACGACGACATTGTCGGCAGCATGCAGGCGGATGGTCAGCGGTGCGGCCATTATCGTTTCCTCCGCCGGTACCCTACCCGCTGGCCGAGCGGCCGATCAACAGACCTTGGTTCTCCGCCAGGCCTGACAGCGTCCGCTTCGATGTTGCCCTTGATCAGGCAGTCCTTCGGGCCTGCGCGAAGGCCGACGCCGAGGCGAACAGAACCAGCCGCAGCACGCTGCATCGCGGCATGAGCGTCTCCTCCCCGCGGCTGCCGGTCGCGAGTGTACGCGTGGCAAGCCAAGGTTCGGGCGCCCCGCCGTGGACAGCGGGCCTCGGTCAGCAGGCCCGCCGTCCCCGTCTCATCGATGGGAGCGCGATCTCCTTTGGGTCAGCGGCGATCGTTCCGGGGGTCGAATGCGTTGGGAATCCCGTCCCGATCGCGGTCGCCCAAGGCGCCCTGCCGGTTGTCGTATCGATCGACGCTGTTGGGAATGCCGTCGCCGTCGCGATCCCAGCGACTCGGCACGTAGCGCCAGCGTTCGCGTCCATCGGCCTGGTACCGTTCCCAGGCATCCGGCACATAGCGATAGCCTGGCCGCGCCTCGAGCCAACGGCCCGGGGTCCAGACATACCGATCATTCACGAGACGATAGTGCCCGGGTGACCAGACGTGCCCCGGGCGCGGAGCCGGCACGGCCTCGTAGGGGGCGGCCGGTGGGGGAGCGCCGAAGGTGATCGTGACCTGCGCCTCTGCCGGATTGAACGGCGTCGCCGCAACCACCGCCGTCGCGACAAAGGCGGCCGCGGCAAGAGACGTGATCGCAAACGGCTTGAACATTGGTCGACCTCCAATCTGCGCGCCCGTGGGATGGCGCTCATGGCGGTACTACGCAGCCGATCCCGCTGGCGTTTCGGCCCCCGTTTGGGAATTCCGGAGCCGTTTCCGCCGCTTTTCGGTCACGCTCAGGTTCCCAGGAGCAGCACGATCACGCCACCGACGCTGACGACGATACCGATCAGGCCGACGACGTGCAGTCGCTCATCGCGCAGGAACAGATAGCTCATGACGACCGCCATCAGCGGAAACACGGCGACCAGTGGCGCCACGACGGTGATGGAGCCCAGCCCCAGCGCGGCATAGAGAAGGAGCGTCGCGAGGCCGTTGGAGAGGCCCACCCCGACGAACCACAGCTTTCCAGTGCGGTCCGCCGGTCCCGCCGCGAGAGCCCGACGGCCGACCATCGACACGATCACGACCGCCGACAGGGAGTAGCCGATGGCCGCAGCCGCCAGCGGGTCGTGCCACAGGGCAAGTCCGCTCTTGATGGCCGGCTGGATCGCGCCACGCACCAGCGCCGCGGCGAGCGGCAGTCCCAGCACCCAAACCGACCACCGACGGGTGCCTGCGCCGCCTCGCAGGGCCATCAGCGCGACGCCGCCCACGATCAGGACCAGCCCCGCCATCTGGCTGGCAGCAAGCGTCTCACCGAGGAACAGGACGGCGCCGAGGACGGCGAAGAGTGGCGTCACGTTTCCGACAGCACCGGCGACAGCCGGCCCCAGCCGCTCGTTGGCGCGGACGGACAGGATCGAGACGAAGACGGGAAAGACGCAGCCCACGGCAGCGAAGATCGAAGCCGCCGTCCAATCGAAGCCGTGCCAGTCGACGAGAGGCACCGCCGCCAGCCAGGCCGCGCACGAGGAACTGCCGATCGTGTAGAGCGGGGATCGCCAGGAGGGTACGGTCCGCAGGCCGTACTGGGTGAGGATGAGAGCCAGCGCGAAGAAGAATGCCGCGCCCAGCGCCAGCAGGATGGGCGCCAGCAGCATCGGGTCGAGGATGGCCGCGTCGGTCATGGTCTGCTAGAAGCGCCGGCTTCCCAGGCGGAGACAACGGACTATGGACACGCTCACCTACTGGAACGGCACCTGGCACGAGGGCAACCCGGCGATCCTGGGCCCGCGCGACCATGCTTTCTGGCTGGGCTCGATTGTATTCGACGGCGGTCGCGCCTTCGAGGGCTGCGGGCCCGACCTCGATCTCCATGCGGAACGCGTCGTCCGCTCCGCGCATGCGCTGGGCCTGAAGCCGACCAAGACGCCGCAGGAGATCCTCGCCCTCATGCACGAGGCGATCCGGCGCTTCGGTCCCAAGGCCGAGCTCTACGTGCGGCCGATGTTCTGGGCGATGAAGGGCGGGCCGGGACCGATCTCGGTCGATGGCGAGTCGACGCAGTTCCTGCTGTGCGTCTACCATTCGCCCATGCGCGCCGGCACGCCGCTCACCCTGGGCCTCTGCCGCAGCATCCGCCGGCCTACGCCGGAAAGCGCACCGACCGACGCCAAGGCCTCGTGCCTCTACCCGAACTCCAGCCGCGGCGTGGCCGAAATGATGCAGCGCGGCTTCCAGAATGGCATCGTCCTGGACGCGCTGGGCAACGTTGCCGAAACCTGCAGCGCGAACATCTTCATCGCCCGCAACGGGACGGTGAGCACCCCGGTGCCCAACGGCAGCTTCCTGGCCGGCATCACGCGCAACCGCGTGATCAAGCTGCTGCGCAACGCCGGCATAACGGTCGAGGAGCGCACGGTCGCGACGGCCGACCTCGATGCATGCGACGAGATGTTCACGACGGGCAATGCCGGCAAGGTGCAGCCGGTCAGCCGCTATGAGAGTCGCGACCTGCAGCCCGGCCCCATCGCACGCCAGGCGCATGAGCTCTACATGGCCTTCTCGCGCACCCAGCGAGTCATCTGACGCCCGCCTCGGCGCCGGAACGCAACGCCGCCAGGGCCCGGTCCTCCTCGCGGATGCGGACCCACAGGACGCCGGCGTTCAACACTGCGAACACGATGCCGTAGAGGACGAAGCCGAACGCGAGCGGCAGTACGAGGATCTCGCCCATCACGATGCAATAGTTGGGATGGGCGACGAAGCGATACGGCCCGCTGCGCACCAGCGGCGCGCCGGGGACGACGATGATTCGCGTGGTCCAGCGGTCGCCCAGTGTCGCGATGACCCAGACGCGAAGGCCCTGCAGGACGGCGAACACCGCAAGCCAGGGCCAGCTCGGCTCGATATCCGGCGACCAGGCGATCACGGAGATCCAGAGACCGCTCAGCCACGCGGCGTGCAGCGCGACGATCAGGGGATAGTGCCGCGACGCGACCTCCTGCGCACCCCGCGACAGCAGCCGCCGCGTGTTGCGCCGGGCCAGCACCAGTTCGCCCAGCCGTTGCAGGGTCACCAGCGCCAGCACGATGGTCGCGACGATCACGGTCCTATGCCGCGGCCAGGGAAAGACAACTGCAGGTGAAACCCGGTCCCAATGCCGTCAGCACCGTGCGCCGCGGCAGATCTTGACGTACCAGCCGCTCGAGAACGAACAGCACGGTCGGTGCCGACATGTTGCCGTAGTCCTCCAGCACGGCCCGCTCATGGTCGAGCGCCCCCTGCTCCAGCCGCAGGGTCTTTTCCAACGCCGTGATCACCTTGGCGCCGCCGGGATGGCATGCGAACCGGTCGACGGAGTCGTGCGGCACGCCGATGCGGGACAGAATGGAATCGACGGCTGTACCGACATGTTCTTCGGCGAAGGGCGGGATCGCCCGGTCGAAGATGACGCCGAAGCCCGTCGCATCGACCTGCCATCCCATGATGTCCAGCGTGCCGGGCCAGCGATGTTCGCCAGCGCCTTCGACGAGCGCCAGTCCCGCTTCACCCCGCACGGCGTCGCCCGCGCGCACGATGCAGGCCGCGGCGCCATCGCCGAAGAGTGCCGTCGCGACCATGTTCGCGCTGGTCAGCTGATCCATGCGAAAGGCAGCCGTGCAGATCTCGATCGCCACGAGAAGCACGGTCGAGCCCGGTCGAGCCCGTGCCAGGCGGCTTGCCACAGCCAGGCCGGTGACGCCGCCGGCACAGCCCAGTCCGAACACCGGCACGCGCTCGACGTCGTGACGGAAACCCATGCGATCCGCTACCCGCGCCTCAAGGCTCGGTGTCGCAATCCCCGTGGAGGAGATGGTGACGATCGTGTCGACTTCCGCCGCCTTGTTGCCTGCGCCGGCAAGCGCCCGCTCCGCGGCACCGACGAACATCTCCTCGGCCGCTTCGAGATAGGCTGCCGTCCGCTCCGGCCAGCCGAGGTCAGTGAAGTACCAGTCCAGCGGCTTGATGGTGTGGCGCGACCGTATGCCCGCCGTGTCGAACACGCGCGCGAGGCGATCGAACACGGCATAGCGATGGCCGAAGATCTGCCGCGCTGCGGCCGCGGCATCGGCCTGCATCAGCCTGTGCGGCGGCACCGCGTGGGCGACCGAGCAAAGGGCAATCGGGAGATCTGTCGTGGCCGGCATCGGCTGCTTCCTCGAGGGGGTGGCGCCTGCATTTGCCTACATGGTCGGCAGCGCCGGACCATGCCACCCGGAATGCGCGGTTGCCATACCAATGGATAGTTCACGAAAGCGCGACGGTACGGGCGGCCGCTCAATCCGCCTTGCTGCGTCCTCGCTGCGTTCCCCGTTTACGGTTCGATGGAGCCTTGGTTGCGGCGCTCCTGACCGGAAGGTTGCCGACGAAGCGGTCGGCGAGCTCGATCCACTGGTCCAAGGCGCTGTCCGGCGTGACCGCGGCGTCGACCCAGACGATGCCGCGCATGGGCCGTCCCGTCGCGTCCATGGGCGATGCCCCAGGCCGCGACAACGCCTCGGCTTCCAAGGATGGCCCGACGCGGAACATGTAGCGACCGACTTCGGCAGCGCAGAGCAGGTTGCCGCGCAGCATCCAGCAGGCGCAACCGAACATGCGCTTCTCCTGGATGTCCTCGCGCCGCCCGAGGGCGCGACGCAGGCGCTCGGCAAGATGCTCGTCGTAGGGCACCGACGGTCCTTCAGGGAATCCGGCCGCCGTGCTGACGGACGCCATAGAGATTGGCGAGGCGCGCCACCAGGAAAGCGACATACATCACCCCCAGCACCTGCTCGATGACGATCAAGCTGCGCGCCAGCCGGGTCGCCGGCGTGATCTCGCCGAAGCCGGTCGAGGTCAGGACAGTGAAGGAGAAGTACATCATCGTCGGCCAGTCGAGATGCCCCGGCGGCGTGGCGTTGAAGGCACCGATCTCCACTTCCTGCAGCAGACCGAAGAGGCAGGCGAAGGTGAAGGCGATCAGCACGTAGGCGGCGACCGCACCGAACACCTTGTCGGTGGTGATGGGATGCCAGTCCAGCACGTAGTGGAGCAGGGCCGCCGTGACGCCGGCCATGAAGGCCGCCGTCACGAGCAGGGTGGCGGGCCGTAGCCAGTGCTCGCCCAGGCGGTCGGCGACGATGGCATTGAGCACGATCAGCGCCAGAAGCCCGAGCACCAGGAGCGTGCTGCGCCTTGCCCGCAGAGCCCACAGGGCCAGCACCAGGATGGCGAGGATGCCGAAGGTGAGGACCGCCGCGCCGATCACCGAGGTGGTCACGAAGGGGCTGGCGAGGATGAACAGGCAGAGAGCGCCCAGCAACACACTGCACCGGTTGCGCCGCAGATAGGCCATTCGGCGCAGGAACGGACGGGCGAACGGCATGACGACTGGGATCTCCGCGGGCTGATCGGAAGGCGCCATTCTACCTGCTCTGCGGCGGCGGAACACACCGAAGCGCTGGACGTTGTCGGCGATATGCGCATCCAGGTTGTCTGCTGCCATCCACTGACCGACAGTTTCGACCATGCCTTGTTCCGCGCCGTCGTCGGGACGCTGGAAGGCAATGGACATGACGTCGTGGCAACCGACCTCTACCGCGAGAGCTTCCAGCCCGCGATGACGGAACGCGAGCGCCGGACCTACATGGGCAACGACTACGACGACAGCGCCGTCGCCTCCTACGTGGAGACCTTGCGCAGCGTGGACGGCATCATCCTGTGCTTTCCACACTGGTGGTTCTCCATGCCGGCCATGCTCAAGGGCTGGGTGGATCGCGTGTGGGGACCCGGCACCGCCTTCCTCTATGACGAGAAGGATGGGCACCTGCGGCCCAACCTGCACAACATCAAGCTGTTCGGGGTCGTGACCAGCTACGGTTCCTCCTGGTGGATGGTCCATCTGTTCGCAGGCAATGCCGGACACAAGGTGCTGATGCGGGGCATGAAGCCGCTATGCGCCCGCGACGCGCGCAGCTTCTATCTCGCCCACTACGGCATGGATGGGTCGACGCCGGAGAGCCGAAAGGCCTTCCTGGAGAAGGTGAAGCGACGGGTCGCCCGCATCTAGGAGCAGGCCGGCCCCCGCTCGCGCGTCAGCCACTCACCAGCAATCCGACCGCGGCACCGACGCCCAGCCCCATCAGCAGGAGTGCGAAGAAGGCGCCGAAGGCCAGCAGCGCGCGGCGCAGATGGTAGTGCCGTTGTGCGGGCGGCTCGCGGTGGCCGGCGGCCTGCGCGCGCCTCGTCACGATCGCTGCATGGACGGTGTGCCAGATGCCGCCGATGAGGGCCGCGGTGCCCAGCAGCCAGAAGGGAGCGAACAGCAGCCATATTTCCAGGTCGGGATTCATGACCACAGTTTGGCCACACCGGCGGTCCCGCGTCGATGCGTATTGCTGTCATTGCAACGATTTGTCGGGGATTCTTCAATGACGAAATATCTCGTCTTGGCCGCCATCCTTCTCGGGGCCACCGCCTGCGGTGACACCTGGGGACAACGGGCGGTGACAGGCGGCGGCATCGGAGCCGGTTCGGGCGCTCTCATCGGCGCCCTCACGCCGATTGGCGTCCTGCCGGGCGCGCTCGTGGGCACCGCGGTGGGTGCCGGCGTGGGTGCCGCCACGACTCCGCGGCGCTGAGTCGTCGCCGTGTCGGTGAGCCCGCCCCTTCCGCGTGGACGGGCTCACCAAGTCTCTTTCCACGGGCGCAGATCCATTTCGAAGGTCCAGGCCGAGCGCTTCTGGCGGTGGAGCTGCCAGTAAACCTCGGCGATGTCGTCGGGGGCCAGCACGGCATCGGGGCCGCCATCGTAGCGCTGCGGAAAATTGGTCCGGATCCATTCGGTATCGATCGCTCCGTCGATCACGACATGGGCCACGTGGATGTTCTGCGGCCCGAGCTCGCGCGCCATCGATTGCGCCAGGGCGCGGACCGCATGCTTGCCGCCGGCGAAGGCCGAGAAGCCGCGGCCGCCGCGCAGGCTCGCCGTCGCGCCGGTGAACAGCATGGTGCCACGCTGCCGCGGCACCATCGCCTTCGCCGCCTCGCGCGCCGTGAGGAAGCCCGCGAAGGCCGTCATCTCCCACACCTTGCGGTAGACGCGGCTGGTCGTCTCGCGGATGTCGAAGCGGACATTGCCGCCGATATTGAAGACGAAGACCTCGATCTCGCCGATCTCCGTCTCGATGCGACGGAACAGCTCGACGACCTGCTCCTCGTCGCGGGCGTCGGAGCCGAACGGATGGACCTTGCCGCCTGCCTCGGTGATCGCCGCGACCAGAGCGTTGAGCTTGTCGGTCTGGCGCCGGGTCACCACCGCGGTGTAGCCCTCGCGCGCGAAGCGGCGCGCGACGGCGCCTCCCGTCGCATCGCCGGCGCCGATCACGACGCACACCTTGTCCTTGGCCATGGCCGCTCTCCTTCGCGGCCAATCTGCCGTCCCGGCGAAGCGGGCTCAAGCGCAGCGCCGCGAGATTACCTCATGGCCCCGTGAGCGTCGCCGCACGGTACGGCGCGGGCCGACTCCCGCGCCGCTTCAGCTCGGCCGCGGTCAGACCTTCGCCGTTCGGACGCCAGCCTGGCGGGCCGAACAGGAACATCCAGGCGTCGCGGAGCGAGCGCGCGGAAACGACGTCCTTCGCAAGCCCGATCCACGGCCCGACATTCAGCGCGATCGGGTTGCGGGACGACATCGGCTTGCCGACCAGGCCATAGTCGCAGGGCAGATCCCTGCGCTCCGGCACGTATGTGCCGAAGAGGCGGTCGAAGACGATCAGCACGCCGCCATAGTTGGCGTCGAGATACTCCGGATTGCGCGCATGATGGACGCGATGGCTCGAGGGCGTGTTCAGCACGTACTCCAGCCAGCCCAGCCTCGGGATCCAGTCGGCATGCAGCCAGAACTGGTAGAGCAGGTTCAGGAACAGCGCGGTCAGAACCGTGGTCGGCGTGAAGCCCAGCAGCACCAGGGGCGCAAAGAACAGCGACGTGCCGGTGAACTTCCCGAACCAGCCCAGCCGGTAGGCGGCCGCGAGGTTGAACTGGTTGGGCGAATGATGAACGGAATGCGCCGCCCAGAACCAGCGCGAGGTATGGCTCACGCGGTGGTACCAGTAATAGAAGAATTCGAGGCCGATGAAGAGCAGCAGCACCGACCAGACGTTATCGAGCGACTGCGTGAACAGGCGATGCTCCCACACCCAGAGCAGCCATGGGGCCACGAGCGTGTACGGGATGAAGGCGAGCAGGCGCCGGCCGGCGAGATCGGCCAGCGAGCAGGCCCAGGCCTTCCAGTCATATGGCTCGGCGCGCGTGCGCTGCAGCCAGAATCCCTCGATCAGGGCGGCACCCATCACGATGGGCAGGATGGTGAGATAGAGCGTGCCAAGGTCGGTCATGCGATGGATATTATGAGCATTCCTCATGTTTCCTACTCGCCTTTCCCGACCCAGGATTTGCCATGGCCAAGGCCCGCCAACCCGCTGAAACCAAAAGAAGAATTCCGCGTCAGGCACGCGCCGCCGAAACCGTCGCGGCGATCCTCGAAGCGGCGGCTCAGATTCTCGAAGCGGGCGGTCTCGCCGCGCTCACGACGAATGCGGTGGCCGAGCGCGCCGGCGTCAGCATCGGCACGTTGTACCAGTACTTCGCCGACAAGAGCGCGCTGGTCACGGCCCTGGCGCAGCGCGAGATGGAGGTGGTGCTGGTCCAGGTGGCACGGGCGCTGCAGGGCGAGGCCGATCCCGCACCGGAGGCCCGCATCCGCGCCATGGTGCGCGTGATCGTGAATGCGTTCCGGGGTCGGCTGCGTGCGCGGCGGGCGGTGATCCAGGCCGTCATGGCGCAGGGCGCGGCCCGCGACTTCATGGCACCGGTTGCCGCCTTCATCGCCGCCGAAGGCGCGCGCGTGGGCCAAGCCCCGCACCCCGCCTTCGCGAGGCTCAGCCGCGAGCAGGTCTTCGTGCTGTCGCGCGCCATGATGGGCGCCATCCGCTCGGCCGTGATGGAGGAACAGCCCTTCTTCACCGCGCGCAGCTTCGAGGACGAGCTCGTCCGCCTGCTCATGGCCTATCTCGAAAGCGTCACGCGGTCGGCGGCAGCGGCACGTTGAGCAGCACGCCGTGCTCGCTGGCGAGGTCGCAGCTCACACGCGCATGCACCCTGCCCTGCCTGTCGAAGTAGCGGCCGCTCGACATCACCGGGAACACGCCCTCGTGCCAGATGCCGGGATGGATGTAGATGCCGAAGCTGCCGTCCGACCACAGCGCCACGAAATCCTCGGGCCTGAGGTCGTCGCCCGGCTTCGCGACGGGCACCACGAACGGCTGGCCGTCGAGCGGGAAGAAGAGCTGGCCGCCGTCGGGATGGTAGTTGCAGTGCCACAGCAGCACGCGGCCACTGGCCAGGGCCGCGCCTTCGACCGCCTGCTCGGGCCGCTCGCGAAAGCCGATGACATAGTGCCCGCCCACCGCCTCATTGCGGCCGAGCAGCCGGTTGCCGCGCCATTCGCAGGCGAAGACGCCTTCGGTCGTGCCGCCCTCGATGCCGGTGCCGGCATCGAGCCGGCGCCAGCCGGCGAGCGGCCACGGCACGATCTCGATGCGATGGTCCCGCCCCTGCGCGATCTCGCCGTAGCCTCGGATCGACTCGTCCGTGGCGCGCACCAGGGGCACGTCGACCAGGCGCAAACCCGGCGGGATGGCCGGGTTGAGATAGTCGAAGACGACCTGGTCCATGGCCGGCCCCTCCCTCAGGCGGCCTTCCCGAGATCCTCGCCGGCCAGCGCGCGCTCGATCAGCCGCACGACATTGTCGCGGCCGTAGAGCTTGATGAAGGCGCCCATGCGCGGCCCCTGCTCGCTGCCCAGCAGCACCTCGTAGAGCGTCTTGAACCACTGGCGCAGTTCGGCCTGCGCGAAATGGCGCTTGCCGGCCTCGTAGACCTCGTTCTGGATGAACTCGGCCGTCGAGTCCTCCGGCAGCTTGCGCAGCGTGCCGGCAAGGTCCTGCAGTGCCTCGCGCTCCTTCGGCGTGGGGAGGCGGAATTTCTTCGAGGCCTTCACGAAGTCCTGGTAGTAGGCCACCGCGCCCGTCAGCAGCCGGTCGATGTAGGGCGCGTTCTGCGGGGTGGCGCCGGGCACGTAGCGGCGCAGGTACTGCCAGAGCACGTCCTTGTCCTCGGTATGGGCGACGCCCGCGAGGTTGAGCAGCATGCCGAAAGTGACGCCGGCCGCGTTGTTGTCGGGCACCTTGCCGTCGTGGATGTGCCAGGCCGGATTCTCCAGCGCCTTGGCCGGCTCCTCCTTCGGCAGCTTCTCGACCGCCGAGAGATAGTCGTCGACGGCGCGCGGGATCACGTCGAAGTAGAGGCGCTTGGCGCGCCGCGGCTGCTGCTGCATGTAGAGCGCCAGCGATTCCGGCGGCGCATAGCGCAGCCACTCCTCGACCGAGAGCCCGTTGCCCTTCGACTTGGAGATCTTCCTGCCCTCGTCGTCGAGGAAGAGCTCGTAGTTGAAGCCTTCCGGCGGCTGGCCGCCGAGGATCTTCACGATCCTCGCCGACAGCTCGGCCGACGGGATGAGGTCCTTGCCGTACATCTCGTAGTCGACATCGAGCGCGAACCAGCGACCGGCCCAGTCGGCCTTCCACTGCAGCTTGACGTTGCCGCCGGTCACCGGCGTCTCGACCATCGATCCGTCCTCGTCGCGATAGACGATCGTGCCGGCATCGGCGTCGGTCCTGATCACCGGCACCTGCAGCACGCGGCCGGTCCTGGGCGAGATCGGCAGGAAGATCGAATAGGTCGCGCGGCGCTCCTCGCCCAGCGTCGGCAGCATGACGGCCTGCACCTCGTCGTAGTGGCGCAGCATGGCCAGCAGCATCCTGTCGAAACGGCCGGACTTGTACCATTCGGTGGCCGACTGGAACTCGTACTCGAACCCGAACGAATCGAGGAAGGCGCGCAGGCGCGCGTTGTTGGCCTCACCGAAGCTTGGATGCTCGTTGCTGAACGGATCGGGCACCGCCGTCAGCGGCTTGCCGAGATGCGCCGCCAGCATCTCCTTGTTCGGCACGTTGTCGGGCACCTTGCGCAGCCCGTCCATGTCGTCGGAGAAACAGAACAGCCGCGTCGGCACATCGCTCAGCCGCCGGAAGGCCTGGCGCACCATCGTGGTGCGGACGACCTCGCCGAAGGTGCCGATATGCGGCAGGCCCGACGGACCGTAGCCGGTCTCGAACAGCACGTAGCCCTTCGCCGGCGCTTTGCCGCCGGTCCGGGCGACGAGCTTGCGGGCTTCTTCAAAAGGCCACGCGCGCGCGGCCTCGGCGAGGGAACGGTCGATCTGGGACATGAGATCGGCGAAACTAGGTGCGGCGGCCATTTGCGTCAATGCAGCGACGGGCCCAAAGTGCCGCCCCTGCAATGAACCGAAGCCCCTTCCTGCTGGCATCAGGCGGCCTCCTGGCGATGGCCGCCGCCATCGGCGTCGGCCGCTTCGTCTACACGCCCATCCTGCCGCCGATGGTCGAGGCGCTGTCGCTCACCAAGGCCGAGGCCGGGCTCATCGCGTCGGCCAACTTCGTGGGCTACCTCGCGGGCGCGCTGCTGGCCGCCGTGCGCCTCCCCGGTTCGCGCCGCGCCTGGCTGCTGGGCGCCTTGGGAATCAACGCGATCTGCCTCGCCGGCATGGCTGCGACGACGGCACTTCCTGCCTTCCTGCTGCTGCGCCTGCTGGCCGGCATCGCCAGCGCCTTCGCGCTGATCTTCAGCTCGGCGCTCGTCCTGGAGCGGCTGGCGGCGGCGGGACGGGGCGGTTTGTCGGCCGTGCACTTCGCCGGCGTCGGTGCCGGCATCGCGCTCTCGGCCGGCGTGGTCGCGCTGCTGGCGGACTGGCGTGCCATGTGGCTGGCGAGCGCCGGCCTTGCAGCGATCGCAGGGCTGGCGGCTGCCGTGCTGGTCCCGACCGATGCCCCCGCTCCACAAGCGGCCCGCCCGCCGGTCCGCCGCCGCCTGTCCGGACGCTTCGGCGCGCTGGCCACCGCGTACTTCCTGTTCGGCTTCGGCTACATCATCACCGCGACCTTCCTCGTCGACATCGTGCGCGGCTCGCCGCGCATTGCCCATCTCGAACCTTATGTCTGGATCATCGTCGGGCTGAGCGCAGCGCCCTCGGTGTTGCTCTGGACGATCCTTGGCCGGCACATCGGAGTTCTGAAGGCCTACGCCGTCGCCAGCCTGGTCGAGGCGGTGGGCGTCCTTGCGAGCGTCCTGTGGCTGCAGACGGCAGGCGTCATCGTGGCCGCGCTGTTTCTCGGCGGCACCTTCATGGGCCTGACGGCGCTCGGCCTGATCGCCGCCCGCGACGACGCCGCGGGCGACCCGCGCAGCCGCATCGCCCTGATGACCGCGGCCTTCAGCCTGGGCCAGATCCTCGGACCGGTCCTTGCGGGCATCATGCACGATGCGCTCGGCAGCTACGCCGTGCCGTCGCTCGCTGCGGCGGCGGCGCTCCTCGTCGCCGCCCTTCTGGCCGTCCTGGCGGGCAGGCGGACGAACGCCACGGCGTGAGGCGTCTTTCCGCCGGCATTGTGTGCTATCGGAACCGCAATGGCGCCGTTCAGCCCCGCCCCTTCCCTCATCGCCACCGCGCGCGGCGCGCTGTGGCGCGGCGCGGACGGCGCGGTCGAGCGGCTGAGCGCAGCCGACGCGGCGCTGCGGGCCGCCGCCGGCACACCGCTGGTCTGCCACGCGCCCGCGACGGCGGCCCGGCTGGGGCTGGAGCATCTGCCGGCGCGCGACCTGCTGGAGCTGTTCGCCTTCGTGCGGCCGGCGACCTTCTGCCTGCCGACTCCGCGCGGCCTGGCGGAAGCGCTGGACCTCGCCTTGCCGTCCACATCCGAAGCCGAGCTCGCCTGCCTCGCCGAAGCCGCCGCCGCGCTGCTCGACGAGCTGGAGGACATGGCCGCCCTCGCCTCGCGCGAGCTCGCCGATACGGCGCGGGCGATGGCGCATGGCCAATGGATGTGGGGCGAAGCCGTGCTGGCGGCGCTCGGCATCGAGCCCGACACGAAACGGCTGCGGCCGGGCGCCGGCCTCGATATCTGGAGAAGCCTGCCGCAGTGGGAGGAGCCGCCGCCGGCACCACCACCCTCGAGCCTGCCGGTCGAGCCGCGCGAGGCCAGGCTGCGCCTGGCCCAGATGATCGGCGCCGGACCCAACCTCGCCGAGGCGCGGCCCACCCAGAGCGACTACGCATCCGCCGCCAGCCAGGCCTTCGCGCCGCGCATCCAGGAGGATCAGCCGAACGTCGTGCTGATGGAGGCCGGCACCGGCGTCGGCAAGACTCTGGGCTATGTCGCGCCGGCCTCGCTGTGGGCGGAGAAGAACGGCGCGCCCGTCTGGATCGCGACCTACACCCGCAACCTGCAGCGCCAGATCGATCACGAGCTCGACCGGCTGCATCGTGATTCCGCGGAGAAGCGGCGCCGCGTGGTGATCCGCAAGGGCCGCGAGAACTACCTCTGCCTCCTGAATTTCCAGGAGGCGGTGCTGCGCACCGGCCTGATGCCGGAGAATGCCGTCGGGCTTGGCCTGCTGGCGCGCTGGGCACTGGCCAGCCGCGACGGCGACATGGTGGGCGGCGACCTGCCGGCCTGGCTGATCGACGTGCTGGGCCGCGGCCGCATCACGCGGCTGGCCGACCGCCGCGGCGAATGCATCTACTCGGCGTGCGAGCACTACCGAAAGTGCTTCGTCGAGCGCACGATCCGCCGTGCCCGGCAGGCCGACATCGTGATCGCCAACCATGCGCTGGTGATGGTGCAGGCCGCGATGGGCGGGCTCGACGACGCCACACGGCCGCTGCGCTACGTGTTCGACGAGGGCCATCACCTGTTCGACGCTGCCGACGGCGCGTTCGGCGCCCATCTGAGCGGCGTCGAGGCCTCCGACCTGCGGCGCTGGCTGCTCGGCGCAGAAGGCCGCCGCGGTAGCCGTGCGCGCGGCCTGGAGCGGCGGCTGAGCGACCTGCTGGCCGACGATACCGAGGCGCAGCAGGCACTGCGTCGCCTGCTCCACCTCTCGCACCAGCTGCCCTCGCCCAACTGGCAGACGCGGCTGGCCGACGGCACCGTTCTCGGGCCGGCCGAGGAGTTCCTTGCGCTCGTGCGCCAGCAGGTGCGCGCGCGAGCCAGCGGCGACGACCAGGGTTTCGGCCAGCAGTGCGACGTGCGCCCGATCAACCCGGGACTGGTCGAAGCGGCGGACCGGCTGGGCGAGACGCTGGAGCAGATGCTGGTGCCGGTGCGCCGCTTGCGCCAGGCGCTGCGCGCCAAACTGGAGACGGACGCTGAGCGCCTCGATTCCGGCCAGCGAGCGCGCATCGAGGGCGTGGCGCGTTCGCTCGCCAACCGCTGCGAGCTCACGCTGGAGGCCTGGCGCACCATGCTGCGCGGCCTGCATGACGATCCTGACGAGTCGTTCGTCGACTGGTTTGCGATCGAGCGCAGCCAGAACCGCGAGTTCGACGTGGGTATGTACCGCCACTATCTCGATCCGACCGAGCCGTTCGTGAACGCCGTGCTGGTGCCGGCCCACGGCGCGGTCATCACCTCGGCCACGCTGCGCGATTCGCTGGGCGTGCCAGCGCCCGCCAATGACGAGCAGCCCGAGGCCCTGGCCGACTGGACGGTCGCCGAGGCCCGCACCGGCACGCGCCATCTGCACGCGCCGGCGATCCGCGCCGCCATGGCCTCGCCCTTCGACTATCCCGGCGCGACGCGGGTGCTGATCGTGCGCGACGTCAGGCGCGACGATGCCGACCAGGTGGCGGCCGCCTATCGCGAGCTGTTCTTGGCGGCAGGCGGCGGCGCGCTCGGCCTCTTCACCGCGATCGGCCGCCTGCGCGCGGTGCACCAACGCATCGCGCCCGCGCTCGAGGAGGCCGGGCTGCCACTGCACGCCCAGCATGTCGGCGGCATGGATGCCGCGACCCTGGTCGACATCTTCCGTGCCGAGGAGCATTCCTGCCTGCTCGGCACCGATGCGGTGCGCGACGGCGTCGACGTGCCCGGCCGCTCGCTGCGCCTGATCGTGTTCGATCGCGTACCCTGGCCGCGGCCGGACATCCTCCACCGCGCGCGCAAGGAGGCGTGGAAGAAGGCCGGTGCCGGCGCCAACGCCTATGACGACATGCTGGCACGGCTCAGGCTGAAGCAGGCCTACGGCCGGCTGATCCGCCGGGCCGACGACCGCGGCATCTTCGTGATGCTCGATTCCCGCCTGCCCAGCCGACTGCTGACGGCATTTCCAGCCGGCGTCCCGGTCGAGCGCACCGGGCTGGCCGAAGCCATTGCGGCGGTGAAGGCTTTCGTCGGATCCGGCTGAGGCGGTCCGCAACATCCGCGCGGTGGCGAGCGTTGGTTGCGGGCGTCCCCACGTCGATACGAGGTTTGCCATGACCAAACGACCGCCTGCTCCCCCCGCGAATCGGAGCCCCAAGGGCACCGGCTCCGACCCGAAGCCCGACAAGGGCGAGATCACCCGGGAAGGGCCCCCCGAGAACCCGCGCGAACAGGGACATACCGGCAACATCGCGCAGAACACCACCCATCAGGGCTACCAGCAGGATCGCTGACCATGCCGCGCAAGCATCCCGACACCGAGCGCATCGGCGGTCCCGGCGCCGCGCACGAGAACAGGCAACAGCCGGAAAAGTCGCGCGGCGCCAGCGTCCGGCCGGAGGAGACCAAGAGGACCAGCCACTCCAAGGTCTCCGGCGGCGGCGGCGAGGCCGATTCGCATCACACCCATGATCCGCGGCTGAAGGGTGGACACGCCAGAAGATAGCGGAGGCCAACACCTAGGTCAATAACTTTCGTGCTATATAAGTTACGCGAGTATGGGCCGGCACGACAGTTAATTTGTTTATTGCGCCCCGGAGGGGACCGGAGAGCGGCGCATTTCCGGCCCCGCTCCGCGAGGTGCACGCTGCAACCGTTCGTGTAGGCTGCTAGGCTCAAGCCACAAGAAGCTGAACGGAGGCAACGTCAAGATGAGTAGAGTTATCCTGCCGCGCCGTCGCGCGCTGGTCCTGTCTGCCGGCGCGCTCGCTGCGCCGCTCGCCGCTCCGATGATCGCGTCGGGCGTCGCGCGGGCCGCCAACGACTGGCCCAACCGGCCGGTGAAGTACATCGTGGTGTTCCCGGCCGGTGGCCCGACCGACACGCTGTCCCGCATCGTCTGTCGCGAGCTCGAGAAGCTCACCAACCAGCAGTTCATCATCGAGAACAGGAGCGGCTCGGGCGGCGTGGTCGGTGCCGAGGCGATCGCCAAGTCGCCGCCCGACGGCTACACGATCGGCCTCTACACCGTGGCCGCCCACGCTATCGCGCCGACCCTCTACGCCAAGCTGCCGTTCGACGCCGGCAAGGACTTCACCGGCATCGCGATGCTGTGGGCCGTGCCCAACCTGCTGATGACCCGGCTCGACTTCCCGGCCGACAACCTGCAGCAGCTCATCGCGCTCACCAAGGCGAACCCTGGCAAGTACTCGTTCGCCTCCTCTGGGGCCGGCACCAGCCCGCATATCAGCGGCGAGCTGTTCAAGCAGATGGCCGGGGTCAACATCCTGCACGTGCCCTATCGCGGCAGCGCGCCGGCGCACCAGGACATCCTGGCCGGCCAGGTCGACATGATGTTCGACAACATCCCCGGTCCGCTGGGCCTCATGCGCAGCGGCAAGGTGAAGGGCTTCGCCGTGACGTCGAAGGACCGCCACCCGTCGGTGCCCGACATGCCGGCGATCGGCGAGCTGCTGCCGGGCTACGAGATCACCTCGTGGGGTGGCGTGTGCGGCCCGGCCAACCTGCCGCCGGCCATGGTGGAGAAGCTCTCGGCGCTGACGAAGCAGGCGCTGCAGAGCCCGTCGGTGAAGGAGGCCTTCGACAAGCAGGGCGCCACCCAGATCTGGATGAGCCATGCCGACACGGAAGCCTACCGCGCCGACAACGAGAAGCGGCTGGCCCCGGTGATCAAGGCCTCCGGCGCCAAGGTGGAATAACCGGTCAGTATCCGGCAGTTCGATCGACGACCTCCCGCAGCGGACGCCCGTCCAGGAAGCGGCCGAGGTTGTCGACGAACAGCTTCGCCACGAAGCGGTCGCGCTGCGGGTGCGGGCCGCCGATGTGCGGCAGCACGATGATGCCGTCGGCACGCCAGAAGGGATGATCGGCCGGCAGCGGCTCCTGGCGATAGACGTCGAGGACGGCGCCGGCGATCTTCTTCTCCTTCGTCGCGGCGATCAGGTCTTCGTCGTTGATCAGATGGCCACGGCCGAAATTGAGCAGCCAGGCCGTAGGCTTCATCTTCGCCAGGCGCCCGGCGTCGATCAGGTTCTCCGTCTCGGGCGTCGCCGGCAGGAGCAGCAGCACGAAGTCCGACTGCGCCAGCACCTCGTCGGTGCGCTCCGGCGGCAGGACCTCGGCGACGTTCGGCTCGGGTTCCGGACGGCGCCGGGTGCCGATGACGCGCATGCCGAGCGCCGTCGCGATGCGCGCCACCTCGCGGCCGACGGCACCCAGACCCAGGATGCCCAGCGTCTTGCCCGTGAGCGGCTGCGCCACGGTGTGCACCCATTTGCCCGACTTCTGGTTCTCGACCGCTCTGGCGTAGGGCTTGGCGACATAGAACAGGGCACCGATGATGTTCTCGGGCATCGATTCCGTGTGCGTGCCGCGGGCGCAGGTCAGGGTGAGGCCGGCCGGCAGGTCGGGCATCGCGAGCCAGTGCTCGACGCCCGCGGTCACGGACTGGGCCCAGCGCAGCCGCGGCATGGCCGGCAGCACGCCCGGCGGCACGGCCATCGTCATCATCGCCTCGGTGCGCGCAAGCTGCTCGGCCGAAGGCTTCTCCTTGCGTGGCAGGACATCGACGGCGACGCGCTCGGCCAGCCCCGCCTCCTTGATGGCATCGAGGTAGAAGGCGGGCGAATCGGTCCACAGCAGGACATGGGCGCGGTTGGTCACGGTCTCTCCGGAATGGAAATGGCGCAGCGTAGCGGATCGGGCGCCGCCAAGGCCAGCGCAGCAGATCATGCGCTACCGGACGAACGTGTTGCGGACGCGGACCGAGGCGGCCGAGTAGGCGAAGCCCAACGCGGCGATCCCTGACGCCAGGGCGAAGCGCGCCAGCACCGCCAGCCAGGCCTTAGGCTCGGTCACGTAGCTCGACCCGAAGATCGAAAGATCCATCGTCGACAGCACGACCAGCAGCACGAGCTCGATCCGCAGCAGGACGAGAAACAGGCGCCGTCGCCGCATCATGGCGACGGCCGTCCACGTCACGAAGGCTAGGATGGCGAAATAGCCGGTCAGCAGCGCCGGCGTGCCGGCCGCGCCCGGCCGTTGAAGGGCCCCCATCTCGCGCGAGAGCCACGCCAGCAGCCCGAACACGGCAAGCCATTGCAGTCCGGCCAGCAGCAGCAGCCATCCGCCGAAGCCCTCGACGGGCGCACCGGCCCTCGGCTCCGGCAGCAAGCCGCGACGGCGCAGGATATGCGCGATGCCATGGCCGACGAGCCCGGCGGCCAGCGCGGCGATCAGAACGATGAGCAACCTGGCGATGGCGGATCTCCCCTTTCCGTCGTTTCCTGTAGCGCGCGGATGGCGGCAGCGAAACAGTTGGGGCAATCTGCGGCCATGACCGACCTCCCTTCCGTGCGCTACGCGCGCGAACCCGACCTCGACGTGGCGGCGTTCCGCCATGTCCTGGCGGAGTCGGGGCTGGGCGCGATCCGGCCGATCGACGACACGCCGCGCCTGCAGCACATGCTCGACGAGGCCGATCTCGTGGTGACGGCGCGGCGCGCCGAAGACGACGTTCTGCTAGGCGTGGCGCGCTCCATCACCGATTTCTCCTGGTGCTGCTATCTCTCGGAGCTCGCCGTTTCGAGATCGGCTCAGGGGCTCGGCATCGGCAGGGGCCTGCTCGACGAGACAAGGCGGCAGGTCGGCCCGAAGGTCAGCGTGATCCTGGGATCGGTACCGGAGGCCGTCGGCTTCTATGAGGGAATCGGCATGCCGCGCATGCCCGACGCCTTCTGGTACAAGCGCGAGCGCTGACATGGGGAAAACGGTTCTGGTTGCCGGCGCCACGGGCCTTGTCGGCTATGCCGCCATGAAGCGCTTCGCCGGAGAGAGGGACACGCAGGTGATCGCCGTGTCGCGACGCCGGCCGGACGAGACGTTCGGCGCGCGGTGGCATCCGCTCGATCTCATGGATCCCGACGCGTGCGCCCGCCTCGCCCACGACCTAGGCGGCGTGACGCACCTGGTATATGCCGCGCTCCACGAGCGGCCTGGCCTGGTGGCCGGCTGGCAGGAGAGAGAGCAGATCCGCATCAACGACCTTATGTTCCGCAACCTGCTGGCGCCGCTGGAGCACGCGGCGCAGGGCCTGCGGCACGTGACGCTCCTGCAGGGAACGAAGGCCTACGGCGTGCATGTTCGACCGCTGCTTGTGCCGGCGCGCGAGAACCGCTCCGAGATGCACGAGCAGCCGAACTTCTACTGGAACCAGGAGCGCTATCTGCGCGGCCTGCAGGAGGGCAAGGCGTGGCGCTGGACCATCCTGCGGCCGGTGCTGATCGTGGGCGATTCCGTCGGCAGCGCCATGAACGTCATTCCTGCGCTGGGCGTCTATGCCGCGCTGATGCGCCACGCCGGCAAGATCCGGCTCGACTATCCGGGCGGCGCGCCCCGGGTCGCGCAGGCCGTCGATGCCGACCTGCTGGCGCGCGCCATCGCCTGGTCCGGCGAATCGCCCAGGGCGGGCAACGAGATCTTCAACGTCACCAACGGCGACGTGTTCGTGTGGCCGAACGTCTGGCCCGCCATCGCCGATGCACTGGGCTTCGAGGCCGGCAACGCCGTGCCACTGTCGCTCGACCGCGAGATCCGACCGCGCGAGGCCGCATGGACGGAAGTCCGCCGCCTCCACGGGCTCGTCTCCGGCACGCTGAAGGAGTTCGTGGGCCTGTCCTTCGAGTATGCCGACTACACCATGGGCCATGGCCGCACCGAGCCCGGACCGCCGGCGCTCGTATCCACCATCAAGCTGATGCAGGCGGGCTTCTGCGACGTCATGGATACGGAGGCGATGTTCCGCAAGGCCTTCGCGGAAATGCAGGCGAAACGCCTGCTGCCGCCGCGGTGATGGCCGAGGAAGGCGCGAACCGGCAACGGAGGCTCCGGGCTGTCGTTAAATTGTCACCGGCACGAAGCAGTTTCCGACTTCCCGTCGGCAGAAGAGAGCAAGCCCCATGACCGCCGAGAAGAACCACGATCTGGAACGCCGGATCCGAGAGGAGCTGGAGGACAATGTCGACGAAGAGCTTGAGCTGGAGCTGGGCGACGACCTCCTGACCCGTATCCCCGCGGATGCAGCCGGCGCCGCCGCCCAGACGCAGGCGGGCGCCGTCGACCGGCGGCGGTATTTCACCGAACTGCTCGCCCTGCAGCGCGAACTCATCAGGCTGCAGGACTGGGTGGTCGACCAGAAGGTGAAACTCGTCGTGCTCTTCGAGGGCCGTGACGCGGCCGGCAAGGGCGGTGCCATCAAGCGCATCACCCAGAGGTTGAATCCGCGCGTCTGCCGCACCGTCGCCCTGTCGGCACCCAACGAGCGCGAACGCACGCAGTGGTACTTCCAGCGCTACATTCCGTACCTGCCCGCCGGCGGGGAGATCGTCCTGTTCGACCGCAGCTGGTACAATCGCGCCGGCGTCGAGCGTGTGATGGGCTTCTGCAGCGAGGCCGACGTCGAGGAGTTCTTCCGTTCGGTGCCGGAATTCGAGCGCATGCTGGTGCGCTCCGGCATCATCCTGGTGAAATACTGGTTCTCGATCACTGATCCGGAGCAGAACCTGCGGTTCATGATGCGCATCCACGACCCGCTGAAACAGTGGAAGCTCAGTCCGATGGACCTCCAGTCGCGACGCCGATGGGAGGACTACACAAAGGCCAAGGAGGAGATGCTGGCGCGCACGCACATCCCCGAGGCGCGCTGGTGGGTGGTCGACGGCAATGACAAGCGCCGCGCACGGCTGAACTGCATCCATCACCTGCTGCAGCAGGTTCCCTACGGCGACGTTGCGCACGAGGCCGTCATCCTGCCCGAACGGGAGCACAAGCCGGACTACCACCGCCATCCGGTGCCGCAGGACATGTTCGTGCCGGCGGTGTACTAGCAGCAGCACGTCCTCCGACGTCGACGACAGCCGGGTTTCCAAGGGATTCCTCAATGGACTTCTTCCGCCGCTTCAACGTCATGATCTGCGCGCCGGCCTTCGACGCCGATGCGCTCGAAGGACAGCGCCTGGATGAGATCGCGCGGGCGATCGAGCGGCTGGGCTTCCAGGTCGTCAGGGCGCGGCGCATCGAGGATGCGGAAATCGCCGTCCAGACCGACACGGCAATCGGCTGCATGGTCGTCGACTGGGGCAAGAAGGGCCTTGAAGGCAAGGCCGCCGCCCTGATCAACCTGATGCGCCGCCGGGGGCTGGAGCTGCCGATCGTCATCCTGGTGCGGCGCAAGCGGCTGGAGGACATTCCCGTCGAGGTGCTGGACTACATCGACGGCTACATCTTCCTGGCCGAGGAGACGCCCGACTTCATCGCGCGCAACCTCGTGAGCCGTCTGAAGCAGTATGCCGAGACGCTGAAGACGCCCTTCTTCGGCGCCCTGGTCGACTACGCCGAGGAAGGCAACCAGCTCTGGACCTGCCCGGGCCACAATGGCGGGGTGTTCTACAATCGCAGCCCGATCGGCCGCATTTTCGTCGAGCACCTGGGCGAGTCGGTGTTCCGCGATGATCTCGACAATTCCGTGCTCGATCTCGGCGATCTGCTGGTGCACGAGGGCCCGGCGCTGAAGGCGCAGAAGGAGGCGGCGGCGATCTTCGGCGCCGAGAAGACCTACTTCGTGCTGAACGGCACCTCGTCGTCGAACAAGATCGTGCTGCAGGCGCTGATCGCGGAAGGCGACCTCGTGCTGTTCGACCGCAACAACCACAAGGCCGCGCACCATGGCGCGCTGTTCCTGGGCCAGGGCATCCCGATCTACCTGGAGACCGACCGCAATGCCCACGGGCTGATCGGCCCGATCTTCCACGAGGCGTTCGACGAGGCGGCGATCCGCGAGAAGATCCGCAGCCACCCGCTGGTCGCCGACAAGGAGGCGTGGAAGCGCGAGCGGCCGTTCCGGGTGGCCGTGATCGAGCAGTGCACCTACGACGGCACGATCAACGATGCCCGCATGATCGTGGACCGGATCGGCCACCTCTGCGACTACATCCTGTTCGACGAGGCCTGGGCCGGCTTCATGAAGTTCCACCCGATCTACGCCGGCCGCTTCGCGATGGGCTTGAACGACCTCGGCCCCGAGCATCCCGGAATCATCGCCACGCAATCCACCCACAAGCAGCTCGCGAGCTTCAGCCAGGCCTCGCAGATCCACGTCAAGGACCGCCACATCGCGGGTCAACGCCGCCGCATCGAGCACCGGCGCTTCAACGAGTTCTTCATGCTGCATGCCTCGACCTCGCCCTTCTACCCGCTGTTCGCCTCGCTCGACGTCGGCGCGCAGATGATGAAGGGCCGGTCCGGCGAGGTGCTGTGGGACGACACGATCCGGCTGGGCATCGAGCTGCGCAAGAAGGTCCGCGCCATCCGGCGCGAGTTCGAGGAGCGCGAGGGGGACCCGTCCCGGCGGTGGTTCTTCGAGACCTTCGTGCCGGACAAGGTGGGCAACCTGCCGTGGGAGGACGTGCCGACCGACGAGCTGGCCTCGAAGGCACGGTACTGGGAGCTGGCGCCCGATGCGTCATGGCACGGCTTCCGCCACGTGGCCGAAGGCTATGCCATCACCGATCCCAACAAGCTGATCCTGCTGACGCCGGGCTTCGACCGGGCCACGGGCCTATACCTCGATCGCGGCATTCCCGCGCCGGTGGTGGCGCAGTATCTGCGCGAGAACCAGGTCGTGCCGGAGAAGAACGACCTCAACTCCCTGCTGTTCCTGCTGACGCCGGGCGTGGAATCGAGCAAGGCCGGCACCCTGCTGAGCTCGCTGGTCGCCTTCAAGAAGCTCTACGACGACAATGCGCGGCTGGAGGATTCGATCGGCGAGTTCGTGCAGAAGAGGCCCCGCTATGCCGGGCTGCGCCTGCGCGCCCTGTGCGACGAGATGCACGCCTTCTTCCGGGACAGCGACGTCAGCGGGCTGCAGCGAGCGCAGTTCGCGCCCGAGCACCTGCCGACGCCGGTCATGGCGCCGCATGAAGCGGTGCGCCGGCTGGTGCGCAACGACGTCGACTACGTGCCGATCGAGCAGGCCTTCGGCCGTATCGCGACCACGCTGTTCGTCGTCTATCCGCCCGGCATCGCCAGCATCGTGCCGGGCGAGCGGCTCGATGACCGGGCGCGTCCCATGCTCGACTATCTCCGGATGTTCGAGAAGGCGGCCAACCTGTTCCCCGGCTTCGAGGTCGAGATCCAGGGGCTCTACCGGGAGGTCGAGGCCGACGGCCGCGTGCGGCTCTACACCTACGTCGTGCGGGAATAGGACCAGACCGGGGGGCCGCGCTATTCCTCGGCCTGCAACGGCTCGGGTGCCGGCTGCGCGGGCGGCAGGGACGCCGTCCCCTCCCCCAGCGCGCGCTGCATGAGGAGCGTGTCGGTCCAGTGACCGAACTTGAAGCCGACGCCCTCGAGCAGGCCGACCCGGCGAAAGCCGAACATCTCGTGCAGCTTCTGCGAGGGCGTGTTCTCGGCATCGACATAGCCGATCATCTGACGGAAGCCCTCCGCGGTGCAGGCCTCGATCAGGGCCGGCAGCAGCAGGCGCCCGATGCCTGAATGGAGGTGGTCGGGATGGACGTAGATCGAATGCTTCACCGCATGGCGATAGGCCGGCCGCTTGCGGAAGGGTACGGCATAGGCATAGCCCACGATCTTGCCGTCGCGCTCGGCGACCAGATGCGGCAGGCGGCGCTTCAGCATGTTCTTGCGCCGGCGCTTGATGTCGTCGTCCTGCAGCGGCTCGGGATCGAACGTGCCGAGGCCGTTGCGGACATGGTGGGAATAGATGGCCACCATCGCGGGAACATCGGCCTCGACCGAAGGCCGCACGGTGATAGGAGGCGAAGCCGCGACCGTCGTGTCCAAGTCAACTCCTGCCATGGGAAGGCCGATGAAGCATGAAACGATGAAGGTTTCATGTCGATGCGGCGTTCTCTTGCAGGCGAGGACGCACCGGAAAGTCACTCCACGGCGGACGATGCCGGCGTCACCGGCCGCCGCAGCAGGCTTGCCGCGGACAGCGCCACGACGAGCGTCAGGCCCAGCACGAGGTACACGTCGTCGACGGCCATGACATAGGCCTCCCGGCGTAGGTTGTCGCCAACCTCCGCGACCGCCGCGCGCCAGGCCTGGAGCCGGTCCACGACGCCGCTGCGTTCGAAGAGCTGAGCGCCAGCGGCGAGGCGCTCGCGGGTCACTTCGTCGAACAGCGATACGCGCTCCGTGATGATGCTGAAATGGAACTGTTCGCGGCGTTCCAGGAATGTCTGGAGGGACGCCACGCCGATGGCGCCGCCAAGGTTGCGCAGGGCGTTGACGAGTCCCGAGGCGGTGCCTGCATCCGTCGGGGACAGGCCGGAGACGGTGAGCGCCGTGAGCGGCGTCAGCAGCAGCGCCACCCCCAGTGCCCGCAGGACATCGGGCAGCAGCAGCTGCTCACCCCCCGTCCGGCCGGTCAGGCCGGCAAGGAGAAAGATGCTGCCGGCGAAGAGGGCGAGGCCCGTGGCAACCAGCCATCGGGTATCGAGGCTGCGCATGAGCCAGGGCAGGAACGGGATGAGCAGGAGCTGGGGAATCCCCGTCCAGGCCATCACCTCGCCGATCTGTTCAGCGCTGTAGCCCTGCACGCGCGACAGGTAGACCGGCAGCATGTAGCTCGAGCCGTAGAGGACGCCGCCGACCAGGAAAAGCGCCAGCACGCCCAGTCCGAAATTGCGCCGGCCGAGAAGCCGCAGGTTCACGAGGGGATGGGCCGTCCGCAGCTCGATCCATACGAAGAGGCCAAGGGCGAGGCCGGCGACGAGGGCAAGCCGGAGGACGAGCGGCGAGTCGAACCAGCCGATCCTGTTGCCTTCTTCCAGGAGGATCTGCAGCGCCCCCAGGCCGATCGCCATGGCCGCGATTCCGGCCCAGTCGCCCTGCCGCAGCAGGCCGAGCTGCAGGGGCTGGCGTTGCAGCGTGGCGGCAAGCATGGCCAGCATGACCGCACCCGGCAGGAAGTTGACGTAGAAGACGTACTGCCAGCCCCAGTTGTCGCTCAGCCAGCCACCGAGCGTGGGGCCGATGGCGGGTGCGAAGGTGGCGGCGAAGGCGAACATGGCGAAGCCGGTGGGATGCCGCGACGGCGGCAGCAGGGTGATGACCAGGGTGAAGGTCATGGGAATCAGCACCCCGCCGCTCATTCCCTGCAGCATCCGAAGGACGACCATCTGGTCGAGGGTGCGGGCCTGGGCGCAGGCGGCCGAGAAGACCAGGAAGAGGACGACGTTGGCGATCATGTAGCGGCGCACCGAGAAGACCCGAGCGAGCCAGCCGCACAGCGGGATGACGATGATCTCGGCCACCATGTAGGCGGTGATGATCCAGCCCCCTTCGTTCGCACCGGCGCCCAGGGCGCTGCGGATGTCGGCCAGCGAGGCGTTGACGATCTGGATGTTGATGATCGCCATGAACGTGCCGATCGTGGCGCCGATCACCGCCATCCAGGTCCCGGCCGGCGCGCGGTCGCCGAACGAGGGGACGGTTCCGGCGTCCGTCATGTCGGCCCGGTGCCCTGCCACCCGGAGCGCGTGTCGACGACTGGCCGCACGGACATGCCCGGCCGCAGCCGGCCGGCCAGGGCGTGATCGTCGATGACGATGCGCACCGGCACGCGCTGCACGATCTTGGTGAAGTTGCCCGTCGCGTTGTCGGCCGGCAGCAATGCGAACTGCATGCCGCTCGCCGGCGCGAGGCTGTCGACGCGGCCGCGCAAGGTCACGCCGGGGAAGGCATCGACCTCGAGCGAGACCGGCTGGCCGGGACGCATGCCGGCAAGCTGCGTCTCCCGGTAGTTGGCGACGACGTAGACCGATTGCAGCGGCACGACCGCCATCAGCGGTGTGCCTGCCTCGACGTACTGGCCCACGCGCAACGAACGCGCCCCGACCGTGCCAGCGATCGGCGCGACGATGGATGTATAATCCATATTGAGCGCGGCCTGGCGCAGCGCCGCGAGGCTGCGGTCACGCTCGGCCTCCATGCGCGCCCGTTCCGCCACCAGCACATCCACGCTGCGCTGGGCGCCGAGCAGCCCGGCCCGGCTCTTGCGCAGCTGCGCCATGCGTTCGCGCCAGGCAGCGGCGGCCTGCTCGGCGCGCTGGATGCTGCCATATCCCGAATTCTTCAGGTTCTCGTAGCGGCTGCGGTCGGCCTCGGCCATGGACAGGGCAGCCTTGCCCGAGGCGATATCGGCCTTCTCCCGGTCGATCATCGCCTGCTGCTGCGCGATGCGGGCATCGAGGTAGCGCAGCGCGGCCTCGGCGCTGGCGGCCTCGGCCTTGGCGGCATCGAACGCGACCCGGAAGTCGCGGTCGTCGATGCGCGCGAGAAGCTGTCCGGGCACCACCGGCTCGTTGTCACGCACCATCACCTGCGTGATCGAGCCCGAGACGCGGGGCGTGATCGTCGTGTAGTCGGCGCGGACGTACGCATCGTCGGTCGATTGCAGGAATCGACCGACCATCCAGTAGTCGTAACCGGCATATGCCCCGACACCGGCCGCCGCAGCAGCGGCAACGGCAACGGCAGCCGCCTTCAGGGTCTTCCGGGAGAGGCCTGGCGCGAAGAAGCGTGCGCCGACAGCAGGAACGGCGGCACGGCCAGGTCCGACAGCGGAGAGGCAGGACAGGACGGACATCGCGTTCTCCCCGGGAGGTGCCTGCGACAGCACCTCCGACGGCTGCATGCTGACGGTGTCCGGTATCCTGGAAATTGCGCCGTGGGAGGTTTCGGTTTCGTGTGTTGCGCAAGGCACCGCAAAAAAAGGACCCGGGCGCGATCCGAAGATCGGCAGCCCGGGCCCATCGACGCCCCCTCAGGCATGCGGTGATTACTTGAAGCTGTCGGCGATCTGGTTGAACCCGGCTCGTGTTCTGGCGGCGATGTCGCCGATCCGGACATTGCGGTCGACCCACTGTCGAGCCGATTCCGGCAGCTTGTACTCCAGCACCTCGTCGGAAAGCTGGATCCGGAGATGGCCCGCAAGCATCAGGCCGACGACGGCCACGAGCCCAAGCTTCACGGTCCAACCGAGGAGAAATCGCATGTCCGGATGATAGGTTCACGAGCCCCGGCACGACAGCGCGGGATCGTATCAATTGTGTAGCGCGCCGCGCGGACGCGCCCCGTCAGCGCGCCGCGAAACTCGCCCTGACGTGATCCGCGAGATCGCGTGCCGCCGGCGACAGGCCAGGCGGTGCATAGAGATTGATCCGGAACTCCGGCAGCGGCGGCAACCGGGCCTCCCGCGCGGCCCTGCCCCCGAATACCTCGAATCGCGCCGGCACCGAAGAGCGCAGCAGCGGCGCGACGGCGAGCCCCGCCTCGATCGCCGCATAGACCGGCTCGAGACGACTCACCTCGCAAACCGCACGCCACTCGCGCTGCGCACGACCCAGCGCCTCGATGGCCACCGGCCGGAAGACGCAGGTCGGCGCGCCGAGCGACACCGGCAAGGGATCCCGCAGGTGCGCCGCACCGCCCGCCACGCCGACCCACACCAGCCGGTCGGTGCGCAGCGTTTCGCCGTGGCGGCCACATTCCGTCTCCGTGGTGAGCGCAAGGTCCACGCCGCCCGAACGAAGGGCATTGCGCACGACGCTGGAATCCTCGCAGACGAGGCTGACCCGCACGCGCGGCTGGGCCTTGGCGAAGCGACGCAGGATGGGCGGCACGACGCTGCCGATGATGTCGTAGGGCACTCCCAGCCGGACCTCGCCTTCGAAAGCCGGCGTGCGCATCGCCGACCAGACCTCGTCGTTCAGCGCGACCAGCCGGCGTGCATGGGCCTGCAGCTTCTCGCCCCCCGGCGCCAGGACGAGCTTGCGGCCCTGGCGTTCGAAGAGGCGGCAAGCGAGCGCCTCCTCGAGGCGCTTGATCTGCTGGCTGGCCGCCGCCTGGCTGACGCCGAGCACGGAGGCGGCGCGCGTGACGCCGTCGGAATCCAGGACAGCGAGGAAGGCCCGCAGGAGGGAAATGTCGAGGTCGCGATACATAAGGGACTGTGAACGATTATATCCAAAATATTCGATTTTGTTATTGAAATCGTAGCGCTAGGGTCGCTGCCGTCAGCAGGAGAAGCACCATGATCACCGGCCTTTGGCTGCCCATCGTCACGCCCTTCAAGGATGGGGCCGTCGACTTCGAGAGCTACGAGCGGCTGATCGAGCACTACCTGGCGCTGGGCATCGACGGTCTCTTCCCCCTCGGTACGACCGGTGAGGCGCCGACGCTGGACGAGGCCGAGGTCGACGCGGTGGTGGAGCGCACGGCCGCCGTCGTGGCCGGCCGCGTGCCCGTGTTCATCGGCGTGGGCGGCAACGCCACGCACAAGGTGGTAAAGACGCTCGATCGCCTGCAGCGGCGCTTCGCCTTCCAGGGAATCGTCTCGGTCTGCCCCTATTACAACCGGCCGAGCCAGGATGGCATGATTGCGCACTTCCGTGCCGTGGCCGGCGCGACCGACCGGGACGTGCTGATCTACAACATCCCCTATCGCACGGCAGTGAACCTTTCGAACGATTCGTTGATCGAGCTTGCGTCGGTGACGAACATCGTGGGCGTCAAGGACAGCTCGGGCAGCCTCGCGCAGTCGCTCGACCTGCTGGCGCGCAAGCCGGCCGGCTTCTCGGTGCTGACCGGCGAGGACGCGCTCTATTTCACGATGATGGCCAACGGCGCAGAGGGCGGCATCCTGGCGGCGAGCCATGTGATGACGGAGCGCTTCGTCGAAGTGGGTCGCCGCTTCGCGGGGAACGACCTCGCCGCCGCGCGAACGGCCTGGGCGCCGCTGGCGTCGCTCGTGCCGCTGCTGTTCGCTGAGGCCAACCCGATGCCGATCAAGCATCTGCTGTGGCGGCAGGGCCTCATCGCCTCCCCCGAATGCCGGCTGCCGCTCACCCGCATCTCCGACGGGCTGGCGCAGCGGCTGGACGAGCTCTTCTCTTCCGGACCGTCATGCTCTTCTGGACCGCGAGCCTCCGCTCACTCGAGACCATGAGCGAGCGGGACGCTCGCGGTCCGCAGGACCGTCCTCGGGGGTCATGAGCGTCTCTAGGTCCGCGCCTTGAGGAGGTCGCGGATTTCGGCGAGGAGCTCCTGTTCCTTGGTCGGGGGTGCCGGCGGCGGCGGGGCCGTCTGCGCCTGCTGGAAGAACCGGTTCAAGCCCTTGATCACCAGGAAGAGGATCCAGGCGATGATCAGGAAGTTCACCGACACGGTGATGAACTGGCCATAGCCCAGCGTCGCCCCCGCCTTCTTGGCGGCGTCGTAGGTTGCCGCCTCGCTCGAGGCCGCCGTCAGGCCGATGAAGTAGTTGCTGAAGTCCAGTCCGCCGAAGAGGCTGCCGATGATCGGCATCATGATGTCGTTGACCATCGAATCGATGATCTTGCTGAAGGCGGCGCCGATGATGACGCCGATGGCGAGATCCACGACGCTCCCCCGCATCGCAAATTTCTTGAACTCCTGGAGCATCTGGACCTCCTCGCCGCGGAATGGGTTGTCAGGACACGCGCAGCAACACCAGCAAAGCAGAAACCGTGATCACGGAGAAGCCCGTGGAGAGCAGGACGGAGGCCGTGTTCTGCTCGACCGATATGCCGAACTGCCTGGCCAGCACGAAGGCGTTGGCCGCGGTCGGCAGCGCCGCCATGACCAGGGCGGTCCCGCCCGCCACCGACGCCGGATCGACGAAGAACGGCAGCACCAGCCAGGCCAGCAGCGGCTGCAGCACGAGCTTGATCACGGTCGCGAGCCCGGCTTCGGCGAGTCCGCTGCGGATCGACTTGTCCGACAGGAAGAGCCCGATGGCGAAGAGGGCGCAGGGCGCCGCAGCCGCGCCCAGCAGGTCGAGCCATTTCTCCACCGGCGTCGGCAAGGCGATGCCGGCCGCCGAGATCACCATGCCCAGCGCAATCGACAGCGGCAGCGGATTGCGCGCCACGTTGAAGGCCGCACGCAGGAAGGTCCTGAGCGGACCATGCCCCGCCGCCACCTCGAGCTCGATCAGCATGACGCCGAACACCATCGACACGACGGCGGTGACGATGACCGTCAGCATGGCAGGAGGCAGGCTCGCGTCGCCGAAAGCCGCCAGGCAGAGCGGCACGCCCATGTAGCCGACATTGCCCCATGAGGCGGCGATGCCCTGCAGGCTCATGGCGGCAAGGCCGCCGCGGGCATGCGCGACATGTGCCATCAGCCAGGTGCTCCCCATGCCGAGGACGAAGGTAGCCACCACGGCCAGGCCGAACCCCAGCATGAGGGCCGGGTCGAGCACCGCCGCGACCGGCGTGCGGGCCAGGGTCCCGAAGAACAGCACCGGCAGGGCGAAGTAGCTCACGAAGGCATTGAGGGCCGCGGTCGATTCGCCGCCCAGGATTCGCCAACGACCCGCCAGGTACCCCGTCAGAATGATGCCGAAGATCGGCAGGGCGACGTTCAGGATGGCCTGCACGCGCCGGACGCCTTTGATTTCATATGGAGTAAACTATTAGGAAATTGACATAAATGCCAAGAATACAATACTATTTTACGGTTTCATAAGGCCGCGCCATCCCCCTCACCGAAGCGGCCCAGGAGAACTTTAAAAATGCGTCTGCTGATCGCCGGCATGGCCGCCCTGGTGGCGGTCGCCCTTGCCGCCCCGTCCCACGCCCAGGAAGAGACCCTTCCCTCCGCGACCCCGGCGCCCGCTCCGGCGGCCAAGCCGAAGGCAGGCACCGCCAACTGTCACAAGATGAAGAGCGCCAGCGCGCGCAAGTCGTGCCTCAAGAAGGCGCAGGCCAAGTCCACCAAGGCCACGAAGCCGACCAAGACCGCCAAGAAGGCCAAGAAGACGACCCCCGCCGCAGCGCCCAAGCAGCCCGATGTCGGCCAGCTGAGCGCCCCGGCCACAGCGCCCACACCGACGGGCGAGGTGCTGGTGCCGCCGCTGCCGCAGAAGACCATCTGAGGCCGAGCCCACTCCGCTCTGGCCTGGCGCGCGGCGACGGCTAAGCTCTGCCCAACCGAAAGGGAGGGTAGAATGGCCACGCACGCCGCAGCGCTGATCTCGACCGAGGAGCTGGCGCGCCGCCTGGACGCATCGGGACCCGGTGCGCCGGGCCTCCGCATCTTCGACTGCACGACCTATCTCAAGCCGCGCGCCCAGGGCGGCTACGACGTCGAGAGCGGCCGCGCCAACTACGAGAAGGGACACATCCCCGGCGCGGCGTTCCTGGACCTTCCGGGCGAACTGTCCGATCCACGCTCCGACCTGCGCTTCACCCTGCCTCCCCTGGACGAGCTGACCAGAGCCTTCGCCGCCAGGGGCATCGGCCACGGCACGTTCGTGGTTCTCTACAGCCATGCGTCCCCCAACTGGGCGACCCGCATCTGGTGGATGCTGCGCGCCGTCGGCTTCGACGATGCTGCCATCCTCGACGGCGGACTGGACAAGTGGAAGGCGGAGAACCGGCCCCTGTCGACCGCACCCGCGACGTACCCGCCCGCGACGCTGACACTGCGCGCGCGGCCGGAGGTCTTCGTCGGCAAGGACGAGGTCAAGGCGGCCATCGGGAAGGCCGGCACGCTTACCCTGAACGCGCTCAGTCAGGACCAGCACAAGGGCACCGGCGGCGTCGTGTATGGCCGGGCGGGCCGTATTGCCGGCTCCTCGTGCGTGCCGGCGGCGAGCCTGTTCGGAGCCGACAAGACGCTGAAGCCGATCGCAGAGCTGCGCGCCGCCTTCGAGGGCGTCGGGGCCGCGCCGGACAAGCGTGTCCTGGTCTATTGCGGCGGTGGGATCGCCGCCACCCTGGACGCCTTCGTGCTGACGGCGCTGCTGGGCCACCGGAACGTGGCGGTGTATGACAACTCCATGCAGGAATGGTCGAACGACCCCGGCCTGCCGATGGAAACGGGCTGAAGCAGGGAGGAACGCACGTGGCCGCCTACATCATCGTCGAGGTCGAGACGACCGACGAGGCCCTGATGGCCGAGTACCGCAAGCACACGCCAGGGCTGGTCGCGAAGTTCGGCGGCAAGTTCATCGTGCGCGGCGGCAAGACGCGCACGCTGGAAGGCGACTGGAAGCCGCAGCGGATCGTCGTCCTCGAGTTTCCCGACTTCGCCACCGCCGAGCGCTTCTACGATTCCACCGACTACAAGCCGGTGCTGGACATGCGGCTCAGGGCCGGTAATTCCAAGGCGATCCTCGTCGACGGCTACGATGGCTGAGACGGCCGCGTATCGCGCGGTCGGCACCCTCTACAACGCGCTGATGACGGCCCTGGTGCTGGGGCTGGTCACGCGGCGCGGCGAGGACACGGCGCGCGACTACGTCTTCCGCCATTTCCGGCGCCAGCACCTCGAGAAGTTCCTGCCCGGCCTGCAGAAGCTCGGCCTCGCGGGCGAGAAGGACGCGCCGGCGTGCGCGCTCTACCACTATCATTCGAACGCGCTGGGCGGGGTGAAGACCGGCTATCTGCGCGAGAGCGACACCAAGGCCTGGGTGCGCTATCCGCCGCCGCGCTGGATCTGGCGCGGTACGGCGATTGCGGCCGTTCCGCATTCGGTGTCGGCGGCGATGCTGCACGGCTGGCACGGCCACAACGGCGTGTCGCTGGGCAACGACCGGATGGGGTTCGTCTGCACGGGGATGACCGTCGACGGCAAGCCGGGCCTCGAAGGCTACTACATCGACTACGGCCGGCCGATCGCCGAGGAGGAGCGCGTGCGCTTCGCCTACGATGAGGAGATGCCGCGCGTCGACTGGGCGAAGCAGCCGCGGCTGGAAACCGAGAGCTGGCCCGAGGAGCGGCGCCAACGCACCTTCCGTTCCTACGCCCTGGAGTACCTGCGCACCATGCTGCCGACCCTGCAGGAGCTGCTGGGGCCTGGCGACGCGCGGGGGGAGCTGGGCCGCGTGGCGCGCCTGGTGGGGCTGCAGTTCCACGAGGAGACGGCGCGCGATCTCGGCCTGCCGACCGACCTCGAGCGCGGCGACCCCGAGAGCGCCCGGGACCTCGCGCGCTGGCTGACGGCGATCCTGCAGGCCCAGGGCGAGGAGGTCGAGACGCGCGAGTCCGACGGCGCCATCACCGTCGTGCAGGCGGGCTGGCGCGCCGGGCGCGACCTTGCGCTCGCAGACCCGCTCGGCGCCTTCGACGCCTGGAACGAGCTGTGGCTGGGCGCCGCGGCCGCGCACGACCGCTTCCTCAAGGTTCAGACGACGCGCTCGCTCGGTGACCGCGGCTGGGAGATCGCCTGGCGTATCGCGCCGAGATAGCCCGCGGGCAGCGGATGGCCGGCGATCGTGCCGGCCAGCCCGGCGAGCGGCAGCCAGCGGGTCTCGAGATGCTCGTGGCTCAGCGCGACCTCGCCGCCGCCCACCAGGTGGCAGCGATAGGGCACGATCCGTACGAAGCGGCCGGGCAGCACCTCGAACAAATACGCATCCAGCGCCGGGCCAACCTCGACCGAAAGCCCGGTCTCCTCGAGGACCTCGCGCACCAGCGCCGCCCGATGCGCCTCGCCCGGTTCGGGGCGGCCGCCCGGCAGATCCCACTCGCCGCGCTCGTTGAGCAGCAGCAGCACCCGGTCCTGGTGGATCAGGACGCCTTTGACGGAAATGGGAGGAGCGGACGGCATCGACATCAGCATAGCTGTCGTCGCGGCCCTGGCGAGGGTCTGTCGGCGCCTCCTCAAGTCCGCGCACCCCGTCCCTGGCCCGCGCCTCGGGAGGATCTTATCGCAGGACGACGGTGGAGGGCGTCGGCCCCCTTCTTCGTCCTGAACGAAGTGAAGAACCCCATCGCCGCTTGCCGCCGGCATGAGATCCTTCGCTCAGACAGCAGCGGGGTGTTCGCAGCAAAAAGGCCCGCAGCAAAAAGGCCGGGGATTGCTCCCCGGCCTTTCCGATTCGTCCAAATCGACTGGACTTAGAAGTCCATGTCGCCGCCCATGCCGCCGCCCGGCGGCATCGCCGGAGCCTTCTTCTCCGGCTTCTCGGCGACCATCGCCTCCGTGGTCACCAGCAGCCCGGCCACCGAAGCGGCGTCCTGCAGCGCGGTGCGCACGACCTTGACCGGGTCGATGATGCCGGACTTGATCATGTCGACATAGTCGCCCTTCTGGGCGTCGAAGCCGAAGTTGGCCTCCTTCTGGTCGAGCAGCTTGCCCGCGACCACCGCACCGTCGAAGCCGGCGTTCTCGGCGATCTGGCGGACCGGCGCCTGCAGCGCGCGACGCACGATGTCGATGCCGACCTTCTGGTCGTCATTGGCCGAGCGCAGCTTGTCCAGAGCACGGACGGCGTAGAGCAGGGCCGTACCGCCGCCGGCGACCACGCCCTCTTCCACGGCCGCCTTGGTGGCGTGCATGGCGTCGTCAACGCGGTCCTTCTTCTCCTTCACCTCGACCTCGGTGGCGCCGCCGACCTTGATGATGGCAACGCCGCCCGCGAGCTTCGCCAGGCGCTCCTGGAGCTTCTCGCGGTCGTAGTCGGAGGTGGTCTCCTCGATCTGGGCGCGGATCTGGCTGATGCGGCCCTCGAGGTCGGCCTTCTTGCCGGCGCCGTCGACGATCGTGGTGTTCTCCTTCTCGACGATGACGCGCTTGGCCTTGCCCAGCATGTCGAGCGTGACGTTCTCGAGCTTGATGCCGAGATCCTCGGAGATCAGCTGGCCACCGGTCAGGATCGCCATGTCCTCCAGCATCGCCTTGCGGCGATCACCGAAGCCCGGCGCCTTGACCGCAGCGATCTTGAGGCCGCCGCGCAGCTTGTTCACGACCAGGGTGGCCAGCGCCTCGCCCTCGACGTCCTCGGCGATGATCAGCAGCGGCTTGCCCGACTGCACGACCGCCTCGAGCACCGGCAGCATCGCCTGCAGGCCCGAGAGCTTCTTCTCGAACAGCAGGATGTAGGGGCTGTCGAGCTCGGCGATCATCTTGTCGGCGTTGGTGATGAAATACGGCGACAGGTAACCGCGGTCGAACTGCATGCCCTCGACGACGTCGAGCTCGGTCTCGAGGCTCTTGGCCTCCTCGACCGTGATGACGCCCTCGTTGCCGACCTTCTTCATCGCCTCGGCGATCATCTTGCCGATCGACTTGTCGCCGTTGGCCGAGATGGTGCCGACCTGGGCGACCTCGTCGGAGCCCGTGATCTTCTTGGCGCGGGCCTTGATGTCCTCGACCGCCGCGTCGACGGCGAGGTCGATGCCGCGCTTGAGGTCCATCGGGTTCATGCCGGCCGCGACCGACTTCACGCCCTCGCGCACGATCGCCTGAGCGAGCACGGTCGCCGTCGTCGTGCCGTCACCGGCGATGTCGTTGGTCTTCGAGGCCACTTCGCGCACCATCTGGGCGCCCATGTTCTCGAACTTGTCGGAGAGCTCGATCTCCTTGGCGACCGTCACGCCGTCCTTCGTGATGCGCGGCGCGCCGAAGCTCTTGTCGAGCACGACGTTGCGACCCTTGGGGCCCAGCGTCACCTTGACCGCGTTGGCGAGAATGTCGACGCCGCGCAGCATGCGCTCGCGAGCGTCGCCGCTGAAGCGGACTTCCTTGGCTGCCATTGCTCAGTTCCTCTCGTGTGTTGGAATGTCTGGATGGGATGGAAGCGATCAGGCGGCCTTCTTGGAAGCCGCGGCGGAGCCTTCGAGGACTCCCATGATGTCGCTTTCCTTCATGATGAGGTACTCGACGCCGTCGAGCTTGACCTCGGTGCCCGACCACTTGCCGAACAGGATGCGGTCGCCGGCCTTCACATCGAGCGGCACCAAGGCGCCCTTCTCGTCCCGAGCGCCGGGGCCGACGGCGACGACTTCGCCTTCCATCGGCTTTTCCTTGGCGGTGTCGGGAATGATGATGCCGCCCCGGGTCTTCTCCTCCTCCGCGACGCGCTTGACCACGACGCGATCGTGAAGCGGACGGAACTTCATGCTTCTCCTCCAATAATCACTGGTTGAGCCTGCCCGCGACTCCGACAGGAGCCGCGAAAAACCGCTATCAGCACTCTCCCAGTTCGAGTGCCAACGCGCGCTGCATTTAGGATTGTGCGCGGGCCGAGTCAAGTCGGCGAAACGAAGTCACTTCGCATTGGCAGCAATACCGAGCGCCTGCTGCTAAGTAACTGAATTGAAACGTTTTTTGTTGGATTTCGTTGAAGGGTGGGTGACTATTCCCCTGCTGGCTTCGTGTCAAGGGAGTGCTCAATGGATCGCAGTTTTGTTGCGCAACTCAACAACTATCGCCTGACCACGGCGGAAATTCTGTACTGGATGCCGGATCATCAGAACTTGTTGCAAAGCTTCGTCTGGCAGAACCTGGACCTCGCTCCGAAATTTCCAGCCCTCACGAAGTTTCTCGACTTCTGGGAAAGAAACATCGACGGCAAGGTGCATCGGGTCCGCGTCGCGAACACGCAGTTCATCAAGCCAGCGGAGTTCCGGTACGCCTCAGGGATGCTGACGATCCACTGAGGCACCCGCCGGTCGGGTCGCCTGTGCCGCCGCGTACTCGGCGGCGGTGCGCTCGACAAGCGCTGCCACCGACGGCACGTCGGTCACGCCCGAGACCGCGTGGCCGGCGCTCCAGATATCCTTCCATCGCCTCGCGTCGGGCCGGTCGCGTTCGGCGGCATTGATGTCCTTGGCGATGTCGATGCCGCCACGCCGGGGGAGATCATCGGGATCCAGTCCCGCCGCGACGATCGATGGCCGCAGCATGTTGGTCTCCAGCCCGGTGAAGGCACGCGTCAGCAGCACATCGTCGAGGCGACTGCCTACCAGCATGTCCTTGTAGGGGTCCTTCGCCATGCTCTCGCGGGTAGCGATGAACTTCGTGCCCATGTAGGCAAGGTCGCAGCCCAGCAGGCAGGCGGCGGCAACGGCGTGCCCGTCGGCCATCCCGCCGGCCATCACCAGGATGCCGTCCCAGAAGGCGCGCACCGCTCGTGCGAAGGCGAAGGGATTGGCCCAGCCGGTCTGTCCGCCGGCGCCGGCCGTGAGCAGGACCAGCCCGTCGACGCCGGCTGCGACGGCCCTCTCCGCATGCCGCACCGAGGCGACGTCGGCCAGCACCAGGCAGCCTGCGTCCTTGAGCGGGGCCAGCACCGGCTCGGGCGAGCCGACGGAGGTGATGACCAGCTCCACACGGTGACGCAGCACCGCCGCGAGGTCCTCGGCGAGGCGCGGGTTGGAACGGTGCACGATGAGGTTGGGGCAGAGCGGCGCTGGCGCGCGGCCGGCCTCGTCGGCGGCACGGGCTTGCGCCTCGCCCATGTCGAGGAGCCAGCGATCCAGCTCCTCGACGGTGCGGCAGTTGGCGGTCGGGAACGATCCGATCACCCCGGCGCGACAGGCCGCCGTGACCAGGGCCGGCCCCGACACCAGGAACATCGGGGCCGCGATCAGGGGCAGCCGCAGGCGACCGCCGAGGGCTGCCGGGAGCGCCATGGTCAGGCGGCGCCGTCAGGCCGCACCAGCCAGCCCTTCCTGCTCCAGCGTGCGCTGCACCGCCGGGCGGTTCTTCATGCGCTCGTAGTGGGCGGCGCAGTTCTTGGGCAGCGTCATCTTCATGCGCGCCGCCGCCCAGAACTCGACGTAGAACAGGGCCGCGTCGGCAATGGAGAACTTGCCCGCTACGTATTCCTTGCCCTCAAGGGCCTTGTCCATGATGGCCAGCCCCTTCTCCATGATCTCCTTGCCGCGCGCCTTGACCTTGTCGTGGTCCGCCTCGCTCGGCGCGTAGTTGCCGGGCCGGAACATGCGCGAGAAGCCCTGCATGTGCATGGTCGAGACGACGTAGTCCAGCGCCTCGAGCACACGCGCCTCGGCATCGGGATCGCCGGGCAGCAGGTCCTTCTCGGGATGCTTGCGGGCCAGCCAGGTGGCGATGGCCGGGAACTCGGTCAGCACGGAGCCGTCGTCGCGCAGCAGCGTCGGCACCTTGGACTTGGGGTTCAGCTTCACGAAGTCCGGCCCGTACTGCTCCTGCTTGGCGCCGTCGATCTTGTGCAGGTCGTATGGCTTGCCGATCTCCTCCAGCAGGACGTGGATGCCGATCGAGCAGGCGCCGGGCATGTAATAGAGCTTCATTTGAGACTCCCTTGTGATGGCTCTCGAAGACCGGCGACGCTAGCATTCCGGCGACAACGGGGGAAACAACCATGGCGACAGCCGGACTGCGTTCACTGGCGGGGACCCGCGGCACGAAGGTCGGCACCTTCCTGTTCGAGTTCGCCACGCCCGGCATCGGCCAGATCCTGAAGGCGGCCGGCGCCGACTTCGCGGTTCTGGACATGGAGCACACCGGTTTCGGCTTCGATACCGTCCGCCAGGTGGTCCGCTATTGCCAGGCCGCGGCGCTGCCGCTGGTGGTGCGCGTGCCCAGCCAGCAGCGCCACCACATCTCGCGCGCGCTCGATACGGGGGCCGACGGCGTGATGGTGCCGATCGTCTCGTCGGTGGAGCAGGCGAAGGCGGTGCTTGACGCCGCCAAGTACTGGCCGGACGGCACGCGCGGCGTCGCCCTGGGCCTGGCCCATGAACGATTCGCGATCCGGTCGGAGCCGGTGGCGCCGCGCTTCGCCGAGCAGAATGCCCGCACCGCCGTCATCCTGCAGATCGAGGATCCGCGCGGCGCGGCATCGGCCGATACGATCGCCGCCCTGCCCGGCGTCGACATGCTGTGGCTGGGCCACAACGACCTGTCGGTGGCGCTGGACAAGCCGGGCGCCTTCGACGACGCCGACTTCGTCAAGGCGGAGGAGGCCACGATCGCGGCCGCCCGCAAGCACGGCAAGTCGGTCGGCCGGCTGGCGGTCGATGCCCGCCAAGGGGCGGCGTTCGCGGCCATGGGCTACGACTTCGTGTCGATCGCGGGCGACGTCTGGCTGCTGCAGCAGGCCTTTGCCGCGGGCCTCGCGACGGTCAGGCGGGGATGAGAACCTGCCGCACTCGGGAATCTTCCCGGCGCAGGTGTGGATTGCCGGTATCGATACCGGTGTCGATAGAAGATGCTGGGTGGCAGCCCTCCGGCGGCGCGCCCTGGCAAGGGCTGCCCAAGTCAAGCGCTTTCGTCGCAACAGGCCTGCAATTGGCGCGTTGACAGCCGGAAAGGAGCGGCGCACACCGTCGCGCCGCCGCCGTCTTGGCGGCGTTCGACATCATGGCCTCAGATTCCGTTAGCCCGTCGTCCGTCTCCGACGCCGCTCCCCATTCCCATGGCAAGGCCAGCGCCGCGCTCGTGCTCGGCGCGCTGGGCGTGGTGTTCGGCGATATCGGCACCAGCCCGCTCTATGCGCTGCGTGAGACGTTCCTGCACGACACCAGCCTGGCACCGACGCCCGAGCACGTGCTGGGCGTCCTGTCGACGCTGTTCTGGGCGGTGACGCTCACCGTCACGATCAAGTACGTGACCCTGATCATGCGCGCCGACAACAAGGGGGAAGGCGGCGTGCTGGCCCTGGCGACGCTCAGCACGCACGCACTCAACGGCAAGAGCCGGCAGATCCGGCGCGCCATCATCATCCTGGCGGTCGTCGGCCTGGCGCTGTTCTACGGCGATGCGATGATCACGCCGGCAATCTCGGTGATGAGCGCCGTCGAGGGCCTCTCGGCCATCGAATCGAGCTTCGAACCACTGGTCGTGCCGCTGGCACTGCTGATCCTCGTCGGCCTTTTCATGCTGCAGGCGCGCGGCACCGCCGATGTCGGCCGGCTGTTCGGGCCCGTCATGCTGGTCTGGTTCGCCGTGCTGGGCGTTCTGGGCGCCTGGCAGGTCGCGAAGAATCCGGCCGTCCTGTACGCGATCAACCCGATCTACGCGATCGACCTGATCGGAGACCAGGGCTTCGGCATCTTCTGGGCATTCGGCTCCATCGTGCTGGCGGTGACGGGCGCCGAAGCCCTCTACGCCGACATGGGGCATTTCGGCCGGCAGCCGATCCGCCTCGCCTGGTTCGGGATCGTCATGCCGGGCCTGCTGCTCAACTACTTCGGGCAGGGCGCCCTGATCATCGAGAATCCCGGCTACATACGCCGCGTCTTCTTCGAGCTGGTGCCGCAGGACTTCATCATCGTCCTGGTGATCCTGTCGACCCTGGCCACCGTGATCGCCTCGCAGGCGGTCATCACCGGCGTCTTCTCCCTGACCCGCCAGGCCATCCAGCTCGGCTATCTGCCGCGCATGGAGATCCAGCACACGTCGGAGACGGCGATCGGCCAGATCTACATCCCGCGCGTCAACTGGCTGCTGATGTCAGGCATCATCGCGCTGGTGGTCGGCTTCGGCTCCTCCGGCGCGCTGGCCGGCGCCTACGGGCTTGCCGTCACCGGCGCCATGCTGGTGGATGCCGCGCTCGCCATGGCGGTGGCGATCCTGGTGTGGCGCTGGCACTGGGGGCTCGCGGCGGCGGTGTTCGGGCTGCTCGCCATCCCCGATCTCGCCTTCTTCATCGCCAATGCCCTCAAGATCCCCGATGGCGGCTGGCTGCCGCTGATCGTGGCCGCCTTCATCTACTTCACCATCACGACCTGGCGCCTGGGCCGCCGCCTCGTCGCCACCGAGATGAGCGAGGGCACCCTGCCCCTGCGCCAGTTCCTCGAACGCATGGAACGCGTGCCCGACCGGGTGGCCGGCACCGCGGTGTTCCTGACGGCGGATGCCAGCCGTACCCCATCGGCCTTCCTGCACAACCTCAAGCACAACAAGGTGCTGCACGAACGCATCATCGTGCTGCAGGTCGAGACGATGGACGTGCCCCGGGTCCCCGACGAGAAGCGCGTCGAGGTGGAGCGGCTGGGCAAGGGCTTCCACACCGTGATCGCGCGCTACGGCTTCACCGAGCAGCCGGACGTGCCCGAGGCATTGCGCGCCTGCCGGCCGCACGGCATCGCCTACGACGAGATGGAGACCAGCTTCTTCCTCGGCCGCGAGACCCTGGTCCCCAGCCACCATTCCAAGCTCGGGCGGTGGCGGCGCGACTGGTTCATCTCGCTGTCTCACTCGGCCTCGGCCACCAAGGCCTTCTTCCGCATCCCGCCGAACCGCGCTATCGAGCTGGGCAACCAGATCCAGATCTAGGCCGGCCCGCCTTCCTCATGCCCCTGACCCCCCTCGTCCTGCTGCCCGGGCTGCTGAACACGGGCCGTGTGTTCGCCGCGCAGGTCGAGGCGCTGTCGGACGTGGCGGATGCCGTCGTTCCCGAGCTGTGGCACCACGATTCGATCGCCGCAATGGCCGAGGCCGTCCTTGCCGCGGCACCGCCACGCTTCGCCTTGGCAGGCTTCTCGATGGGGGGCTACGTCGCTCTTGAGATCATGCGCCGGGCCGCGCGTCAGGTCGACCGCCTGGCCCTGCTCGACACGCAAGCCGTCCCCGATTCGCCGGAATCGACGGCCCGCCGGCGCGGCCTGCTGGAGCAGACCAGGATCGGACGCTTCCACGGCGTCAGTGCCATGCTGCTGCCGCAGCTCGTGCATCACCGGCACATCGAGGATCCCTCCATCACACGGCCCATCATGGAGATGGCTCTCGAAGTCGGGGCGGACGGCTTCGTCCGCCAGCAGACGGCGATCATGGGCCGGCTCGACAGCAGGCCGCACCTGGTCGAGATCGAGGTCCCGACCGTCGTGATCGTCGGCCGGCAGGACCAGGTGACCCCCCTGCCGCGATCGCAGGAAATGGCGGCGGATATCGCGACCTCGCGGCTGGTCGTTCTGGAGGAATGCGGGCATATGAGCCCGCTCGAGCGGCCCGCCGAGGTCACGGCGGCATTGAGGAGGTGGCTGGTCGATGGCTGAGCGTCTGGAAACGGTCTACGCCCGCGAAGAATATCTGGGCGCCGACGAGTATATCGACGTCGTCCGCAAGTCGGGCCTCAACCGCCCGATCGAGGATCGCGGCCGCATCGAGCGCATGCTGGCGCACGCCAATCTGATCGTGACGGCCCGCCAGGAGGGCCGCCTGGTCGGCTTCGCCCGCTCGCTGACGGACTTCTGCTTCTGCTGCTACCTCTCCGATCTGGCCGTCGACCGCGCCTGCCAGGGGCAGGGCATCGGCCGGCGCCTGATCGAGGAGACGCGCAAGGCGGCGGGAGGCGCCCAGACGACCACGCTCCTGCTGTCGGCGCCCGGGGCCATGAGCTTCTACGAAGGCATCAAGATGCCCAAGTCCGACAACTGCTTCTTCTACCGGCGGGAGCGCTGACCGCCGCCGCCGCAACCATTGGAGGCCACATGCCGCATACCCCCACCTACGCCGTCGTCTGGATCGACTTCCGCGAAGCGCGGATCTTCCTCGTCACCGCGGAGGACGTCGAGCATCAGCGCATCAAGGCGCACACGCCGCACCGGCAGATCCACCACAAGGCCAGCGAGGTCGGCAGCGGACACGTGCACGACGATCGCCACTATTTCGAGGCGGTCGCGGCCGAGATCGCCAATGTCGACGCCTGGCTGCTGGTCGGGCCGGGCGCCACCAAACACGAGCTCGAGAAGCACCTCGATCCGCATGCAAAGCTGAAATCGCGGCTGATCGGGGTCGAGCCGATGGACCATCCGACGGATGGCGAGCTGCTGGCGCACGCCCGCAAGCTGTTCAAGGCCCACGAGCGCATGGCGCCCAACGATCTGCGCGCCGAGCGGCCTCCGCACGGCGGCTGAGGCGGCTCAGCGCCGCTGGGCCTCCACGGCCCGGCGGTACTGCTCGGCGAAGCCCTGCAGGCTGCCGGTCAGCGGCCCGACCATGCCGTCATCGCTGGTCGAGACCTGGATCGTGACCTGCTGGCCGCGCAGCATGCCGTTCAGCAGCTCGGCGGACTTCTCCTGCACGAAGGAGCAGGCGCCGCCGGTGCAGATGCTGGTCGAGATGAAGGGCCAGCTGTCGACCTGCATGCTGGCGCTCTGGCCCATGCCGTCGGCCGCGACCGTCAGCGTGGTGTAGGCCACCGAGTAGCTGACCACCAGGAAGGTGCCCAGCAGGTTGTTTGGACCGCCGTCGATCATCGCCGAGACGGTGCAGTCCTTCCCCTTCTCCATGTTGCAGTTCATCACCCACTGGTTGGGCGGGAGGTTCTGCCCGACGGGCTGGGCCGTCGCCGTGGCTGCACCCGCAGCCGTCGCGAGGATGGACGCGAGGACTGCAGCAAGTGTCGTCTTGGTCATCGGCTCTCTCGTTGATCGGTTCCGCGAGCGTAGCAGCGTCGACGTCAGGATGACACCGTCGCGGCCACGTCGCCGACCACACGCACGCGCACGCGCACGGAATTGCCCGGCAGGTAGGCAAGCGGCATGTCCTCGCTCTCGATCGTGACGAGCGTCGTGCGGTCGGCGCCCGCCGCCACCGCGCGATCGTTGGCGATGCCCTGGGCCGCGGCGAGGGCGTCGGTCCGCGTCATGTCCCTGAAGATCTGGTCGCATTCGCCGGAGACCTGGGCGATGGCGGCGCCGACGGCATTGGCGCAGTCGCCATGCTCGACATGGATCACCTGCGACACGCCCGGCAGCTTCTCGGGGATCAGGAAGGCGCCGCCGCCGACCGCGATCAGCGGCACGTCGCCCGCCTCGGTCTTCATGCGGTCGATCGCCTCCTCGGCCAGACGCGCCGCTTCATCGAACACCTTCCGGCAGGTCTCGGGATCGAGACGGGAGACCCTGCTCCGGTCGCCCAGCTCCAGAATGCCGCTGGCGATGGCGACATCCGTCGTCGTGAGCTGGCTGCCCCCGAACGCGATGCCGTCCTTCAGCAGGCGATAGCCGACCGACAGGGGTCCGACCGTCACCGGATCGAGCGACACATGGCTGCCCCCGCCCAGACCGATCGAGAGCAGGTCGGGCATGCGGAACAGCGTGCGGACACCGCCCACCTTCACCACGGAGTTGGCCTCGCGCGGGAAGCCCAGCCTGAGCTGCCCGACATCGGTCGTCGTGCCCCCGACATCGACGACCATCGCGTCCGAGAGGCCGGACAGGTAGGCCGCGCCGCGCATCGAGTTGGTGGCACCGGAAGCGAAGGAGTAGACCGGCAGGCGCCGCGCCTGCCGTGCCTCCGCCACGGTGCCGTCGTTCTGGGTGATGAACAGCGGCGCGGCAATGCCCGAATCGGCAATCGCCTTCTCGAAGGCGGCGATGGTGTCGCGCGCGAGGTCGGCCAGCGCCGCATTGAGCAGCCCGGCGTTCTCGCGCTCGAGCAGGCCGATGCGGCCGAGATCCGACGAGCAGGTGATCACGGCTTCCGGCAGAACGGCGGCGACCAGCTCGGCCGCCCGCTTCTCGTGGCTCGGATCGAGCGGCGAGAAGATCGCGGAGATGGCGACCGACCTCAGCCCCTTCGCCTTCATCTCCTGCGCCGCGCGGGTCACGGCGCCCTCGTCGAGCGGCATGAACAGCCGCCCGTCATATTCGTGTCCGCCCTCGACCATCCAGACGCCGCCGCGCACCAGCTCCGCCAGGTCCTCCGGCCAGTCGCAGAAGGGCGGCAGCGACGCCGACGCCGGCATGCCGAGCCTGAGCGCCGCCACCCTGGTGAGGTGCCGCCTCTGCACCACCGCGTTGATGAAGTGCGTCGTGCCGATCATGACGCCGTCGATGCGGCGGCCGTCCAGCACGCCCGTCGCGCCCAGGCTCTTCAGCGAGTCGAGAATGCCTGTCGTCACGTCCTCGCTGGTCGGGGCCTTCACCGCCCGCAGCACCTTGCCGTCCTCGATCAGCACCGCATCCGTATTGGTGCCGCCCACGTCGATCCCTATGCGTCTCATGCGCCGAACACGCTCCTGAACTCGATGTCATAGCCGAAGGCGCGCGGACCGACATGGTCCAGGCCGCGCGGCGTGAGGAAGACGGCGGGCGGCGGCAGGGCGATCACCGTGACGCGCTGGCCGTATCGGATGGTCTCGCTGCCGACCGCCTCGCCGGAAACGGAGTCGAGCACGCAGATCAGATCGGGCGTCATCGCGAGCGGCACCTCGTCGCGATAGGCGACGATCCACTCGTTCTGGAAGTTGATCGCCATGGCCGAACCGCGGAAGTCGTCGAGCCCGTCGAACCGCACGATGCCGCGCAGGAAGCCCTCGGTGGCACGGCGCGCCACGTCGACGACCTTGCCCTTGTAGAGGAGCTTGCCCGGCTCGACCGAGAGGACGGCGGCGACCGGATCCTCGTGCCGGCGCTGGGCTTCGCGCACGGCGCTGCCGATGGCGATGGCCTTGGTCGTGGTGCCGTGGATGGCCCACTTCTTCACCTCGGCGCCGGTGCGCGGCGGCTGGCAGGTGGCGGCGACGGAGCCGTACTCGACGCAGATCTTGCGTGCCACGCGCTCCGTCCATTTCCAGGTCGGCACCTTGTGCACGATGCTCTCGAAGCCGCGCACGTCGACGGCGGTCAGCGGACAGGGCATGAGGCCACCGACCGCAACCGAGGTCATCTGCGCCTCGGGATAGGCCCGCCCCATCGTGTCCGAATCGACGACCGGCAGGTCGAGATGGGCGGCCGCCATGAACGGCCGCACGCCATTGGCGCCGCCGATCTCCATGCTCATGAGCGCCGCAAAGCGCCGCCCGATGTGCCGCTCCATCACCGTCACGGCACGCGCCAGCGTCAAGCTGTCGGTCAGCCGTTCCTGGCCGACCAGCGGCGCGCCCATGTTCGCCACGGTGCCGATCCAGTCGTCGTCGGCGAGATCCGCCGCATCGACGAGCCGGACGCGATGGCCGTCGCGGTACAGCGCGCGCATGTTGAGCAGCGGCAGGTACGGATTGCCGCCGCCGCCGGTCCCCAGGATCCAGGCACCGACCGCGAGGGATTCGATGTCGTCGAGCGACAGCTCGCGTACGCTCACCCTCTGCTCCTCACGCGAACACGCTCCTGAAATCGATATCGTAGCCGAAGGCGCGCGGGCCGACATGCTGCAGGCCCTTCTCCGACAGGAAGACGGATGGCGGGGGCAGGGCGATCACCGTGACGCGCTGCCCATAGCGGATCGTCTCGGTTCCCACCGCCTCGCCCGAGACCGAATCGAGCACGCAGATCAGGTCCGGCGACATGGCCACCGGCTCGCCGTCGTGCCACGCCACGATCCACTCGTTCTGAAAATTGACCTCCATGGCCGAGCCGCGCCACTCGTCGATGCCATCGAAACGCGTACGGCCGCGCAGGAACCCCTCGGTGGCGCGCCGCTCGACATCGACGACCTTGCCCTTGTAGAGCAGCCTGCCCGGCTCGACCGAGAGGATGGCCGCGATCGGATCCTCGTGGCGGCGCTGCGCCTCGCGCACCGCATGGCCGATCGCGATCGCCTTGGTCGTGGTACCCGGAATGCCCCACTTCTTCACCTCGGCGCCGGTGCGCGGCGCCTTGCAGGTGGAGGCGATCGATCCGTACTCGACGCAGATCTTGCGGCTGACCCGCTCCATCCATTTCCAGGTCGGCACGCTCTCGACGACCGCTTCGAGCCCGCGCACATCGACGGAGGTCAGCGGACAAGGCTTGAGGTCGCCGACAGCGACCGAGGTCATCTGCGCCTCCGGATAGGCACGGCCCATCATGTCGGCGTCGATCACCGGGCGCCCCAGATGCGCCGCCGCCATCAGCGGCTGGATCGAGTTCCCGCCGCCGATCTCGAGCGCCATGATCCCGCGGAACCGGCGTCGCGTGTGCTCCTCCATCAGCGCGACTGCGCGGGCGATCGTGCGGCTGTCCGTCAGCCGTTCCTGGCCGACCAGCGGCGCGCCCATGTTCGAAACCGCGGCCACCCAGTCGTCATCCTGCAGCTCCTCGGGGGACATCAGCTGCACCCGCAGGCCGTCCTTGTAGAGCGCCCGCATGTTGAGCAGGCCGAGATAGGGGCTGCCGCCGCCGCCCGTCCCCAGGACCCAGGCGCCGACCGCGAGCGATTCGATGTCTTCCAGCGTGATGTCGCGTAACCGCATTGCGTTTGCCAACTCCCCTGGCCGGCTTCTATGTAACGGCCTGTCTCATGGCTGCAAAGCATGAGTAACCGGGGAGATACCGAGCAATGTCCGAGCCAATCAAACTGGCCGCCTTCTGCGGCAGCCTGCGCAAGGCTTCGTTCAACCGCATGGCCCTCAACGCCTTCGCCGAACGCCTGCCCGCCGGCACGACCATGAAGACGATCGAGATCGGCGACTGGCCGCTCTACGACGCCGACATCCAGGCGCAGGGCTTCCCGGAGAAGATCCAGGCGGCACAGAAGATCATGCTCGAGGCCGACGGCCTGGTGCTGGTGTCGCCGGAATACAACTACGGGCCTTCCGGCGTGCTGAAGAACGCCATCGACTGGCTGTCGCGCATGACGCCCCAACCCTTCGCCGGCAAGCCCGTCGCGCTGTTCGGTGCGTCCGGCGGCGTCCTTGGCACCGCCCGCGCACAGTACCAGCTGCGCCAGATCCTGGTGTTCCTCGACGGCCGCCCCGTGAACAAGCCCGAGGTCATGATCGGCCAGGCGCAGAACCGCTTCTCCGCCGATGGCAAGCTCACCGACGAGCCGACGGGCAAGCTCCTGACCGACCTGGGCGCCTCTCTGGTCCTGCACATCCGCCACGCCAAGGCAGCCGCACAGCACGTGAAATAGCGCCGCTTCAGCGCGGACGCAGGCTGAAGATGTAGGCGACCAGGTCCTCCTGGTCGCGCGCGCCCAGCTCGAGGTCCGGCATCCGGCTATGGGTCGCCGTCATCGCACCCTTGAGGGTGGCGGCCGTCACGTCGGCGCGGGCGGCCAGGGCCGGAAAGGTCGGGCGACCGTCCGCGCTGCCGCTCGTCGCCGTGCGGCTGACGACGTGACATCCCGCGCACCACCGCTCGGCCAGCGCCTGACCGCGCACAGCATCCTGCGCCCGTGCGCCGATCGAGGGCAGGACGGCCAATGTCGCGCCTGCCATGACCCCAGCTATCGCCGCCACCTTCATCGGCAACTCCGTCGGTTGACGGCTCGATCTTCCGCCCGCCACGCCCATACGCCTTGATCTGCCGCAAGCCATGCAACATCGATCGTTGCGAATCGCTTGCAGGTCATCCTAGCTTGCCCGCCTCGTTGCCTGGACTTCAGAGAGCGCCGCGGATGCCCACGCTGCTAGCGAACTCAACCTATCTCGACTTCACCAGCCATGGCCAGACCATGGCGAACACGCCGGCCACCGCCTATGGCATGTTCGGTCCCGTCACCGCGGCACCAACGGTCAACGTCGCGCTGGTCCTGCCGCGCGCCAACGACCCGACCGCGCTGCTGACCGGCAGCTGGGGAGAGCGGCAGGCGACACTCGACCAGCTCAACGACAGCGGCGTCCTGTGGTCGACCTATGGCGCCACGACGGCGGACTACACGTCGGCGATCAACACGCTGAACGGCATGGGGATCACGATCCTCGGCGATGCCGCGGGCAGCGACGGCTACGTCACCTCGCAGGAATCACGCACCATCTGGGTGCAGCTCGACGCCACCCAGTTCAACGCCTTCTTCGGTACGCCCTGGCTTCAGAGCGATTCGACGCAAGGAGGCGTCCTGCATTTCTGGAACGGCAGCCTGTCCGTTCCCGACGGCCTGAACATCGCAGGACTGTGGTTCGACACGGCCCCGATCTGGGGGACCTATCCGGCCGCTTCGGACATGTCCGGCGGGGCGAGCATCACGCCGCCGCAGGGGCCGCTCAGCATCGGCAACGATCTCTATACGAGCAGCCAATCTCCTACCCTCTATTCCGGCCAGATGGCGGAGTGGTTCTACGACTTCCCGCTGGCCGGTCTCGACGTGCCGACCTCGACGATCGGCCTGGTGGAGCCTGGCATCGGCGATGCCATTCCACCAGGCGCCAACCATACCTTCCAGCAGGGCTTCGAGCGCTTCCGCGCGAATGCCGGCCTGTCAGGACCGGGCGACTACTACGTGGTCGCCAACAACGGACAGAACTATTTCGTCGGCAATTCGCTGGAGCGCTCGCTGGATCTGGGCGTCGTCATCTCGGCGGCGCCCGGCAGCACGATCGGCCTCTACAGCGGGTCGGGCTTCGGGAATCAGGCACATTCCAACGCCTTCACCTCCTATCAGGCGGCGTTCTGGGACCAGACGAACAACCCGTCGGTGGTCTCCTCGTCCTTCTCGATCTTCCAGCAGTCCGCGCCGCATTCGCCGTTCGCCTACGCCGTCCGGGAACTCTTCACCGACGCGGCGCTGCGGAACATCTCGGTCGCGGTCGCGAACAACGACTGGGGATCCGGCTGGAACTTCGGCAACGGCCTTGCCAACCAGGCCATCAATGTGAGCTCCCCCTACCTGTTGTCGATCGGCGGGACCTCGCTGAGCACGATGCTGGCGGCGCGGCTCGACGGGACCATTTCGCAAGACCCGTCGCCCGATCTCTCCCTGCTCGGTCTTGCCCTGTCGGGACAGCTCGCGACCCTCTGGTCTCTGGTGGCCGGCGGGCTGAAGGCGCTGCCCGCGACGGTGACGGCGGCCGAGGCGGCGCAGACCCTGTTCCTGGAATCGGTCTGGAACACCTACTGGCTCGACGGGACGACTCTCAATCCGCAGTTCGGCGCCGGCGATGGCGGCGTGGACACGACCCAACGACCTCCGTGGTACCAGACGGCCTTCGGGCTGGTCCCGACCTCGGCCAACCCCGGCGGCGGGACCGGCCGCGGCACCCCCGACGTTTCCGCCAACGCCGGCGGCAACATGTTCTTCGCCGGCCCGCCCGCCAACATGGCGCCCATCCCCACGCCATCCGGCGGATATTGGGGGACCAGCGCCGCGACGCCGCTCTGGGCGTCGCTGCTGGCGCAGGTCGACACCATCTTTCAGGATCAGGGGCTGCCGCATCTGGGCTTCGCCAACGACCTGCTCTACGCCGCCGCCGCGGTCGCGCCAGCGTCGTTCAACGACATCACCTACGGCAACAACGTCCTGTCGTTCTACTATGGCGGCCCCATCGACAATCCGATGCTGGGCAACATCACTCTCACCGGCTACGGCTACGAGGCCGGACCGGGCTACGACCTGACGACGGGTCTCGGCTCGCCCAACGGCGTGCTGCTGGTGCGCGCGCTCACGACGATCGCCCATTCGCAGATGTCGTACAGCTCAAGCCCCGACATGCTGGATGATGACGGTGCCGGCGGCTGGCAGAGCGGCGCCCCCCAGAGCCTGATGTTCCAGGCGATGTCGGCGGGCGGCGTGTCGGTCGATGTCGGGCTCGGCAATGGCGACTTCGGATTCAACAGCGCCGCCTCCTCCGAGTTCGCCTGGACCAACCGCTTCGCCCAGCAGGTCCTGCAGGCGGACTTCGATGCGGACCTCGTGCGGCTGTTCGACAAGCAGGCGCAGGGCTGGGTGGCGCAGTCGTCGGTCGGGGCGGGCCAGCATCTGTCGGTCAGCATCGACGGCGCCGCAGGCCAGGCTCTCCAAGGCACACTGAGCAGCCCGTTCGGCTTCGCCGATTTTTCGTCCGACGGCGGTGCCGTACGGGTGGCGCGGCCGGTGGCGGTGGCGGAGACGGCGGGTGGCGCCGACGACCAGACGGCGGTGGTGCGGGTGCGCCAGAACGGCGAGGACAGCCTGTCGCTCACCTTCTACCGGGTCGACGACCTCTCGGGGACGATCACCGGCATCCGCCCGGGCGACGCCGCCTATGCGCTCGCGGCGGAAGGCCGGGCCTACCAGATCGGCTCGGGCGGCACGGCGATGGGCGGTCCGGGCTACGGCAACTACCAGCAGACGACGCTGCTGGATGTCGATGCCGGCGACCTGATCGCCATGAAGCTGTTCAACAACGACAGCGGCGCCACCTTCTGGGCCTTCGCGCAGGCCAACGAATCGGTGGCGGGCCAGAATGTCGGCCACCTGTGGAGCTATGGCCTGAACACCTGGGGATGGGAGGACACCTGGGGCGGCGGCGACCGCGACTTCAACGACTTCATCATCCAGCTCGACTTCACCAGCGCCGCCGGCAGCGGATGGCTGGTGTAGCCGCGCCGGGGCCCGCTCAGTCGAGCATCTCGCGCAGCACCCGGCCGGTTGCCGTGATGGCGAGCAATGTCGGCACGCCCAGCGGACCCTTGACCCACCCCTTGGTCGCCGGCGTGTAGCTCATGCAGTCCATGGCCACGAGATCCGGCTTGCGCGCGGCCAGCCGGTCGGCAGCGGCAGCGGCCTCTTCCGGACCGGCGCTCGGTGCCAGCGCCTCCGCCACCACATCAAGCCCCGGCCTTGCCCATTTCGACGCCAGCTTCTCGCCCTGCTCGGCCAGAGGGATGAGCAGGCCGAGCCGGCCGCGCGGCAGCAGCCCTGCCGCCAGGCCGTTCAGGACGCGCGACGGGAACAGCACGTTCTCGTCACCCGCCATGGGCGGGAACTCGCCGGTGCAGGCATAGACCAGCGCGTCGCAACCGTCGGCGCGCAGCCGGTCGAGCGCGGCCGGTGAGCGCTCGATCACGGCCTTCTTCGAGATCTTGACGTCGCGCCCGCCGCGCAGCCGGGTGTAGAGCGTGTCGGCGCCGCTCTCCGGCAGCAACGCGTCGATCTCCTCGTCTGACAGTCCGTCGAGGGCGCCGCGCAGGACCACCTTCGTGCCGGCAGGCGCCTGGGCGGCGAACAGTTCCGCAATATCGTCCCGCGGCGCCTGGCCGATCGTCACGATTCCGAGCATGCGAGCCATGTCTCAACCCTCCAGCAGGACGGTGTCCTGATCATTCCACGACAGGCCGACCGCATCGCCCGGCTGACGCGATGCCCTTTCCCCGGCATGGGTCTCGCGCACCAGCAGCGAGCGGCCGTTCCCGGTCCGCACGCGCAGCAGCGTCGATCCCCCGAGATAGTTCGCGGTCTCAACCTCGCCCGAGGCGCGGGCGCCGGCCGCGGCCACGAGCCGGATCTTTTCCGGTCGCAGGGCCCGCGCCTGGCCGCCCTCTTCCAGGATGTTGATCTCGCCGATGAAGTCGGCAACGAAACGGGTCCGTGGACGCTCGTAGATCTCCGTCGGCGGGCCGACCTGTTCCACGCGCCCCTGATTCATCACCGCGATGCGGTCGCTCATCGCCAGCGCCTCTTCCTGATCGTGGGTGACGAAGACGAGGGTGACGCCCAGCCGCTTCTGCAGCTCCTTCAGCTCGAACTGCATCTGCTGGCGGAGCTTGCGATCGAGGGCTCCCAGCGGCTCATCGCACAGCAGCACAGGCGGCTCGACCACCAAAGCGCGCGCCAGCGCCACGCGCTGCTGCTGGCCGCCCGAGAGCTGGCCGGGCCGGCGATCCTCCAGGCCGGTCAGCGCCACCTGGGCAAGCGCCGCCGCGACCCGGCGCTCGATGTCGGACTTCGACACCGCGCGCATGCGCAGGCCGAACGCCACGTTCTCGGCCACCGTGCGGTGCGGGAACAGCGCGTAGGACTGGAACACCATGCCCATATCGCGCTTGTGCACCGGCAGGTCAGTGATGTCGCGTCCACCGACGAGGACGCGACCGGAATCGGGCTGCTCGAAGCCCGCGATCATGCGCAGCGACGTGGTCTTGCCGCAGCCGGACGGCCCGAGCAGGGAGAAGAACTCGCCCGCGGCTATGTCGACCGTGACGCCATCGACGGCCACGATGCGGCCGTCGAACGACTTGGTCACCTGATCGAGCTTGATGGAAGCAGAGGTCATTCGCACCCGACGTCATGCCCCCGAGGGCGAACGCTCCTATCCTCGCAGGATCTTCGTCACGCGCGCGTCGATATCTTCCTTGCGCGCATTGTACCACTTCCAGTCCGGCTGGATCAGCGTCGCCACCTTGGCTTCGGTGGTGAGCAGCTTCTCGTCGTACTTCGCGGAAAGCTTCACCTTCTTGTTGGACGGCGAATACCAAACCGCCTCGGCGAGCAGCTTCTGCACGTCAGGTCGCAGCATGTAGTCGATGTAGGCGAAGGCCAGCTCCTTCACCTTGGAGCCCGGCGTGACGTTGAGCACCTGCTCGAGCGCCAGCACGCCCTCGGACGGGCTTGCGAAGTCGACCGGCTGCCTGTTCTCGCCCTCGTAGCGGTAGACGCCGGAATCGTGGATGACGCCCATCGAGACCTCGCCCGACAGCAGCATCTTCTCCATCTGCCCGGTGAAGTCGACGAGCTTGATCGGCTTCAGCTGCTCCAGGGCCTTGTAGGCTGCATCGAGGTCCTGCAGACCCTTGCCATAGACCTTTCCCAGCATCATCAGGTGGCACTGGCCGAGGCTGTTCACCGGGATGATGTAGCCGCCGCGCGCGCCGGCAAGCTTGGGATCGGCGAGATCCTTCCACGAAGTCGGCTTGGCGAGCCCCTTGTCCGTGCGGAAGCCCAGCCCGATCGCGCTGGTGAAGATCGATACGCCGACGATCTTGTCGCTCACGGCATAGGGATAGACGTCGGCGACGTTGGGCACTTCCTTGGCCGTGATCTTGTCGAGCACAAGACCCTCCACGACGCAGTTCCATTGCTCGTTGGAGTTTGTGTGCAGCACGTCATAGAGCGGGTCGTTCCTGGGGCTGGCCTGCAGCTTGGGCACGAACGGAAACGCCTGATCGGCCTGTACGGTGCAGTTGAACTCCTTCTCGAAGGCCGGCAGGACCGTGGCCTTCATGACATCGCCCCACTTGCCGCCCCAGGTCGTGATCTTGAGCGTCTTGGTCTGGGCATGAAGGATCGATGGCGCGGCCAGCGAGGCGCTGACGGCCACCGCAGTGGAGCGCAGGATGGTACGACGTGAAATCATGATGACCCCCTCGGTTCCCGTTCAGAGTTTAACGTAGGCTTTGAGCCCGATCAGCTTCTCCAGCACAAGCACCACGGACAATGCCAGCAAGATCGAGACCATCGAGGCGGCCGCGATGGCCCCGTCGAGGTCGAATTTCATGTAGTTGAACAGCACGACCGGCAGGGTTTCCCCCTTCGGAACCACGAGGAAGAGCGACACCGGGAACTGGTCGAACGACACGATGAAGGCGAACACCCCGCCTGCGAAGACGCCGGGCCGGATCAGCGGCAGCGTGACCTCGAAGAAGACGCGAGCCGGGCTCGCGCCCAGCACGGCCGCCGCCTCCTCGATACGGCGGTCGAAGTTGTGCAGAACGGCCAGGGTGGTGCGGATCACGTAGGGCACGGCAACCAGCGTATGCGCCAGGATGAGTCCCCAGACGGGCCGGCCGATGCCGGCCAGCAGATAGGCCTGGAACAAGGCCAGGCCGGTCAGGATGGCCGGCAGCATGAGGGGCGACATGAAGAAGGCCGTCAGCGAGGCCCGCCCCGGCAGATTGCCGCGCGCCAGGGCAAGGGCGCAGGCCCCGCCGATGATGATGGACAGGACGAGCACGCATCCCGCCACCCACAGGGACAGGAGCAGGGCGTTCATGAACTCCGGGCTGGAGAAGAACTTGTCGAACCAGCGCAGGCTCACGCCGACCGGCGGGAAGGAAATGTAGGGCGTCGGATTGAGGGCGAAGACGAGCACGATGGCGATCGGCGCCAGCAGGAACGTCAGCAGCAGGCCGTTCAGCGCCAGATAGGCGGCCCGTCCGGCATCGAAGGGCCGCCGGTTGGGCGCGGCGCTCATGCCAGCCCCTGCTCGCCCGACAGCCGGGCGAGAATGCGGTTGTAGGCGACGACGATGACCAGCGACACGAGCAGCAGGATCACGCCGAGCGCGCCGGCAAAATTGGGATTGAAGCTGGTGCCGACCTGCTGTGCGATCAGCATCGGCAGGGTGAGCACATCGGTGCCGCCCATCAGCGACGGCGTGACATAGGCGCTGATCGACAGGGCGAAGACCAGCAGCGACCCGGCCAGGATGCCGGGGAGGCTGAGCGGCAGCGTGACCTCGACGAAGGCGCGGAGGCGGCCGGCGCCCAGGCTGCGCGCCGCCTGCTCCAGCCGCTCGTCGATGCGGCCGATCACGCCGGTCAGCGTCAGCACCATGAAGGGCACGTAGATATGGACGAGCGCGACCACCGTGCCGAATTCGTTGTACATCAGCGGCAACGGCTTCTCGATGAGCCCCCACTGGATGAGCAGGGTGTTGATCGCGCCCTTGTCCTGTAGAAGCGTCATCCACGCGAAGGTGCGCACGACGATGCCGGTCAGCATGGGCGCGATCACCGCCATGAGGACGAGAGCGTGTCCCAGCCGCGACTGCATGCGCGCCATCCAGTGGGCCAGCGGATAGCCGATCAGCAGCGATGCGACGGTCGTGATGAGGCCGATGCGCAGCGTCGACCACAGGGCGTCATGGAAGATGCCGGCGCTGTCGAACAGGAAGCGTTCGTAGTGCCGCGTCGTGAGATAGGCGTTCGGATTGTTGGCCGGATTCCCAGAATAGAACGACATCGCCGTCATCACGCCGAATGGCAGCACGAAGAACAGCACGAACAGCAGGCCCGCGGGAGCGAGCAACCAGGCGATCGGCGAGGGACGGGAAGAAGCGGCGGCGGCCATGCGCTCGCCATCGTGGCGCAAGCCGATGCTTCGGTCCACGCCGAAGGACAGCGACGTTTGGCCGTGCTACGTCGCCGCCGTCATGGCATCGAAATTGCCGCTTCTGTTCCTTCTCATCGCGGTGACCTGCCTCAGCCAGTTCTACCGCGTGTCCAACAGCGTCATCGCCCCGGAACTCAGTCGGGACCTCGATCTGAGCGCCCGGCAGCTCGGCTGGGCGGGCAGCGCCTTCTTCTTCGCCCTGTTCGCCATGCAGGTGCCGGTCGGCCTGTGGTTCGACCGCTATGGCGCGCGACGAACGGTGACGGCGCTGTCTCTCGTGGCCGTGGCCGGTGCCTTGTGGATGGCGACCGCCGCGCATGCCTTCGACCTGATCGGTGCGCGCGCCGTGCTGGGGGTCGGTTGCGCCGCCTCCTTCATGTCCGTCGTGTTCCTGTGCTCGCGCTGGTTCGAGACAGCGCGCCTTGCGACCGCGCTGTCCTGGGTGTTCGCGGCCTCGAATCTGGGGACCCTGGCCGGGGCGACACCGCTCGCCTGGATCGCCGCGACAGTGGGCTGGCGCACCGGCTTCGTGGGGCTGGCGGCGGTCACCATCCTCGTCGCGGCAGCCTTCTACGCCACCGTTCGCGACCGGCCCCCTGGCAGGCCGGCACCACCGGCCCGGCACGAGAACCTCAGCGAGATCGTCAGGGGCCTGCTCGAAGTGTGGACCACGCCCGGTCTCGTCCCGGTGCTCGCCATGCATTTCTTCGCTTACGCCACGATGCTGACGGTGCTGGGAGTCTGGGGCGGACCCTACCTCTACGACGTGCATGGGCTGGACGCCGTCCAGCGCGGCAACGTGCTGCTCGTGATGGGGGCAGCGCAGATCCTGGGCATCCTGGCCTACGGGCCGATGGACCGCCTGCTTCGGTCGCGCAAGAAGGTCGTCCTGGGCGGCGCCGGCATCTCGTTCGTCCTGCTCGCGGTGCTGGCGCTCTGGTCGCATCCCCCGCTCGCCGCTGCCATCGTACTGCTGACCGCGCTCTGCTTCTTCTGCGCCTTCGGCACGGTGATCGTGGCGCAGGGCCGGGCGCTCTTCCCGGACCGGCTGGCCGGGCGCGGCGTCACCACCGTCAATATGGCCCAATGCCTGGGTCTCACGGTGCTTCCGGCCATCGTGGGCTACATCGTCGAAGCCTTCGGGAATTCCCCGGTCGCCTACCGGCTTGCCTTCGCAATGCTGGGGCTCGGCCTGGTCCTCGGCGCGAGCGTCTATGTGCGCGCGCGCGACAGCGCTACTGCGTCGCCTGCTTGAGATAGGCCACGACATCGGCAAGCTGCGCCGGCTGCTTGATGCCGTTGAACACCATCTTGGTGCCCGGCACCTTGCCCTTGGGATCGCGAAGATAGTCGGCCATGGCCTGCTCGTCCCAGACGATGCCGGATTTCATCATCGCCTCCGAGGCCTGATAACCTTCTGCCGTGCCGGCCTTGCGGCCGAAGACGCCGTGCAGGTTGGGACCAGCGACACTGGCGCCGCCCTGTTCGAGCGTATGGCACGAGCGGCACTGCTGATTGAAGACTCTCTGCCCCCGCCCGGCATTGCCGGCCTGCGCGAAGGCCTGGCCGGCCAACACACCCATGGCAACCATTGCCGCCGTTCCTGCCCAAAACCTGGTCATGGCACTCCTGCTAGATAGGGTCCGTCCGATCTGGGACGCTCGCTTGGGGACGCAAGAGGCAGGCCTTGTGTTCTCTTTCGAGCAGGGCCCGCTTCCGTCGCACGCCCCATCGATAGCCGGAGATCGAGCCATCCTTCTTCACGATGCGGTGACAAGGCACGACAATCGCGAGTTTGTTGGCCGCGCACGCCTCACCGACCTCGCGGGCCTGCCGCGGTGCGCCGAGTCGGGCGGCGATCTCGCCATAGGTCGCCGTGGTGCCTGGCGGAACCGCGCGCAGGGCATGCCAGACCTGGCATTCGAAGGCGGTGCCCCGCAGGTCGAGGGAAAGGGCAGCGCCGCGCTCCGGATGGTCGATCAAATCGACGATCCCGCCGATCGTCTCCCGCAGGGCCACGCGATCCTCGACGAGGACGGTATCGGGAAAATGCCGGGCAAGCTCGGCAATGCCGGCTGCGAAGGATAGGAAGGCCAGGCCTCGCCCGGACTGGGCGGCGATGATCGGGCCCAGCGGGCTGTCGCCGAAGGCATAGCGAAGGGTGTCTGTCATGATCGTCTCCATCATTGACGCTCGGTGACCGGAACCTAGGCCCCGCCCGCATGGAATGCGCTCCGCCAGCGGATTGGAATTCCGGTGCCGGCCGCCATATGGATGCGTGATGGCCGACCTCTTCGACCTCGAAGCCCACCAGACTCTCGGCGACGGCGCCGTGCTGTTGCGCGGCCGCGCGCTGGCGGTCGACAGCGCCTTGCTCGCCGCCGTGGCCGCGGTGACCGCGCAGTCGCCGTTCCGCCGCATGGTAACGCCCGGCGGCTTCCAGATGTCCGTCGCCATGACAAATTGCGGCCGCGTCGGGTGGGTCACGGACCGCGGCGGCTACCGATACGATTCGCGCGATCCGGAAAGCGGTGCGCCATGGCCGGAGATGCCCGCGCTCTTCCGAACCCTCGCGCATGACACCGCGCGCGAAGCAGGCTTCGAAGCCTTTGTGCCGGATGCCTGCCTGATCAACCGCTACGAGCCGGGCACACGCCTTTCGCTGCACCAGGACAAGGATGAGCGGGACTATGGCCATCCGGTCGTGTCGGTGTCGCTCGGCCTGCCGGCGACGTTCCAGTTCGGCGGCCTGCAGCGTTCCGATCGGCCGCTCAAGGTGATGCTGCGGCACGGCGACGTCGTCGTCTGGGGCGGCCCTTCGCGCCTCGTCCATCATGGCGTGCTCGCCCTGAAGGACGGCGAGCACCCGCTGACCGGTCGGCGGCGCTACAACCTGACCTTCAGGAAGGCGCTGTAGACGTCACGCCGCCGTAAAGAACGGCAGGGTCACATCCTTCGTCACGGGCTCGAAGCCGAGCTTCACGCGCTTGCCGATCTTCAGATCGGCCTCCGCCATCCCGCGCAGCGGCGCGTTCACCCGCACGCCGGCATCCATGTCGACCAGCGCAACGATGTAGGGCACGGACGCCTTGAAGAAGAAGTTGAACGGATGATGGCACACGGTCCAGGAGTGGATCGTTCCGCCCGTCGGCGCCTCGCGGAAGTCGCTCTGCATCGAGAAGCAGTGCGGGCAGACCGGCCGAGGGTAGTGCCGGACCTTGCCGCATTGCGTGCAGTGCTGGAGCATGAAGCGTCCCTCGCGCAGGCCGTCCCAATAGGGCTGGCTCTCGCGCGTCGGTACCGGAAGCGGACGCTCGGGCATCGGCGGCGTCGCAGCGGATGTGGTCATGCGGCCCTCCGCAGGATGGCGATGGAGCCGTCGCCCATGTCGCCGTAGCCGGTGACGAGGCCGACCTCGGCCTCCTTCACCTGTGCCTTGCCGGCTTCGCCGCGAAGCTGGCGCGTCAGCTCGATGACGTGGTTCAGGCCGACGACATGGCCCTGGCTCAGAAGCCCCCCATGCGTGTTGATCGGCAGGGCGCCGCCGAGCGCGATGCGCCCGTCCATCACGAACGGCCCGCCCTCGCCTTTCTTGCAGAAACCCAGCAGCTCGAGCTGGTTGATCACCGTGAAGGTGAAGCAGTCGTATATCTCGGCCACGTCGATGTCCTGCGGACCGACACCGGCCATCGCGTAGGCGCGCGGCGCCGCCCTCGCCAGGCCGAACTCCAGCAGGTCGGGTCGCTGCGCGATCGATGCCGGCGATTCGGGGTGGCCCTCGGCCACGCCCATGACCGTGACCAAGGGTTTGCGCAGAGAACGCGCGCGGTCGGCCGCACTCACGATGACCGCCGCGCCGCCATCGCTTTCGAGGCTGCAGTCGAACAGCCGGAACGGATCGGAGATCATGCGCGAAGCATGGTGCTCCTCGACTGTCAGCGGCTTGTTCATCACGACGTTGCCGTTGAGGATGGCGTGCTGGCGCATGACAACCGCCACTTCCGCGAAATGCCGCGGTGTCGTGCCGTAGAGTTCCATGTGCCGACGCGCGCCCTGGGCGTAGAGCTGGGCGGGCGCGAACATGCCGATCGGCGCCTCGAACTCGGCCGCCAGCGCGAACTGCGGGAACTGCTGCAGGCGCGTGCTGACGCGGGCGCCGGAATAGCCGGTGCGGCCGACCGAGATCAGGACGTGGTTGCAGACGCCGGTGGCCACCGCCATCGCCGCGGTCTGGATGGCCGCGACACAGGTTGCGCCGCCCATCGGCACGAAGACCGACAGCTTGAGATCGGGAAGTCCCAGATTGGCGATGAAGTCCTCGGCGATGCCGCCGCCCGGAAAGTACGGCACGACACCGTCGATGTCGCGCGGATCGAGGCCGGCATCGCCAATGGCCGCCAGGCTCGCTTCGAGCTGCAGGGCCAGGGCGCTCTTGGGCGTGCCCCGCGTATAGGCCGTCTCACCGATGCCGCTGATCGCCGCCTTCTCTCGCAGCGGATGAACCATGATGCTTCCTCCCGCGGCCATCGTGCCCTTCCCCGCGGTGAACGGGAAGGGCTAAGCTCTGCATCCACCACGGGGGAAGAATGTCGAAAGAAGAACTGGTCTCGCTGTCGTCCGTCGAGATGCGCCGCCGCATCGGCACCAAGGAAATTTCGCCGGTCGAATTGCTCGACGCCTGCCTGGAGCGCATCGAGGAGGTCAATCCGGCCGTGAATGCCGTCACCGCCATGTCGGTCAAGCGGGCGCGCGCGGAGGCCAAGGCAGCCGAGACCGCGGTGCGCCGGGGCGACGACCTGCCGCTGCTGCATGGACTGCCGACGGGGATCAAGGATCTCGAAGAGACGAAGGATCTGCTCACCACCTACGGCTCGCCCCTCTACCGCGATTTCGTGCCTGCATATGACAATGTCATGGTGGGCCGCGTGCGCGCGGCAGGCGCCGTCGTGGTCGGCAAGACCAACGTGCCGGAATTCGGTGCCGGCTCGAACAGCCGCAATCCCGTGTGGGGCGCTACCGGCAACCCGTTCAATCCGACGCTCAATGCCGGCGGCTCGTCGGGCGGCTCGGCAGCGGCCCTCGCCACCGACATGCTGCCCGTCTGCACGGGCTCCGATACCGGCGGCAGCCTGCGCAATCCCGCCGCCTTCTGCGGGATCGTCGGTTTCCGGCCCTCGCCAGGCATGGTGGCCGTGGAACGGCGCGCCATGGGCTGGACGCCGATCTCGGTGCTGGGGCCGATGGGCCGCAGCGTCGCCGACACGTGCCTGCTGTTCGCCACGCAGGTCGGCCAGCACGATTCCGACCCGCTTTCCTTCCCGCTCGAGCCCGAGGCCTACGCCGAGCCGTGGCCGGTCGATCTCGGCAGCCTGCGCGTCGCCTACACGGAGGATTTCGGCGGGGCGCCGGTCGAGAAGGGCATCCGCCAGACCTTCCGCGCCAAGATCAAGGCGATGAAGCATCTGTTCCGCAGCCTCGACCGGGTCGAGATCGACTATGGCGGCGCCGACCGCTGCTTCGACGTGATCCGCGCGGTGAGCTTCCTGTCGCGGTACCAGGATCTCTACACCAACAAGCGCGAGATGCTCGGCCCCAACATCGTCGCGAACTACGAGATCGGCGCCAAGCTGTCGCTCGCCGACTTCGCCTGGGCGCATGGGGAGCAGACGCGCATCTTCCGCGCCTTCCAGGAGCTCTACAAGGAGTACGACCTGATGATCGGCCCGACCGTGGGCTTCTCGCCCTTCCCCTGGAAGCAGCTCTACATCGACGAGATGGACGGCAGGAAGTTGCGAAACTACTACCACTGGATGGCGACGAAGTACTTCGTCACGCTGACCTCGAACCCGGCGGTGTCGCTGCCCTGCGGCCTCGACCACAAGAACATGCCGTTCGGCCTGCAGGTGATCGGCCGCTTCCGCGGCGACGGCGAGGTGCTGGGCGCCGCGCATGCCATGGAGCAGGCCTTCAGGACGAATCCCGAGCTGGTGCGCCCGCTGCCGAACATCGGGAGGCTGCGCAAGCCGACGCCCGCCTTGAAGTCGATCGTTACCCATCCGCCGAAGCTCGACGCCAAGCCGGCGAAGGGACCAGCGCCGGCCGCCTTGTAGGAGGTCGCCGCCGGAAGCGGGTGTGATGCTGGAGGAGACGACACCATGCGCAAGGACCTGCACGGCCTCTCGCTGTCGACGGACTCGGGCACCGCCGTCGACGCCTTCGATCGCGCGACGCAGTCCTACCTGAAGTATCGGACCGACGCCGCACGCCATCTCGGCGCGGCATTGAAGGCCGATCCCGAGTTCGCCATGGGGTACGTGCTGCGCGGCTATTTCGGCATGCTGACCTACAACAAGGCCAGCCTGCCCGCGGCCGCCGAATCGCTGGCCGAGGCGCGCAAGCATGCCAAGCGGACGACGACCCGCGAAGCGGCCCACGTCGAAGCCCTGTCGCGCTGGGTGGATGGCGACCTGGACCGCATGCTCGACGTCTGGGAGTCGATCTGCGACGAGCATCCGCACGACGTGCTGGCCTTTCGGCTTCATCACTTCAACGCGTTCTGGCTCGGCCGGCCGGCGACCATGCAGGCACAGGTGGAACGGGCGTTCCCGCACTGGAGCAACGAGCTGCCCGGCTGGGGCATGATCCTGGCCTGCCGTAGCTTCGCACACGAGGAAGCCGGCAACTACACGCTGGCCGAAGGTGCCGGACGCGCTGCCATCGACGTCGATCCCGGCGACCTGTGGGCAGCCCACGCCGTGGCGCATGTCCTGGAGATGCAGGGCCGCCGCGGCGAAGGCATCGACTGGCTGCAGCGTCTCGAACCCAACTGGGAAGGCGCCAACAATCTCAAGCACCACCTGTTCTGGCACCGCGCCATGTTCCATCTCGAGCGGCGCGAGTTCGACGAAGTGCTCTCGCTCTACGACAACGGCTTCCGTGACCTGCTCTCGCCGCTCGTGCAGGCCGCGCCGGACCTGTACATCGATGTCCAGAACGCTGTTTCCATGCTGTTCCGCCTGGAGCGACAGGGTGTCGATGTCGGGGACCGCTGGGGCGAGCTCGCGGACAAGGCCGAGGCGCGGATCGGCGACTGCCAGTCCGCCTTCACCCTGCCACACTGGATGATGGCGCTTGCCGCCGAGGGACGAACGGACGCGGCACGGCGCATGCTCGACGAGATGCGGGCCTTCGGCCGTGGCAACGGCACGGTTGAGCGGCTGGTTGGGAAGGTCGCCTTGCCGCTCTGCGAGGCGGTATTGGCCCATCGGCAGGGCCGGCATGCCGACGTGCTGAAGGTGGTCAGGCCGGTGATCGGCGACATGTACCTGCTGGGCGGAAGCCATGCCCAGCAGGACGTGCTGGAACAGCTCTATCTCGACAGCGCGATGAAGAGCGAGAGCGCTGATGACGTTCGTCTCATGCTCGAACGCGTCTCGGGACGTCATCCCGTGCCGCCGGCGCGCCGCATCGGCTACGCTGCCGCAGCGGCACGCTACGCGCACTGACGCGTTCCGCCAGCGCGCCCCCCGAGAGCGGTGGCGGTGACCAAGTTGTGAAACGCCGCCGGCCCGGGCATGCCGGCCCCCAACGCTGCGTATCACCCTCCATCGGCACCCTTTGGGGCTGCCTATGGAGGAAGCGATGCGCAACGTGAAATGGCTGCTGGCATCCGCGGTGATCGCCGGCACAGCGGCCTGCACGACGGACGGCTACTATCCGAACACCTCGTACGGGCGCGGCTACTACGGCAACAACGGCTACGCCTACAACGCGCCTTCCAGCTACTACGGCACGCGCAGCGGCTACTACAACACCGGCAGTTCCTACTATTCGCGCAATACCCCGCGACGCGGCCCCAATGGCGACTACGATCGTGACGGCATTCCCAACCGCTACGATCGCGACGCCAACGGCGACGGCACCCCCGATCGCTGGCAGAGATAGGACGCCGCGCGCCCGTCCGTCACTTGCGGCGGTGGCCGCCGCGCAGCTCGGCGTCGTGCTGGCCGAGAGCCGGGGCGGCGCGGCGCACCCTGCCGGGCGTCGCCGACATCTTGAGCGGCACGCCCAGCGTCTTCTGCCGCCCTGCCTTGGCGTGCTCGACCTCGACGACCATGCCGCGGGCCGCGATCTGCGGATCGGCGAACACCTCGTCGTGATGCAGCACGGGGCCTGCCGGGATGCCTTCGGCCTCGAGCATGGCCATCCAGTCCGCCGTGCTGCGCTTGCGGACCTCCTCCTGCAGCAGGCCCACGATGAGATCGTTGTTGCGAACGCGGTCGGCGTTCGTCCTGAAGCGCAGATCCTCGGCGAGCTCCGGCCGGCCGATCAGCGCGCAGAGCCGACGGAAGAAGTTCTGCTGCGCGCCGCCGATCGTCAGCCAGCCGTCGGCGGTCTGGAACACCTGATAGGGCGACGAGCCGCGATGCGCCTGGCCGAGCTTCTCGGGCCGCTTGCCTGTCGCAAAGAAGCTGGCGGCCTCGTAGACGCCGAGGGAGACCGTCGCCTCCAGCAGGGACGTCTCGACCCACTGTCCCTCGCCGGTCTTCTGCCGCGCCTGCAGGGCCGCCAGGATGCCGATCGTCAGGTACAGACCCGCGCCGACATCGGAGATCGCCAGCGGAATGCGATAGGGCGGTCCATCCTTGGGACCGGTCACGGACATCAGGCCGGACATCGCCTGGATCATCAGGTCGAACCCGCCGCGCGCGGCATAGGGGCCAGTCTGGCCGAAGCCCGAGATCGATCCCAGCACCAGGCGTGGATTGCGCTTGTGCAGCGCCTCCCAGCCGAGTCCCAGACGCTTCATGACGCCGGGCCGGAAGTTCTCCAGCACCACGTCGGCGGCGTCGACCAGGCTCCAGAAAGTCGCCAGATCGTCCGCGTCCTTGAGATCGAGCCGCATACCGCGCTTGTTGCGGTTCCACAGCATGAAAGGCGCCGATTCGCCCTCGACGAAGGGGGGCGTGCCGCGCATCGCGTCGCCCTGGGGACTCTCGATCTTGATGACGTCGGCGCCGAGGTCGCCGAGCTGCATGCCGCAGAACGGCCCGGAGAGATGGGTCGTCAGGTCGAGGACCACGATACCGTCGAGCGCACTCATGCGTTCACCCCAGGAGATTGCGGAGATCGGTGATGATCGTGTTCCACTGCGAGCCGCCGAACGCGTTGGACACAACCCGGCCATCCTTGACGATGAGGAAGCGCGGCGTCCCGCTCTTGCGCGGCAACTGGTCGAGGATGGGCCTGAGGTCACCCGGCCAGTAGCGCTCCCGGTAGGCCTCCTTGAGCTTCGGCGGTTCGATCTCGATCCAGGTCACCTGCCGGTATTCCGGCGATGCCAGCCAGGCAGGCTTCCTGTCGGCCTTCCAGCGGCGGCAGGGCGGACAGTCCTCGCCGCCGACATAGATGACCTTCAGCTCCGGGGCGGCGATCGCGGACCCGGGTGCCAGGGCGGCCGCGGCGGACGCCAAAAGAAGGGCACGGCGATCGATCATGTCGGGTACTGTAGGGCTGCATGCCCGCGCGCAACAAACCCTCTCTCGACACACTCGGTGAAATCTTCCGGTTCGCCGTGCAACGCTTCCGCGCCGCCCGCCTGGCCTATGGTCACGGCACGACCAACGCCCACGACGAGGCCGCCTTCATGGTGCTCGAAGGGCTGCGCCTGCCGATCGACCGGCTGGAGCCCTATCTCGACCTGCGTCCGACGCCGGCGGAACGGTCGCGCCTGCTGACGCTGATCGACGCCCGGGTCAGCCTGCGCCTGCCGGCGCCCTATCTGCTGGGGGCCGCCTACATGCATGGCATCCGCTTCCACAGTGACCGCCGCGCGCTCATACCGCGCTCGTTCATCGGCGACATGCTGGCCGACGGCGTGCTGCCGATCGCCGATCCGCGCAAGGTGCGTCGCGTGCTCGATCTCTGCACCGGCTCCGGCTGTCTCGCGATCCTGACCGCACTTGCCTTTCCGCGGGCGCGCATCGACGCGGCCGATCTCTCCGCCGGCGCGCTGGCGCTCGCGCGCCGCAACGTGGCGAGCCATCGCCTGGGCGATCGCATCGCGCTGCATCGCGGCGACCTCTTCGAGCCGCTGCGCGGCAGACGTTACGACCTGATCCTGACGAATCCGCCCTACGTCGATGCGGACGGCATGGCAAGGCTGCCGCCGGAGTACCGGCACGAACCCCGCCTCGCCCTGGCCGCCGGCGAAGACGGCCTGGATATCGTGCGCCGCATCCTCGACGAGGCGCCCAGGCACCTGACGCGCGACGGCGCGCTGCTGTGCGAGATCGGCCGCGGCCGCACGGCGCTCGAAATCACCTTCCCGCGCCTGCCCTTTCTCTGGCTCGATACCGAGCACAGCGAGGGCGAGGTCTTCTGGATCACGCGCCGCGACCTCGTCGCCTGATACGCAGCACGTCGATCAGGGCTTGTCGCCAAGGCAGATGCCGAGCGCCCGCGCCGTCTGCACCAGCGTGCCTCCACGATCGACAGTGCTCGATCGGCCGACCACCTTGTCGAGCGGGACGTCGATGACCTGGCGATTCCACCACGCCACCATGCGGTCCGACTTGCCGGCCGCCAGCAGATCGACCGCATGCACGCCGAGCGCCGAGCCCAGCAATCGATCCTCCGCCGTCGGCATGGCGCCGCGCTGCACATGGCCCAGCACGGTGGCGCGCGCCTCCGCCCCGGTGGCCCGGCTGAGACGATGCGCCAGCCAGTCGCCGACGCCGTGCCGCGGCGCGTCGCTTTCCGGCGTGGGGGCTTCGTCGGACTGGCCGGCGGCCTCGGCGACGACGACCAGCGCCGACGTGCGACCGACGGCGCGCAGCCGGTCGATATGCGCCACCACGTGGTCGAGCCGCCAGCGTACCTCCGGGATCAGCACGACGTCCGCGCCACCCGCGATCGCCGCCGCGATGGCGATGTGCCCGGCGTCGCGGCCCATGACCTCGAGCAACATGATGCGCTCGTGGCTGGCGCCGGTGGGCTGCAGGCGGTCGAGCGCTTCGGTGGCGATGGCAACAGCGGTCGAATAGCCGATCGCCCGTTCGGTGTTGGCGACGTCGTTGTCGATCGTCTTGGGGATGCCGACGAAGGGGATGCCGGACGATGCGAGCAAGCGGCGCAGGATGTCGAGGCTGCCATCGCCGCCCACGCCGATCAGGCCGTCGAGCTGGAGCGCGCGCAAGCCCGCGACCATCTCGCCGGAACGGTTCTTCCTGGTGCCGTCCGGCATGGGGTAGGAGAACGGATTGCCGCGGTTGGTGGTGCCGAGAAAGGTCCCGCCCTGCCGCGCCAGCGTCGCATCGAGGCGCTCCGGATCGAGCGTCTCGGCTTCGACAGGGCGTTCCAGCAGGCCGAGCGTGCCGTTATGGATGCCCACGGTGGTCCAGCCGTGGCCGTGATGGGCCCGCAGCGCCACCGCACGGATCGCCGCGTTCAGGCCGGCGCAGTCGCCGCCGCTCGTCAGGATGCCGATTCGCTTGGTCATGCACGCCCTCCCCGTCTACTGTAGCAAGTGCTGCCAACCTCGGTCAGCCGAGGACGCTGCAACGGAGGGAAACGCATGCGGCCGGTGTTCGATCCGGGCGCGGTCCATCGTCTCGGGCATGCGGGCGCCGTCGATGCCGACGGGCACGTGCTCGAGGATGCCGGCCTGTGGGAGCAATATATCGAGGCAAGGTATCGTGACCGCGCGCTGCGGCTGAGACGCGATGCCGACGGCCTCGAATATCTCGAGATCGCTGGCGCACCGAGCAAGCGTACGCGCAAGGGCTATCCGGCGACCCTGGGCCGCATGGGCCAGAAGGATCTCGAATCCTTCTCGCCGCATCCCGACAAGACCTATGCCGGCAACATGCCCTACGGCGCCTGCGACGCCGAGGAACGGCTGAAGCTGCTCGACGCAGAGGGTCTCGACGCAGCGGTTCTCTATCCGACGCTCGGCATCCTGTGGGAGGCCGAACTGTCCGACCCGGAGCTCAGCCAGGCCTATTGCCGCGCCTACAATCGCTGGATTGCGGATTTCTGCCGCGGATCGCGGGGCCGCCTCATCCCTGTCGCCCACCTGTCGCTTGGCGATCCGGTCGCGGCGGCAGCCGAACTGGAGCGCGCCGTGCGCGACGGATGCCGCGGTGGCTTTGTCGTACCCTTCTCCTGGACCCACAAGGCGCACGGCGATCCGGCCCACGATCCGCTCTTCGCCAAGGCCTGCGAACTGGACGTGCCGATCGCCATCCACCCTGCCTTCGAACCGTTCGAGTTGCGCTCGCCACGCTTCGAGGACGGCCATCGCCTGTCGCTGCTCTCGGCCGTAACCGCCGCCGACGGTGTCCGGCAGGCCTTCACCACCTTCTTCGACTTCGCCACGTTCGACCGCTTCCCGACCTTGAAGCTGGTGCTGCTCGAATCCGGCGCGGGTTGGATCGGCTATTGGCTCGACCGGCTGGACGGCGTCGCGACATCGACCTATCTCGGCGGCCGGGCACCGCTCGCACACCGTCCGAGCGACTATTTCCGTCGCCAGGTCTGGATCTCCGGCGATCCCGACGAACGGACTCTGCCGGCGATGATGGCGACCTATGGCGCCGACCGCTTCTTCTGGGCCTCGGACTATCCCCATCCCGACCACACGGGTGACTATCTCGAGGCCCTGGAAGAGATGGTCGAAGCCGTACCTCCGGCTGCACGCGCCGGGCTGCTCGGCGGCAATGTCCGCCGGGCCTTCGCGGTGTGATTGCGTCCTGATGGCTTGCTGCTGGGCAGCTTGCCCTTCACAATAGTGTAAAGGGTGGGGAGGCAGCGCCGGGGGTTTCGTGACGCGAGGGTTTTTGCGCGCCGTTTTTCGGTCGGGTGTGGGTTTTGGATTTCTGACAGCGTGGCTGATGGTGAGCGGCGCCGCGCCCGCCGAGGCGGATTGCCTTCAGTCGGGCACGACCGTCACGTGCTCCGGCGCCTCGCCCGGCGGCTTCGATGCGGGCATCCAGGACAGCCTGACCGTGAATGTGCAACCCGGCGCCACCGTCGGGACCGGGCTGACCCTCAACAACAGCAATGTCGTGACCAACAGCGGCACGATCTCGGTCCTCGATTCCGCCGTCGCGATCGGCGCAGCCGACGGCAACCTGATCACCAGCACCGGCACCATCCAGGGCGGCCAGGGCGCGGCCGGAATCTTCCTGGGCAGCGGCGGTAGCGTAACGCACAGCGGCACGATGATTCTCGGCGACACCAGTGCCGGAATCAGCTTCTTCGGCGCAGGCACCATCACCAACAGCGGAACCATCACCCTGGGCGACAGTGGTGTCGCCCTGACGGGCTCGATGGTGACCAACGCCGCCACCGGCCGCATCATGGCAGGCGATGGCGGGATCGGCCTCATGGGGCAGATCGACGGCAGCACGCTGATCAACCGCGGCAGCATCGTCGTGGGGCCGGGCGGCGCGGGCATCCTGGGCAGCGCCGACAGCCAGAATGTCCTCAATGCGGGGGCCATCAGCTACGGCGACTGCGGCACCGGCATATTCCTGGCTGGCGTCGGCAACACCGTGACCAACACCGGGACCATCACCGGCGTCTGCTCCGGCACGGGCATCGACGTCAATTCGTCCAGCACGGTGACCAACGCCGGTACGATCTCGGGCGGCGATTTCAGCGTCGGCGTCTTCGGCGCGGAGATGATGACGATCACCAACAGCGGCCGCATCGTGGGCGGCGTGGACGCGGTCGGCATCTATGCACAGAACGGCAGCGTGGTGGCCAATTCCGGCATCATCCAGGTCGGCCCCGGCTTCGCCCTTGGCGCCGGCATGCTTGGCGACGGCGACGGCATACGCCTCAGCAACAGCGGAACGATCATCGGCGGCGACGGCACGCCAGGAATGATCGTGACCGGCCGGGACGGGACCCTCGCCAACAGCGGGACGATCACCGTCGGCAATTTCGGCGGCGGCCTGATCGCGCAGGGTCGCGGCGCGGCCTTGTCGAACACGGGAACGATCAATGTGGGCGTCAATGGCATCGGCATCGACGCCCAGGGGCGCGATTCGCAGATCACCAACGATGGCACCATCAGGGGCGGCGACACGGCTTTCGGCATCCAGGCCGTGAGCGCGAGCACGATCGCGAACAGCGGCACCATCATCGTCGGCAACAACGGCATCGGCATCAGCGGCAATGCCGCCACCACGATCGTCAACAGCGGATCGATCGTCGCAGGCATCGACGGCATCGGCATGCGCAGTGGCGGCAACATGACAAACACCGGGACCATCACGGTGGGCAACGCGTCGGGCGCCGGCGTCGCCGCCATGCTCGCGGCGGGCGACGGGCTGCAGCTGACCAACGGTGGCACGATCGTGACCGGCACCTCGATGGTCGCGATGAGCGGCAGCGGCAACGGTCTGATGCTGCTCAACAGCGGAACGGTTGAGGTCGGCGGCGGCGCCACCGCCCTGAGCGTTACCGGCACGAACGCCATCCTCCGGAACGAGGGGACAATCAGTGTCGGCGCGGGCGGAATCGGCCTCGCGGCCCAAGGCGGGAACGCCGGCCTTACGAATTCGGGCACCCTCATCGTCGGCACGGGCGGCACGGGGATCGCCGCCCTGAGCGCCGGGACCGCCATCGCCAACAGCGGCACCATCGCCACTTGTGGCATCGGCATCGATGCTTCCGGCGGCAGCGCCACGTCAGTGACCAACAGCGGCAGCATCGCCGGCAACGGTTGCGCCGCCACCGGCGTCAATCTCGGGCCGGGGACGGCGCTGGCCAACAGCGGGACGATCGCCGCCACCGTGGCGCTTGGGTCCGGCACCGGGGGAGGCGCATCGATCGTGAACACGGGCGCGATCGACGGTGCTCTGGCGATCGGCGGGACCGGCGGCAACACGCTCGTCAACAGCGGCACCATCGGGATCAGCGCGCCGCTCGCGGCAGGCGGCGGCGTCGCGCATGTCGTCGACGGCACCTTCGCGCAGACCGGCTCGGGCATGCTCACCCTTCGCGCGCTGCCGACCAGCGGCGCCGGCAACTACGACACGCTCGCGGTACGCAGCACCGTCGCCGGCACGGGGACCGCCAACCTGGCCGGCACGCTCCAGGCCGCGTTGCAGCCCGGGCTCTATGCGCTCAGCACGACCTATGCGGGGGTGCTCACCTTCGCGGCCTCGACCGGCAGCTTCTCCGGCGTCGTCGAGCCCTACACCTTCCTCGACGCCTCGCTGGTCTACCATCCGACGAGCATCGACCTCGTCGTGACCCGACGGCCCTTCAACCAGGTCACCGGTGGCGGCGCCAACGCCCAGGCCGTCGGCAACGTGCTGGAGGCCAACTACTCTCCCAACCTCACCGGCCTGCTTGCGCAGTTCTACATGACGCTCTTGCAGGCGACCGCGTCCAACACGCTGTCGCAGCTCTCCGGTGAGGCTGCGACGGCACCGCAGACCGCCTCGTTCACGGTGTTCGGCCAGTTCCTCGACACGATCTTCGGACAGACGGGCCGCGGCCGGACCCTGGGAGGCCCCCCGCAGCAGGCGCGCAGCGCGCAGCTGTCGCTGGCCGCGGCGGGGACCTGCAGCGACGACACCTGCCAGGAAGGCGACCCGCAGGCCCGCCGCTACACCGCCTGGGCGCAAGGCTTCGGCGGCTCGGGCAGCATCGACGGCAGCGCGGCGGCCGGAAGCTCGCGCATCGACCTGAATTCGGGCGGCGGCGCGCTGGGCATGGACCTGTCGCTCGGCCCCGATGCCCTGGTGGGCTTCACGATGGGTACGACCGCCGCCGGCTATTCGCTGACCGACCTGCTGAGCTCAGGCAACGCGCGTTCGATCGTCTTCGGCCTCTACGGCGGCTATGCGATGGGCCCCGCCTACGTCGATGCCGCGCTCGCCTATGCCTACAACACCTTCACGACCAGCCGCTTCGTCGGCATCGGTTCGACCAGCGAGATCGCCAACGCCTCGTTCGACGGCTCGCAGTATGGCGGCCGCGTCGAGGGCGGCTGGCGCTTCGCGTTCGACCGCACCGTCGTGACCCCCTTCGCCGGCCTGACGGTCCAGGCGCTGAGCCAGTCGGCCTATACGGAAAGCTCGCGCACGGCGGGTAGCGGCGCGCCGGGGCTGCTGGGCGTCAGTGTGCAGGCGCAGACCTCGACCTCGGTGCGCTCCGTGCTGGGCATGCAGTTCGAGACGGCCATCGCGGCCGGCGACGGCAACGTGGTGCGGCCGAGGCTGCGGCTGGGCTGGGCGCACGAATTCAACACCGACCGCTCGGCGACAGCGGCCTTCACGCTCCTGCCGAACGCGCCCTTCCAGGTGGTCGGCGCGGAGCCTGCACCAAATGCGCTGACGGTCGGCGCCGGCCTCGACATCCAGCTCGGCGGCACCCTGCGCCTCTACGGCCAGTTCGACGGCGAGTTCGCGAGCAACGCCCGGGCTTTTGCCGCAACGGGCGGCCTCCGGCTGGTCTGGTAGGCTGCACAGACGGCAGGGTTGACCGGATCAATCAATCTTGAAGCCCGGCGCCGCCTCACCACAATGGCGGCATGAAGGAGCACTACGCGACATTCGCCGGCTACAACGCCTGGGCCAATCGGCGTCTCTACGACGCCGCAGCGGCGCTGACCGAGGCCGACTACCGCGCCGATCGCGGCGCCTTCTTCAAGTCGATGCACGGCACGCTCAACCACCTGCTGGTCACCGACCGGATCTGGATGCAGCGCTTCACCGGCGAGGGCGAGGCGCCTGCCCGGCTCGATGCCGTCCTCCACGATCGCCTGCCCGACCTGCGCGCGGCGCGCGAGGCTGAGGACCGACGCATCGTCGCCTATGTCGACGGTCTCGACGAGGAGCGGCTGGCCGGGTTCATTCGCTATCGGCGGGTCTCGACGCCCGACATGTTCGTGCAGCGGCTGATGCCGGCGCTGGACCACTGGTTCAACCACCAGACCCATCATCGCGGGCAGGCGCACACGATCCTGACCGGCCTCGGCAGGACGGCGCCGGAACTCGATCTGCTTTACTACCAGCGCGAGGTCGATGCGGGACGGGCGTGATCGCCGGATGCTCCCGGGGCGGACGCCTGGGCGTCCGGCCGGCCATGGTGGGCGCACCAGGGCTCGAACCTGGGACCCGCTGATTAAGAGTCAGCTGCTCTACCAACTGAGCTATGCGCCCCCATTGCTTCGGGGCATGGCCGGAAGAGCGGCGCCTATACCAAGCGGTTATCGGCTTGTCGAGTCGTCGCGTCGAACCTTTTCTCAGCCTTCTCAGCGCGTCCGCGGCAGTTGCGCATCGCGGTAGACGTTGACGCCAATCAGCAGCCCACACGCAAACATCACCGAGATCAGTGCCGTGCCGCCGTTGCTCACCAGGGGGAGCGGCACGCCCACGACGGGAAGCAGCCCCATCACCATCGCGGTGTTGATGAAGACGTAGAGGAACAGCAGCGCGGTCACGCCCATCGCCAGCAGCCGCCCGAAATGATGCTGGCTGCGGAGCGCGATCGAGAAGCCCCACGTGATCACCAGGGCGAAGAGGCCGAGCAGCACCAGCGCCCCCGCCAGGCCCCACTCCTCCACGAAGGTGGTGAAGATGAAGTCGGTCTGCTTCTCGGGGAGGAAATTCAGGGCCGACTGCGTGCCCTGGAGGAAGCCCTTGCCGAACAGCCCGCCCGAGCCGATGGCGATCTTCGACTGCGTGATGTGGTAACCCGCCCCCAGCGGATCGCGATCCGGATCCAGGAAGGTCAGCACCCGCTTGCGCTGATACTCGTGCATCATCGACCAGGCGATCGGCAGGCAGGCGACCGCCGTCACGCCGGCGGCGAGGAACATCCAGATGCGCACGCCGGCCACGAACAGCAGCGCCGCGCCGCCCAACAGCACCATCATCGCCGTGCCGAGGTCCGGCTGCACCATGACGAGACCGACGGGGGCGAGGATGATGGCGAGCGGCGGCAGGGTATAGAGGATCTGCCCCGCCTGCTCCTTGCGCAGACCGTGATAGTAGCGGGCCAGCACCAGGATGACGGCCACCTTGGCGATCTCCGACGGCTGGATCTGGATGGGACCGAGCACCAGCCAGCGCTGGGCGCCCATGCCGATCTTCCCGATGACGTCGACGGCGATCAGCAGCAGGATCGAAACGATGTAGATCGGCCAGGCGAGCGTCAGCCATACCTTGGGATGGATCAGCGCCACGGCCAGCATCAGGCCGAAGGCGAGCGCGTAGCGCATAGCGTGCCGCGCCGCCCATGGCTCGAAGCGGCCGCCCGCCGCCGAGTAGAGCGCCAGCACCCCGATGCCGGCGATCGCGGTCAGCACGAGCACCAGCCCCCAGTTGATGCGCCAGATCTTCTCGCCGAATCCGATCGGTGCGGGGGCGTCGAGCGCCAGGCTCATGGGCGGCCCCTCATCGCTGCGCCACCTTGCGATAGTGGTCGGTGCGCCGCGAGGGATCGCGCTTCATGGTCTCGAGCAGCACGTCGCGGCCGATCGGACCGGCCGTCGCGCCGCCCGCCATGCCGTGCTCGACGATGACCGCGCAGGCGTAGCGCGGATTGTCGATCGGGCCGAAACAGACGAACAGGGCGTGGTGCCGCAGGTGCCAGGGAAGCTGCGCCTGCGTGATGCCCAGCTCTCGCTCGCGTTCCGTGATGCGCTTGACCTGAGCGGTCCCCGTCTTGCCGGCGAAGCGGAAGGCGGGCTCGATCACCTTGCCCTGCGCATCGACGCGCAGATGGTTGGCCGTGCCCGACGCGACGACCTGCACCATGCCTTCGCGGATCAGCGCAAGATGCTGAGGGTTCAGGCGCATCGACGGCGCCGACGGCTTGTTCCGCACCGGCGGGGGAGCCAGCTCCTCCCGCGGCGTCGCCGACGCCAGCAGGAGATTCGGCTGCACGTCATAGCCTCCGTTGGCGATGCGGGCCGTCATGACGGCGAGCTGCAGCGGCGTCGACGCCATGTAGCCCTGGCCGATGCCGATGTTGAAGGTATCGCCATGCTGCCAGGCCTTGCCGTGCTTCTCCTGCTTCCACGCACGGCTGGGCTGGATGCCGCTCGATTCGCCGGGGAGTCCAAGATCACTGAGACGACCGAACCCCAGGCGCGCGCCCATCTCGGCGATCCTGTCGATGCCGGCCTTGCGCGCGGCCTCGTAGAAGAAGCAGTCGCAGGACTGTGCGATCGCCTCGACCACATTGGTCGAGCCGTGTCCGCCTCTCAGCCAGCAGTGGAACTTGATCTTGCCGAGTTCGAGGTAGCCGGCGCAGGGCAGGCGCGTCCAGGGATCGATCGCCTTGGATTCGAGCGCCGCCAGCGCCGTCACCATCTTGTAGGTCGAGCCCGGCGGATAGACACCGGCGATCGCCTTGTTGTGCAGCGGCCGTTCGGGACTTTCCAGCAGCTCGCGCCATTCCGTCTGGGTTATGCCGCGGGCGAACATGTTGGGATCGAATCCCGGCGTCGATACCATCGCCAGGATGTCGCCGGTGACGACGTCCATCACCACGACCGAGCCGCTCTGATGCTCCTTCATGCGCTCGGCCACGAAGCGCTGCAGCTCCAGGTCGATCGTGAGCAGCGCATTGGCACCGGGCTGGCCCTCGTTGCGGTCGAGCTCGCGCACGACCCGGCCAACCGCGTTGACCTCGACCTGGACCGTGCCGGCACGGCCGCGCAGGTCGTCCTCGAGCGCGCGCTCCATGCCCTTCTTGCCGAACCGCATGGTGGCGAGTTGCAGCACCGGATCGTCGCGACCGGCGAGGTCCTCGTCGGAAACCCGGCCCGTGTAGCCCACGATGTGGCTCATCAGGTCGCCTTCGGGATAGTCGCGCGTCTGGCCGAGATCGATGAACACGCCCGGCAGATCCGGCGCGTTGAACTCCAGCCGCGCCACTTCCTCCCAGGCGAGGTTCTCGCGCACCACGACGGGCTGGGCGCCGCGATTGCGCTTCAGCTCGCGGAGCAGGCGGCTCTTCTCACCTTCGTTCAAGGCGAAGATCTGGTCGAGCCGGTCCACCAGGATCTCGGCGCCGCGGCCGCGGTCGGAGGTCGCCATGGCGCGGAAATTGTTGCGGTTCACCGCCAGCGGCTGCCCGGTCCGGTCGAAGATCAGGCCGCGCGACGGCGGCAGCAGGCGCAGGTTGATGCGGTTCTCCTCGGCCATCGTGGAGAACCGCTTGGTCTCGATCACCTGGAGCTGGTAGAGGCGCCCGGCCAGGGCCGACAGCAGGACCGCCTGCGCTCCGCCCAGCACCAGGGCGCGCCGCGTGAACAGTCCCGACCGTTCGCTGTCGCCCTTGCGATAGCGCGTCATGTCGTCGTCTCGCCGGGGCGCGCGGTGCCGCGCGAGGGCTCGGGCACGTTCAGCGGATCACGCGGCCGCACGCGGGCCAGCAGGGGCGCGAGCAACGGATAGATCACGACCACCACCACATACTGGACCATCGCGCGTATCGGGTCGATAGCAGTCCAGGTCCAAAGCGACGTGAAGGCCCACACCAGCACGACGAAGCCCCAGGCCATGAGGGCGAAGCCGAACCACTGGAACAGAAAGGGCACGCCGACGAGGAAGCGCCGGTTGCCCGTCACCATGGCGCGGATCAGGACGAAGCCGATGGCGCTGATGCCGACGGGCGCACCCGGGCCGCCGAGCAGCAGATCGAGCAGCAGGCCCATCGCCAGCAGCAGCGGTCCCGGCAGCCGCTCCGGCGTCGCCAGGCTGAACTGATAGACGGCCATCGCGGGCAGGAGCGGCAGGGCGTCCGACAGGTAGGGCGCGCGCAGCGGCGCAAGCGTGAGCAGGACGAGGAACAGCAGCACCGTGCCCGGCAGGGCGGCGCGGCCCCAGCGGTCGAGGGTGGCGAGCAGGCCGTCGGCCTTCATCATCCCGTCCTCGCCATCAGCGCGTCCGCGGCCCCGCCGCGCCCTGGGGCTGCGCCGCCGCGCCACCGATCAGGCCGGTGACGCCGTAATCGACGACGCGCACGAACTCCAGCCGCGAGAAGTCGGCGAAGGGCCGCACCCGCACTGTACCTTCACCCGTCTCGACGACCTCGCCGACCGGGATGCCGAGGGGAAAGCTGCCGCCGTCGCCCGACGTGATGATCCGGTCGCCGCGCTGCACGCCCGCGACGCTCTGCAGCAGGGTGAGACGGAGCTGCGGAGAATTGTCGCCAGCCAGGATCGCGCGCTCGCGCGTCCGCTCGATCAGCACGGGCAGCCGCGAGTTCACGTCGGTCACGAACAGCACGCGCGCGCTGTGGTCGCCCACTTCGGCGATGCGGCCCGCGAGCCCCTCGCCCGTCACCACGGCCTGGCCGGGCGCCACGCCGGCCTTGCGGCCGGCATTGAGCAGGGCACCGCGGACATAGGCGCTGACGCTGTCGCCGACGATACGGGCCGTGATGAAGGAGGCTTCGGGACCTTCGCGGAATCTCGCGAGGTCGCGGAGTCCCTCGTTCTCGTTCTCGAGCCGCCGGGCCGCCGTCTGCCAGGCGAGCAGCCGGGCATTCTCCTCGCGCAGGCGGGCGTTCTCCTCACGCAGCGACGCAAATTCCCTGAGATCGGCAATGGCCCGGTTGGCCGCCGCGACGGGCCGGGCGATGGCCTCCAGCGCCGGGCTGGCGAGGTCGAGTGCGACCACGCGGACGTGCTCCACGAGGACCGTGTCGGCCTTGCCGAGCAGCATCGCGCCGAACGCGGCGATCACCATCAGGCCGAGCGCGAACCGCTGTACGGCCGTGCGAACCTGGCCAGCGACTACCTCGAAATCGTCCCGGATCGCCATGGTGCGCCCATCCTACTCCAACCCCGGGGCGGGGCGCGCGGCGGATTTAGTACATGGATGACAGAACGCCGCGGAGGCGATCGATGTTCTCCACCGCGTGGCCCGTTCCCAGGGCGACGCACAGCAGGGGATCCTCGGCCACGGAGACGGGCAGGCCGGTCGCCTGCCGCAGGACCGTGTCCATGTTGGCCAGCAGGGCGCCGCCACCGGTCAGCACGATGCCCTTGTCGACGATGTCGGCCGCCAGCTCCGGCGCCGTGTTCTCCAGCGCGACCTTCACCGCCTCGACGATGGCGCTGACCGGTTCCTGCAGGCTCTCGGCAATCTGCCGCTCGGTGATCACCAGTTCCTTGGGAACCCCGTTCATCAGGTCGCGGCCCTTGATCTCCATGGTGCGGCCCTCGCCGTCGTCCGGCGGGCAGGCCGACGCGATGGTCTTCTTGATCCGCTCGGCCGAACTCTCGCCGACCAGCAGATTGTGGTTGCGGCGGATGTAGCCGATGATCGCCTCGTCCATCTTGTCGCCGCCGACGCGCACCGACCGCGGATAGACGATACCGCCCAGGGACAGGATCGCCACCTCGGTCGTGCCGCCCCCGATATCGACCACCATGGAGCCGGTCGGCTCGGTCACCGGCAGGCCGGCGCCGATCGCCGCCGCCATGGGCTCCTCGATCAGCCAGACCTTGCGGGCTCCCGCGCTCTCGGCCGATTCCTGGATGGCGCGGCGCTCGACGGCGGTGGAGCCGGAGGGCACGCAGACGACGATCTGCGGATGAGCGAAGCTGCGTCGGTTGTGCACCTTCGAAATGAAGTGCTTGATCATCGCCTCGGCGACCTCGAAGTCGGCGATGACGCCGTCCCGCAGCGGCCGGATCGCCTGGATGTTGCCCGGCGTGCGGCCGAGCATCATCTTCGCCTCCTCGCCGACGGCGAGGACCTGGCGCTTGCCGGTCTGCGTCGTGAGCGCCACGACCGACGGTTCGTTCAGGACGATGCCGCGTCCCTTCACGTAGACCAGTGTGTTCGCCGTCCCCAGGTCAATGCCCATGTCCGCCGAAAAGAGCCCGATGACGCGCGAGAGCATTCAGTTAAGTCTCTGTATTCGCTAGGAAATTCGGCCGGGCTCTGCAAATTCGCCCCGCCCTGCAAGCGCGCTCGGGTTTAGACCGGCCGGCGGAGTCTCGCAAGACGATTCACGCCGCCGCGGGCCCGACGCTCGCAGCACGGCCGGGGGAACCGCACGGAAGTCGTGAGCAACACGGGTCTCTCGCTCCCGGCCGGCTCTACAGGCCCATCATCTTGGCGATCGTGTTGCGCTGGATGTCGTTGGTGCCGCCGCCGATCGAGCCCACGCGCACGTCGCGGAAGAGGCGCTGGATGTCATGCGCCATCGTGTAGCCGGCGCCGCCCATGATCTCCATGGCGAGGTGCGCGCACCTGAATTCGCCGTCGGTGCCCTGGATCTTGGCGATCGCCGTCTCCTCCACCGGATCGAGGCCGGCATCGAGCATGTCGGCCAGCCGGTAGGTGAGCGCCTGGGTGGTGCGCAGCAGGATGCGCATGTCGGCGAACTTGTGCTGGATGGCCTGGAATCTGGAGATCGGCTGGCCGAACTGGATGCGTTCCCGGGCGAACCGCTTCGCGTACTCGATGGCGAAATGCATGTTGCCGCAGGCCTGGGCGGCGAGGCACAGCCGCTCGAGGTTGAGCCCCTTCATGAGACCCGACCAGCCGCGGTTCTCCTCCCCGATCACGTGGTCGGCCGGAACGAACACGCCGTCGAGGAAGATCTCGTTGGGATGGGTGGTGCGCCGCCCCAGCGTCTCGAGGGGCTTCATCGTGAGGCCGGGCGAGCGGGCATCGACCCAGAAAAGGGTGACACCCTTGTGACGCGCGTCACTGTCGGTCTTGGCCACTACCATGAGGTAGTCGGCGACATGGGCAGCCGAGATGTAGAGCTTCTGGCCGCTGAGGCGGTAGCCATTGCCGTCCCGCGCCGCACGCGTCCTGATGCCCGAGGCGTCGGAGCCCGTATCGGGTTCCGACAGGGCGAAGGCCGACTTCAGCCGCCCGGCACAGATCTCGGGCAGATAGCGGCGGCGCAGATGCTCGCCGGCCGTGAGCTGCAGGTGCATGCCGCCGTAGACGACCGTCGGCAGGTAGAGCGACGAGGCGCCGCTGTAGTGGCGCGCCAGGGCCTCGACCATGATGACCAGGTCCTTGCGGCTTCCGCCCATCCCGCCATAGGCCGGGTCGTAGGGCAGCGCCATGTAGCCCGCCGCGGCGAGTGCGTCGAAGGCGGCATGCGGGAACTCCGAGGCGGCATCCAGCCGGCGGATCTCCTCCGCCGGCAGCACGCGCGACAGGAGTTCGGCGACGTTGCGCCGGATCAGCTTCTGCTCGTCGGTCAGGCCGAAATCGTCGAGGTCCATCGCGTCAATCGAACACGACGACGCCGCGCGCGACCTCGCCGGCCATCATCCGCTTGAACCCCTCGTTGATCTCGGAAAGCTTGTAGGTCCGGCTGATCAGGCCGTCGATGTTCAGCCGCTTGTTCATGTAATGATCGACGAGGACGGGGAAGTCGAGATCGGGTCGCACCGACCCGTAGAAGGTGCCGCTCACCTTCTTCTCGCTGAACACCATCATGAACGGCGAATAGGAGGCACGGACCGTCGCCGCCGAGATGCCGACCGCGACCGCGTGCCCGCCCGGCGCGAGCGAATCGAAGGCGAGCGCCTGGGTCTTGTCGATGGAGACCGCGTCGAACGAGTAGTCCACGCCGAGCCCGCCGGTGATCTCCTTCACCTTCTTGACCGCATCCTCGTTGCCGCTGGTGTTGATGGTATGCGTGGCGCCGAAGGTCCTGGCCATCTCCAGCTTGTTGTCCAGGATGTCGGCGGCGATGATCCGGCTCGCGCCGGACAGCATGGCGCCCTGGATGGCATTCAGGCCGACGCCGCCGCAGCCGATCACCAGCACCGACGAGCCCGCCTCGATCTTGGCGTGACGCGTCACGGCGCCGACGCCCGTCGCCACGCAGCAGCCGACCAGCGCCGCCTGGGGCCACGGCATGTCCTTGCGGATCGGCACCACCATTTCTTCCGGCACCACGACTTCCTCGGCGAAGGTGCCGATGCGGGCCATCTGGTTGATCCCCTGCCCCTTGTGCTTGAGCCGCAACGTGCCGTCGTAGAGCGAGCCCGGCGGCACGGAAGCGCGGCCGATGCAGAGCACGGTGCGTCCCTGGCTGCAGTAGCGGCAACGGCCGCAATGCGGCCGGAACGAGAAGATCACGTGGTCGCCCGGCTTCACCGTCGTCACGCCCGGACCGCACTCGGCGATCTCGCCGGCCGCCTCGTGCCCCGGCACGATCGGCATGGGTGAGGGCCAGTCGCCGTTCATGACGTGCCAGTCGCTCTGGCAGACGCCCGACGCCTTCATCTTCACCCGCACCTCGCCGGCCTTCGGCGGGTCTAGCTCGCATTCGACGACCTGCAGGGGCTCGTTGGGCTTGAACAGAACGGCGGCCTTCATCTTTTGCTCCTCCCGGGACGTCCCGCCACTATATCATCGACACCATGACGAAAACCCTCCTGATCACCGGCGGCGCCTCGGGTATCGGCGCCGAGACCGCGCGTCGCGCGGCGAAACGCGGCTACAGGGTCGCCGTCAACTACCGGTCGCGCGACGCACAGGCCAAACGCGTCGTCGCGGACATCGAGGCGAGCGGTGGGGCCGCCATTGCGCTGCCCGGCGACATGGCCCGCGAAGCCGACATCGTGACGCTCTTCCGGGAAACCGAACGCGTCCTGGGGCCGGTCACCCACCTGGTCAACAGCGCCGGCATCAGCCGGCGCACGCGCGTCGACGAATACGACGTGGCCCTCCTGGAGAATCTCTTCGCCGTCAACGTGATCGGCCTGATGCTCTGCTGCCGCGAGGCCGCCAAGCGCATGTCGAGCCGGCATGGCGGCGCGGGGGGCGCCATCGTCAACGTCTCGTCCATGGCGTCGACGCTCGGCGGCCGTCTGGGCTCGACCGCCTATGCCGCGACCAAGGGTGCCGTGGATTCCTTCACCAAGGGCTTTGCCCGCGAGGTGGCCGCCGAGGGGATACGGGTGAATGCGATCCGGCCCGGCATGGTGCAGACGGAGATGACGGAGGGCTCGCTGGCGGAGCCGGCCTTCCGCGCCCGCATCGAGGCGTCGATTCCCATGCACCGCGTGGGAGAGAGCCACGAGATCGCCGAGGCGATCCTGTGGCTGCTGTCCGACGAGGCCTCGTTCATCACCGGCGCCATGGTCGACGCCGCGGGCGGCGGCTACATCATCTGAAGGCCGGCGTTCAGTTCCGGGTCTTGTCGACCAGGGCCTTCTCCTTGATCCACGGCATCATGCCGCGCAGCTTAACGCCGATCTCCTCGATCGGATGCTCCGACATGCGCCGGCGCATCGCCTTGAACGATGCCTGGTTCACCTTGTTCTCGAGCATCCAGTCGCGCGCGAAGCGGCCGGACTGGATGTCGTCGAGCACGCGCTTCATCTCCGCCTTGGTCTCGGCCGTCACGATGCGCGGCCCCGACACGTATTCGCCGTACTCGGCGGTGTTGGAGATCGAGTAGTTCATGTTGGCGATGCCGCCTTCGAAGATGAGGTCGACGATCAGCTTCACCTCGTGCAGGCACTCGAAGTACGCCATCTCCGGCGCATAGCCCGCCTCGACCAGCGTCTCGTAGCCGGCCTTGATCAGCTCAACGAGGCCGCCGCACAGCACGACCTGCTCGCCGAACAGGTCGGTCTCGCACTCCTCCTTGAAGGTCGTCTCGATCGTGCCGGCACGGCCGCCGCCGATCGCCGACGAGTAGCTGAGGCCGATCTCGAGCGCGTTGCCCGACGCGTTCTGCGCCACCGCCACCAGGCAGGGGACGCCGCCGCCGCGCAGGTACTCGGAGCGCACGGTGTGGCCGGGGCCCTTGGGGGCGATCATGAACACGTCGATGTCCGGCCGGGGCGTGATCAGGTTGAAGTGCACGTTGAGCCCGTGGGCGAAGGCGAGTGCCGTGCCGGCGCGCATGTTGGGGCCGAGATCGGCGTTGTAGATGTCCGACTGCAGCTCGTCGGGCGTCAGCACCATCACGATGTCGGCCCACTTTGCGCCCTCGGCCGGAGACATGACGGTGAAGCCCGCTCCCTCCGCCTTCTTGATCGTGGCCGAGCCCGGCTTGAGCGCGATGCGCACATCCTTGACGCCCGAATCGCGCAGGTTCATCGCATGGGCGTGGCCCTGGCTGCCGTAGCCGACGATCAGGACCTTCTTGCCCTTGATCAGATTCACGTCGGCGTCACGATCGTAGTAGACACGCATGGGGCCCATTCCTCCTGGCAGTGTGCGTTCCGGCCTCAAACCGGGCTTACTAGACAACCCGGTCTCCAAAGACCAGTGTGGAATCCCGCTCCCCGCGCATGACCGCTCCACGATTCCCGTTGCTCGTCGCCTGCCTCACGCTTCCCCTGAGCGGATGCTGGTACAGTTCATCGGCCTCCGGCAGCCGCGACGGAACGGCCGATCTACGGGCGATCGACGCCGCCAATGCCGGGATGACGTCCCAGCAGGCCCGAGCCCTCGTGAGCGACCGTACCTGGCGCACGAGCGAGAGCAGCGCCGGTCAGCAGGTCCACTATTCGACGGCCGACGGGAGGGACTTCGCCTGGCTTCCGGGCGAGGACCGCGTCCTTGCCGGGGAATGGCGCGTCGAGAGCGGTCCCGACGCACAAGGCCGCGCGGTGACACGGTTCTGCCTGCGCTACCCTGCCGAAGCGGTCCATCCGATCAGCAAGGCTGCGGGCGGCGACTGGTATTGCCGTCCCGCCGGATCGGCCTTCCATTGGGTCCGCGAGCGGGTGAAGGGCGATCCGCTGGGCCTCGCCAGCCGCACGGCGGCGCCGTTCGTGCTGCGCTTCAACAGCCAGACCATCGGACAGCTTCAGGCGCGGATCGGACGATAGCGGACCCGCTGCGAGCATGCTGGACAAGTCGGTCGGCTCGCGGCAGCGTCCCGCCATGCTTGCTCTGCGCCTCTCCATCGCCGTCTTCGTTGCCGCCCACGCCGTGGGTGCCTGCTCCAACCCCGATCCGGAAGCTCCGACCACGCCTGCGGTGCCCATGCCGCAGATCCAGGCCGCCATCGAGGATTCCTCGCCCGAAGCCGCCCGGCGCGGCATGAGCGACAAGACATGGCTTTGGACCCGCGGCGGCGGGCCGGCGCAGATCCACTTCTCCACCGCGGACGGCCGGGATTATGCCTGGGTCGTCGGCCAGAGGCGCATCTTCGCGGGCGAATGGCGGGTCGATACGGTGCCCGACGCCAGCGGCAACATGGTGAGCCAGATCTGCCTGCGCCATCCCGGCTCGTACATCCGCGGCCTGAGCCCGGCCTGGAGCTGCCGCCCCGGCGGAACCTTCTTCAACGAGATGGCCGAGCGCGAGGGCGGCGACCCGCTGCGCTTCGCCGGCCGCACGCAGGCGCTGTTCGTGCTCGAACGCACCCCGGCCAACCTCGCCGAGGTCGAGGGCCGCGTCGCCGCCGTCACCGGCACCTTCAGCGATCAGTGAGGATCAGCCGCAGGCCCAGCGCTGCGAGGACGCCGCCCATGGCACGATCGAGCCACCGCTTGGCGCGACGATAGAGCGCCCGCGCCGGCCCGCCGGAGAACACCAGCGCCAGCAGCGCGAACCATGTGAATTCGTTCAGCGCCACGATGACCAGCACCGTGGCGTCCATCCAGGCTGGGATGTTGGCGGGCAGCAGCGACAGGAAGATGCTCCCGAAGAACACCATGATCTTGGGATTGCTGAGCTGCAGCAGCAGCGCCCGCAGGAAGCCCTGCCAGCCCGTCATGTGCGCGGTGCCGCCGACAGGGATCTCCGGCAGGGGATCGCGCGCATGGCGCCACAGCATCGCGGCGAGATAGAGCAGATAGAGGGCGCCGCCGATGCGAAAGGCGACGTACAGCCACTCGAAGCGCGCGAACAGGGCCTGCAGGCCATAGAGCGCTGCCGCCGCCCAGGCCAGCGCCCCCACCATCATGGCCAGCGCCGCCAGCAGGCCGCCGCGCCGTCCCGAGACGGCGGCGGTCTGGATGACGAGGACCGTCGAGGGCCCGGGACTCGCCACGGCCAGCAGGTGGACGACAGCGAGCCCCACGAGAGTGACGATCGTGTCGGTCACCGTCGCCGCTCGATCACAGCGCCTCGCCCCCGCGGGACATGGCGACGATGCCCGTGCGGCCGACATCGACCAGGCCGAGCCCGGTCATCAGGCCGATGAAGGTCTCGACCTTGTCGGAGTTGCCGGTCACCTCGAAGACGAACGAATCCGTCTTGGCATCGATGACCTTGGCGCGGAACACGTCGGCCAGCCGCAGCGCCTCGATGCGCTTCTCGCCGGTGCTCCTGACCTTGACCAGCGCCAGCTCGCGCTCGATGTGCGGCCCCTCGACGGTGAGATCGCGCACCTTGTGCACCGGCACGAGCCGGTCGAGCTGCGCCTTGATCTGCTCGATCACCATCGGCGTTCCCGTCGTCACGATGGTGATGCGCGAGAGATTCTCCCGGGCGTCGGTCTCCGCCACGGTGAGGCTCTCGATGTTGTAGCCACGGCCCGAGAACAGGCCGACCACGCGGGCCAGGATGCCGGGCTCGTTGTCGACCAGCACCGAGATGGTATGGCTGGACGCCGTCTGCGCGATGGCGTTCACACCAGCACCATGCCTTCCTCCGACACCGGCTTGGCGGCGCGGTCGTCGGGGCCCAGCAGCATGTCGTAGTGCGCCGCGCCGGACGGGATCATGGGGAAGCAGTTCTCGACCTTGTCGACCAGCACGTCGACGATGACAGGCTTCTTGATCTCGATCATCTGCCGGATCGTGTCGTCGAGCTTGTCCGGCTCATGGCAGCGCAGGCCGACGGCGCCGAACGCCTCGGCGAGCTTCACGAAATCGGGCAGCGATTCCATGTAGCTCTCGGAGTAGCGGCCGCCATGCAGCAGCTCCTGCCACTGCCGCACCATGCCCATGTACTGGTTGTTCAGGACGAAGATCTTCACCGGCAGCCGGTACTGCGCGACGGTCGAAAGCTCCTGGATGTTCATCATGATCGAGGCCTCGCCGGCCACGTCGATGACGAGCGCTTCCGGATGCGCGATCTGCACGCCGATCGCCGCCGGAAAGCCGTAACCCATCGTGCCCAGGCCGCCGGAGGTCATCCAGCGGTTCGGCTCCTCGAACTTCAGGAACTGGGCGGCCCACATCTGGTGTTGGCCGACCTCCGTGGTGATGTAGTGATCCAGCCCCTTGATGTGATGGTAGAGGCGCTCCAGCGCATATTGCGGCTTGATCGTCTCCTTGTCGGGCTTGTAGGCGAGGCAGTTGCGGCCGCGCCATTTGTCGATCTCGGCCCACCAGGCCTTGAGCGCCTTCTGGTCCACCCGCGGCTGGCGCGCCTTCCAGACCTTGATCATCTGCTCGAGCACATGCGCGGCATCGCCCACCACAGGCAGGTCGACATGCACGTTCTTGTTGATCGAGCTGGGATCGATGTCGACGTGGATCTTCTTCGACTTGGGCGAGAACTCGGCAAGCTTGCCGGTGATGCGATCGTCGAACCGCGCGCCGATGTTGATCATCACGTCGCAGTTGTACATGGCCAGGTTGGCCTCGTAGGTCCCGTGCATGCCCAGCATGCCGAGGAACTGGCCGTCGGACGCCGGAAAGGCGCCCAGGCCCATCAGCGTGCTCGTGATGGGAAAGCCCGTCATGTGCACCAGCTGCGCCAGCAGCTTCGAGGCCTTCGGCCCCGAATTAATGACGCCGCCGCCGGTATAGAAGACCGGCCGCTTGGCGGATGCGATCAGGTCGATCGCCTGCTCGACGCGCGCCGGCTCGGGCTCGAGCCGCGGCCGGTAGCTCTTGTGCTGCACGGGCTTGTTGGGCGCCACATAGTCGTGCTTGTTCATCAGCACGTCCTTGGGCAGGTCGATCACGACCGGGCCAGGCCGGCCCGAGCGCGCCACGTAGAAGGCCTCGTGGACGGTGCGCGACAGGTCCGTCACCGACTTCACGAGGTAGTTGTGCTTGGTGCAGGGGCGCGTGATGCCCGTCGTGTCCGCCTCCTGGAAGGCGTCATTGCCGATCAGGTGCGTGGGCACCTGGCCCGTCAGGCACACGACCGGGATGGAATCCATCAGCGCGTCGGTGAGGCCTGTCACGGCATTGGTGGCGCCAGGACCCGACGTCACCAGCACGACGCCGACCTTGCCTGTCGACCGCGCATACCCCTCGGCGGCGTGCACCGCCGCCTGCTCGTGGCGCACGAGGATGTGGCGCAGACGGTTCTGCTTGAAGAGCGAATCGTAGATGGGAAGGACCGCGCCGCCGGGATAGCCGAAGACGACCTCGACTTCCTCGTCGATCAGGGCTTTCACCAGCAGATCGGCGCCAGTCGTGGCAGACTCCTCGGGTTTCATGACACGGGTCTCCTCAATGACAAATGAGCCGCAAAAACGGGGTTTTGCGGCGGGCGGAACGTATAGACGGGAGCAGGTGGAATCAACCCCAATCGCACGAAAAGAAAAGTTTCAGGCGCTCGTTTTGGTCAAAAATTTCTCGACTGCCGCCCCTTCAAGCGGATGTGCCGGATCGACCACAACATCTGGCGCAAGCTGGTGCCGGAACCACGTCATCTGGCGCTTGGCGTATTGCCGGGTGTGATCGATGGCGATACGCCGCGCTTGCCCGAGCGTCATCTCCCCCCGGAAATGGGCGAACAGCTCGGGCGCCCCATGCGCCTTGAGACCCGGCCAGCGCGGGTCGCAGCCGCGCTCGAACACCCGGCGCACCTCGGTCACCACGCCGGCCTCGATCATGGCATCGAACCGCTTCCCGATCCGGTCGCGCAGCCAGCTCCGGTCGGGCGCCAGCAGGATGCTGCGAAAGGACCAGCGCGGCGCCTGAACGGACCCGGCCTGCCATACGCTGAGCGGCTGGCCGGTCGTCAGCCAGACCTCCCATGCCCGGACATGCCGCTGCCGGTCGCCGGGTTTCAGGCGGGCGACGATGGCCGGATCCTTCGCGGCAAGCCTCATCCGAAAGGCCTCGGCTCCCAAGGCAGCCCAGTCGGCATTGGCCTGATCGCGCACCGCGGCGGACGACTCCGGGATGGTGGGGATGCCCTGCATCAGCGTCCGCAGGTAGAGGCCCGATCCGCCGCACAGGATCGGCTGGCGTCCCGCCGCAATGCTGCGATCGATCGCCACGCTCGCAAGATCACGCCAGCGCGGCGCCGACAGGGTCTCGCCCAGCGGCAGTATTCCATAGAGCTCATGCGGCGCGCGCAGGCGTTCTGCGGCGCTCGGCTGCGCCGTCAGGATCGGGAAGGCATCGTAGGTCTGCATGGCGTCGGCGTTGATCACCGTACCGCCAAAGCGGCAGGCAAGGTCGAGCGCCAGCGCCGACTTGCCGCTGGCGGTCGGGCCGGTGACGACGAGGACGGGCTGCTGGGCCATGGCGGGCGAATTGATTGCAAATCCACCATGCCGCCGCTAGAGCCGGAAGCGTGAGAAACGTCCTTGTCCTCATATCGAGCGCCGGCCATCCCGCCCTGAACGACGGCGCCGTGCGGGTCGCCGTCGATTGCCTGCTGGCGCAAGGCGCCGCGGTCGGAACGCCCGACTGGCTGGCGCCCGGAGTCGCCTGCGACATCCCCTTCGACGGCGATGCCCTGCCGGTCGCCATGACGGCCATCGATGCCGTTGCGCTCCCCGCCCGGGGACGGCGCAAGAAGCTGCTGCTCGCCGACATGGAATCGACAGTGATCGCCAACGAGATGCTGGACGAGCTGGCGGAGTTCCTCGGCCTGCGCGAGCGGATCGCCGCGATCACGGCGCGCGCCATGAACGGCGAGATCGACTTCGCCGGCGCTCTCGAGGAGCGCGTGGGATTGCTGAAGGGACTTGAGACGGCGCGCCTGGACGAGGCGGCCAGGCGCATCCGCTACACGCGCGGCGGCGCCACGCTGGTCGCCACCATGCGTAAGCATGGCGCCCGCTGCGCGCTGGTCTCCGGCGGCTTCACGCACTTCACCAAGCTGGTCCATGAGCGGCTCGGCTTCGACTTCAGCGCCGCCAACGTCCTGCGCCACGATGGCGGCATACTGTCCGGTACGGTCGAGCGGCCCATCCTCGGCAAGGAGGCGAAGTTCGCCACCCTGCAGAAGCTGGCCGCCGAACAGGGAATCCCGACGACCGATGCCGCCGCCGTGGGCGACGGCGCGAACGATCTGCCGATGCTGAAGGCGGCCGGATTGGGCGTGGCCTTCCACGCCAAGCCCGTCGTGGCCGCCCAGGTCGCCGCAAGAATCGACCATGGCGACCTCACCGCCCTGCTCTACCTCCAGGGCTACCGCCGCAGCGAATTCGTGGAAAGGAATGACCCATGACCGAAGCCGTGCAGATCGTGCTTGCCAAGCGGCCGACCGGCGACGTGACGGCCGACTGCTTCCGCCAGGAGACCGCGAGTCTCCCGGCGCTGACGGACGGCCAGTTGCTGGTGCGCTCCCTCTTCCTGTCGCTCGATCCCTACATGCGGCCGCGCATGACGGAGCTGCGCTCCTACACGCCCCCCTTCGAGCTGGGCAAGCCGCTGACGGGCGGCTCGGTCGGCGAGGTCGTCGAATCGCGCAATCCGCGCTTCGCCAGGGGCGACATGGTGATGGGCCTGCTGAACTGGGCGACCCACACGGTTCACGACGGCAAGGGATTGCGCAAGGTCGACGCCGCGGCGGCACCGCTGTCGGCGCATCTCGGCGTGCTGGGCATGCCGAGCTTCACGGCATGGTACGGCATCCGCCACATCTGCAAGCCCAAGGCGGGTGAGACGGTGTTCGTCTCGGCCGCCACCGGCGCGGTGGGCCAGGTTGCAGGCCAGCTCGCCAAGCATGCGGGGGCTCGCGTCGTCGGCTGTGCCGGCAGCGACGACAAGTGCCAGTGGGCCGTGCGTGAGGCGGGCTACGACGCCTGCTTCAACCACAAGGCCGAGCACGACGTCGGTGCCGTTCTCGACAAGCTCTGCCCGCAGGGCATCGATGCCGATTTCGAGAATGTCGGCGGCACGATCTTCCATGCCGTCTTCGAGCGCCTGAACGACTTCGGCCGCATCGCCTTCTGCGGCGCCATCTCGGAGTATCAGGACAGCACGCCCATCGCCGGCCCACCCAAGATGTTCACGATCGTGCAGCGCCGCCTGACGATCCAGGGCTTCATCATTTCGGACCATGTGGCCCTGATGGGCGATTTCGTGAGCGAGGTCGGCGCCCTGTTGAAGGACGGCAAGATCCGCAGCCGGGAAACGGTGGTGGACGGCCTCGCCCGCGCGCCCGAGGCCTTCATGGGGCTGCTCCGGGGGGAGAACTTCGGCAAGCTCGTGGTCAAGGTGGGTTAGGGCTGCGGATCGTGTCGCGCGACCACGAGCCTCCGGCTCGCGCCTGAACACGCCGGAGGCGCGCGGTCCGCAGAACGACCGCGCGATGTCGGCCGCGCGAAAACTACTTCGCCAGCCTCAGCGCGGCGAAGCGCGGATCGCCCTGGCGCTCGACGAACAGCAGGACCGAGCGCTTCTTGGCCTTCTGCAGCTTGTCGACGATCTCGGTCACCTCCTGCGGGGTCGTCACCGGCTTCTGGTCGACCTCGAGGATGACGTCTCCGGCCTGGAGCTGCTTCTCGGCAGCCGGACTGTTTGCCGCGACCTTGGTGACCACGACGCCCTTCACCTGGTCGGAAAGCCCGTAGCGCTCACGCAGCTGGTCGGTCACCTTCTGCAGGGTCAGGCCGAGCTGCTCCACGTTGGAGACGACCGGCTGGTCGGGCTCGGCGGGCTTCGCCCTCCCGCCCTGGACGGAGGCATTCTGCTTGCCATCCTCGTCCTGTTCGCCGATGCGCAGCTTCAGCGGCACTTCCTTGCCGCTCCGCCAGACCACGACGTCGACGGTACCGCCCACCCGGGAGTTGGCAACCAGACGCGGGAAGCGCCGCATGTCGAGGACATCCTGGCCGCCGAAGCTCACGATGATGTCGTTGCGCTTGATGCCCGCCTTCGCGGCGGGACCGTCGGCCACGACGTTGGCGACCAGCACGCCGCGGGCCCTGTCCAGGCCGAAGCTGTCGGCGATATCGTCCGTCACGCTCTGGTAGCTGACGCCGATCCAGCCGCGCTTCACGCGGCCGAACTCGCGAAGCTGGTCGGCGACCTGCCTGACGATGTTCGACGGAATCGAGAAGGCAAGCCCCGCATTGACTCCCGAGGGCGAGTAGATGGCGGTGTTGACGCCGACCACTTCACCCTTGGCATTGAACAGGGGACCGCCGGAATTGCCCTTGTTGATGGCGGCATCGGTCTGCAGGTAGTCGTCGAGCGCATCGTTGAGCGAGCGCCCGCGCGCCGAGATGATGCCGGCGGTCACCGAGTGGCCGAGGCCGAACGGATTGCCGATGGCGATCACCCAGTCGCCGACGCGCTCCTTGTCCGAATCGCCCCATTTGATGGCCGGCAGCGGCTTCTTGTTCGGTGGCTCGACCTTGAGGAGAGCGACGTCCACGCGGCTGTCCGAGCCGATCAGCTTGGCCTTGAGCTGGGTATCGTCCCGGAAGATGACGGTGATGTCCTCCGCGCCCTGGATCACGTGGTTGTTGGTGATGATGTATCCGTCACCATCGATCACGAAACCCGAGCCCAGCGACGTGCCCCGCCGCTTCTGCTGTTCCTCGCCCCCGCGACGGTCGAAGAACTCCTTGAAGAGCTCCTCGAAGGGAGAGCCCGGCGGCAATTGCGGCATGTCGCGCAGGCGCGGCCCCTGCTGCGGCACGTTCTGGGTGGTGGTGATGTTGACGACCGTCGGCATCAGACGATCGACGAGTTCGGCAAAGCTGTCGGGGGCTTCGCGGGCCAGCACCGGCTGGGCCACCGCCAACCCGATCGACATGACCACAGCGACCGCCACGCCGCGCGCAACACTTTGAAAAGCAGTGAAAATCACGTCCGGCCTCCAACGGCGCTCAGGCCTCAACGGATCGGAACGGCCGGCGCCGCACGTTCGAGTCCCTGTCTACATGGGGCCCGATTGTGGCGCAAATAAAGAGGCGTTGATGTTGTCGATCACGACGCCTCCGGCGGCCGTTTTTCCCCGATTTGCCCGGCGGCGTTGCAGGACTGCCACAGCCGCCGCCTCTGCCCGACCGCCGCACGGACGGAGAGGCACAGGTGCTGGCCGGCCCACACCCCTACTTGGACACCGGCATGCTGGACGGGTCGTTGTTGAAGTAGCGGAAGAAGTCGCTGTCCGGGCTCAGGATCATGGTCGATCCGCCTCCGCCGAAGGCCTGCCGGTACGCCTCCATGCGGCGGTAGAAGGCATAGAAATCCTTGTCCCGGCTGAAGGCGTTGGCGTAGATGCGGGTCGCTTCGGCGTCGGCCTCGCCCATGAGAATCTGGGCCTTGAGTCCGGCGTCGGCCTTGATGACCGCGACTTCGCGGTCGGCCGTCGCCATGATTCGCGCCTTCTCCTCGTCGCCCTCGGCACGCAGCTGGCCGGCTTCCCGCTCGCGGTCGGTCTTCATGCGGTTGTACACCGACTGGGAGTTGGCCTGCGGCAGATCGGCCCGCTTGATGCGGACGTCGACCGTCTGGACGCCGAGCTCCATGGTCTTGGCGTTCACCCGCCGCGTGATCTCGTCCATCAGGTTCCCGCGTTGATCGGTCAGCACCGCATGCAGCGGGACGGAGCTCAGAACACCGCGGATCTCCGAGTTGATCAGGGAATCGAGCAGCCCGCGCAGGGCCGGCTCGCCGCCCGGCACGGTCTGTGCAAATAGCCTGGCCGCGACGATCTTGTAGCGGGCGTAGGCGTCGACGACGAGACGCTTCTGGTCGCCGGCGATGATCTCGAACTCCTCCGCTTCGTAGTCGAGCAGACGCCGGTCGATGCGCTGGATGTCCTGAACCAGGGGAATCTTGGCGTAGAGTCCTGGCTGGACCTTGGGCTCGCCGACGATCGCGCCGAACTGGCGGACCAGCACCTGGATGGTCGGATTGACGGTGTAGAATGTCTGCGTCAGCAGGAAGATTGCCACCGCGGCAGCGATCAGCGCGATGATCGAACGGTTGCTCATCGCGGGGCTCCCTGCGCCTGGGCGCCGGTTCTGGGCGCCTGGGCCGCCGGCGCGCCCGCCGGCCCGGGACGCAGTTCGGGCAGCGGCAGGTAGGGCACAACCCCCTGGGCGCCGGACGCGCTCTTGTCGACGAGCACCTTGTTCACGTTCCGCAGCACCTCCTGCATCGTGTCGAGATACATGCGCTCCGTCGTGATGTCCTTGGCCTTGTCGTACTGCTCGTAGACCTGGGTAAAGCGCTGCGCGTCACCGCTGGCGCGGGCGACGATCTCGGCCTTGTAGGCCTCCGCCTTCTGCACGATCGCCTCCGCCTCGCCCTTGGCGCGCGGCAGCTGCTGGTTGCGATAGGTATTGGCCTCGTTGATGCTCTTCTCCTTGTCGGCACGCGCCGCCTGCACGTCGCGGAAGGCGCCAATCACCTCCTGCGGCGGGTCGACACGCAGAAGCTGGACGTTCGCGATCCGGACACCGGCGCCATATTCGTCGAGCATCCTCTGCAGCAGATCCTTGGTATCCTGCTCGATGCGGCTGCGGCCTTCGGTCTGCGCATACTGCAGGTTGGACCGGCCGATCACCTCGCGCATGGCCGACTCCGCGCCGGCCCGCACGTTTTCCTCAGGGTTACGTACGTCGAAGGCGAACTTGAACACGTCCTTGATGTCCCAAAGCACCGCGAACTCGATATCGACGATGTTCTCGTCACCTGTGAGCATGAGGTTCTCGGTCGAGACCGTGCGCGGTCCGCGCGTGTACGGAGTCGCACGGTCCTGGGTCCCGGTGCGCGAGCCGATGACGATGCGGCGCTGGTCCTGGACGTTCACGACCACCACGTTTCCGATCGGGGAAGGCAGGTTGTAGTGCAGACCCGGCTCGACAGGCTTGCCGAACGGCTTGCCGAAGACGAGCTGGATGGCCTGCTGGTTGGGCTGGACGCGGAAGAAGCCGGTGAGCAGCCAGATCACGATGCCGGCCAGCACGACCAGGATGATGCCCTTGTAGGAGCCGAAGCCGCCGGGAATGAGGTTCTTGAGCCGTTCCTGGCCCTTGCGAATGACGTCTTCCATGTCGGGCGGGCGCCGCGGACCACCGAAGGGGCCGCCATTGCCGCCGCCGCCGCGGCCTCCGCCGCCGCTGCCCCACGGTCCGCCGCCGCCACCGCCGCCGCCCCCCCAGGGCCCGCCACTATTGTTGTTCCACGCCATTGATCACCTCAGGCTATCGGCCGGACGGCCTCGGCGGATTGCCGCTTTTGATTCCACGTCGCGCTGCATATATGTGACCGCACCAATAGCTGCAATCAAGCTGCGACACAAAATTGCCGGCCCGGCGGAAGCAAGCAGACATGGCGGAAATAACGGAATCTGCGGTCCGTAAAGTTCTCGAAACCGTGATCGATCCGACGACCGGAAAGAGCGTCGTCGCACAGGGCATGCTGGGCGGCGTCGCCGTGCGCGGCGGGCACGTCGCCGTCACGCTCGACGTCGACCCTGCGCGCGGCACGGCGCTCGAACCCCTGCGCCAGGCCTGCGAGCAGGCCGTCCGCGCCATGCCGGGCGTCCTCTCGGCGACGGCCGTGATGACATCGGAACGGCCGGCGGCTGCAACTGCGTCTCGTGCGCCGTCCGCCGGCGGTCCAGCCGGCCACGGCGGCGCCAAGACCACCGGCGGCGGCGGTCGGATCGACGTGCCCGGCGTGAAGCACATCATCGCCGTGGCATCGGGCAAGGGCGGCGTCGGCAAGTCGACCACCGCGGTCAATCTCGCGCTCGGCCTCGCGGCGAACGGGGTCCGAACTGGGCTGCTCGATGCCGACATCTACGGCCCCTCGATGCCGCGCATGCTCGACGTCCGGGAAAAACCCGAGTCGGTGGACGGCAAGGCGCTGAAGCCCATCGAGCGCTATGGACTCAGGACGATGTCGATCGGCTACATCGTCAACGAGGACACGCCCATGATCTGGCGTGGGCCCATGGTCTCCAGTGCGCTCGAACAGATGCTGCGCGACGTGCAGTGGGGCGAACTCGACGTGCTGGTGGTGGACATGCCCCCGGGTACCGGCGACGCCCAGCTCACGCTGGCCCAGCGCGTGGCTCTTGCCGGGGCGGTGATCGTGTCGACGCCGCAGGACATCGCGCTGGTGGATGCCCGCAAGGGCCTGAACATGTTCCGCAAGGTCGCCGTGCCGGTCCTCGGTTTCGTCGAGAACATGAGCTTCTTTCTCTGCCCGCACTGTGGCGAACGCTCCGACATCTTCGGCCATGGCGGCGCGCGCGCGGAGGCCGAGAAGCTCGCGGTCCCGTTCCTGGGCGAGGTGCCGCTGCACCTCGACATCCGCACCGCCTCCGACTCGGGCCATCCGATCGTCGTCGCCCAGCCCGACAGCCAGCATGCGCAGATCTACAAGAACATCGCCGGCCGGGTCTGGAAGCAGCTCTCCGCCAGCCAGCGCGGGCCGAGAGCACCCAGGATCGTGGTGCGCTGAACAGTGATCCGCAGCACCCCGGCTATCAGCGCTTCTTGCCGCGCCTTGCGGCGGCCGCCTTGCGCGGTTCCCATTTCCCGATCATGCCATGGACGCCGATCATCGAGCCGGCGACCAGCTCCAGCGCTAGGAACCGCCGGTCCTCAACCCAGCCCGGCAGCTGGATGTTGAGGGCAAGGTCGCGGCGGAAGCCGAACTGGTTATAGTATTCGGGATCGCCCACCAGGATGATGCGGCTGTGGCCCAGCATGCGCGCCTGAGCCATGGCGTGCCACATCAGTGCCTTGCCGTAGCCCATGCCCCGCAGCTCCGGCGAGATCGCCAGCGGGCCCAGCAGGACGGCTGGCCAGCGCTCGTTGATCAGGATGGGCCAGTTGCGGATCGAAGCCACCATGCGGCCCTTCTGGTCGATCGCCACGAAACAGAGCTCGCGGATCGGCTTCACATCCTCGCGCAGCCGGTAGACGGTCTTGTGATGCCGGTCGGGGCCGAAGGCCGCCTCGTTCATCTCCTCGATGGCGGCGGCATCGCGCGGCCGTTCGCGCAGCAGGCGCAGCCGTCCGGGATTGTCCCTAGCCAAGGCCCAGCACCGCCGCGAGTTCGCGCCATTCGCGCGGATTGAGGCCGCTCGACGTCTGGTCGAGCTTCTCGCCGGCGATCATGCGTTTCACCGCGGCCAGTCCGGTCTTCGACAGGTGGGCGCCGCCCAGCCTGTACTCCATGAAGGCGTCGTGGCTCATCGGGCACCAGCGCCGCAGGGTATCGAGCATCACCTCGGCGTAGGCCCGGATCTCGTACTGGGCATGCGCGTCGGCGCGCAGCGACAGGAAGTGCATCAGATTGTGGAGGTTGGCCTTCCAGTACCACTGCGTATAGAAGGCGAGCGACAGGTTCATGCGCGCGAGCTCGCGCGCCAGCCCCGAGCGCTCGGGGTCGAGCGGCTCGCCTTCGACGCCCTCGTTCAGCATCTCCATGTAGTGCTCGTAGACCAGCTCGGCGTCCTTCCTGAGCAGCTGGAAGACCCGCTCGGCCTCCCGGCCCGACAGCACCTGGTCCCGCCCCTGCCGGTTTGCCTTGCTCTGGGCTGCAAGATGCTCTGGGCGCGGAATGTAGTACTCGTTGTCCAGGATCGAGTAGCGCGCCGAGTATTCGTTGACGTTGGCCGTCCGGTGGCGGATCCACTGCCGCGCCACGAAGATGGGCAGCTTCACGTGGTATTTGATCTCGCACATCTCGAACGGCGTCGTATGACGGTGCCGCATGAGATAGTTGATGAGACCGCGATCCTCGCTGACCTTCTTGGTGCCGCGGCCATAGCTCACGCGGGCCGCCTGCACGACCGCAGCGTCGTCGCCCATGTAGTCGACGACACGGACGAAGCCGTGGTCGAGGACGGGGACTGCCTGGAAGAGGATCTCCTCGAGAGCGGGCGAGCAGGGTCGCAGCGTCGATTGCGCGGCACCGCGCGCCTGGTCGATCTCGGCCTGCTGGTCGCTGGAGAGGGGCATTCTTGATTGTCCTTCGTTGGCCGGGGACTCTATGGGCCGGCGCCCGCCGGTTCCATGGGGAAATTCAGTCCTTCCAGCCCCGCCAGCGCTTCAAACGGAAGCCCCAAGCGCCTATATATCGGGCGTCGGGAAACCGACTATGGCGATAAACGCCGCGTGGCATAAGCGTTTCGGACCCGGGGGCAGTACCCGGCGCCTCCACCATCTCCTCCCGCCCGTCGAGGGTCGGAGCCGACGGGGGCGAACTAGGATCGACGAGCGTGGTAAAGGCGCGGTTTTTGCCCGGTATGGTTCCGCCGTGACGGGCCATTCACAAGTGCCAACGATAACGACGTTGCACTCGCTGCTGCCGCCTAAACAGCGGACGTAAGCGCGGTTTCGGGAGGGCACCGGGCAACAGAAGCCCTCCCACTTCGCCTGCGCTTCTCGCTTTGCGGCGATTGACTCTAATGGTACGCGGGCGGATGCTTCGTGAAGAATCCGACAAGCCATGAACGATCGCTTTCACTACGACGCTCTCGTTGACGACGCGCTGCGCAGCGTGGTGCGCCGCGTGCTGACGCAGGTCGCCGATAAGGGCCTGCCGGGCTCGCACCATTTCTACATCTCGTTCCGCAGCAACGATCCCGGTGTCGTGCTGCCAGAATACCTGCGCTCCAAGTATCCCGACGAGATGACGATCGTGCTGCAGCACCAATACTGGGACTTGATCATTGCGCCGGCCCACTTCGAGGTGACGGTGAGCTTCAACAAGCAGCAGGAACGCATCAAGGTGCCGTTCGCGGCGCTCTCGGCCTTCGTCGATCCCTCGGTGCGCTTCGGCCTGCAGTTCGACCGCAAGGACAAGCCGGCTGGCGAGACGGCGGAAGCACCGCCGCCGGCCGCCCTGCCCGCGGCCGAGAAGCGGCCGCCCCTCGCGCCTCCCACGGGCGCCGATGCCGAAGCCGGAACCCAAGGCGAGCCTGCCGCGCCGGCAGAGGACAATGCCGGCGACGGCGGCGCCAAGGTCGTCAAGCTGGACAGCTTCCGCAAGAAGTAGCTGGACGATCCGCCGTGCTTGCGGCACGGATGCGCCCCTCTAAGCCGAAAACGCCATGTCGACCCTCCAAAGTGCCATGGAGGGCCGATGCCATGGGGAGCGCCAGGAGAGAGAGTCATGCCTGAATTCCAGTTCCAGGAGATGTTTCCGCACGGTGAGGACACGACGCCCTACCGCAAGCTCTCCTCCGACCATGTCGGAACGGCGAAATTCAATGGCCGCGAGGTGCTGACGGTCGAGCCCGAGGCGCTGACTCTGCTGACGGCCGCCGCTTTCCACGACATCTCCCACCTGCTGCGCCCCGGCCATCTCGCCCAGCTCCGCAGGATCCTCGACGACTCGGAGGCTTCCTCGAACGACAAGTACGTCGCCCTGGAGCTGCTCAAGAACGCCAACATCGCCGCCGGCGGCGTGCTGCCGATGTGCCAGGACACCGGCACCGCGATCGTGATGGGCAAGAAGGGCCAGGCGGTGTGGACAGGCGGCGGCGACGAGGCGGCGATCTCGCGCGGCGTCTTCAAGACCTACACGGAGACCAATCTCCGCTACAGCCAGGTCTCGCCGCTCTCCATGTTCAAGGAGGTGCAGACCGGCACCAACCTTCCGGCGCAGATCGACATCTATGCCACCGACGGCGACGCCTACAAGTTCCTGTTCGTCGCCAAGGGCGGCGGCTCGGCCAACAAGAGCTACCTCTACCAGCAGACGCCCGCCGTCCTGAACGAGGCGTCGCTGCTGAAGTTCCTCGACACGCAGATCCGCACGCTGGGCACGGCGGCCTGCCCGCCTTACCACCTCGCCATCGTGGTCGGCGGCACGTCGGCCGAGATGAACCTCAAGACGGTGAAGCTCGCCTCGACGCGCTACCTCGACGACTTGCCGGACGTCGGCAACAACAAGGGCGTTGCGATCCGCGACCGCGACATGGAGCAGAAGGTGCTCGAGTTGACGCGGCAGATGGGCATCGGGGCCCAGTTCGGCGGCAAGTATTTCTGCCACGACGTGCGGGTCATCCGTCTGCCGCGCCACGGCGCCTCGGTGCCGATCGGCATGGGTGTGAGCTGCTCCGCCGACCGCCAGGCCGTGGGCAAGATCACGAAGGACGGCATCTTCCTCGAGCAGCTCGAGACGAATCCCGCGCACTTCCTGCCGGATGTCGAGCCGCAGCAGCTCTCGGGCGACGTGGTGTCGGTCGATCTCGACAAGGGCATGGCCCACACGCTGTCGGTGCTGACGAAGTACCCGGTGAAGACGCGCGTCAACCTCAGCGGCACGCTGATCGTCGCGCGCGACATCGCCCACGCCAAGCTCAAGGAGCGGCTCGACCGCGGCGAGGGACTTCCCGACTACTTCAAGCAGTTCCCCGTCTACTACGCGGGACCGGCCAAGACGCCGGACGGCATGCCGTCCGGCTCGTTCGGCCCGACCACTGCCGGCCGGATGGACTCGTACGTCGACCTGTTCCAGGCCAACGGCGGCTCGATGGTCATGCTGGCCAAGGGCAACCGCAGCAAGCAGGTCGTGGACGCCTGCAAGAAACACAAAGGCTTCTATCTCGGCTCGATCGGTGGTCCTGCCGCCATTCTCGCGAAGAACTGTATCCGGAAGGTCGAGGTGCTCGAATATCCCGAGCTCGGCATGGAGGCGATCTGGCGCATCCAGGTCGAGAACTTCCCGGCCTTCATCGTCACCGATGACAAGGGCAACGACTTCTTCAGCGAGCTGAAGCTCTGACGAAGTCACCATGAGGCTCGCAAAGCAGCACCTCGACGTCGGTCTGTTCTCGAACAGGCGGGACGAGCAGCTCGCCTTCTGGCAACAGACGGTCGGCCTTCCCTACGACCATATGGGGAAGCTGGGCGGGGGCGTGCAGCAGCACCGCCACCACATGAACGGGTCCATCCTCAAGGTGAATCACTCGCGCAATCCGCTTCCGGAGCTGCCGTCCTCCGGCATCGTGGGCCTGCAGATCGCGCGCGACGGGCTCGCCGCGCCGCAGCCGCTCGTCGATCCGGACGGCAACAAGGTGAGTCTGGTGCCCAGGGGGCTGGACGGCGTGGCGGGCATCGCCGTCCTGCTGCGGGTCAACGACCCGGCGGCGCACGATCGCTTCTGGACCCACGCCATGCAGTTCGAACGCACCGGCGACGGCCGCTACCGCTGTGGCGATTCACTGGTCGTGATCGTCGAGCGCGGCAAGGTCCAGCGCAGCGCCGATTGGCGCGGCCCCGGCTACCGCTACATCACGGTGCAGGTCTGGGATTGCCTGACCGAGTATGACGGCATTCTCGCCCGCGGCGGCGCGTCCGGCGGCGAGCCCCGGGTGCTGGGCGACACGGTACGCTTCGCCTTTGTCTGTGATCCCGATGGCAATCACATCGAGATCAGCCAGCGGGCTTCCCTGACGGGAAGCCTCTGAAACACGCTCCCGGCCGGCTGGCGCCCGCCGGGGAGAATCGAGCCGCTACTTCTTGCCCTTGCGGGTGCCGAAGCGGGCCATGAGCGCCGCCTTCTGGGCCGCCAGGCTGTCGGCCTGCTCGCGCTGGATGCGCTCCGCCTCGGCGGCGATCGCCGCCTCCTTGCGCGCCTTGCGGTCGGCGGCTTCCTGCTCGCGGGCCGCCTTGCGGGCGCGCCGGCGTTCAGCCTCGCGCTCCTCGCGCGCACGCGCCGCTGCGACGCGTGCCTCCTGCCGAGCGGAGAATTCGGGATCCTTGGTGGGGTCCTTGGCTCGGGCCCTCTCGAGGAGAGCCTGCTTGGCCTTGGCGGCCGCGTCGAGCCGATCAGCGAAAGTGTCGTTCGTCTTCAAGGGTCGTCCTTGTCCTCTTCCGTGGTCTTCCTACTCCGCCGCCGCGGCGGCCGCCTGCTTCTTGGCCCGCTTGCGATCCTCGGGATCGAGGAAGCGCTTGCGCAGCCGGATCGACTTCGGCGTCACCTCGACAAGCTCGTCGTCGTCGATATAGGCGATCGCCTGCTCGAGAGTCATCCGCCTTGGCGTCGTGAGGCGGACGGCCTCGTCCTTGCCCGCAGCACGGATGTTGGTGAGCTGCTTGCCCTTGAGCACATTGACGTCGAGATCGTTGCCGCGACTGTGCTCGCCGATCAGCATGCCCTGGTACACCGCGGTGCCGGGTTCGATGAACATCGGCCCACGCTCCTCGAGGTTCCACAGCGCATAGGCCACCGCGACGCCCTCGGCATTGGCGATCAGCGCGCCGTTACGCCGGCCCGGGATGGGGCCGCGATAAGGACCGTAGGAATGGAACACGCGGTTCATGATGCCGGTTCCGCGCGTGTCGGTCAGAAACTCGCCGTGATACCCGATCAGGCCGCGCGACGGCGCGTGGAACACCAGGCGCGTCTTGCCGGCACCCGAGGGGCGCATGTCCTGCAGCTCGCCCTTGCGGGTCGAGATCTGCTCGACCACGACCCCGGTGTAGGCGTCGTCGACATCGACCACGACCTCCTCGATCGGTTCGAGACGCTGACCCGTCACCGCGTCGGCCTGGAACAGCACGCGCGGCCGGCCGACGGCCAGCTCGAATCCCTCGCGGCGCATCGTTTCGATCAGCACGCCAAGCTGCAGCTCCCCGCGGCCGGCGACCTCGTAGGCGTCGGTGTTTTCGGTATCGCGCACCCGGATCGCCACATTTCCCTCGGCCTCACGCATCAGGCGGGCGCGGATCATGCGCGTCGTGACCTTGTCGCCCTCGCGGCCGGCGAGCGGCGAATCGTTCACCGCGAAGGTCATGGCGAGCGTCGGCGGATCGACCGGCTGCGCCGGGAGGGGTGCCGCCACGGTCGTGTCGCCCAGCGTATCGGCGACCGTGGCATTCTTGAAGCCCGCGATCGCCACGATGTCGCCCGCCTCGGCGAAGTCGATCGGCTGGCGCTCCAGCCCGCGGAAGGCCAGCAGCTTGGTGACGCGCGTCTGCTCGATCTCCTCGCCGGCGGCATTGAGCGCCTTCAGCGTAACGTTGGGCCTGATCGAACCCGACTGGATGCGGCCCGTCAGGATGCGGCCCAGGAACGAATCGGATTCCAGGGTCGTGACCAGCATGCGGAACGCCGGATCGCTGTCGACCCTGGGCGCCGGCACGTGGCGCAGGATCAGGTCGAACAGGGGCGACATGTCCTTGTGTTCGTCCTCGATCGAGGGTGCCGCCCAGCCCTGCTTGGCCGACGCGAACAGCGTCGGGAAGTCGAGCTGCTCGTCGGAAGCCTCCAAGGCGGCGAACAGGTCGAAGACCTCGTCGTGCACCTGGTGCGCCCGCGCATCCGGCCGGTCGACCTTGTTGATGAGCACGATCGGCCGCAGCCCCAGCCGCAGCGCCTTGCCGAGGACGAACTTGGTCTGCGGAAGCGGCCCTTCGGCCGCATCGACCAGCAGCACGACGCCGTCGACCATCGACAGGATACGCTCGACCTCGCCGCCGAAATCGGCATGGCCGGGCGTATCGACGATGTTGACGCGCGTGCCTTTCCAGACGACCGACGTCGCCTTGGCGAGGATGGTGATCCCGCGCTCACGCTCCAGGTCGTTCGAATCCATGGCGCGCTCGACGACCTGCTGATTGTCGCGGAACGTGCCGCTCTGCTTCAACAGGCAGTCGACCAGCGTTGTCTTGCCATGGTCGACGTGCGCGATGATCGCGACGTTACGGATGTCCATTCCATGTCCGAGGGGTTGTTGGGCGGGCTTATACGCACGCTCTGTGACGGCGGCAAGGCAGCTTGAGGCGGCGGCGTGCCGCTGCCACAGTCCATCCATGCAGAAGCGCTCGGTCACGATCGACGGCCATCGCACCTCCGTGTCGCTGGAGGATGCCTTCTGGGGCGAGCTGACCGCGATCGCCCGGCGTCGCGGCCTCTCTCTCAATGCCCTGGTTGCCGAGATCGACCACACGCGCGGCGCGGGCGGATCGGCGCCGGCCAACCTGTCGAGCGTCCTGCGCCTCTACGTGCTGGAGGACCTGCGCCGGCGCATGATCAATCCAGCCTGAACCCCTTCCCGCGCACGAATGCACCGAATCCGGCTCGCTCCGGCACCGAATATTGCCGCGCCTTGTCTTCGGACCAGCCGTAGTCGGCCGCCTCGCCGAACCTGTCGACGTGACGCTGCGTCCTGTAGGGCTGGACGGCATCGCGGCGCCGATCGTAGGCCGCGATCTTCTCCTTGAGACCGGTCTCGTCGTAGCGGTCGTGGTGAATCGTGATGTCGAGCCCGAGCCGCGGGCTCATCACGCCTTCGAAGGACGGCCAGCCGACGCCCAGCGCGGCAACGGGAAAGACATGGTCGGGCAGACCAAGAATCTGCGACACGTCGCCCGGGTGGTTGCGGATGGCGCTGATCGGGCAGGTCCCGAGCCCGGCCCGGTCGGCGGCGGCGACGAAGGTCGCCAGCACGATGCCGGCATCGACCGATGCGTTGAAGAACGGGTCGAGATGATCGTTCGGAAAGGGCTGGCCGCGCCACTCGAAGAGCAGGCGATGCCGGCGGTTGTTGGCCAGGAATACCAGGAAGACCGGTGCCGCCCTGACCCACGGATTGTCGGGCAGCAGCGCCTCCAGCTTGTCGCGCTGTCCACGGTCCGACACGATCACGATGTCGGCTTGTTGCAGGTCCGACTTGGACGGCGCGGAGAGCGCGACCGCACAGAGGGTCTCGACCAGCGCCGGGTCGACCGGCTTGTCGAGATAGCGTCGCATGACGCGGCGGTTGGCCATGTCGGCCAGCACCTCGCAGCCCCTGGGCGTCTCCTCGAGAGACGGCGCGGACCCGAACCGTGCGCGCAGCACGGACAGCAATCGATCGAGCAAGATCACTCCTCAGCGGCCAAAGATATTGGGAATGGGAATCGGGATATTGGGGATGGGCGAACGCTGCTGCTGCTGCTGACCACCGCCCTGCCCGCCCTGGCCGGGCAGGATGTTGCCGATGCCCGGAATATTGCCTACGCCCGGGATGTTGCCCACGCCCGGCAGGGTGCTGGCCATACCCGGCGGATCCTTGGCCGTCCCGCGCGCCACGTTGTACGACGGGGAGGATAGCGGGCCGCGCATCGTGGCGATGAGATACGGCGCCGAGGTGTCCTCCGCGATGACGAAGTTGATCGTGGTGTCCGTGGTGGAAGCCGCGAGGTTGGTCCGCGTCGCGACGTGCGCGGTCGCGCGATTGCCTTGCACGGCCAGACCCTTGTCCGTCAGCACGCCACCCGCGATGTCGACACGGCCGGAGATCGGACTGTCGTGATTGACGAAGCGGTTGAGCACCAGGGCGATCGCATTCAGCATGTTTCCGACGCTGACGCCGCCGCGCTGGCCGACGATTCCCAGCGCGCTGCCCAGGGTCTGATCGATTACGCCGCCGGCCGCTCCGGCCGCCGCGGATCCCAGCACCTGCAGCGCCTTGTCGGCGCCGACGAAGACGTGACCCCCGAGTTGCGCGCCGCCCGACAGCGAGCGGCTGATCTGCTCGGACGTCGTGCCGCTGCCGCGCACCGTGATGCCGTTGGCATTGAGCTTGCCGTCGACCGTGATCTTGACCGCCCCGCCGAACTGGTTGCTGCCGGACAGTGTCCGCAGCGCCTCGCCGACATAGACGCCGTTCACGTCGCCCCGCAGATCGATGACCAGAGCCGGCTGGCTGGCATTGACCGTGCCGGCGAGATTGAGCGAGCCACCGAGCAGGTTCCCCTTGAAGTGCTCGATGGTGATCACGCCATCCTTGAGGCCGGCCGCCAGCTCGGCATTGCCGATGCGCAGCGGCGCGGCGATCAGCGTGGCGGCGGCAAGGCGGACGTTGGCGTCGAAGCTGCGCAAGGGTGCCGTATCGATCGGCTTGGGCGCCGTCGGCCTCTTGCCGCGCCCTGCCGGCGCGCCGCCACCGTCGCCGTCGAGCTTGTCGAGATCGAGCGTTCCCGCCCGCAAGTCGGCATTGACCCGCGGTCTGCCGGTCAGGCTCGCCTCGATCGAGCCTTCCAGGTCCTGCCCATTGACGAGCAGCTTGCCCTTGTAGGCTGCCGACCGCGGCGAGCCCTGCGCGGCCCCCGGCAGCGACAGGCTGCCGGAAGCGCGCAGGCTCTGGCCTGCGGCATTGACCGTGAACTCGCGCAACGCGATCTGCTCGATGCCGCCCGCCACCCCGCCGCTGGCCGTGACCGGCCCGAGCCCGACGGCGGCGACGCCGGCGAGCTTGAGCACGCGGTCTATGTCGGGCGCCTCGAAGTTGAACGCGATGTCGGGCCGCGGATGCGACGACGCATAGTTCGCGACGGTGCCGCGCACGGCCAGTCGCGCGCCGGCCAGGTTCGAGACCTTGATGTCGTTCAGACGCAGGGTGGCCCCGCGCAGCGCGACGTCGACCTCGACACCGCCGATCGCCTCCTTGCGCCAGATCAACCGGTTTACCCTGGCCTTCAACCCGACCGTCGGCCCGGCCACGGCCGCCGCCGACGGAGCCGGCGACGAAGCAGCGGCGCCTGCCGGCTTCTTCTCGGCGGGCACCGCGGTCAGGAAGGAATCGAGATCGAGCGTTTCCAGGCTGAGCTGGGTGACGATCGCCAGGGGAACGCCGAACGTCACCGTGATGCCCCCTGATCCCTTGAGATCGTCGAGCTCGAAGACCGCATCGCTGACCTGGACATTGCCGCCGGTCGACGACATGCGCCCTTTCATCGACAGCCGCGTCAGCTTGTTGGGCGGCACCGCCGACACGTCGACATTGAGCCAGGACAGCGTCTCGCGCAGCTTTGGCCCCGCCAGGCTGAAGTCGCCGGTGACGGCGGGCTTGGCGCCATCGCCGGACATCGTCGAGCGTGCCTGCAAGACGAGGTCGCCCGGCAGGGTCGCCGTGAAACGCGGAACGGCGACCGCCCCGCGGCGCGCATCCAGCTCGAGCACGACGTTGCGCACCGGCTGCCTGTTGTAGATCACCTGCCCGATCTCGACGGAGAGCTTGGCCGTGATCGTGCCCAGCAGGCTCGGCCCGGGCGCCGGCACCGGCGCGGCGGTGGCACCGGCGGGTGGCGGCGGCGTCGCTGCCTGCGGCCGCACCGGTGGCGTCATGGCGGCAAGCCAGCGGTCGAGATCGAGCCGGTCCGCCGACAGGCGGCCTTCCACCGCAAGCTCGGGCTTGAGAGCGACGCTGAACGAGCCCGCCCCGACATCCTCGCCAAGCGCCAGCTTGAAGTCCTTGGCTGAGATGGCCGTCTGCGACACGTCGATCGCGCCGTCGAAGCTGAACCTGCCAGCCAGCAGCGGCGGCAGCTCCGGCTGCGGCTGGCCCGCCATCCTGAACAGGGTCTCGGCGAAGGTGATCAGATTCTCTGCGGAGCTGGAGACGGTGCCGGCGAGCCGGGCGCCGGGGCCGATCTCGGAGAGCTTGCCGTCGAAGGAGAGCCTGCCGCCGGCGGCCGCGAGTGCCAGCCGCACCGCATGCCCGTCCGCGGCCTTGGTGCCGACCGACAGGTCGATCCGCAGCGGTGCGCCATTGATCGTGGCGCCGCCCGCCAGCGAATACGGACCATCGAGAGATCCGATGGCCGCCGAGAAGTCCGCCTTCTCGGCGATCACCGACAGGCCAGCCCGGGAATCGCTGAAGATCAGCGTACCGTCATCGATGGTGAGACGGCCGAGCGACAGGGGGCGTGCGGCGGCGGGCCTGGTGGTGGCGGGCTGCGCCTGGGCGACGGAGGGCGCGAATTCCCAGTTCGGCTTCCCCTCCGTATCGATCTCGAGAACGATCTTGGGCTCGACGAGGACGACCTCGCTGGCCGCAAAGCCGCCCGCGAGCAGCGCCATGATCGACGGCTTCACCGTGACCGACTTCACCTCCACCATGGCGGGGTTCTTCGAGCCGGCGACATTGAGGAACTTAACGCCGCTCAGCGTGACCTCGGGCACGGGCAGGATCGACAGGGAGATCGGGCCGTCGAGCACCAGGTCGCGACCGGTCGCCTTCTTCACCTCGGCTATGATCTGCGCCTTGCGGCCGTTGAGATCGATCAGGCTGGGCAGCGCCAGCACCGCCACGATCAGAAGGCCCACGATCCCACCGGCACCGATCAGCAGCTTCTTGCGGGTGGAGGATGTCATGGAACGCTCCCGTTGCCTGACAGCGATACACTAGCGCATCGTCCGACGACGCGGCATATCGAAGTAGGGGAACGTCACGGTATCCGGACCATGGCCGAGATCGTCAATCTGAAACGCGCGCGCAAGGACAAGGCGCGGCGCGAACGCGAGGAGCAGGCGGCGGCGAACCGCCGGCTGTTCGGTCGCACCAAGGACAAGAAGGCGGCCGATGCGGACGACAAGCAGCGTGCGCAGCGCGAGATCGACGGCAAGCGTCTCGGGCCGCAGAGCGAATAGCCGGCGTCAGCGCCCGGAGCGAGTGAGGGCGAGGCGTTCGAAGAAGGCCCGCGTCGCCTGGTCGGCGCCGGGGCCGGCCACCGCCCGCACGTTGGTGAGTTCGAGCCGCCGGCCCGAAGGCGCGTCGATCAGCACCGGCTCGAGGGGCCGGCCGTCCACCCGGTCGACCAGTTCCATCGGCTTGCCGCTCTTCGCCGCCGCACCGTACCGGTCGCCCCACTGCTTCAGCCCGACGATCACGGTGAACAGCGCGGCCCCCTTGTCGGTCAGCCGGTACTCGTGGCGCAGGGGACGCTCGCGATAGGCCATTCTGCGGAAGATGCCGGCCTCGACGAGCTTCTTCAGCCGCGCCGTCAGGACGTTGCGCGCAATGCCGAGATTCTCCTGGAAATCGTCGAAGCGGCGCACGCCGTAGAACGCGTCGCGCACGATCAGAAGCGTCCATGGTTCGCCGACGACGTCGAGCGCCGACGCGATCGAGCAATTCATCTGGTCGTAGGAGGTGCGCCGCATGCCGGGAAGTATAGCGCGGCCGGCGCAAAGCAAAACGCCCGGGTCCTGCAGACCCGGGCGTCCCGCGCCGGGCCCCTGGTCGGGGCCCGTCCTTGGCGTTGGCTATTCGCGCTCCTGGCCCATGAAGGCCATCAGGAACTGGAACAGGTTCACGAAGTCGAGGTACAGGCTGAGGGCGCCGAACACGGCAACCTTCTCGGCCATCTCCGTACCCCAGGCGTCGGCATACTGTTCCTTGATGCGCTGCGTGTCGTACGCGATGAGCGCCGAGAAGATCAGCACGCCTGCAACCGAGATGATGAAGGTCATCATGCCGGACGGGAAGAACATGTTCACGAGACCGGCCAGGATGATGCCGATCAGGCCCATGAACAGGAACTTGCCCCAAGCCGAGAGGTCGCGCTTGGTGGTGTAGCCGTACAGGCTCAACGCACCGAAGGCGGCCGCCGTCACGAAGAAGGTGCGCGCCACCGACGCGCCCGTATAGCGGAACAGCAGCAGCGACAGGCTGACGCCCATCAGCGCCGTGACCGCCCAGTAGACAGCCTGCACACCGGTCACGCTCATCTGAGCGGCGCGGAAGCCCATGAGCAGCAGCAGGCCAAGCGGGGCGAAGATCGCGATCCAGCCCAGCATGTTCAGGCCGAGCACGCGGCCCGCCTGCACCTGGAAGAACATGCCTGCCAGCTCGGGCGAGCTGAACAGCGCCACGGCGACGATGCCCGACAGCGCGAGGCCCGACGCCATGTAGTTATAGACACGCACCATATGCGCGCGCAGGCCGACGTCGAACGCCGCCTGGTCGGCAACGGTGCCGGCGCGATTGAAGGTGCCGAAGTTCGGATTAGCCATAGGTCCTAGCCTCCACACGGGGAGCCTCGTACCGAGCCCCCTTCGAGCGCGTAATCTGGGGTCTCAGACGTTGTGAATCAATAGGCTTTGGGGTCCAGCGGCAGAGGATTCGGTGCCCGCCAGCGACGAATCTTCGCACTTATTCGTTACGCAGCAGCGCAAGCGGCCTCTGCCTCAAAGCCGCCAAAGTCCCCGCCAGCCCGAAGGCGAGGGTCAGAGCCATCGCGCCGACCGCCACCGCGACCGCGACGACCGGCAGGAATGTCCATTCGAGGTTCATCAGCCGGCTGACCACGAGAAAGGCGCCCAGCGTGCCGACGCCCAGGGCCGCGATCGCCGTCGCCAGGCCCAGCGCGGCGAATTCCCAGGCGAAAATGCCGGCGATCCGCGCCCGCGTGGCGCCCAGCACCTTCATGACCACGGCTTCATGAACGCGCCGCTGCTGCGTCGCCAGCATGGCCCCGGCCAGCACCATGACCCCGGCCAGGATGCTGAGGAAGCCGATGACCCGGCTGGCCAGGCCGATATTGCCCAGCACGCCCGCCGCGGTCTCGATGGCATCGCGGATACGCACGACCGTGACGTTGGGGAACGCGTCCGTCACGGCCTCGAAGATCGCATCCTCCGCTTCCGGGGTCGCCTTGACGGTGGCGAGGAAGGTGTGCGGCGCCTTGTCGAGCACGCCGGGCGAGAAGACGAACACGAAGTTGATGGCAAGCGTCGTCCATTCGATGCGGCGCAGGGAGGCGATCCTTCCCTCGATGTCGCGGCCCAGCACGTTCACGGTGATGGTGTCGCCCAGCCCCAGGCCGAAGGCGCGCGCGAGATTCTCGTCGAACGACAGGAGCTGCGGCCCGCGGTAGTCCGGCGGCCACCATTCGCCCGCCACGATGCGCGAGCCCGCGGGTGGCGTCGCCGAATAGGTGACGCCACGGTCGCCCTCGACCGCCCAGCGCGCATCGGGAGGTACGTCGATCTCGCTCACGGGCTTGCCGCCGATCTTCACGATGCGGCCGCGCAGCGAGGGCACCTTCTCCAGGGCACCCGCGCCGGGGATCGCTGCGATCGTCTTCTCGAAGGCCGGCATCTGGCGCGACTGGATATCGACGAAGAAGAAGGCCGGCGCATCGTGGGGGATGCGGCTGGTGAGCTGCTCGCGCAGGTTCCCTTCGATCAGGGCCGTGGCCACGAGCACGGTGAGGCCGAGGCCCAGCGACAGCATCACGATGGGCGTGGGCGCACCCGGCCGGTGCAGGTTGGCCAGCGCCAGGCGCAGGCCCGCCAGCTTTGGCTTCCCGGCCCGCGCCGCCACCGCCATCAGCAGCCGCGCCAGCAGCGGAAACGCGACGAAGGCACCCAGAGCGCCCAGCACGAACCAGCCGGCGATGCGCCGGCTGTCGGATGTGAAGACGGTGAACACGGCGAGCGCCAAGGCCACGCCACCGATCAGCAGCGCGTCGCGCCACAAGAGGCTGCCGCCCTGCACCACGGCGCCGCGCATCAGGGTCGCGGCCGGCACGCGCCGGGCGCGGAGCAGCGGCATCAGCGCAAACAGAAGCGACA
>JBMONG010000027.1:206635-240998 GCA_049323495.1 Pseudomonadota bacterium
GGCCGCCGCAATGGCGAGCGGGCGGACATAGAGCGCGACGCGCGCGCGCACCGGCAGCACGTCGGCGACGAGAGACTGTGCGGCGAAGGGCAACGCGGCCCCGACCGCCAGCCCGATCGCCACACCGACCAGCGCCAGCGCGCCGAGTTGCAGGAGATAGGTCGAGAAGATCAGCCGCTCGGGCGCGCCAAGGCACTTCAGGGTGGCGATGGTGCGCAGCCGGCCGGCAAGGAAACTTGCAACGGCATTGCCGACTCCGACGCCGCCGACCAGCAGGGACGACAGGCCGATCAGCCCGATGAACTGCGTCAGCCGGTCGAGCCAGAAGCGGATGCCGCCACCGGCCTGGTCGAGACCGCGCAGCCGCCACCCCGCATCGGGGAAGCGCGCCTTGAGATCCTCGACGAGGGCTGCGTCCGACGCGCCGTGCGGCAGGCGCAGGCGAAACTCCCAGTTCAGCAGGCTGCCCGGCTGCACCAGGCCGGATGCCTGCACGGCGGCGAACGGGATCATCAGCCGCGGTCCCAGGCTGGCAAACGCGTTCAGCCCGCGATCCGGTTCCCGGGCGATGACGCCGCGCACCTGCACCTCGACATCGCCCACCTTGAGAAGATCGCCCACCGCCATGTTCATGCGGCGCAGCGCCGACTCCTCCACCACGGCGCCCCAAAGACCGTCCTTCTGCGCCAGCGCATCCCCCAGGGAGCCGCCGCCCTGCAGCTCGACCGTGCCGTACAACGGATAGGCAGGCTCGACAGCCTTGAGCTGGACAAGCGCCGGCTGCCCCTGCGGCCCCACGGGACGCGCCATGGAACGGCTGTCGATCCAGCGCACGAACTGCCCGCGCGACTTCATATAGTCGATCTGCTCCGGCGTGGCCTCGCGGTAGAGCAGCGAGACCGCGACGTCGCCGCCCAGGATCTCGCGGGCATCGGCGCGCAACCCCTCCTCGACGGCGCGGCTGAACGACAGGATCGCGGCAATGGCGCCGACCCCCAGCGCCAGGCAGGCGATGAACAGGCGAAAGCCGCTGAGGCCGCTGCGCATCTCGCGGCGCGCGAGACGAAGGGCGAGGTTCATCTTGGACCGTGCTTGATCTACTGCGCGGCGAGCGCGTGTGGCGTGCGCTCGTCGGACACGACCAGACCGTCGGCGATGCGCAGGATGCGGTCGCAGCGCTCGGCCAGCGCCATGTCGTGGGTGATCAGCATCAGGGTCGTGCCGTCGGCGCGTGCCAGCTCGAACAGCAGGTCCATGACCTGCTTGCCGGTGGCGCCGTCGAGATTGCCGGTGGGCTCGTCGGCCAGCAGCAGCCTGGGCCGGCCGACGAACGCGCGAGCCACGGCGACGCGCTGCTGCTCGCCGCCCGAAAGCTGTGCCGGGTAGTGGCCGACGCGGTGGCCGAGGCCCACGCGCTGCAACGCCGCCTCGGCCAGCGCGAAGGCGTCGCCGCGCCCGGCGAACTCCAGCGGCAGGGCGACGTTCTCATGGGCAGTCATGGTGGGAATCAGATGGAACCCCTGGAACACGATGCCGATGTGGTCGCGGCGCAGGCGTGCGCGCGCATCGTCGTCGAGCGGCCCGAGATCCTGCCCTGCCACCTCGACGCGGCCGGAGCTGGCGCGTTCCAGGCCGCCGGCGACCATCATCAGGCTGGACTTGCCGGCGCCCGACGGCCCCACGACCGCCGCAATCTCGCCGACACCGATGTCCAGGGAGATGCCGCGCAGGATATTGACCGTGCCCGCATCGCTTGCCATGTCGAGATGCACGCCGGTGAGGCGCACGATGGGTGCGCGGGTCGAGGACGGGGCGTTCAAGCGGGCTCCGGAAGAAGAGGCATGTATCTCCACACTGGATATGGTCGTTTTGCGGCAAGGGTCAATTCGCTGCTGATCGCGATTTTGTGTGCCCTGACCGCCCTGTCGCCGGCGCATGCACAGGACGCGCCAGCCGTGCGGCTGGCTGTCCTGGGCGACAGCCTCGCGGCCGGCTATGGCGTGAGCCCCAAGGATGCCTTTCCGGCCAGGCTCGAGGCGGCGCTGAGGAAGGAGGGCCGCAACGTCACTGTCATCAATCACGGCGTATCCGGCGACACGACGGCGGGCGGCCTGGAGCGGGTCGACTGGATGCTGGCCGACAAGCCGGACATCGTGCTGGTCGAGCTGGGCGCCAACGATGCGCTGCGGGCGCTTGATCCTGCCGAGGCCGAGCGCAATCTCGACGCCATCATCACCCGGCTGCAGAAGGCCGGCATCACGGTATGGCTGGCCGGCATGCTGGCGCCGCGCAACTTCGGACCGGAGTATGCAAAGCAGTTCGATGGCCTTTACAAGCGACTCGCCGACAAGCATGGCGTTCCGCTCTATCCCTTCTTCCTCGATGGCGTGGCGCAGGACCCGGCGCTCAACCAGCCGGATGGCATCCATCCCAACCCCAAGGGCGTCGGCGTGATCGTCGAGCGCATCCTGCCCTTCGTGACCCGGAACCTCGATTCCCATGCCCAGGCTGTTCGTCGCCCTGCCCGTCCCTGAGGAAGTCGCCGGCGACCTGATCGCGCTGCAGGCGGGCGTGCCCGATGCGCGTTGGGTGCCGCCGGAGAACTTCCACGTCACGCTCTGCTTCGCGGGCGAGGTGCAGGGCGCCACCATGCGCGACTTCGAGGAGGAGCTGGCCGACATCGCCGGGCCACCCTTCGCCGTCGCGATCGCCGGCGTCGACCAGTTCAGCTCGGGCAAGCAGCCGCGTGCCCTGGTCGCCAGGGTGGAGATGAGCGACCGCCTCGACTGGCTGCAGCAGAAGGTCTCGGCCGTGGCGCGCAACTGCGGCATCCCGCTCGAGCGGCGCAAGTACCGCCCGCACGTGACGCTGGCGCGCTTCGGCAGCGGCGCCGAGACGGGCCACCACATCGCGCAGTTCATGGCCAGCCACGGCACCTTCCGCACCGGTCCGTGGATCGCCGAGCACTTCGCGCTCTATTCCAGCCGCACCGGCCGCAACGGCCCGATCTACACCGAGGAAGCAGCCTACGGGCTGACGTTCTGACACATGAACCAGCAGCTCTTCGCGGTGCTCTACGAAGTGAGCACCTGGGTCGTCCCGGCCCTCCTCGCCATCACCCTGCACGAGGCCGCCCACGGCTTCGTGGCCTGGTGGTGCGGCGATTCCACGGCCAAGAGCCAGGGCCGTGTCAGCCTCAATCCGCTGCGGCATATCGATCCGTTCGGCACGATCCTGCTGCCGGGCCTGCTCCTGCTGCTGCGCGCGCCGTTCCTGTTCGGCTACGCCAAGCCGGTCCCGGTCGACTTCCGCGCCCTGAACAATCCGCGGCGGGACATGGTGCTGGTGGCGGCGGCGGGGCCGGGCACGAACCTGCTGCTGGCGATCGCCGCCGGATTCCTGGTGCACCTCGCCGTGGCCCTGCCGGACCCCTACAGCGAATGGGTCCTGCTCAACCTCCGCAACGCCATCCTGCTCAACGTCATCCTGGCGGTCTTCAACATGCTGCCGCTGCCGCCGCTCGACGGCGGGCGCGTCTTGGTGGGCCTGCTGCCGCGCGCGCTCGCCGGACCGGTGGCGCGGCTGGAGCCCTACGGGATGATGATCCTGATCGGACTGCTCGTCATCCTGCCGCTGCTCGGCGGCCAGCTCGGCCTCGACCTCAACGTCGTGGGCTGGCTGCTGCGCGGGCCCATGGACGCCGTCATCGACGGCGTGCTGCGCCTCACCGGGAACGGCTGACGGCGGCGCCCTCAGCCGCGCATGCGCACGCGGCCGTAATCCTTGTAGCGCAGGCGGACCTCGTCCATCTGCTCGTCCGACAGGATCACCGGCGGACCGAGCTGCAGGGTCATCCAGTAGTGGCGGGCCAGCGTCTCCAGCTTCAGCGCGCCCGACACCGCCGCGGCGAGGTCGCGGCCGCGGCTCAGCATGCCGTGATTGGCGAGCAGGCAGGCGCTGCGATCGACCAGCGCCTCGACGGCGCCTGCCGCCAGCGCGGCCGTCCCGAAGGTGGCGTAGGGTGCGCAGCGCACGTCCGTGCCGCCGAACCCGGCCACCATGTAGTGGAAGGCGGGAATGCCGCGGCCGTGGCAGGCCACCGCGACGCAGGCATCGGCATGGGTATGCACGATGGCCCCCGTCTCGGGAAAGTGCCGATAGATCTCGGCATGCATCTGCCACTCGCTCGAGGGGATGCCGGGACCGCGCTCGTCGCCGTCCAGCCCGAGCTCGACGATTGCCTCGGCCGTGATGCTGGCCGCGTCCGTGCCCGTGGGCGAGATCAGCATGCCGTCGTCGCGGCAGCGCACGCTCACATTGCCGCTGCTGCCGCGATTGAGGCCCTCCTCGGCGAGGCGCACGTAGGCCTGCACGATCTGCTCGCGGGGTGTCATGCGGCGGCTCCGGATGAACGACTCATGGCTTGGAGGGCCTCCTCGAAGGCATCGATGCCGGCCAGCTTGCCAGATTTGAGGCAGACGAGCAGCGGGTCGCCGCCGCTGTCGACATCCAGCGCCAGCGGCAGCGACGGTCCGGCGAAGGGTCCGACCTGCAGCCGCGAGATCCCGAGATGCTGGAGGATCGCGCCGGACGTCTCGCCGCCCGCCACGACGAACCGGCGCACGCCCGCCTCGCGCAGACGGCGCGAGATGCGGCCCAGCAGGTCCTCGGCCATGGCGGCAGCGCCCGCCACGCCGAACGCGGCCTGCAGCCGGGCGACCGTGTCGGGATCGGCCGAGGTGGCAAGCGCGACGGGCCCGGCCGCCAGACGGCTCAGCGCCCACTCCACCGCCGAACCGACCTGGTCGGCGCCGCCGGCATGGCGGCGGAGGTCGAGCGTCAGCACGGGATGGCGCTCGCCGAACCGCTCGAGCTGGCGCCGCGTCTCCTGGGCGCAGCTTCCCGCCAGCACCACACCAGGCGCCGAGACCGCCGGCAGCGACGCCTTGGCAGCAGCCTCGCCCAGCCAGCCGCGCTGGCGCCAGAAGCGCGGATAGTGCGCGGCGATCGACGATCCGCCGGTCATCAGCGGCCAGTCGACGCAGACCTCCGCCAGCGCCGCGAGATCCTCGTGCGTCGCCGCATCGGCGATGGCGTAGGGCACGCCGGCCTCGCGCAGGGCAGCCACGCGCGCCGCGATCGCCTGCGGCCCGCGGCGGACATGGTCCTGGCCCAGCAGGCCCACGCGCCGCTTCGTCTGGCGCTGCAGCACCCGGACGAGATCCGGATCGTGCATCGGCGTCACCGGATCGTGTCGCTTGGGCGATTCGCTGATCAGCCGGTCGCCCGCGAACAGATGCCCCTGGAAGACGGTGCGCGCGTATTCCGGAAACGTCGGGCAGCAGGCCGTGAAGGCGGCGCCGGTGCGGTCGCTCAGCACGTCCATGCAGGGGCCGATATTGCCCTCGTCGGTCGAATCGAACGTCGCGCAATACTTGAAGAAGAGCTGGCGCGCGCCCTTGGCCTGCAGCACCGCCGCGCCCTCGCCGAAGCGTTCGACGGCCTCCTGTGCCGGCGCGATGCGCGTCTTCTGCGCGATCACGATCGCCTCCACGCCGGTGACGGCTTCGGCCGCCCCGGCCGACGTCGTCAGCACCGTGGGCACGCCCTCGGCGACCAGCATGGCCGCGAGCTCCAGCCCGCCCGTCAGGTCGTCGGCGAGTCCTCCCAGGATCATGCGTATCCCTCAGGCGACGAAGCGGTCGAGCACGGTGCGCGTGATCTTCGTCGTGAAGAAGTCGTTGCGCTTCAGCCCCATGATCCATTCGCACGTGCCCGCCGTCACGACCTGGCCGCGGCCGCGCGCCATGTGGACGAGCATGCCGGAGCCGTACTTGCCTCGTCTCACCGACTCGGGCGAGGTGTCGCCGTAGCGTCGCTCGGCGTTGCCGATCGCCGGCCCGTCCCCCATGTAGTAGCGCACGCCCTCCTCGCCGAACATGCCTTCGGCGTTCAGCGACAGCGACATGGCCAGGATCTCGATGTCGGTCGGCGATCCGTCCTCGCCGGTCGGATAGGGCAGGCCGTGGCGGAAGGTGAAGTCCAGCCCGTCGACCTCGTAGGCGAAGATGTTCGCCTCGGCCCCGAAGATGTCCGAGTAGCAGAGGTTCGTGCCGTCGAAGACCCAGTGTTCGGGACGATAGACCGTGAAGCCCTTGCAGTTGCGCGGCGCGAAGCCGCCCCACGAGGCGAAAACGCCGGCCGAGCCGCTGACGCCCACCGTGGTGGCGCTGGGCCAGTTCACCGCCTTCCCGTCCCAGGCGTCGGTCAGCAGGTGCGCCCTGTCGGTGCCGCGCACCGGGTCCTCCTTCGTCGCCCGGCTCTTGTAGGCGATCTGCCGCCGCCCCTCCTCCTCCAGCCGGATCTGCCACAGGAAGTTGCCGGCGAAGCGCGCGAGGTTGCCGCCTTCCTGGACGAACGCCTCGATGCGCGTGCGCATCTCGTGCGTCCAGTACTCGTCGTGGCCGACGATCACGACCGCGCGGTAGCGCTCGAGGATCTCGGGCCGGTAATGCAGGTCGGTCTGCGTGATCATGTCGAAGGCGATGCCCTCGCGCTCCGCCCAGCAGACGAAGTGCCGGTCGAACTGGGCCCAGCCGGCGGCGGCGTAGAAGTAGGTGAAGCCGTGGCTCCAGGCCCAGTCCTTGATGTGGTAGCGCGGCGCCGTCAGCGGATCGGGCACCGGCTCGTTGCAGATGCGCGGCGCGCCCTCGGGCAGCCAGACCATGCCGCGGCTCCACGGCCGCTGCAGGCTGAGCACCGGCGAGAACTGGTTCCGCGTCTCGCCGTCGATGCCGTAGTACGAATTCGCGCCGCCCCAGTCGTTGTACGCCATCCAGGTCGAGGTCGGCAGGATCATCAGCAGCTTCGCCGTCTGCGTCGCCTCCGTAGGCCGCACGACGAAGAAGTGGAACTGCACGTAGCGCGATCCGTCCGGCCGCAGGCAGGTCGAGATCACCTTGAAGAAGCCGGACCGGGTATCGGCGGGGATGGTCCAGCGCGTGCTTTCCGGCCAGTTGCAGCCCGACTTGTAGGCATCCTTGGGAGCGGCGTGGAAATGCCCCGGCAGTCCCTCCTGGCGATGCACTGTCTGCGGCTTCAGCCCGTCGCGCACGATCTCGAGAGACCATTCCCTGGCGTAGGTGCTGGTGCGGAAGATCACCGTGTCGCCCGGCGCGTAGGTTATTTCGTCCGTGTAGGTGTGCACCTCCGGCCAGGTCGGATCCTCGCGCGGCGCGTCGTACCACAGCCTATCCATCCAGCCGTCGTCGGCATACATCGGCGCGATGCTCGGCCGTCCCAGGTTGAAGGCATGACGGGTGCGCGGGTCGTCGGCGACGCGCTGCCCGAACGGCTTCTCTGGTGTCGGCGCCGGTGGCTTGCCTTCGTCGGACTTCGGGTCGCTCACGCTGTCTCCTCTGCGGTATGTCGATATATGATATATGATCCGGGAGGATGCCCAAGCGAAAGCCGTCGTGCGTTCTGGCTGGCGGTGCGTGCAATCGGAAAGAACGGCAGGCGCCGCTTCGCCACATAGGCGTCGACGCGCCGCCCGGCCTGGCGATCGCGAGACACGCGAGGAGACCGACATGGCCGAGAGCCGCCCGCCCCTTCCGCCCTTCGCGCACGACACTGCCGTTCAGAAGGTGCGTGGCGCCGAGGATGGCTGGAACTCCTGCGATCCTCACCGCGTGTCGCTGGCCTATTCGCCGGACAGCCGCTGGCGCAATCGCGCCGAGTTCATCAACGGCCGCGCCGAGATCGTCTCTTTTCTGTCACGCAAATGGTCCAAGGAGCTGGACTACCGGCTGATCAAGGAGCTCTGGGCCTTCACCGGCGATCGCATCGCCGTCCGCTTCGCCTACGAATGGCACGATGATTCTGGCAATTGGTTCCGCTCCTACGGCAACGAGAACTGGGCGTTCGGCCCTGACGGGCTGATGCGGACGCGCTATGCCTGCATCAACGATCTGCCGATCAGGGAGACCGAGCGCAAATTCCGTTGGGACCGTTCCGGGCCGCGTCCGGCCGACCATCCGGGGCTTTCCGACCTCGGCCTCTGACATTCCTCCACACCGAAAGGACAGGAACATGAGCTACGTCAAGACAAAGGACGGCGTCGACATCTACTACAAGGACTGGGGCCCGAAGGACGCGCAGCCCATCATGTTTCACCACGGCTGGCCGCTCTCGGCCGACGACTGGGACAACCAGATGCTGTTCTTCCTCGGCCACGGCTACCGCGTGATCGCCCATGACCGGCGCGGCCACGGCCGCTCGTCGCAGGTCGCCGACGGGCACGACATGGACCACTACGCGGCCGATGCCGCGGCCGTCGCAGACCACCTCGACCTGCGCAACCTCATCAACATCGGCCATTCCACCGGCGGCGGCGAGGCGGCGCGCTACGTCGCCCGTCATGGCAAGGGCCGCGTCGTCAAGGCCGTCCTGATGAGCGCCGTCCCACCGCTGATGGTGAAGACGGCGTCCAATCCCGGCGGCCTGCCGATCGAGGTATTCGACGGCCTGCGCAAGGCGCTGCTCGACAACCGGTCCCAGTTCTATCTCGATCTGTCCTCCGGTCCGTTCTACGGCTTCAACCGGCCGGGCGCCAAGGTCATCCAGGGCGCCATCCAGAACTGGTGGCGGCAGGGCATGATGGGGGGCGCCAAGGCCCACTACGACGGCATCAAGGCCTTCTCCGAGACCGACCAGACCGAGGACCTGAAGGCGATCGAGGTGCCGACCCTGCTGCTGCACGGCGAGGACGACCAGATCGTGCCGATCGACGCGTCCGCCCGGATCGGCATCAAGCTGCTGAAGAAGGGCACGCTCAAGACCTTCCCCGGCTACCCGCATGGCGCGTTCGTCACCCATGCCGACGTGATCAACGCCGAGCTCCTGGCGTTCATCAAGGGCTGAGTCTCCTGGAGGCGAGTCCGGCTGGGGACCAGCCGGACTCGCCGTCATGCGCTATGCGGCGGCCGATGGCGAAACCTGCCGCCGCCGCATGAGATGCGCCAGCGCGATGCCGACTGCCGTCAAGCCGAAGGCGATGGCGGTGAGATGAAGATGGCCAAGGCCGGTCATGTCGCCGCCCGGCACGGCGAAGGTGAGGCCTCCCAGCCCGATCAGCAGGCGTGACGGCAGGCCGCCCGGCCCGTCCGGTAGGCGGCCCAGCCCGATCAGATAGCCCTGCAGCGCGCCGCTGAGCAGGATGACGCCGACGGCGGCCGAGACGCAGACGATCAGGATCTCGCCGACCGGCCCCTGCAGCAGCAGCGCGGGGTTGTACACGAAGAAGAAGGGAATGAAGTAGATGATCGTGCCCAGCCGCATGGCTTCGAAGCCAGTGGCCATCGGATCCGCCTTGGCCACCGAGGCGCCGGCGAAGGCGGCCAGCGCCACCGGCGGCGTGATGAAGCTCAGCATGCCCCAGTAGAGCAGGAACATGTGGACGGGCAGTGGCTCGAGCCCGGCCTGGATGAGGGCGGGCGCCAGGATGATGGCCAGGAAGATGTAGGCCGCCGTCACCGTCATGCCCATGCCGAGGATGAAGCAGGTGAAGGCGCCCATCAGCAGCAGCACGAAGGTATTGTTGCCGGCCAGGAAGACGAGGTCGTTGGTGATGGTGCCGACCATGCCGGTGCTCACCAGCGCACCGACGACCAGGCCGATGGCCGCGAGGATTCCGGCCAGCTCGGCCAGGAGGAAGCCGGTGGCGAAGATGAAGCGCAAGAGCTTCTCCCGGTCCAGCCGGTGGCGCGTGAACTGGTTGATCACCAGCAGCAGGGCCACGGCATAGAACGGCGCCCGCGCCTCCTGCTGGAGGTGCATCAGCATGAAGATCAGCAGGGCGAAGACGAAGAGATAGACCCAACCGGCCTTGATCACCGTCCACAGGCTCTGCAGCTCCTCCTTCGGCAGGCCCTTCATGCCGTGGCGCGCCGAGTACGCGTCGATCTGCATGAACAGGCCGAAATAGTAGAGCAGCGACGGCACGACCGCGGCGATCGCGACCTCCACGTAGGAGATCTGCAGGAAGTTGGCCATGACGAAGGCCGTCGCGCCCATGATCGGCGGCATCAGCACGCCGCCCGTCGAGGCGCAGGCCTCGACGCCGCCGGCGTACTTCGCCGAGAAGCCGAGGCGCTTCATCGCCGGGATGGTGAGCGTGCCGGTGGTGAGCACGTTGGTGACCGGCCCACCCGACAGCGAGCCGAACAGGCCCGAGGAGAACACCGCGACCTTGGCCGGCCCGCCGCGCACGTGCCCCAGCGCGGAGAAGGCGAGATTGATGAAGAAGCTGCCCGCGCCGGTGTACTGGAGCGCGATGCCGAAGATGATGAAGCCGAAGACCAGCGCGGCGAAGGCCCGCATCGGAATGCCGAGCAGGCTCTCGATGCTGTACATGTGGAAGGCGGCGGTGTTCAGCGGCGTCTGCGGCACGCCGGAGATCACCTCCGGCATCAGGTGCACGTAGATCGGATAGGTGGAGAACACGAGGACGACGAAGAAGATCGGCCATCCGCCCGTGCGCCGGCCGGCTTCCAGCACGAGGCCCCACATGGCCAGCGCGACGAGCTTGCCGTGCAGCGGCGCGGCGTACTCCCAGGCCTGGTCGACGATGTCGTTGGAGAAGAAGCAGGCATAGGCGCCGATCGCCAGCGACGCCGCGAACATGAGCGCGTCGTACCACGGCACGACGTCGCGCCTCTGCCGCCTGTAGGCCGGGAACACGACGAACACCATCGCGAACATGATCGCGACCACGGCATAGAGGAACTGTGCCTCGATGACCGTGTAGCCCACGAAGAACCGCAGGGCGAAGATCTGGTTCAGCACCAGCGCCACGGCGGCGAGCGTGCCGATGGCGACGATCCACAGCCAGATCCTGGGCAGGGTACGGGTGCGCTGCAGCTCGTAGTCGGGAATGTCCTCTTCCCTGACGACGTATTTCCGCGGCTCGGCGGCGGGAGAATCGGCCATGTCGGTTCCTGCAGGGTCGGGCTGGTTTCAGTGCCCGGTCGCGGGCGTGTCGACCCGCGACCGGCGACGTCCCGTCACCAGGTGTCGAAGACCACCGGCATGTTCGCGGCCTTGAGCGCGGCGGCGCGCGCCTTGACCCAGCCTTCCTTGAAGGCCGCCTTGTCGGACGGCGCGTCCTTCACGTAGGCCGCCCAGCCATCGATCAGCGCCTTCTGGCGCGCCAGGGTGGCGGTCTGCACCGCATCCTGCTCCTTCGGCCAGACGCCGACCTCCTTGTAGTAGCGCACGGCGCCCGGATGGTAGGGCACGAACTTGCTCCACTTCTGGCGCTTCAAGGCCCAGCCGTTCGCGCCGGGGGCGCTCGCCTTGTAGGCGTCGTAGAACTGGTCCATCGCCTTGGTCATGTTGTAGGCGACGTCGTCGGTGATCGTGTCGTACCCGACCAGAACCGGATAGGCGACGCCCGCCATCTGCTGGCCGCCCGGCTTGATGCCGATTCCCTCGGTGGCGAAGATCGGCTCGTACCACGGCACGACCGCCTGCAGGCGCTTCCATCCCTCGACGTCGTCGTGCGGCACGGGCGGGTAGTAGATGCCACGCGGCGATGCGGCGATCTTCTGGTTCAGTGCCGAGAAGGTGGCGTTGTTGAGCGCATCGACCTCGTTGTTGACCATGCCGTCGATGGCCGGGCCGTGGCCGCCGAACTCGACCTTCACGACGTCGTCCCAGCCCAGGCCGGCAAACGCCAGCATGCAGGACACGGCCTGGTTCAGCGCCGGTGCGCCGCGGATCCAGGCGACACGCTTGCCCTTCACGTCCTTCAAAGTCTTGATGCCGGCATCCGCGGCCGTGGCCAGCGCAACGGCCGCCCCGTCGGCGTAGTTCAGCATCAATAGCCGGATCGGCTGCGGGCCCCATTCCTTCTCGCCGAAGGTGAAGACCGCCTCCTGGCTGTAGATGTTGTCGGAACCGGTCGCGGAGAACTGCGCTGTGCCCTCGCGCAACGGCGCCAGGCGCGACACGTCGTTCTTGCCCGGCAGGACGCGCAGATTGGTGCCGACGTTGTTCTTCAGGACGGATCCGACGCCGATCGCCTGCGCGTAGCCTGAGGATCCGACGTCGTAGGCCGTCCAGACGAGCGTCTTTGGCAGTTTGACTCCGCCCGATTTCGACTGCGCAAGCGCAGCCGCGGGGCCGGACAGTGCCGCAGCACCGCCGAGAATCATCATGTCGCGGCGAATCAGCGTCATGGCTTTTTCCTTCCCGTTTGACAGTTTTCTTTTTGAGGTGCGGTCTTGTGGCGGCGCATGGCCGCTGCCGGTCACTTCATAGTTAATGAAGGACGCGGGTCGATACAACCCGTCCCGTCAGACGCGCTTCTTCGGGGTGCGCTTCCGAGACGTCGCCGACGCTGCGCCCCGATCGCTGCCGAGTGTCGACCACGCGAGAGGAACGGCGAATGCCGCACCGGAGGGAAGGCGCGGCGAGAAGGCGCCGAGTGCACCGCCAGGTGCGTTGCAGCCGACATCAATGCCGCTCTCTGGCACTCTCGCCGCGATCTGCTCGGCATAGCGCTTCGACTCGTCCCACGAGAGCTCGGGTTCGATCGGCACCATGACCTGCAGGGCCCCGTCACCCGTGGCCATCGGCCAGCAGTCGAGACCTTCCTGCCGCAACAGCGCCCGCAGGCGCAGCGCGGTGCCGCCCTGGCGCTCGCCGCTGCCGATGGTGAAGACCAGCAGATCGGGATGGTCAGGATCGTCGATCGTCGCGCTCCACGGATGCAGCTCGACGGCACCCATTTCGACCAGTGCCAACAGGCCGTCGAGACTGTCGATCCAGCAGCGCTCGCCGCGCGCGGTACGCACGCGCCGCACAGCCTTGGGCGTCGCGGCTGACGCGTCGAAGGGCACCAGCTCGAGCGGCCGCCGCGCAAGATGCGGCAACGCGCGCCTGGCGACCTTCTGCCAGTGCGCCGCGAGCGCAGCCTTCGATGGGGCCGCGGCGCCCGGCAACGCCTGCTTCAGCGAGAGGAATCCCTCCCAGGGATCGCCGTCGAGGAAGGCGAGCCGGTTCGGCAGGTTGAGCAGGGTGAAGTGGTTGGAACGGATTTCCGGTCCGAGCTCGTCCCAGGCCAGCGGCACCGAGGCCGGCGCGCCCTCGCGACCGCGCGTGGAATAGGCGCCGACCGCCGTCGCGCCCAGGCCGTTGCGCAGGTAGTCGACGAAGATGCGCCCGCGCCGGCCGCTCTTGGCCATGTTGTCGGTGTAGAGGTCCGGCCGGTCGGCCGCCATCGCGGCGGCGATCGACTGCGCGAAGGTCTTCACCGTGTCCCAGTCCGCCGCCGGCGTCAGCGGGAACACCACGTGCAGCCCCTTGCCGCCGGTCGTCTTCACAAAGCTCTCGAGCGCCATCGCCGCCAGCCGTCGCCGCACATCGTGCGCGGCCTCGACCACGCGCTGCCACGGCACGTTGTCGCCAGGGTCGAGATCGATGGTCACGCGGTCGGGCAGATCCGGCCAGTCGGCGCGCGCCCCCCAGGGATGGATCTCGACGACGCTCGCCTGCACCAGCTCGAGCAGCCCTGCGAGATCGTCGATCGCCAACATGGGCTGGTCGTCGCCCGGCACGGCGACCTGCCGCACGCTGCTCCCCAGCCCTGCCCAGGCATGCTTCTGGAAGAAGCCCTTGGCGCCGATACCCTCCGGACAGCGCAGCAGGCTGAGCGGCCGGCCGGCGACGTGCGGCAGGATCCAGTCCGCGATCTCGGCGTAGAACTCCGCCAGGCCCTGCTTGGTGATCCCCTGTTCCGGCCATAGAAGACGACCCGGATTGGTGAGCCGCATCTCTGCATGCCGCGGCCGTTCGTTGCGGGCAGGATTCTTCGGCGCCGGCTTGACCATCCGGCCGGCCGGCCGCTCCGTATTGCCTTCGACCAGCTCGCGGAACACGGCGTGGCGGATCAGACCGCCACCGGTTCGGCCGCGATACTCGACCTCCGCCGACAGGACCGGCTCGACCCACCGGACGCCCTTGGCCGTCGCCGTCACGTCCTTCAGCGGCGGCGTGCTGGTGCGCAGCGGCTCCAGCCGCGCGCGCAACTCGCGCGCGCTCGCGGCGGTGAAGCCCGACCCGCAATGGCCGACCGGCACCAGCGCCCGGCCGGCATGCTCGCCCAGCACGAGGGAAGCAATCGCCGCCTTGTCCACCGTCGAGGGGATGAAGCCCGCGATCACGAAGAGGTCGCTGCGGTGCGACTTGACCTTGAGCCAGGACCCCACGCGGCCGGAGCGGTACGGCGAGGCGGCCTGCTTGGAGACGATGCCCTCGAGCCCGAGCCGGCTGGCGTGCCGGAACACAGCCGCGCCGTCGCCCGCGATGTGCTCGCTGTAGCGCAGGCGGCCGCCTGCCGGCTCCGCGGACAGGAGCTTCGCCAGCGCCTGCTTGCGCGCGGCGAGCGGCGCGGCGCGCAGGTCGTGGCCGTCGAGATGGAGCAGGTCGAAGGCGTGGAAGAGCATGTCGCCGCCGCCATGCTTCAGCGCATCGACCAGCATGGGAAAGCTCGCGACGCCGGCAGCAGTCTGCACCACGACCTCGCCGTCGATGACGGCGAGCTTCGCCGGCAGAGCGGCGAAAGCGCTGGCGATGCCGGGGAAGCGGTCGGTCCAGTCGAGTCCCTGCCGGCTGAACAGCGTCACGCGCCCGTTCTCGAGGTGCGCCTGCAGACGATAGCCGTCGTGCTTGATCTCGTGCACCCAGCCTTTGCCGGAGGGGGCCTGGTCGGCCGCCGTCGCCAGGGCGGGTTCGACGAAGCCGGGCATCGGCGCCGCCTTCGCCTTCGCAATCTTCGCCGCATCGACGAGGGACCGGCGCCGCCGCCGCTTTCCCACCGAGGCCGTGACCTCGCCCGTGCCCGGGGACCAGAGGCGGTCCTGCTCGCGCGCGATCGCCTCGAGGCTGCGCCCGGTCGCGGCCGAGTTCGGCTGCTCGGCGACGATGTCGGGCGCATCGGCGGGACGCGCCGCCTCGTCGTCGGATTTGAAGAGCAGCCAGGAATCCTGCTTCTCGCGGGGCTTGCGCCGCAGCCGCACGAGATGCCACTGACCCTTCAGCTTGCGGCCGTCGAGGTGGAACTTCAGATGACCTTTGGCGAGCCCAAAGGCGGGATCGAAATCCGGTGTCCAGGTGCCGCGGTCCCAGATCATCACGGTGCCGCTGCCGTACTGGCCAGGCGGTATCACGCCCTCGAAGCCGCCATAGGACAGCGGATGGTCCTCGGTCTGCACGGCCAGCCGCTTCTTGCCCACGACCAGGCTTGGCCCTTCCGGCACCGCCCAGCTCTTCAGCACGCCATCCAGCTCGAGCCGGAAATCGTAGTGCAGCCGCCGTGCGGCATGTTTCTGGATGACGTAGCTGCTTCCTGCCGTGCGCGCGGTGCGCCGCCCCGGCGGCTCCGGCGTACGAGAGAAATCGCGCTTGGCGTTGTAGGCATCAAGGGGCTTGGCCACGGCGAAAAGGTAGCACCGGCAGGCCGGCCCGCCACCTCCCTCCCCGTCGCCTTGAGCCCAAGCCGCGCCGGTCGGCGGATCACTCCCGACAGAAGAATTCCTTTCACCGTCGGTAACGAACCGCCGGCACAGCGAACGGGCGGGAAACGAGGCTGCTAGCTTCCGTCAAAATCGAAGCTCAAGCGGCAAGCTGGAGGAAACGACATGAAACGGCTGACCTGCACAGCGATGGCAATGCTCGCGCTCGCCCATCCCGCGGCCGCGCAGGTCTCCGGCGACGTCGTCAAGATCGGCGTGCTCACCGACATGTCGGGACCCTTCAGCGACCAGACCGGCCGCGGCTCGGTGGCCGGTGCGGAGCTCGCCATCGAGGACTTCAAGGGTACCGTCGCGGGTGCGAAGATCGAGCTGGTCTTCGCTGACCACCAGAACAAGGCCGATGTCGGCGCGACGATCGCGCGCCGCTGGTTCGATACCGAGGACGTCGATGTCGTCGTCGATCTCGCAAGTTCCGCGGTCGCGCTCGCCGTGCAGGACGTGACGCGCGAACGCAACAAGGTGGCGCTGTTCTCGGGCCCCGGCACCGCGGACCTCACGGGCAAGGCCTGCTCGCCTAACGGGATCCACTGGACCTACGACACCTTCGCGACGGCGACGGCCACGGCGACCGCCCTGATGGACCAGGGCCTCGACACCTGGTTCTTTATCGCAGTCGACTACGCCTTTGGCCGGTCTGCCGAAGCCGACGCCACGGCCGTAATAAAGGCGCGCGGCGGCAAGGTCGTTGGCAGCGTCAAACATCCCAGCAACACCGCCGACTACTCGTCGTACCTGCTGCAGGCGCAGGCGTCCGGCGCCAAGGTCATCGCCATCGCCAATTCCGGCCGCGACTTCGTGCAGGTCATGAAGCAGGCCAAGGAATTCGGCATCCTGGCCGGCGGTACCAAGATCGCCGCCCTCGCCGTCGCCCTGTCGGACATCAAGGCGATCGGCCTCGATACGGTGCAGGGCATGCTGCACACCGAGGCCTTCTACTGGGATCTCAACGACGAAAGCCGCGCCTTCGCCAAGCGCTTCATGGAGAAGCGCAAGGTGCCACCAGCACAGGCCCAGGCCGGCTCCTACTCCGCCGTGCTGAACTATCTGCGCGCGGTCGAAGCGACGAAGACCGACGACGCAGGCAAGGTGCTTGCCCAGATGAAGTCGGGTCCCTTCAGCGATGCCTTCACGCCGCGCGGCTACGTGCGGGCCGACGGCCGCATGGTGCACGACATGTATCTCGTGCGCTCGCGCAAGCCGAGCGAGCCAAAGGGCGATTGGGATCTCTACGACGTAGTGAAGGTCATCCCGGGCGACCAGGCATTCCGCCCGATGGACAAGGGCGGCTGCCCGCTGGTCACCAAGCCCTGAGCACGCCATGCTGCGACGGACCGACATGACCTTGCGCGGCACGGGCGAGAACACACTCTCTCCCGCGGTCGACGACGAGGGCGCTGCCGGTCTCGTCAGCACCGGTGACATGCCTGCGAAACGTCGCAAGAAAGACGTCCTCTACCAAAACCAGTCCATCGACCGCGTGTTCGCGATCATGGAGGTGCTGGGCCGCTCACCCTATCACCTGAAGCTGGCCGAGGTGGCGCGCCGCTGCAGCCTGGCGCCACCCACCGCCTATCGCATGTTGTCCGTGATGATGCGACTGGGCTACGTCAGCAAGGATCCCACGACCGGCCGCTACTCCTTCGGCACCCGTCTCTACCGTCTGGCCCATCGTGAGACCTACCTGCGCAGTCTCGTGCGACTGGCTCAGCCGCACCTGCAGGCGCTCGCGGCCAGGATCGGCGAGACGGTGCACATCGCCGCCTTCGACGGAGCACAGGTCGTCATCCGCGGCCGCGTTCCCGCCGGCCGCTCGGCACGCGTCCCGACGCGCGTGGGTCTGCGCGTCGACGCCCATGCCTGCGCGCTGGGCAAGGCCATGCTGGCGACCCGCCCTGCCGCCGAGATCGCCGAGCTGTTCCTCGATCATCCGCTCGGCCGTCACACGGCAAGCACGCTCACGACCCTGGGCCAGCTCGAGCGCGATCTTGCGGAAGCCCGCCGGCGCGGCTTTGCGGTCAGTCGCGGCGAACGCTTCGACCACGTCTGGTGCGCCGCGGCGCCCGTCCTCAATTCGCTGGGACTGGGGAACATCGCGATCTCCGCCTGCCTTCCGTCCGGCCGCACAACGGCGCGCGATGTCGAGCGGCTCGGCCGGCTGGTGCGCGCGGCCGCCATCGAGATCCAGGAAGCTTCGCGCGGCAATGCCCGGCTCGCCAACCGGATGGGTTAGGCCACAGAGGGAAAGTGAATTCATGTCCAGTTTCACGCGCAGGAGCATCGACATCGAAACCGCGATCAAGGCCGCGCAGGCCGCCGCTGCGCATGCGGCGGGCCTGAACCTGCGCATGTCGGTCGCGGTCTGCGACGAGGCCGGCATCCTCAAGCACTTCCACCGCATGGACGGCGCCTCGCAGCTTTCGGTGTCGATCTCGCAGGACAAGGCCTACACCAGCGCCGTGACCGGCATGGCGACCCACGCCTGGTTCGAGTTCATCAAGAACGATCCGCCGCTGCTGCATGGCATCGTCCACACGCCGCGCCTCACCGTGTTCGGCGGCGGCTTCCCGATCCGCGAGGAGGGCATCGTGGTCGGTGCGATCGGCCTGAGCGGCGGCCACTACAGCCAGGACATGGATTGCGCGCGCCAGGGCCTGGCCGCAATCGGCGCCCCCGCCCCCTGACGCACGCTCCAAGGCTTCTCGCCATGGACATCCGCAGCCACGAGGAGACCATGCCCCATCCTGCCCAGGAACTGCGCCGCCTTCTCGCGGGGGACGAGATGATCGTCGCGCCCGGCGCGTACGACTGCATCACCGCCCGCACGATCGAGATCGCGGGCTTTCCCGCCTGCTACATGACCGGCTCCGGCACCGCCGCGTCGCTGGGCTATCCCGACTACGGCCTGATCACCATGTCCGAGATGGCGGCCAATGCCGCCCGCATCGCCGGGGCCATCCGCGTGCCGCTGATCGCCGACGCTGACACCGGCTTCGGCAACGAATTGAACGTGACCCGCACGGTGCGCGCCTACGAGTCGGCAGGGGTTGCCGGCCTCCATATCGAGGACCAGGACTTTCCCAAGAAGTGCGGCCACCTCAGCGACAAGCGCGTCATACCGCTCGACGAGTACCTGCCCAAGATCCGGGCCGCCGCCGCCGCCCGCCGCACTGCCGACTTTGTCATCATTGCACGCACGGATAGCCGCGCCTCCCTGGGCCTCGATGAGGCGATCCGGCGCGCCAACGCCGCACTGGAGGCCGGCGCCGACCTGGCCTTCGTGGAAGCGCCGCAGACGGTCGACGAGCTCGCCGAAGTGCCGCGCCGGGTGGCGGGCCCCTGCCTGCTGAACCTGGTCTACCGTGGCAAGACGCCGAGCGTGCCGTTCGACGAGGCGAAGCGCATGGGCTACCGCATCATCATCCTGCCCAGCATCCTGCTGAAGTCCGTCTACGGCATCGGCGACCAGGTGTTGGCCGAGGCACGGCGGCTGGGCGCCCATCCGGCCTTGCCGGGCGAGGTCGGTGTCGAGGAAGGCTTCCGGCGCGTCGGTGCCGACGAGTGGGACGCATTGCGGGACCGCTATCGGTGAGTGGCACCATGAACCGTCCGCGCACCATGTTCGAGAAGATCTGGGCGGACCATGCCATCCTCGAGGACGGCGACGGCCAGACGCTGCTCTTCGTCGGCCGGCACCTCGCGCACGATGGCTCGATGCACCCGTTCCGCTTCCTCGACGAACGCGGCCAGCCGGTGATGTACCCCGACCAGGTCTTCGCCACGCCCGACCATGGCACCCCCACCGTCAGCCACCGGCTGGAAGACATCGGCGATGCAGCGCAGCGCACGGCCGTCGGCAGCCTGCAAGCCAATGCCAGGCGGCACGGCTTCACGCTGTTCGACCTCGACGATCCACGGCAGGGCATTGTGCATGTCGTCGGCCCGGAGCAGGGCCTGACGCAGCCCGGCCTGCTGATCGTATGCGGCGACAGCCACACGTCGACGCACGGGGCGCTGGGAGCCTTGGCCTTCGGCATCGGAGCGTCGGAAGTGGCGCACGTGCTGGCCACTCAGACACTTTGGCAGAAGAAGCCCCGCACCATGCGCGTGCGCATCGATGGCGCGTTGGGCCACGGCGTCACCGCCAAGGACGTGGCGCTGTTCGCGATTGCGCACATCGGCGCCAACGGCGCGGCCGGCCATGTCATCGAATTTGCCGGTCCCACGGTGCGCAGCCTTTCGATCGAAGGCCGTCTCACCCTATGCAACATGGCGATCGAGGCCGGCGCCCGCGCCGGCATGGTGGCCCCGGACGACAAGACCTTCCGCTACCTGCGGGGCCGCCCCTATGCACCGCAAGGCGCGGCATGGACGGCCGCACTCGCCTTCTGGAGATCCCTGCCCTCAGACGACGGCGCGGCCTTCGACGCTGAAATCGAGATCGACGCCGCCGCCATAGCGCCCATGGTGACCTGGGGTACCAGTCCCGAGGAGGCGGTGCCCGTGACCGGCACGGTCCCGTGGAACGCCGAAGGCGAGGCCGTCCTGCGGTCGCTCGACTACATGGACCTGGCACCCGGCACGCCGCTGGCCGGCATCGCCATCGACCAGGTCTTCATCGGCTCGTGCACCAACGCACGGATCGAGGACCTGCGAGCTGCCGCGGCAATCGCCCGGCTAGGACGTGCGGTCGTGCCGGCCATTGTCTCGCCGGGCTCGACCATGGTGAAGCGGCATGCCGAGGCCGAGGGCCTCGACCGCATCTTCCGCGAGTCGGGCTTCGAGTGGCGCGAATCCGGCTGTTCCATGTGCTGCGGCATGAATGGGGACCTCGTGCCGGCCGGCAAGCGCTGCGCCTCGACGTCCAATCGCAACTTTCCGGGGCGCCAGGGCAAGGGTGCGCGCACCCACCTCATGAGCCCGGCAATGGCCGCGGCGGCAGCACTCGCTGGACGCATCGTCGACGTGCGCACGCTGCCAGAGGAGGCGGTTTGATGCCCGTGCCGTTCGTCGCGCTCGACGCCGTTGCTGCGCCAATCGACTGGGCCAATGTCGATACAGACCAGCTCTCGCCCGTGCGCTTCATCCGCCGGCCGCGTGCGCAGGGCTATGGCGACGTGCTCTTCCATGACCTGCGTTTCGACGGTGCGGGCGGCGAGAAGCCCGACTTCATCCTGAACCGCCCGGCTTTCCGGGTGGCCGGTATCCTGGTCGCCGACCGCAACTTCGGCGTCGGATCGAGTCGCGAATCGGCGGTGTGGGCGCTGGTCGACTACGGCATACGCTGCATCATCGCCGCCGGGTTCGGTGACATCTTCCACAACAACGCCGTCAAGCACGGCCTGCTGCTGATCCGCGAGGACGTCACCGTCCTGCAGGCCGAGCGCGCGGCGCTGCACGCCGCGCCGGGTACGCACATCGCCGTCGATCTCGCGGCGCAGAACTGGAGCGGCGTCGCCGGCGCCACCCGCCGCTTCGAGATCGAGCCCGGCCGCAAGCGGCGGCTGCTGCTCGGCCTGGATGACATAGAGATGACCCTGCAGAACCTGCCGGAGATCCGCACCTTCGCCGAGGCTTATCGCGCACGTCGGCCCTGGCTGTTCAAGTCGGCTGGATGAGGTGATGACGATGTCCGATGCTTCCGATTCCTATGCCGGCCTGCGCGGGCGGCTCGCCGGAAAGCGCGCGGTGATCACCGGCGCGACCGGCGGCATGGGCCGCGTGGCCTGCCGCATGTTCTGCGAGGCCGGCGCCGAGGTGCTGGGCTCCGATCTCGACGCGGCTACCGGCAGGGCGCTCGAGGCCGAATTGCGCGGCAGGGCCCTTCCCTTCTTCTTCCACGCCGCGGACATGTCACGGGAAGCCGATGTCGCGTCTCTCGCAGAAGCGGTGCATGCGCGCTGGGGCGTGCTCGACATCCTCTACAACAATGCCGGCATCATCCTGGGCAAGCCGCTGCTGCAGACCACGGTCGAGGAGTTCGACCGCCTGCATGCAGTCAACACCCGAGCGGTGTTTTTGGCCATGAAGGCCTTGGCGCCCCTGATGACGACCGGACGGGGTTCCATCGTCAACGTTTCGTCGGGTGGAGGCGTGCGCGCCCTGCCCAACATGTCGGCCTACGGATCGTCGAAGGCGGGCGTGCTGATGCTGACCAAGGTGGCGGCGATCGAGCTGGCGCCGGGTATCCGCGTCAATGCCATCCTGCCCGGCCTGGTCGATACCGCCATGCCCAAGGCATTCTTCGGCGGATTGCCCGAGAGCGAGCGCCAGACGGCGTGGGATGCGCTCAGCCGCAGCCGGCCACTGCAGCGTGCGGCCACCTCCGAAGAAATCGTCAACCTCGCCCTGTTCCTTGCGAGCGACGAGGCATCCTACGTGACCGCCTGCGACTACCTGATCGACGGCGGTCGGTCGGCCTGAGGTGCATCGGCCAGAAGTGCACCGGCATGAGCGGCAACGGCGAACGCGTCAGGACGAAGCCGAGAGGACAGATCGGGAGTGAAACGATGAACAGGGAAGAACTGCGGGAATACCGGCGCCTTCACATACCTGTCTTCAACGACCAGAAGCTGAAGCTCGGCATCTTTGCGCTGAACTGCAGCGGCGGCAACGTCATCACCACCCTCCCCAAGGGCGACCAGATGACGTGGGACTACAATCGCAAGGTGATACAGCTGGCCGACAGCGTCGGCATGGAAATCGCCCTGCCGCTCGGCCGGTTCAAGGGCCAGGGCGGTCCGTCTAACCACAACGGCAGCACCTTCGAAGTCTATACCTGGGCTGCGGCAATGGCCGCGCTGACGAAGAACATTACCTGCTTCGCCACGTCGCACGTCGCGCTCAACCATCCCGTGATCGCCGCCAAGCAGGCGGTGACCATCGATCACATCTCCAACGGCCGTTTCGGGCTGAACGTGCTGATGGGCTGGTTCGCCGACGAGATGAGGATGTTCGGCGTCGAGCTGCGCGAGCACGACGACCGCTACCGTTTCGGCGACGAATGGATCACGGTGGTGAAGAAGCTGTGGAGCGACCCGCCGGGCGGCGACTTCAAGGGCCGCTACTTCGACATGAGCGGAATCGAGGCCGAGCCCAAGCCCATCCAGAAGCCGGGGCCGGTGCTGATCAATGCCGGCACGTCGCCGGCCGGCATGGAGTTCACGGCCAAGCACATCGACATCAGCTTCGGCTCGGTTTCCAAGCCGGAGGATATCGACCGGCTGCTCTCGGTCAGTCGCATCGCCGACGAGAAGTATGGCCGCGACGTCGGGCTGATGTGCTCCGCCCTCATCATCTGCCGCGACACCGAGGCCGAAGCGCAGGCGGCCTATGCGCGCATTCTGGACAATGGCGACTGGGAGGCTGCCCGCAACATGCTTTCCGTTCTGGGCGTGCAGAGCCAGTCCTTCCAGCACGGCTTCGAAGACCGCGTGAAGCGCTTCTGCGCTGGCTACGGCACCAATCCCCTGATCGGCACGCCTGAGCAGATCGTGGACCAGCTTCAGGACTATTCCCGTCGTGGCCTGCACGGCGTCGTGCTGTACTTCCAGGACTACCATGCAGAGCTGCAGCATTTCTGCGACCGCGTTCTCCCCCTCATGAAGCAGGCCGGGCTCAGGCATTAGCGGATGACGGGACCGGATCGACACTCTGCCCGCGGGCGGGCGAGGGACGGTTGGCACACGCCGACCGTCGGCAGGTCGCGGTGTTCTCGGTCTCACTCCACCACTGCCACCCGCGGTCGCGCCTTCCCAGCGCCCGTTCAGTCTGCCGGATAGGCGATCGTCGACAGCAGGCTGACCTCTGCCTTCCGGGAGTCGAGGCGCGTGTGCTGCACGACCACGGGCCGGCTCGCCTCGATGACGGAGGAATATGGCGTGTCGCGCGGCACGGGTTCCGGATCGACGAGGTCGTTGAATCGCAGGTGCATTGTCCTCTGCGCCGGAACGCTCGCATGGTACGGCCCGGCCGGACCGCGATCGGCGAAGTACAGGGTGATCGTGATCCGTGCCTCAGCGTCGCCTGCATTAAGTATGCAGGCGGCCTCGTGCGAGACGAGCGCCGGATCGTCGAAGGAGCTCGCGGACGGGATGTATCCCTCGGGAATGGTCCAGGTGCGTGATCCGATCTCTGCCATGTCAGTTCTCCGGTGCTGTCGACGTCGATGCTTCGTAAGAAGCCGGCGCCCGTATCAGCAGGCCCTCCCGCCTCGCCGCATCTCACCGCCAGAAGGACGTGCCGGTACAGCTACAGCAGCGAGCGGCTGTCCGCCCACGATCGCGATCTAGCCCGCTTGTGCTCCTGCGGCGCCAACGGATGACGGTATTGTCCGTCGGGATGGCCACCTGCCGTATCCCGATCCTGTTGCCATCACGCCCCTGGAAGCGCGCGACGTCGATGCCGTTCTTGGGGTCGCCATGCCGTCACTCCGCATTGGACACGGAAAGGCGCCCAAAGGACGCGACGCGGGTCTGAACGCCGCTCGGAGGGAACGTTGCGGGCACGGCCCAGTTGCCGAGCGGAATGGAAGTAGTGGCGCGGCAAAGCAGTGTTCGACGATTTCCGCAGCGACATTGCCTCGGATGCCGCAGGGACGCGCAGCGGGATCTGCGCGATCTGGATCTGCCTGCCGGGCGTCCGAAGCGAATTCGAGGCCTGGGCCCAGGAGCTGCCCGAGCCCAGGAGCTGGATGTCGGCCGCTGAGCCTCCTGCCGGCAGGAACGGGAAAGCCGTCTGGTTCGTTATGCTGCCACAGGGGAGAGACGAACCTACGTATGCTGACGATTCAACAGATGACGCTGTTCGCACTGTTCGGCGTCATCCTGGTGCTCTTGCTCTGGGGCCGCTATCGGCATGACCTGATCGCCGCGGCGGGTCTCCTCGCCGCCGTCGTGCTGGGGGTGGTTCCCGCCGCGGAGGCGTTTTCAGGTTTCTCGGACCCGGCAGTCATCATCGTGGCCCTGGTGCTGATCGCATCGCGCGCCTTCGAGAACTCCGGGGCGCTCGACGCCCTGACGCGGCGGCTGTCCGATAAGAATCGCGGTGCCCCGCTGCATATTCTTCTGGTCGGCGGCATCGGGGCCGCGCTCTCGAGCATCATGAACAACGTCGGTGCGCTGGCGCTGCTGATGCCCTACGACATCCGTGCAGCCCGCGCCGCCGGCCGGCCGCCCGGCCTTACCCTGATGGCGCTGGCCTTTGCGACGGTGCTGGGCGGCATCGTCACCCTGATCGGCACGCCGGCCAACCTGATCGCCTCGGGCATCCGCCAGGAGCGCCTGGGCGAGCCCTACCGCATGTTCGACTTCACGCCCGTCGGCCTGCCCGTCGCCGCCGCGGGCGTCCTGTTCATCGCGCTGGTGGGCTGGCGCCTGCTGCCGCGTCGTGTCGATCCCGGCGTCGGCACGCCGGGGGCCTCGTTCAAGGCGGAACTCGGCGTGCCGGATGAATCGCCCGCGATCGGACGCCCCGTGGCGGAGCTCGACGCGGAGGCCGAGCAGGCCGACCTGCTGATCATTGGGCTGGCGCGGGGCGGACGCACCTTCTACAGCCGATCGCGGCGTCTGGTCCTGCAGGCCGGCGACGCCCTGCTGGTCGAAGGATCGACCGACGCCATTGCCACCTTCATCAAGCAAGTTGGCCTGCAGGACCCGGATACCGTGACGGAGAAGGCTGTAGCCGAGGCCCCCGCCCCAGCCGCCGAAAGCACCAGCCGCGAGGCCGAGACGGCGGAGCAGGAAAAGGCGCCCGAGCCGACCATCGTCGAAGCCGTGGTGCGTACCGATTCGCGACTCGCCGGCCGCACCGCCGCCGAGGTGGACCTGCGCGGGCGCTTCGGCGTCACGCTGCTGGCCGTGTCCCGCGCCGGCACCATCGTCCAGGGCGGCGTGCGCAACCGCACCATGGAGCCCGGCGACCTGCTGCTGCTGGCGGGGATCGGCGCGGCGCGCCGGGCGACGCTGGAGCAGCTCGGTGTCATCGCCGTCGGCCGCGCCAGCGTGGCGGCGGTGAGCAGGCGGCGCATCGGCATCGCCGTCGGCCTGTTCGGCATGGCCATCGCGGCCGCGGTGCTGGGCCTCCTGCCCTTCACGGTGGCGCTCGCCATCGCCGTCGCGGGCTATGCCGCAACCAAGCTGGTGCCGGCGCGGGAGTTCTACGAGCAGGTCGACTGGCCTGTCATCGTCATGCTGGCCTGCCTCCTGCCGCTGGGGGCTGCCTTCGACAAGCTGGGCGGCACCGCGCTGATGGCCGGCGCCATCGTGCAGCTCACGCAAGGCCAGTCGCCCGTCGTGACGCTGGTGCTGCTGATGGCGATCACCATGCTGCTGTCGGACGTGCTGAACAACGTGGCAAACATCGTCATCGCCGCGCCGCTGGCGATCGAGCTGGCGCAGAAGCTGTCGGTCAATCCCGACACGTTCCTGATGGGTGCGGTGATCGCCACCTCCTGCTCGTTCCTGACGCCGATCGGGCACCAGAACAACACCCTGGTGATGGGCCCCGGCGGCTATCGCTTTTCCGACTACTGGCGGCTTGGCCTGCCGCTCGAGGTCGTGGTGCTGCTGGTCGCTGTGCCGATGCTGCTGGTGGTCTTCCCGCTCTGAAGCAGGATGAGTCCGGCTGGTAGCCGGACTCATCATGCTCCTGCCGAACCGCGATTACCTTTGCGGGCGAACGAGAAGAGGTGCGGGCGCACCTCATCTCGTTCCGCTTTGGCGACGTGCGGCGATCCTGCCGCCGCTCACAGGCCGAAGGGCCACGTTTCGTGGGCCCCCGGACGTGCATGCTCCGGCCCGAGGGGAACGACGGCTCTGGTCTCGTCGAACCAGACCCAGGCGTCGAACTGCTGCGGCAGCGAAGCCGCCGCATAGTGGCTGAGCCGCTCCGTCTCCGGGCGGTAGATGACGCCGATGAACCGCTCCAGCCGTTCGTCGAGCAGTGACGCCCGCAGGTCGCCGTCCACCGTCAGGTCGAGCAGGAAACGTCGTGGGCCGGCCTCGTGGCACAGACGCTCATAGCTGCCCGGAAGAGAGGGCTGCACCCGCTTGACCTCCATGTCGCCGCCCCAGTCTGTCGCCGCGGCAACCGTGCCGGCGTGGGTGCCGAATCCCACCAGGGCTGCGGCGTCGCCGAATCTTTGCCGGCAGAGCTGCCCGAGATTCACTTCGTCGCGGCGCTTTCCCATGTCGGTGAAGCGGGCGTCGCCGACATGGGAGTTGTGCGCCCACACGACGGCCTTCGCCTGCGGTCCGTGCCATCGCAGCAGATGGTCGAGTGTGTCGAACATGTGCGTGTCGCGCAGGTTCCAGGACTCCGGCCCGCCATGGTGCATGGCGCGGTAGTAGCGCTCGGCCGCCGCGATCAGCCGGGCGTTCTGCGCGGCGTCGAGAAGGCTCTCGCGATCGTGGCCGCCATCATCGAGCCGCCGCTGCAGCAGCTCGCGGCATTGTGCGACGACAGCGTCCTCGCATCGGCGATAGCCGCCGGTCAGCACGGCGCGACCGTAAGTCGGTGGATCGTTCTGCCAGGGCGTGAGGCAGCCGTATCGTTCGCGCGCGACGCGCGCCGCCGCCGGATCGACCTCATCGAGATAGGTCAGCACGGCGGCGATCGAGCTGCCCAGGCTGTAGATGTCCAGCCCATGGAAGGCCGCGCGCCGTCCTTCCGTCACGTCCGCGTTGTGGCCATGCAGCCAGGCGACGAAGGCCGCCACCTCGGTGTTGCGCCACATCCAGGTGGGAAAGCGCCGGAAAGGCGGCTCGGTTCCCGCGAGCCCAGGGCGCCCCCGGACGTGGCGGTCGATGGCCGCGGCGTCGGGCCAGTCGGCTTCGACCGCGACGATGGTAAAGCCATGATGCTCGATGAGCCGCTGCGTGATGGCCGCGCGCGCCCGGTAGAATGCCGCCGTCCCGTGGCTGGCCTCGCCCAGCAGCACGACGCGCCGATCGCCGAAGCGGTCGAAATGCCGGCCGAACCCCGGGTCGGCGCAGTTCGGCAGGGCTTCGGCCACCTCGGCGATGTGCCGAGCCGCTACGGCCGGTGGAGGCGCCGGCACGGTCTACTTGGGATCGAGCTGATGACGGCTTTCGTGCGCGGAATCGGCCGACGTGCCGGTGAGCGGCGAGCGGCCGCGCCCGTCGACGCTGTCGCTGCCGGCAACGGGGAGCACGTTAACCGCATATCGCTGCGGCCGAACCGAAAGGTCCTCCAGCACCGCCCGCAGCTTGCGCTCCTGCTCGACCGACGGAACGATGCCCTGCACGAGCACCGCCCCGTGACGTACCTCGACTGCCAGGCTGCGCGCGTCGACACCGGCCTGTGTCAGCGTGTCGGTGATCTCGTTGCGCAATGCCTCGTCTCGCGGATTCATGATCTTCGTCCTCCTGCATTGGCACTGCCGGGTGAACGCCGCCGCGCCGCAGCCAGTTGCCGGTGAGCCAGGTGTCGCGCAGTTGCCCGCAGGGGCGGAGGCAACGACGCGGCCTCCACGTCATTCCTTCAGGGTGACGCAACGGTGGAGCAACTCATGAAACGCGGAACGAAAGCGTCGCCGCCGACGGAACACGCCGCCCCCAAGGGACGCGGCATCGGGCAGGAGGACGGCATCGGTCCGGGCCGCGCCTTGGCCGAGGACGACGGCGGCCCCGATCCCTACCGCCGCGCGATGCGCGATGGGCAAGGGCCGGAGATCCGGCAAAAGGGGGGATACGGCGGCCAGTATGCCGGCCTGCCTGCCGGATCCCCGGGCACGGGCGACCGGCCAGCGCGCAGGAAACGACGCGGCTGAAGGGAGAATTGCCGCAACGACCCGAGGCGCGTCGCGTTGTTCGAGTCTCGGTTCAACGATGAAAAGGAGGCCCCAGATGGGCAGCACGATGGACAAGATCAAGGGCACGGCCAACCAGGCCACCGGCAAGGTCAAGCAGGGCGTGGGCGAGGCCACGGACGATCCTGCCATGAAGGGCGAGGGCAAGATGCAGGAAGCAAAGGGCGATCTGCAGAAGGCCGTCGGCAAGGGCAAGGAAGAGATCAAGAAGGCGGCGGATCTCTGATAGGTCTGCTGTTCGCTGCCAGCGAAAGGGGCGCCGCACCGGTGCCCCTTTTTCTTACCGGCGACCGTGATGATTCCCATGCCACCGCACAACCAGGCTGGGGGCGTACCCGCTGAACTGGCACTCCGCCTGCGGCAACAGGAGCTTGTCGCCAGGTTCGGCCGCTTCGCCCTCGACACCAGCGATCTGCAAGCGATCCTCGACGAGGCGAGCCGCCTCGCCGGCGTCGGCCTGGAGGTGCGCTTGACGAAGGTCCTTCAGTACCTGCCGGAGGATGGTGATTTTCTCGTCCGGGCCGGAACGGGCTGGCGGCCGGGGATCGTCGGGCACGCCCGTGTGGGCGGCGGCCTTGCGAGTCCCGCGGGCTATGCCTTCCGGACCCACGCGCCGGTCGTGGCGAACGACCTTGCCCATGAATCGCGCTTCCGGGTGCCGGCGCTTCTGGTCGAGCACGGCGTGCGCAGCGCCATCAACGTGCATATCCGGACCGCGCAGGAGGACTTCGGCGTTCTCGAGGTCGACAGCACCGACCGCGGTGCTTTCGGCGATGCCGATGTGGCCTTCCTGCAGGGTCTGGCAAATATGCTGGCCGTCGCCATCAGCGCCCAGCAGCGGGAGCAGTTGCGCGAGCGGACGCTGCGCGAGAAGGAGGCGCTGCTGCGCGAAAACCAGCAGCTGCTGCACGACAAGGACCTGCTCGCCAGGGAAATCCACCATCGGGTGACGAACTCTCTGCAGCTCGTGCACAGCGCGCTTGTCATCCAGCTCCGCACGCTGCGCGACAGCGAGGCGCGCACGCAGGTGGCGCAGGCAGCCGGCCGCGTCCTGGCGATCGCCGCTGTTCATCGCCGGCTCTACAAGGGCGGGTCGCCGGTCGCCGCCGACTGCGGCGAGTACCTCCGCGGGCTGGTCGACGAGATGAGGGAACTGCTGCCGCCGTCGGGCGATCGGGGGCTTGCATTGGAGAGCGAGGCCATGAGGCTGTCGGCCGACCAGCTCGCGAATCTCGGCCTGATCGTGGTGGAACTGGTCACCAATGCCCTGAAGCATGGCCGCGGCCGGGTGACGGTCGTCGTCCGCCGCGGCGACGGGGCCGTCATGATCGCCGTCAGCGACGAGGGCGGCGGCTTCCCGGCGGGCTTCGAGCCCCGCACCGGCACCGGCCTGGGCCTGCAGATCGTGGCGTCCCTGACCGGTCCTGCGCGCGCAGCCGCTATCGCCATAGATCGCTCCGTCCCCTTCTCCCGCATCATGGTGACGATGCCGCTATAGGCTTCCCCGCCTCGCGAGCGACGGAGTGCCCGAGAGGGCCAGCCTTTGCCGGGAGGGGCCTCTATCCCGCCTGCGCCTTCTCCTGCTGCAGGCGCATGCGACAGAGGGCGGATGCCTTGTAGGCCGTGGCGGCCTGTCCGGACGTCGGCTCGAGCTCCAGCACGCGCTCCCAGGCCGGCAGCGCATCGGCACAGCGGTCCAGCCTGGTCAGGAGGAGAGCCAGGTTGAAATGCGCATCGGCATATTCCGGCTGCGCCTGCACGGCGCGGCGATATTGCGCGACGGCGAGGTCGGCCTGTCCGTCGTCCTCCGCCGCCAGGGCAAGGTTGTACCAGGCCTCGGCGAAGGCCGGATCGCGGGCGACCGCGATCTGCCAGGCGACCTTGGCCTCGGACGCGCGGCCCTGCGCCTGAAACACGTTGCCGAGATTGAAGGGCAGCACCGGATCGGCCGTGTCGGCGCGCATGGCCGTGGTGTAGAGGCTCTCTGCGGTGCCGTGGTCGCCCGTCTCCTCCGCCGCCTCGGCCTCGGTCACGAGATCGTCGAGGCTGCGCGGCGGCTCGTGCGCCGGCCCGACGTCCAGGCGCATGGTGAGCTGGCCGGACAGTTCGGCAAGCTGGCCGGCCACCTCCCGCAGCAGTTCGCCCGAGGGTCCCTCGGTGAGCCGCGCCTCGGCCAGATGGCCCCCGCGCCGGCGCAGGGCGACCGCCGCCTCCAGCACGTCACCGAGCGAGATGCCGCGCTTCAGCAGCCGCGCCGCCTCGCGCGCCGCCACGAGATCGCGCCAGGCGAAGCGTTCGTCGACCGGTTCGAGGACGTCGAACAGCACCAGGCACGCCACGACGTTGGCCGAAAGCCCGCTCAGCCTCTCGATCTCGCCGCGTCCCAGGCTGCGATCGACGTCGCCCGGAGGGGGCTCGAGCAGGCCGAGCTGGCGGCGGAGCACGTTCTCGCTGACCAGCGGCGCCGTGGCCGGCAGGCCGGGCGGCAGCTGGACGCGGCCGTCGCCCAGCGCGCGCGCCACCGCCGAATGGCCGAAGGCGATCACGCCGACGCGTGCCCCCGGCCGCAGCGCCAGCTTCGCGCCGCGTGCGCGCACGAGCTGATCGAGACGCCGGCGCGTCAGTCCCGGCAGGCGGCCGACGAGGTAGAGGGTCTGTCCCGCGAGAGGTCCGGCGAGAGGCATCGTGGCCTCCCCCGGTCAGCGCGCCGCTTTGCGCGGCGTCGAGGTGCGGCCCGCTGCCTTGCGCGCGGCCGGCTTGCGCGTGGCCGCTGCGGGAGCCTCGGCCGCTCGCTGGCTTTGCTTGCTCGGCGCGCGAGGCCGGCGCACGGCCCCCGCCTCCCCGCCCGACGCTTCGAGGCTGCGCTTCAGCGCATCCATGATGTTGACGACGTTTGCCGGCTGCGACGGCTCGGGCACGCTGAAGACATGGCCCGTCTGCTTGGCGCGCAGCATGGCGACGACGGCTTCCTCGTAGCGATCGGCGAAGGTCTCCGGCTGGAAGTGGCCGGACATGCGGCCGATGATCTCCTGCGCGATGTCGAGCATCTCCGGCGGCAGCGTCACGTCTGTGATGTCGGCGAAGTAGTCGGCGTCCTGGCGCACCTCGTAGGGATAGCGCAGGGTGGTCGCCAGCATCCCCTTGTCGCGCGGCTGCAGCATCAGCATGCGCTCGCGGCGCGCCAGCACGACGCGGCCGATGCCGACCATCTTCTTCTTGGTCATGGCCTCGCGGATGACGGCGAAGGCCTCCTCCGCAACCTTGTCGTCGGGCGCGAGATAGTAGGGGCTGTCGAGATAGAGCTGGTCGACCTCGGCCTGTGGCACGAAGGTCTCGATCTCGATGGTCCTGGTGCTCTCGATCTTGAGCGCCTCGAGGTCCTCGTCCTCGACCATCACGTACTGGCCCTTGCTGACCTGGTAGCCCTTCACGCGATCGGCGGTGTCGACGGGATCGCCGGTGACGCTGTCGACCAGGTTCTGCTTGAGACGGTTCCCTGTCTTGCGGTTCAGCGTGTTGAACGACACCCGCTCCGACGCCGAGGTCGCGTTGTAGAGCGCGACGGCGCACGAGACGAGGGAGAGCTTGAGATAGCCTTTCCACGAGGAACGGGGCATCGGAAGACTCCGGCAAAAGGAACGTCGGGAGTCTACTTCAGGCCGTGGGGTGGGTCCATTTCGACACGATTGTTACACAGTGCCGGGATTTGCCGGGGCTCTACTGCAATCTGACCCGCACGCACTCGGCGGCGGGGACCGCATTCGCCTCGGCGTCGTCGCGCGAGATCTGCCCGCCCATCACCATGCCACGTGCCTGCGAGCGGACCGTCTCGCGCAGGGTGCTGATCGTCGGGTTGGCCGCGACGACGGCGGCGTAGATCGACTTGCCGACCGCCGACAGGTTCGAGGCGCACGCATCTCCCGCCGCCACGTCGGCCTTCGCCGCCGTCGACAGGCCGATCGCCGCCAGGATCATCACCGTCGTCATCCGCACCATCGCACTTTCCTCCGCTTGTGCTGCGACCGATGTCTCCGCCGCGAGGACCACCGATACCACGAAAACCTCTGTCGCCGCTCTCCGCTGTCAATCCCGCCACACTTGTCACTCCCGCCTTTCCCGCTGGGAGGCTCACATGCCCCGCCACGACACAGGAGAAACGACATGACGAGGCCCTTCACCGGCGGATGCGCCTGCGGCGCGATCCGCTACGAGATCGCCGCCGAGCCGCTGGCGATGAACGACTGCCGATGCCGCGACTGCCAGCGCATGAGCGGCACGGGGCACGGCTCCTATCTCACCTTCGCAGACCGGTCACGCGTCAGGCTCGTCGGCGCGGCGACGCACCGCGACATGACCGGCGACAGCGGCAGCGTGAAGACACGCGCCTTCTGCCCCGCCTGCGGGTCACCCGTCTACATGACCTTCGCCGCCATGCCGGACCTGTTCACCGTGCACGCTGCGAGCCTGGATGATCCCGGTCGCTATAGCGCGCAGGCCGTGACCTACGCTGCGCGTAGCCACGCCTGGGATCCCATGGATCCGGCCGTGCCGGCCTTCGAGGGCATGCCGCCGCGGTGATCCGCTGCCGCCAGTCGATCAAGGCAAATCCCTTCTGGGCCGGCGCGCTGAATCGAAGTACAGTAGTTATCGCGCCGCCGGCCTGAAGCCGCCGTCCTTCATTGCGGAGCGCAAAAAGTCCGGTACGCCAGCGCAGGGTCCGATTGTGGCGTGATCATGGCCAGAACCCGCCTTGGTTGGACAATGCTCCGATGGGGTTGTATCATTTGTGTCTGTACTTCATGAGAGACTGGCCCTGCTGCGCCGCAGCAGGGCTTCTTTTTGGCTTTTCCGGCCTTCGTCGCGGGTGTTGCACAAAGAACACGCTTTTGCCTCATGTGCGGCACCCGGATTGCTGCGCATACCGGAGGTAGTGTAGAAAGTGGGACACGTTGCTCATGTCATGCAGCAACTCGTCGCGACCAGATGCGGGGGAGATCCAGTATGAAGAAAATGCTCGTAGGTGCCGCGCTTCTCGTGGCGGCGCCGGTCTGCGCCCAGGCGCAGTCGCTGCAGCCAGGTGGTGCCTATGTCGGCCTTGAGGGCGGCCTCAACTGGATGCTGAACAACTCGTTCACCTCGACGGTCACCGTCGCGCCGTTCTTCACCGGCTCGTCGACCGCGAATGCAAGCTTCAACACCGGCTACGTGCTGGGCGGCGTCGTCGGCTACGACTTCGTCGGTCCGCGTATCGAGCTGGAAGGTGCCTACCGCGAGAACAACGGCACCCTGACGGTGAACGGCATCAACGGCAGCGCTGGCATCAACTTCAGCCAGATCTCCGTGATGGGCAACGTCTACTACGACTTCATGGCCGGCGGCTCCATCGTTCCGTATATCGGTGCCGGTGCTGGTGTCGCGTTCCTGAACGTGGGTGCGCTGGCCTCGACGATGACCAGCACCCAGTTCGCCTACCAGGGCATGGTCGGTGTCGGCTACAACATCGACTCGACGTTCCGCCTCAACCTGGAAGGCCGCTACTACGGCACGACGACGCCGAACTTCGTCCATACGGGCAATGCGGCCGGCTTCGGCTACTCGGTGTCGAGCAACCCGCAGAACAACAACTTCAGCCTGATGCTGGGCCTGCAGATGCGCTTCGGCGCGGCCCCGCCGCCGCCGCCGCCGCCGGCCCCGATGGTCGCGCCGCCGTCGTTCATGGTGTTCTTCGACTGGGACCGTGCGAACCTGTCGCAGCAGGCGCTGAACACGATCAAGCAGGCCGCCGACGCCTACAAGACCAAGGGCCAGGCCCGCATCACGGCGACGGGCCACACGGACACGTCGGGCCCGGAGGCCTACAACATGGCGCTGTCGCTGCGCCGCGCGAACGCGGTGAAGGACGCGCTGGTGCGTGACGGCGTGCCGGCGCAGGCGATCACGG
>JBMONG010000028.1:0-45068 GCA_049323495.1 Pseudomonadota bacterium
CCGGCATGACCGGCAAGGCTTGACGAAGCGGAGCCGAAAACCTTCCCGCCGACCCTGACCTCCTTGGATGCCGCCAAATCGACCCTCCGGCGCTCGACCCTCGACCACTTCTTCAACAGCCTGCTAGGGACGATGAAGACGGACGGGCTCCCGCGTCACGGTACGGCGGCCGCGCTTGTAGGCCGCCAGCACCGGCGCGACCGTGCGCAGCGCCGTGACCGGGTCGGGCGCGTCGAGCACGACGAGATCGGCCGGGCCGCCCACGGCGACGCCGTAGTCCTTCAGGCCCATCAGCCGCGCGGCGGATGAGGTGGTCATGTCCCAGGCGGCGCGGACCTCGTCGTCGGTTCCGCGCTGGGTGACGATCGCCTGCATGTTGACCTGCCGCAGAAGCTGGCCGTCGCCGAACGGCGTGAAGGGATTGAGGATGTTGTTCGACGCGACGGAGCAGAGCACACCCTGTTCGGCAAGCCGGTTGGCATCAACGACGTTGCGCGGCACGTTGTGGTCGGTGTGGCGACCGCCGAGATAGAGATCCGTCGCCGTCAGCACGGTCAGGGCGACGCCGGCATCGGCCATGCGGCGTGCGACCTTGTCCATCTCCGTCTGCGGCATGGAGGCAAGCTTGGTCACGTGGCCGATCGCGACGCGTCCCCCCCAGCCGTACTTCTCCGTCAGCTCGCACACCAGCAGCGTGTCCAGCTCGTCGGCCGATGCGCCGCTGTCCAGATGCATGTCGATGTCGATGTCGAACTCGCGCGCCAACTCGAAGACCCGACGGATCTGCGCCGGCCGGTCGGTGTCGTAGTTGGGCGCGGCGCCCACGACGGTCGCGCCGTTCCGGAGCGCCGCCACCATGAGCTCGTCGGTGCCCGGATTGTTGGTCAGGCCCTCCTGAGGCATGACACAGATCTCGAGATCGATCGCCCACCTGTACCGCTCGATCAGCGCCTTCACGCCTTCCAGGCCGCGCAGCCCGACCTTCGGATCGACCTCGACATGCGTGCGCATGCGCGTGGCGCCGTGGGAGATGCATTTCTCGAGGGTGCCGGCCGCGCGTTCGGTGACGTCCTCGACCGTGAAGGTGTGCTTGACGGCCGAGGTGCGCTCCATGGCGAGATGAGGAAAGCGCTTCTTCTCGTGCTCGCAGCGTCCCAGGATGCACGACTTGTCGAGGTGGATGTGGGTTTCGACGAAGCCCGCGCAGACGAGGCGCCCGCCCGCCTTCATCTCCTCCCGCGCGGTCCCGCCGAGGCCGGATGCCAGAGCCGCGATGCGGCCGTCCTTCACGCCGATGTCGAGCGCCGGCTGTTCCGGCTTGCTGTCTGGAAGACGGGCGTCACGTATCACGAGGTCGAAATCCATCGCCGGCTCTCTTCTGTTCGCTACCGGCATGCATGTTGCAATAGCCGTACCGTCTTTCCCAGCCTCGCAGGATTCCGGTCCATGATCTCTCGCCGGCGCTTCACGGCTCTCTCCTCGGTCGCGGTTCTCGCGTCGCCGGCCCTTGCCATCGCGCAGACGCCATGGCCCTCGAAGCCGATCCGCTGGATCGTCAACTTTCCGCCCGCCGGCGCCGCCGACATCCTGTCGCGGACCCTGGCCGACTGGTTCGGCACGCGGCTGGGCCAACCGATCGTGGTCGAGAACAAGCCCGGCGCGGGCGGCATGCTGGGCGCCGACATCGTCGCCAAGGCGCGCGGCGATGCGCATGTGGTCATGATGTCGAGCGCGGCGTCGCACGGCATCGGTCCGGTCCTCTACAAGAACGTGCCCTACGATCCGCTGGCCGATTTCACGCACATCCACCTCGTGGGGACCTTCCCGAGTGTCCTGGCGGTGAACGGCGGTTCCAGCATCACGAGCGTGCAGCAGCTCATCGAGATGGCGCGCGCCAAGCCGGGGGAAATCACCTACGGCTCGGGCGGCAACGGCACCATGAACCACCTGGTCGGCCAGCTGCTGGCGCGATCGGCCGGCGTACAGCTCACGCATATTCCTTACAGAGGATCGGCACCGGCCATGAACGACCTGATGGGCGGGCAGATCGTGGCGCTCATGGAGAGCCTTCCGACGGCCATCGGCTACTTCAATTCCGGGCGCATGCGTCCGCTTGCCGTCAGCGAGGGGGAACGCTCGCCGAGGCTGCCGGACGTGCCGACCTTCCGCGAATCCGGCTTCCAGGACGTGGTCGCCACCAACTGGTTCGGCTTCTCGGCCGCCGCCGGAATCCCGCCGGAGGTCGCGAAGCGGTGGGAGACGGAGATCACGGCAGCACTCCAGAGCGATCAGGTCAGGGAAGCTTTTGCCAGGATCGGCGTCAGGCCCGGCACGCTGGGCGCCGCCGGCTACACCGATCTCATCCGCGGCGAGCTCGTCCGCTGGAAGGAGGTCATCCGCGCCGCCAACATCACGGCGGACTGATCGTCAGCGTTCCTCGCTGGCCAGTCGCAGGCCCAGGCCGATCAAGGCTGCTCCCGTGACGGCCTCGAGCGTCCGGCGGATGCGCGGCCGGCGCAGCGTGTTGCCAATGCGCGCGATCGCCAGGGCATAGCCCGCCAGCCACAGCAGGGTCATCAGGCTGAACAGCAGGCCGAGCGCCGCCAGCGCGGCGAAATCTCCCGCGCCTGCGGGCGCGAACTGGGGCAGGAGGCTGGTGAAGAAGGCCGCCATCTTGGGGTTTCCGAGATCGCTGACGATCCCCTGGCCATACGCCTTGCGCGGCCCCAGCAAGGGCATCCGCGCGGCCGCTGCCGCGACGCCCGGCTCTTCCTGCCGGCGGAAGGCGGCGCGCAGGGATTGCAGCCCCAGCCAGATGAGATAGGCGGCGCCGACATACTTGACCATCAGGAACAGCGGCTCCGACGCGACCAGGAGGGCGGCGAGCCCAGCGGATGTGGCGAGCGCCCAGATCGCCTGTCCGGTCGCCACGCCCATGGCCGTGGCCAGGCCGCCCGGGCGTCCTCCCAGAAGCGTGTTGCGGATGGTGATCGCCGTGTCGGGCCCCGGCGTCACGATCACGAGTGCCGAGATGCCCAGAAAGGCCAGGAGGGGACCGGTGAGGTAGTCCATGGCGGCCTAGGGATCGATCAGCACGCCGGGATTCATCATCCCCTTGGGATCGAGCTCACGCTTGGCGCCGCGCAGGGCGCGGGCGAACAGCTCCGGGCGCTGCCTGTCGTAGAACGGGCGATGGAAGCGCCCGACGGCGTGATGGTGGGTCGTCGTGCCGCCGTGCTCGACGGTCGCGGCCGTGCAGGTCGACAGGACCTCCATGAACTGCTGGAGGGCGACCCGCTTGTCGAGGATGCCGCCGAAGGTGAAGTAGAGGCAGGGGCCGTCCGGATAGACGTGGGTGAAGCGGCAGGTCACGGTGCCGTCGCGGCCGGTGATGCGGCGGATCGCGTCCCGGGTGATGGCGGTGATCCTGCTGTGGAAGTCGCGGAAGCGCTCCCAGGTCATCGACGTCTCGAAGGTGGAGCTCAGGATGCCGCGCGCGACCGCATGCTCGGTATAGTGCGGAGCGCGGATGAAGCGGTTGCGCCAGGCGCCGGCGGCGCCCGAGCGATGGGCGTTCTCGTCGTCGCCGCCGGGATCGGGCACGCCGCCATGGCCGGCGCAGATCTCCAGGGCGCGCTTCATCCAGGCATCGAGCGGATGGTCGGCCGATTCGAAGGCGAGCACGAGCACGGCCTCCTCGCTGCTCCACGGTACGCCGGGCAGCGCCTCGCGCGCCTCAAGCAGGCGGCAGTTGGCCGGATAGAGGCCGGCCTGGGTGATCTCGCGCACCGCATCGGCCCCTGAATAGAAGTCCCTGAAGCGCACCGACGCCGAGGCACGGAAGGTCGGCTTCTTGCGCAGGCGCACCCAAGCTTCGGTGATGATGCCAAGGATGCCTTCGGAGCCGATGACCATGCGATCGGGGCTGGGACCCGCGCCGGATCCCGGCAGGCGCCGGCTCTCCAGCGTGCCGGCCGGCGTCACCATGCGCGTGCTTTCGACGAAGTCGTCGATGTGGGTGTAGAGCGTGGCGTAGTGGCCGCCCGAGCGCGTGGCGATCCACCCGCCCAGGGTCGAGCAGCGATAGGCCTGCATGTAGTGCCGTAGCGTGAACGGCGTGTCGCGCAGCTGGTCTTCGATGGCCGGACCGTAGATGCCGCCCTGGATGCGGGCCGCCTCGCTGACGGCATCGACCTCCAGCACCTTGTCCATGTGGCGCGTGGAGATGGTGACCACCTTCTCGAACGCGGCATCCGGCTCGATTCCCTTCACGACGGAGGAGCCGCCGCCATAGGGGATCGCCTTGGCGCCGATGGAATCGCACCAGTCGAGCAGGCGGACGATGTCCTGCTCGTTCTCGGGGAAGGCCACGGCATCGGGGGGATTGGGCACCGAGCGCATGAACATGCGCGTGGCATCGAAGCCCGCCTTGCCGTAGCTGTGCTCCAGCCGGGCAAGATGGTCGGTGCGGACCAGGGACTGGAGACCAGCGGGCACCGCGACGCGCGGTGCGCGCAGCGCGATCTCCTCCGGTCGCGGCGGCGGCGTGACGTCGAAGCCCGAGACGCCGTAGCGCTGCGCGACCTCGGCTTCCCAGGTGCGGATCTCCTCCGGCGAGAGATCCTCGTCGGCATAGCCCCAGGCATAGAATTTCTTCTGCCGCCGCATGGTTCCTCCGGTTTCGTGTTCTTCTTGGCCGCGGGACCGGCTTGCGTCAGGCCGCGAAGGCCACGGGCCTCGCCGTTCCCTTGATCTGCGTGCGATGCATGACGCGCTGCGCCGCGCCATCGAACGGGTCGCGGCGGTGCATGGTCGAGCGGTTGTCCCACATCACGAGGTCGCCGACCTTCCAGACGTGCTCGTAGACGAAGCGCGGCTGGGTGACGTGGGCCCACAGCGCTTCAAGCACGGCATCTGACTCCGCGCGCGTGTAGCCCTCCACGTAGGAATTGCGCCGCCGGCCGAGATAGAGGGTCGGCCGTCCGTTGGGATGGCTGAGGATCGCCGGGTGCCAGGCGCCGGGCGCCGCCATCGGATCGTCCGTCGGCGTCACGCCCTTGCGGAGATAGCCGCCGGAATTGTAGGTGCCGTCGTGCTTGATGCGCCGCCCCTCGATCTTGCGGCGCAGCTCGGCTGGCAGCGCCGCACAGGCGGCCTGCATGCCACAGAACCAGGTGTTGCCGCCCGCCGGCGGGATCTCGAGCGCGTAGAGCATCGAGGCGTCGGGTGGAGTGTCGAGATAGCTCATGTCGGTGTGCCAGACCGCCTCGCCGGCGCCGAGCGCCCCGATGGGATCGCCCTTGGCGTCGAGGACGTTGGAGACGACGTAGACTTCGGGATAGCCGGGCGGGCTGATGCGGCCTCGTTCCTGGTTGGGCGGCGGATCGAGTTCGCCGAAACGCCGGCTGAAGGCCAGCAGGTCGTCGTCTTCGAGCCGCTGACCGCGCAGCAGGATCATCGAATGGGCGATCCAGGCGCGCTCGATGGCGGCGAACGCGCCGTCCGTCAGCTGCCGCAGGTCGACGCCGGAGATCTCGGCGCCCACCGCGTCGGTCACCGGCCGCACTGTGATGGTCATTGTCTTCCTCCTGGGCACGATGATCGGTCCGACCCGCCGGCCGATCAAGCGCCCAGCAGCTGCCTCATCCAGGCGGTCAGCTTGGCCGCGGCGGCCGGTGCGAGGGGGCCGCCGAAGCCCGGATCGGTCGGCCACGAGACGATCTTCAGATTGTGGCTGGCCGAGGGGACGATCACCGCCTCGCCCGGCGCATCGCGCTTGCCCAGCGCGTCGATGAGTGGCTGCACATCGGCCATGGGCACGACCTGCCGGTCCGCGGCGCCCTGCAGCAGCAGGCAGGCGAGGGGCGATGCGGCGAGTGCGCGGGCCGGATCGAAAGCGAGCAGCCGCTGCAGGAAGGGACCGCCATAGGCCGGAAACAGGAGCTGCAGCTCGCGCGGCAGGTCGGCCGGCACATGGCCGGTCGCGATGATGTCCGCCACGATCCTGCGGGCGGGATCGACGAGGTGAGGCGCGCCGCGGCCGATCTGATCGTACAGGACGTCTTCCAGCCGGCGGCCCGGCGTGGCCAGCAAGGCCAGCCCATACGGCGGATTGCGGGTGATGGTCGGCGCCGCGGCGAGGGCCAGCAGGCCGCCTTCGCTGTGGCCAAGCAGGGCTGTCGCGTAGGCCTTGATCTCGTCCTGTCGCAGCAGCTCGGCATGCGCCGCCGCGACATCGGCCAGGAAATTGTCCCAGGAGAAGAAGCGCTCCTGCTCCGCGACGCTGCCGTGCGGGCGAGGCGTCGACTCGCCGATGCCACGCTTGTCGTAGCGCAGGGACCCGATGCCAGCCTCCGCAAGGAGCTCGGCGATCTGCTTCAGCAGGTCGATGCGCTCGCCGACCAGCGCATTGTTGCCGTCGCGGTCGGTCGGACCGCTGCCGGCGACCAGCACGACGCCCGGAACCTTCTCGAGTTCGCTCCAGATCGGCAGCAGCAGTGTTCCGGCGAGCGTCACGCCGGCGGCGCCCGCGAAGCGCACCTCACGCTGCTTGGTTCCTTTCGCATAGAAGCGGGGCCGTGGCGCCGGGGCGGCCATGACTCCGGGCGCCGCCGATGCCATTGCGGCCGCGGCGAGCAGATGCCGGCGCAGCAAGGCCCGTCCGACCATCATGCGTGGACGCGGCCGAACGCCGGCGGCTGCCTGCCGCTCACGACATGGACGTGGAAATGGAAAATGACCTGTCCGCCGCCGCGACCGTTGTTGGCGACCAGGCGGTAGCCGTCGGCCTCCAGCCCCAGCTCGCGGGCCACCGTGCCCACGGCGCGCCAGAAGCCGGCCACCGCTTCGGCGGGCGCCGTGGCGCTGAAATCCATGTTCGAGACGTACTCGCCCTTGGGGATCACCAGCACATGGACGGGCGCCTGCGGATTGGCGTCATGGAAAGCGAGGGCGAACGCGTCCTCGTAGACCTTCCGGCAGGGCAGCTCGCCGCGCAGAATGCGAGCGAAGACGTTGTTGCGATCGTAGTCGGCCATGCCAACAGGACGTAGGTCACGCCGCCGCCGCTGACAACGGGTGGCCTCACTTCTGGCTGCGCGAGGCCTTCTCGGCGATGCCCGACAACCCCTCGCGGCGTGCCAGTTCAGCCCATACCGCATCCGGCTGCACGCCGATGGCGGCCCACAGCGTCAGCAAGTGGTAGAGCATGTCCGCGCTCTCCGCGACGAGCTTCACCTTGTCGCCGCGGATTCCTTCGATCAGGGCCTCGACCGCTTCCTCGCCGAGCTTCTTGGCGATCTGTTGGCGACCGCGGCTGAACAGCCGCGCTGTATAGGACGTATCGGGGTCGGCGCCCTTGCGGCCGTCGATCACGACATAGAGGCGATCGAGCACATGCTCCTCGACTCCGACGGGGCTCGTCTGGCGCTTCTTGCGGTGCGCCTTCTTGGTCTTCTTGCTCTTGGCCATCCGAGGGGAACTTTCGCGGCTGCGGGCGATTGGTCGTGCCTCTTGTCCGGGCACCAAATGAACTTTACGCGAAAACTACGCGGCACGCGATATTTGTCGGATGGGAACGCCCGCTTGTGCGAGTCGTTCCTTCGCCTGCGCGATCGTGAATTCGCCGAAGTGAAAGATCGACGCCGCCAGCACAGCGGAAGCGCCTCCCTTCAGGACGCCGTCGACGAGATGGTCGAGCGTTCCAACGCCGCCGGACGCGATGACCGGCACCGGCACGGCGTCCGAGACGGCGCGGGTGAGCTCCAGGTCGAATCCCGACCGGGTGCCGTCGCGATCCATCGAGGTCAGCAGGATCTCGCCGGCGCCCGAGTCCGTCATCCGGCGCGCCCACTGCACGGCATCCAGGCCGGTCGCCTTCCGGCCGCCATGGGTGAACACCTCCCAGCGTCCTGGCCCGGCCTGCCGCGCATCGACCGCCACGACTATGCACTGGTCGCCGTATTTCTCGGCTGCTTCGCGCACGAACTCCGGCCGCGCCACGGCCGCCGAGTTGATGGAGACCTTGTCGGCGCCGGCCAGCAGCAGGCGACGGATGTCCTCGATCGTCCTCACCCCGCCGCCCACCGTCAGGGGCATGAAGCACTGCTCGGCCGTTCGCGCCACGACCTCCAGGATGGTGTCGCGGTTCTCGTGGCTCGCGGTGATGTCGAGGAAGGTGAGTTCGTCGGCGCCGGCGGCGTCGTAGACGCGCGCCTGCTCGACCGGGTCGCCGGCGTCGCGCAGGCCGACGAACTGAACGCCCTTGACGACGCGGCCGTCCTTGACGTCCAGGCAGGGGATGATGCGGACCTTCAGCATGGCGCGACGGACCATATGCGCGGCTCGGCGGTTTGTCGACGCGGCGCGGCGCGCCCAGTAGGATCGCGGCGATGTCGCCCGCGTCGGACATTCCCCTCATCGACGTCTCGCCGCTCGTCGAGGCGCGAGCCGGCGGTGCAAAGGCGGTCGCCAGGCGCATCGGCGCGGCAAGCCGGCAGGTGGGCTTCTTCTACGTCACCGGCCATGGCATCCCGGACGACGTGATCGCCGGCGTCTTCACCCAGTCGATGCGCCTGTTTGCGGCCCCCGCCGCCGTCAGGCAGGCCGTGCGCTATGTCGGCACCGCCGGCAACCGCGGCTACGTCCCGCTGGGAGGCGAAACGCTCAAGCCCGGAACGCTGCCGGACCGCAAGGAATGCTTCAACATCGGGCTGGAGCTGGCCGAGAACGATCCCGAGCTGATCGCCGGCAAGCCGTTCCGTCATCGCAATCCCTGGCCGGACCTTCCCGGCTTTCGCGAGACGATGCTGGACTACTTCTCGCGCCTGCATCGCCTGGGCGTGACGCTGCATCGCGCCTTTGCGATCGATCTCGGCATCGACCCCCATTTCTTCGACGACAAGCTGTCACGGCCGATGGCCGTCCTGCGGCTGCTGCACTATCCGGCCACGCCGGCACCGGCCGAGGGCGAGCTCGGGGCGGGCGAGCATACCGACTACGGCAACCTCACCCTGCTTGCGACCGACGATGTCGGCGGCCTCGCCGTGCGCACGCGGGCCGGTGCGTGGATCGAGGCGCCGGTCGTTCCCGGCGCGCTGGTGTGCAACATCGGCGACTGCCTGATGCGCTGGACCAACAACACCTACGTGTCGACTCCGCACCGCGTGGCCAGCCCGCGCCGCCGCGACCGCCATTCGGTCGTCTTCTTCCTCGATCCCAATCCGGACGCCGTCGTCGCCTGCCTGCCGAGCTGCCGTGGAGGTGGCGCCCGATACGCTCCGGTGGTCGCCGCCGACTATCTGAAGTCGAGGCTCGACCCCACCTACGCCTGAAGGCGGCTACTCGCCCTTCAGCACGCGGATGGCGTCCGGAACGGTCACGCGGCCGTCGTAGAGGGCGCGGCCGACGATGGCGCCGATGATGCCGAACTCCTCGGCCGGCCGCAGCTCGCGCAGGTCGTCGAGCGAGCTCACGCCGCCCGAGGCGATCACCGGCGTGGTGAGGTGCTGCGCCAGCGTGACGGTGGCATCGACATTGACCCCGCCCATGGCGCCGTCACGGTCGATGTCGGTGTAGATGATGGCGGCGATGCCCGCGTCCTCGAACCGCAGCGCGAGGTCGAGCGCGCGCACGCTGCTCTGCTTCGTCCAGCCGTCGACCGCCACGATGCCGTCGCGGGCATCGATGCCCACGGCGATCTGGCCCGGCCACTGGCGGCACGCCGCCTTGACGAGGCCGGGCTCCTTGACGGCGATGGTGCCGAGGATGACGCGCTTGACGCCCGCCTCCAGCCATTGGGCGATGCTTTCGATGGTGCGGATGCCGCCGCCCAGCTGGGCGGGTACATCGACCGCCTTCAGGATCTCGATGACGGCGTCGCGGTTGACGGGATGGCCCTCGACCGCGCCGTTGAGATCGACCAGGTGCAGCCATTCGCAGCCGGCACCGGCGAACGCCTTCGCCTGCGCCGCGGGACTGTCGTTGAACACGGTGGCGCGTGCCATGTCGCCGCGCAACAGGCGCACGCACTTGCCGTCCTTCAGGTCGATGGCGGGAAACAGAAGCATGCGGCGGCGGTTTAGCGTGCCCGGGCGGAGCTGTCATCCTGCCGGGGCCGACCGCGGGCTACTGTTGCGGCACGACCTGCACGAGATGGTTCGGCTTCCAGCCAGGGGCGAGCTCCATGCGCTTCTGCCACCAGCGCGGCAGGCCCGCGGGATCCATCTTGCGCTGCAGATAGTAAGGCAGCAGCGGCCGGACGAACTCCCAGATGCGCCGCAGTTCCTTGACCGGAGTGTCGTGGACGTCGACGCGCAGATCGACTTCGGGAAAGGGTTCGTGGCCCTGGACGAGAAGCGCCGCCGAGGTGAGCCCCTCGGGCTGGCCGCCGGAGCGGGCGCCCGCCTCGATTCCGCGCAGCAGGCGCTCGGCCAGCGGAAGATCACTGTCCTGTGTGGCGCTGAACGCGCGCCATGTGTCGTCGAGGCAGGTCTCCGTCAGCACGTTGCCGGCCACCGCATAGCCCGCGCCGAGCTTGTGCCCGCAATGAAGCGGGGCGTTGGCGCCGGTGAAGCCCGCGACGCCGCCGAACGCATCCACCAGCGTCACCTGGCGGCTCTGCCAGAACGGATCCTTGGCCGCCAGCTCGGCCAGCACGCCGTCGGCGGACGCGCCCGTGGCGAGCAGCTGTCCGGCAAGGGCGCGATGGATCGGAGACGCCACGACCTGGTAGGCGACGGCTCCGCGGCCGGCGACCACCAGCGGCACGGTGCTGCCCACCATGGGGGAATAGGTCGCAACGGCGACGCCGTACTGGCCAGTGCGTGGGCAGCGGGCGACGATCGAATAGGTCATGACGACACGGTCTCCAGGGGATCAGCGGTTGAGGGCGGACCTGGCGCGGTCCCAGTCGCGCTGGAACAAGGCCCGCAGCGACGCCACGTCTGAAGGTCCGAGCAGAAGCCCCATGCTCTCGATCCGGCCGCGAACGGCCGGCTCGGCGAGAATGGCCGCGACTTCCTTGTTCAGGTGTTCCACGACCGCGGGCGGGGTGCCGGCGGGCGCGAAGAGCGCGTTGGTCGCCAGCGCATCGTAGTTGACGCCGGATTCCAGCAGGGTCGGCAGCTCCGGATATTCGGGCAGCCGCCTGTTCATGGCGGTGGCCAGCGCGCGCAGCTTGCCTTCCCGAGCCAGCGGCATCTGGATCGCGGCCGAGCCGATGTTGACCTGGATCACACCCGCGATGAGGTCGAGATCGAGCGGGGGAAGGCCGCGATAGCTGAGATGCTCCATCCGGCTGCCGGCGGCGCGCTCCAGGGCCATGCAGCCCTGGTGGTCGCCGCCGCCTTCACCCACGTTGCCGCAGTTCAACTTGCCGGGATTCGCACGGAGATAGGCCAGGAACTCGGGCACGGTCTTCGCCGGCACGGAGGGATTGACGACAAGAACGCTCGGCAAGCCGGCGACGAAGGCCACCGGCTCCAGCTCCTTCATTGGATCGAACTGGACGTCCTTCAGATTGGCGGCGACGACGAGAATCGCGCTGCTGTTCATCAGGAGGGTCCGGCCGTCGGGCTTGGCCCGGGCGACGATCTGCGAGGCGATGACGCCGCCGGCACCTCCGCGATTTTCGACGACGACCGGCGTGCCGGTCCGGGCGGTCAGCCGTTCGGCGACGATGCGCGCCAGCGTGTCGGTGATGCCGCCAGCGGCATAGGGCACGACGATGGTGATGGGCTGACCGGCCGACGGGGTCTGGGCGGCGAGCGGGGCGGCGGCCATGAGTACGAGCGCAAGGGCGAGGCGGAGGAACGACATCGGCCAGTGGTCTCCGAAGCTGTTGCATGACCGTAACAGCCGGGCTCCGCCGAACGCGTCGTCAATATGGAGCAGACAGACCGCAGGAAATTCGCGGGGTTGCAACGCTGGAGCGGGATGGTGATCGCGGTTCCCTACTGTTTCGCGGCAGCGACCAGGAAGCTGCCGTCGGCGACGAGTGCCGCGATCTCGCGCCGCATGAACTGCGCCAATCGCTGCGAGGCGGGCGAAGCGGTGCGTCCTTTGGGCATGTCGAGGCGCAACGTTCGCGTTACCGGCGGATCGGCGATCGGCGCGGCACTCACGCGCCCGGCATCGAGTTCGCTGCGGACGGCGTGGAGCGAGGCGAAGACCTGTGCCAGGCCGTTTGCCGCAAGCGCGCGCAACGGCTGCAGGGCGCCGACCTCGAAGCGGATGTCGAGAAGGACATTGCGCTCGCGGGCCAGCGTCTCGACCCGCTGGCGGAAGGCATCGCCGGCCTCGGGAAGGGCGAGCGGCACCGTCGCCAAATGCCGGAAGGGCAGAGGCCTGTCGAGGCGGTAGCCGCAGGCCCGATCGCCGACCAGGAGGAGCCGCTCCGAGAAGAGCGGCGTTCCAGCCGAATCGCCGGCGTCGGAGGGATCGAAGAACAGCGCGACATCGAGCTCGCCCGCCGCCAGCGTCCGCTGCAGGTGGCTGGAGACACCGCCGACGAGACGGATGGCCACTGCGGGGTGCAGAGGGATGAAATCGGTGGCCAACCGCTCGCTCAGGGCGTCGAGGAGCAGCCATGGAATGCCGATCGCGACCTTGCCCGCAACGGCATCACGGCGGGCGAGCATGTCGGCCTTGATCTGGTCGAGCGTGGCGAGGACCGGCTGCGCGCGCTGCATCAGGTGCTGGCCGGCCTCGGTCGGCACCAGGCCGCGTCCATGCCGTTCGAACAGGGGGGTGCAGAGCTCCTGCTCGAGAAGCCGGATTTGTCGGCTGAGCGCCGTCTCCGCAATGCGCAGGCGCAACGCGGCCTTTCTCAGGCTGCCCACCTGGCAGACGACGAGCAGGGTCTGCAGCTGTCGGAGATCCATGCGCTGTCCGTGTGGCCGATGGCATCATGCCAGTCGGCACATGCACAGTGTGCGCCAGTACGCGGCCGCACGCACGATCGCTCGACGCGTCGGAGACAATGTCGCTAAAGCATGTTCCGTTCGGCTGGAATCAGCCGAACGGAACATGCCTTGTGAAACTTCGATCAACCGTGCGCGCGTTTCCACGATGACCGAACCGCTTGCGGTTCCATCATCGTGGAAACCGCTCTAGTCTCGGCCTCTTTCCGGACAGGACCGCCATGACCCGTTTCACGCCCGATCTGCTTGCCCATGCCGAGGCCGAGCTCACGGCCATCCGCCGCGACATCCATCGCCATCCCGAGACGGCCTTCGAGGAGGTGCGTACCGCCGACATCGTGGCCGACAAGCTGCAGTCCTGGGGCATCGAGGTCCATCGCGGGCTGGCGACGACCGGCGTCGTGGGCACGCTGCGTGGCAACAAGCCGGGCCAGAAGGCGATCGGCCTGCGGGCCGACATGGACGCGCTGCACCTCCAGGAGAAGAACGAGTTCGAATACGCATCGGTGCATGCCAACAAGATGCATGCGTGCGGCCATGACGGGCACACCACCATGCTGCTGGGCGCCGCCCGCCACCTCGCCGCGGCCCCGGACTTCGCCGGAACGGTCCACTTCATCTTCCAGCCGGCCGAGGAGGGCCTGGGCGGCGCGCGGGTGATGATCGAGGAGGGCCTGTTCGACAGGTTCAACTGCGATGCGGTCTACGGCATGCACAACATGCCCGGCGTGCCGAGCGGCCGCTTCGCGATCCGCTCGGGTGCGATGCTGGCCTCGTCGGACAGCTGGCAGGTCACCTTCCGGGGCACGGGCGGCCACGGCGCCATGCCCGACCGCGGCACCGACCCGACCTATGTCGCCGGGCAGTTCATCGTGGCGGTGCAGGGCATCGTGGGGCGCAACGTGCCGCCCAGCCAGGCCGCGGTGCTGAGCGTGGGCCATATCGCGGCCGGCAGTGCCGGATCGCCCAACGTCATTCCCTCGGAAGTGCTGGTGAGCGGCACGGCGCGCAGCTTCTCGCCGGCCGTGCGCGACCTGCTGGAGCGCCGGCTGGCCGAGGTCGCCGCCGGCATCGCCCAGGCCGGAGGCTGCACGGCCGAGAGCAAGTACGTCCGGCGCTATCCCGCCCTGGTCAATGCCGTCGAGCAGACCTCGCTGGCTGTCGAGGCCGCGGCGCTGACGGTAGGCCGCGAGAACGTCGACGCCAACACGCCGCCGCTCTCGGGCGCGGAGGACTTCGCCTTCATGCTGGAGAAGAAGCCGGGCGCCTACATCATGATCGGCAATGGCGGTCCGGATGAGGGCGGCTGCCACAACGTCCATTCGCCGCTGTACGATTTCAACGACCGCATCCTGACGACCGGAGCCGCCTACTGGGTCAACCTGGTACAGCTGGAGCTGGGGGGCGCCGGCTGAGCCGGCCCGGCCGTACGTCGATCGGACCTCCTGCCGCGCCGGAAAATCGCCCGTCAGGTCAGGAAATCGAACATCGCGTCCAGGCCGGCGGCATCCCAGCCGCCATCATGCCAGGCGGCTCCGTGCAGGCCGCCGTCACGCAGGCCGCCGTCGAAGGGATGGGAGTTCGCTGCGATCTCGCCCGGCGCGTCATGGGCCGGCGCAAGGTCCGTCGCGAACGCGACGCCGTCGGACAGTGTGGCGAACGCGACCAGCGGGTCCTCCGGGCTCACTGGCACCAGGGCCACCGGATCGCCTTGCGGCAGCGCCGTCGTGCCATCGACGTGAAGGCCGCCCGGCTCGCCGAAGAGGCGATCGAGCGGCATGCCCACCGGGGCGTCGTCGATGAAGGCGGTGTCCCATAGGGCCTGGGGCGTGGCGTAGATCGGCAGGTCGTGACGGTCGAACTGGACGAGATCCGTGCCGACGAGAAAGGTAGAGTCGATCGTCGAGCTGTCGGAGGGAACCGAATGGCTCATGTCTGGAAATGGCTTTCGTTCTGAAATATCGGTTCGAGGATACTGAACAATTCATTGAAAATAAAGAGAGTGCCTGACGCTGTAGAATGCCTTGTCGGCGAAGGGACCGCTCATGGGAGAGGAGGTGGGCTCGTCCAGCGTTCCTGCGCCGCCAGATCGCGCCAGGCGGAGCCCGGCGGCTGCAACGTCACCCAGGTTTCGGCCAGCTTGCCCCCCTTGATCCGATAGACCTGCAGTCCCGCGCGTGTCTGCACCGCGCCGCTGAGCTGGTCGGTCCACCGCATCGTGAAGCGGAACCAGGCACGATTCTCCAACAGCGCATGGTCGTACACGACGATCCGTATGTCGGGCCGATCCTGCCTCAGCTTGCCTAGCTCCGCAGCATAAGCCTCGCGGGTGACCACCCGATCTCCGCCGTCGTCGTGGCGTATATAGTGCGGCTCGACGCAGTCGGGCACCAGATCATATCGGCCTTCGTGCCAAACGCGCTCCCATCGGTCGAACAGGTCACGCAGGACAGTCCCTTCGGCCATCGTTGAAATCCTTCTGGTGGTCGCCGCCTCGTTGTGCCGGTCGGCGATGTCGAATTCCGTCAGCAGCCACGCGCCTCATTCGATTGATTTGTCAGCCGTCGGCGGCCAGATTGCCCCGGACAAAGCCGTTGTTTTGCAGTCAGGGGACGTCGATGAACGGAGCGGAAAGTCTGGTGCGGACCTTGGTGAAGGGCGGCGTCGAAGTCTGCTTCGCCAATCCCGGCACCTCCGAGATGCATTTCGTGGGTGCGCTGGATCGCGTCGAGGGCATGCGCTGTGTCCTGGAGCTGTTCGAGGGCGTCTGCAGCGGCGCGGCCGACGGCTATTACCGCATGACCGACAAGCCCGCCTCGACGCTCCTGCATCTCGGCCCCGGCTTGGCCAATGCCGCGGCCAACCTGCACAACGCCAAGAAGGCCGGCTCGGGCATCGTCAATATCGTGGGCGAGCACGCCCTCTATCACATCAAGTACGACACGCCGCTCACGGCCGACATCGAGGGCATCGCGCGGCCGTTCTCGCACTGGGTGAAGACCTCGCCCACCGCCAGGACCGTGGCGACGGACGGTGCTGCCGCCATCCAGGCCGCGCGTGTGGCGCCCGGCCAGATCGCGACCCTCATCCTGCCCGCCGACACCGCCTGGACCGAGGCCGATGGCGCCGCCGAGACGCCCGAGACACCGGCGCCGCCGAAGCCCGCCGGCGAAACCGTGGTCGCTGCGACCAAGGCGCTGAAGGAGGGCGGCGCGTCGGCGATGCTGTTCATCGGCGGCCGCGCGCTGCGCGCCCGAGGGCTGGAGCTGGCGGGCAAGATCGCCGCCAAGACGGGCTGCAAGGTGCAGGCTGCCGGCGGCACCGCCCGCATCGAGCGCGGCGCCGGGCGCGTGCCCGTGCTGCGCCTGCATTTCGTCGTCGAGACCGCGCTCGAAATGCTGAAGGGCACGAAGCAGATGGTGCTGTGCGGCGCCAAGGCCCCGGCCGCATTCTTCGCCTATCCGGGCAAGCCGTCGGTGCTGGTGCCGGAGGGCTGCGAGGTGACGACGCTGTGCGACGTCGACGGCGATCCGATCGGCTCGCTGGAGGCGCTGGCGGCCGAGCTCGGCGCCCTGAACGAGAAGCCCAAGGTCGCGGAGGCCAAGCGTCCCGAGCGCCCGACCGGCAAGTTCACGCTCGACGGCCTTGGCCAGGCGCTGGGAGCGGCCCTGCCCGAGGGGGCCATCGTCATCGACGAATCGGTGACCACCGGTCGCGGCTTCTTCCCGTTCAGCGTCGGCGCCCCGCCGCACGACTGGCTTAACAACATGGGCGGGTCGATCGGCTTCGGCGCGCCGGTGGCGGTGGGCGCTGCCGTCGCCTGTCCCGACCGCAAGGTCATCGCCATGATCGGCGACGGCTCGTCGATGTACACGATCCAGGCGCTGTGGACGATGGCGCGCGAGAACCTCGACGTCTGCGTGATGATCTTCTCCAACCGGAACTACAAGATCCTCTACAGCCAGCTCGCCGATGTCGGGGCGGCGAACCCGGGCCCGCGGGCGATCGACATGCTGACGCTCGACCGGCCGACCCTCGACTTCACGCTGATGGCAAAAGGCATGGGCGTGCCGGGCGCCAAGGCCCACGATCTCGACGAGCTGAACAAGCAGCTCGCCTACGCGATGGCGCACAAGGGCCCGTACCTGATCGACGTGGTGATGTAGGGCAGCGCTTCCGGGAAGACCATGGACGAAGCCCGTCGCCGCACGCTCTACGGCCGTCGTCGGGGCAAGAAGCTGCGCGCCGGTCAGCAGTCGCTGCTCGACACGCTGCTGCCCCGGCTCGCCGTCGCCGTCCCGGCCCCGCCGGAGAAGATCGACCTCGCAGGACTGTTCGGCGGCAAGCTGCCCCCGGGCGGCATCTGGCTGGAGGTCGGCTTCGGCGCGGGCGAGCACCTGGTCTGGCAGGCCGAGCAGCATCCCGACGTCGGCCTGATCGGCTGCGAGCCGTACCTCAACGGCGTGGCGAAGTGCCTGGCCCACATCGATCGCGCGGGCGTCGGCAACGTCCGCCTGCTGGTCGATGACGCGCGGCTGCTGATGGCTGCGCTGCCCGAGCGCTCGCTCGGGCGGGTGTTCGTGCTGTTCCCCGATCCGTGGCCCAAGACGCGGCACCACAAGCGGCGCTTCGTGCAGCGCACGACCCTCGATCGGCTGGCCGAGCTGATGGTGCCCGGGTCCGAGCTGAGGCTCGCGACGGACGATCCGAGCTACCTGCCCTGGATGGTCGAGCACGCGTGCACCCATCCGGCCTTCGAATGGCTGGCGGAGAGGCCGAACGACTGGCGCGAACGCCCGGCGGACTGGCCGGCCACCCGTTACGAAAAAAAGATGCTCGCGGGAACGCCGACGTTCCTTCGGTTGCGCCGCCGCTGACGCGACACAATATATAGAGGACGTCCGCAGCGAGCCCGGCAGTTGCGTCCAGAATCGCCGGAATCGCTTGCCAGTTGGGCGAACTGCGCCTATATCCGCCGCATCCTCATCGGGTTCGCGGGACGAACCAAACAAGAAAGAGTGGGCCGAAAACCCGCTCTTTTCCTTTTCTGGCAGCCCCGCCGGCCCTTGCCGAAGAGAAGCCCATCGCGTGACCGATCTGCTGCGCCGAATCGAAGACATCGTTGCCCCGACCGTGGTCGACATGGGCTATGAGCTGGTTCGCGTCGCCATGAGCAAGGGCGGCACGCTGCAGATCATGATCGAGCCGGCCGACGGCCGGCCGATGGATGTCGAGGATTGCGCCACGCTCTCCCGGGCGCTTTCGGCCGTGCTCGACGTCGAGGATCCGATCCCCGGCGCCTACACGCTGGAGGTCAGTTCGCCGGGCATCGACCGGCCGCTGACGCGGCCCAAGGACTACGAACGCTGGGCGGGCCATCTCGCACGGCTGGAGACCAGCGAGCCCGTGGAAGGCCGGCGCCGCTTCAAGGGCACGCTGCTCGGCCTTGGCGACGGCGTGGTCAGGCTGCGCCTCGAGGATGGCAAGGAGACGACAGTGCCGCTGGCAACAGTGTCCAGGGCCAAGCTCGAATTGACCGATTCCCTGATCGAGGAACATCGACTCGCTCAGCAGGGCGCAAGCCCATCGCACTAGTGGACTCGCAAGAGAGGAACGCAGACATGGCAACGACTGCCGATATCCCGCGGCTGGAGATGCTGCAGGTGGCCGACATGGTCGCCCGCGAGAAGAGCATCGAGCGTGAGGAGGTGCTCGAGGCGATGGAGCAGGCCATCCAGAAGGCCGGCCGGGCGAAGTACGGGCTGGAGCACGACATCCGCGCCGAGATCGACCGCAAGACGGGCGAGATCAAGCTGCTGCGCTACATGCAGGTCGCCGATCCGATCGAGAACGAGAACGTCCAGGTGTCGCTGGTCGAGGCACAGCGCCGCAATCCCGAGGCGCAGGTCGGCGACTTCCTGACCGACGAGCTGCCGCCGATCGACTTCGGCCGCGTCGCCGCCCAGACCGCCAAGCAGGTCATCACCCAGCGCATGCGCGAGAGCGAGCGCAAGCGGCAGTACGAAGAGTTCAAGGATCGCGTCGGCGAGATCGTGTCGGGCGTGGTCAAGCGCGTCGACTACGGCAACATCACGGTCGACCTGCAGCGCGCCGAAGGCGTGATCCGCCGCGACGAGACGATCCCGCGCGAGAGCCTGCGCGTGAACGACCGCGTGCGCGCCTACATCTTCGACGTGCGCGAGGAGCCGCGCGGGCCGCAGATCTTCCTGTCGCGCAGCCATCCGCAGTTCATGGCCAAGCTGTTCATGCAGGAAGTGCCGGAGATCTACGACGGCATCATCGAGATCAAGGCGGTGGCGCGCGACCCCGGGAGCCGCGCCAAGATCGCGGTGCTCAGCCACGACAGCGCCATCGATCCGATCGGCGCCTGCGTCGGCATGCGCGGCAGCCGCGTCCAGGCGGTCGTGCAGGAACTGCAGGGCGAGAAGGTCGACATCATCCCGTGGTCGGCCGACACCGCCAACTTCATCGTCAACGCCCTGGCCCCGGCAGAGGTCAGCAAGGTGCTGATGGACGAGGAGCGGAACAAGGCCGAGGTGGTCGTTCCCGATGACCAGCTCAGCCTCGCGATCGGCCGTCGCGGGCAGAACGTCAAGCTCGCTTCCCAACTGACGGGCTGGGAGATCGACATCATGACGGAGACCGAGGAGAGCGAGCGCCGGCAGAAGGAGACGCGCGAGCGGACCGAGCTGTTCAAGGCGGCGCTTGATGTCGACGACGTCATTGCCCATCTACTCGTGGCGGAAGGATATGCCGCGGTCGAGGACGTGGCCGATTCCGCCGTGGAGGATCTGGCCGGCGTCGAGGGCTTCGACGAGGAGATCGCCACCGAGCTGCAGCGCCGTGCACGCGAGTTCATCGACACCCGCGATGCGGAGCTGGCGTCCCGCCTCGAGGAGCTGGGCGTCGCGGAGGACGTGCGCGACATGGAGGGCCTGACGCTGCCGATGCTGGTGGCGCTGGGCGAGAGCGGGGTCAAGACGCTCGACGACCTGGGCGATCTTGCCTCCGACGAGCTGCGCGAGATCGTGGGCGAAGGGGCCATGGACAACGACCTGGCCAACGCAATCATCATGAAGGCGCGCGAGCACTGGTTCGCGGCCGAGCCGGTCGAGTCCGAAGCGGCCAAGGCCTGATTGGAGGAGCATCGCGTTGGTCATTGCCGCCGCCATGGAACCGGGCGATCTCGCGACCCCGCTCTCTTCGGGGCCGCGACGGACCTGCATTGCGACGGGTGAGGAGGGATCGCCGGAGGGGATGGTCCGCTTCGTCATCGGTCCCGACCGCGACGTGGTACCCGATCTCGCCCGCAAGCTGCCGGGGCGCGGCATCTGGGTGAAGGCGGAGCGCGCGGCGGTCGAAAAGGCGGTGGCCAGGAACCTGTTCGCCCGCGCCGCGCGGGGAACGGCGCGGCCGGCGGCCGATCTGGCCGATCGCCTGGATCGGCTGCTGCTCGAGCGGGTGCTTGCCGATCTGGGGCGAGCGCGCCGCGCGGGACGCGCCGTCGCCGGGTTCGCCAGGGTCGAGGAGATGGTCGGGCGCAACCGGGCCGGGCTGCTGGTGGTGCCCACCGAGGCCGACGGTGACGGCCTCACCAAGCTGAGGGCGAGTGGCCTGCCCATCGTGCGGCTCGGCGATGCGGCGGCGCTGGGCGGGATCTTCGGCCGCGAGCACGCGGTCTACGTGGCGGTTGCGCGCGACGACGCGGGTGGCCGCTTCATGGAGCGAATCGAGTCCGGAGCGGCGCGCTGGCACCGCTACCGGAAGGACGGCACAGGTTGAAGAGCGCGGGTTGACCGGCTGCAACTTGACGGGCCGCAACGGACCAAGGACAACGACAGATATGACGGAACAGAAAGAACAGACCAAGCCGACCAAGCCGCTCACCCTTTCGACGACGGCGCGCACGGGCGCGGCGGCATCGAAGAGCGGTGGCGAGGCCATGCAAGTGCGGCAGAAATTCTCGCACGGCCGGACGCGCGCGGTCACCGTCGAGGTCAAGAAGCCGGTCAAGAGACCCGCCGGCACAGGTGCGGCTGCGGCGAGCGCTCCGGCGCCAGCGCCCGCTCCGGCGCCGGCTCCGGCTCCTGCCCCTGCCGCCGCTCCGGCGGCGCCTGCCGCCGCAGCGCCGTCGAAGGCGCCGCCGTCCGGCGGACGGACCCTTCGTGCCGGGCCATCCCCCGCACCGCGGGGTGGCGCCGGAGGACGTGCGGGCGAGGGCGGCCGCGGCATCGTGCTGCGCACCCTGACCGAGGAGGAAAAGGAGGCGCGTGCCCGCGCGCTGGTCGGCGCGAACCGCGATGCCGAGCTGGCGCGTCAGCGCGCCGCCCAGGAAGCGGTTCGGCGTGCCGCCGAGGAGGAGGCGCGCAAGAAGGCCGAGGAGGAGCACAAGCGCCGTCTCGCCGAGGAAGAGGCGCGCAAGAAGGCGGACGAGGAGGCCAAGCGCAAGGCCGACGCCCTGGTGCAGAAGCGTCTCGACCAGGCGGCCGTCCCGCCGGCCGGGACCGCGCCCACGGCACCCCGCCCGCCGCAGAGAATGGAAGGCGGCGCGCCGTCGGCTCAGCAGCCTCCGGCGCCGACTGCGCCGGTCCGGCGGCCGCACACGCCCGAGATCGTGCGTCGTCCACCGCCGCCGCCGATGCGACCGGCGCCGGCCAAGCGCCTGCCGCAGCCTCCGGGAGCGCGACGCGAGGCTCCCAAGCGGCGGTCGGACAAGATCGACGTCAATCGCGCGGTCGAGGGCGAGAACGATTTCCGCAGCCGGTCGGTCGCGCAGCAGCGCCGCCGTCTCGAGCGCGAGCGGCGGCGCGAGCACGCCTTCGCCCAGCCGCAGCAGAAGGTCTACCGCGAGGTCACCATTCCCGAGACGATCACCGTCCAGGAGCTGGCGTCGCGCATGTCGGAGCGCGGCGCCGACGTCATCAAGACGCTGATGCGCATGGGCGTGATGGCGACCATCAACCAGGTGATCGATCCCGACACCGCCGAGCTGGTGGTCACCGAGATGGGCCATCGGCCCAAGCGCGTGACCGAGGGCGACGTCGAGAGCGGCCTCTCCGAGGCGGTCGATGCGCCCGAGATGATGCAGGGGCGGCCGCCGGTCGTCACCATCATGGGCCACGTCGATCACGGCAAGACGTCGCTGCTCGACGCGTTGCGCGAGACCGACGTCGTGGCACACGAGGCCGGCGGCATCACGCAGCATATCGGCGCCTACCAGGTGACGCTGCCGTCGGGCCAGAAGATCACCTTCCTCGACACGCCGGGCCACGAGGCCTTCACCGCCATGCGCGCCCGCGGCGCCAAGGTGACGGACATCGTCGTGCTGGTGGTGGCCGCCGACGACGGCGTCATGCCGCAGACCAAGGAGGCGATCGCCCACGCCAAGGCGGCGGGCGTGCCGATCATCGTGGCGATCAACAAGATCGACAAGCCGGGTGCTGATCCCAACCGCGTGCGCACCGAGCTGCTGCAGGACGAGATCCAGGTCGAGCAGCTGGGCGGCGACGTGCAGTCGATCGAGGTCTCGGCCCTGAAGAAGATGAACCTCGACAAGCTCGAGGAGGCGATCCTCCTGCAGGCCGAGGTGCTGGAGCTCAAGGCCAACCCCGAGCGGCCGGCCGACGGCGTCGTCGTCGAGGCGAAGCTCGATCCGGGCCGCGGCTCGGTGGCGACCGTGCTGGTGCAGCGCGGCACGCTGCGGGTCGGCGACGTGCTGGTGGCGGGCTCCGTGTGGGGGCGCGTGCGCCGCCTGATGGACGACCGCGGCAATGCCGTGGAGGCGGCAGGACCGGCGTTCCCGGTCGAGATCCTGGGCCTGGACGGCACGCCCGGTGCCGGCGACGAGTTCCATGTCGTCGAGAACGAGGCGCGCGCCCGCGAGATCGCCGATTTCCGCTCGCGGCGCGAGCGGCAGGCGCAGCTTGCCCGTGCGGCCGGCGGCCGCGGCACCCTCGAGGAGATGCTCAAGGGCATCCGCGAGGGCACGGCCAAGGAGCTGCCGGTGCTGATCAAGGCCGACGTGCAGGGCTCGGCCGAGGCGCTGGCCGGCGCCTTGGCGCGGCTGAGCACGGACAAGGTCGCGACGCGCGTGATCTACAGCGGCGTCGGCGGCATCAGCGAGGCCGACATCACGCTCGCCAAGGCGTCGGGAGCGCTGATCATCGGCTTCAACGTCCGCGCCAACCCGCAGGCGCGCGAGATCGCCAAGCGCGACAAGATCGACATCCGCTACTACTCGATCATCTACAAGGTGACCGAGGACATCCAGCAGCTGATGGTCGGCCTGCTCGAGCCCACCTACAAGGAGACGTTCCTCGGCAATGCGCAGATCCGCGAGGTCTTCCGCATCACCAAGGTCGGCAACGTCGCGGGCTGCATGATCACGGAGGGCATGGTGAAGCGCGGCGCCAAGGTCCGGCTGCTGCGCGACAACGTGGTGATCCACGAAGGGACGCTGAAGACGCTGCGTCGCTTCAAGGAAGAGGTCCGCGAGGTCCAGCACGGCTTCGAATGCGGCATGGCGTTCGAGAACTACGACGACATCAAGGTCGGCGACGTCATCGAGTGCTTCGAGGTCGAGGAAGTCCGACCGACCCTCTAGGGCGGGGGCACGCCACTCCAGTGGCGCGATCATGAACCATAAGAAGACGCGGCACTGGAGTGCCGCGCCCCCGGCAGAGGATCGGACAATGCCCCGGCGTCGCACGTCCGAGCGCGACAAGAGCGGTCCCAGCCAGCGGCAGCTGCGCGTCGGCGAGGAGCTGCGCCATCTTCTGGCCGAACTGCTGGAGCGCGGCGACATGCGCGATCCCGAGCTGCGCGGCGCCTCGATCACCGTGACGGCGGTCGACGTCAGTCCGGACCTGCGCAATGCAATCGCCTTCATCATGCCGCTTGGAGGGCAGGACGAGGCGCGGCTGCTCGCCGCCATGCGCCGCGCCGCGCCGTGGTTCCGCGCCCGTGTCGGCGAGAAGGCCGGCTTGCGCTACGCCCCCGAGATCCGCTTCGACATCGACCGCAGCTTCGACGAGGCGGACCGCATCGGCGCCCTGCTGCGCCGGCCCGACGTGGCGCGCGATCTAGAGGAAGAATGATCGCGGCGTGGAGCGTGCCGCCGCGATTGCCCGTCGTTCCGTGAGCAGGACGAAAAGCAAGGTCGATGGCTGGGTCGTGCTCGACAAGCCGGTCGGGCTGGGCTCGACGCCGGCGGTCGGTCGCGTGCGCCGGCTGTTCGGTGCGGCGAAGGCCGGGCACGGGGGGACCCTCGATCCGTTGGCGAGCGGCGTGCTGCCGATCGCCCTGGGCGAGGCGACCAAGACCGTCCCGTTCGTCATGGACGGACGCAAGGAATATCGGTTCACGCTGCGGTTCGGCGAGGCGCGCGCGACCGAGGACCGGGAAGGCGAGGTCACGGCGACCAGCGATCGGCGTCCCACCGACCAGCAGATCGTCGAGGCGCTGACGGCCTTCCGCGGCACGATCGAACAGAGGCCGCCCGCCTTCTCGGCGCTGAAGGTCGATGGCCGGCGCGCCTACGATCTCGCCCGGGCGGGCCAGCAGGTCGACCTGAAGCCCCGCCAGGTCGCGATCGAGCGGCTGGAACTGGTCGGACGGCCCGATCCGGACCACGCAGATTTCGTGGTTGCCTGCGGAAAAGGCACCTATATCCGCTCGCTTGGACGCGATCTCGCCCTGGCGCTGGGGACGGTCGGCCATCTGGCGGCGCTGCGCCGCACGGCCGCCGGCCCGTTCCGCGAAGAAGCGGCCATTTCGCTTTCCAAACTGGAGGCCCTCGGGCATATTCCCGCGCTTCTCGGGGCCCTGGCTCCCGTCGCGACCGCGCTGGACGACATCCCGGCGCTGGCCCTGACGGAGGCCCAAGCGGACCGGCTGCGCCAAGGCCAGCCGGTGCTCTTGACCCGGGACGCACCGCCAGCCGGCGCCCTTGCCAGGGCCGAGGCCGGCAGCAGCCTGGTGGCGCTGGTTCGATCGGACGGCGTCGCCGTGAAGCCGGTGCGCGTCTTCAACCTTTGAACGATGGAGTATCACCGATGTCGATCACGGCCGACCGCAAGGCGGAGCTGATCAAGACGTACGCGCAGGGCGAAGGCGACACGGGTTCGCCCGAGGTCCAGGTCGCCATCCTGAGCGAGCGCATCACCAATCTCACCGAGCACTTCAAGGGGCACGCCAAGGACCACCATTCGCGTCGCGGCCTGCTGAAGCTGGTCGGCCAGCGCCGTCGGCTTCTCGACTATCTCAAGGCCAAGGACAGCAAGCGCTACGAGACGCTGATCGGGCGCCTGGGCCTGCGGCGTTGATCTTCGGCCCCGTTCCCGATGACCGGAACGGGGCCTTTTCGCGTCGCGTCGTCCGGCCCCCGCTGAAGTTCGGCCGGCCGACGCGATTTTGCAGTAACCGGGAGGGCAGGGGCGAGAGCAAAGGCCCGACCCGGTCCTGCCGGCGCAAGGGCGCCGGTGGGCGGCTGCCGCCACGCGGGGGCGGACGCCGTGCAGGAAAGGAAGATGGATATGAGTGACATGTTCAAGGTGTTCCGCAAGGAACTCGACTGGGCGGGCCGCAAGCTGGTGCTGGAGACCGGCAAGATCGCGCGGCAGGCCGATGGCGCCGTCCTGGCGACCTATGGCGGCACGACCGTGCTGGCGACGGTGGTGTTCGAGAAGCAGCCCAAGCCGGGATTGGACTTCTTCCCGTTGACGGTGAACTACCAGGAGAAGGCGTTCGCCGCCGGCAAGATCCCGGGCGGCTTCTTCAAGCGCGAAGGCCGGCCGTCGGAGAAGGAGATCCTGACGTCGCGCCTGATCGACCGGCCGATCCGTCCGCTGTTCCACGAGAACTACCGGAACGAGACGCTGGTCGTCATCACCACGCTGGCGCACGACATGGAGAACGATCCCGACATCGTCTCGATGATCGCCACCTCGGCCGCGCTGACGATCAGCGGCGTGCCGTTCATGGGTCCGATCGGTGCGGCGCGCGTGGCCTATCTCGACGGCAAGTTCGTCGTCAACCCAACGCTCGACCAGACCGAGAAGAGCGACCTCGACCTGGTCGTGGCCGGCACCACCGAAGGCGTGCTGATGGTGGAATCCGAGGCCAAGGAGCTGCCCGAGGACGTGATGCTGTCGGCCGTGATGGAAGGCCACCGCTCGTTCCAGCCGGTGATCGAGGCCATCATCCAGCTCGCCGAGCATTGCGCCAAGGACCCTCTGCCGCTGACCGAGCCGCCCGAGGCCGCCAAGACCGTGGCCGACCGCCTGCAGGCCGAGATGCGCGCCAAGATGGCCGAGGCCTACGGCGAGACCCAGAAGCTTGCCCGCCAGACCAAGGTGGGGGCGGTCAAGGCCGAGGCCAAGAAGCTGTTCGAGGGCGACGATGCGGCGCTGGCCGTCTTCGGTGAGCAGTTCGGCAATCTCGAGGCCGATGTCGTGCGCGGCGCCATCCTCGATACCGGCAAGCGCATCGATGGCCGCGACACGCGCACCGTGCGCCCCATCGAGGCCGAGGTGGGCGTGCTGCCGCGCTCGCACGGCTCGGCGCTGTTCACCCGCGGCGAGACCCAGGCGCTGGTCGTCGCGACGCTGGGCACCGGGCAGGACGAGCAGATCATCGACGCGCTCGAGGGCGAGTACCGCGAGCACTTCATGATGCACTACAACATGCCTCCCTACGCGGTCGGCGAGGTGCGTCGGATGGGCTCGCCCGGCCGCCGCGAGATCGGCCACGGCAAGCTCGCCTGGCGCGCGCTGCGCCCGCTGCTGCCGCACAAGGACAAGTTCCCCTACACGATTCGCATTGTGTCGGAGATCACCGAGAGCAACGGCTCGTCGTCGATGGCGTCCGTCTGCGGCGGCTCGCTGTCGCTGATGGATGCCGGCGTGCCGATGGAACGGCCGGTGGCGGGCATCGCCATGGGCCTGATCAAGGAGGGCGAGCGCTTCGCCGTGCTGTCCGACATCCTGGGCGACGAGGACCATCTCGGCGACATGGATTTCAAGGTGGCCGGCACCGAGAAGGGCATCACCGCGCTGCAGATGGACATCAAGATCACCTCGATCACCGAGGAGATCATGAAGGTCGCGCTCGCGCAGGCGAAGGACGGCCGCATCCATATCCTCGGCGAGATGGCCAAGGGCCTGGGCGGCGCGCGTGATTCGGTGAGCACCAACGCGCCGCGCATCACGCAGTTCACGATCCCCAAGGACAAGATCCGCGAAGTGATCGGCACCGGCGGCAAGGTGATCCGCGAGATCACCGAGACGACCGGCACGAAGATCGACATCGAGGATGACGGCACCATCAAGGTCGCGGCGGTCGACGCCAAGGCCGGCCAGGCTGCCATCGACTGGATCAAGGGCATCGTGGCGGAGCCCGAGGTCGGCGTGATCTACAACGGCAAGGTCGTGAAGACTGTCGAATTCGGCGCCTTCGTGAACTTCCTGGGCGCGCGCGACGGTCTCGTCCATATCTCCGAGCTGGCGCCGCGCCGCGTTGCCAAGGTGACGGACGTCGTCAAGGAAGGCGACCCGGTGAAGGTCAAGGTCCTGGGCGTCGACGATCGCGGCAAGGTGCGCCTCAGCATGAAGTCGGTCGACCAGGAGACCGGCGAGGACATCTCGAACAAGCCGAAGGAGGAGCAGCCCGCGCCGGTCGCCGGCGAGTAGGGCACCTCGCGATGATTGATGGCGGCGGCCGCCCTTCGCGGGGAGGCCGCCGTTTTTCTTTGCGTATAGGGGACATGAAGACCGTCCGCCTTTCGCGCCGTCTCCTGCTCGCCGGCGCCGGCACTGTCCTGCTGTCCGGTCCCGGCCGGGCCGAGGGCCTCGCCTTGACGCCGCAGCAGACGGAAGGACCGTTCTATCCGACGGCTTTTCCGGCCGACGCCGACAACGATCTCGTGCAGGTGCGCGGCCAGCAGGCACGCGCGATGGGCACGGTGCTGCATCTCGAAGGACGTCTGCTCGACGCCGGCGGTCGCCCGCTGGAGGGCGCGCTGATCGAGATCTGGCAGTGCGATGCGCAGGGCATCTACGACCACCCGCAGCAACGCGGCCGCGAAAGGCGTGACGCTGCTTTCCAAGGCTATGGCCGCATGAGAGTCGCGGGCGACGGACGCTACGGCTTCCGGACGCTGAAGCCCGTGGCCTATCCCGGCCGGACCCCGCACATCCATCTCAAGGTGATCGCCGCAGGCGGCGGTCGGCTGACCAGCCAGCTCTATGTCGCCGGCGACCCGGCCAACGAGCGAGACTTCCTCTTTCGCGCCGCCGCGCGCGATCCGCGCCAGCGAGAGCGCATCGAGATGCGGCTGGCTCCTGCACCAGGCGTAGAGGCCGGGGCGTTCGCCACGACCATGGATATCGTCGTCGGCTGATCGGCGCGCCGCCGGCCGCCGGAGTCCCGCCCAGAACCCACACCGAAGGACCCCGCTGCGGGCCGCATCGGTGTCCCGCGATGCGCGCCGTAGCGTCAGTGCGTTGACAAGCCCGCGATCGACTTCGTACGGTTCCAATATTGAGACGGCGTCTCTTATTGCGAGACAGGAGAGAATGGCGGTTTCGGGAGAAGTCCAGTCCGTCCAGCGCGCGGTTTCGGTGTTGCGGGCGTTTGCACAGGCAGACGAGTGGTCCACGTCGTCGCTGGGACGTGAGCTCGGACTCCACAAGAGCGTCGTCCACCGGCTGCTCGTGACGCTGGCGCGCGGTGGATTGCTGCGTCAGGACGAGCAGACGGGGCGCTTCCGGCTGGCGCCGGCCGTCGTCTCGCTCGGCCGGCGAGCCGAGCAATCCTACGACGTGCTCAGCATCGCGCGGCCGATCCTGCATCGGCTGATGGAAGCCAGCCAGGAGACGGTCAGCCTCAGCGTGCGGCAGGGCGACCATGGCGTCTGTCTCGCCAACATCGACAGCCCGCAATCGATGCGTTTCACGATCAGCCCGGGCGAGAGCTTTCCGCTCAACGCAGGATGCGTCGGCAAGGTCATCCTGGCCTTCCAGCCCGAAAGCTTCATCGACGCGCTTCTTACGGCGGGGCCGCTGCGGCGCTTCACCGACAGGACGCTGACGGCGCCGGCGCCGTTGCGCCGCGAGCTGAAACGGATCCGGGAGCTGGGCTATGGCTTCAGCGATGCCGAGATCACGCCGGGCGCCCGTTCCGTTGGCGCACCGGTCTACGACGCCGATGGGAAGGTGCAGTACAGCCTCGTCATCTCGGCGCCGTCGGTCCGCCTGACGGATGATCGCGTTCCGCATTTCGTCGAGATGGTGCGCGACGCGGCGCGGACCCTGTCCCATGAGCTGGGATACCTGCCGTCGCGAAGCGGTCCCGTGCCGGCCGACGCGGGCCCATGACGCGCCGCCGTCTCGCGGCCGCGACAGCCTTCCTCGGACTGCCCGGCGCCTGGATCGGCCTCTTCTTCGTGCTGCCGATGGCCACGATCGTGCTGATGAGCTTCTGGCGCGTGGTCGACTACGAGCTCGTCGCCGACTTCACGCTGGCCAGCTACGAGAAGCTCCTTCGGCCGCTGTACCTCAGCGTCTTCTGGCGGACGATCAAGGTCTCGCTCGTGGTGACGCTGATCTCGCTGCTCATCGGCTATCCCGTCGCCTACTACCTGGCGCGCAAGACCAAGCGCTTCAGGGTGACCCTGCTGGTCCTCGTGATCCTGCCGCTCTGGACCAGCTATCTTGTCCGCACCTATGCCTGGATGCTCATCCTCGGCACCAAGGGTGCGGTGAACCAGGCGCTGCAGGCTGTCGGGCTGACCGACGAGCCGGTCGCCTGGCTGCTCTACAGCGATTTCGCCGTCACCCTGGCGCTCGTCCACATCTACGTGCCCTATCTCATCCTGCCGATCTACTCGGTGCTGGAAAAGCTCGATCCCAACCTGTTCGAGGCAGCCAAGGATCTCGGCGGCGGCCGCTGGCGGACGTTCCTCCACGTTACCCTGCCGCTCAGCTTGCCGGGCGTCGCGACCGGCTGCCTGTTCGTCTTCATTCCCTCAATGGGGTCCTTCGTGACACCGGAGCTGCTGGGGGGCACGCGCAGCATCCTGATCGGCAGCATCGTCGCCCAGCAGTTCGGCGTCGCCTTCGAATATCCGCTGGGCTCGGCGATGGCGCTCGCCATCATGGCCATCATCCTCGTCGCCGCAGTCGCCATGCTGCGGGCCGGGCGACCGGCGGGTGCTGCGTGATGGCGGCGCGCCGCCTCACCTCGACGCCGCTGCTCGGGCTTTGGACGGCCCTCGTGCTGCTGTTCCTCTTCGCGCCGCTCTTCCTGGTCGTGCTGTTCTCGTTCAATACCTCCGAGATCAGCATCTTCCCCATCCAGGGCTATACGTTGGACTGGTACGGGCGCCTGGCCGGCAACGAGGCGTTCCGCGCAGCCCTGATCAACAGCTTCGTCGTCGCCGCGGCGACCGTCTTGCTGGCCACGGCTCTGGGCGTCGCCATGGCGACCGGCGTGCATCGTTACGGTACGCGCTGGCGCACCGTGCTGCGGTCCGGCGCCAGCCTTCCGATGATGGTGCCGCATCTCATCCTCGGTATCGCCCTGCTCAGCTTCTACAATGTCCTGCAGATCGACCTGTCGCTCCTGACCGTCATCGTCGGCCACTCGATCGTCGCTTTCCCCTACGTCTTCCTGATCATCTCCGCCCGCCTCGTCGGCTCCGATCCATCGATCGAGGAGGCAGCAAGAGACCTTGGTGCCGGGACGTTGACGATCTTCGTCGAGATCACGCTGCCGCTGCTCGCGCCGGCCATCCTCGCCGCCGCGCTGATCTCCTTCACGCTCTCGTTCGACGAGGTGGTCGTCACGTTCTTCACCACCGGCACCGAGAACACGCTGCCGATGATGATCTGGTCGATGCTGCGTTTCGGCATCACGCCGGAGATCAACGCCATCGCCACGCTCACGATCGTCGTGAGCTGCGCGATGGCCGGCTTCGCCGAGATCGCAATACGGCGCGCGACCGCCGATCCAACAAGACGATGAGCAACCCGACACGGCTGGAGAGACGACATGGCTGAAAGACTGAACCTGAATCTGCTGTTGCCCGCCGGCATCTCCCGGCGGCGCGTCTTGCAGACCCTGGGCGCCGCGGGCCTCGGTGCATCGGCGCTATCCGCCGGGACCGGCCGCGCCGTCGCGCAGGACCGCATGCTGAACTACTTCACTTGGTCGACCTGGGGTGAAGGCCCGTTCGTCGAGGACGCAAAGAAGAAGGTCGGCATCGACCTCAAGCCGACCTTCTACAGCAGCTCGGACGAGATGATGGCCAAGCTGCGCGGCGGCGGCACCAAGCTCTACGACATGATCGTGCCCGTGCAGAACTACGTTGCACCGGCGGCAAAGGCCGGGCTGATCGAGCCGCTCGATCCCGCGAACCTGCCCAATGCCAAGACGCTGTTTCCGGAATTCCAGAAGCAGCCGCAATGGTCGGTCGACGGCAAGCTCTACGGCGTGCCCTTCGTGTGGGGCGCCAATGCCATCGCCTTCAACCGCAAGGAGACGGGCGAGGTCGATTCGCTCGACGTGCTGTTCGATCCGAAGTGGAAGGGGCGTCTGGCGATGCGCGACGAGCCCGAGGATTCCCTGGGCGTCGGGGCGCTCAAGCTCGGGATCAAGCAGCCATATGACATGGGCGAGAAGGAGCTGCAGGAGGTGAAGAAGCTGCTCATCTCACAGAAGCCGCTGCTGCGCGCCTACTGGAAGAATGTCGCCGACGTGCAGAACATGCTGGCATCCGGCGAGGTCGTCGCGGCGTGGACCTTCCTCGCGGTGATCGCGCCGCTCCGCAAGGCGGGGGTGGATGCGGGCTGGGTGTGGCCCAAGGAAGGCGCCATCGGCTGGAGCGAGGCGATCACGCCGGTCAAGGGCACGAAGAAGCTCAAGCTGGTGCAGGACTACGCCAACTTCACGCTCAGCCCGGAGTACGGCGAGTTCATGGCCCGCACCACGCGCTACGCGCCGTCGTCGAAGGCGGCGGTCGACCGGCTCGAGCCGGCGCTCGTCAAGGATCTGGGCATCGACCCGAAGAACGTGTCGCGTCTCACCTTCAAGGCGATCCCGAAGGACAAGGCGCGCTGGAACGAGATCTGGAACGAAGTGAAGGCTTCGTGAGACCGTGACGGGACCGGGCAGCGGCGACTTTCCCGACGTTCGGCTGCGGCGCGTGGTCAAGCGCTTCGGCCGCTTCGAGGCGGTGGCCGGCGTCGATCTCGACGTCGAGCGGGGGCAATTCGTGACGCTGCTCGGTCCTTCCGGTTGCGGCAAGACGACGACGCTGCGCATCATCGGCGGCTTCGAGCAGCAGGACGATGGCGACGTGCTGGTGGCGGGTGAGCCCGTCCAACGCGACGAGCCGGGGCGTCACACGCGCATGGTCTTCCAGAGCTATGCGCTGTTCCCGCACATGACGGTCGCACGCAACGTGGCCTTCGGCCTGCGCATGGACGGCGTTGCCAGGGCCGAGATCGGGGCACGGGTCGGCTCGATGCTCTCCAGCCTCGGCCTGACCGACCATGCGCACAAATATCCGCGCCAGCTGTCGGGGGGCCAGCAGCAGCGGGTCGCGCTGGCGCGTGCGCTGGTGACCCGTCCGCGCGTGCTGCTGCTCGACGAGCCGCTGGGGGCGCTCGATCTCAAGATGCGCAAGCGCATGCAGGGCGAGCTGAAGGCGCTGCAGCGCGACGTCGGAATCACCTTCATCTATGTGACGCACGACCAGGAAGAGGCGATGAACCTTTCGGACGTCATCGTCGTCATGGAGAAGGGGCGCATTGCCCAGACCGGGACGCCGGAGGAGATCTACCGCCGGCCGGCCAGCGCCTATGTCGCCGACTTCGTCGGCGAGACGAACCTGCTGCCCGGCCGCGTCGTGGCATCGCCGCCGGGCGGCGTTCGCGTGACAACGGCGATCGGCGAGCTTCTCGCCGGCGGCCGGACGGCGTCGGCCGGCAGCGAGGTCATGGTCGCGATCCGGCCCGAGGCTATCGCCCTCGGGCCGGCCATCCCCTCCGGCGAGGTGCGCGGCCGCGGGCAGGTGGCGGCGAAATCCTTCCTGGGAGCGCTGACCCGCGTCTCCATCGACGTCGACGGCACCGTGCTGACCGTCGACAGCCCCGGCCTGGCCCCTCTGGCCGTCGGAGACGCAATCGACTTCGGATGGCCCGACGACGCGCCTCTGGCGCTGCCGGGCGAGCAACCTTGGAAAAGGGACACCAGATGACTTTCACGATCGTCGGCCGATGCAAGCGCACCGGCCATCGGGGCGTCGCCCTGGCGACGAGCTCACCGGCCATCGGCCAGCGCTGCTCGTTCGTCTCGTACGCAGGCGCCGTCGGCATGCAGGCCATCGCCGAGCCGCGACTCGGCGTCTTCGCCCTTCGCCTGCTGGAGCAGGGGTACAGTCCGCGCAAGGTCATTGCCGAGGTGACGTCGAGCGACGACTGGCCGGGCAAACGCCAGATCGGCATTGTCGATGCCGACGGCCGATCCGCCGCCTTCACCGGTGACGCCAACGGTCCGTGGGCGGGGCACATCCATGGCGAGAACTTCGTCGCCATGGGCAACGTCATCGCCGGTCCGCAGGTCGTCGAGGCCATCGCCGAGGCCTTCCACGCGGACGAATCCGACAGTCTGGAGGCTCGCCTGTTGCGGGCGGTAGAGGCGGGGCGCGACGCCGGCGGGGAGGCGGTCGGGCAGACTTCGGCCGCGATCCTGAGCTATGGCGAGCAGATCGTCCCGCGCTGCGACCTGCGTGTCGACGTCTGCGACGAGCCGATCAGGGAGCTGCGCCGCATCTTCGATTGGTACGAGCCGCTCCTGCCCTACTTCGAGGAGCGCAACCGCAATCCGTTCATGCCGCGCTTCAAGGACTATTTTGAGCAGCTCGGCCTCCAGCGCGAATATGGCAAGCCCGTCCCCGTGACCCGTGGCGGCAGCACGAAATTCCCCTATCGTCCGTGATTCTTCCACCCGCATCATCTCTGGCCAGAACATGAATCGCATTGGTGTGGATGTCGGTGGCACGTTCACCGATCTTGTCGTCGAGCAGCCCGGCGGCACCATCGAAGTCTTCAAGGTGCCGTCCGTGCCGAGCGACCCCAGCCACGGCGTGCTCGATGCCGTGGCCGCCGCTGCGGCGGGACTCGGCAAGTCGGTGGCCGAGCTGCTGGGCGAGTGCGGCTGGTTCGTGCATGGTTCGACGATCGCCACCAATACGGTCCTGGAGCGCAAGGGCGCCAGGGTCGGCCTGCTGACGACTTCGGGCTTCCGCGACAGCATCGAGATCCGGCGCAGCATCCGCGAGAACCCCTGGGATCATCGGACGCCTTATGCCGAGCCGCTGGCCCCGCGCCATCTGCGGCTGGGCGTACGCGGGCGGATGGACGCGCACGGGCGGGAGCTCGCGCCGCTGTCGGGCGAGGACGTCCGCGACGCCGTTGTGCAGTTCGGGCGGCGTGGCGTCGACGCAATCGCGATCTGCTTCATCAACGCCTATGCGAACGGCGGGCACGAGGAGCAGGCCGCCGAGATCATCCGCGAGGTGGCGCCGCAGATGTCGGTGTCGCTGTCGTCGCGTCTCGCGCCGATCGTCGGCGAGTATGAACGCGGTTCGACGACGGTCGTCGACGCCTATATCCGCCGCCGCGTCCTGACCTATCTCGAGGCGCTGGGCGAGCGGCTGCGCGACCTCGGCTTTCGCGGCGAGGTGGCGCTCATCCAGAGCAACGGTGGTGCGATCGGACTGAGCCGCGTCGCCCGCGCGCCGGTCGGCCTGTGCCTTTCGGGACCAGCTGCCGGCATCGGGGCGATGCGCTACTTCGGGCGCCTGTGCGGCAGCGACAATCTGATCACCATGGAGATCGGCGGGACGAGCTGCGACGTCAGCATGCTGCAGGAGGGCCGTGCGCAGCTCATCGACGGCTTCGGGATCGGCGGCCATCACGTCGCCCTGCCGGCCATCGACATCCATACGGTTGGCGCCGGTGGCGGCACGATCGCCCGGGTCGACGGCGCCGGCCTGCTGCGCTGCGGGCCGCAGGGGGCGGGCGCCGTGCCGGGACCAGCCGCCTACGGGCGGGGCGGCGCCGAGGCGACGACGACCGATGCCCTGGTCGTGCTGGGACGGATGCGTGCGGGGCCGATCGGCGACGGCTCGGTCGTGATCGATGCCGAGCGGGCGCGGTCCGCTTGCGCCGAGCGGGTCGCGGCACCGCTCGGGCTGGACGTGGAGGACGCGGCGATCGGCATCGTGCAGCTCCTCGAGCAGAACCTGCTGCATGCCGTCGAGGAGATCAGCGTCAAGCGCGGCCTCAACCCGGCGCATTACACGCTGATCGCCGCGGGCGGCGCCGGCCCGATGCACGGCGCCACGGTCGGCCGCATGCTGGGCTGCCGCCGGGTCTACGTGCCGCGTCATGCCGGCGCCTTCTGTGCGCTGGGCATGCTCGACAGCGACATCCGGCACGACCTCTACCGCGTCTTCGATGCGCCGCTGGGCGACGAGGCCCTGGCGTCGCTGCCCGGTGCCTTTGCCGAGCTTGCCGCAACGGCGACCGAGGAGATCGGCGCCGAGGCGGCGGCTTCCTCTCCCACGCTGCGCTGCGTGATCGACCTCGTCTACAAGGGACAGATGCGCTCGGTGCAGGTCGACTACGAACCCGGCGACGATGATGTCGTCGCGCTCAAGGACCGGTTCGAAGCGGAACACAAGCGACTTTACGGCCATATCAAGCCGATCACGCCGATCCGCATGGCCGCCTTGCGCGTCGTGGCGACGCTGCCGGCCTCGGCACTCGCCGTTCCGGGGCGCGAATCGGCATCGGCGATGCCGCAGCCTGCCGAGAGGCGCCGCGTCTTTTTGGACAGGAGCGCGGGCTGGGCCGACGTGCCGGTCTATCGCGGCGGCGACCTGGGAGCCGGGCATACGTTACAGGGTCCCCTGATCATCGAAGAGCACACGACGACCCTGTATGCCGGGCCGGACGACCAGGTCAGCGTCGACAAGGCTGGCAACTACGTGATCGAGCTGAGGTGATGGCCATGGACAACTCCCGTTCGAACCGCCGAACCGTCGACCCTGTCCTGCTTGCTCTGACGCAGAACCGGCTCGACCACATCTGCCGCCAGATGGGTTGGGTGATGCAGCAGACGGCCCTCAGCCCCATCTTCAGCCAGGCGCACGACTTCACCTGCTTCATAACCGGCCGCGACGGGCACATCATCAGCCAGGCGGAAGGCCTGCCGGCGCATGCGGCGGGCGGCGGCTTCGCCGTCCGCGCCCTGGTCGCTGCGTTCGGCGACGACATCTCGGAAGGGGATGTCTTCCTGATGAACGATCCCTACGTGGCCGGCGGCAACCACCTGCCCGACTGGGTCATCGCCACGCCGGTCTTCGTCGGCGGGCGGCTGGTCGCCTTCGCCTGCGACCGCGCGCACCAGTCGGACATCGGCGGGGGTGCCCCCGGGACCTACAACGGCGACGCCACCGAGATCTTCCATGAGGGCATCCGCCTGCCGCCGATCCGCGTCGTCGAAAGAGGGGAGGTCCGCCGCGACGTCTGGCAGCTCCTGCTGCTCAACAGCCGAACGCCTGAGCTGCTCGACGGCGACCTCCAGGCGATGATCGGCGCCACGCACGTCGGCGGCGATCGCATCGTGACGCTGGGCAAGGAGCTCGGCACGACGGTGATCGCCGACATATTCGATGCCGTGCTCGATCATGCCGATGCACGCTTCCGGCAGGTCATCGCCGCGCTGCCCGACGGCGTCTACGAGGGCGACGAGCATACCGACAACGACTGTTTCGTGCCCGGCCGGTTCAACATTCACGTCACCCTCACCATCGAGGGTGACAGCCTGACGATCGACTACACCGGCACCGATCCTCAGATGCGCGGTTTCAAGAACAGCCCCATCGCCAACACCCACTCGCTGACCTATGTCGGGCTGGCGTCCTTCCTGGGCGGCGACATCCCGATCAACGAGGGCACGTTCCGCTCGGCGCGCCTCATCCTGCCGCCCGGGACGCTGGTCAATCCCAACCCGCCGGCCTCCCAGACCATGAGCACCATGTACATGGGCCACGAGATCGTTCATGCGATCTGGAAGGCGCTGGCCAAGGCCGATCCCGGGCGCGCCTGCGCAGGTTGGGGCAAGACGGTGCACGGCATCAGCACAGGCCACAACGCGGCCGGCGAGCCCTATGTGCTCTACCACTGGAACGCGCTGTCCGGCGCCGGGGCGGTCGCCGAGCGTGACGGCTTTCACCAGATCGGCCTGATCGGCGCATTGGGCGGCCTGACGGTGCCCAACGTCGAAGCCTACGAGCGCCTGTATCCCATCCGCATCCATCGCCACGAGATCCGCTGCGACAGCGCGGGGCCGGGCGAGCGCCGAGGCGGCGCCGGCGTGGAATACGAGGCCGAGGTCGACGGCGAGGTCGTGCAGTCCTTCCGCAGCGAGGGGCTCACCTACGCAGCCGCCTTCGGCGTGAACGGCGGCGGCGACGGCGCCGGCGCGGACATGACGATCGCCAGCGACGGCCAGCTCGTGAACGACCTGCCGGCCTACGGCAAGAGGTCGCTGCGCAATCCGCGGTTCAACGTGCGGTCGGCCGGTGGCGGCGGCTGGGGTGATCCGCGGCGCCGCGATCCGGCCGCCGTGGCGCGCGATGTGCTCGACGGCATCGTCAGTGCTGCAGCGGCGCGCGACGTCTATGGCGTCGCGGTGGACGCCGTCACGGGCGTGATCGACGCACCGACGACCGAGCGGCTGCGCGCTGTCGGCTCGGCGGACTGAGCGTCAGGTCACTCGCCGTTGCCGTTGTCCAGCGACGGTGGCATGCCGATGGCGTGATAGCCGGCATCCACGAACTGTACGGTGCCGGTGACGCCGGCGCTGAGATCGGACAGCAGATAGAGCGCGGAGCCGCCGACGTCGCTGAGCTCGATGTTGCGGCGCAGGGGCGAGGCCTCGCGCGACACGCGGTAGACGTACCGCGCGCTGCCGATCACGGCGCCGGCCAGCGTGCGCATCGGGCCTGCCGAGATGGCGTTGACCCGCACGCCCTGCGGGCCGAGGTCGGCTGCGAGATAGCGCACGCTCGCCTCGAGCGCGGCCTTGGCCACGCCCATGACGTTGTAGGAGGGCATCACCCGCGTGGCGCCTTCGTAGGTCAGGGTGAGCAGGCTGCCGCCTTCGGTCATCAGCGGCAGGGCGCGGCGCGCGATCTCGGTGAAGGAGTAGCAGGAGATGGTCAGGCTGCGCTGGAAGTTGGCCTTGGTGGTGTCCACGTAGCGGCCCTTCAGCTCCTCCTTGTCGGAGAAGGCGATGGCGTGCACGACGAAGTCGAGCCGACCCCATTCCGCCTTCAGGCGTCCGAAGAGCCGGTCGAGGCTTTCCTCGCTCTCGACGTCGGCTTCCTCGACGATGGTCGAGCCCAGCTTCTGCACCATCGGCAGAACCCGCTTGCCGAAGGCGGCGCCCTGGTAGGTGAAGGCCATTTCCGCACCGGCGCCGTGCAGCGCCTGCGCGATGCCCCAGGCGATCGACCGGTCGTTGGCCACGCCCATGATCAGGCCGCGCTTGCCGGCCATGAGCCGGGGGACCTCCGGTAGCTCGGCCGCCTTCGACGGCGCATGAGTCGAGGGCGCAGGGCCCATTGCGCCGCCACCGGAAGCGTCGGGGGCGGCGGCGAGCGGCCGATCGTCGGGCATGGTCCCTCTCTAGTGGTCGTAGCGCGAGAACATCAGGCAGGCATTGGTGCCGCCGAACCCGAAGCTGTTCGACATGACCGTCTCCAGGCCCGCCCGGTCGATGCGCTCGCGCGCCACCGGATAGTCGCCCACCCCCGGGTCCAGGTTCTCGATGTTGGCCGACGCCGCCACGAAGTCCTCCTTCAGCATCAGCAGCGAGTAGATCGCCTCGTGCGCGCCGGTGGCCCCCTGGCTGTGCCCGGTCAGCGACTTCGTGGAGCTGACCGTCGGCAACTTGTTGCTTCCGAACACTTCGCGGATGGCGTCGAGCTCGGTGATGTCGCCCACCGGCGTCGACGTGCCGTGGGTGTTGATGTAGCCGACCGGCGCATTGCGCCGCGCCGCGCCCGGGAAACCCTCCAGGGCGAGCCTCATGCAGCGGACCGCCCCTTCGCCGGACGGCGCGACCATGTCGGCACCGTCGGACGTCGCCCCGTAGCCGATGACCTCGGCGTAGATCTTGGCGCCGCGCGCCCTGGCGACCTCGAGATCCTCGAGCACCACGATGCCGCCGCCGCCAGAGATCACGAAACCGTCGCGATCCCGGTCGTAGGCGCGGCTCGCCCGCTGCGGCGTGTCGTTGTACTTGGACGACATGGCGCCCATGGCGTCGAACAGCACCGACAGCGTCCAGTCCAGCTCCTCGCCGCCGCCGGCGAACATGCGGTCGGCCTTGCCCAGCTGGATGCACTCGACGGCATTGCCGATGCAATGGGCCGAGGTCGAGCAGGCGGAGCTGATCGAATAGCTCAGGCCCTTGATGCGGTAGGCGGTGGCGAGATTTGCCGAGACGGTGCTCGACATTGCGCGGGGCACCATGAACGGACCCACGCGCTTGGGCCCCTTCTCCTTGGCAATGATGGCCGACTGGACGATGGCGCCCGTGGTCGGCCCGCCGGAGCCGGCCACGACGCCCGTCCGGTCGTTGGAAACCTCGGCGTCGCTCAGCCCGGCATCGGCGATCGCTTCCTTCATGGCCAGGTAGGCGAAGGCGGCGCCGTCGCCCATGAAACGGCGCAGGCGGCGGTCGACGAGCTCGTCGACGTTCATCTTGAGGGTGCCCGCGATCTGGCTGCGGAAGCCGAGTTCCCTGTATTGGGGCATGAACTCGATGCCGGACCGGCCTTCCCGCAGCGAGGTCGTCACCTCGGCCGCGTTGTTGCCGATCGAGGAGACCACGCCCAGCCCCGTGACGACGATACGTTTCATGATGTCAGCCCGTTGCAGCCGGAACTGCGGCGGCATCGTCCTGGAAGAGCCCGACCTTGAGCCCGTTGGCCTCGTAGACCGGCTTGCCGTCGGCGTGCACGAAACCGTCGGCGATACCCAGGACCAGCTTGCGCAGCATCACGCGCTTGAGATGCACATGGAAGGTGAGTTTCTTCACGGTCGGGACGATCATGCCGGTGAACTTGACCTCGCCCACGCCCAGTGCCCGCCCGCGGCCCGGCGCCCTCATCCAGCCCAGGAAGAAGCCCAGGCATTGCCACAGGGCGTCGAGCGGCAGACAGCCCGGCATCACCGGGTCCCCCTTGAAATGGCAGGCGAAGAACCAGAGGTCCGGCTTGATGTCGAGCTCGGCCACCACCTCGCCCTTCCCGAATTGGCCACCAGTCTCGTCGATCTTGACGATGCGGTCGATCATCAGCATTGGCGGCAACGGCAATTGCGCGTTCCCCGGCCCGAACAGGCGCCCCTTGGCGCAATCGATCAGGTCCTCGAAGGTATAGCTGCTCTTCTTGTCGCTCACACTCACCGTCCCACGCCGCCCCAGTTTCGGGTTTGAAGCCAGAATACGGAGCCCGGCCGCGCAGCGCAAACCGCTCCCGGAAGCTCCGGCAGCCCTTTTCAGGCCGCTTTCGGCTGCTTACATATGGGTGTAACCATGTCCGGCACCAGCCCCGATTTCACACACCGCCTGCGGGCGGCGGGATTGCGCCCCACGCGGCAGCGGATCGCTTTGGCGCGCCTTCTGTTCGGGCACGGCCACCGGCACGTCACGGCCGAGAGCCTTCATGCCGAGGTCCGGGCGGCGCGCATGTCCGTGTCGCTGGCGACCGTCTACAATGCGCTCAACCAGTTTCGCGACGCCGGGCTGCTGCGCGAGGTCGTCGTCGCGCCGGGTCGATCCTACTTCGATACCAACATCGGCCATCACCACCATTTCTTCGTGGAGCCGGACGGCGAATTGCACGATTTTCCGTCCGACGCGGTGACGATCGGCGGTCTGCCGGCGCCGCCCAAGGGCACGCACCTGTCGCGCGTCGACGTGATCGTGCGCGTGCGTCGCTGAGCTGCCCCTCGCAGGTCGGCACTTGCGAATCGCTTGCATTATTTAGAATTGTTCTAAACGGCTTGACGCCCTCCGGGCGGTTAACGGATATTCGCGCTGCCAGATCGGCCGCGTGCCGACCGCCAAATCTCACAAGGAGAATAGCCATGGCAAACCTCAAGGGTTCCAAGACCGAGGACAATCTGAAGGCAGCGTTCGCCGGCGAGAGCCAGGCCAACCGCCGCTATCTGTATTTCGCCCAGAAGGCGGACGTCGAGGGCTACAACGACGTCGCAGCGGTGTTCCGCTCGACCGCCGAGGGCGAGACCGGCCACGCGCACGGCCATCTGGAGTTCCTCGAGGTGAGCGGCGATCCCGCCACCGGCCTGCCGATCGGCGAGACCTCGGCCAACCTCAAGGCTGCGATCGCGGGCGAGACCCACGAGTACACCGACATGTACCCGGGCATGGCGCGCACCGCGCGCGAGGAAGGCTTCGGCGAGATCGCCGATTGGTTCGAGACCCTCGCCAAGGCCGAGAAGAGCCACGCCGGCCGCTTCCAGAAGGCCCTCGACACGATGGCCTGAGACGCCGATTCTTATGCGGAAGGGGACCCGCCCGGGTCCCCTTTTTCGTCCGGCGTTCCCGATCGTCCGAACCTCATTGTGAAGAACGGCCCGTCATGCGCGAAGGCAGCCTGGAAGCCCCCGTCCGCCATGCCCTGGATTGGCAGAGTCCCTGGTTCTGGGATGAGAAGGCGCTCGAAAAGGAAATGGAGCGCGTCTTCGACATCTGTCACGGCTGTCGGCGCTGCTTCAATCTCTGCGATTCCTTCCCGCGCCTGTTCGACCTGATCGACAACGGGCCGACCGGCGAACTCGATGGCGTGGCCAAGGCGGACTACGCCAAGGTCGAGGAAGCCTGCACGCTCTGCGACATGTGCTTCATGACGAAGTGTCCCTACGTGCCGCCGCACGAATGGGCGCTGGACTTTCCTCATCTGATGCTGCGTCACCGGGCGGTACGTGCCCGCAAGCAGGGCGTCGATTTCGTCGACAGGCAGCTCGCTGACACCGATCGCATGGGCCGTCTGGGTTCGTGGACGGCGGCGCTCGCCAATTGGGCGACCGACGAGCGCAACACCCTGACGCGCCCTGGGTTGGAGCGGATCGCGGGCATCCATCATGGTGCGCGCCTTCCGCGCTATGCCGGCGAGACCTTCGAGACGCGCGCCGCCCGCGAGGGCGCCGAACTCAACGAGGCAGCGCCGGCCTTTGGCAAGCGCAAGGCCGTCCTCTACGCGACGTGCTTCGTCAACTTCAACAACACGTCGATCGGTGCGGCCGCCCGCGCGGTGTTGGCCAGGAACGGTGTCGAGACCGAGGTCGTCCATCCGGCCTGCTGCGGCATGCCGAAGCTGGAGCTGGGCGATCTCAACGCCGTCGCCGACGCCGCGCGTCGTGTCACCGAGGCGCTGCTGCCGTGGGTCGACAAGGGCTACGACATCGTCGCCCTCACGCCTTCCTGCGCCCTCATGCTCAAGTTCGAATGGCCGTTGATCCTGCCCAAGGATTCTGCCGTCGAGCGGCTGTCGCGGGCGACGTTCGACCTGTCGGAGTACGTCGTCGACATCGCCAAGAAGGAAGGGCTGGCGCCTGGGCTCGAGCCGGTGGAGGGCGGCGTCAGCGTGCATCTTGCCTGCCATTCCCGGGCCCAGAACATGGGCGCGAAAGGCGCCGAGATGCTGCGCCTGATCCCCAAGACCCGGGTTGCGGTCATCGAGCGCTGCAGCGGGCACGGCGGCATCTGGGGCGCGCGCACGGAGAACTTCGATATCGCGGTGAAGGTCGGCAAGCCCGCCGCGCAGGCGGCGCTCAAGAACAACACCAGCTTCGTCGCCTCGGAATGCCCACTGGCGGCCGATCACCTCATGCAGGTGATGGAGATCGCGGCGGACGGCGAGAAACCCAAGCCGTCGCGCGCCAACCATCCGATCGAACTACTGGCCCGTGCCTATGGCCTTGCGGTACAGGACCCATGATGCTGCGCAAGATCGAACCCGCCGTCATCCTGCCGCTGGCCGAATACGCCAAGCAGCGCGCCGAACGGCGTCGCAGGATCACCGAGATCAAGAAGGACCGCCGCCTCGAGGTCGGCCCCTTCGCGACCTTCTATTTCGAGTCCTACGACACGATGCTGCATCAGGTGCACGAGATGCTCTTCATCGAGAAGGGCGGCCCCGAGCAGATTCCCGGCGAGCTCGCGGCTTACAATCCGCTGATCCCGCAAGGCAGCGAGCTGGTGGCGACGGTGATGTTCGAGATCGACGATCCCGTGCGCCGGGCACGCGTGCTGGCGACCCTGGGCGGGGTGGAGCACACGGCCTTCATCCGGGCGGGCGGCCATGTCGTTCGCGGCGTGGCGGAGGAAGACCAGGAACGCTCGCGCGAGGACGGCAAGGCGTCGTCCGTGCAGTTCCTGCGCTTTCCCTTCACCGCGGTGGAGGTCGCGGCCTTCCGCAGCGACCCGGGAGACGTGGTGGTCGGCTTCGACCACGCCAACTACGGCCACATGGCCGTGATGCCCAAGGCCGTGCGGCAGGCGCTGTCGGGCGACTTCGACTGAGCCCTTTTCGCCTGCGCCGCGTTCAGTAGGTCATCCGCAGGATCAGGATCACCGGGTCGCCCGGCATCCCCGCAGGGACCGGCGGGAAGGGGGCGCCATTGCGGATGGCGGTGAGTTCCGCCGCATCGAGCGCCGGCCGGCCGCTCGAGGACTCCAGACTGACGTTGAGCACGCTGCCGTTGCGCGCGATGGTGACGCGCGTCACGACGCGGCCGTGAAGGTTGGCGGCGCGCCCTCCGAGGGCGTTCGTGCGATGGGGTTCGAGGTGTCGGAACAGCCGCGTCAGGTAGTCGTTCCGCTGCCGGCCGGCGCCCGCGATCTGATCGGCCATGGTCGGCCCGGGAAGCGGTGCCGGCATCGCCGCAGTGGTTTCTGACGGCGGCCGGTACTGGCTCGGCGGTGCTGGCCGTGGCGGTGGCCGCTGCGCCGGCCGGATGGACGTGACGACTTTCGGGCGGGCGAAGTCCCGGGACGTCGGGGGCGGGGGCGCACTAGGCACCGGCGGGATGGAGAACTCGTAGAGCGGGAAGGCCGCCGCCGGCGCGGCCGCCGTGGTGGAGGGCGGCGAGGTCCCGTCGGGTTCGGGTGGTGCGGCCGTCGCGGCAGATGCCTGCGCCGGAGGTTCCTTGGGCGCGGCAGAGCCGGGTGTCGGCGTCTGCCAGGCGGCAGGCTCCCGGCCGTCGTCGGTACGGGGCGCCGCCGCGATCGCTTCGGGCGGCGGGCCCGGCCTTTCCGGCTCCTGCAGGCCGACGTTCGACGGCGAGCCGTCGAACAGGATCATGACGGGTTCGGGGGGCACCTCGGCGTTCCGCGGCGGCACCCACAGCCACAGCACCGCTCCCGTGGCCGCGTGGAGGAGCAGCGCCAGCGCCACGGCGGCGGGCGGCATGGCTCCCAGACGGGCAGGCACGGGGCTCGCGTCGCTCACGATCCGTCCCTTCTACGTCCCGGCCGGCGGGCTCGCCAGACACCCGCCTGTCACTCGTTCCGCCGGAAGTACAGGGGCAGGGTGAAGGTGTGCTGGCTGCCCGCGAGCTGCGGCGGCAGCGGTGGGTAGGGGGCGGCCTGGCGGATCATGTTCAGGCTCGCATTGTCGAGCGAGGCGACCCCGCTCGAGCGGGCAATGGCCACATTCACCAGCCTGCCGTCGCGGGCGATCACCAGCCGCAGGATCACGGTTCCGGCTTCCGTGACGGCGTTACGGATGAACTGCTGGTGCTGCGAAATCTTGCGCGCGACGTACCAGATGTATTCGTCTTCGGCCCTGCGCTGCCCGTACACGTCCGCCGGATTCTGGAAGGTCGGCGCTTGCCGCGACGCCTGTTGCTGATCGCCGGGCGCGCGCGGCCGCGACGGGTTGGTGAGCGGCGACGGCTGCGGCGCCTGCTGCCGCGGCGGTGCCTGGTGCTGCGGTTGGGGCTGCGGCCGTTGCGGCGGCGG
>JBMONG010000029.1:0-233117 GCA_049323495.1 Pseudomonadota bacterium
TGGCTGGCGCCGGTCTGCCCCAGCGCCGTGCGCGGCTGCAGCCCCGGCAGGCTGATCTGCCGCCACATCTGGTTCCAGCTGTAGGCATAGCCCGCCAGCGCATCGGCATAGACCGGGCCCTGCGCGTAGGTGCCGTACAGCCCCACATTGAAGGTGTCCGTCCGCCCCTGGCCCGCGAAGCCCGACACCCACTGCGTGCCCGTCGAATAGCCCGTCGTCACGCCGACCCGCGTCCCCGGCCCGACCAGACGGTCCAGCCCCGCCGCGAAGCCGCCGACATTGTAGGTCACCGCGCCCGTCGGCTGGCTGGCCCCGATCGTGCCCAGCCCGCCCAGCGCCCCGCCCCAGGCGCCCCACAGTGCCGGGGACGCGCAGGCCACCTCGCAGGCCTCCGCCAGCGCCACCCGCGTGCCACTCGTCGCTCCACCACCCGTCTGGCCCGCGAAGTTGTTCATGAAGAGCTGCGCGCCCTGCACCATGAAGCTCGAGAAGCCCGCATAGTTGTTGCCCGACAGCTGCTGCAGCGCTGCCTGGGCCTGGGCCGTCGAGGTGGTATTGAAGGCCAGCGCGCCCAGCACGGTCGCGAAGTCGCCGCTGGCATTGGTGACGTTGGCGTCCAGCACGGTGCCGACGGCGGCTTGCGTCGGCGTTGCCGCCGCGGCCGCGAAGCCACCGATGTCGAGCGTCAGGTAGGCGTTGTTCGCATCGTAACTCAGGCTCGACAGCAGGAACGGATAGAGCTCGTTCACCGACGCGAAGGTGCCGCTCACGCCGCCGGCCGCGCTCAGGATGCGGTAGGTCGTGCTGGGCGCGAAGCTCGTGCCGGGCTGGGCGTACACGCTGACCGCGCCACCCAGGCTCGCCGTGCCGCCGACATTGATCAGATCGCTTTGGCCCGTGCCGCCGACCTCGACGCTGTAGACGCCACCCGCCGACTGCACGAAGGTCCCCGACACGGTCAGCGTCCCGATCGAGTTGCCGGGCGCCAGCATGCCGGAATTGGACAAGGCGCCGCCGATCGTGCCCGTGCCGCCCAGACTGCCCATGTTGGAGAAGTTGCCGCCGACCGCGCCGTTGTTCGTGAAGGCGCCCATGTTCGAGACGCTGCCGGTGATGGTGCCGGCATTGCCGAACGTACCGGTCGTGCCGTTGATGACCGAGCCGGCGATCGTGCCGTTGTTCGCCGCCGTACCGGTGTTGGCGAGGCTGCCGTTGAAAGCGTTGTTGTTGGTGAAAGTGCCCTGGTTCAGCTGCCACTGGCTGGGCGTGTTGACGGTGCCGTTGTTCACGAAGCTGCCGCCGGCGTTGACCGTGACCAGCCCATTGCCGTCGATGGTGCCGTTGTTGGTCAACCCGCCGCCGTTGACGGTGACCTCGCCCGTGACCGAGCCGCTGCTGCCGATGGTGAGCATGCCGCCATTCACCACCGTGCCGCCCGCGTAGGAGTTGGTGCCGTTCAGGGTGACGTTCCCGCTCTGCAGTGCCAGCCCCCCTGGCCCGAGGATCGGCCCCCCCAGCGTGCCCGAGCCCGTCTGCTGCAGGGTCAGGTTGCCCATCAGGAAGGTCGTGAAGCTCGACAGGAAGCCGTTCGGCAGCGTCAGATTTCCCTGCAGCGCCAGCATCGGGATGATCGTGGCCGTCGTGCCGGCAGTGCCGGCAGCCTGGAAGCCGACGAAGCCGTTGATCGGGTCGTAGAGGTAGTTGAGGTTGTCGAAGAAGGTGCGGCCGAGATTGCTTGGCGGCACACCCTGCGCGACCTGCACGCCGAATGGCAGGCTGGGGTTGCTCACGTCACCGAGGGTGAAGGTGTAGGCCGGCTGGCTCTGACCGGGCAGGTAGACCGACACCGTGCCGCTTTGCAGGCAGTTGTGCGGCGTCCCGCTGCCGTCGCTGCAATTGCCGGTGCCGACCGGCACGGTGTTTCCCGGTGCGTTGACGATCATGTAGGAAATGCCGCTGTCGGGCAGCTGGCTCGCAGTGCCGAGATTGTAGGTCTGGCCGCCGGTCGTGATCGAGATCGACCCGTTCTGCGCGCTCCACTGCAGCGGACAGCCCATGCCCGCGACGCTGCAATAGGACGGCAGCCCGCCGTTCGAGGCCAGCTGCTGGAACGCGAAGCCCGCGGTGTTCTGGCTGTTGAGCCCGAGCAGGACACCCGGGCCGAGGCCGAGACTCTGGAATCCGTTGACGCCGATGATGTAGCCCGGCGTCATGGTGCTGACGCCGGGGCCGCTCACCAGGGCGAGGAACGGGTTCATGTTGTAGGCGTTGTTCGCCGGCGTAAGGGATGACGCATCCGGGCCGATCTGGATGCCTCCGCGATCGAATCCGATGCCCAGTTGCCGGTATCCATAGTTGCTGCTGCCCAGGATCGGCACGCGTGCAATCACCGACTGCCCGTTGGCGCCGTTGATCTGCACGTTCGTGAGGTAGAGTTTGCCGATAGGGTTGGCGCCGCTGGTGCTGTAGGTGATGGTCGCGTAGTTCGCCAGGACCGGGTCGTTGCCAGGCGTGTAGTGGTGGGGGTCCGCCACAAGGCCGAGCGAGCCGGTGTCGAGGATGAAATTGGGCGTGGTGATGCCGTTGAGGGTGAGCGAAACGAAGTACTGTGGCGGACCGCCGTTGGCGTTCGGCGCCGTCGTGATCGGCACGAAGAAGGAGCTGCCGCTGCCGTAGAGATTCCAGGTCTGCGCCCAGGCCGTCGGGCTGGTCGCGGGAATGCCGGCGACAGCGAACAGGACGGCGCCGGCCAGGCGCGCCAGACGGACCGACGACAATCTCAGCATGCGCTCTCCCCCAAAGACGCGATCGCAGTGGTCTCCCTATTCCGTGGCGAGAGCTGCGATCCGCTTGACTGTGGCACAAGCTCGGCCGAGTTGCTGCCTCGCCCGGGGAAAGTTGCAGTCGCAAGTGGCTGGCATGCAGCAATCTGCTTGCGTCCATTCGATCGTGGACGTGACGTGGATCAAATCCCTCGTTTCGACGAAGGGCCATAAGGTACTCCCCAGACCATTGGAGACCCGGCCCATGAAAGACTGGCCTGCAAATGTAACGGAACTGACGGCCCATCTGCGGACGCTGCGCGGCGGCGCCCCCGAGGTGATGAAGGCCTTCGCCGGGCTGGCCCAGGCCGCGGTCGCGCCCAAGACCCTCGATGGCAAGACGAAGGAGCTCATCGCCATCGGCATCGCCGTCGCCATCCGCTGCGACGACTGCATCGCCTTCCACGTCAAGGCCGCCCTTCAGCACGGCGCCACACGGGAGGAGATCCTGGAAGCGCTGGGCATGGCGATCTACATGGGCGCCGGCCCGTCGGTCATGTACGCCACGCACGCCCTGGATGCCTTCGGCCAGTTCGAGGCGCAGAAGTCGGGGCAGGCGCCGGGCTGACAGGCGGCGGCCCGTGCTAGGCTCCTCCCTCCAAAGGGAGGAACGCACCATGCCGATCGAGCGCTTCATGGTTCCTGGCGAGCTGGAGCCCGTCAGCCACTACTGCCACGCCGTCCGCGCCGGAGACTTCGTCTATCTCTCGGGCATGGTGGGCATGAAGGCGGACGGCACCATCCCGCCGGACACCGTCAGCCAGTTCGAGATCGCCCTGAAATCCATCGACACCTGCCTGCGCCACGCCGGCGGCCGGCCCGACCAGGTGATCAAGGTGCAGGTCTTCATGACCGACATCACGGAGCGGGCGAGCATCAACCCGATGCGCCAGCGCTACTTCGGCGACCACAGGCCGGCGTCGACCCTGGTCGAGGTCAAGGCCCTGGTCGATCCGCGCATGAAGGTCGAGATCGAAGCCGTCGCCTATGTCGGCGCTTGAAGAGCATCCCTGATGAGATAGGGTCCGGGCGTTGGACAGCGCAGTGAGGCCCCGCATGGATACGACGACGCTAGCCGCCCGACGCGAGAAGGCGCTGGGAGCCGGAGCGCCGCTGTTCTACGACAAGCCCCTGCACATTGTCCGCGGGGAAGGCACGTACCTGTTCGACGATTCCGGTCGCCGCTACGTCGACATGTACAACAACGTCCCGTGCGTCGGGCATGCGAACCCGCATGTCGTGGAGGCGATGGCGCGCCAGCAGGCGACGCTCAACGTCCACAGCCGCTATCTGCACGAAGGCATCGTCACATTCGCCGAACGCCTGACCGCGCTGCATGGCAAGGGCATCGAAAGCGTCGTCTTCAGCTGCTCGGGAACCGAAGCCAACGAGGTGGCGCTACGCATGGCGCGTGGCGCGACCGGCAAGGCCGGAATCGTCTGCACCAATGCGACCTACCACGGCAACAGCGAGGCCGTCGGCAAGATGACCCGCCTGGGCGCCGACCAGAACAGCGGTGGCGACGTGCGTGCCATCCCCTTCCCCGAGATGCTGCGGCCGCTCGTGCCGGGAGCCAGCGAGTCCGACCTCGCGGAGGCCTATCTCGACCGCCTGCGCGGCGCGATCCGCAGCTTCGAAGACGACGGCACGGGATTCGCGGGCCTGATCGTCTGCCCGATCTTCGCCAACGAGGGGCTGCCCGACGTGCCGCAGGGATTCATGGCACGCGCGGCCGAGATGGTGCGGGCAGCCGGCGGCCTCGTGATCGCCGACGAGGTCCAGGCGGGCTACTGCCGCACAGGCTACTGGTGGGGCTACGAGGGCGCCGGCTTCACGCCCGACATCGTCGTGACCGGCAAGCCCATGGGCAACGGCCTGCCGCTGGCCGCCACCGCTGCCAGCAAGGCCCTCGTGGACGGCTTCCGGGCGCGGACGCGCTACTTCAACACCTTTGCGTCGAGTCCCCTGCAGGCGGCCGTCGGCATGGCGGTGATCGACGTGATCGAGCGCGACGGACTGCGCGAGAACGTCGCCCACGTCGGCGCCCGGCTCAAAGCCGCGCTGGTCGAGCGCAAGAAGGACTGCGCCGCGATCGGCGACGTGCGCGGGCATGGCCTCTTCCTCGGCGTGGAGATGGTGAAAGGCGGCAGCGCGCTGGAGCCTGACCCGGAAAGGGCCATCGAGGTCGTCAACAAGCTCAAGGACCGGGGCTTCCTCACCAGCAACGCCGGCGCCTTCCGGAACATCGTGAAGATCCGGCCGCCGCTGGTCTTCAGCCAGCGCGACGCGGACGAATTCCTGGTCGCCTTCGACGCGACGGTCGCCGAGCTCGATGGTTGACGGAGCAGCCGGAGGCACGCCGGCGGACCTGTTCAGGCCGGCGGCGCTGGCGGCGCTGCGCGCCTTTCCCATCGAGCCGGATTCGCTCGAGCTGGTGTCGCTCGCCGAGAACGTCACCTATCGGGTGGCAGACCGCCGCGACGGCACGGCCTATGCGCTGCGACTGCACCGTCCCCGGTATCACACTCACGATGAGCTGGTGTCGGAGCGCGTCTGGGTCCGCGCCCTGGACGAGGCCGGCGTCGCCGTGCAGACCCCGGTGCACACGCGCGACGGGCAGGAATATGCGTCAGTGATGGTCCCAAGCACCGGCGAACGGCGTTTCGCGGGCCTGGCGCGCTGGACCGCCGGCCGCGTGCTGGCCGACGTGCTGCAGGAGACGACCGACACCGCGACCGCCGAGCGCCGCTTCACCCAGCTCGGAGCCCTCACGGCGTCGCTGCACAATCAGGCCGCGACCTGGCGGCCGCCACCAAGCTTCACGCGCCACGCGCTGGACGAGGACGGCTTCATGGGCGAAACGCCGCACTGGGGACCGTTCTGGGAACACCGGGGCCTTTCCGCCGCAGAGCGCCGGCTGATGCTCGACACCCGGTCACGCCTGCACACGGCGCTGAAACGCCTCGAGCGGCCGGCATCCGCCTACAGCGTGATCCACGCCGACATGCATCCGGGCAACGTGCTGGTGGACGGCGACAGGCTGACCGTCATCGACTTCGACGACGCGGCGTGGGGCTGGCACACGTACGACATCGCCGTGGCCCTGGTGCATCTGCAGGGCGGCCCCAACCTTGCCGCGTTCGAACGCACGTATGTCGGAGGCTACCGGTCGGTGCGCCCGCTTTCCGACCGATCCCTGGCGCTGGTGCCGATGTTCCGGCTGGTCCGCGGGCTGGCGCAGATCGGGTGGTACCACCAGCGCCCCGAACTCGATCGGTCGGAGCGCTTCAAGGAGATGAAGGCCGTCGTGCTCGAGCAGTGCCTCGCCTTCAGGGAGGAGCTTTGACGGCTGCGCGTGGCGCTTCTTCCGGACCGCGAGCTTCCAGCTCGCTCAGGAATTATGAGCGAGCTGGAAGCTCGCGGTCCGAAAGAGCATGACACGCTCCCGTCAGAAGTCGCCGCCGACCGAGCGCTGCAGCTCCTCGAAGAGCAGGTGATGTCCCTCTGCCGAGAAATGCGCATCGCCCGGGATGAAGTACTTGCGCACCGCCTCGTCCGCCGGCTCCTGGAAGAATGGTCCAAATCCGTCGATGAAGCGCACGCCCTGCCTGGCCGCCCAATCGCGCCAGTAGGTGACCTGGATGCTGTTCCGGTCCCCTGCCTTCACGTTGCCGGGCCAGGGGTACACGACCAGGGTCAGCCGGCAGTTCCATTCCCGGCAGAGCGCCGCGACCTTGTCCATGTCCTCGGCAGCCATGGCGAGGCCGCGGCGGCCCCACTGCTCCATGGCGACGGGATCGATGCTCCAGCTTCCCCGCCAGCTCTCGTCGGGCGCCGCCGCCCCGAACGGCATCTCGAGCCAGAGATTGTACATCAGCCGGAAGGTCGCGAAGTTCCCCAGCAGGAACTGCCCGGTGTCGAACCAGTGGTATGAGGGCGTCATCTGCACGTTGCCGTCGGCATCGACGCGATAGATGATCGCCTCGTCCGTGATGTCCGACAGGTCGAGGAAGACGTACAGCTCCGTCGGCTTGATGCCGAGCTTTTCCACCACGGCCTTGAGCTTGCGATGGAAGATGAGAGGCGCGAAGGACATCACGCCGAGATTCCAGACGGCCTTGCCCTCCTTGGCGGCGGCGCAGGCCATCCTCCCGGCAAAGCTGTCCTCATAGGTGACGCCGAGCCCCTCGGTGAAGGAATCGCCGATCACAAAGATCGCGGGCTTGTCCTTGTCGCCCTCACCCGGCGCGCAGGTTCCCGTCCGGAAACCGTACCGATCGGTCTTGAAAGGATATAGCTCGCGCCCCCATGGCCGCATGGAATTCTGGTTCGGCGCCAGGTCATGGTGCCAGGGCGTGTGGATGTAGGCCTGGGTGTATGCCGTGGCGGCGTCGGCCCAGTTGCGCTTCCAGTCGGCGAACACCGTTGCCAGCAGGATGTAATCCAGCGCCAGGGTGACGGCGATGATGATTGCCGTCTGCCCGAACACGCGCAGGATCCGCTTCAGCCAAGAGCCCGTCTTCCGCGTCATTCGTCCATCCGTACAAGATCATCCGTCCATCCCCCCCGACGAAAGCTACACGCTGGCAACCGGACCTCAAGCAACGATTTCGCCAGCCCATGCGGCACCGGGCGCCGCTCCGCCGCGGCTCGCCGTCGGCGACGTGCGATCCCGAAAGGCACTGCCGGGAATTGGCCACACCCGCGCCTGCGAGCCCCCTGACGGCAGTGCGACGTTTGCGCTACAAATCGCAAGCCGACAGGCACTATCGAGACCGGGGGCAAGGGGATCGGCTTCCCATGGATGGAGAGTTCAGCAGCACGGGCGGCCGTCAACCCTCGGCCGCCCTCGACGACCTCATGCTTCTCGTCGACTCGTTCGTGCCGCCGCGTGCCAGCGACGACAGCGCATCCGCCGAGGCCTTGGCGGATGCCGAACGGGTGTCGCGCACGTGGTCCTGTGACGAGCCCGGCCCCCTGCGCCCGGGCTCGGACGCCCACCGGCGCGCGTTCTGCACGATGTTCCGCGAGACCTTCAATCCCTACCGCCCGTCGGTCATCGCATGGCCGGAGCTCGCCCCTGAGGAGCTACATCGCCTCACCTCGCTTCCCATCTGGGACATCGCGGTGAAGACGGAGGGCCAGGCGCGCCTGCGCTTCGCCGCCTATGCCAGATCGGTGGACGACGCCGAGATGCGGTCGGTGATCATGCTCAATGCCTGGGAGGAGGACCGCCACAAGCAGGTGCTGTCCAGGCTGGTGGAGACCTACGGCATCGCGGTCGATCCCGAACCAGCCTACGATGTCCCGCGCGATGTCGAATGGGGTTATCTGCTGACCGGCTTCTCGGAATGCATCGACAGCTTCTTCGCCTTCGGCCTGTTCGACATGGCGCGGCGCTCGGGATTCTTTCCGGCCGAACTGGTGGAGACGTTCGAGCCCGTCATACAGGAGGAATGCCGACACATCCTGCTCTTCGCCAACTGGCTGGCCTGGTACCGTGCCCAGCTCTCGCCGATGCGGCGCCTCCGCTTCGAACTGCGCGTCATGGGCGTGTGGATCCACATCGCCTATCTGCGCGTGGGACTGGCACGGACGATCGACAAGAAGGAAGCGCCGCGGAACGACAACTTCACCGTCCACGGCGCGCGCGCTGTCAGTCCCGTGACGATCGGGTTCCGCGACCTGTTGGGCGTCTGCCTCTCGGAGAATGACCGCCGCTTTGCCGGCTATGACAGCCGCCTCGCGCGACCAACGGCGATCCCCTTCCTGGCAAGGATGGTTCTCGGCATCACCCGCCTTTTCGGCGCACGCCAATCCACCTCCCGGAACCGATGAAGCCAGGCTCTTCCCGCAGGGCATCCGTCAGTCCTTGCTCCCTGCAAACTGCGCAAACCTGTACGATGCCTGGAGGAAAACGCCATAGCGCTCTGCCCGCGAGGGCAGCGTATTGCAGGGACACGGACTCCCGCCGAACGCGACATAGGCGTCGTTCGTCCACATCGCCCAGTAGCGGCCGCCGACGCCGATGCTGAATTCCGGCGTCAGGTAGTACGAAAGCACCGCCTCGAGCTGGACGCCATTGCCCGTTCCCCATTCAGGGGACACGATACCGCGCAGCACGTGATTGTCGGTGCCGTCGAACTGCACGTACGGCAGGTAGGCGATGTCCGCGCCCAGCTTGAGGCTGTCGAACAGGCGCATCTCGCCGTTCACGCCGACGCGCAGGGATCGCCAGGTGTTGTTTTCCGTGATGACAGGCACGGAAGTCGGGAACCAGGACGTGCAGTCCGACGACATGTTGGCGAACTGCGCGCAGCCGAGGCCTGTCTTGTTCTCGGCGTAGTAGTTGTATCCGACGAAGATGCCGAGCTTGTGATCGGGCCCCCGGAAAAGATCGTAGCCCAGATCGACGGTCGCGTAGTCGATCGAGCCGTTCACCACGGACAGCGTGTTCGAGTACGGCACGATGCCGCCGCCGAGCAGCCAATCCTCGTCATTGAGCGTGCCCGTCGCAATGCTGCCGGCCCCGATGAAGCCCTTGGCGAAAATGTTCCACGGGGTTTCCACGCGGCCGAAGAATTCGCCGGAATGTGCCGTGGTGTCGTAGGTGAGACGCGAGTTGAGCGCGTTGGCCGTCGCGGGAACCGTCGTGGACCCGAGATCCTTCTGGAAGCGGCCCGAGCTGAACCAGTAGCGGCCGCCCAGCTCGGCCTCCCAGCCGAGCGGCATCGCCGCCTTCGGCGTGGCAGACGACGGCGCCGACGCGGCGGGCCAGCCGGCGCGCCCATCCACGCCGAAGCGATAGTTCAGGCCGAGCTTCACCACATGCAGGCTCTGACTGACGGCGGTCGTCGCCGGCGCCGTCCCGTTGAACTGGGCGGCGGCCGGCGGGCCGACCTGGACGAAGCCGCCGGGGGCGGGCACGCCGCCGGCACCGAAGCCCATCCAGTCGTACTCGAGCTTGAGCGACCAGGCCGGCGCCAGGGCATGTTCGATGCCGGCACCGACCGTTCCTCCCCATCTCCAGGTGGTCGCGCTGGTGACGAGCGGCGGCAGCGCAGCATTGGTCGCGATGTCGAACGACTCGAGGATGCCCGCCAGGCCACCCTTCAGGTAGAGCAGGCTGCGGCCCGAAGGGCCGGCGGCGAGGCCGACGCGCCCTGTCAAGGTCGCCGCCAGCTCCGGGCGCGCCCGGCAGTTGGCCGACACGAAGAAGCCTGAGTAGGCGAGGCAGGTGTTCGTGCCGTCGGAGACCAGCCGGCTGACATCGGCCTCGGCGCCGAGGACCCAGGGCGAACCGGGTATCTGCCAGTTGTAGCCGGCCTGGATGCCGCCCGCGAAAGCTGGCGTGTTGACGTTGTCGCCGTAGATGGACGGTCCGAAGGGGTCGGAGAACGTCGCCGTGCCCCAGGCAGCGCCGACATGCGCGCCGACATAGGCACCGGTCCAGCTCCAGAACGGATCTCCCGCAGGCTCGGAGCCGATCGGCTGAGCATCGTCGGCGTTGACTGGAGTCGCTGCGACCGCCGCGATCAGCACAAGCGCTCCCACCGACAGCTGCTTCATGCCCTCCCCCGGCCGCCTCGATCTGCCGAGCTTGAGTCATTTGCCGGTCGAAAGCAAACGCCCCCCGCTCCGACCCCGCGGCCGTGGATGGGTTGGCTGCTACACCATCGAGCTCGGCCGATAGAACGGCTGGTGCTTCGAGGTGTCGATGTAGTTCTCGTAGAACTTTCGAACGTGCGGCAGCAGGGCGACGGACAGCTTGCGACGCTCGACCTCGTCGTCGCTGAGCGCCTTCGCGAGATCGTCGTGCAGCGCCTTGAGGGCGGCCGTACGGTCCACCTTCGTGAACTTGCCGTCCTGGTAGATCACCTCGCCGTCGCACATCGTCATGTCCACGGCCTGGTTCTTGGCCCGCTGGACCACCGCATCGAGCGTCGGCGTCATCTCGTCCAGATAGGGGTAGGCGATCTGGTCCCAGTCGAGCAGCACCATATCGGCGGCCTTGCCTGCCTCGAGCGTGCCGATGGTCTCGCCGTAAGGCGTGGTCCGTGCGCCGCCCACCGTCGCCATGCGCAACACCTGCGCCATGGTCGGCACGTCGGCTTCGACCATGCCCGGCACGCGATGTGCACGCAGCACCAGCTTCAGCTCCTGCAGCATGTCCCGGTCGTCGTTGATGCCCGCCTCGTCGAGTCCGATCGCCGTGTTGATGCCCTTCTTCTCGAAGAAGTTCAGCGCCGCGACACCCGAACGCAGACGGAAATTGGACGAGCAGTTGTGGCAGACGCAGCCCTTGACGTCGGCCAGCCGGTCGATGTCCTTCTCCGACAGCCACACGCCGTGACCCAGGGTCAGACGGTGATTCACCAACCCGAAGCGGTCGATATATTCCAGCGCCGTGCACTTGCCGCGCCGCCAAGCATATTCCTTCTGGTAGGCCGTCTCGACCAGGTGCATGTGCATCGGCGCGTCGTACTTCTCCGAGGCGTCGGCCAGCGCCGTCAGCGCCTTGTCGGAGCACCAGTGGAGGTTCGCCGGCGCGAGCTGGATCTTGACCCGGCGCTTGTTGTGATGCTGCGCATGGAACGACTTGAACATGTCCATGGCGTCGTCGAGGCCCATCTTGAACCGGTCGAACCAGCGCTGCATGGGGCCCTGCAGCTCCTTGGGCAGGCTGGCCACGAACTCCTCGTCCGCCTGGTAGACGAGCCGGTTCTGGTCACGCACGGCGTAGCAGTAGCTGACCCGCATGCCGACATCCTCATAGGCGCGGATCACGTCGCCGGCCCGCTTCTGGACCTCGGGCAGCGTGCCCGGCATCCAGCCGTGGATGTGCTGCACCGTGGTGATGCCGGAGCCGATCATCTCGAAGGCCGAGTAGAGCGTGTCGAGGTACAGGTCCAGATTGCGGATCACCATGCGGGTGATGAACCAGAGCTCGAGCGGCATGTCGGGCGAGCCGAGTTGTACCGGCGTCAGGCCGACATGATGGTGGCCGTTGACGAAGCCGGGAAGCAGGATCTGCTTGCCGTTGCCGATCACCGGCACGGTCGGATGCTTGCGGTGCAGATCGTCGTAGGTGCCGACCTCGACGATGACGCCGTCCTCCTGCAGCACGGCACCGTCCTTGACCTCGTTCCAGGCGAAGCGGTTCTTCACGCCCGTGATCGCGGCGCGGCTGCGGATGAGACTGGTGGCCATGGTTCCTCCTTGCAAACTCCTCGTCGTCTTTTCCTCCCCACGCTCGGCGTGGGGAGGTGTCGCCGTCATACGGCGACGGAGGGGTCATGAGCCGCAGTGCTGGTGCCACTGACCCCTCCGCCCCCTTCGGAGGCACCTCCCCTTCGCGGACTCCGCGAAGGGGAGGATGGTCTTTATCTACGCCAGCGCCTCCTGCTCGGCGAAGGCGCGATCGACCTCGTCGCGCAGCAGGTCGGTGAGCCGGATGCGCATTGCCTCGGCCTCGCGCGAGAAGAGATCGCGCGGCCGTGCCAAGTCGACCGGCACGATGGTCTTGATGCGGCCGGGGCGCGCCGTGAAGACGACCACGCGGTCGGCCAGGGCCACGGCCTCGTCGATGTGATGGGTCACGAACAGCACCGAGGCACCGGAATCGCGCCAGACGTCGAGCAGAAAGTCCTGCATGCGCGCACGGGTCTGCACGTCGAGCGCGGCGAACGGCTCATCCATCAGCAGCACCTTGGGCCGCATCGCGAGCGCCCGCGCCACGGCCACGCGCTGGCGCATGCCACCGGACAGCTCGTCGGGCCGCTTGTCCATGGCGGCCTTGAGTCCAACCCTCTGCAGCGCCTCGGCGGCAACGGCGCGGCGTTCGTCCTGCGAGGCGCCACGGATGGCCAGCCCGAAGCTGACGTTCTGCCAGACCGTCAGCCAGGGAAAGAGCGACGTCTCCTGGAAGATGAGGCTGCGTTCGGGCGACGGTGTCTCAACCTTGTCGCCGAACGACCAGATGGCACCGTCGGTGGTCTCCTCCAGCCCGGCGATGAGATAGAGCAAAGTGCTCTTGCCGCAGCCCGAGGGTCCCAGGAAGACGACGAATTCGCCGGGCGCGACGTCGAGGTCGATGTCGCGCAGGGCTTCGTGGGCGCGCCGGGTGCCCGCCGCCCAGGTCTTGCCGGCGCCGCGGCAGACCACGGCGTCATGGGAGGAGAATCTCGGCGCGCTGTCAGAGGCCACGTAACTTCCCCTGCGTATCCGGGAGCCAGTACAGGATCCGCCGCTGGGCAAGCCGGAGCAGCCAGTCGAAGCCGAAGCCCAGCACGCCGATCACGGCGATGGTGAAGAACACCAGCGACGGGTTGAAGGTGTTGCGCGCCAGCATGATCACCTGCCCCATGCCGTAGCCGACGCCGGTCGATTCGGCGACCAGCACGACCATCCATGCGCCAAACAGGTTCATCCGCAGCACCTGGAGCATGCCGGGCAGGATCGCCGGCACGATCACGCGGCCATAGATCTGCCCCTTCGAGGCGCCCATGGTGCGCGCGACATTGATCAGGTTGGGGCTGACACCGTCGATCTGCGCGATCGTTGCGAGCACCATGTGAAAGAACAGCGCCACCACGACCATGAAGATGGCGGGGGCATTGCCGATGCCGAACAGGAAGATCGCCACCGGCAACCAGGCGATCGGCGAGACCGGGGAGAGCAGCGTGACGGTGGGCAGCACCAGCTTGTCGAAGACATGCCAGTAGCGCACGGCCACGCCGATACCGATGCCCAGCACCATGGCGATCACCAGCCCGACGAAGACGCGCATGGTGGTGGCGGCCACGGTGATCAGCACCGATTCGAGGGCCGAGGGGCCCTCTCCCATGGCGTTGCCGACCTGCCAGCGCGTCGCCGTGTTGAAGAACTTGCCTTGCTCGGCGAAGTTGCTGAGGAAGATGTGCGGCGGCGGCAGGAGCTGAGGGTCGGCCCAGCCCATGGCCCAGCAGATCTCCCAGAGGCTGGCGAACAGCCCGACCGACAGGCACGTCCACCACGCCTTGGACAGCCAGTCCAGCCCGGCAAGGTAGGCCATCGTGCGCCCCGCGACCGAAGGCGATGTCCCGGCGGAAGCGCCTCGGCCGACGTCTCGTTCGGCGACCGCCATGTCAGGCCGACTTGTACTTGAGCTTGCCGTAGAGGTCCGGGTTCTCCTTGATGACCGCCTCGAGCGCGGTCCAGTCGATGGCATCCCGGCCGGGCTTCTTCTTGATGTAGCCCATCTCCATGACACTGTCGGTGCGCTTCAGGATGAAGTCGGTCTGGCTGCGCGCATCGACCACCGCAGGCTGCTTGCCCTGGGCGATCTTGGCGTTCTCCATCGAGGTCTTGTAGTACTTGCCGACCAGCTCCTTGAGCACGGTCTCGGTGTTGGTCTCGGCTTCGAGCTGGGCCTGCATCATGCCCTTGATGATGGCCTTCAGTCCTTCCGGATTGTCCTTGAGCAGGCTGGTGCGGGCGGCGAGCACGCAGTCGGTGTAGCCCTTGCCATAGAGGTCGATGCCGTTGGTCAGCATGACCGCGCCCTTGACGTCGTTCACCAGCGCCGACGCATAGGGCTCGATGGTGCAGATCCAGTCGAGGGCGCCGGCCTTGAAGGCTTCGACCGCTTCCGGCGTGTTGCCCATGTAGCGGACCTTCACGTCCTTGAAGGAGATGCCGTGCTTCTTCAGGTAGTCGTAGGGCATCACCTCCAGCGTATCCATCTGGAAGGTGCCGAGCGTCTTGCCCTTGAGCTTCTCGGGCGAATCGAGACCGGGACGCGCGACGATGGCGCAGCCCTCGACCCCGCCGCCGGCGACGATCTTTACGGGTGCGCCCTTGTCGTGGAGCGCCATGAAGCTGGTGTAGGGCATCAGGCCGATATCGACCTGGCCCATGCCCAGGAAGGTCACCATCTCGGCCGACGTCGGCGTATTGATGAACACCAGCTCCGTGCCGGCCGCCTTGGCGAATTGCCGCGAATGGGCGAGGAAGATGTTGAGGTTGCAGAATCCCGATCCGTGCGTCGACTTGATGGGTGCCGCAGCGTGGGCCGCGCCGCCGAACAGGCCCGGCCCCACCGCCATGGCGATGCTCCCAGCGGCCGCCGCCCCCCTGAGGAAGCCGCGCCGCGACGATACCGCTGCGCCCGAGAAATCCATGTTCGAAAGCTTGGGGAAATGCATGCAGCCAATGCGGTCACACATGACGTGGCCTCCTCGTCCTGAACGCGTTGCTTTTTGGGAAAATTGCCGACATCGGTATCCGGCTCCTGACGACTCCTTGCCGGCCGCCATACGCTGCAGCCGTCATCGAAATTGTCGGCACGCCAACCGAAGAGAACCGCTGTCGCGGTCTGCGCTGACGATTGCGCAGCAAGTCCCGTGCCACGCCGCGGAACAAGGAGGCGCGCGGGGCACGCCGCGCGCCTCCGCGACGCGGCCGCCCAAAACTTGTTCAGCTGATCAATTCTTGTTCGATGCCAGGCGCTGCGCCTCGCGATGCCGCAGTCGCTCGCGATGGCCGATATAGAGGCCGGAGCAGACGATCACGCCAGCTCCGACCCACGTCCAGGCGTCGGGAACATCGTCGAAGACGAGGTAGCCGAGCAGCGCCGCGCCGAGGAGCTGCACGTAGTTGAAGGGCGCAACCACGGCGGCGGGCGCCTGGCTGTAGGCGATGGTCAGGAAATAGTGTCCCACGCCCGCCATCACGCCCATGCCGACAAACAGCAGCCAGTGCCAGCCGAGCGTGGGAGTGACCCACTCGAGCGGCAGGAAGGGCGACGCCGCCACGGTGCCGACGATGGTCGCCATGGTCGCCGAGGCGTCGGCGCGCTCCGTGGGCCCGTAGCGCCGCGAATAGAGCTGATAGAAGGCGCTGCACAGCATGCTCGCCACGATCAGCAGCGCATGCCAGTCGAAGTGGGCCTGCCCCGGGCGCACCACGATCAGGGCGCCGACGAAGCCCACCGCGACGGCAGCCCATCGGCGTCCCCCCACCGGTTCCCCCAGGAAGCGCGCCGACAGCGCCGTGACAACGAGCGGACTGGTCAGCGAGATCGAGGCCGCCGTGGCGAGCGGCAGGTAGACGATGCCGTGGAAGTAGAGCAGCGAGGAGAAGAACAGCAGCAGCCCGCGCACGAGCTGGCTGCCGACGTTGTTCCAGCGGAAAAGCTTCATGCCGGCGCGCGGCAGGAACATCACCAGCATCAGCACGAAGGCAAAGGCATAGCGCGCCCAGATGACCTCGATCACCGGATAGTACTGGCTCAACGTCTTCGACATTGCATTGAGCACGGAGAAGCACATCACGGAGAAGATGATGGCCAGTATGGCCCGCAGGATCGGGCTCATTCTAGCCCTGACGCCTTTTCACCCTGCAGTTCCCGGTCGCTTGGCCACAGCAGCAGCGAGATCACGAGCAGGATGCCCAGCCCTCCGACAATGCCGGCGAAACGGTCGACGCCCGGCATGATGCTGGTAGGCGGTCCCGCCCCCTGCAGCATCGTGATGATGAAGACGAACGCCGACTGTGTTCCGGCATAGCCGACGCCGTACTTCCCACCCTGGATATACATGCCGACCCAGGCTGCGGCGCCAATGGTGGCCAGCCACCACGTGAAGGACTCGATCTGCATGGCGAGGACCGCCAAGGCAGCAATGCCGCCGATCAGGCAACCCAGGAAGCGATGCATGGACCGGACGGCGACGGCATGTCGGGTGCCCAGCCCGCCGTCGGCGATCACCGGAGCCGACATCACGGCCGCGACGGTGATCGCCATCTCCGCAAGCTGCGGAAGATCGATCATGATCCAGACCCAGAGGACGACGACGATCGCGATCCCGGAGCGCATGCCATGCAGAACGACGGGCCATTGCGCGCCGAGAAGATGGCGCCAGCCCGGGGGCTGCGGTGGCGGGTCCGAGTGCCAGTCCTGCATCAGCTTCGCGACGAAGATCGCCGAGCCGACGCCGATCCCCACCTCGAACAGGCGATAATAGGCGATCGAGGCCGCCTTCTCGGGATTTGGCAGGCTGCCCAGCAGCACCATGGCCGAGGTGATGGTTAGAAACAGCCAGGCAAGTCCGTGCGGGCTGACCTGCATGGCGATGACGCCCGCCATCGTCACGAGGACGAGGAAGAGAGTGAGGGCAACGTGGTCATAGGGCAGCCAGCGCGCCATGACGAAGCCCAGCAGCGATCCAGCAGCCGTTCCAGTGAGACGCAACAGGCCGCGCCGCATGGAGGCGGCGCCGGTCGACATCAGCGACATGAAGGCGCTGATCGCCGCCCACCAGGGCGCCTCGACCTCGAGGAACAGCGCGAGCAGGATCGCCAGCATCACCGAGAAGGCCGCCACCAGGCCCTGCCGGGTCCGCGCCGGATCCTCGCCCAGCTCACGCAGCTCCCGCCCATAGCCCGCGAGGGTGTTCCACGTCAGATCGCCCATCTCGACGAAATCGTCGACGACCTCCCGGAAGAACGAGACTCTCATCGCGGAAAGATGACGGTCCTGGCGTCCGCCCCCATGTACAGCTTGCCATCGGCCGGCATCTCGTCGAGGACGATCGTCACGGGAATGCGACGCTGCAGGCGGATCCAGTCCGTCGTGGGGGCGACATAGGGCAGCAGCATCGGCGCATCCGGACTGCGGCTGATGCCGCGCGCGATACCCGTGATGTGCGCGCGGTGGAACCTCCAAGGCTCGCTGTCCAGCCATACCCAGGCGGTGCCGCCGACCTGCAAGGGCCGGATATAGTACTCCTTGTAGTTCGCAATGATGCGCCAGGCATGCGCATCGACGATGCCGATGTTCGGTATGCTGACGGTCGCGGTATCGCCGATGCGGACGGTGAGATTGTTGATCCAGCCATCGACCGGCGCCACGACGTCGGTGCGGCTGAGCTTCCATTCGGCCGTCGCCTTCTCCGCCTTGGCCACGTCGAGCGCCGCCTGATGGACATTGACGCTGGTCTGCGCCTTGGCGATGGCGATCTGGGCGATGGTCATCTCGGCCGTGGCCCGGCGGAGCTGGTTGTTGGCCCGGTCCAGTTCGGCGATCGGCGCATCGTTGGAAGCGGCCAGCACGGCGTAGCGCGCCTGCTGCTCGACGGCATAGGTGTGGCTCGACGTCGCCGCGTCCAGGGCGGCGCGGGCAGCGCGGAGCTCCTCCTGCGCCACCTTCACCAGGGCGGTCTGTTCCTCGATCTGCGCCTGGCGCGTATTGACCTCGAGCTGGAAGGGGAGCGGATCGATCTTGTAGAGCTTGTCGCCCTTCTTCACCGGCTGGTTGTCGACGACATGCAGCGCGATGATCGGGCCCGTCACCTCCGGCGCAACGCCTACGAGATCGGAGCGGACATAGGCATCGTCGGTATAGGCGACGTAGTAGGTCAGCACCTCCCAGAGGATGAACAGCACCAGGACCGTGCCGCCCACCGAGATCAGCCGGCGCAGACGGCTCACCGGGCGCGCCTGGGGATCCGGCCCGCCGGCGGGCGCGACGGCTGCGGACGGAGGCGGGGCCGCAGGTGTCGGGGCCGCAGGTGTCGGGGCCGCAGGTGTCGGGGCCGGTACGGGCGGCGTCGCAGGGGGCGCTTGCTCCCCGCATGGTGCGGAGCCGGGCTCCGATGACGGCCGCTGCGGCTCGGCGCGCGGCGACGCCGGAGGAGGCGCGGTATCACTCATCGAAGGCAGGATAGCCGATTTTGGATTTCAGGACGGCGGCTTTGGCAGCGTCCCGACAAGCGATGCCACGAACCGCGAGAGATCCGTCGGGCTGTAGGGCTTTGGAAAGACGTGGATACCGGAGCCGCCGTCGCCTTGGGACAGGATGGCCCCCGAGCATCGGATGACCGGAACATCCGGGCGATGCCGGCGCGCCGCCTCGATGACCTTCTCGCCGGACATGTCGGGGAGGCCGATATCGACGATGATGGCGGCGAGTTCGCCACTGCCCGTCACCACATCGAGGGCTGCCGCGCCGGTGGGCGCCTCGATGCAGGTCAGCCCGACCTCATCAAGCGCCTCCGCCAATGCGGCGCGAATCAGGAACTCGTCCTCAGCCAGCAGCACGCGCGACATGCGCTCCCCCTATTCTGCCGCCTGGGCCAAGGTGGGCTGAGGCTTGAACGGCAGGATAGTTGTGGCGCGTGCCGCGGGCAGCGGCAAGGGGGGCATTTCCGCGCCCAGCGCACGGGCCGCGTTCCACGCCCAGCGGGGATCGAGCAGGAACGACCGCGCATGTGCCGTGCAGTCGGCTTCGCCCGCAGCGACGATGCGCTCGGCCTGCTGCGGTTCCGTGATCAGGCCCACGGCCCAGGTCCTGATGTCCGCTTCCTTCCGGATTCGGGCGGCGAACTGGACCTGATAGCCGGGCGCGAGGGCGATCTTCTGCCCCGGCGCATTGCCGCCCGAGCTGGCGTCGATGAAATCACAGCCCAGCGCCTTCAGCTGGCGCGCGGTCTCGACCGACTCCTCGATCGTGATCCCGCCCTCCACCCATTCGACGCAGGAGAGCCGCATGCCCATCGGCTTTTCGTGCGGCCAGACGCGACGGCAGGCTTCGAACACTTCCAGCGGGAAGCGCCGGCGCTTCTCGGCGGAGCCGCCATATTCGTCGCTGCGCCGGTTGCTGAGCGGCGACAGGAACTGGTGCAGCAGGTAGCCGTGGGCGCCATGCATCTCGATGAGGTCGAGGCCCAGCCGTGCGCTGCGCAGGGTGGCGTCGACGAAGGCCTGCTTGATCCGCTTGAGGCCGGCCGCGTCGAGCTCGATGGGCGTATGCCATGTCGTGTCGTACGGCACGGCCGACGCCGACACCGTGGTCCAGGGCAGGTCGGGCGCATCGGCCTGCGTGAGCGCCCCGCCACCCTTCCAGGGCCGCTGCGCCGATGCCTTGCGTCCGGCATGGGCGAGCTGGATGCCCAGCCTGACGCCCGGCATCCAGGCCCGCGCCCATTCGACGATCGGCCGCAGCGCGGCTTCGTTCTCGTCGCCATAGAGGCCAAGGCAGCCCTGCGTGATGCGCCCGTCGCGCTCGACGTGGGTGGCCTCGAAGCAAAGCAGGCCGGCGCCTGACATGGCCAGCATGCCATAATGTACCTGGTGCCAGGGCTGGGCGCTGCCATCGGCCGCCGAGTACTGGCACATCGGCGACACGACGATCCGATTGGAGAGGGTGACGCCGCGAAATGCGACCGGCGTGAAGAGCTGGGCGGTCATGGCAATCCTTTTCAGAGAAACCTAGCCGCTGATCGACGGACCGGCTTCGTGCCCCAGCCATTCCTCGATCAGCCGCCGGGCGATGGAATCGCGGCGCGGCATGAAGAAGGAGCCGTCCTGCGGCAGGTTCTCCGGCCGCAGCTCATCCCGGCTCATCCAGCGCGCGCTCTCGAGTTCGGAGAGGTTGACCTCGAAATCCAGCGACTCGGCTTCGGCGTGGAAGCCGATCATCACCGAGGCGGGAAACGGCCACGGCTGCGAGGAGCGGTAGATGACGTTCTTCACGCGCACCCGCACCTCCTCGTAGACCTCGCGCGCCACCGCGTCCTCGAAGCTCTCGCCCGGCTCGACGAACCCGGCCAGGGTCGAGTGCATGCCGCGCGGGAAATGCCGACCGCGTCCCAGCAGGCACTTGTCGCCGTGATGGACCAGCATGATCACGGCCGGATCGGTGCGCGGGAAATGCTCGGCCTTGCAGTTCTCGTTCGTGCACTGCCGGACATGACCGCCGCGGATGGCCTTGGTGGTCGCGCCGCAGACGCCGCAATAGCGATGGCGGCGATGCCAGTAGGTCATGCCGCGGGCATAGGCCAGGATCGAGCCTTCGCGCGCGAACAGCAGGCCGCCGACCTGGCGCAGGTCGACGAATTCGCCGAGCTCCTTCAGCGGCGCGTCCTGGCCGGTGACGTCGACGGCGAAATACGGCGTGCCCTCGACATAGCCCAGGAAGATATGGGTCTCGGCACTGTTGGCGATCGCGCGGCCCATCATGCCGTGCAGGAAGACCGCTTCCGGCTGGGCGCCGGCCTTCACCAGGTTCTTTTCGGTGTCGATCGGAACGAAGCGCGCCTCGCCCGACGACACCAGCTCAATCATGCGCTCGTCACTCTCACGCTCATGGCTGGCGCGATCGATCTCGGCACTGGAATAGGGATTTCTCGGATGTTGCATCGGGCGCGGACGGTGCCATAGCGGGGGCACGGCTGCAACGCGCAGCTCATCTCCTCCCCCGCTCTGCGGGGGAGGTGCCCGGAGGGCGGAGGGGGTCATAGGCGTCAATCCAGGCGTCCGTCCATATCCTTGCGATGAAGCGCCTCGAATATGGTGTCCACGACCACCCGGGTCTGTGAGAGCACGTCGCCGTTCCAGAATCGCACGACACGAAAGCCGAGCGATCTCAGAACGGCATCCCGACGCCGATCGTAGGAAATGGTATCGAGGTGCTGGCTGCCGTCGAGCTCCACGATCAGAGCGGCTTCCAAGCATACGAAGTCGCAGACGTAGGCGCCGAGCGGATGCTGCCTGCGGAACTTGAAGCCCGCCAGACGGCGCCGGCGCAAATGTTCCCAGAGCAGCCGTTCCGGCTCCGTCTGGTGCCAACGCAATTGCGCGCGAAGTGGATCACATTCGGAATATGCCAACCATTCACGGCGAGAGTTTGGCGGATATTCTACCTTAGGTCGTACCAATGACCCCCTCCGCCCTTCGGGCACCTCCCCCGCAAGGCGGGGGAGGCTAGGAAGGCGCCAACGCCGCCGCCAGCACCTCGGCTACGTGGAGGGCCTGGCGGCTGGTGCCGTCGGCGATCTGGTGGCGGCAGGAGGTGCCGTCGGCGACGATCAGCGTGTCGGCATCGGCCTTGCGGACCGCGGGCAGGAGCGACAGTTCGGCCATGGCCATCGAGGTGTCGTAGTGCTCGGCCTCGTAGCCGAAGCTCCCCGCCATGCCGCAGCAGCTCGACTCGATGGGCGTCACCGCGAGGCCGGGCACCAGCGTCAGCGCCTCCTGCACCGCGCTCATCGCGCCGAACGCCTTCTGATGGCAGTGGCCGTGCAGCAGCGCCGTCTTCTGGGCAAGCGGCTTCAGATCCAGCGCCAAACGACCGGCCTTCTTTTCCCGGACCAGGAACTCCTCGAACAGGAACGCATTCGCGGCGGCGGCCTGGGCCTCCTCGCCGAGCCCCATGGCCGGGATCTCGTCCCGCAGGGTGAACAGACAAGACGGCTCCAGCCCGACGACCGGCACGCCCTTCGCCAGGAAAGGCACCAGCGCCCGCAGCAGCCTCGTCGCCTCGGCTTTCGCCCGCTCGACCTGTCCCGTGGCAAGATACGTGCGGCCGCAGCAGAGGGCCGGCGCACCGAGATCGGGCCAGGCGACGGCGACGCGATGGCCGGCCGCCGTCAGAACCCGACGGGCGGCGTGGAGGACATGCGGCTCGAAATTGTTGGAGAAGGTGTCGGCGAAGATCACGACCGTGGCATCGCGCTCGTCGACATCCGTCGTCGCGAGGAAGGTATCGCTGCGCCAGCGCGGCAAGCGGCGCTGCTTCGCAAATCCCAGATAGGGCTGGACGAACCAGGCGAGATTGAACAGCCATGGTGCGCGGCGGGCCCAGGGCGCGATCGCCGGCAGGCTGCCGATCAGGCGGTCGCGCCAGCGCAGGCCCTTCGCCATGCGCCGCGCCGACCGCACTTCGATCTTCATGCGCGCCATATCGACGCCCGTCGGACAGTCCCGCTTGCAACCCTTGCAGCTGACGCAGAGGTCCATCGCGGCAGCGACGGCATCCGAGGCGAGCGCGTTGGTGCCGAGCTGGCCCGAAAGCGCGAGGCGCAGCGTGTTGGCGCGGCCGCGGGTCAGGTGCTTCTCGTCGCGCGTGACGCGGAACGATGGACACATCGTGCCGGCATCGAACTTGCGGCAATGCCCGTTGTTGTTGCACATCTCGGCGGCCTTGGCGAAACCGCCCGTCGGATCGCCGCCGCTGCCCGGCGCGGTCAGCGTGTCGGTGAGGGGATCGCTCTGGACGTCCCAGGCGGACCAGTCGAGTGCCGGCCTGTAGGCCACGTTCCTGTAGCCAGGCTTGAAGCGGAACAGCGACGCGTCGTCCATGCGCGGCGGCCGAACGATCTTGCCTGGGTTCAGCAGTCCCTGCGGATCGAACAGGTCCTTGACGCTCTCGAAGGCCTGCGTCAGCCGCGGCCCGAACTGCCACGCCACCCATTCCGAGCGCACCAGCCCGTCACCGTGCTCGCCCGAGTAGGCGCCCTTGTATTCGCGCACCAGGGCCGAGGCCTCCTCGGCGATGGCACGCATCTTCGCGGCGCCGTCCCGGCGCATGTCGAGGATCGGGCGCACGTGCAGCGTTCCCACCGAGGCATGGGCATACCAGGTGCCGCGCGTGCCGTGCCGCGCGAAGACCTCGGTGAGCCGCTGCGTGTAGTCGGCCAGATGCTCCAGCGGCACGGCGCAGTCCTCGATGAAGGAGACGGGCTTACCGTCTCCCTTCATCGACATCATGATGTTGAGGCCGGCCTTGCGGACCTCCCATAGCTCGGCCTGCGGCCGCGGCTCCGGCATCTCGACAACGCTGCCGGGCACGCCGAGATCGCCCATCAGCTCAACCAGCCGCGCGAGGTCTCGCAGCTGCTGCTCGCGCTCCTCGCCGGCGAACTCGACCAGCAGGATTGCTTCGGGCTGGCCGATAAGGGCGCGCTCGATGACGGGACGGAAGGCCGGGTTGGCACGCGCCAGCTCGATCATGGTCCGATCGACCAGCTCGACGGCCGTGGGCTTCAGCTTCACGATGTGCTGGGCGCAGTCCATCGCCTTGTAGAAGCTGGGGAAGTTCACGACACCCAGCGTCTTGTGCGCGGGCAGCGGCGCGAGCTTCAGCGTCAGGCGCTCGGTAAGCGCCAGCGTCCCCTCGCTGCCGACCAGCAGGTGTGCGAGGTTCACCGAATTGTCGAGCGTGTAGGGCCGTTCCGACTGCGGGAAGAAGATGTCGAGGTTGTAGCCGCCGACGCGCCGCAGCACCTTGGGATACATGCGCTCGATCTCATCGCGCTCGGCGAAGGCCAGCGCTGCCACGGCGTCGGCAATGCGGCGGACCGAGGCCGGCATGTCCTCCGGCCGTGCCGAGCCGAAGCGGGCGCGCTCACCGCTGGCCAGCAGGGCGTCGATCGAGGCGACGTTGTGCACCATGTTGCCGTAGCGGATCGAACGGCTGCCGCAGGAATTGTTGCCGGCCATGCCGCCAAGGGTGCATTGCGCCGAGGTCGAAACGTCGACCGGGTACCAGAGCCCGTGCGGCCTGAGCCAGGCGTTGAGCTGGTCGAGCACCACGCCCGGCTGGACCGTGACCTCGGCGCGGTTCTTGTCGAACCCCACCACCTCGCGCAGGTACTTCGACACGTCGACGACCAGCGCCTGCCCTACGGTCTGGCCGCACTGAGACGTGCCGGCGCCGCGCGGCAGGATCGCCGCCCCGGCGTCGCGCGCGACGTCGACGACCAGCGCGAGATCGGTCTCGTCGCGCGGCAACACCACGCCGATAGGTTCGATCTGGTAGATCGAAGCGTCGGTCGAATAGCGCCCGCGGGAGGCGGCGTCGAAGAGGACGTCGCCCCTGACGGTGCGGCGCAGGGTCTGTTCGAGCGTACTCAGTCCAGCTTCACTCCGGCAGCGGCCACGACCTTCTGCCATTTCTCGATTTCGGTCCGGATGCGCTTGGCGAATTCCGCCTGGCTCTCGCCGCCCGCCTGCGCCGTCTGGTCCTTCCAGATCTGCTGCAGCTTCGGGGTGCCGAGCGCCTTCACCACCTCGGCATGCATGCGGTCGATGATGGGCTGCGGCGTTCCCTTGATGCCCCACAGGCCGTACCAGGTGGACACGATCCAGTTCGGCACGCCGATCTCGGCCGAGGTGGGAATGTCGGGGAATTCGGCATTGCGTCCCGGTGTCGCCACCGCGAGCCCCAGCAGCTTGTTGGTGCGGATCTGCGAGGCCGATGTACCCATGCCGTCGAACATCATGTCGACATTGCCGGCGAGCAGGTCCTGCATCGCCGGGCCGGCCCCGCGGTAGGGCACATGGGTGATCTCGGTCTTGGTCTCGAGCTTGAACAGTTCGCCCGCGAGGTGATGGGCGGTCCCCGCCCCCGGCGAGGCGTAGTTCACCTTGCCCGGGTTCTTCTTCACGTAGTCGATGAACTCGGCCGCGGTCTTGACCGGTATCCGCTTGGGATTGATGGAGATCACCTGCGGCACCAGCGCGACCATCGTGATCGGCACGAAATCCTTCTCGATGTCGTAGTCGAGGCTCTTGTAGATCGACGGCGCGATGGTGTGGTGGATGGCGCCGACGAAGAACACCGAGCCGTCGGGCTTCATCTTCGCCGCCTGCGAGGCGCCGACCGTGCCGCCCGCCCCACCCTTGTTGTCGACCACGATCTGGCAGCCGAGCTGCTCGCCCACCTGCGCCGCCAGCGGCCGGGCGAACACGTCCGTGCCGCCGCCGGCCGGGAAGGGATTGATCCAGGTGATGGTGGGCGGCGGCCAGCCCTGCTGGGCGCGCAGCGGGACGGGCGCGGCCAGCGTGGCGGCGAGGCCAAGCTTGAGCGCCCGGCGGCGCGACGTCGTGTTGCCGATCGACATGGATTCTCCTCCCTCGAACTTATCCCTTTTCCTGGCGGCCCATTTCTTCCAGCACGGCCTCGAGCTTGGCGTGCAGGTGACGGACGAGCAGGTCACGTAGCGCAGCGCCGTCGCGGCCGGCAAGAGCGGCGATCATCGAACGGTGTTCCGCCACGGCCCGCGCCCACTTGGCACTGTTGAGATTGGAACGGAAGCGCAGCGCATGCAGGCGCGCGTTCAGCGACCGGCAGGTCTGGATCAGCAAAGGGTTGCCGGCAATCGTGCCGATGCGGTCATGGATCGCCCGGTTCGTCCGGTAGTAGCCCGCGAGGTCACGCGCGCGATGGGCCTTCTCAAGTCCGGCCTGCATCGCTTCGAGGTCGGCGATGTCGTCGTCGGTCACGCGGCCGGCGGCGAGCTCGCCGGCCAGCCCCTCCAGCGCGGCCATGATCTCGAAGGCATCGCGCACATCGTCCGGCGACAGCGCCACGACCTGAACGCCCCGGTTGGGCAGCTGCACCAGCAGCCCTTCGGCCGCCAGGAGCCGGAAGGCCTCGCGCAGCGGCGTGCGCGACAGGCCGAGCTGCTCGCTGAGCTCGCGTTCGTTCAGCCGCGCCCCAGGGGCCAGCGCCCCCTCGATGATCAGGGTGCGCAGTCGCTCTGCCGCGGCCTGCGGCAGCGTCGATCGCGCGATGGCTATGTTGAGGCCGTCCATGCTCTGGACGCACTCTCGCATATTGTATACAAAATGCAAGAGGCGCTGCATCGGGCGGCGACTCCCCTCCAAGGATCCCGACATGCGGCTGAACTCACATCCCAGCGGACGCCATTTCCTGCAGATCCCCGGGCCGACCAACGTCCCCGACCGGATCCTGCGGGCAATGGACTATCCGACCATCGATCACCGCGGGCCCGAGTTCAACGCGCTGGCCAGGAAGGTCCTGCGCAGCATCCGCCAGGTCTTCCAGACCAAGCAGCCGGTGATCGTCTATCCGGCGTCGGGCACCGGCGCATGGGAAGCGGCCCTGGTGAACACCCTCTCGCCGGGCGACCTCGTGCTGATGTGGGAGACCGGCCACTTCGCGTCACTGTGGAAGAAGATGGCCGACAAGCTGGGCATCCGCTCGGAATTCATGGGGGGCGACTGGCGCAAGCCGGCCGACCCGGCGGCGATCGAGAGGCGGCTGGCCGACGACAAGGAGCACGCGATCAAGGCGGTGTGCATCGTGCACAACGAGACTTCGACCGGCGTGACCAGCGACATCTCGGCGATCCGCCGGGCGATCGATGCGGCGAAGCATCCGGCGCTGCTGCTCGTCGACACGATCTCCTCCCTGGGCTCGATCGACTACCGCCACGACGCCTGGGGTGTCGATGTGACGGTCGCCGGCTCGCAGAAGGGTCTCATGCTGCCGCCCGGCCTCTCCTTCAACGCCGTGAGCGAAAAGGCCGTCGCTGCGTCGAAGACCTCCACGCTGCCGAAGGCGTTCTGGAACTGGGACGAGATGCTGGCCGCCAACGCCAACGGCTGGTTCCCCTATACGCCGGCGACCAACCTGCTCTACGGCCTCAACGAGGCCTGCGACATGCTGCTGGAAGAAGGGCTCGATGCCGTGTTCGCGCGCCATGCCCGCCACGCCGAGGCCACGCGCACCGCCGTCCGCGGCTGGGGGCTCGAGATCCTGTGCAGCGACGAGAAGGCCTATTCGGGCGCGCTCACCGCCATCGTCATGCCCGACGGTCATGACGCCGACGCCTTCCGCAAGGTGGCGCTGGAGAACTTCAACCTGTCGCTGGGCCAGGGTCTCTCGAAGGTCGCGGGCAAGGTCTTCCGCATCGGCCATCTCGGCGACTTCAACGACCTGATGCTGATGGGCACCCTGTCGGGCGTCGAGATGGCGCTGGGCCTCGCCGATGTGCCGCACAAGGCGGGCGGCGTGCAGGCAGCCCTCGCCTTTCTGCGCGACACGGCCCCTGGCCGCCGCAAAGGCTGATCACTGCGACAACGCCTTGATCCAGATCAATGACGCCCGGGGCATGCGTCCGGACCATCCATGCAAAGGATGGGACCATGCCGGACGCCTGCTACTACGCCTTGATCGAACGCGAGGATGACGGAGGCTTTGTCGGCTGGATTCCCGATCTGCCAGGCATCGTCGCCTCCGGCCGCACCGAGGATGATGCGCTGCACGGACTGTCTGCCCGTGCCCGGCATTGCCTGCACGAGATGATCATGACCGGACAGCCTCTGCCCCTCGCCCGCCCGGTCGAGGAGCTGCCGTCGGAGCCCACGACCTACCGTCGGCTCCTGCTGATTCTCGGCTGACGCCGGCCCCCGCCCGTCAAGCCCGCGGCGGCAGCTGGCCCCCCGACGCGCGGATTTCCGCCACGGCCCGATCCCAGGCGGCGAGGCGTTCCGGCCCCACCGGATGGCTGTCCAGGATCGTCGTCTCGGTCCGATGCGAACTGCGCGCCATCGCCAGGAGAACGCCGCGCGCCTTCTCCAGGTCGATGCCGGCGCGGTACAGGATCAGCGCGGCCAGGTAGTCCGCTTCGCGCTCCTGCTCCTTGGAGTACGCGAGGTGGCCGGCATGGGCGCCGAGTTGCATGCCCACATCCATGGCGATCCGGGTCGTCTGGGCGCTGCCCTGCTGCCCATGCGTCCCCGCCATGGCCGCGGCGCCCAGCAGCGCCCCCCCGATCATCGTCCCGATGATCTGGTTTCGCTGGCCCCTCGCCACGTGATTGGCCGCCTGATGGGCAATCTCGTGCGCGATCACCATGGCGAGCTCCTCCTCGTTCGCGGCATAGTCCACGAGACCGCGATTGAGGACGATCACCCCATGCGGCCACGCCGCGGCGTTGAAGCGGCGGTCACGCGCGACGCGGAATTGCCAGTTGCATACCCCGGCGCCGATCTCCTGGCAGACCTGCAGGGCCGGGCCGCGCACGCGGTCGACCACGGCGCGCAAGGTCTCCCCCACCTCCTCATCGGACGCGTGTCGATAGCGCAGGCCGTCCCCGCTGGACCGGACCTCGGCCAGTGCCGCGGCGACCTCGCCGTCGCTGGCCATCGGAAGCCGATGGACGGCGCCCGAGCATCCACACGCCATCGTCGCCATGCACAGCGCCAGAAAAGTCCTTCGTTGCATGCTTCTGTCCTCCTCCTCTGGCCGAAGGACGAGGCGAGCGGCGGCGGCGTTACAGCAGGCGCGGCCGGATTTCAGCCGGCCGTGGGCAAGAGTCCTGGATCGCCGCCGACTGTCCTGCGCAGACACGCGACTTGGTGGCCCGCCGCCACCTCGACCAGCGGTGGCGCCGTGACGCGGCACTCGGCGATCGCGTAGGGACAGCGCGTATGGAAGTGACAGCCCGGCGGCGGCCTGGCCGGGCTGGGCACGTCCCCCTGCACGATCTGCCGGCGACGACGGCGACGACGCGGGTCGGGCGCGGTCGCGGCGGAAAGCAGCGCCTCCGTGTAGGGGTGGAGCGGCTGGGCGAACAGCGTCCGCTTGGGCGCGAGCTCGACGATGCGGCCGAGATACATCACCGCGATGCGATGGCTGATGTGGCGCATCACGGCCAGGTCGTGGCTGATGAACAGGTAGGCGAGCCCGTACTCCTCCTGCAGGTCGATCAGCAGGTTCAGCACCTGGGCCTGCACCGAGACATCGAGCGCCGAGACCGGTTCGTCGGCGACGATCACGTCTGGATTGACTGACAGGGCTTTCGCGATACCGAGCCGCTGGCGCTGGCCGCCGGAGAATTCATGGGCATACTTGCGCACGGCTTCCGGCCGCAGGCCGACGCGCTCGAACAGCCGCGCGACCCTGTCGGCGGTTTCCCTGCCCCGCGCGATGCCGAAGTTCTCCATCGGCTCGCCGACGATCGTGCCTGCCGGCAGGCGCGGGTTCATGGACGAATACGGGTCCTGGAAGATCGTCTGGATGTGCCGGCGGTGCGCCCACATCGCACCCGGTTTCAGATGGGTGACGTCCTCTCCGCCCAGCAGGATGCGGCCCGCCGTCGGTTCGATCAGCTTGAGCACTGTCTTGCCGATCGTGGACTTGCCGCAGCCGGACTCGCCCACCAGCCCCAGCGTTTCGCCGCGGCCGATGGAGAAGGATACTCCGTCCACCGCCCTCACCTCCCCAACGCGGCGCTGCAGCAGGCCGCCCACGATCGGGAAGTGCTTCACCAGGCCCTCGACGGCCAGGACTGGTGGCGATGGCGGCATCGCGCTCATGCCGCCGTCTCCCAGCAGGCGACGCCATGCCCGCCGCCGGCATCGACGAAAGGCGGGGCAACGCTGCGGCAGCGGTCGGTGGCGAGGCTGCACCGGGCCGCAAAGGCGCAGCCCATGATGGGCCGCGTCAGGATCGGCACGAGACCCGGTATCTCCTGCAGCCGCGGCCGGTCGCCGCGCGCATCGACATCGACGTCGAGCCGCGGGATCGCCCGCATCAGGCCGCGCGTGTAGGGATGGAGTGGATCGTCGAACAGCGCCTCCACGGAGGCCTCCTCGACCTTGCGGCCGGCATACATCACCACGACCCGCTCGGTGGTCTCGGCGACGACGCCGAGATCGTGGGTGATCAGCACGATCGCCGTGCCGGTCTTCTCCTTCAGCTCGAGCATCAGGTCGAGGATCTGGGCCTGGATGGTGACATCAAGCGCCGTCGTCGGCTCGTCGGCGATCAGCACCTGCGGGTCGCACGAAAGCGCCATGGCGATCATCACGCGCTGGCGCATGCCGCCCGAGAGCTGGTGCGGATACTCGTCGAGCCGACGCGCCGCATCGGCGATGCGCACGAGGTCGAGCATCTCCCGCGCGCGATCCCGACCGGCCTTCCACGATACGCCAAGATGGCGCACCACGTTCTCGGCGATCTGCGTACCGATCGTCAGGACGGGGTTCAGGCTGGTCATCGGCTCCTGGAAGATCATGGAAATGCGGTGCCCACGCAGGCGTTTCATCTCCTCTTCCGACAGCACCGTGAGCTCGGTGCCTTCGAAACGGATGGAACCGTGGGCGATGCGGCCGGTCTCCGGCGGGATCAGGCGCAGGATGCTGAGGGCCGTCACCGACTTGCCGCACCCCGATTCGCCCACGATGCCCAGCGTCTCGCCCCTCGCCACGTCGAACGAGACGCCGTCGACCGCGCGCACGACGCCGTCCAGCGTGTCGAACTGCGTGTGCAGATCCCGGATCCGGAGGATGGCGTTCATGCTCGATGCCTCACAGGCGCCGCGCCAGCCTCGGGTCGAGGCGATCGCGCAGGCCGTCGCCCAGCAGGTTCACCGCCAGCACGGTCACTGCCAGAAAGGCGCCGGGAATCAGGATCGTCCAGGGTGCAATCTGGAAGAAACTGCGCCCCTGGGCGATGATGTTGCCCCAGCTCGGCACCTCGGGCGGCACGCCTGCGCCCAGGAAGCTCAGGCCGGCCTCGATCAGCATCGCCGAGGCGCAGACATAGGTCGACTGTACGATCAGCGGGGCCAGCGTATTGGGCAGCACGTGGCGGGCCAGCAGCTTGACGTTCCTCGTCCCGCCGGCAATGGCGCTTTCTATGTAAGGCTGGGCGCGGATCGACAGCACGACCGCGCGCACGACGCGGACGATGCGCGGCACCTCGGGAATGACGATCGCCACGATGACGATGCCGAGACCCGGCCGGGTGAGCGTGATCAGCGCAATGGCGAGCAGGATCGAGGGAATCGCCATCAGCCCGTCCATGACGCGCATGACGATGCCGTCGACACGCTTGAAGTAGCCGCAGGCGAGGCCGAGGGTGAGGCCGAGCAGGCTCGACAGCGCCGCGACGGAGAGCCCGACGATCAGCGACACGCGCGCGCCGTAGACCGTACGCGAGAACACGTCCCGCCCGAACTGGTCGGTACCGAACCACCAGCGCTCCGACGGCGGGCGCAGGCGATTCACCGGAGCGATCTTGAACGGATCATTGGTGGCAATCAGCGGCGCGAAGATCGCCATGACGATCAACGCGGCCAGCAGCGCTCCGCCCAGGGCGATGGTGGGATTGCGCCGGATCGCGGTCGGCAGGGAGAAGCGCCGCGATGGTGGCGCGAGATCGTCGGCAAGGACGGCTGAAGACGCGGCCATGTCAGTACCGGATACGGGGGTCCAGGAAGGCATAGGAGATGTCGATGATCAGGTTCACGATCACCTTGGCGGCGGCGAAGACCAGGATCAGGCCCTGCACGATCGGATAGTCGCGCTTGAGCACGGCATCGACCGTGAGCCGGCCGAGCCCCGGAATGTTGAACACGGTCTCGGTGATCACCACGCCGGAGATCAGCAGCGCGATGCCGATGCCGATCACGGTGACGATCGGTACCGAGGCGTTCTTGAGCGCGTGGAGCAGCAGGACACGATCGGTCGCCAGGCCCTTGGCATTGGCCGTCCGGATGTAGTCCTGCTGCAGGACTTCGAGCATCGACGCCCGCGTGATCCGGGCGATCAGCGCCATGTAGGTGATCCCAAGCGCCACCGACGGCAGGACCAGGCTCTCCACGAACGGCCAGAAGCCCTCCGCGATCGGGGAATAGCCCTGCACCGGCAGGAGCTGCCACTGGACGGCGAAGAAGTAGATCAGCACGTAGGCCAGGACGAACACCGGCATGGCGAAGCCCAGTACGGCAAAGCCCATGACGAGGCGATCCGCGAGCTTGCGCGCCTTCCAGGCCGCCACGACGCCGATCGGGACGGCGAGCGCCACCGCGATGAACAGCGTCGACAGGGTGAGCGCCAGCGTCGGCTCCAGCCGCTGCGCGATCAGGCGCGTCACCGGGAGGTTCGAGAAGATCGACACACCCAAGTCGCCCTGCATCAGCGCCCACAGCCAGACAGCGAACTGCTCCACGATCGGACGGTCGAGGCCCAGCCTGGCGCGCACCGCCTCGATCGCCTCGTTGGTGGCGTCCTCGCCGGCGATGATCGCCGCCGGATCGCCGGGGGCCAGACGCAGCAGGAAGAAGACGAACAGCGCCACCACCGCCATGACGGGGACGGTCGCAAACAGCCGTCGGATGATGTACGCGGTCACGATGGCGAAGCCGTCGCCCTGAGCGAAGCGAAGCGAAGTCGAAGGGTCTTGTCGGAATTCAAACGAGATCCCTCCACTCCGCTACGCGCCGGTCGGGATGACGGCTGCAGCCGTCACTTCTTCGTAATTCCCCAAAGCACGGTGAGGCCGGTGTTCGGGACGATGCCGTCTATGCGGTCCGCGCGGTAGGACAGCGGCTGGTCCCACTGCCCGAACGGTATGTAGACCACCTGCTCCATCGCCCTGGTCTGCAGTTCCCTGGCGATCTTCTTGCGTTCCTCCTCGCTTGCCGCCATGCCGAAGGCGTTGCGCAGCTTCTCGATCTCGGCATCGCATGGCCAGCCGAACAGGCCCTTGTCGCAGGCCGCGCCGATCCAGGTATGCAGCACCGGATTCGACGAGCCGACCCCGCCCGTCGTCGTGACGAAGATGTTCCACCCGCCCTGCGCCGGCGGATCCTTCTTGGCGCGCCGCGAGACCACGGATCCCCAGTCCATCGACTGCGCGTCAACATTGATGCCGGCCTCGCGCATGGCCTGGATCAGCACCTGCGTGGCCGGCGCGATGGTGGCATGGTCCGTGGTGGCAAGGATGGTGATGGGCTCTCCATTGTAGCCCGCCTCCTTCAGGAGCTGCAGCGCCTTCTTTGGATTGTACTCCTTGGCAAGCGCGCTGCCGCCGTCGTTCTCGTAAGGGCCGCCGCAGGTCAGCAGGCCGTGGCAGACACGGTAGTATTTCGGATCGCCCACGATGGCGCGCAGGAAGTCCTCCTGATTGATCAGGTAGTACATCGCCTGCCGCGCCTTGACGTTGTTGAAGGGCGGATGGAGATGGTTCAGCCGGATCATGCCGAGCGTGCTGTCGATCTTGCCGGTCTTCATCAGCTTCACGCCGCGCGCCTTGGCCAGCAGCGGCAGGAAGTCGGTGCTGGGATTCTCGTAGAAGTCGATCTCGCCGTTGACCAGCGCCGACATCGCCGTCTGCGGGTCGGAAATCCACACAAGCTCGATGCGATCGACACCCGGAACCTTGCTGCCGGCAAAGGATGACGGCGGCTCGTTGCCCGGGCGTGGCACATAGTCCTTGTTCTTCAGGTAGACTGCCTTGCTGCCGGGCACCCACTGGTCCTTGGCGAAGATGAACGGCCCGGACCCGATGGCCTCCTTGACCTGCTGCTGCGGGTCCGTCAGCGCCTCCTTCTCGCGCATGATAGCCGCGATCGAGCTGCCGCTCTTGCCGAGCGATTCCAGCACCATGCCGTACGGTTCGCGCAGCACCATCTTGAAGGTCTTGTCGTCGACCGGCTCGAGCGCCGTGACGTAGCCCATCAGGCGCTGGCCGACGCCGTCCTTGGCTCCCCAGCGCTTCAGGGAGGCGATGACGTCCCTGGTCGTCACGGGCGATCCGTCGTGGAACTTGAGTCCGTCGCGCAGCGTGAAGGTGTAGGTCAGCCGGTCGGGACTGACTTCGTACGCGCCGACCATCTGCGGTTGCGGCTTCATGTCGGCGTCGTTGCCGAACAGCGTGTCGTAGACCAGCGCGCCATGGATGTTGGCAATGGTCTGGGTTGTCCAGACGGGATCGATCACACGCACATCGGCATGCATGACCGCGCGCAGCACCTTTTCCTGTGCAGCTGCCGTCAGCGGCAGGGCGAGGACGGCAAGACAAAGCAGCAGTCGGAGCATTTTCCCTCCCGGGATGGATCTCTAGTCGTGACTCCTCATGCAGGAAGTATGCAAACCGGCGAGGACGGTTGTCTAGCGAGCTAGAAGATCAGCCCGCGCGGTGCGGCATCGGCGTCCAGAGGCCAGATCGGCCTCTGCACCTTGACATACGGGACCTTGCGCGGATCGCGGCTGAGCGGCCCGCTCGATTCGACGTAAATGACCTTCTTGGCGATGGGACCGTAGGCCGCCATGAAATGGTTGGTCGACTTCACCACCACGATCTTCCTTTTCGTCGGATCGATGCCGAGGTTGGTGAACAGCTCCAGCCCGGTCGCCTGCGTGCGGTTGGCGATGAGCACGACCTCTATTCCTCCCACGCGCACGGCCGCGCAATCACCCAATGGAACCTGGGTCGGCCCGAAACGCTGCCAGGCGTCGCGTCGCAGCCCGATGATCTCGACCTCGGCATCGACCGGCTGGCCCGAGCTGGGCGCAATCTTGCCGCCGAACCTGAGCCCGATCCGGGCGCCCAGCCCGGCATCGAAGCAGATGCGCACCGCGATCGGATCCCAGATCGGCCCCAGGCAGGCATCCTCGACCCCTGTCTCGATGAGGTGGCGCAGGATGTCGGTGTTGTCCGAGGGGGCGCCACCGCCGGCATTGTCGGCCGGGTCGGCAATCACGACCGGCAGGTCGTTGAAGGCCACGCCTTCCGCGATGCCAGCCGCGACGTCGAGCGCCGGCGGCCGCGTCTTGCCCCGCAGCGACACCAGCTCCTCGCCCAGCATCGTGGCCAGCGCATCCGCCTTCTTCTTGTCGCCGTCGGCGACCACCAGCACGCGGGTGCCGAGCTCCGGCACGTCGCCATAGGGGAAGCAATGCGCGATGGACACCGACAGGATGCCGTCCCTGCCCTCCATCGCCATGATCTGATCGACCAGGCTGCGCATCGGCTGCAGCGTGGTCGGGTAGCTCTGGATCTGGCGGCAATCGTACACCGACATCACCGGCCTGATGTCGCCGCGCAGCGTGGCCAGGACGAGATCGAGCACGTCCTGCGCGCGCTCGACGACATCGGTGTGCGGGAATTCCTTGTAGAGCACGATGATGTCGGCGCCCGACAGCCGCTTCAGCGTGAGATGGCAATGCGGGTCCAGCTCGACGCCGATCACGCAGGTCGGACCGACGATCGCGCGCGCACGCTCGATCATGTCGCCTTCGACGTCGTCGTAGCCGTGGGCGACCATGGCGCCGTGCAGGCCGAGCAGCACGCCGTCGAGCGGCAGTGCCGCCCTGAGCTGCTCGAGGATCTCGTCGCGCATGGCTTCATAGTCGGCGCGGTTCGTGGTGCCGGCCGGGCTGGCGGCGAAGCAGCTTCCCTCGATGAGCTCGAAGCCTTCGGCCTCGGCACGCTTGCGCGCGACGAACAGAGGGGCCGTGCACATGCGCGGCGCATCCGCCGGATGCTCGCCGGGCCGGAAGAACACCGATTCCCTGTAGTTCTGGAGGCTGGTCGGCAACGGCGAGAACGTATTGGTCTCAGTGGCGAGCGTGGCGGTGAACAGACGCATTCGAAACTCCCTCTTCCGTCCCCCGACCAGAGCTTCGCGCAGCTCGACCACGCTGCCCACGGGCGGCTTCGCAGGGGATGACGGAGGTTTATGGAACAATGCCGGCCGGAAGCCCAATGCAATGCCGGGCGATCGCGCCCGGCGTCGTGAGCCAGATCCGGTGGCGATGCGCCGCGATATGGCGCAGGGCGCGCTTGAGATGGCGCAGGCGATGCGGCTGACCGACCAGGTAGGCGTGCAGCGCGATGCCCATGACGAGCGGGCGATCACGCGACAGTTCGAGCATCTCGTCGAAATTGTCGATGATCAGGTCGGCAAAGGCCGGCCCTTCCAGCTTGCGGCCAACGATCTGCGGGATGTCGTTGATCTCCTGGGGATACGGCACCGCGAGGATGCGCTGTCCGCTGCGGCAGCGGAACCAGATCGGCTGATCGTCCATGCACCAGTCCAGCAGGTATCGATAGCCCGTCTCGGCCAGCAGGTCGGGCGTGTGGCGGCTCTCCGAGATCCATGGTCCCAGCCAGCCCTCGGGCCGATGCCCCTCGACGTTCGCGATCCGCGACGTCGCCTGCTCGATCAGCATGCGCTCCCCGGCTTCATCGAGCACACCCTGTCGCTCGGCATTTGTGCGGCCATGGCCCACGAACTCGTCGCCGCGCGCCCGGCAGGCCGCGACGAGCTGCGGTGCGTGGTCATACATCGCGCTGTTGACCAGGGCGGCGAGCGGCAGGGCAAGCGCGTCGAACGCATCCAGCATGTACCACGCGCCGACCCGGTTGCCGTAGTCGCGCCAGGCGAAGTTCAGGACGTCGGGCGCGGGTCCGCCCGGCGCGAGCTCGGCACCGAGCCCCTCGCCGAACGAGAAATGTTCCAGATTCAGAGCGAAATAGACGGCGAGGCGCCGCCCTTCGGGCCATGCATAGTCCGGACGTCCGCGCAGCGGTACATAGTCGTAGCGATCGTGGCTCTTCAGGTGCATCAGCGAAGCGTAGCGCCGGCAATGGCGATGGGCTACGGTGTCACATCGAATGAACAAGAAGCTCGCAGGGTCGGCGGGCATTCTGGGAGGAGTGGTCAGCGTTGACGGCAACCAGTGCCGCAGCCCTGTCGGCTGCCCGTGAGACGACGGATGCACCGCGCCGGCTGGCGGCGCCGCTGTGGGTCAGCGCGCTGCTGATCGTCCTGGCGTTCCTCGTCATCTATCCGCTGCTGATGCTGGTATTCGGTGCGCTCAGCGATTCGAACCCGATCGTCGACGGGTTCGGCGCCTTCCGGCCGTCGGTGAAGCACTTCCTCGACGTCCTGGGCAACGAGAACGTCCATCTCGCCTTCTTCAATGCGCTGGTCGCCTGCGGCGGCGGCACCGCGCTCGCGGTGGTGATCGGGCTCGCCTTCTCCTGGATCGTGGTGCGCACCAACACGCCGTTCAAGGGCTTCATCGCCGGCGCCAGCCTGATCCCGCTCTTCGTGCCGCCGCTGGTGGCCGGAGTGGCCTGGGGCATCCTCGGCTCGCCGAAGACCGGCCTGCTGAACACCGCCCTCAAATGGATGGGCATCGATTTCCGCTTCGACTTCTACTCGATGGCGGGCCTGATCGTGGTGTTCGGCATCTACTACGCGCCCTACGTCTACATGTTCACGGCGTCGGCCCTGCGCAACATGGATCCGAGCCTCGAGGAGGCATCGGAAGTGTCTGGCGCGTCGGCCTTCACGACGCTGTTCACCGTCACCTTCCCCCTGATCGCCCCGGCCATCCTGGCGGGCTCGCTGCTGTCGTTCGTGGTCATGCTGGGCATCTATGGCGTGCCCGCGGCATTGGGTGCGCCGGCCAACATCAACGTGCTCACCACCTACATCTTCAAGCTCACGGCCTGGAGCCCGCCGCTCTACAACACGGCCGCCGCGGTCGCCATCCTGCTGATGGTCGTGACCGCCATCCTGGTCTGGGCCCAGCAGAAGGTGCTGAGCGGCAAGAGCTTCGCCACCGTGGCGGGCAAGGCCTTCCGCCCGCGCAGCCTCAATCTCGGCCGCTGGCGCTGGTTCACCTTCGGGCTGGCGTTGCTGTACCTGTTCGTCGTGGTCGTGCTGCCGACGCTGGCCCTGGTCATCGCCGCCTTCCGCAAGTTCCTCTTCTTCAAGGACTTCGAGGCGCTGTTCGACATGAAGGCCTACGGCTGGAGTCACTTCCAGAGCGTGTTCGACAATCCGCTGACGATGCTGTCGATCTGGAACACGCTGAAGGTCGGCGTCATCACGGCGCTGGTCGGCGGCGCTCTCGCCTTCGCCATAGGCTACACGGTCAACCGCACCCAGGTCTCCGGGCGCCGGTCGATCGACCTGCTCGCGACGCTGCCGGTCGCCATCCCCGGCCTGGTCGTCGGCGTGGCCTATCTGTGGGCCTGGATCGGCCTCCCGGGCGGCCTCTATGGCACGATCTGGATCCTGGCGCTGGCCTTCGTCGCGCGCTTCATGCCGGACACGGTCAAGGCGCTTTCGACCTCGTTCATGCAGATCCACAAGGAACTCGAGGAGGCGGCCTGGATCTGCGGCCGCGGTCTGCTCGGCACGATCCGCACCGTCGTCCTGCCGCTGGCCAAGCCCGGCGTTGTGGCCTCGATGACGCTGCTGTTCGTGCTGGCCATCCGCGAGCTGGGATCGTCGCTGTTCCTCTATACCAGCGACACGACGGTGATGGCGGTGCTGCTGCTCGACTACTACGAGGGCGGCAATACCGGCAAGACGGCGGCCTTCAGCCTCGTGCAGACGGCGATCCTCGCGGTCCTTCTCGGCCTCACGACCTGGCTGTCGCGCGAAACGACACAGAACACACGCTTCAACTGAACGAAAAGGAGGAAATGCAGGCCATGAAAAGACGTACCTTTACCAGGACGACCGTGCTCGGCGCCGCCGGCATCCTGACGGGCGGGCTTCCGGCCCTGGCGCAGCAGGAGAAGTTCGGCAGCAAGGAAGTGATCGCCGCCGCCGAGAAGGAGGGTGGGCTCACCTACTACACCGCCAATTTCGCCGAGGTGGAGCAGGAGGTCATCAAGGAGTTCAACAAGACCTTCCCGAAGATCAAGGTGTCGATGGTGCGTGCGCCGGGCGGCCAGCTCATCACCCGCATCAAGACCGAGGCGGCCGCCGGCAAGCTCGCCGCCGATGTCGTCAACCACTCCGACCGCGGCCTGATGCTGGAGATCGCCGATCTCTTCCAGGACTACGCGCCGCCGAACGCCGCCGACTACCGGCCCGACGCCGTCGTCTCCCCCAAGCTCTGGCCGGGCGCTACGCTGGGTTGGGCGATCGCCTACAACACGCAGCTCGTGAAGACTCCCCCCAAGACCTGGATGGACCTCACCAAGCCCGAGTACAAGGACAAGCAGATCGGCCAGGTGGTCGGCCCGTCGGGTGGCACGACCTGGACCCGCATCATGTTCGAGCGCCAGGTGCTGGGCGAGGACTACTGGAAGAAGCAGGCGGCGCTGGGCATCGCGCTCTTCCCGTCCGGCGCGCCCACGTCCGACGCCCTGGTGCGCGGCGAGATCTCCATCGCGCCCCTGCTCTACAACATCATCTACACCAAGATCGTCGAGGGGGCGCCGGCCGAGGCGATCTTCGCCCCCGAAGGCGTGCCGATCATCCCCTACGCCGACGGCATCACCAAGACCGCCAAGAGCCCGAACGCCGCGCAGCTGTTCATGAACTGGCGCCTCTCCAAGGAAGGCCAGGCCTTCCAGATCACCAAGCTCGGCAACATCACCTCCCTCAAGGAGCCGCCGGCCTTCCCCAAGGGCTGGGATCCGAAGGTGATCAAGGTCTGGGTGCCGAACTTCGAGCAGTTCGAGAAGCTGCGCGCGCCGTGGCTGGAGGAGTGGAACAAGACCTACGGCTATCGCCAGTAGGGGCGGTCGGTGAGCGCTCCCCTCCTCATCGAAAGCCTCGTCAAGCGGTTCGCGACGGGCAAGCCCGCCGTGGACGACGTCAGCTTCGACGTGCCGGCGGGCGAGATCGTGGTCCTGCTCGGCCCATCGGGCTGCGGCAAGACCACGACCCTGCGCTGCGTGGCGGGGCTGGAGCACCCGACCGGCGGCCGCATCTCGATTGGCGACCGCGTGGTGTCGGAGCCCGAGCGCGGCGTGCTGGTGCCGCCGCGCGAGCGCGACATCGGCATGGTGTTCCAGTCCTATGCGGTCTGGCCGCACATGACGGTGCGCCAGAACGTGGCCTATCCGCTGAAGCACCGCCGCAACGGATCCGGCGACATCCGGACCAAGGTCGACGAGACGCTGGCGCTCGTCGGCCTCGCCGACTATGCCGAGCGGCCGGTGACCTCGCTGTCGGGCGGCCAGATGCAGCGCGTCGCCCTGGCGCGCAGCCTCGTCTATCGGCCGCAGCTCCTGCTGCTCGATGAGCCGCTCTCGAACCTGGACGCCAAGCTGCGCATCCGGCTGCGCGACGAGCTGCGCCGCATCCTGAAGCAGACCGGCATGACCGGCCTCTACGTGACGCACGATCAGTCCGAGGCCGTCGTGCTGGGCGACCGCATCGGCGTCATGCGCGACGGCAAGCTGCTGCAGATGGCGGCGCCCGGCGAGATCTACAACCGGCCGGCCGATCCCTTCGTGGCCAATTTCACCGGCGCCTCGAACGCCCTGCTGGGCAAGGTGCTGGAACGCAGCGGCCAGCGGGCCGTCATCGACCTCGGCGCCGCCGGGCCCCTAGAGGCGTGGACGCCGCAGCCGCTCCGTCCCGGCGACAAGGCGCGCGTGGCATTGCGGGCCGAGAATATCCGCCTGGGCGAAGCCGGCCCGGCCAATGCCTTCCCGGCGCGGGTCATCGAGCGACGCTACCAGGGCGTCCAGACCCTGTACGACGTCGAGATGGGCGGCCAGCGCTTGGAAGCGCTCGAACTCGGCACGTCGGCGCGCCATCAGGACGGCGATATCACGCTCACCCTGCCGCCCGACACCTGCTGGGCCTACCGCGACGAGGGCGCCGCAGCGATCGAGTGACGCCAGCCGGTAGCGCAGTTACCTTCCGAACATCGTGCTGATTGCGCTGGAAAGCTCCGTCGGACGTTCGCAATGACCGCCACTGCCCGCTTCGCCGCCCACGCCCTCGACACGCGCTTCGCCGACCTGCCGAAGGCCGTCGTCGAGAGGGCGAAGGTCTTCGTGCTCGACAGCCTCGGCGTCGGCATCGCCGGCTCCTCGGTCGAGGGCGCCGACGGCCTGATGACGGTGGCCTCGCGCTGGGGCGAGCCGCGCGTTCCGGTCTGGGGCCGCGCGGCGCGCGTGTCGGCCCCCGCCGCCGCCTTCCTGAACGCCTGGCAGATGCACAATCAGGAATATGACGGCCTGCACGAGGGCGCCGTCGTGCACGCCATGGCGACGGTCCTGCCAGCGGCGCTGGCCGCGGCCGAGATCGGAGGCGGCGCGAGCGGCGCCGAACTGATCGCCGCGGTCGCGACCGGCGTCGACATCGCGGCCGGCCTCGGCCTCGCCTCATGCAGCGGCTTCCGCTTCTTCCGGCCGGGCACCGCCGGCGGATTCGGCGCCACGGCGGCGGCGGCCCGTCTGCTTGGCCTCGACGGCAGGACGCTGGAGGCGGCCTTCGCCTGGCAGCTCGCCCAGGCGAGCGGCACGATGCAGGCCCACCTCGAAGGCAGCCCGATCCTGCCCGCCCAGCTCGCCTTCAACGCGCGTGCGGCCATGCAGTCCTGCGAACTGGCGAGACTGGGCTTCGCCGCCGCCGAGGCCGTGTTCGACGGCCCCTTCGGCTACCTGCCGCTGTTCGAGGGCGAGGCCGACCTCGCGCCGGTTCTGGAGAGCCTCGGGCGCGCCTGGCGCCTTGCCGAGTTCAGCCACAAGCCTTTCCCGGCCGGTCGCGCCACCCACGGCGGCATCGAAGGCGCGATGGTACTGCAGTCCCGGCACGGCTTCACGGCCGACGAGGTGGCCGCGGTCGAGGTCAGTGCACCGCCGCTGATCGTGCGCCTGGTCGGACGGCCGCCGCGGCCAGAGGCCGGCGCGAGCGACACGCGGCTCTGCATGGCCTGGACGATCGCTCGGGCGCTCATCACCGGCAGGGTCGACCTCGCCGATTACCGCGACGCCCTGATGGATCCGGCGACGCTGGCGCTGGCGCGCCGCGTCAGGGTGACGGCCGACGGCAATCCCGATCCCAATGCGCTGGTGCCGCAGCGCGTGACGGTGCGGCTGCGCTGCGGCGCGCAACATTCATGGACCTGCGAGGCCATGCTCGCGAACCCGGCGCGGCCGCTCACGAGAGAGCAGCACCTGGCGAAGTTCCGGCGCTGCGTCGAGTTCGCCGCCGTGCCGCTGGCGACCGAGGTCGCCGACCGCCTCATCGAACAGGTCGACCGCCTGGAAACTCTTCCCGATGTCCGCGCCCTCGCCTCGCTGGCTGCAAACCTCCAGTGAGACGGCGCAAGTCTATGTCGGCGACTGATGCCCGCCGCCCCGGACACGCGCGATGACCGCCACTGGCCCACCGCCGGCCGGTCCCTGATGCTCGGCGCCACCGGAGACGTAGAGCATCGTGTCGGCGAACACGCCGGCCAGCACGCCGCCCACCAGGGCGCGAGCGTGGCGTGTCGAATGGATGTCGCTGTCGTCGAGCATGGTGTGGCGCCGGCCGCGGATCTCACCCGAGGGCGCGGCCTCGGCCTTGGCGAGCACGGCGATGGTCTCGCCGCCCAGGCGGGCAAGCACGCGGCGGGCGGCGTCGGCGTCGATGGCGTCCTTCATCACGTCATGGTCGATCACCAGGTCCCCAGCCCATTCCGCGGAATTGCCCAGCACGACGATCTCGTTGCGCAGCAGTTCGACTCCGGCCGAGGTGCTGGCCACGCCGGACCGCAGCCCCCAGTCGCGGCAGACGGCGCTCTCGGGCACCTCGCCGACCTCGCCCAGTGCCAGGGCGACGCCCAGCGCCGAGGCGCCGCGCGACAGCGCCATCGAATGATACGTGTCGCCGGTCGCCACGGCCGCGCCGCGGCGCGCCGCCTCCTCGATGCGCTCCTTGGTCAGCAGCGGGCACTTGATCTGCACGAAGTGCACGTCGGCCGGCGAGGCGATGGCGGCATCCCGCATCGCCGCCTTCACGGCCTCTGCGGTCGCGGCGATCTGCGCGTTCCGCCCGATCTCCTCCGGCCTGAAGGCCGGCGTCAGGCCGATGCCGATGGCCAGGCGCGGCCCGGCATCGAGGCTTCCGTCCGCGACGGTCTCGCGGCAGAACACCAGGAGATGCGGCGACAGCCCGCCTTCGGTGCCGCCCGACATCACGATGGCCACGCGCCCCTCGATCTCGGCCATCGGGCAGCCCAGGCGCTCCGCCAACAGCAGCTTGAGTGCCAGGGTGGCGTAGCCGCGCGTGAAGTCGTTGACGCAGCCATTGCCCTCGGTCTTGCCGATGATGGCCACGATGGTCCCCGGATCGATCTCGCCGCGATCGATCGCAGCGGCGAGCGGCGACACATCCTGAGGTCCGGCAGTGGCCAGGCGCAGCACGCGGCTCTGACGGACCATCAGGCCGCCCTGCCGGCGTCGCTGCCGTGCCGCTCGCGGCGGCGGCGTACCCAGTTGAAGGAGACGAGGGCAAGGCCGATGACCAGGAACGACACGCCCGTCGTGACGGTGCCCAGCGCATAGAGCACCGGCGTCGTGACGTTCGTGGTCATGCCGTAGATCTCGAGCGGCAGGGTGTTGAAGGTGCCGCTGGTGTAGAGGCTGCGCGCAAACTCGTCATAGGAAAGCGTGAAGCCGAAGAGGCCGACGCCGATCAGGCTGGGCAGCAGGATGGGCACGATCACGTAGCGCACGGTCTGCCACGACGTGGCGCCCAGATCGCGCGCCGCCTCCTCGTAGCGGCGGTCGAAGCGGTTGAACACCGCGAACATGATCAGAAGGCCGAACGGCAAGGTCCAGGTAAGATGCGCGCCGAAGCCCGAGCTGTACCAGGCCGCTTCCCAGTCCAGCACGCGGAACAGAAGGCCGATGCCGAGCCCGATGAGGATCGAGGGCACGATCAGGCTGGCGATCGCCAGATAGAAGATCACGGTCGAGCCCTTGAAGCGGCTGCGGAAGGCAAGACCCGCCGAGAAAGAGGCCAGCACGGTCACCAGCATCACGGCGATGCCCAGGACCGTCGACCGCTGGAAGGAACCGGCGAAGTCGCCCACCATCTGCGTCTCGAACAGGTTCCCGAACCAGTGCAGCGAGACGCCGTTCATCGGGAAGGTCAGCCCGCCCGTCGGACCCTGGAAGGACAGCACCAGTATCGTCAGGGTCGGGCCGTAGAGGAACAGCACGAACAGGCCGAAGAAGCCTGCGAGCAGCCAGTGTCCGATGCCGCGGCGGATCACGTCACAGCTCCTTGCGGATGTCGACGAGCCGCATCATGGCCGCGACGGTGAACAGGACCAGCAGCAGCAGCACGACGGCGTTGGCCGCCGCGGCCGGATACTGCAGCAGCGACATGGCGTTCATCATCATCAGTCCGACCGATGCGCTCTGCCCGCCGCTCATCAGCCGCACCGTCACGAAATCGCCCATGACGATGGTGACCACGAAGATCGAGCCGATGGCGATGCCCGGCTTGCATAACGGGACGATCACCACCCACAGCGTCTGCCAGGCCGTGGCGCCGGCGTCGCGCGCCGCCTCGAGCAGGCTGCGGTCGATGCGCATCATCGAATTGAAGATCGGCACCACCATGAACAGCGTGTAGAGGTGCACATAGGCCAGCACGACGGCGAAGTCGGAGAACAGCAGGAATTCCAGCGGCTGGTCGATCAGGCCGAGGTTCATCAGCGTCATGTTGGCGAGCCCGTTGCGGCCGAGGAACGGGATCCACGAGATCATGCGGATGACGTTCGAGGTCCAGAACGGGATGGTGCAGACCAGGAACAGCACCATCTGCCAGGTCGCGGACCGGACATGGAAGGCCAGGAAGTAGGCGACCGCGAAGCCCACCGCCAGCGTGATCACCCAGGTGATGGCCGCGAACTCCACGGTCTGCAGATAGGTCCGCCAGGTGACCGGCGACAGCAGCAGCTCCTCGTAGTTCTGCAGCAGGAACGCCGGAATGATCTGGGTCGTGTTGTAGTCCCAGAAGCTCACCACGACGATCGTGGCGATCGGCACGATCAGGAAGAGCAGGAACACCAGTGCCAGCGGCGCGACCTGCAGGTAGGTGACCCAGGTGTTGATGCGATTCATTGTCTGCTCTCCCTCCCCTTCGCGGACGCCGCGAAGAGGAGGTGTCGGCGTCTCACGCCGACGGAGGGGTCATGATTCACGATTCAGGCTCCTGACCCCTCCGTCGCTTCGCGACACCTCCCCAGCAGAGCTGGGGAGGAATTGAACTCAGGCCGCGATGAACTGGTTCCACTTCTGGACCATGTACCGGTCCTCGTCCATGACGGCGTTCCAGCACGCGACGGCGCCCATGCGGTCGTAGAACGAGCCGCCGTCGCGCACGGCGCCCGCCTTCTCGACCACCTGGCCCTGCGGGTTCTTGATGTCGCCCTTGGCCGGCTTGCCTTCCATCCAGAAGCCCCACTCGTCCTCGGTCATGTGCTGCTTGGCCGTCTCGAGCACCGCCGAATAGTAGCCCTGGCGGTTCAGGAAGGCGCCGACCCAACCCGACAGGTACCAGTTGATGTACTCGTAGGCGGCATCGAGCTGCGGTCCCTTCAGGTGCTTGGCCAGCGACAGGCCGCCGCCCCAGGCGCGATAGCCCTCCTTGAGCGGCTGGTAGGTGCAGGGAATGCCCTTGCCGCGCACGGCCGAAACGGCCGGCGACCACATCGACTGGATGACGACCTCGCCCGAGGCCATCAGGTTCACCGATTCGTCGAAGGTCTTCCAGAAGGCGCGGAACTGGCCGTCCTTCTTGGTCTTGATCAGGAAATCGATGGTGGTGTCGATCTCCTTGCGGGTCATGTTGCCCTTGTCGCCGTACTTGATGATGCCGGCCGATTCGCAGATCATCGCGGCATCCATGATCCCGATCGACGGGATGTTGAGGATCGAGGTCTTGCCCTTGAACTTCGGATCCAGGATGTCCTTCCAGTTCTCGATCTTGCGGCCGACCAGGTCGGGGCGGATGCCCAGCGTGTCGGCGTTGTAGATGGTCGGCACCGCGGTGAACCACTGGGTCTGACCCTTCGCGAACTTGTTCGAGCCCTGGCCTTCGACGAAGCTCACCGTGTTCGGCGCCGTGCCCTGCGCGACCACCGAATCGGGCTTCAGCTTGCCCGTGGTGAAGATCGGCACGATCTTGTCGAAGTACTTGATCTTCTTGACGTCCATGGCCTGCAGGTTGCCGCCCGGGAAGACCTTCTTGATCATCCAGTACTCGATGTCGCCGATGTCGAACGAGTTGGGCTGCGTGACGACACGTTGCACGACCGCGTCGGAATCGAGCGCCGTCATCTGCAGCGTGATGCCGAGGTCGGCCTTGCACTTCTCGGCGATCTCGTTGATCGCCGACACGCCGGTTCCGCACTGGCGCAGGACGATGTTCTTGTTGTTCTGCGCCCAGATCGTCGGGAAGCCCGTAACGGCGCCGCTGCCGACCGCCGCACCGGCCGCGACCGCCGCCCCTTTGAGGACGCCGCGGCGTCCGAAGTTGCGTCCAATAGCCATGCGAGTTTCCTCCATCTCACGTGACGGCGAGGGGGCCGCCTCCCACTCCCACTACTGCCCGAGGACGTGCACGTCCTTCGGAGCCCACGACAGAACGACCGGCTGACCGGGCTTTACCGGATTGGCGTCGAAGCGCTCCTCCGGCACGATGGCGGAGAGAGTGTCGAGGCCGGCGACCTCGACGCCCACCTGCACCGTCGCGCCGAGATACTCGACCGAGCGCGTGACGCCGCTCACCGACGTGGCATCCACGGGAGCGTTGCCCGGCTGCACGACCATGCGGTCGGCGCGGATGGCGACGAAGGCGGCCTCGCCCTTGGCGCGGGCAACCGCCGCCGGCAGCACGTTGTGCCCGCCGATGAACCGGGCGACGAAGGCCGTCGCGGGCCTGTTGAAGACCTCGCGCGCCGTGGCTGCCTGCTCGATCCGGCCCTGGTTCATCACCACGACCAGATCGGCCAGCGCCATCGCCTCGTCCTGGCTGTGCGTCACGTGGATGAAGCTGATGCCCAGCCGGGTCTGCAGCGCCTTGAGCTCCTCGCGCATGCGGATGCGCAGGAACGGATCGAGCGCCGACAGAGGTTCGTCGAGCAGAAGCACCTGCGGATCGGTGATCAGCGCCCGCGCCAGCGCCACGCGCTGCTGCTGGCCGCCCGACAATTGCGCCGGCAGCCGCTTGGCGAAAGGCTCCATCTGCACGCGCTTCAGCATCTCGAGGGCGCGGGCGTGCCGCTTGTCCTTGTCGATGCCGCGCATGCGCAGGCTGAAGGCCACGTTGTCGACGCAGTCGAGGTGGGGGAACAAGGCGTAGCTCTGGAACATCATGGCCGTGCCGCGCGCCGCGGGCGGCAGGCCCGTGATGTTGTCGGCGCCCAGGATGATGTCGCCCTCCGTCGCTTCCTCGTGGCCGGCGATCATCCGCAGGGTCGTCGTCTTGCCGCAGCCGGACGGACCGAGCAGGCAGCAGTACGACCCCGCCGGAATGCGCAGGTTGATCCCGTCCACCGCGACGGTGCTCCCGTAGCGCTTGGTCAGAGAGACGAGTTCGATATCGGGTCGTGTCACCATCAGGTCCCCACGAAAGCAAGCCCCATGCCAGCTGTAAAATAGCCTGTGGGAAACGCCCGGGCATCTGGCGCGGGTCTTGCAGACGGCGCGGCCGTCCTCGCCGACGATGCTGCGGAGGCGGGGCGAAAGGCTTAGGCTCGTTCCCTCCCCGCGTCCCGGGGAGGCGACAGTATCGGGAGTGAGACGAATGCGGCTGATCGGCGTCGATGTGGGCGGTACCTTCACGGATCTGGTCTATGCCGACACCGAAGCCGGCCGGACGGCCGTGCACAAGGTCTCGACGACGCCCGACGATCCCTCGCGCGGCGTGGTCGCCGGGCTCGTGGGCCTCTGCGACAGGCACGGCATCCCGCGCGAGACGATCGACGTCGTGTTCCACGGCACGACCATCGCGACCAACGCCATCCTGGAGCACGACGGCGCGGTGACCGGCATGATCACGACCGGCGGCTACCGCGACATCCTGCATATCGGCCGCCACCAGCGGCCGCAGCACTACTCGATCATGCAGGACATCCCCTGGCAGGATCGGCCGCTGGTCAGGCGGCGCCACCGCAAGACGGTCAAGGAGCGGCTGGTGCCGCCGCGGGGCGAGGTGCTGGAGCCGCTCGACGAGGCGGGCGTGCGGCAGGCGGTGCGCGAGCTGAAGGAGGCCGGCGTCGAGGCGATCGCCATCTGCTTCCTCTTCTCCTATCTCGACGGGGCGCATGAGGCGCGGGCCATGGAGATCGTGCGCGAGGAGTATCCGGAGTGCTTCGCCACTACCTCGTCCTCCGTGTCGCCCCAGTTCCGCGAGTTCGAGCGCTTCACGACCACGGCGATGAACGCCTTCGTCGGTCCCAAGGTGCGCAACTACGTGACCCGGCTCGAATCGGAGATCGAGGCGTCGGGCTTCAAGGCCGACCTGCGCATCATGGCGTCGAACGGCGGCGTCGCCACGCCGGGAATGGTGGCGGAACGTCCCGTGCTGACGCTGCTGTCGGGCCCGGCAGCCGGCGTGATCGGCGGCGACTGGGCCGGTGCGCTGTCCGGCAAGCGCAACCTCATCACCTTCGACGTCGGCGGCACCTCGGCCGACATCGGCATCATCACCGGCGGCACGTTCGGCGAGGCCACGGCGCGCGATACCTGGATCGCGGGCTTCCCGGTGCTGGTGCCGATGATCGACGTGCATACGATCGGCGCCGGTGGCGGCTCGATCGCCTATGTAGACCAGGCGGGCGCCTTCAAGGTCGGGCCACGCTCGGCCGGCGCCGTGCCGGGCCCGGCGGCCTACGGCCGTGGCGGCACGCGCGCGACCGTCACGGACGCCAACGTCGTGCTGGGCCGCCTCGACCGCGGCAACTTCCTGGGCGGCAGCATGTCGCTCGACGAGATCGCGGCGCGGCGCGTGATCGGCGAGCTGGCGCGCGAACTGGGCCTCACCGACCGCGAGGCTGCCGAAGGCGTGATCACCCTGATCAACGCCAACATGGCCAATGCCATTCGCTCGCGCACCGTCCAGAAGGGCATCGACCCCCGCGACTATGCGCTCGTCGCGTTCGGCGGTGCCGGGCCGCTGCACGGCGCCGAGGTCGCCGACATGTTGGGCATTCCGGAAGTGATCGTGCCCCCGCATCCCGGCATCACCTCCGCCGTCGGCCTGCTGATCAGCGACCTCCGCTACGACGCCATCCGCACGTCGTTCCAGGTCTCGGGCACGGTCGACCTGACGCGGGTCAATGCCGACTTCGCCGCGATGGCCAAGGAGCTCGCCGACCGTTTCACGGCCGACGGCATCCCGCTCGACAAGGTGACCTTCGAGCGGCGTGGCGACCTGCGCTATGTCGGCCAGGGCTACGAGCTCAAGGTCCCGATTCCACCGGGAACGATCGACGAGGCGGCGCTGGCCAAGGTCTTCGAGACGTTCCACGAGGTCCATCGCCGCGAGTACGGCCACCACTTCCCCGACTCCGGCATCGAGATCGTGAACCTGCGTCTGATCGGGGCGGCGAGCGCGGCCGAGATCGCCAAGCCCACGGCCGGCTCGGCCAAGTCCCTGGAAGCAGCCAAGGTGCGCAGCGGCACCGGAACATTCCGGGTCGACGGCAAGCTCGGCGACTATGCCGTCGAGTTCTATCGCCGCGACCTGCTGCCCCTGGGCGAGCGCATCCCCGGTCCCGCCATCGTGCTGCAGATGGACACGACGACTGTCGTGCCGCCAAAGCACAGCTTCGAGGCCGACGCCGCCGGCAACCTCGTCATCCGCAAGAGCGATGCCTAGCACCTTCGCCATCCCGACCGGAGCAGCGCACCGCGTTGCTCCGGTCGGGGTGGCGAGAAAGAAAGGAGACATCCCATGACCACCGCCGCCCAGCGCCAGCCGGTTCCGAAGCCCGACCGGATCGACCCGATCACCACCTCCGTGATCCAGGGTGCGCTCGAGAACATCGCCATCGAGATGGGCTACAAGCTCATGCGCATGAGCTACTCCTCGATCATCCGCGAGTCGGAGGATTTCGGGGCCGCTCTGGTCGATGCGGAAGGCCGCGGCCTGGCTGAATCGGCGCAGTCGACGCCGCTGCAGTCCGGGCCGATCCCGGGCTACGTGCGCGGCGTCCAGAGGATCCTGGCGGAACGCGGCGACCAGTTCCGGCCGGGAGACGTCGTCATGCACAACGACGCCTACTCCGGCGCCAGCCACGGGCCGGACGTCGCCTTCATCGTGCCCGTCTTCGTGCAGGGTCGGCTGATCGGCTTCGCCGCCACGACGGCGCACCATCTCGACATCGGCGCCCTCTCGCCGGGTTCCTGCGGCATCGTCGAGGCGATCGACGCCTATGCCGAGGGCCTGCAGTTCAAGGCCATCAAGGTCTACGACCGCGGTGTGCGCAACGACATGGTCTGGCAGATCGTGCGCGACAACATCCGCGCGTCCGACCTCGTCGTCGGCGACATGGACGCCCAGGTCGCGGCGGCGCGCATCGGCGCCGAGCGCATGGCGGAGCTCGTCGAACGCTACGGGCTCGAGACCTTCGACCTCGCTTGCCAGGCGCTGATGGAACATGCCGAGCGGCTGATGCGCCAAGCCATCGCCAGGTTGCCCGACGGCGTCTACCGTGCCGAGACGGCGATCGACGGCTATCTCGACAGCGATGACCCGGCCAAGAAGGAGCTGCCGATCGTCGTCACGATCACCAAGAAGGACGACAGCCTGGTGGTCGACCTGACCGGGACCGCGCCGCAGGTTCCAGACCGGCCGATCAACATGCCGCTCGAAGGCACCGCCGACATCGCGATCTGGCTCACGATCCGCTCGGTGCTGCTGGACACCGCCGTGCATGGCCACATCCCGGTCAATGCCGGCCTGATCCGGCCGATCACCATCGTTGCGCCCAAGGGCTGCCTCGCCAACCCGACCTTCCCGGCCCCGACGATCGCCCGCTTCTGCCCCGGCAACCAGCTCGCCGACACGGTGATGAAGGCATTGGCCCAGGCAATGCCGGGCAACGTCTCGGCGGGCATCGGCAATCTCAAGGTCATCGCCTTCTCGGGGCTGAAGGACGAGACGCACTGGGTACACATGGAAATCTTCGAAGGTTCCTATGGCGGCCGGCCGGGCAAGGACGGCATGGATGCCGTCGACACGCTCTACGCCAACACCCGCAACAACCCCATCGAGGACATCGAGACCCACCTGCCCCTGCGCGTGCTGCGCTACGAGCTGCGCGAGGACGTGGCCGGCGCCGGCAAGTGGCGTGGCGGGCTGGGCTCGGTGCGCGAGTTCACCTTCCTCAGCGACGGCGGCGCGTCGGTCGAGGGCGAAGGCCATCGCTACCGGCCCTGGGGGTTCCTGGGCGGCGGCGAGGGCATGCCCGCCAGGCTCGACCTGCTGCTGCCGGGCAGCAGCGAGGCGCGCGCGCTGCCCTCCAAGGTACCGCACATGAACATCGCCAAGGACGGCCGCTTCATCTGCTACGGCCCGGCCGGCGGCGGCTACGGCAATCCGTTCGAGCGCGACCCCGCCAAGGTCGCCGACGATGTGCTGGATGGCGTGATCTCGGTCGAGACCGCGCTCAGGGACTACGGTGTGGTGGTGTCCGGGAGAGGAATCGTGGATCAGGCGGCAACGGCGAAGGCGCGTGGCAGGACGAGCTCTTCTTCGGCGACGGTCGCGACCGGCGCGGCCCGCTGATCCAATACCGTCGTCGGCATCGCGCGGATGAGATGAGGGGAACCCGGTGCGGCCTCCCCTCATCTCATCGGGCTACAGGCTAACGGCCCGATGCCGACTTTCTCTTCGTTGCCGCCTTCGGCGCGGCCTTCTTCACCGCCTTCTTGGCAACCTTCTTCTTCGCGACCTTCTTCACCACTTTCTTCTTCGCTGCCTTCGGAGCTACCTTCGCAGGCATCTTCTTGGACTTCGGCGCCTTCTTGGCTTTCGCCGAACCCGACTTCCTCACAGCCATGACAACCTCCTTTGCGATTTGCGCGTCGTTGACGCACCGAATCCAATAGTGCCTTCCGATTGGCAAGTCTTCATCAATCATTCATCAGTACGACATGGACTTCGAACTTTCTGGCCGATGCTGTCTCGTCACCGGCGCCAGCGCGGGCATCGGTGCAGGCATCATCCATCTGCTCGCCGCGCAAGGCGCACATGTCGTCGCGACGGCGCGACGTGTGGAGAAGATCGAACGACACGCCAACGTCGTGGCGCTCCGTGGCGACATCACAGACGCGGCAGACCTGTCGCGCATCGCCGCGGAGGCGATCCGTGCGGCTGGTCGCATCGACGTCCTGGTCAACTGCGCCGGCGGCTCGCGGCCGACGACGATCGATGCCGGCGAAGGCTTCTGGGAAGAGGCCTTCGCGCTCAACTTCACCTCGGCGCGACGCCTGACGACGGCACTTCTGCCCGGAATGCGCAGCCGCCGCTGGGGCCGCATCATCAACATCAGCGGCACCATGGAGCCGCGCGGCCTCAACGCCGCCGTCGCCGCCAAGGCGGCGCTGCATCTGTGGGCCAAGGGACTGGCCTGTGAGGTGGCCGCCGAGGGCGTCACCGTCAACACCATCCAGCCCGGGCGCATCAACAGCGAGCAGATCCTGGAAAAGCTGCATCCGACCGAGGAGAGCCGGCGGGCCTTCATCGAGCGTAACATCCCGGCCGGCTATTTCGGCGAGCCGGAGGACATCGCCCAGCTCGTGGCGTTCCTGGCGTCGCCAGCGGCGCGCTACATCACGGGCACCGTGATCCCCGTCGACGGCGGCATGCGCCACTTCGCGCACTGACTCCGATCGCGGCGCGGCGTGCCGCGATCGGAGCAGCGGAACACTACTTCTTCATCTTGACGCCGGTCACGCGGGCCAGCCCGTCCGGGACGACCTTGAAGCCTTCGATCTTCGGCGACAGACCGTAGATCAGTGTCGGATGCCAGAGATAGATGTAGGGCCGGTCGGCCAGATACAGCGCGGCCGCCTTCTCATAGGCAGCATAGCGCGTCGCGACGTCGTTGCTGGTGCGACCGGCATTCAGGAGGGCGTCGACCTCCTTGCTGCAATACTTTCCGCCGTTGAGCGTGCCGTCGCAGGCATTGAAGGCATACAGGTTGCCATCGATATCGGTGCGGCCGCTCCAGAGGATCAGCAGCGTCTCGAAATTGCCGTTGGTCCATTCCTTCAGCAGCGTCGTCGTCTCCATGACCACGAGCTGAAGGTCGATGTCGGCTTCGGCCACCATCGCCTGCAGAATCTGGGCGGGGCCCGTGAAGGTGCTGGAATTGGGCACCAGCATCTCGACCTTCAGACGCTGCAGGCCGGCCTCCTTGATCAGGGCCTTCGCCTTGGCGACGTCGCGGCCCGGCATGGGCACCGACTTGGCATAATAGGGACTGCCGGGCGGGACGGACTGATTGCCGGGCGTGTTCACGCCTTCGAAGGCCGCCTGATTGAGGACGTTGCGATCGATCGCCAGTTCCAGCGCCTCGCGCAGCTTCGGATTGGTCATGATCGGCGTCTTGGACCGCTTCGTGTCGCCGACGTTGATCGCGATATAGGTGGATGCGAGTCCCTGCCCCTTCGCGACGACAAGCTTGCTCTGCTGCAGCACCGGTATGTCGGTCGCCGGCACGGCCTCGATCAGATCGAGGCTGCCCGAGCGCAGGTTGGCGACACGCACGGGGGCATCCGGGATCGGCAAGAAGGTGACCTTGTCGAAGAAGACGTTCGTGGCGTCCCAGTACTCGGGGAAGCGTTCGAGCACGATGCGTTCCTGCGCCACGCGTTCGGCGAACTTGAACGGACCGGCGCAGACCGGCTTGTTGGAAAAGGTGCCCGCGGCGATCGCCTTGGGCGACATCATCATGCCCGCGCGATCGGAGAGCGCGGCAATCAGCGGCGCGAAGGGGCTCTTCAGCTTCAGCGCGATGGTGCTGTCGTCGATCACCTCGACCGAGTCGAGCGGCCCGAGCTCGTTCTTGCGGTTCGACCCCGGCATGGCGAAATGCCGGTCGAGGCTGGCCTTTGCCGCCGCGGCGTCGAAGGTCTCGCCATCATGGAACTTCACGCCCGGGCGGAGCTTCATGGTCAACGTCTTGCCGTCGGGAGACCATTCCCAGGACGTGGCGAGTTGCGGCACGTAGTTCAGCTTCTCGTCGATGTCGATCAGCTTGTCGCACAGGCTCGCAAAGACGACGCGGCCGGCGACAGTCCGCGACAGGGTCGGGTCGAGGGCATCGGGATCGCTGCCCAGGCCGATGCGCAGGTTCTGCGCCATCGCCTGTGTCGAAAGCAGCGTCATGCAGCCCAGCGCCACGGCAGTCCACCGGCCGGTCCGTCGCGCTCTTGAAGAACCCATCATCGAAACATCTCCTCGCTACGTTCGATAGAATATATGATACATCGGTCGGCACACATGATGCATGCAACGTGCCACGCATTCCGTGAAAACGCATGAGTCGCGTGTGCTTCTTGCCAATGATGCCGGTCCTGCAGGCGGCCGGTCGAGGTCATCTCGACCGCACCTTCGAGATCGCCTGAGGAGTACCTGGTTGGAACCGATCTTCACCACCCGCCCCGAAATCCAGGGCACTTTCGGCGTCGTCTCGTCCACGCACTGGATCGGCTCCGCGGCGGGCATGAGCGTTCTGGAACGCGGCGGCAACGCCTTCGATGCCGCGGTCGCCGTCGGCTTCTGCCTCCATGTGCTGGAGCCACACCAGAACGGTCCGGGTGGCGACATGCCGGTGCTGTTCTGGAGCGCGAAAGAGGAGAAGGTGAATCTTCTGTGCGGCCAGGGCGTCGCGCCCCGCGCCGCCACCATAGCCGCCTTCCGCGACCTTGGCCTCGATCTCGTCCCCGGCACCGGACCGCTGGCCGCCTGCGTTCCCGGTTCCTTCGACGCCTGGATGACCCTGCTGCGCGATCACGGCACGATGGAACCCGAGGCCGTCCTGTCCTACGCCATCGACTATGCCGAGCGCGGGCATCCGGCCTCCTGGCAATTCGCCAGGGTCGTCGAGATGATGCGCGAACAGTTCACCGCGGACTGGCCGACCTCGGCCGCCACCTACCTGCCGGGTGGCCAGGGTCCGAAGCGCGGCTTGCTGTTCCGCAACCCTGTCCTGGCCGCGACCTATCGCCGGCTCGTGGCGGCCGGCAACGCCGTCTCCGGCACGCGCGAGCAGCGCATCGATGCGGTGCGCGACGCCTGGTACCGCGGCTTCGTGGCGGAAGCGGTCGACCGCTTCTGCAAAGGCGAGCCGGTGCGCGACAGTTCCGGACGGCGCCACCGCGGGCTGCTCACCGCAGATGACATGGCGGGCTGGAAGAGCCACTACGAAGCGCCGTGCTCGATCGACTATCACGGCTACACCGTCCACAAGTGCGGCCCCTGGAGCCAGGGCCCGACCTTCCTGCAGCAACTGGCCCTCCTGAAGGGCTACGACCTCTCGGCGATGGACCCCGTCGGAGACGAGTTCGTCCATCTCCTCACTGAATGCGGCAAGCTCGCCTATGCCGACCGCGAAGCCTGGTACGGCGATCCGGACGTCTTCGACGTTCCGATGGACGATCTCCTGAGCGAGACCTATGCCGCCGAACGGCGCAAGCAGATCGGCGACCGTGCGTCGCTCGAGATCCGCCCCGGCGCCCCCGGCGGACGGCAGCCGAAGATGCCGGCGAGCTGGCAACAGACGCTCGAGGCGGCCGGCAGCGGAGAACCTTCGCGGGCGCTCGCCGATGCCGGCGCCGGCGAGCCGAATGCCGCGAGCCATGGCCCGACGGGCGGCGACACCTGCCACATCGCGGTCATGGACCGGTGGGGCAATGTCGTTTCCGCCATGCCCTCCGGTGGCTGGCTGCAGAGCTCACCCGTCATCCCGGAACTCGGCTTCTGCCTGGGCACGCGCGCGCAGATGTTCTGGCTGGAGGAAGGACTCGCCAGCAGCCTCGCCCCCGGCCGCCGGCCGCGCACCACGCTGTCGCCCTCCTTCGTCACGCGCGACGGCCTGCCCTACATGGCCTTTGGCACGCCGGGAGGCGACCAGCAGGACATGTGGTCGATCAGCTTCTTCCTGCGTCATGTGCACCATGGCATGAACCTGCAGGAGGCGATCGACGCGCCCAACTTCCACAACGACCATACGCGAAGCTCGTTCTATCCCCGCCAGGCGAAGCCAGGTTCGCTTTCGGTCGAGGAACGCTTTCCGCCCGTGACGCTGGAGGCGTTGCGCAAGCGCGGGCATGACATGCAGGTGATGAAGCCGTGGTCGAACGGACGGCTGATCGCGGCGGTCTGCGATCGCAGCCAGAATCCTGTCGTGCTGCGTGCCGCCGCCAATCCACGCGCCCTGCAAGGCTATGCGATGGGACGCTGACCGGATGCTGAAGTTCCTCTTCGGCCGCCTCGCGATCATGGTCCCGACACTCCTCCTCGTGACCGTCATCGTGTTCCTGCTGCAGAACCTGCTGCCCGGGGATCCGGTGATCGCGATGGCGGGAGAGAATCGCGACCCTGAGGTGATCGCGCATCTCCGCGCCAAGTACCATCTCGACGAGCCCCTGCCGGTTCAGTACGGCATCTGGCTCGGCGGCGTGCTGCAGGGAGATTTCGGCCAGTCGCTGCACATCGAGCGCCCGGTGCTGGAGCTCGCGCTGGAGAAGTTGCCTGTCACGCTGCAGCTTGCGGGGATGGCGATGGTGATCGCGCTCGTCATCGGCGTCACGGCGGGCACGCTGGCGGCCGTGAAGCACAACACGTGGATTGACCACGCAGTCAGGATCGCCGGCCTCTGCGGACTGTCGACGCCGAACTTCTGGCTCGGCATCCTGCTGATCCTGCTGTTCTCGGTCGAGCTCGGCTGGCTGCCGGCCTCGGGCTATGTCAGCCCGGCGGAAGATCTCTGGGCCAACCTGAAATCGATGATCATGCCCGCCTTCGTGCTCGGCAACGCCGTGGCGGCGATCCTGATGCGGCATACCCGCAGCGCCGTGCTGCAGGAGATGCGGGAAGACTATGTGCGCACGGCGATCGCGAAGGGCCTGCCCCGGCGGAAGGTCATCGTGCGCCATGTCCTGTACAACGCGCTGGTGCCGATCATCACCCTGGCCGCGCTCGAATTCGGCCTGCTGCTGTCGGGTGCCATCCTCACCGAACAGGTCTTCACCATTCCCGGCTTCGGCAAGCTGATCGTCGACGCCGTGTTCAACCGCGACTATGCCGTCGTCCAGGGCGTGGTGCTCTGCACCGCCACCATCTACATGGTACTGAACCTGGCCGCCGACCTCGCCTACTTCATGGTGAATCCGAGGATGCGCCGATGACGTCCCTGGCCGGTCCCGGGCGGCCCGCCCGTCGTCAGATGCTGCGCCGCGCCTTCGCCAACCGCGAGCTGGTGATCGGCGGCACTATCGTGCTGCTGTTCGTGCTGGTCGCCTGTCTTGCGCCGCTGCTGGCGCCCTACGATCCCCTGCAGGCGAACTTCCTCACCATCCGCAAGGCGCCGAGCTGGGTCCATCCGCTGGGCACCGACGAGGTAGGGCGCGACGTGCTGTCCCGCGTCATCTACGGCGCCCGCACGTCGCTTCTGGCAGGCGTCGTCTCGGTCTCCATCGCGGTCGCCATCGGCGTGCTGTTCGGATTGGTGGCAGGCTATGTCGGCGGCGTCTTCGATCTGCTCGCGATGCGCCTCGTCGATGCCATGCTGGCCATACCCTCGCTGGTCCTGGCCATCGCCCTGGCGGCCTTCCTGGGGCCAAACCTCACCAACGCGATGATCGCCATCGGCATCACCGCGACACCCGCCTTCGTGCGGGTCACGCGCGCCCAGGTGATGGCGGTCAAGATCGAGACCTACGTGGAGGGAGCGATCTCGGTTGGCGACACGCACTTCCAGCTGCTGACCCGCCATATCCTGCCCAACGCCATCAATCCGATCATCGTGCAGGCGACGCTCGCGATCTCGACGGCCATCATCGCCGAGGCCTCGCTCTCCTTCCTCGGGCTTGGCCAGCAGCCGCCGGCGCCGTCCTGGGGCAGCATGCTGAACGCCGCCCGGGGCTTTCTCAGCCAGGCACCGTGGATGGCGATCTGGCCGGGAGCGGCAATCTTCGTGGTCGTCGTCTCCTTCAACCTGCTGGGCGACGGCTTGCGCGACTTGCTCGACCCGCGCGAAACGTTCTCGGAACGAACCTGAACAGGTTCTGCCGGCATCGAAACGGCCGCGCCACGATCAGATCAATGGAGTCGTCCGGATGCGTCCTCGGTCTCGGGTGCCAGCTTGAGGCCGGCACGGCCGAGAGAGATCGCGAAGGTGATGAGCCGTGCAGCGGCGGCACGCGAGGCAGTGGGCGCCATCAGGTGCTCGAGCGATGCCGCCAGCGATCCGTCGAAGCGACCCTGAGCCAGGCCGCACAGGGCGACGAAGGTCGCCTCGTCGCGGCTGACGCCCGGACAGGTCGGCTCATTGATCTCGATGGCGCGGCGGGCGCCGAACAGGAAGGCATCCATGGCGATTGCGAAGTCCGGCAGAAGCGCGGCAAGCCCCGCTTGGTGGAAACCGCGATGGAGCAGCGACCCTGCGCCCGGCAACGCCCGCTCGCAGTGCCACTGGCGCACGGCCCACAACACGAATCGCTCTCCCACCGGCAACTCGCCCTGTTCGATCGACTTGTCCATGGCTTGGCCCCTCGCGAGCGTTCCCTCTCGGAATGCGTTGACAGGATCGTACATGCGAGTAATTATTACTAGCGATTATTTCATGGAGGCAGGCGATCATGGAGCTTTCGTCGCAATCCGCCGCCACGGCAGCGGCCAACAGGAACGGTTCAGAGGTTCCGGTGGCCGACAGCGCCGCCCTGTTGCGCGGGCACCGCGAACTGCTCATCAGTCATGGCAGCCAGACCTATCGCCTGCGCATCACCGCGAGCGGCAAGCTGATCCTCACCAAGTAACACCGTCGTCTCTCGTTGCATCGGCCGCCTGCAATTGGCAGGTTCCGCGAAAATCCGAAACGGTGCGGCTTCGTTAGGGATATGCATCAGCGTCAGCGGCAATGGTTGCTGTCCGGTGCAGCGGCCATCGTGGCTGCTGCCTTTGTCCTGCCGACGAGCCTTGCGGTTGCCCAGGCGCAGGAGACGCCTTGGCGTGTGGAATGCGGGAGCGACGGCAAGGCCTTGAACTGCAGCGCCATTCAGGAGGCCACGCGCCGCAACGAGCGGCGGACTTTCGCTGCGCTGGCAGTCCGCAAGGCCGCAGACGACAAGACGTTCTCGATGCTGATACAGGTCCCCCTCGGGGTGAACCTGCTGGAGCCCATGCAGTTCAGGATCGACGACGGCCCCGTGGAAGACATCCGTTCGAGACATGCACGTCCGCCGGTTGCTTTGCGAGCTTTCCGGCTGGGGCCGAACTGATGGCGGCGATGCGCCGCGGCGCGGTGCTCAAGCTCACGGTTCAGGACGCCGGCAAGCGGCCGATCACCGTCGATGTGTCGCTGACGGGCTTCAGCCAGGCGGTCGACAAGACCAGATAGCCGCCCTCCCGTGGCGCTCGTCCGGCAGGCAGGCGGTCGAAGAGGTGAAATCTCCTTCCATTCCAGTGACTTGCACGCGGCAGGAAATGTCCACCGCCGGCCTTGCGCTGAATGGCGTGACTCCTGATATAAGAACGTCGAGGGGCCGGTGTGGGCGGAGCAGTCGCCAACCCGGTCAGATCCGGAAGGAAGCAGCCGTAACGAATTCGCTTCGGGTCATGCCGGTCCCTCACCGGTTTCGCCGCGCGCCGCCGCGGCGGCCGGTAAGCCGGGCGCGATGACCGCCGGGCTCGAGGGGCCGCGGCAACCGAGCGGGAAACTGCCATGCCGGAAGCTGTCGAAGCGCTTCCCTATCGGGTGTTGGCCCGCAAATACCGTCCCGTCGATTTCACCACGCTGGTCGGGCAGGAGGCGATGGTGCGCACGCTGCGCAACGCCATCGCAACGGGCCGCATTGCCCATGCCTTCATGCTCACGGGCGTCCGCGGCGTCGGAAAGACGACGACGGCGCGCATCATCGCCCGTGCCCTGAACTGCGTCGGCCCCGACGGCAAGGGCGGACCGACCGTCGATCCGTGCGGCATCTGCGAGAACTGCACGGCGATCAGCGAGGATCGCCACGTCGACGTGATCGAGATGGACGCCGCCTCGCGCACCGGCATCGACGACGTGCGCGAGCTCATCGAAGGCGTGCGCTACCGGCCCGTCTCCGCGCGCTACAAGGTCTACATCATTGACGAAGTCCACATGCTGTCGGACAAGGCCTTCAACGCCCTGCTCAAGACGCTGGAAGAGCCGCCACCGCATGTGAAGTTCCTGTTCGCCACCACCGAGATCCGCAAGGTGCCGGTGACGGTGCTCAGCCGCTGCCAGCGGTTCGACCTGAAGCGCGTGCCCCAGCAGACGCTGATCGAGCACTTCGGCCGCATCGCCGAGACCGAGAAGGTCGAGATCTCGCCTGAAGCGCTGGGGCTGCTGGCACGCGCGGCGGATGGTTCCGTACGCGACGGCCTCTCGATGCTCGACCAGGCCATCGCCCATGGTGCCGGCGTCGTGGACGCCGCCCAGGTACGCGACATGCTGGGCCTGGCCGATCGCAGCCGCGTGCTCGACCTGTTCGAGAAGACAATGCAGGGCGACGCTGCGGCCGTCGTAGCAGCCCTGGGCGAGATGCACGATTCGGGCGCCGATCCCGCGGTGGTGCTGCAGGACCTGCTCGAGCTCACTCATTGGGTGACGCGCCTCAAGGTCGCCCCGGAAGCCGCGGCGGCGGCCGCCGACAGCGAACGCGCAAGCGGGCTCGCGATGGCCGGCAAGCTGTCCATGGCCTCTCTGACGCGCGCATGGACCCTGCTGCTCAAGGGCCTGCAGGAGACGCTCGCCGCGCCTTCGCCGATGCGGGCTGCCGAGATGGCGCTCATCCGGCTGTGCTACACTGCCGATCTGCCGCCGCCATCCGACGTCATCAAGGCCTTGCAGAATGGCGCGGCGCCCGCCGCGTCCGCTGCCGCTCCGCCTCTGCCACGCGGTGGTGGCGGCAGCGGCGCGCGACTGGCCGTCCAGCCGGCGGTCGCGGCACCTGCACCCCAATCGGCCCCTGCGGCCCCCGCTCCCCGCAGCTTCACCGAGGTGGTCGCCCTGTTCGAGGCCCGCCGCGAGGCACGCCTGGTGCATCACCTGATGCATCACGTACACGAGGTGCGCTGTGAGCCCGGCCTGATCGAATTCCGCCCCGAACCACGCGCGCCGACCGATCTTGCTGCGAAGCTCAGCGACCTGCTGTCGCAATGGACGGGACGGCGCTGGATCGCCTCGGTCACTTCCGATGCCGGCAAGCCCACGCTGGCCGAGCAGAAGGTCGCGAAGGGTGACGAGCTTCGCCTGCAGGCCGAGAACCATCCGCTGGTGCAGGCAATCCTGAAGACCTTCCCCGGGGCAAGGATCGACAATGTCCGGCGCAAGGGCGAGCAGACATCCCTGGTCGCCGGGCTCGACGCCCCCCTCGAAGAGCCACCCGCGACCGACGACTATCCCGTGGACGATGACATCCCGGAAAGCGAGTACTGATGTTCGACAAGCTCAAGGATCTCGGCGGCCTGATGCAGCAGGCCCAGGCGGTGCAGCAGAAGATGCAGGAACTGCAGGCATCGCTCGAGCGCATGGAGATCGTCGGCACGTCCGGCGCCGGCCTCGTCAAGGTCACCGTCAATGGCAAGAACGAGACGCGCAAGGTCGAGATCGACGCCTCCCTGTTCGTTCCCGCCGACAAGGGCGTCGTCGAGGACCTGATCGTGGCCGCAGCCAACGACGCCCGGGCCAAGGTCGAGCAGACCGTCCAGGAGCAGATGCGCTCCATCACCGGCGGTCTGCCGCTGCCCCCGGGATTCAAGCTGTGAGTGCGCTCCTCGCCGGCCGCGCCGGGGAGGACATCCATCGCCATGAACGGACCTGAGATCGAGCGCCTGATCCAGCTGCTCGGACGCCTGCCCGGCCTGGGGCCGCGGTCGGCGCGGCGGGCGGCCCTGCACCTGCTGAAGCGGCGCGAGACGCTGATGCAGCCCCTCGCGACCGCCCTGGCCGACGCCGCGCGGGCCATACGGCCGTGTGCAACGTGCGGCAACCTTGACACCGTCGATCCCTGCTCCATCTGCTCCGATCCCGCCCGCGACCAGGGGCTCATCTGCGTCGTCGAGGATGTGGGCGACCTGTGGGCCATGGAGCGCGGGCGGATCTTCGGCGGCTGCTATCACGTGCTCGGCGGGTCGCTGTCCGCGCTCGACGGCATTGGGCCCGACGAGCTCAACATCGGCGGCCTCGTGAAGCGGCTCGGCACGGGAGGTGTCCGCGAGGTCATCCTCGCGACCAACGCCACGGTGGACGGACAGACCACGGCGCACTACCTCGCGGACCGTCTGGCCGAACTGGGCGTGCCGGTCACGCGCCTCGCCCACGGCGTGCCTGTCGGCGGCGAGCTCGACTGGCTGGATGAAGGCACGCTCGCCACCGCGCTCAAGGCGCGGCGGGCCCTGTAGGGGCGATCGTGAGTGCCGAGACGCTTGCGGCCATCGCCGTCGCGCTCGGCGCAGGATGGGCGAGCGGCCTCAATGCCTATGCCGCCGTCCTTGTCCTGGGTGGCGCGCAGCGGCTCGGTCTCGTCAGCCTGCCTTCCGATCTCCATGTGCTGTCCTCGCCTTGGGTGCTGGGCGTGGCGGCAACGCTGTTCTTCCTGAACTTCCTGGCCGACAAGGTCCCCTTCATCGACAGCATCAACGATGTGCTGCAGACCTTTGTGCGCATCCCGGCCGGCGCGCTGCTGGCCTATGGCGCAGCGGCGGGCGTGAGCCCCGAGGTCGGCGCCATCGCGGGCCTCCTGGGCGGCACGCTGGCCGCCGGCACACACGTCGCCAAGGCCGGCTCGCGGGCAATGATCAACACTTCCCCGGAGCCATTCAGCAATGTGGCGGCGTCGCTGGCCGAGGATGTCGGCGTGGTCGGCGGCCTCGCCCTGGCCATTGCCCATCCGATCACTTTTCTGTGCCTGCTGGCGGTATTCGTCTGCCTTCTCGTCTGGCTGCTCCCCAGGCTCGTCCGGATGGCGCTCCTGCCGTTTCGCCGTGTGGTTGGCGCCCGACAAAAGCCCTGATTCCATGTCCCCTATAGACCTTCGTCGCACCGGGAGGTGCTTTCCTTCGCGGGCCGAAGGGGTACACTGAACCTGCACCAATGTTCATCCGCCAGAGTATCCAGACCCTGCGGTTCTTCCGCACGACGCCGGCGATGCGCTGCCCGTACCTGCCGCACCGGCTGGAGACGAAGCTCGTCACCGAACTGAGCGGACCCGACGCGATCTCCCAGCATGACACGCTGACGGATGCCGGTTTCCGGCGGTCGCATCATTTCGTCTACAAGCCGCTCTGCGACGGCTGCCGTGCCTGCGTGCCCGTCCGGATCCGGGTGCGCGACTTCGAGCCCAGCCGCGCCCAGCGCCGCATCATGCGCCGGAACGAGCACGTCCACGCGGTGGAAACCCAGGCGCTGGCGACCGGCGAGCAGTATGCCCTCTTCTCGCGCTATGTCCTGGCCCGCCATCGCGACGGCGACATGGCCGACATGGACTTCGACGACTACCGGGCGATGGTCGAGGAAAGCCCCGTCGACACGGCGATCATAGAATTCCGGGACGATTCCCCCGACGGACGGCTCGTCGGCGCCTGTCTCGTCGACTGGCTGTCGAGCGGTGTGTCCGCCGTCTACAGCTTCTTCGATCCGCAGGACCCGCGTCGCGGCCTGGGCACCCACATCATCGGCTGGCTGGCCGCCGCTGCGGCCAAGCGGGGACTGCCGTACGTCTACCTGGGCTATTGGATCGCCGATTCGAGCAAGATGGCCTACAAGCGCGCCTTCAGGCCGCTCGAGTTCTTCGGCCCGGAAGGCTGGACGGAACTGCCAGCCCCGTAGGCTCCGCCGCGCGCCGGAGCGAGAAAAAGCGGCTCCGGCCGTCGCCAGAGTGGCGGAATGCTTTCGCACCCGCTATGAAGCTGCGCCCATCTCAAGGGAAGAAACAAGAAAAGGCCGCCGGGGAGGCCGCATGCGTTCGTTGCTGTGGTTCAGTAGCGTCGTCGACAAGCTCAACGGGAAGATCGGAGACGTCTGCAACTGGCTCGTCCTGCTCGCCTGCGTCGTCAGCGCCGGCAATGCGATGGTCCGCTACGCCTACGACACCAGCTCGAATGCCTGGCTCGAGCTGCAGTGGTACATGTTCGCCGTCATCGTCATGTTCGGCGCCTCCTATACGCTGAAACGCAATGAACATGTCCGGGTGGATCTGCTGTACATGGTGGTCGGCCGGCGCGGGCAGCTCTGGATCGACGTCCTCGGCACCCTGATCTTCCTCCTGCCCACCTGCGCCATCCTGGCCTGGCTGAGCTGGCCGTTCTTCATGCAGTCCTATGCCGTCTTCGAGCACTCCTCGAATGCCGGCGGCCTGCTGCGCTGGCCGATCAAGCTGGTGCTGCCGGTCGGCTTCGTGCTGGTGGCGCTGCAGGGGTTCTCCGAGCTCGTCAAGCGGATCGCTCTCCTCCAGGGCATTCCGGTCGAGAGCCTCGAGGCTCACTACGAGAGGCCGACGCAATGATCCCTCTCGAGTGGATGCCGCCGCTGATGTTCTGCGGCCTCGTCGTTTTCATGATCATCGGCTACCCCGTCGCGTTCTCGCTGGCGGCCGTGGGCTTCTTCTTCGGCTTCCTGTCGATCGAGATGAACTACTTCAATATGGCCTTCATGCAGGCCATTCCCGGGCGGGTGTTCGGCAGCATCCTGTCCAACGAGCTTCTGCTGGCCATCCCGTTCTTCACGTTCATGGGGGCCATCCTCGAGAAGTGCGGGCTGGCCGAGGACATGCTGGAATCCATGGGGCAGCTGTTCGGGCCGGTGAAGGGCGGACTGGGCTACTCGACCATCATCGTGGGCTTCATCCTGGGCGCGATCACCGGGACGGTCGCGGCCCAGGTGATCGCCATGGCGCTGATCACGCTGCCCGTGATGATGCGCTACCGCTACGACATGCGCTACGCCACCGGCGTCCTGGCCGCCTCGGGCACGATCACCCAGCTCGTGCCGCCATCGCTGGTGCTGGTCGTTCTGGCCGACCAGCTCGGCCGGTCGGTCGGCGACATGTATCTCGGCGCCTGGGGGCCCTCGATCCTGCAGATCGCCCTGTTCGCGGGCTATACATTCTACCTCACGCTGGTGAAGCCAACGGCCCTGCCGCCCGTGCCGCGCACCTTGTTCGGCAAGGCGCTCCTGATCAAGTGCGCATGGGGGATCATTCCGGCGGCCGTCCTGATCTTCCTCGTGCTCGGCACCATCATGATGGGCCTGGCGACCCCGACCGAGGCCGGCGCGATGGGCGCGATCGGCGCCATCGTCCTCGCCGTCGTGCGCAATGCCCCGCTGACCCGCTTCGACCGCTGGATGTTCTGGGTTGGCTGCGTGGCCGCCGTCGCCGGCGCCCTGATCGGCACGGTGGCGTTCAAGTCGGTGCCCTTCAAGATCGCCTTTACCATCATGTTCGCGTCGATCATTTGGCTGTGCTGGCGCGCCTGGCAGGTCAAGGATCTGCGTGACCTGATCGTGCAGGCGTCGCAGTCGACGATGCGCATAACGGCCATGGTCGCGTTCATCCTGGTCGGCGCCACCTGCTTCTCGATCACCTTCCAGGGCGTCGACGGCAACCTGTGGGTCGAGCACCTGATGTCCGGCCTTCCGGGCGGTGTCTGGGGCTTCCTCATTGTCGTCAACCTGTTCGTGTTCTTCCTGGCGTTCTTCCTCGATTTCTTCGAGATCGCCTTCATCATCGTGCCGATGCTGGCGCCGGTAGCGCAGAAGATCCTAACCCCCGTGGTCGGCGCCGATGCCGCCCTGATCTGGTTCGGGGTCATGCTCTGCGTGAACATGCAGACGTCGTTCATGCACCCGCCCTTCGGCTTCGCGCTGTTCTACCTCCGCAGCGTGGCTCCCAAGGAAGTGAAGAGCGCCGACATCTACTGGGGCTCGATCCCATGGGTCGTCCTCCAGCTCCTGATGGTGGTGATCGTCATCACCCTTCCCCAGTCGGTAACCTATTTCCTCGATGCGCCCTCCACCGTCGACCCGACCAGGATCAAGATCGAGCTGGAAGCCCCCATCGACGACACGCCGCCGCCGGTCTTCGGGGTGCCGAGGAACTGAGCGTCCACCAGGTTCCACTTGCGCAACGGGTGAATTGTCCGCTGCGGAATGCCGGTTCCCTGTTTGCGATTTTCTGATACATGGAATGGAACGCAAATCACTTGTCGGACGCGAAGACGCACGGCAACAAATCAAGAACGCGTAGTGGGAGGGGGAGGTCAGTGACTGGTCTTCTTAAGTTGAGTTCCATGATCGACCGGATGACCGAGGCGGTCGGACGGTCGCTGTACTGGCTTATTCTCGTGACCGTGCTCATCAGCACGCTGAACGCGATATCCCGCAAGTTCTTCAACGCCAGCTCCAATGCCTGGCTCGAGATGCAGTGGTACCTGTTCAGTGCGATCTTTCTGGGATGCGCCGGATATGCGCTCCTCCGCAAGGAGCACATCCGCATCGACACCGTCGCCGGGCATCTTTCCGAACGGGCCAACCAGCGCATCGCCCTGTTCGGCCACATCTTCTTCCTCGTCCCTCTTTGCCTGATCACGCTCTACGAATCGTGGCCGTACTTCATCGAGTCGTACAGGATCAGCGAGGTCTCGAGCAACGCGGGCGGCCTGATCCGCTGGCCCGCCAAGCTGATGATCATCATCGGCTTCGGGTTGCTCCTCCTGCAGGCCATATCCGAGATCATCAAGCAGATCGGCGTGATGCGCGGCGTCTATGTCGACCCGCGCAACCAGCCCTCGACGCACTAGGATTCGGGCCATGAAAGTGCTTCGCGGGTTCTTCTACGCGTTCATTGTCGCGATCATCGCGATCGTGGCGATTTCCTTCTTCGCGCCGCAGAGCGCGCCCGCCGCCTGGATCAAGGCGGAGATGGCGCCCATCATGTTCGTGTCGCTCGTGTTCTTCCTGCTGATGGGCTATCCGGTCGCGTTCTCGCTCGCCGCGCTGGGCCTGCTCTACGCGATCATCGGCATCGAGCTCGGCCTCTTCACGCCAAACCTTCTCCAGGCCATGCCGAACCGCCTGTTCGGCGTCATGGAGAACGACACGCTGCTCGCCATCCCGTTCTTCACGTTCATGGGCCTCATCCTGGAACGGTCCGGCATGGCGGAGGACCTGCTCGACACGATCGGCCAGCTCTTCGGGCCCCTTCCCGGCGGCCTCGCCTATGCGGTCGTCTTCGTCGGCGCCCTGCTGGCGGCCACGACCGGCGTCGTGGCAGCATCGGTCATCTCGATGGGCCTCATCTCGCTGCCCATCATGCTGCGCTACGGCTACGACCGCAGGCTTGCCACCGGCGTGATCGCGGCGTCGGGCACGCTGGCGCAGATCATCCCGCCCAGCCTCGTGCTGATCGTGCTGGCCGACCAGCTGGGTCGGTCCGTCGGCGACATGTACAAGGGCGCGATCTTTCCGGGTCTCGTCCTCACCAGCCTCTATCTCGGCTACGTGCTCGCCCGCACCGTCCTGAACCCGAAGTGCGCTCCGGCCCTCCCGCCCGAGGCCCGCCAGATCAAGGAGGACGACGGAAGCGCCGGCTACACGTCCTTGCTGGTGCTGCTCGTGGTGGTGGTGGGCCTGGCCTTGGTCCTGGCGTACTACCTGGACTGGGAGGGTATCTGGGCCACCGCCGGGGCCGGCATCGCCGCCTATGTCCTGGCGATCGCCAATCGGCTGCTCAATCTGGGATTGATCAGCCGCCTCGCGCAGCAGGTGGTGATCGTCATGATGCCGCCGCTGGCCCTGATCTTCCTTGTGCTGGGAACGATCTTCATCGGCCTCGCCACGCCGACGGAAGGCGGCGCCATGGGAGCCACCGGCGCCGTGCTGCTGGCCCTCGCCAACCGGCGCCTGAACTTCGACCTGCTGAAGCAGGCGATGGACAGCACGGCCAAGCTCACGGCCTTCGTCGTCTTCATCCTGGTCGGTGCCCGGGTCTTCAGCCTGAGCTTCTACGGCGTGAACGGGGACCAGTGGGTCGAGCATCTGCTGCTGGCCCTGCCGGGTGGCGCGATCGGCTTCCTGATCGTCGTCAACATCCTGATCTTCCTGCTGGCCTTCTTCCTCGATTTCTTCGAGCTCGCCTTCATCATCATTCCGCTGCTGGCGAAGCCCGCGGAGGCCCTCGGCATCGACCTCATCTGGTTCGGCGTGCTGCTGGGGGTCAACATGCAGACCTCGTTCATGCATCCACCCTTCGGCTTCGCGCTGTTCTACCTGCGATCGGTCGCACCCGACGGCAAGTACGTCGACAAGGTGACCGGACGCACGATGGACGGCGTGACGACCGCCGACATCTACTGGGGGGCGATCCCCTTCGTCTTCATCCAGGTCATCATGGTCGCCATCGTCATCGCCTTCCCGGGTCTGGTGACCGGCAATCTCGACAGCGGTCCGAAGGTCGATCCCAGCAAGGTGAAGATCGAGCTCCAGGCGCCGCTCAGCGACGAGCCGGCGCCGCCCCCGATCTTCAAGTAGGAGACCATCACCCGAAAAGAAAAGCCCCGCCGTCACCGGCGGGGCTCTTCCGTTCGACGGTAGCGCGAGGGTCAGCGGCCCTGCGCCGACATCGCGAAGTTGAAGTTGTCGAAAGTGTTTTCGGCGACGCGGAACCAGAGGTTCTCGTCCGAACGGAACGCTTTCAGGCTGTCGTAGATCTTCTTGAACTTCGGATCCTTGGCCGAGAGCTCGTCGTAGAACTTGTACGCCTCCAGGAAGCAGGGCTCCAGCACTGCGCGCGGGAACGGCCGCAGCTCGGTGCCGGCCGCCACCAGCCGGCGCAGGGCCGCCGGGTTGCTGGCATCGTACTTCGGCACCATCCAGGAGGTGACGCGGCCCGCGGCCGCCTCGACCATCGCCTTGTACGGCTTCGGCAGCTCTTCCCACGCCTTGTTGTTGACGTAGAGCGAGCCGACCGACGCGCCTTCCCACCAGCCCGGGTAGTAGTAGTACTTGGCGACCTTGTTGAAGCCGAGCTTCTCGTCGTCGTAGGGGCCGACCCATTCGCAGGCGTCGATCGTGCCCTTCTCGAGCGCGGGATAGATGTCGCCGCCGGCGATCTGCTGCGGCACCACGCCGAGGCGCGTCAGGATCAGGCCGGCGAAGCCGCCGACGCGGAACTTGAGGCCCTTCATGTCGTCCATCGACTTGATTTCCTTGCGGAACCAGCCGCCCATCTGGCAGCCCGTGCCGCCGAAGGTGAAGGACCTGAAATTGTACTCCTTGTAGAAGTCGTTGATCAGCTCGTGGCCGCCGCCGAAATCAAGCCAGGCATAGTACTGGCGCTGGTTCATGGAGAACGGCAGGCCGGTCTCGAACACGAAGTTCGGATGCTTGCCGAAATAGTAGTAGGCAGCCGTCTGGCCGGCCTCGACGGTTCCGTTCTGCACCGCGTCGGCGACCTGCAGGCCGGGAACGATTTCCCCCGCAGCGAAGGCGCGGATCTGGAACTTGCCGTCGGACATCTCGCTGACGGTCTTCGCGAACAGCTCCGAGCCGCCGTACAGCGTGTCGAGCGACTTCGGGAAACTCGACGTCAAACGCCACTTCACCTCCGGCATGCTCTGCGCGATCGCCGGCGCCGCAACGGTGGTCGCCGCCGCAACACCCGCGGCACCCATGCCGGCGGTCCTGATGAACTTCCTACGCCTCATATTCTTTATCCTCCCTAGAGGAGACCCTCATGGCCTCCTATTGGTTTAATAACACTGGCACGCGGAATTCCGTTTGGAAAGCGGCGACCGTGGCGGGTCCGGAAAAAGACGCTGGGCCCGAGCCGGCGCACATTGCACGCGCCCGGGTGGGTAGAATCTTTCGGCACCTATACAGGCAGTCAATGCAGGCCGCACAGAAGAAGGCCCCGCCGAAGCGGGGCCTTGTGCATGTGAAATCGATCGTCCGTCGCTACAGCTTGTTGGCTGCTGACTGGCGCGCCATGAAGTTGTCGAAAGTGTTCTCGGCCACCCGGAACCACAGCACCTCCTCGCTCCGGAAGGGCTTCCAGGACTCGTAGACCTTCTTGAACTTCGGGTTCTTGGCGATCGTCTCGGCATAGAGCTCGTTGGCCGCGTTGAAGCAGGCCTCCAGCACGGACTGCGGATACGGCAGGAACTTCGTACCGGCTGCAACGAGCTCGCGCAGCGCCCTGGGGTTCTGCGCATCGTACTTGGCGACGGACCAGCTCACCGTATCGCCGGCGGCAGCGGCGATCGCCTCCTTGTACATCGGCGGCAGCCCGGCAAAGGCCTTCTCGCCGACATAGAGCGACAGCGCCGCCGCGCCTTCCCACCAGCCGGGGTAATAGTAGTACGGCGCCACCTTGTTGAAGCCGAGCTTCTGGTCGTCGTAGGGGCCGACCCATTCCGCGGCGTCGATCGTGCCCTTCTCCAGCGCCGGGTAGATGTCGCCGCCGGCGATCTGCTGCGGCACCACGCCGAGCTTGGCGAGCACCTGGCCGGCGAACCCGCCGATGCGCATCTTCACGCCCTTCAGGTCCTCGGGCGTCTTGATCTCCTTGCGCCACCAGCCGCCCATCTGCGCGCCGGTGTGGCTCATCAGGAAGGAGATGATCTTGTAGTCCTTGTAGAACTCGCGCATCAGGTCGAGCCCGCCGCCGAAATAGACCCAGGCATTGTGCTGGCGCGTGTTGAGGCCGAACGGCAGCGCGGTGTCGAAGGCGAAGGTCGGATCCTTGCCGACATAGTAGTAGGCCGCCGTGTGGCCGCACTCGATCGTCTCGTTCTGCACGGCGTCGAGCACCTGCAGGCCGGGCACGATCTCGCCGCCGGCATAGACGCGGATCTGGAACTTGTTGTCGGTGAGCGCCGCGACGCGCTTGGCGAAGAACTCGCCGGCGCCGTAGATCGTGTCGAGCGACTTCGGAAAGCTCGAGGCCAGCCGCCATTTCACCTCGGGCATCGACTGGGCGATGGCCGGCGCGGCCAGCGTGCCGGCAGCCACCAACGCGCCACCGCCCACGCCGGCGGTGCGCAACAACTTGCGACGTTGCATTGAACTCAAACTCCCTGGACCATTTCTTCTATGCTCGCGTTCTGCAACGCGAACCGCTCTCGGCGGCGGTCGGGTTTATGGCACAGGGATCTGGCCGAGAAAAGGCGCCGGTAAAGCAAAAAGGCCCCGCCGGGGCGGGGCCTTTCCACGAATCGCGCGATCGATTCTAGAGCTTGTTGGCCGCCGACAGGCGCGCCATGAAGTTGTCGAGCGTGTTCTCGGCGACGCGGAACCACAGGACCTCTTCCGCGCGGAACGGCTTCCACTGCTCGTAGATCTTCTTGAAGCGGGCGTTCTTGGCCATGGTCTCCTCGTAGACCTCGTTCGTGGCCGTGAAGCAGGCTTCCAGGATCGGGGACGGGAACGGCATCAGCTTGGTGCCGCCCGCCACGAGCTGGCGCAGCGCCTTGGGGTTCTGCGCATCGTACTTCGACAGCATCGCCGTATGGGCCTTGGCCGCCGCGGCCTCGAGCAGCGCCTGGTAGCTCTTGGGCAGCTCGTTCCACTTGGCCAGGTTCACATAGGCCGAGAGCTGCGGGCCCGCCTCCCACCAGCCGGGATAGTAGTAGTACGGCGCGACGCGGTTGAAGCCGAGCTTCTGGTCGTCGTAGGGGCCGACCCATTCGGCCGCGTCGATGGTGCCCTTCTCGAGCGCGGGGTAGACGTCGCCGCCGGCGATCTGCTGCGGCACCACGCCGAGCTTGCTCAGCACCGCGCCCGCGAAGCCGCTGGTGCGCATCTTGAGACCCTTGAGGTCGTCGACCGTCTTGATCTCCTTGCGGAACCAGCCGCCCATCTGGCCGCCGGTGTTGCCGCAGGGCATGGCGTGGATGTTGTACTCCTTGAAGAACTCGCCCATTGCCTCACGGCCCCCGCCCCAGTTCATCCAGGCGTCCTGCTGGCGCGCGTTGAGCCCGAACGGGATGGCGCAGTCGAGGGCGAAGCACGGGTCCTTGCCGACATAGTAGTAGGAGGCGGTATGGCCCATCTCCACCGTGCCGTTCTGCACGGCGTCGGCCACCTGCAGACCGGGCACCAGCTCGCCCGCGGCATACACCCGGACCTGGAAGCGGTTGTCGGACGCCTCGGCGACGTACTTGGCGAAGATCTCGGACGCCCCGAAGATGGTGTCCAGCGCCTTGGGGAAGCTGGACGCCATCCGCCATTTCAGCTCGGGGCTGGACTGGGCGATGGCCGGGGCGGCGACCGCCCCCGAGACGGTGGCGGCGGCGGCACCGACGCCTGCCGTATGGAGAAATCTGCGACGCTGCATGAACGCTACTCCTGGAATCACTGAATGGCGCGGGCTTATGGCACGCGTCCCGAAAGTGCAAACCTTCAAGACATGTGCAGGAGCACGAGCGCCAATGCGCCCAGCGCAATACGGTACCAGGCGAACAGCCAGAAGCCGTGACGGCTGATGAAGCGCACGAAGGGCCCGACGACGATCGCCGCCGCCGCGAAGGCCATCAGGAAGCCCAGGGCGATCACCCCGGTGCCGCTCCAGTCCAGGGTCGACCAGTTCTTGTAGAGATCGTAGACGGTCGCACCCAGCATGGTGGGGATGGCCAGGAAGAAGGAGAACTCCGCCGCCGGTGCACGGCCCACGCGGAAAACCCGGGCCCCCATGATGGTCGCGCCGGACCGCGACACGCCGGGGATCATGGCCAGGCACTGGCAGACGCCGATCAGCAGCGCCGTCCGGAGGTCCATCTCGTCCAGCGTCCTGACGCGCGGCCGCGGCGCGAACCGCTCGATCGCCAGGATGACGACGCCGCCCACGACCAGGGAAACGGCCACGACGGTGGGATTGAACAGCACTTCCTTGATGTACCTGTGCGCCAGGACGCCGACGACCGCGGCCGGCAGGAAGGCCAGCAGGATCGCTGCCGCGAAGCGCAGGGCCGGCGGCTCGCGGCGCACCACGCCGCCGGCCGTCGCCAGGATCTTGACACGGTAAAGAAAGCAGATGGCGAGGATCGCGCCCAGCTGGATCACGATCTCGAACACCTTGCCCGGCGGTCCCTCGAAATGCAGCACCTCCTCGGCCAGGATGATGTGCCCGGTCGAGGAGACCGGCAGGAATTCGGTAAGGCCTTCGACGACGCCGATCAGCACCGCCTTCCAGATCAGCGTCAGGTCCATGGCCCGTCCTTGGCGATCAGTCCTTGAAGCGCTTGGCCCGCGGCCATCCCTTTTCGGGCATGCGGCCGGCCTGGGCGCGCTCGCCGCGCCAGAATTTCAGCTCGCCGGCGGGAATGGTGCGGTTGCCCCAGGGCAGGCCGTCCGCGAGCCGGAAGGCCTGGGCATCGGACAGCCGATCGCCCTTCGACTTCTGCAGCAGCACGCCGCGGCCGCGCGCCATCTCCGGCACCTGCTCCAGGGGGAAGATCAGCAGCTTGCGCCCCTCGCTGAGCGCCGCGACCGAGTCGGCATTTTCGGGAACGACGGCAAAGGCTTGGGCCTTTTCCTTGTCGGCCAGGTTCAGCACCTGCCGGCCGTTGCGCGTCTGCGCCACGAGCTCGTCCTCCGGCGCGACGAAGCCGCGGCCGGCATCGGAGGCGACAAGGAACTTGCGCCCCCCTTTCAGCACTTCGAGCTGCACGATGTCCTGGTCATTGCCAAGTTCGATCATCAGCCGGATCGGCTCGCCGTGGCCGCGCGCGCTCGGCAGCTTGTCGCAGCCGAGCGTATAGAACCGCCCGTTGGTGCCGAAGACCAGCAGCCGGTCGGTCGACTGGGCATGCACGGCGAAGCGTGGCCCGTCGCCTTCCTTGTACTTGAGGTCGGCCACCGCCTTCTCGTCGAGATGGCTCTTGGCGGCGCGGATCCAGCCCTTCTCGGAGCAGATCACGGTCACCGGCTCGCGCTCGACGAAATCCTCGAGGGCGTGCGCCACCTCGACCGGGGCGTCGGCCAGCTCGGTGCGGCGGCGGCCCAGCTCGGTCTTGCCGCCGAACCGGCGCTTGGTCTCCTGCACCTCCTCGGCGATCTTGCCCCACTGCAGCTTCTCTTCCTTGAGCAGCGCCTTGAGGTCCTTGCGCTCGGCGGTGAGCTTCTTGTGCTCGCCCTTGATCTCGAACTCCTCGAGCCGGCGCAGGGCGCGCAGCCGCATGTTCAGGATCGATTCGGCCTGCAGGTCGGTCAGCTTGAAGGTCCGGATCATCACCGGCTTGGGTTCGTCCTCCTCGCGGATGATCCTGATCAACTTGTCGATGTTCAGATAGGCGATCAGGTAGCCTTCGAGGATCTCCAGCCGCCGCTCGATCTCCGCCAGCCGGAAGGTCGAGCGCCGCACCAGCACCTCGCGCCGGTGGTCCAGGAAGGCCTGCAGCGCCTCGCGCAGGTCCATGACCCGCGGGGTGTTGTCCTTGTCGAGGACGTTCAGGTTCAGCGGGAAGCGGATCTCGAGGTCGGTCAGCTTGAAGAGCTGCTCCATCAGCAGCTCGGCCGGTACCTGGCCCGTGCGCGGCTCCAGCACGACCCGCACGTCGTCGGCCGATTCGTCGTGCACGTCCTCCAGGATCGGCAGCTTCTTGGCATTGATGATCTCGGCGATGCGCTCGATCAGCCTGCCCTTCTGGACCTGGTAGGGGATCTCGGTGACGACGATGCGGTACTGGCCGCGTGGCAGCTCCTCCTTGTGCCACCGGGCGCGCAGGCGGAAGGCGCCGCGGCCGGTCTTGTAGGCCTCGACGATCGAGTCGCGCGGCTCGACCAGGATGCCGCCGGTCGGGAAGTCCGGCCCCTTGACCAGCTCGACCAGCGTCTCGACGCGTGCATTGGGAGTCTTGATCAGGTGCAGCAGGGCGTCGCAGAGGTCGCCCGCATTGTGCGGCGGGATCGAGGTCGCCATGCCGACGGCGATGCCGGCCGCGCCGTTGGCCAGCAGGTTGGGGAAGCCGCCGGGCAGCACGATCGGCTCCTCGGTCGAGCCGTCGTAGTTCGGCCGGAAGTCGACGGCGTCCTCGTCGATGCCCGCCAGCAGCGCCTCGGCGACCGCGGTGAGCCGCGCCTCGGTGTAGCGCATGGCCGCCGGGTTATCGCCGTCGATGTTGCCGAAGTTGCCCTGCCCCTCGATCAGCGGATAGCGGACCGCGAATTCCTGGGCCAGCCGCACCAGGGCATCGTAGATCGACTGGTCGCCGTGCGGATGGTACTGGCCGATCACGTCGCCGACGACGCGCGCGCTCTTCTTGAACGGGCTGTTGGGATCGAGCCGGAGCTGCCGCATGGCATAGAGCAGCCGGCGATGCACCGGCTTCAGCCCGTCGCGCACGTCCGGCAGCGACCGCGCCATGATCGTGGACAGGGCGTAGGACAGGTAGCGCTCGCTGAGCGCCTGCCCGAACGGCACCGGCTTGACCACGGCCAGGGGAACGACGTTGGTGGTGCGCTTTGCCATCTAGGGGTGACTGAGGGGCCGTACCGAGGGGAAAGGGACGCGATTCAAGCCGCAGCCCGCTGTTCTAGCGTTGGAGGGCTTCCATAAATCTCGACCGCGCGGCGGGCAAGGGTTTGTTGTGTGGCCAGAAGACGTGGCGCTCGAGGAAATGGCCGGTGACGGCGAAGCCTTCGAGCAGCGCCGCGTCGTCCGCCGGCAGCCCGCCGGCCGAGAGCCAGGCCGGCAGGGCCAGCAGCCTGTCCTTGTAGGGCTCGGCCGCAGCCCGCGACACGGCCCGCCCGGTCCGCGGGGACACGTAGGCGAGGTCCTCCGTCGCGCCGGTCGCTGCACAGGTCGCGAGATCGAGGCCGAAGCCCAGCTCCTGCAGCAGCCCGAGCTCCAGCCGCACGTAGATCGCCGGCCAGCCCGGATGGCCGAGCGCGCCCAGGAAGGCGCGGAAGCCGTCGAACATCGCCGGATGCGGCTCGCGCTCGGGCAAGGCGGCATCCACGACCGAACAGGCGGCCGCCAGCCCCGACAGCTCGACCGGATCGTCGAGCACGCGCGCGGCATGCGCCTCGCGCAGCTCGCCCGTGTAGTTGCCCAGCTGCTCGGCCAGCTTCGCCCGCCAGGCCAGCGCCACGAGATTGCCGGGCTGCCAGACCGCGCGGTTGCGCCGCCCCGCCCCGCCCGGCACGAAGCCGGCATGGCGGCCGTGCCGCTCGGTCAGCACGGCCGCGACCAGGCCGCCCTCGCCGTGCGGCCGCGCCGACAGCACGAAGCCCTGGTCGGTCCATTCCATGGTCTCCGTCTATGACGACTTTGCGCGACCGGCGGAAGACAGGGCTTGCGCCGCGACGGCTCCGTGCCGTGGCGCCGCTGTCCATCACCGGCATCTCCCGTTATTTATTCAGCACTATTGTTATACATCAGCCAGCCCCACCCGACAAGGGTCGCGAGACTTTTTGCGCTCCGCAAGGGGCGAACGGGAACTCTGCGCCTGTAAGGCGCGCCGTCCGTCAGACCCTCCCGCCAACGGAAGGCCGATGGCCCCTGCCGTCCGATGAAGCCGGAATCTTCCTGGCTCAGCCGGTCCAACGTTGGCGGCAAGTTCACCGCCAGACGGAGTCTACCTCATTCTGGAGGAGTTTTCGGGGCTCAGGTCACCAGGTGTCAGGATTCGTTGCGCCAGCATCGTAGCCGTCGAGAATGGTCTGTAGATGCGTCGTCTCGGCAGCAGTAAGGTCAAACAGATTGGTCATAGCCAGTTCTCAGGGCGATAGAGTGAAGCAAGGCGTGCGGACTGGCAATCCGGAGGCGGAGGCCCTTCAGAGATGCGCCATGAGCGGATAAGCTGAAGGGTGCGGCATATGACGTCCGACCAGCGCGATTGCCCTAGTCCGGGGAAGTCCAACTTCACCCACATGGAATCCGCCCGGGAATAGAACGTCATTGTCCAAACTACGTTGTCAGGCCAGATGTTCAAGGACATGCTGACGTCGGGATCACTGCCAATAGGCGTGAAGCAGTGCTTGCGGCCAGTCTGGTAGCTACGACAGCTAAGGCCGTCTTCGTTCCTGGTTACGCCACCCCTAGGCCCTACAGGCTCACGCGGCCACTCCTGGCGTGCCAGTCCTTGCGCCTGTCCCATTGGGAGCGCCTCGAGCACGAAGACGAGGAAGTCCTCACTACTGAAGAAGGGCCGGCCGGGCTCTGGTGGCCAATACCAACCCCGGCCGCTTCGCTCCCTTGTTCCCATTGGAGGAACGTCGGATCCGATCGGTTTGGCGTCGGAGAGCCAGTAGGCGAAGTAGAGATGGTTATAAACATAGGTAGGGTCGGCCGATGGCCGCATGTAGCTGCTCGGCACTCGGAAGCGCATGCTGCCCAAGGTGTATTCATAGGTTTTAGGTCCAGGACCGCCTTTGTCCTGAGCCGTAGCTGGCAACGCGTGAGAACCCAGTGCCAGTGCTATCGCGAAGGCGATAAGGCGGCAGAGCCACAGCGCATGCAATCGCCACTCCACTGGCCAATACGGTAGACAACTGCCGTAACTTGCCAATCGCCTCATTGTCCTCGGGGCGTCCAAAAGAAGACGGTTCATGCTGCCCCCCCCGACCGACAGGGGACAGTCGATCTGTGAAAAGATGAGCGACGCATGCCGACGCGATTCTAAACATGCTATGTACGTTCTTTGACACTTCGCCACTGGAGCAGGAATTGAAAAGATGAGCGGCACGCCTACTGAACTTCAACTCAAAGAGCCCATCGAGCACGACAGAAGATCGCGTCTCTGAAGATCCGCCGCCCGATCGTCGCCGACATGCTCGCCGCCCAGAAGGTCTCTGCCAACGAACCCGAACGCGAGCTGAAGCTGATCGCCGTACTTGCCGGCCTGCCGCGCGCCGCCGTCGAAAAACTCGATAGGCGCGATACATGGCCCTGCAGCGCAAGCTCGCCGAGTTCATGAAGCCCTGAGCCGTAAGCCACCACCCTCACCGCTCCCTCCCAATCTCGTGCCGGTAGCGCAGGATCGGCGACAGCACGTACTCGATCACCCGGCGGTTGCCGGTGATGATCTCGGCACTCACCGCCATTCCGGGGGCGATGGCGACCGGCTTTCCCGCCCACCTTGAGCCTGCCGAAGGGTCTGCGTCGATGGTCGCCGCGTCGAGGCGTACCCAACGGCCGATTTGCTAGACTGTCTGGACACCAGTGCGGCTCTGGTAGACGCCTTCCGACAAGATCGCGGCGACGAGGCGATCGCTATATGTCAACTGCGCCAACGTCGTCTGCTATCTCATCGGTAAGAGTTGGGGGCCAAGATCCAGGATGTGGATGCTCCCATCCGCAGAAATGGCAAGGCGTCGGCCATCAGGGCTGAATGTCAGCGCTGCAGGGACCCCTTGTCCGTAGTTCGACGCAGCGAGCAATTGCCCACTGGTCGCGTCCCACGCCAGCACGTACGCATCCTTTCGCGTGGGCAGCACGCGAGACTTCGCCGCAACGACGTAGCGGCCATCAGGACTGAGCGCCAGTCCATCTACGTTCCTGCCCGGCCCGACGTAGCTGCGGATCAGGTTACCGCTGACTGGATCCCAAGCACGCACGAGCGTCTCGGGATCATCTTCTACTCCACGCAAAGTGCCAGGTTGGCCCCGGTCAGGTTGAAGCGCACCATCGCCGCCGGTGACTATGTGACCCGTCCGGCGATCCAAGAGCAACTTGCGGAGACCAGTTTTGTAGGTTGCGAACTCTGTTTGTCGAGTCTTCGAGGACGGATGCCACACCTGCATCATGCCTTGATTTGTGTTCGCCAATATGAGGCGATCTCGCCGGTCGTCGAATACCAAGAAATTAACGGGGCGGTTGCCTAGAATACGCCAAGTTTCCCTCCAGCTCGTTGTATCGCTACCGATCACCGCCCCTCCCCCACCGGAGGCGAAAGCTATCGCGCGGCCATTTTCCGACAGATCGAACGCCAAAGCGCGATTTGCGGAGCGTGGCCCCGGCTGGTCAAATTGGACATCTTGGATGGTTCGACCCGACTCGGCGTCAATGACCGTCAGCGCGTATCGGTGGTTTGACCTATCATCCGGCGTCTGCGGCTTCGAATAATGAACGATGATGCGACTGCCGCCTTCTAGAAAGGCAATGGGATTGTCGGCCAGATAAGGCCAGTAAGGGACCTTCCATCGGGTCGACCCGTTCGACGGATCCCAGGACATCAGCCATCTATCGGCAACGGCCACGAGATGTCTTTGATCGGGACTCCAAGCCAGGCTTCGCACAGCCGAGCCGACATGAATTCGTCGGATCTCTTGGCCCAGACCGCGAGTGTGATCCTGAGAAAAGCCTTCTTGCGAAAGCGACACTACCAAGAGCCCGTACCACAGCGACTGCCATAGGCGCACCATAGCGGGATGCACTGCATTCCATGCCGCGGCTATGCCTCGACGCGAGCGCCATGGGCGCCCCAAAGGCGAGATGCGTTGTTCTGCGCACGATACGGATGCCACGAGCCGCCGCCAGGGTTGTATCTTTCTGGATGAGTCTACCGTCGTGGCCGCGAACATCAAGTTTTCCTGGTACACAGAAAAGCATCTGCGCAACCACGGTCATCTCGATGGCTTCTGGCGAATGGTGTTGGCACCTACCGCTGTAGTAGCGACGGCGCGTAACGCTTCATTCCAACCTTGGCTCACGGCTCCTTTCGCCTTTAGCCCATCTCAAGCAGATAGGGAGTGCCGCCTGCCAGCCCCGCAAGACCCGCCCGAACTGAGGAGTTCGGCCGTCGCCCAAATTCGGAGTGCCTTTCGTGTAGCCACTGAAGCATCGAAAGGATGCGACGCGGGCACATGCTATGGCCCGCCTGCCGATTGTCTCCCATAGAAGACACTTCATCTTATCCGGGTGTCGTGCTGCCTACCTCAGTGCGGCGCTCGAGACTGGCGACGTGGACATTCCAGTAGGAGACATTGACACAAAGTCCGTTAGTGAATTGGATCGTGGTCGAGCCCATCGCTATGTCCCAACTCAATCAAAGTCTTTCGCGAGCATTCGCGCACTTGCACGAGACGTACAGCCAGCCACGGTCATCACTGGTGCGCCAACGCCAAGAACTTGCTGACAGAAGACGCTTGCGATGATCACGACGCCGAGTTGTATACGAATCTTTGTCTGGTGCCGGAAGTCGCCGATTCCCTCGGTTGCTCCGCGATTTGCAGCGATATGCACTCGCTGAAGTTCGTCATGCAGGCGGCTTTTGATGCCGAGCACATAGAGGTCCACCAGCCCATTGATGAAATTGAATCGGCAGCTCACTGCCGGGTCCCTCGGGCCACCCCGCAAGTACGGGCTGTTCCAATCTATCAGCGCCTGGCCAAAGACAAGCTCACCATCCGAGTCTCGGTACAGGCCGGAATTGACGCTGGTGGCGTTGTATCCGGGAAACCCCAGGTATTCTGTTTGCTCGCTAACAGGATAGTCCGTGCGCGATCTCGCTGCTGCCCACCAGGTGCCAAGCGGGAGGTCCGATAGGTCAGCGGTCTTGCCGAGCACATCTCCAATGACGATTACCATCATCCCGGGAGAGCCAGCACCAAGTGCGCGGATCTTCATTGGGACAGCCGCCGAAAGCTGCTCGACCTGTTTCTCGTAGCCCTTTCGCAAGGAAGAGATGCAACGGCTGTCCGCCGCAAGGCGGCCGCGCCGCGGGAAAATCGACGTCGTTGTGATCGCTCGAGGTTTTGAAGCACGCGTGCTGCCAGACTTGCCAATGATCGGCTTCATCAGCGAAGCGACATCGCTTGCTACAGTAGATATTGCGCCTTCGACAGCCGGATCAACGGCCTGCGATGGGGAAGGCCACGAACATTGAACTATGAAGCAGAGAGCATACCAAACTAGTCTGCCATTCTGCAGACATCGCCTGAGGCGCACGACTAAATGTAGCATCGATCTTGCACCAACAAATTGGCGGTTGCAGTATCGGCGTTTGGTGGATAGGCGACTCTCATTCACGTCTCGCCTCGACTTCCTGCCTGGAGCATAGTCCGATGACTTCCGCCGGCGCCGCTCGCCTCTCCGATCGAACACGACGGAAAGAAGATTAGCTCAGGATTCGTCGGCCAATCGTCCCTGACGAGCCAGAAGTATTGTTCTGGTTGTAGAACTGCTCGAACCGAAGCGATACTTCGTCTCGGAGGTAGTCGGGCAGCTGAGCAAGAAGATCTGACATGCTACAGCCTCTTTGCTCGGTGCTTGAATTGTCTCAGGAGTTGCAGACTTGCAAAAACAAAGGTCGCAACCGAGATGGTCGCCACCAACTGAAGACTGAAGAGAATTACCGAGTACCCTAGGGCATACTGCCCTTGGGGCATTATCCAGCCGCCTCTGCCATGCCAGTCACTACCCGCAGATTTGAACATCGCATGGATCAAGAACCACGAGACAAAGCCCCCTACTAGCCATCCGAATACGAACAGCAGAACTGTCTTCCCGGTCAGAAAGTGGTCAACTGGATTTCCAGTCTTGGCAAATCCGTAGGGCGCGGCCCCGAGACGAATTGCTTCCGCATTGACCATGACGAATTGAGCGGCAATTGGAACTGCGGCGAGGCAGAACGCCGCCGTTGCAAGCCACGACAAGGGAACCATCGCCAATGTGTAGGCTCTGACCCCAACATCGGGCGGTACAGCCGTCCAGCGATATCGGTTTGAGGTGAACCCAGACGTGATCGTTGGCAAAGCCCGCTACCGCCACCATGGCAGGCGTCGGCAAGAGGATCGCGAGCGCGTACATGACGAATGGCGAAAGGGCCGCTACCCAAAAGAGACGAGACAGCCGACGATGCTTGGCATAGAGGCGACGCGGCATCGTGCGTCCTAGCCTGAGTTCTACTAGTTCCTCAGCCATTTCGCCTTTGAACCTGCGATGTGCGCCGCGCGCAAGTGCATATGATGACTGGAACTATCGTACTGACGCAAAGGCAAGACGCTGCAAAATGCGTCGCTTGATTGGCCGAAGGGCGACAGTTAGACAATCTACAGTAGCAGATGGGGATACTATTCATGACCGATCTGACCGTTGAAGTCCGACTTCACGCTGCCATCGACCACGACGGCAAGAAGATCGCGGCAATTAAAGATTGGCGCCCTTTTGTCGCCGACATGCTGGCGGCGCAGAAGGTATCGGCCAATGAGCCTGAGCGGGAATGAACCTGATCGCTGTACTCACTGGCCTTCCGCTCGTCGCCGTCGAGAAGCTCGACATGCGGGACTACATGGCGCCGCAGCGCCAGCTCGCGCAGTTCATGAAGGCGTAGGCCGGCAACAATCACCCTCACCGCTCCCTCCCGCTTCCGTGCCGGTATCGACCGTGCCGTAGCGCGTGAAGGGAAGGCGTCGAACCTAACCGTCGCGCGCTGGCCCGCAGCCACGAAGCCGATATCCTTGTTCTGCACCATGGTCTCGATCTCGGGCGTGGCCGGGAGCGGCGCGACGTTGAACAGCGCGTCGCCAGGCTTGACCACGCCGCTCCCCGGCGGAACTGCAACACAACCGTCCAACCGCAACAGAGAACAACACGACCAAGAACAAGCAGATGGCACGACGCAAGCTCAGCCCGCGCGAGCTGGCCGCCGACCTTGACAACCCCGCTTCCTGCGGTCGAACGGTCGCGCGATGCTGATCAAAGCGAACACGATGAAGGATGTCAGGGCAGTGGCGAAAAACTGCATGAGGCCCAGCATGAAGCTGAAGCCCATCGCCATGTAGAGTGGGGGAGCAGACACACCTCTTCGAACCCAGTTGGCGCCGGCCGCCGACGGGATGTGTGCCAAGAAGAACCACAGCGCGCCCGAGTAAAACACGATCCCGAAGACGATTCGCACAGCTTGTCCAAATGAGGAGATGCGTTCGATCGTGAATCCAACCGGCAACTTCGCATAGGGATCGCCTCCACGCCGGATCGTCTCCCGTCCCAGTCTCACATGCTCCAGGGCTGTCGGTATCGCGAGCGCACAGAGCACAGGCATCGCGATCCACGTGATCGCCGTCGCGATCAGGATGTAGTACCTCGCCCAGCATCGGTCGGTGCACCCGAGGAGCGGGTTCGACTTCACCTCCATCCAGGCGGTGTCATGGACGAAGGTGGCAGCGGCCAGCAAGTCTGCCGTGGAGAAGGGAGAAGCGAGCGCCAGGTACAAAAACGGCATCAGCATGGAAAAAAGAACGAAGCGCAACCAGAAGCGGAACCGCGGGTAGATGGCGCGAGGAATCGCGCGGCCGTGACTTAGCGTCACCATGTCTTCGGGTAGCCCTGCGCCTTCCATCATATCGCCAGCTCGCCGCAAGTTCTGCCGGTGTAGCCAAGATCGGAGGAGATCCGTTTCTGAGCGGCACGGCGGCCTCCGAGCGAGCCGGAGGCCCGCGTCCATGTCACACCCTGCTGGTCAGTTCAGAATCGCCAGTAACCGTAATTGCATACTTGGCAATCGCACACGTCTATAGTGACGCGGGGCCTTCCAAGCGTCGGGAGAAATTCGAAGAGCTGTTCTTGTTGGCATCCGACTATGTAGCTGCGGGCGTCGGGGATCGCCGGCGTGGATTCGCAATCCAGGCCCAGCCGCCTTGTTAACTCTTGAGAGGCAAGCGTAGCGCGAAGTCCGCGGCTGAGGTCCGAGCTCGGAGAAGTTGAATTTCGGGCTAGTTCGTATAGCATGAGGATTGGCGCGCGCGATGAGAACCGCATTTCCGCGTATATCATCACCGCAAATGCTGCGGCTACTGCACCTAGCAGAAAACCTGAACCAATTTGTCGCCATTGAGGCGGCCTGGTAGTAGTCAATTAGGCCTCCGCTGGTCGGTGTCTCTCGACAGAGAGCTAAGCGGGTCAAAGCCGAACGCTTCCATGGAAGCGAAGCGGGACCACCCATGTCCCGTCTTCAGGACATCTTTCAGAAGACCTTCAGGGAGGCCGGCGGAGGAGTAGCCCATCTTGTCAAGCATCACGACCTCCTGACAATGTCGTCCTCTCCGCCGTCCCCTTGGGGTATCGGAGGCTGATCATCAGGCCGCGGATGCATGCAACACCAACGCTCAAGGCCAGCGCGGCGAACAACAATCCCAGGTAGCTCAGCGGAGGTGTTCGCAGCGGAAAGACTTGGCCTCCGGCGGCCATGAACAGCCAGAAGCACAGTGCGCCCAACTGATAGTAAACTGGCAGCGTGCCTGGCGCGTAGTTCACGGGCTTCACATAAGTCGCAAAGCCAACCTTGAAGACGAAGTAGGCGGAGACAAACAGGAAGGCGACATAGTCCACTACGTGGACGACTGCCAGGAACGGCGGAGGAACTGGAATCCGACACCAAAAGGTCGGAATCGATGTCGCACAAACTGCCTCAAGCACGCTTGCCAGAACCTGCGTCGCGAGCCGGTCGATCGGTGGAAGTGCGAGGATCAGAAGAGCCAGAGCCGTAGTCGGGAATGCATTGAATATTAGCGCCCATTCGATTGAGGTATCGGGCTTCATATTCGACTTGGGCCGTCCTGAATGCACGTTCCAGCCACTCTCCCTCTGACTTCTTCGGCAGCCTGACAGGACTGCCCTAAAATATCAAAGACGTTCAGCATCCCATGCGAAAGTTGGACTTTCGCGACCGGCGGAATACCCTGGTCCGGTCCAATAGCCATAGCGCAGTAGCTTCATGACGTCGGGGCTAAGCGGTGGCTTGGTTATCGGAGTTGGATCGGCCATGGCGAGAACCTTTCAGCCAACTGAGTAAGACTACCTATTGTCTTTGCGATGAAACCGCGGATCTGCGTTCAATCGTGCCATCAAGTCGGTTTTCGTGATCGCGCCGGTTTGAAGATCGACCACAGCCAGTTCGACGAGGCGAGCAGGGACGCGCTCGTACCTGAAATCCGACATGGGCTTGGCGTAGATGCCGAACGCTCCGGTTGAGCCGTCGTACGAAATCGCCTGATGCCCCAGATAAGTCTCAAGATGGGTGACTTGGCGCGTCATGCCCTTCTCGATGACGAAGAGATCGTATCGAAAAGGTCCGGTACGCTCGATCTTCATCCGATTCTCTTCGGTCAATGACCGATCGATGAAGATAATGCGTTCGCCGTTTCGCGATGCTGCAAAAGATGTCGGCCCACCACCTACTCCGGCTGTCAAGGCCGCTCCTCGTCTGACAAGGTCCGGATAGACGATCTCCGGTAACTCACCCAACTTTAGCCGGTAAGGTACCGAGCTAGACACCCTGCGAACACCGAGCTTCTCCACTAATGTCATGATCGTTGGACTTTTCGGTCCGATGCCTGTGAAGAGCGCCGTATCTGGCCCGGTAAAGGTCGGAGATATGATTGAATAAAAGCCGTTCTCCGGCTGAAGAACGACTGAAGTTGTACGCGCCCCCAAGTCATACAGACAGAGGTACTGAGGAAAACTGCCCGTACCAAAAAGTACGCTGCTATCGTCAGGCCGAAACACGAGCGACGTCTGCGGCCAGCAAGTGCTTCTATGAAGCCCAGTCATTTGCATAGATGGAAGATCGAACGTCGCGATATTTCCGGCATCACTGCCAACGACGGCTACGAGACTCTTTCCGTCGTTCGAAAAGCCAGCCCCTCCCGCCGATCTGATCGTCTCGGGAAGTGGCAGCACGCGAAGTCTGCCGGAGCGCCAATCGAACAGTCCGATTGTTCCTCCTGCAGAGACAGCAACCATCCGCCCGTCACTTGAAAGGGCGAAGTCTGTCAGCTGCACTTCGGCTCGGGTAGAAGACATGAAGAGGCCTGCTATTGTCAGCAACAGGATTGTGATGTGCAGGACGTGCCGACCCGTGTTCACTGGCGCTTCAGATTGACCGTTCTCATCCATGGAGGAATGCGTCGGTCTTCTGGCCATCTAGAGTCCGACATATCGGATTAGATGGGGCTTGGAGCGAGGCGGCTGAACTGCCCCTATTTCAGCGTCTGGTCGAATGCGATCTGGCCACCAGACAAGCGCCGGATGCACAGCCTCTATTATCTGTCTGGCGAGATTGAGATCGGCGAATGTCGCATTTGGCGGAATGAACGGCGCCCAAACTATCGGCCGCTCGGGACTGACTCCGTCTGGCAGGAAAGGTCCTTTCCAGACCCAGATAGGCGAAGCACCGACGAGCCACTCATCGCCGTCATAACCGCTCCCCCGTTCCACGCCTTTGTCAGTCACAGACAATTTCGCGAGCATGCCTTGGGCCAAGACGTAGACATATCGGCTTCCGTCTGGGACGTTTAGTTTCATCCAAACAACAAGATTAGTGTCGGCACGACGAGCTACGATGCGCCGTACGGTCCTCCCTGACGCCCTGTCTAATATGAACTCGAGCGTGTATCGAAAGATGTCGCTCGGGACGATCTGGGCAGCCACTTTAAGGATATCTTTGGAAGAGTTCATCTCGGGGCGATCGTGACCGGCTTGCCCGCCCGCCCTGAGCCTGCCGAAGGGTCGACATCGATGGTCGCGGCGTCGAGCCGCACGCGCACCGGATAGATCAACCCCTGCTTCTCGCCCTGGTTGGCGTCGCGTGAGACGTTCACGACCTCGCCGTCGACCGTGCCGTAGCGCGTGAAGGGGAAGGCGTCGAACTTCACCGCCACGCGCTGGCCCGCAGCCACGAAGCCGATGTCCCTGTTCTGCACCATGGCCTCGATCTCGGGCGTCGCCGAGAGCGGCATGATGTCGAGCTGCCGCTCCGGCGCGCTCCGCCACTTACCTCCGTCACCATTTCGCTACCTACCTTCGCGTCGCCCACAGGCTGCGGACACACAGCTCCTATGTCACCCTGAGCAGGGTCAACATCACAACCGCGCACGATACCGTCCAGAAGATCCACCGGGCACCGCTCAGGGCGCGGGCATGGAACTCATTGGTCAATGCGTCCGTGCGACATCGCCAGCCCAAAAGCCAGTTTGCGACTGAGTACACGCCAACGCCGACCGATGCGACCATTGCGCATACCAAACTAGTCTGCCATTCACCAGACATCTCCTGAGGCGCACGACTAAATGTAGCATCGATCTTGCACCAACAAATTGGCGGTTGCAGTATCGGCGTTTGGTGGATAGGCGACTCTCATTCACGTGTCACGTCGATTTCCTGCCTGGAGCATTGTCCGATGACTCCCCCGGCGCCGCTCGCCTCTCCGATCGAACACGACGGAAAGACGATTAGCTCGCTCAAGACTCGTCTTGCGGCGCGGGATCGGCCATCGAAGCCTCCTCTCTTTTTTGCGGCGATATGCGGAGCGCGATCCAGGACAGAAATCCTGGCTTGGCTCAGATGGAAATCGCCATGAACGCACAAGGGTTAGCGTGCGGCATACAACATCAGACCAGCGCCTAAGCCCTACCTCAGGAAATCGCGCCCAGATCCAAAGACCCTCGTTCTTCGAGTACAGGTCTAACTGCCAAGCAGCATTTGGCGGACGACCATCGGTCCACTGACGTCTGTCCCAACCGGAAGTTAGTACGACCTCGAGTTCGGGTGCTGGTGGAGGAGCGCAGACTGCGCTGTGTATGTTTGGGTGAGTGGAAACGTGACAATCAAGGCCGTACAACGTCTCTTGTCGGCGGTGGCGCTCTGGTAGAGATGCAACAGCATTCCGCTGTCGCACTGCGGGTAAGACGACGTTCCGCGCCAGCGAAGGTGGCAGATATTCCACGTGGAAAGCCGACACGACGAAATCGCCATCGCCAGACTGCGGGCGGCCTCTTTCCCTAGGCCAATACGTGTTGAGCGATATCCCTCTTACCGGCGAAGGCGCACCGTCAGATAACCAAAACGCCACATCAAAGAAGCTCGCTTTGATGGCAGCTTGCGGTCGATTTGTGGCTTGCCATCCACCGAGGTATTGCTCCGGAACTCGGAACCTCTTTCCTCGAATTTCGTACTCAACAAAGGCGGAAGGTGACATGTCTCTGCCCGTGGTTTGACCATGCACCCGGCTCACCGCTCCGTCAGCACTTGCCAAGAGCCCCAACATAGCTAGGAAGATTGCGATCGGACCCGCCATCGAGCCAGCCAGAACGTTTGGTCCGTGTTTTGGCCGAAGTGATGCCGATCTAGGACAGGGTGATTGCGATAACGGTGGGGGAGAGCATATTCGACCAACGAGCCGGAACGCGAGTTGCTGCCGAGCCCACGCGTCGGTGATTGAAGTCATTTCAAACATTCCCGCTAACTGGGTCGGTCTTGCATCATCTCGAAGACATTCAATATGCCGTCCCGCTCCCAGATCAGATGTCCCGTTAGCGGATGGAATGTCAGACCGCGGATCATACCGGCCCTAGTGGTGGTATGCTCGAAGAGCATGGTCTTCTGAACTACCGACCATAGACGAACTGCTGTCCCCCGCTCGCCGGCACCTTTGGCGCTCAGCGTTGCTAGGATTTCACTGGCCGGGTGCCACGCGATCCGCGAAATTGGATCGTACACCCCCGCGAAGGACGAGATCATCTTGCCCGTTGAGACGTCCCAGATCCGAATTGGATCGGAATCGCGAATCCAGTTGCCGTCGCCCGGTCCCTGAAGCATGGAGGCCCCAGAGGCAATCATCTTGGCGTCGGGACTCCAGGCAATTGACGCAATACCGGGCACATGTCCGCGAATGATCCGGCTAACGTGGTTCGAAGGAGCCTCGACGATGTAGAGTTCCTTTTGCGGTGCGGTTAGGGCACGCCCACCTCGAGTTCCGACGCTCAAGGCCAGCCTACCCGCAGGGCCGCCCTCAATGGCGGTGGTGCTACTGCCAGGAGGTGTCGCGACAGGAGCTATGAAGCGACCCGATCTTCCATCGAACAGCCCAGCAATACCACTACTCTGCACGGTGACGATGAACTGTCCGTCCCAAGTTGATGTAACGGCGAATGCCAGTTGTCGGGCAAAGATCGGCGGCTTCGGCATTTCGCGGATCAACTGCCCCGTGTCGCTGTTGTAAACCGCCAAGATCATGGGACTGTCGACTTCATTGTCGTCCGGCATCGTAACGACTTCCGCATTGGACAGAAAGGCGATGCCCCGTTCAGGCTGGAAAGTTTGCCAGCTAATTCGGCTCACCTCTCTCCAGGTCGTCGAATCGAGCACCAGCACCTCGTAGCCCCAGCCCAATACGAGCGCGAGATGTCGTCCGTCCGGACTCCAGGCCACTTTCTGCACACTAGTGCCGGCTGGTCGGCTGGATGTCAGCGGAATGCTTGCGATCTTGCGTAACGAGATTGGGGAGGCAACTGAACTTCGGAGTATCTCCTGCCCGCCTCGATCCAGAGCTGCAAGGATGACAACGATTGTGAAGGCGACTGCCAGGCCTGGAACGATCCAACCAAGGCGCCACATCGACTGGATCCTCAGTGAAGCAAGTTTGGTCATTTGACTCCCAAGGTAGCTAGGAAGATGGCGATCGGATGTGCCGAGCCAGTCAGAACCTTCGGTCCGTGGTTTGGCCGAGGTGACGCCGTCGTCCAAAGACCGCAGCCGCTTGGCCTCCGACACTTCGAGCCCGCCGTACCTGGCTTTCCAAATGTAGAACGTCCCGCCGCTGCTTGCGGCACAGATCGCCCGTCGCCGCGCCAAGCTCCTGCTCGCGCAGTATCCCGATGATCTGTTCTTCCGTAAATCGACCCTTCTTCATCCGCCGTCTCTCCCGCGCGACGGACTCTACCTCATTCTGGAGGAGTTTTCGGGGCCCAGGTCAGACCCACCGGGCACCGCTCAGGGCGCGGGCATGGAACTCATTGGTCAATGCGTCCGTGCGACATCGCCAACCCAAAAGCCAGTTTGCGACTGAGTACACGCCAGTGCCGAACGATGCGACCACTGCTGACAGGAAGATTATGACCAGCGCGGCGCTGATCGGTGAGGGCACGGGAATCGTTCCGAAGCTACCTGCCGGCGCAGACCCGGCAACATGCCGGGCCCATTCCGCGGCCTCTTTCCAGGCTCATAAGCTCGATAAGTTAGTTGGCCGACGGGACTCTTGATGTATGAGAGCAGTTCGTCCACCGACGCGAAGTTCAGCGGGTCAGTCATGGCTCAACTTCCATTCTGGAGGCAGATTCAGCGTGAAAGTCTCGGCGTCGAACGAAGTGACGTGAGCACTCGTCGCTTGAGTGGGGTTGAGCCGTCCTAGCGGCCATCGCAATAGGCTCTCGGCAACGTTCGCCGCGACCTCATGGAATAGCGCGCTTCCATCGATCGAGTGATCATCGGCAAATTTCCGGGGGCTGAACATGAGGTCGATTCGCCAAAAGTCCGTCGGCTGTTCGGCACCAATTTTGTCGACATCGTTCGCCCGGTAAGCCCAAACCTCGATTTCCAATCCCTTGTTGGAATCGACGTACGACAAGATGTCCTGATTCATGCGTCCGGTCCCTCGCCTTGACACGACGACACCCTCGCCGTTGGACATCTCCTTCGGGAAGTTGGCTTTTGCGTAGACCGGATCGGAAGGCGGAACAGGTGAAAACATCGGCTACCTATCAAAAGGCCTTGTGAGCATAGGAGCACCCATGAGAAGTTCGCGGCAGCATTGACGCGCTGCCTCCACGCGTACCACCCCCAGTCCCGATCACCACAATGTCACAACCTGTGATGAGAGGTGAAGTGGGCACACGCATATCTAGAACGCTATCTTCGTTCACGGTCCATGCGTGTGCAACCTTGCGCCGTGTCGAACGCGTCCATGCTGCAAGGCAGCGCCATACTCCCTAAAGCACCAGGTCGCTGCCGCGCTCCGCGACCGCCGTCACGGCGGCGTTGATCATGGCGGCCGGGAGGCCCGGCAGCACCGAGGCGTCGATCACGCGCAGCCCGGCGACGCCCTTCACGCGCAGCGCCCGGTCGACGACGGCATCGATGCGGCAGGTGCCGACGGGATGGTGGAACGACCGAGCGGCGCGGCGGACGAATTCGGCGCGCGTCGCGACGTCGTTCCAGGCCGGGCCGGGATGGACCTCCTCCGCGCGCCAGTCGTCGAACGCCGCAGCGGCGCCGACCTCGCGCGCCAGCGTCACCGCTCTCACCAGGCTGTCGAGATCGGCGGGCTCCGCCAGGTAGTTCGGATCGATCAGCGCCGGCGCCAGCGGATCGGCCGAGGCGAGCGTCACGCTGCCGCGGCTCAGCGGCCGCATCAGGCAGGGCAGCAGCGTATAGGCCGGCCCCGGCATCGCTCCCAAGGCCGGCTGCACGAACGGCAGGGACAGGCACATCACGAGGTGCTCCGGCGCCTCTCCGGCCGCCTTCGCGTGCGGCACGTAGAGCAGCGCGTCGGCGTGGTTGTAGCGCGAGCGCGGCACCTCGCGGCGCGCCCGGTAGGCCACGCCGGCCAGCAGCAGATGGTCCTCGAGATGGCGCCCCACGTCCGGCAGGTCGACGGCCACCGGAAGGCCGAGCGCGCGCAGGGCGCCGGCCGGCCCCACGCCCGACAGCATCAGCAGGCGCGGCGAATCGATGGCACCGGCGCACAGCAGCACCTCGCCCTCCGTCCGCACGGTTCCGGCGGCGACCCGGACGCCGACGCAGCGGCCGCGCTCGATCGCGAGCCCGAGCACCGGCGTGCCGACCAGCAGGTCGACGGCCGCGCCCTCCAGCCGGCCGAGGAAGGCCGTCGCGGCATCGTCGCGGGCATGGCCCCGAATGCTGAGCTGGTTCCAGGCGACGCCCGTGGCGACGGCGCCGCCGAGGTCGGGCGTCATCGCGAAGCCGCGCTCCTGCGCCGCCGCGATGAAGGCCGACGCCACCGGCGTACGGTCGGTGACGTCCGCCAGCGAGAGGACATGCAGCGGACCGTCGCCGCCCCGCCAGGCATCGCCGCCGCCGGAGAAGGTCTCGGCCCGCTTGAAGTACGGCAGCAGGTCGGCGTGGCGCCAGCCCTCCGGCCAGGAGTCGTAGGCCGCCGGATGGCCCGCCTGGTAGGCCAGCGCGTTGATGACGCTCGATCCGCCCACCACCCTGCCGCGCGGATAGGGAACGATGCGGCCGCCCAGGCCGGGCTGCGGCACGGTCGCGTAGCGCCAGTCGAGCGGCCCGCCCGACAGGGTCGGCCAGGCCGGCGGATCGGCGACGGCCGGCAGGCTCGTGCCGCCGCCGGCCTCGATCAGCAGCACGCGCCGCCCGGCCCGGCCCAGCCGATGCGCCAGGACGCAGCCCGCCGATCCCGCGCCCACGATGACTGCGTCATAGGCGGGCTGCACCTGCTCGGCCGATTCGAGAACGCGCACGCCGCTTGCGGCGCCGGCCGCGCCGGCAAGACCGGACAGCATCAGTCCCGACCCGATCGCCATGGCTTTCCGGCGCCTCACCTCAGGACGCCCCGGGGGCGGCCGGCAGGGTGACGGAGGATGCAGAGCGGCATGATCGGGATGACCTCGTCCGGCGGCGGAATGGCCTTCGCAGCGGCCTCATACCACACCGTGCGGCGCCTGCCGCGTGGCAGCCGTCCCGTGGTCTCCCGCCCGCGCCCCGCTACGGCTCGTAGTCCAGCCCGATCGCCTTGTAGTGGCTGGGATCGTCGGCCCAGCGCTCGCTCACCTTCACGTGCAGGAACAGGTGCACGGGCCGCTCCAGCATCTGGCCGAGCTCGTGGCGGGCGCGGGCGCCGATCTGCTTGATGCGCGCACCACCCTTGCCCAGCACGATGGCGCGCTGGCTGTCGCGCTGGACATGGATGGTCTGCTCGATGCGCACGCTGCCGTCGCCGCGCTCCTCCCACTTGTCCGTTTCGACGGCCGCCTCGTAGGGCAGCTCCTGATGCAGCTGCAGGAAGACCTGCTCGCGGGTCACCTCGGCGGCCAGCAGGCGCATCGGCAGGTCCGCCGCCTGGTCCTCGGGATAGAGGAAGGGACCCTGCGGCATCGCGGCCGCCAGCGTGGCGAGGATGTCCCGCACGCCGTCATTCTTCAGGGCGCTCACCATGAAGGTCCGCTCGAACGACAGCCGGGCGTTGAGGTCCGCCGCGAGCGCCAGAAGACGCTCGCGCGGCACCAGGTCGATCTTGTTCAGGACGAGGTAGCGCGGCGCCCGCGACGCCTTCAGCCGCTCGATGATCGCCTCGGTTTCGGCACCGACGCCGCGCTGGGCATCGACGACCAGCACGACGACGTCCGCCTCCTCGGCGCCCTGCCAGGCCGCCGCGACCATGGCCCGCTCCAGCCGCCGTTTGGCGACGCGGAAGATGCCCGGCGTGTCGACCAGCACGAGCTGGGCGCGCGAACCGCCGCCGCCGTCGGGCCCGTCGTCCGGCAGGTCCGCCATGGCGATGCCGATCACCCGCATGCGCGTGGTCTGCACCTTGGGCGACACGATCGAGACCTTCGAGCCGACGAGGGCGTTCACCAGCGTCGACTTCCCGGCATTGGGGGCGCCCACGATGGCGGCGAAGCCCGCGCGCGTCGCGGTCCGTCCGGTATCCTGCTCCGTCATGACCTGCTCAACTGATCCAGCATGGCGCCTGCCGCGGCACTCTCGGCCTCCCGCTTGGTGGCCCCGCGGCCCTGCGCCGGCGGGAACGCCCCCACGCTGACCTCCACCAGGAACACCGGCTGGTGCTCCGAGCCCTCGCGGCCGATCTCGCGATAGGCCGGCAAGCCGAGGCCGCGCCCCTGGGCCCATTCCTGCAGCTGGGTCTTGGGCGGACGCGGCGCCGGATTGTGGCTGCCCAGCCGATCTCCCCACAGCCGTTCGACGACCCTCGCCGCCGCCTCGAAGCCCGCATCCAGGAACACCGCCCCCAGCAGCGCCTCCAGCATGTCCGACAGGGTGGCCGGCGTGGGCGGCGGTGCCCCGCGGTAGGCGATCATGTGGCCGCCGAGGCCCGTCGCCCCCGCGATCTCGCTCAGGGTGCGGGCGCTGACCAGCGCGGCATGCCGTCGGGCGAGCTGCCCTTCGCGTTCGCCGGGGAAACGCCGCAGCAGCAGGTCCGCGATCGCCAGCGACAGCACGCGATCCCCCAGGAATTCCAGCCGCTCGTTGCCGTGCGGAAAGGCGGCCTTGAGGTCGGGCCGCTTGTCCAGCGTGCCGCGGTGCGTCAGCGCCTCGACGGCGAACTCGGCGCGAAGGAAGACGTGTCCGAGCCTGGCGGCCAGCGCGATCAGATCGACGTCGTCTTCCCTCAGCGCCGGGGCCCTCAGTGGATCGCCATGAAGAAGCGGCTGAAGCGGATGGCTTCCGGCCATTTCCACGGCTCCAGCCAGCCGGCGACCGACGGGTCGTGCGAGAAGAAGATGAACTCCGCCCGGCCCACGAGATTCTCGGAGGGCACGTACCAGCCGAGCTGGTCGCGGTCGCGCGTGTTGCCGGAGAAGTCGCGCAGCATCAGGCGCGTCCGGCTGTCCAGCGAATCGTCGCGATTGTCGCCCATCACGAAGTACTGGCCGGCCGGCACCAGGAACTCGGGCGTGTTGTCGGCCATGCCGTTGTCCGTGTATTCGAGCACGGTGTAGCTGCGCCCGTTGGGCAGCGTCTCGCGGTAGAGCGTGCCCTTCTGGTAGTGCCCGTTGCCGCCCTTCACGTAGTCGCCGATCTTCATGCGCTCGACGGGCTTGCCGTCGATGTGGATCACGCCGTTGGTGACCTGGATTCGGTCGCCCGGCATGCCGATGATCCGCTTGATGTAGTCGGTCCGGTTCACGCCCTGGCCCTGGTCGCCGGGGTACTTGAAGACCGCGACGTCGCCACGGTCCGGCGGGTGGCCGAAGATGCGGCCCGGGAACATCCCCATCGAGAAGGGGAAGGAATGCTTGCTGTAGCCGTAGGAGTATTTCGAGACGAACAGGTAGTCGCCGACCAGCAGGGTCGGGATCATCGATCCGCTCGGGATGTTGAAGGGCTCGATGGCGAAGGTGCGCACAACCAGCGCGATCAGGACGGCGTAGACCACCGTCCGGACCGTCTCGCCCCAGCCGCCTGCCTTCTCCTGCCCACGCTTCCGACGCTCAGCCACGTCCGTCATCGCCATTCCAGCCTAAAGGACCCGCGCCTATAGCAGGGCCCGCCTCCCCTGTCTCGCCCGGCCCGGCCGCGACATGAGAGCCCTGCCGGCTGCAGGAACGCTGCGAAGAGGAAATCGCCGTCGCCGTCACGGGCGCGGCACCGCGGAGATGATCACGATCGCCTGGGCCATGGGATACTCGTCCGTGAGGGTCAGGTCGATTTGCGGCGACATTCCGGCCGGCGTGATCTCCTGGAGGCGTGCCAGCGCGCCGCCGGTCAGCGCCATGGTGGGCTTGCCGCCGCGCTGGTTGATCACGCCCATGTCCCGCCAGAAGACGCCGCGGCGCAGCCCCGTCCCCAGCGCCTTGGAACAGGCCTCCTTTGCGGCGAAGCGCTTGGCGTAGCTCTCGGCACGCGTCGCCCGCCCTTCCGACCGCTGCTGCTCGATCTCGGTGAAGATCCGCTGGATGAAGCGGTCGCCGAATCGGGCCAGCGACTTCTCGATGCGCCGGATGTCGGTCAGGTCGTTGCCGATGCCCAGGATCACGGACGGCTTCCCTGCTTGGGCGGCGCGCCGCCGCGCGCCTCGTCCATCAGGCGGCGCATCTCGCGGATCGCGGCCTCCAGCCCCACGAAGATGGCTTCGCCGATCAGGAAGTGGCCGATGTTCAGCTCGCGGACATTCGGGATGGCGGCGATCGGGCCGACGTTCCCGTAGTTGAGGCCGTGCCCGGCATGGCACTCCAGGCCCAGCCGTTCGCAAAGTGCCGCGCCCTCGCGGATGCGCTCCAGCTCGGCGGCCTGCGCCTCGCCCTCGATCTCGCAATAGCGGCCGGTGTGCAGCTCGACCACCGGGGCGCCCAGCGCCGCCGCGGTCTCGAGCTGGCGCGCATCGGCCTCGACGAACAGCGAGACGCGGATGCCGGCGTCGCGCAGGCGCGCCACGATCGGCTTCAGGTGGTTGTGCTGGCCGGCGACGTCGAGCCCACCCTCCGTCGTCCGCTCTTCCCGCTTCTCGGGCACGATGCAGGCCGCGTGGGGCCGGTGGCGCAGCGCGATGGCCACCATCTCCTCGGTCGCCGCCATCTCGAAGTTCAGCGGCAGGCCGATATTGTCCTTCAGCCGCGCGATGTCGTCGTCGACGATGTGCCGGCGGTCCTCGCGCAGATGCGCCGTGATGCCGTCGGCACCGGCCCTGGCCGCCAGCAGCGCGGCCCGCAGCGGATCCGGCGTCGGCGTGCCGCGGGCGTTGCGCACGGTGGCGACGTGGTCGACGTTGATGCCGAGGCGCTGATACGGAAGCGGGGACATTTCACTCACTCTTCTGCCGGGGGCACGGCACTGGCTGGGCGCGCGAAGTCGCGCTCCCACCCCTGACGATGGGTGCGAGCCCGGTCAATTCCGGGCGCGCTCGACGGCATTGATGGCGGGGGTGGCGCGCAGCGCCGCGGTGATGTCCGCCAGATGCTTGACGTCGGAGACCTCGACGTCGATCACCATGTCGAAGAAGTCCATCGAGCGGTTGACGATGCGCAGGTTGGAGATGTTGCCTTCGTGCCGCGCGATCACCGTGGAGAGCTTGGACAGGCTGCCCGGCTGGTTGGACACCGTGACCTTGAGGCGCCCCGTATAGTAGAGGCCGTCGAAACCGTCGCCCACCGTGTCCCAGCCCACGTCGATCCAGCGCTCGGGCGAGTCCGAGAAGCTCTCGAGGGTGGAACAGTCGATCGTGTGGATGGTGACGCCCTTGCCGGTGGTGATGATGCCCACGATCCGATCGCCGGGCAGCGGATGGCAGCAGCGCGCGAAATGCACGGCCATGCCCGGGATGAGGCCGCGAATGGCGATCTGGCCGCCTTCGCGCCGCCCGCGTGCCGTGTCGGCCGGCGCCTTGTTGCGCGCGCGCGAAATCGGGACCACATCGGCGCCGGCGCCGCCCTTGCGCTGCTGCTTCAGGCCCGGATAGACGGCCATCAGCACCTCGCGCGAGCCGATCAGGCCGGCGCCCACCGCGGCGACCAGATCGTCGTTCGACGCCTGCTTGAAGTTGGCGCGCACGCCCTCCAGCCCCTTGTCCGTGACCTCGAACCCCTCCTCATGGAAGGCCTTGTCGAGCAGCGACCGGCCGAGCTGGACATACTGTTCGCGCTGGCGAAGACGAACGAAGCGACGGATCGCGGCCTTGGCCTTGCCGGTGACGACGAAGCGTTCCCAGGTGGGCGACGGGGTCTGCGCCTTGGAAGTGACGATCTCGACCTGGTCGCCGTTCGACAGCTGCGTGCGCAGCGGCAGCATGCGACCGTTGATCTTGGCCCCCACGCAGGTATCGCCGACCTGGCTGTGCACGGCATAGGCGAAGTCGATCGGCGTGGCGCCGCGCGGCAGGGCGATCAGCTTCCCCTTCGGCGTGAAGCAGAACACCTGGTCCTGGAACATCTCGAGCTTGGTGTGCTCGAGGAACTCCTCGGCGTTGGGCGCCTTGTCGAGGATCTCGATCAGGCTGCGCAGCCAGGCGTATTGCGGCGCGTCGGTCGACGGACCTCCCTCCTTGTACATCCAGTGGGCCGCGACGCCGCGCTCGGCCTGGTCCTGCATCTCGGCGGTGCGGATCTGGATCTCGATGCGCTGGTTCTGCGGGCCCAGCACGCCGGTGTGCAGCGAGCGGTAGCCGTTGGGCTTGGGAACGGAGATGTAGTCCTTGAAGCGGCCGGGGATCACCTGGTAGCGGCCATGGATCAGGCCCAGCGCCTGGTAGCACTGCGCGATATCGGCCACGATGATGCGGAAGGCCATGATGTCGGAGAGCTGCTCGAAGGAAACGTTCTTCGTCTGCATCTTCCGCCAGATCGAGTACGGGGTCTTCTCGCGCCCCGACACCTGCGCCTCGAGCCCGCCCTCCTGCAGGGTCTTCAGCAGCTCGGCCTCGATCTGCGGCACGAGCTGCTCCCCGCGCTCGCGCAGATACCCCTGGCGGGCCAGCACCGAGGCGCGGCCGTCGGGGTTGAGCTCGGCGAAGGCCAGCTCCTCGAGCTCGCGCTTGATGTTCTCCATGCCGATGCGCGAGGCGAGCGGCGCATAGAGGTCCATGGTCTCGCGCGCGATGCGCCGGCGGCGCGCCGGGTCCTTGATGTGGTGCAGCGTGCGCATGTTGTGCAGCCGGTCGGCCAGCTTCACCAGCAGCACCCGGATGTCCGACGACATGGCCAGCACCAGCTTGCGCAGGTTCTCGGCCTCCTTGGTGCTCTCGGACTGCACCTCCAGGCGACTGAGCTTGGTCACGCCGTCGACCAGCCGCGCGACGTTCTCGCCGAACATGCCGGCGATCTCGTCCCGCGTGGCGTCGGTGTCCTCGAGCGTGTCGTGCAGCAGGCCGGTCACGATCGAGGCGGTGTCCAGCTTCATCTCGGACAGGATGCCCGCCACCTCGACCGGATGGGAGAAATAGGGGTCGCCCGAGGCGCGCAGCTGATTGCCGTGCTTCTTCAGCCCATAGACATAGGCGCGATTCAGCATGTCCTCGTCCGCATCGGGATCGTAGGACTGCACGCGCTCGACGAGTTCGAACTGACGAATCATGACAATCGTCCATTATATGGGGACGATTGCGCTCGCTCCATGACGTTTACGCGAACGGCAGGGAAATGCCCTGCCGGGAGCTCATTCGACGATGTCGTCGTCCTCGGCCATCGGCAGCGCCTTGGGCTGCGCGGCCTCGGCCCCGCCCTGGGCGAGCGCGGCGGCCAGCTCCTGCTCGAGCTCGGCCATCTCGTTGACTTCCTCGGGCTTGTCGATGTCGGCGTGCTTCTGCATGCCCGAGATCAGCGAATCCTTGAGCTGGCCGTGATCCAGCTTCTCCTCCGCGATCTCGCGCAGCGCCACGACCGGGTTCTTGTCGCGATCGCGGTCGAGGGTGATCTGGGCGCCGGACGAGATGTCGCGCGCCCGCTGGGCGGCGAACATGACGAGCTCGAAACGGTTGGGGACCTGCACGATGCAGTCTTCGACGGTGACGCGCGCCATGGAGACCTCTGATTTCCCGGGAGCCGGCGGTTATACGCGGCTGCCGGGAAAAGGCAACCCCTCCCCGCCCTGGGCCGCGCCGGAGGGCAGACGCTCGGCGACCTGGTCGGCCGGCAGCGCGTCCAGCAGCGCCCGGATCCCCACGCCGGTCCTTGGATGGCGCCAGTCCGGTGCGAGGTCGGCCAGGGGCTTCAGCACGAAGGCGCGGCCCTCGAGCCGCGGATGCGGCAGGATCGCGTGCCCCGGCCCGCCGGCGGCCGTCCGCCCGCGATAGTCGATCAGATCGAGGTCGATCAGCCGGGCGGCATTGGCGTCCGAGCGCACCCGCCCGAAATCCGCCTCCACCGCGTGGAGCTCCGCCAGCAGGCGGTCGGCCGGCCAGCCGGTGTCGATCTCGGCCACCGCGTTGACATACCAGGGCTGATCGGAGGGCGGGACGGGAGCGGTCCGGTACCAGGGCGAAAGGCGACGGACCCTGGCGCCGCGGCCGGCAAGGGCCCGCAGGGCGGCCGTGAGCGTGCGCACCGGGGCACCGTGCACCGGATGGTCGAGGTTGCCGCCCAGCGCGACGAAAATCGGGAGCGGACTGTGAGCTTCCACGAACAGGAGTCCCCAACGCCTTGAATTTCATAACATAATATCCTAGTGATATTGGGTCGTGGAAGGACGATGGGGTACGTGTCTTCCGCGACCAGGCAATTTATTTCGCGCCCTCTGCGTATTTTATTCCGAGAAGGACTTTTTGGTCATGAAAGGCAATTTCTACGAGAACGAGCGCGTTGCCCTGTTCATCGATGGCGCCAATCTCTATTCGGCTGCCCGGGCGCTCGGCTTCGACATCGACTACAGACGCCTGCTGAAGGTGTTCCGCGACAAGGGGCGGCTGGTCCGTGCCTACTACTATACGGCGCTGGTGGAGGACCAGGAATACTCGCCGATCCGGCCGCTGATCGACTGGCTGGACTACAACGGCTACACGATGGTCACCAAGCCGACCAAGGAATTCACCGACGCCATGGGCCGCCGCAAGATCAAGGGCAACATGGACATCGAGCTGGCCATCGACGTGCTCGAGATGGCCGAACACCTCGATCACGTGATCCTGTTCTCGGGGGACGGCGATTTCCGGCGCCTGGTCGAGGCCGTCCAGCGCCGCGGCCTGCGGGTTTCGGTGGTCAGCACCATCAAGTCCTCCCCGCCCATGGTGGCCGACGAGCTGCGCCGCCAGGCCGACGACTTCATCGAGCTCTCAGAGCTCGCGCCCCTGATCGCGCGCAACCCGTCCGAACGCGCGCCGCGCCCGGCTGTCGCGAACGGCGACCTGGGGACCGACAGCGCCCCCGACCATCTGATGCGGTCGGCCTGACGCGTCGTCCGGCCATGCCGGCCCAGCGGTTCGAGGAACCGCCTTCCGACTGTCCGCGCTGTCCCAGGCTCGTCGCCTTCCGGCAGGAGCTGCGCGGTCAGTATCCCGACTGGAACAATGCACCGGTCCGCTCCTTCGGCGACCTCGACGCCCGGCTGCTGATCGTCGGCCTGGCGCCCGGAATGCGCGGCGCCAACCGGACCGGCCGACCCTTCACCGGCGACTATGCCGGCGATCTGCTCTATTCGACGCTGCTCGAGTACGGTTTCGCCCAGGGCACCTATCGCGCCGACCCCAACGACGGGCTGCACCTGGTCGACTGCCGCATCGCCAACGCGGTCCGCTGCCTGCCGCCGGAGAACAAGCCGCTGCCGGCCGAGTTCGCCAACTGCCGGCCCTTCCTGCAGGCGGAGCTCGCGGTCATGCCGCAGCTCAAGGTCATCGTCGCGCTGGGCAAGGGCGCCCACGACCAGGTGCTGCGTGCCCTGACCGTGCGGCCCGCAGGGGCCTACCCCTTCATCCACGGCCGTCTGCATGCGCTGCCCACCGGCCTGACGCTCGCCGACAGCTACCATTGCTCGCGCTACAACACGAACACCGGGCGGCTGACGACGGAGATGTTCCACGCCGTGTTCGAGGGCGTGACGAAAGCGTTGGCGATCAAAGCGCCTTCTCGACCGCAGCGGTAATCTCCTCCGACATCGGCTTGACGCGGCTGGGCCAGGCGCCCAGCAGGCTGCCATCCTTGCCGATGAGGTACTTGTGGAAGTTCCACTTCGGCGCGGCGTCCTCGCCGGCCTGCTCGGCGATCCAGCGATACAGCGCATGGGCGTCGGGGCCGATCACCTTCTGCTTCGCCGTCAGCGGGAACTTCACGCCGTAGGCCGTCTCGCAGAAACGGGCGATCTCCGGCTCGGTCTTGGGCTCCTGGGCGCCGAAGTCGTTGGACGGCACGCCGAGCACGACCAGCCCCTTCGGCCCGTAGGCCTCGTGCAGCTTCTCGAGATCGGCATATTGCGGCGTGAACCCGCAGAACGAGGCGACGTTCACGAGCAGCACCGGCCGGCCGGCGAGGCCCTTCATGTCGAGCGGCTTGTTGTCGATGGTCGTGAAGGTGAAATCGTGCGCGGACGCCATGTCGGAACTCCCTTCAGGTTTCGTCGTCGTAGCGCTGCTCGCGCCAGGGGTCGCCGTAGTTGTGATAGCCCCGGACTTCCCAGAAGCCGGGCTTGTCGTGCACCGAGAATTCGATGCGCTTGATCCATTTGGCGCTCTTCCAGAAGTAGAGTTTCGGAAGCACCACGCGCAGCGGCCCGCCATGCTCGCGGCTGATCGGCTCGCCCTGCCAGCTCCAGGCCAGCAGCACGTCGTCGGCCGAGAAATCGGCCAGCGGGACATTGGTCGTGTAGGTGTCGTAGGAATGGAGGATCACGTGCCGCGCGGCCGGCCTGGGCTTGACCAGCGCCATGAGATCCCGCGCGCGGACGCCTTCCCAGCGGTTGTCGTAGCGCGACCAGGCGGTCACGCAGTGGATATCGGTCGTGAGCACCGTCCGGGGCAGGTCGGTGAACTCGCCCCACCTCCAGTTCATGGGGGTCTCGACCTCGCCGTCGACGAAGAGGCGCCAGGCGTGCAGCGGGATCTCGGGCTGGATGCCGAGATCGAGCACCGGCCAGTTGTCGACCCGGCGCTGCCCGGGCGGCAGGCGCTGGGAATGCAAGGCGCTCTTGCCGGTGAGCAGCCGGCCATCCTCGGCCCACTTCTGCTTGCTGTCGATCAGCTTGCTCTTGAGCTTGCCGAACAGCGTGACGTCATCGTCGGACATGGCCCCGGCCTCGCGATCAGATGGACCTTCCTGCTTTCTCCCAATATGGCGCGCGGAGCTTCCGTTTGAAGATCTTTCCGGAATCCTCGCGCGGCAGGGCGGCGCTGAACTCGACGACTCTCGGCACCTTGTAGCGCGACAGGTGCTCGCCCAGCCAGACGCGGACGGCCGCCGCGTCCAGCGCCGCCCCGGGCTGCGGCTCGACATGGGCGCAGATCTGCTCGCCGAACTCCTCGTCGGGGATGCCGAACACCGCGCAGTCGCGCACCCCGGGCATCTGGATCAGGCAGGACTCGATCTCGGCGGGATAGATGTTCACCCCGCCCGAGATGATCATGTCGCGCTTGCGGTCGCACAGGAACACGAAGCCGTCGGCGTCCTGGTAGCCGACGTCGCCCACCGTGACGAGATCGCCCAGCGCGACTTCGCGGCGCTTGGCCTCGTCGTTGTTGTAGGTGAAGTCCGACAGGTGGGGACCGCGCAGGTAGATCTCGCCGACCTCGCCCTGCTTCACTGGCCGCCCCTGCTCGTCGACGATGCGCAGGACGGCGCCCTCGACCACGCGCCCCACGGTGCCGGGCTTGCGCAGCGCCTCGTGCGAATCGTGCCAGACGACCACGCCCGTCTCGGTGGCGCCGTAGTACTCGTTGATCACGGGGCCCCACCAGTCGATCATCTGGCGCTTCACCGCCGGTGCGCATGGCGCCGCACCATGGGCGACCCAGCGCAGAGACGACACGTCGTAGCGCGCCTTCACCGAGTCCGGCAGCCGCAGCAGGCGCACGAACATGGTCGGCACGATATGCATGTGGCTGACCTTGTGCCGATCGATCAGGCGCAGCATGTCCTCGGCCTCGAAGCGCGGCTGCAGGACCATGCGGAGGCCGAGCCGGGCGCTGCCCATCCCGTACGCGGCCGGCGCGGAATGGTACATCGGCCCGTTCATCAGCACGACGGTGTCGGGATCCGGCTTCAGGCCCCAGTACTTCGCCGATTCGGCCGCGAGCAGCGCCTGCTGCTCGGGCGTGGAGGGCCGGCGGCGCACGCCCTTGGGCCGGCCGGTCGTGCCCGACGTGTAGATCATGCTGCCGCGCAGCGCCCTCGGCGGCTGCGTGTGCGGGGCGCTCGCGGCGACGAAGCCGTCCCAGCTCTCGAGGCCGGCAGGCACCTGCCGGCGTCCGGGCGGCACGTTGAAGGCGGCCGCGATCTCATCGGGCGTCGGCACGACGAGGACCCGCACGCTCTCGGGCACGCCGCCGGCGATCTGCGCCAGCAGGTCGCTGTGCACGACCAGCACCTTGGCCGCGCTGTCGGCCAGGATGTAGCCCGCCTCCTCCGGCGTGAAATGCCAGTTGATCGGGACGGCGTAGGCGCCGAGCTGGCTGGCCGCCATGTTGACCTCGAAGGTGGCGAAGTCGTTGCGCAGCATGAGGGCCACGCAGTCGTCCTCGCGCACGCCCAGCGCGGCCAGCCCACCCGCCGCCTTCTGGGCGTTGGCCTGGATATCGCTCCAGCTGCGGAAGCGCTCGCCGGCCGTCACGCCCGCCACCCTGTCGCCCGTCATGGCTTCTTCCCCGCTTTCTTCGATGGGCCTGGCGCGGCACCCTTCAGCATCAGCCCGCCATGGAAGGTCGCGAGCGTCCGATAGTCGGGAGCATGTTCCAGCATGCCGGCCTGCTGCAACATCACGAGCCCGTGCGTGGCCGCCCACATGGCATAGCCGAACAGCGTGGGATCCACGTCGATCACGCCGGCTTCAACGAGGCTCTCGGCGGTGCGGGTGATGTAGCGGGCCGCGCGCCGGGCCTGCGGCCCGAGATCCGGATGGTCGTCGTCGATCGGTGCATCGATATCGAACATGATGCGATAGGCGTGCGGGTGCTTCATGGCGAAACGGAAATAGGCCTCGCCGACACGGTGGGCGCGCGAGACGGGATCGTCCGGCGCCCCGGCCACCGCCGCCTCCAGCTCGTCCGCGAACCGCGCGAAGGCCTGGGCTCGCACCGTCGCCAGGATGTCCGCCTTGTCCTTGAAGTACCGGTAGGGCGTCTTGGGACTGCAGCCCAGCGCCTCGGCGAGCTGGCGCATGGTGACGCCCTCGTAGCCGAAACGCGCGAAGCGTTCGGTCGCGACCCTGCACAAGGCGGCGCGGAAGTCGGCGATGTCCTGTTCGGTGAGATAGCGTGGCATGGTTTCAATACACAGTGTGAATTGAAACCCCTTGGCGATCAAGCCGTCTCGGCGAACAGCTCGCGGCCGATCAGCATGCGGCGGATCTCGCTGGTGCCAGCACCGATCTCGTAGAGCTTCGCGTCGCGCAGCAGCCGGCCCGTCGGATAATCGTTGATGTAGCCGTTGCCGCCCAGCAGCTGGATCGCGTCGAGCGCCACCATGGTCGCCTTCTCGGCGGCATAGAGGATCGCGCCCGCCGAATCCTTGCGCGTGGTCTGGCCGCGGTCGCAGGCCCTGGCGACGGCGTACACATAGGCCTTGCAGGCGTTCATCGTGGTGTACATGTCGGCCAGCTTGCCCTGCACGAGCTGGAACTCGCCGATGGCCTGGCCGAACTGCTTCCGCTCGTGCACGTAGGGCACGACGATGTCCATGGCCGACTGCATGATGCCGAGCGGGCCCGCGGCGAGGACGGCGCGCTCGTAGTCGAGGCCGCTCATCAGCACGTTGACGCCCTTGCCGACCGCGCCCAGCACGTTCTCCTCGGGGATCTCGCAGTCCTCGAACACCAGCTCGCCGGTCGAGGAGCCGCGCATGCCCATCTTGTCGAGCTTCTGCGCCACCTTGAAACCCTTGCGGTCGGTCTCGACGATGAAGGCCGTGATGCCGCGCGGCCCGGCCGCCGGATCGGTCTTGGCGTACACGACGATCACCTGCGCGTCCGGGCTGTTGGTGATCCACATCTTGGTGCCGTTCAGCACGTAGCGGTCGCCCTTGCGGTCGGCGCGCAGCTTCATCGAGACGACGTCGGACCCGGCGCCCGATTCGCTCATGGCCAGGCTGCCGACATGCTCGCCGGAGATCAGCTTGGGCAGGAAGCGCCGCTTCTGCTCGTCGCTTCCGTTGCGGCGGATCTGGTTGACGCACAGGTTGGAATGCGCGCCGTAGCTCAGCCCGACGGCCGCCGAGGCGCGGCTCAATTCCTCGACCGCGATCACGTGCTCGAGGTAGCCGAGCCCGGCGCCGCCATACTCCTCCTCGACCGTGATGCCATGCAGGCCGAGCTCGCCCATCTTCGGCCACAGCTCCCGCGGAAATCGATCCGTCTTGTCGATCTCGGCCGCGATGGGCGCGACCTGATCGGCGGAGAAGCGCTGGACCTGCTCGCGCAGCGCGTCGGCCGTTTCGCCCAGGCCGAAGTCGAAGGGCGGCATCGCGTTGGGGATCATGGTCTGTCTTGCCTTTTCGGTGGAATGCGTCAGGGCCGAGCGTCCGTCTTCACATGAATGCCGATCAGCTTCCACTCGCCGTCCGACGGGATGAAGCCGAGATCGAAGCTGAGCTGAAGGGGCTCGGTGGGGAAATATCCCTTCACCACAAGCTTGCCGTCATCGTCGATGCGCGGCGCGGGGTCGTAGGCGGGCTTCAGGGCGGCGATGGGTTCGATGTCGATGTTCTTGCTGCGGAACTCCTTGAACGTCGCCTTCAGGCGCTCCGGCGGGAACTGGTCGCGGAACGGTTTCGACAGCCGGGCATGGAAGACGTCGTAGTTGCCGGTGACGTTGGCATCGTTGAAGGACAGCAGGCTGACCTTCACGAGCGCTTCCAGCGCGCGCTCGGACGGCACCCTGTTCTGTGCCGGCGCCGCTACGGACAGCAGCGTCAGCGCGAGCAAGCAGACCAAGCCAGCCATGGCGCGCATTCGACGTCCTCCCGGCCGGACGATAGCCCGCCAGCGGCTGGCTGCGAAGTCAATCAGCCGGTACCCACGACGGCCGCCGCGGCACGGCGCATCTCGTCGCCCAGCCAGGACACCAGTCGAGGTTCGCCCTGGCCAGCTCTCGCGGCATCGATGCGGGCCAGGGGAGCGGCCCGCAGCTCCCGCTTGGTCACAGCGAAGGCCTGCGGCGGCAGCTGTGCATGATCGGCCGCGCGTGCAAGGGCGGCTTCCATCAGGTCGGTCGAGGGGACGCGATGATCGATCACGCCGAGCCGCTCGGCCGCCGCTCCGTCGAGCGACTCGCCCAGCAGGACCAGACGCCGCGACACGGCGGCCGACAGTTCGGCACGGGCGATCTCGAGCGGCGATACCGGATAGGCCACCCCGACCCGCACCTCGGCCAGGCTGATCTGCAGGGGCACGTCCGCGGCGATGCGGCGGTCGGCGCACAGGGCCAGGATCAGCCCGCCGGCGATGGCGTGTCCCTGGACCGCCGCGACCAAAGGCTTCGGCCAACCGTAGAGCGTCCCGAAGGCGGTGTTGAGGGCATTGACCAGGCGCCGCTGCCCGGCGTGATCCAGGCCGGGCGCCGCCTTGAGGTCCAACCCCGCGGAGAAGGCCCGCCCCTCGGCGGCGAGCACGGCTCCGCGCACCGTCACGTCCGCCGCCAGCGCCGCGAACAGCTCGGCCAGTTCCTCCAGCAGAGGCGCGTCCAGGGCGTTCATGGGAGGGGCGCAAAGCGTCACCACGGCGATGCCGTCGGCGCGGGAAAGCTTGATGCTCGTCATGGCGAAAGACTAAGGTAAGGGCCAGATATAGAGGAAATCGATTGTTTCTTTTTTTTGGATAGCTGATTTCTATCCAAATGAACTTGTCGTTCCTGCGTTACTTCGTTGCGGTCGCCGAAACCGGCAGCTTCACCGCGGCCGCGGAGCGCTGTCGGGTCACGCAGCCCACGCTGTCGGCCGGCATCGCCAAACTGGAGCAGGCGATCGGCGCGCGGCTGATCGAACGAGGCCGACGCAGCGGCCTGTCGACGGCAGGCCGCCGTCTGCTGCCCCATGCGCGGAGCATGCTCGAGGCCTGGCAGACCGCCCGGGCCGAGCAGCGGACAGGACAGCGTCCGCGGCTGCTGCGCATCGCCCTCGCGGCCACCTTGCCTTCAGACGCCACCCTGCAGTGGCTTGGTGCCGTCCTGAAGTCGGCCGACTTTGAGGTCGAGATCGCCGACGGCCCCGCGGATGCCACGGCCGACCGCTGGCGCCGCGGACGCTGCGACATCGCCCTCTTTCCCGTCCGCACGCCCGCGACACCGGAGGTGGACGCCACGAGAGCGGTCGCGCTGTGGCGCGAGCCGTACCTTCTCGCCGCGGCCGCCGATCACCGCGTCGCCACGCGCGACCGCTGGTCGGCACGGGATCTCGCTGACACGCCCTTCGTGCTGCGCGCGGCCTGCGAGGCTCACGACGAGGCGCAGCGCCTGTTCGCCGCCGCCGGCGTGCGGCCGCGCGCCGTCCTGCGCTCGGTGGACGAGCAGCGCTGTGCGGCTGCCGTGCTCGCGGGACTGGGCGTCGGCCTGATGCCGCGGTCGCTGCTGCGCCCGGGCATGGCATCGGCGGAGATCCGCGAAGTCGCCCTGGAACGCCGCGTGGTCCTGGCTTGGCGGGCCGGCACCGACCCTGCGCTGGTGGAGTTGCTGCAGGAGAGCGCCCGGGCGCATGCATGGCCTGGCCTCGCTCCAGGACGGGACAGCCGGCTGGACTTCGCCCGCTAGAGGAGGAAGACGGTCGCCAGGCCGAGAAAGGCCACGAAGCCGATCACGTCCGTTACCGTCGTGAGGAACACGCTCGAAGAGACCGCCGGGTCGACGCCGAAGCGCTGCAGGCCGAGCGGGATCAGCGTGCCGGCGAGCGCTGCGGCGAGGAGATTGCAGACCATCGCGGCGCCGATCACGGCGCCCAGGCGCCAATCCCCATACCAGGCGATCACCGCCGCGCCGACCAAGAAGGCAAAGAGAAGGCCGTTCAGCCCGCCGACGGCCGCCTCCTTGGCCACGAAGCGCATCGCATTGGCCGCCGTCAGCTCGCCCATCGCCAGGGCACGCACCGCCACGGTGACGGTCTGCGTGCCGGCGTTGCCGCCCATCGACGCCACGATCGGCATCAGGACGGCGAGCGCCACGATCTTCTCGATCGAGCCTTCGAATTGTCCGATCACCAGCGAGGCCAGCACCGCGGTCGCCAGGTTGATCATCAGCCACAGGGCGCGCAGGCGCGCGGTCCGGACCGGGTTGGCGTACATGTCATCGTGACCGACGCCGCCCATCTTGAGGAGGTCCTCCTCGGCTTCCTCGTCGATCACGTCGACCACGTCGTCGACCATGATCACGCCTTCCAGGCGGCCACGGCCATCGACGACCGGGCACGAGACGAGGTTCTGGTCCCGGAACAGATGCGCCACCTCGCGCTGCTCGGCAGCCACCGGGACCGAGGGAATGTCGGGATCGACGATGTCGAGGATCGGCACGGGTCGCTTGGTGCGCAGCATGCGGCCGAGCGGCACGGAGCCGCGCAGCCGGCCGGTGCCGTCCACGACGAAGATGTCGTACACGTCGTCCGGCAGATCGGTCGCCTCGCGGCAATGGTCGATCACCTCGCCCACGGTCCAGCTGTCGGGCACCTTGACCAGCGAGCGCTGCATCAGCCGGCCCGCCGTGCCCTCCGGATAGGCAAGCGCCCGCTCGATGTCGGCGCGGTCCTCGGGCGGCAGTTCGGCCAGGACCTCGCGGCGTTCCTCTTCCCGCAATTCCCCGAGGATGGCCGCGGCGTCGTCGGCTTCGAGTTCTCGAGCGGCCGCGGCGATGTCCTTGCTGTCGAGCTGTTCGAGGACGTCCTCGAGCACATCCTCGTCGAGTTCGATCAGCGTTTCCGGATCGAGGTCCCGCTTGAGGATGGCGACCAGCTTGTCGCGCTCGAGCTCCGAGACCTGCTCGATGATCGAGGCCTGTCCGGAGGCGCTCAGTCCGCCAACGAGTTCCCTGACCTGGTCGAAGCTATCCTCAGCGAGCGCCGCCTCGACGCGCCGGATCAGCTCCGGTGTGACCTCGTCGAGAACATCGGCCTCGCTGCTCATCCGAGGCTCACCCGCGCGCTTCGGCGAGGCGCTGCGCTTCGACGGCGGCGAGTGCCGTCATGTTGAGGATGCCGCGCGCCGTCACCGATGGCGTGAGCACGTGCGCGGGCATCGCGGTTCCCAGCAGCATCGGTCCAATATGCAGGCCCTCGACGGCGTTCTTCAGCAGGTTGAAGGCGATGTTGGCGGCATCCCGCGACGGGCAGATCACGAGGTTCGCCGCATCCTTGAGCCGCGACCGCGGGAAGACGCTGGCCCGAATCTCCGGATCGAGCGCGGCATCGGCATGCATCTCGCCGTCGACTTCGAGAGCCGGCGCCCGCTGATGCAGGATCCGCACGGCCTCGGCCATCTTCAGGGCCGAGGGCTGGTCGGAGCTGCCAAAGCTCGAATGCGAGATCAGTGCCACCTTGGGCTGAATGCCGAAGCGCAGGACGGCGTCGGCCGCCTGCAACGTGATGTCGACCAGCGTCTCGGCGTCGGGATCGGCGTTGACGTAGGTGTCGGCGATGAACAGCGAGCGCGTCGGCATGACCACGAGACTGAGCGCCGCCATGCGCTTGATGCCCTCGCGGGTCCCGATGACGTCCCGCACATGGTTGAAGTGGGTACGGAACCGGCCGTAGGCGCCGGCGATCATGGCGTCGGCGTCGCCCAGCCGCACGGCTAGCGCGGCGATCAGTGTCGGGCTGCTGCGCACCAGATTGCGCGCCGTGGGCTCAGTGACGCCGCGCCGCTCCATGAGCTGGTGATACGCGCCCCAATAGCGGTCGTATCGCGGGTCGTTCGAGGGATCGATCAGGGCGACGTCGGTACCCGGTCGGAAACGCAGGCCCAGGCGCTCGGCCCGGCGGCGCACGACCTCGGGACGGCCGATCAGGATGGGCTGGGCGACACCCTCGTCGAGGATGATCTGCGTGGCGCGCAGCACGCGGTCGTCCTCGCCGGCGCTGAAGATCACCCGCTTGGGCCGGCTGCGGGCCTGCTCGAAGACCGGCCGCATCACCAGGCCGGACTTGAAGACGAACTGGCTGAGCTGCTGGCGGTAGGATTCGAAATCGGCAATCGGCCGGGTCGCGACGCCCGATTCCATGGCGGCCCGCGCGACGGCGGGCGCCAGCTCGACGATCAGGCGCGGATCGAACGGCTTGGGGATGATCTGCTCGGCGCCGAAGCCGCCGCCGGCCTGGTCGCCGAAGGCGCGCGCCACGACCTCGGAGGGCTCCTTGCGCGCCAGCGCCGCCAGCGCCCGCACGCAGGCGATCTTCATCTCGTCGTTGACGGTGCGCGCCCCGACATCCAGCGCACCGCGGAAGATGTAGGGAAAGCAGAGGACGTTGTTGACCTGATTGGGATAGTCGCTGCGGCCCGTGGCGACGATCGCGTCCTCCCGCACCGCCGCCACGTCCTCTGGCGTGATCTCGGGATTGGGATTGGCGAGCGCCAGGATCAGCGGCTTTGCCGCCATCGCCGCCACCATCTCCTTCTTGAGCACGCCGCCGGCCGACAGGCCGAGGAAGACGTCGGCACCGTCGATCACTTCGCCCAGCGTGCGGGTCGGCGTGTCGCGGGCATAGCGCTCCTTCCACGGGTCCATCAACTCGTTGCGACCCTTCCACACGACGCCCTTGATGTCGGTGACCCACATGTTCTCGCGCGGCAGGCCGAGCTTCTCCAGCAGGCCGAGGCAGGACAGCGCCGCTGCGCCGGCCCCCGACGCGACCAGCTTCACCTTGGAGATGTCCTTGCCCACCAGCGCCAGCCCGTTCAGGACGGCGGCACCGACGATGATCGCGGTGCCGTGCTGGTCGTCATGGAACACCGGGATGCCGAGCCGCTCCCGCAGCTTCTGCTCGACGTAGAAGCACTCCGGCGCCTTGATGTCCTCGAGGTTGATGCCGCCGAAGGTCGGCTCCAGCGCCGCAACGATGTCGACCAGCTTGTCTTGGTCGTTCTCCGCCAGCTCGATGTCGAAGACGTCGATCCCGGCGAACTTCTTGAACAGGACGCCCTTGCCTTCCATGACCGGCTTTGCGGCCAGCGGGCCGATGGCCCCCAGCCCCAGCACGGCCGTGCCGTTGGTGACCACGGCGACCAGGTTGGCGCGGCCCGTCAGCTCGGCCGCCAGCGCCGGGTCGCGCACGATCTCGTTGCAGGCGGCGGCCACGCCGGGCGAGTAGGCCAGCGACAGATCGCGCTGCGTCGCCAGCGGCTTGGTGGGGACGACCTCTATCTTGCCCGGTCTGGGAATGCGGTGATAGCGGAGCGCGCTTTCGGTGAGTTCATCCGCCAAGCCCGCCTCCATTCCCCGCCACAGGGCTCCGTCTTCAAAACAAAAAGGGCCGCCCCGAGGGGCGGCGACACATCACCTTTTCGATCGAACCGGCGAGTTTGGTGCGGCCAAGAAGACTCGAACTTCCACGCCTCGCGGCACTAGCACCTCAAGCTAGCGCGTCTACCAATTCCGCCATGGCCGCGCCGGTCGATGCGGCGGGGGATACCAAATAGGCCACCCAGTGGCAAGGCGCGCCGATGCGCCCCCTTGCGCTGCAGCGCGGAAGCGCCGATTTTGCCACAATGGACCGGCTGGAATGGCGTATTTCGGATGGTCTCGTCCCCTACGACGAGGCGTTGCAGGTCATGGAGGCCCGGGTCGCGGACATCCGGGCCGGCCGCGAGCGGGAGCTGATCTGGCTGCTGGAGCATCCCCCGCTCTACACGGCCGGCACCAGCGCCCGGCCGAACGACCTGCTGCAGCCCCTGCGCTTTCCGGTCCACGCGGCCGGTCGCGGCGGCCAGTACACCTACCATGGCCCGGGCCAGCGCGTGGTCTATGTCATGCTCGACCTCCGCGCCCGGCGCCGTGACGTCCGCAGCTTCGTGCATGGGCTGGAGGACTGGGCCATCCGCTCGCTCGCCCGCTTCGGGGTCACCGGCGAGCGGCGCGCCGGCCGGGTCGGCGTCTGGGTGGTGCGGCCCGACAGGCCGCCCCTGCCGGACGGCAGCCCGCGCGACGACAAGATCGCTGCCATCGGTGTGCGCATCCGCCATTGGGTGTCGTTCCACGGCCTGTCGATCAATGTCGAGCCCGACCTGTCGCACTATGGCGGCATCGTGCCCTGCGGCATCGCGGGCCACGGTGTCACCTCGCTGGTCGATCTCGGCCTGCCGGTCACGATGGCCGACGTCGATGCCGCCCTGGTCTCCACCTTCCGCGACGCCCTCGCTCCGGCGATCAGGCCGTTGGCAGCCGAGTGAAGCCCTCCGGCAGGATGTCGAGATCGAGCGGTTCGACGTCGATGCTGTCGACGCGCGCGCCCGGCGGGCCGCGGCGGCAGGCCTCGATCATGATGCCGACGGCGGAATCCTCGCCCACCAGCAGAGCCTCGACCGATCCGTCGCTGCGGTTGCGCACCCAGCCCGCCAGGGAAAGACGGCGCGCCGTCGTGATCGTCCAGTCGCGATAGCCGACGCCCTGGACGCGGCCGGCGATCGTGAGGCGCGCCTGGATCGTCATCGCCTCAGGCGAACTCGATGATCTTCTGGTCGACGCGCAAGCTGTCGCCGGGCTTGGCGTGCAGCACCTTCACCGTGCCGTCGCGCACCGCCCGCAGCACGTTCTCCATCTTCATGGCCTCGACGACGGCCAGCGCCTCGCCGGCCTTGACCTCCTGGCCTTCGCCCACCGCCACCGACGACAGCAGCCCCGGCATCGGCGACAGCAGGAACTTCGACGTGTCGGGCGCGGCCTTGACCGGCATGAGGGCGTAGAGCTCGGCCTGCCGTGGCGTCAGCACCAGCGCGTCGGCCTGACCGCCCTCGTTGATCAGCCTCCAGCCCGACCCGACGGCGTCGACCTGGACCACGACCGGCTGGCCATCGACGGTCGCGCGCACCAGCGGCTCGCCCGGCGACCAGGGCGTCTCGACCGCAAGACGGCGGTTGCCGGCCTCGACCACGAAGGAAGGCGCGGCGCCGAGCACCGTAAGCGCGACGGGCTCACGGTTGAGCAGGACAACGCGCTCATCCTGCACGTTCCCCATCCGCGACGCCCTGATACGGTCGACCACGGCCGCGACCGCCGCCAGCAGAGCCGGATCGCGCGGCGGCAGGTGCGCCGCCGTGAAGCCGCCCTTGAATTCCTCGGCGATGAAGTTGGTGGTGAGCCTGCCCTCGCGGAAGCGCGGATGCGCCATCAGCGCCGCGAGGAACGGCACGTTGTGCGACACGCCCCGGACGTAGAACTCGTCGAGCGCCCGGCGCATGCGCTCGATGGCTTCGAGGCGGGTCTGCCCGTAGGTGCAGAGCTTGGCGATCATCGGATCGTAGAACATCGAGATCTCGCCGCCCTCGTACACGCCGGTATCGACGCGGACGTCCGGTCCGGGCGCCGGCTCGCGATACTTCACCAGCCGCCCCGTCGACGGCAGGAAGTTGCGGAACGGATCCTCGGCATAGAGACGCGCCTCGATCGCCCAGCCTTCGAGCTTCACGTCCTTCTGCTCGAGCGGCAGCCGCTCGCCGGCCGCGACGCGGATCATCAATTCGACGAGGTCGAGGCCGGTGATCAGCTCGGTCACCGGATGCTCGACCTGCAGACGGGTATTCATCTCGAGGAAGTAGAAGTTCCGGTTCTTGTCGACGATGAACTCGACGGTGCCGGCGCTCTTGTACTTGACCGCGTTGGCGAGCGCGACCGCCTGCTCGCCCATCGCTTTGCGCGTCTTGGCGTCGAGGAACGGGCTGGGCGCCTCCTCGATCACCTTCTGGTGGCGCCGCTGGATCGAGCACTCACGCTCCCACAGGTAGAGGCAGCTGCCCTTCCCATCGGCAATCAGCTGGATCTCGATGTGGCGCGGCTCCTCGACGTACTTCTCGATGAACACGCGGTCGTCGGCGAAGGACGACTTGGCCTCGTTGGTCGCCGACGCGAAGCCCTCGCGCGCCTCGGCATCGTTCCAGGCGATGCGCATGCCCTTGCCGCCGCCGCCGGCCGAGGCCTTGATCATCACGGGATAGCCGACCTGGTTGGCGATCTTCACCGCCTCCTCGGCATCCTTCAGCGCGTGCAGGTATCCCGGCACGGTGCTGACGCCGGCCTTCTGCGCGAGCTTCTTGGACTCGATCTTGTCGCCCATGGCGTGGATGGCGCGCGCATCGGGACCGATGAAGGCGATGCCGGCCTCGGCCAGCGCCTTCTGGAATTCCTGCTTCTCCGACAGGAAGCCGTAGCCGGGATGCACCGCCTGCGCGCCGGTCGCCTTGCACGCCTCGACGATCCTGTCGATCAGCAGATACGACTGGGTCGAGGGCGGCGGCCCGATCAGCACCTTCTCGTCGGCCTCCCGCACGTGCAGAGCGTCGGCGTCGGCCTCCGAGTAGACCGCGACGGTCTTGATGCCCAGCCTCTTGCAGGTGCGGATCACACGGCAGGCGATCTCGCCACGGTTGGCGATCAGGATCTTGTCGAAAAGGGGATGGCTCTTCGCAGGCTTCGCTTCTCCGGTCTTCGGCGAAGTCCTGGGCGCGGGCTTGGCAGCGGCCTTCTTGATCGCGACCTTCTTCTTCGCGGCCTTCTTCTTGGCGGCCATTCTCACGGTTCCTTTCCAGCTCGATCGAACAGGCCCATGGCCCAGGCGGTATGCGCGGCAATCAGCGGCATCCAGGCCATCAGCACCCACAGCCACCAGGGATAATGGCTGGTGAAGATCGCGTTGACGGCGATCAGCACCAGGAGCGTCAGCAGCGCGACGATCACGTGCTTGCGCACCACGCGCCCGCGCCGCATGCGCTCCTCCGGACTGAGATTCACCGCCATTGGGTCACAGGGGGACGTTGCCGTGCTTGCGCCACGGGTTCTCGAGCTTCTTGTTCTCGAGGGTGGCCAGCGCCCTGCAGATCCGGCGCCGCGTACCGTGCGGCATGATCACGTCATCGATGAAACCGCGATTGGCGGCAACGAACGGATTGGCGAACTTCTGGCGATATTCCTCGGTACGCGCCGCGATCTTGCCGGCGTCGCCGATGTCGGAACGGAAGATGATCTCCACCGCGCCCTTGGCCCCCATCACGGCGATCTCGGCGGCCGGCCAGGCATAGTTCACGTCGCCGCGCAGATGCTTGGACGCCATGACGTCGTAGGCCCCGCCGTAGGCCTTGCGCGTGATCAGCGTGACCTTCGGCACGGTCGCCTCGGCATAGGCATAGAGCAGCTTGGCGCCGTGCTTGATGATGCCGCCGAACTCCTGCGTGGTGCCCGGGAGGAAGCCCGGCACGTCGACGAACGTGACGATCGGGATATTGAAGGCGTCGCAGAAGCGCACGAAGCGCGCAGCCTTGCGCGAGCTGTCGATGTCGAGGCAGCCGGCCAGCACCATCGGCTGGTTGGCGACGAAGCCCACCGTGCGGCCCGCCATGCGGCCGAACCCGATGACGATATTGCCGGCCCACTCCGGCGAGAGCTCGAAGAAATCGCCTTCGTCCACGACCTTGAGGATCAGCTCCTTGATGTCGTAGGGCTTGTTGGGGTTGTCAGGGACCAGCGTATCCAGGGAGAAGTCGTCGCGATCCGTCGGATCGGTCGTCGGCCGCACGGGCGGCTTCTCGCGGTTGCTCGACGGCAGGAAGTCCACGAAGCGGCGCAGCTGCAGCAGGGCCTCGACGTCGTTCTCGAAGGCAAGGTCGGAGACGCCGGACTTCTGCGTATGGGTCAACGCGCCGCCCAGCTCCTCCTGCGTCACCGTCTCGTGCGTCACGGTCTTCACCACGTCCGGGCCGGTTACGAACATGTAGGAGCTGTCCTTCACCATGAAGATGAAGTCCGTCATTGCCGGCGAGTAGACGGCGCCGCCGGCACAGGGACCCATCACCATCGAGATCTGCGGTATGACGCCCGAGGCCAGTACGTTCCGCTGGAAGACGTCGGCGTAGCCGGCGAGCGAATCGACACCCTCCTGGATGCGCGCGCCGCCGGAATCGTTGAGGCCGAGCACCGGCGCCCCGACCTTCATCGCCATGTCCATGATCTTGCAGATCTTGGCGGCGTGCATGCCGGAGAGGGCACCGCCGAAGACGGTGAAGTCCTGGCTGAAGACATAGACCAGCCGGCCGTTGATCGTGCCGTGGCCGGTCACCACGCCGTCGCCGGGGATCTTCTGGTTCTCCATGCCGAAATCGATCGAGCGATGCTCGACGAACATGTCGTATTCCTCGAACGAGCCGGGATCGAGCAGGACGTCGATGCGCTCGCGGGCCGTCAGCTTGCCCTTGGCGTGCTGCGCCTCGACGCGGCGCTGCCCTCCGCCCTGGCGTGCCGCGGCGCGGCGGCGTTCGAGTTGTGCCAACATTTCCTGCATGAATTGTTCTCCGGCCCCTGCCTTCGTTTTCGGCCAATACCACGGCTGCGTCTAGCGCAGGAATCGCTTCTCGTCGTCCCTGACCTTGCCCATACCCTGCAGGTCGAAGACCTGCTCGACCGTCGCAATGCTGCTTTCCACGCCGTGGATGCCGCCATCCTTGCGGATGCGGGCGAATGTCTCGCGCATCGCTCCAACGGACGCTCGCACGGCATGATTGCCCCAGATCAACAGCCCGATCTTGCCCAACTCGCGCACGCGCGCGACCGTCATCTGCGGATAGGCCGTCGGGACGAGCGCGATCGGTACCCCACCGTCCCAGGCCTTCACGAAGGACTCGATCTCGTCCGGCGTCTTCTGCTTGGAATGGACAAGGATCATGTCGGCACCGGCCGCCTCGTAGGCGCGCGCCCTCTTCAGCGCCTCCTCTTGTCCGAGGCCCGCGATCAGGGCTTCGGTGCGCGCTACGATGACGAAATCGGCGTTGCGCCGCGCGGAACGGGCCGCCTCGATCTTGCCCTGGAATTCTTCGATGCGGACCATGTCCTGCCGGCCACCGGCGATCAGGCTGGTGACCTTGGGGAAGCTCTTGTCCTCCATGACGATGGCGGCGGCGCCCGCGCGCTCGTACTGCTCGACGGCGTAGAGCACGTTGATGGCGTTGCCGAAGCCGGTATCGATGTCGGCCACGACCGGCAGCCCGGAGCGATCGACCATGGCGCGGGTCATGTCGAGATGCTGCGTCATCGACACGACGCTGACGTCCGGGACACCGTAGAGCGCCGACAGTTCGAATCCGGATGCCCATATGGCGTCGAATCCCGCTTCGGCCACCAGCATCGCCGACAGCGGACTGTGCGCCGCCATCGCCTCGACCAGTCCCTTCTGCTTCAGCGCTTCGCGAAATCTGCTGCCAGCCGTCATGCTGTCTCCCCCAGTCGATGCCGCTCCAGAAGCGCAAGGAAGCGCGCCCCTGCGGCGATGTCCTGCCGGATGCCGGCATGGCGCCTGGTAGCGATCGGATCCTCGCCCCAGCGCTCGATCTGATAAAGTTCGTCGAGCTGCGCGGCGGCGAAAGCCTCCTCGGCTTTCAGCCGGCCCTCGGAGACGGCCAGTGCGATGATGAGCGACCCCGCCACGTGGGTCAGATTGTACAGCGCCGAAAGGGCGAGATTCCCGTGGCCTGCCACCGCCGCGCGCAGCTTCGCCAGCGACTCCTCCGGCTGCACGACGTAAGCGGTGCCTTCGCCCACGAACAGCGGCGCGTCGTATCGCTGCGCCGCCCAGTCGAGGAGCGGCTGCCATGTGCGCTGCTGACGCTCGACCAGGCTCGACGGCTCGCCGGCGCGATAGCAGAGCATGTCGGAAGCGGCATACTTCGCCGTATCCTCGATCACCTGATCGCGCTGGCCCGCCACCCGGTCGATGCCGGTCGCCGCCAGACGGGTCAGGGGAAGGTGCGAGACGTTGATCTCGGCCTGCTCCGGCACGTCATGCCATTCAGCCGCAATCGCCCCGGCCAGACCGCGGGTCGGCAGGACCATGACTGCCTTGGCCGGCGTGCGGATCGGCCGGCCGTCGAGCAGCACGCGGTGGCCGGACTCGGCCTCGTCGACCGCCGTCTCCTTGTAGAATCGCTTCATCGCGCGAAGGGCTTAACGGCCAGCGGGCCCCGCGACAAGGCCACGACGACGCGATCAGGCGGCGTCAACGCTGCTGGCGGCGCTGCGGCGCCGGCGTCCGGGAAGGCCGGCCGCCGCGGCGATGGTCCGTCGCCGGCGCCGGCAATTGCGCCCTCAGCCCGGGGCGCAGCCCGTCGACGCGGGGCGCCAGGGCAGCGCAGGCGTTGGGAGCCTTCTGCCGGACCGCCTGATTGATCTGCGCCGTCAAGCTGGGGACGGGACCGCCGCCGACGAGCAGCCGCGCAAGGTTCGGATCGAGAGCGCCCGCGGTTTCCCGGCCGCTGCCGCCCTTGAGGCGCAGCGGCGAGGCCAGGCCGGTGTTCTGGCTGTCCCGGGCCTCCGGCGCGAGGATCATCTCGAATCCCTCGGTCCGCAGGTGAACGTAGCCGCCGCCGACCATGGTCGCGCGCGGCGTGTCGACGACGAGGCGGCGCAGCGACGCCACACCGCCCGCGACATCGAAGCGACCGGCGATGCAGTTGAACGGAATGCCGCTGTCGGTGCCGCCAAGCAGGCGCTGCGTCTCGGCCGGCCAGCCGGCGAGATCGGACCGAGGCCAGACGCCCTTGCCGATAGTGACCTCGATCGAGCCGCTCGCCGCGTTCAGGGCATCGCGCGTCGTGCGGCCGCCGCCGCGCAGGCGAAGGTCGATGTCGGCGACGGCGTCATGCACGCCCGGATCGAAGCCCAGCACGGCGGCGAGGTCGGCGAGAGAGACGCGATTGGCCGACGCCGTCAGCGTCGCCTGGCCGATGCGCCCCGTCGGATCGTAGATGAGATCGAGGCCGGCCGACCCGCCGCCCACCGTCCCGGCGGCACGAAAGGAGAAGCGGGTCTGGCTGGAGCTCAGGACGACGGACGCGTTCTGGATCTTGCTGCCGAGACCCACGATCTCGCCGAATCGCACGTTCGCCGACACTGCCGGCCGCCCAAGCCATGACACCGCGAATGGCAAGGTCGGCACGAGGCGGGCGGGCGCCTGTCCCGGATGCGGCTGTGCGGGCGGGTCGGCGGCGGCGGTGGTCGGCGCGCGCCTGACTTCGGCAATGTCCAGGCGGCTGACGTCGGCGTTCACGGCCACGGCGGCCGTCCCCTTCCGATCGAGCCGAAAGAGCGCCTCTCCGGTCATCTCGCTCGAACCGACCTTCAGGGTCGAGACCTCGACCTTGAAGCTGCTGCGCTGGGTCGCCGCCCTGGCATTCAGCACGTACGGACCGCCCGCCGGCAGAGGCAGCCGGATGTATGGTCCGAAGACCGATATGTCTGGTCCTTCCGAGGCAATCTGCAGCGCCGTGCCCTTGCTCGCGATGGATCCCTTGATGGCGATCCTGCCGCCGCCGAAGCCGCCTTGCAGGTCGACATTGCCCGGCAGCCCGCGCATCCAGCCGTCGAACGAGCCGGCCGTGCCGGCAAGTTCGAGCGGGGCTGCCTGCGGCGCGGCGAACCTTCCCTCGACCTGCAGCGACTGGTTCGGCGCCGAGGACCTAAGGGTCGCCGTGGCAATCTCCACCACGACCGGCGGCCGGCCATTCTCGGCCACGGTAAGCACCGAATCCTTGACCTCGATGACATTGATCCAGGGGAACGCGGGCGATGTGCGCAGGCGCAGCGAGCGATGTTCAGACGGATGCGGCCCCGACCCGTCGGGCGGCGGCAGCATGTCGAGGCTGGCGTCGCCGACTTCGTTGTGCTCGACGAGGATGTCGGCGCCCTCGAGCACGACACGGCCGATCTTGATCTCGCCGAGCAACAGCGAGAACGGATCAAGGAACAGGGTGAGCTTGCGAATCCTGGCCAGTTCCGGACGCGATCCCCAGGGAGCGTTGGAAAGGGTGACGCCCTCGGCCACCATGGCCGGCTCCGTGCCGATCTTCACGGACAGCGGCACGCGCGCGGCGAGCTCGCGGCCCGTCACCTTGCGCACCTGCTCGACCAGCCGTGCCTGGTATTGCGACAGGTCGCGCGTCGCTACCCAGACGAGCCCCACGACGGCCGCCGCAGGCACGGCCGCGATGAGGATCCAGGACAACCGCCTCCAGATATTGCGCATGCAACCCGATTCTCGCTCAAAATCTGCCGATCGAGAAGCCGAATGCTTCAACTGTCCGGCGAAAGTGCGGCGGCAGCTCAGCCTCGACCACGAGTTGCCCCCGGCCGGACGGATGCGGCAGGGCCAGCCGGCGTGCATGCAGGTGCAGGCGGCGCGCGTCGGCGACGGCCGACAGCAGCGCTTCCTCGCCGCCATACTTGCCATCGCCCAGGATCGGGCAGCCGATCGCCGCGCAATGGACGCGAAGCTGGTGCGTGCGGCCGGTGCGCGGCCAGAGCGCCAGCAAGGCCGCGCGCCGACCGGCCCTGTCCAGCACCCGGAAGTGGGTGAGAGCCTTCTGCCCGTGCTCATGATCGACTTGCACCAGCTCACGGTCCCCGCGGGCGCCGGGGCGCTTGGCGAGGGGCAGGTCTATCGCGCCCTCCGCTCGGGGCGGCACGCCCACGACCACCGCCCAGTAGAGTTTCTCGGTCTCGCGATCGCGGAAGGACTCGCCCAGGCGCCGGGCCGCCTCCGCAGTCCGGGCGATCAGCAGCAGGCCCGACGTGTCCTTGTCGAGCCGATGCACCAGGCGCGGTCTTTCCGCGCCGCCGAAGCGCAGGGCGTCGAGCATGCCGTCGACGTGCCGGCCGGTCCCGGTGCCGCCCTGCACCGCAAGCCCGGGCGGCTTGTTGAGAACGAGGACGTGATCGTCCTTGTGGATGACGAGCCGCCGGAGCTCCGCGGCGTCGCGGTCGGAGACCGCCGGGACCTCGCGCGGCTTCGCTGGCGGTGCGGCGGAGACGCCCGGCGGCAGGCGAATGGCCTGTCCGGGCGCCACACGGTCCTTCGCCTCGGCGCGCCGGCCGTCGATCCGGACCTGCCCGGTCCGCAGCAGCTTCTGCAGCGCGCCGTGACCGAGCTCCGGAAAATGGCGCTGGAACCAGCGATCGAGCCGCAGCCCCGCCTCGTCGGCAGCGACGGCGCGGGACTGAACCTGTCCGCGAGAGGTAGCATGGCCGGTGCTGGCGCTCATGGCCCGCAAACTACGGGACAAGGTATTCAGGGTCCATGGAATCGCTGTCCTTCGACACCCTGACCTTCGATCATCCCGCCGCCCGACGGCCGGCGCAGGTGACGGCCAGCCTTCACCTTCCCGAAAAGGGACCGTGGCCAGTCCCGTGCATGGTGCTGCTGACCAGCAGCGCGGGCGTGCAGCGCCATCGCGAGCACTACTATGCTGCGGCGCTCAACCAGGCTGGCACGGCCGCCCTGATCGTCGACAGCTTCACCGGCCGCGGCGTCCGCAGGACAGTCGCCGACCAGACGCTGGTCTCGGCCGCCCAGATGGAGGGCGACGCCTTCGCCGCCCTGGCCCTGCTGCGAAACGACCGGCGCATCGATCCGCAGCGGATCGGCGTCATGGGAGTCTCCAAGGGAGGCGGCGCGGCGCTCAGCGCCGCCATCGCCGTGCGCCAGCACTGGCGCAACGGCTTCCCGCATTTGTTCGACCTGCACGTCGCGATCTGCCCGGGCGCGACCGCGCAGCACCGCGATCCCACCACCCACGACCGGCCGATCTTCCTCATGCTGGCGGGACGCGATGACTACACGCCGGCATCGTTGGCCATCGAGTATGCGCAGCGCATGCGCGCCGCCGGCAGCCGGCGGATCAAGGTAAAGATCTATGGCGGCGCCCATCATGGCTGGGAGACGATCGGACCGGTGTTCGACATCAGGGACGCCGAGAACTGGTCGTGCTGCAGGAACTACATCGAGGACGACGGACGGCATTTCGTCGTGGAGGCGGGTCGCACCATGAGCGAGCCGGAATACCAGGCCTGGGCGCGGCGCCACTGCGTCACCCTGGGCGCCCGGGCAGGCGGCGGCACGCCGGCGCTGAAAGCGCGTGCCACCGGCGATCTGCTGCGCTTCCTGCACGATCAGGGCCTCGCGCCTCGATGGACGCCCGACACCCTCCCTGCTAAATTACTCAAGTGATTCGCCGTCGCTTTTACGCCGTTCTGGTGTTCTTTCTGGCGCCGCTCTGGGGAGCGGCTCCTTCCTTCGCCAACGAGCCCCTGTGGGTCGGGTCGACCGCCAACCAGGCCCGAGCGGAAGCTCTGCTGCAGGCCCTCCGCTCGGCCGCCGACCATGGGCTGGATCCCGCCTGGTACGGCCTCGCCGCGGTCGAGAAGGCGCTGGCGCCCGGCGCCGATCCCGCAGCGGCCGAGACGCTGCTGACGGCCGCCTTCGTGGCCTATGCCAGCGACGTCTCCACGGGCCGCGTGCGCGCCAATCGCGTCGACAAGGACATCGACATCCGCCAGCGCACGGTCGATCGCGCGGAGCTGCTCGGAGCCGCCGCCGCAGCCGGCGACTTCGCGGCCTTCCTCGCCTCCCTGCCGCCCAAGGGTGACTACCCCGCCCTGCAGAAGGCGCTGGCGGCCTGGCGCGACAAGCGCGCGCGGGCCGCCTACACGCCGCTGCCACCTGGCGCCGCGCTGAAGCCCGGCGCGACCGACCCGCGCGTCGCGATCCTGCGCGCCCGTCTGGCCGAGCTCGATCTCGCCGTGCCCGAGCCGACCGAAGCACCCGACCTGTACGACGAGCCGCTGGTCACCCTGGTCAAGGCCTACCAGGAGGGAAAGGGGCTGACGGTGGATGGCGTCGTCGGCGCCAAGACCACCCAGTCGCTGAACACCACGGTCGACGAGCGCATCGACCAGATCATCGCCAATCTCGAACGCCGGCGCTGGCTCCCGGAGGACCTCGGCCGCCGCTACGTGTTCGTCAATGCCGGCGATTATTCGATGGTCTTCGTCGACGGCGGCAGGACGGCGTTCCAGAGCCTGGTGATCGTGGGCACGCCGAAGGATCCGACGCCCGAGATCCAGTCGACCATGCGCGGGTTCCAGACCAACCCCTACTGGACGGTACCGCAGTCGATCTCCGGCGAGGAATATCTGCCGATGCTGCGGCGCGATCCCTATGCCCTTCAGTCCGCAGGCTTCAAGATCTTCGCGAGCTGGAGCGACGACATCGAGCTCGATCCTGCCTCGATCGACTGGTCGACCGTCCATCCCAAGGCGTTCCCCTTCCGCATCCGCCAGGATCCGGGCGCCGGCAACGCGCTGGGCTACATCTTCTTCCCGTTCGCCAACAAGTACGGGATCTACATGCACGACACGGCCAGCCGCTGGCTGTTCACCGAGGGCAGCCGTAATTTCAGCCATGGCTGCATCCGCCTGCAGAACCCGCTCGACTTCGTCGAGAAGGCCTTCGACGGACGGTCAGGCTTCAGCCGGGAGCGCGTGCGCCAGGCGATCGAGGCGGGACAGCAGGCGCACTACACCTTTCCCGAGCCGATCACGATCTACGTGACCTACCGCACCGTGACGGCCACGGCCGACGGCGTTCCCACTTTCCGCGACGACGTCTATGGCCGCGACCGCCGCGTCGTGCGGGCGATGAAGCGGCCTTAGGCTATCGCCGCTTCGCGCGCAGCTTCTTCCAGTAGTCCAGCCGTTTCAGGATCTCGCGTTCGAAGCCGCGCTCGACCGGTTGGTAGAATTCCTCGCGTGCCATGCCGTCGGGGAAGTAGTTCTGTCCGGAGAAGCCCTCCTCGGCATGGTGGTCGTACTCGTAGCCTTGGCCATAGCCGAGATTCTTCATGAGCTTCGTGGGCGCGTTCAGGATGTGCATGGGCGGCGTGAGCGAGCCGTGCTGCTTCGCCGAGCGCTTGGCGGCGCCGAAGGCGGCATAGCCCGCGTTCGACTTGGGCGCCGTGCCGAGATAGATCACCGCCTGCGCGATCGCGAGCTCGCCTTCAGGCGACCCCAGCCGGTCGTAGGTATCCCATGCTGCCAGCGTCTGGGTGAGCGCGGCAGGGTCCGCCATGCCGACATCCTCCACGGCGAAGCGCACCAGCCGGCGGGCGATGTACTTGGGGTCCTCGCCGCCATCCAGCATGCGGCAGAACCAGTACAGCGCCGCATCCACGTCCGAGCCGCGCAACGACTTGTGCAGCGCGCTTATCAGGTTGTAGTGCGCTTCCTGCGCCTTGTCGTAGAGCGGCGCGCGCTTCTGCAGGAGCGTCGCCAGCCGCGCCGGCGGCACCGGCGCGATGTCGTCGAGCTGCGCGAGCTGCTCGGCGAGCGTGATCAGGTAGCGGCCATCCCCGTCGGCCATGGCGAACAGCGCCTGCCGTCCCTCCTCGTCGAGCGGCAGGCTGCGGCCCAGCGTGGCCTCGGCGCGCTCCAGCACCCGGCCGAGGGCAGCGTCGTCGAGCCGGCGCAGCACGAGCACCTGGCAGCGCGACAGCAGCGCGGCATTGAGCTCGAAGGACGGATTCTCCGTCGTGGCGCCGATCAGCGTCACCGTCCCGTCCTCGACGTAAGGCAGGAAGCCGTCCTGCTGGGCGCGGTTGAAGCGATGGATCTCGTCGACGAACAGCAGCGTGCCCCTGCCGTCGCGCCGCCGCTGACGCGCCGCCTCGAAGACGCGGCGCAGGTCGGCGACGCCGGAGAACACGGCCGACAGCGGCTCGAAATGCAGGTCGGTCGCCTCGGCGAGCAGGCGCGCGATGGTCGTCTTGCCGCAGCCGGGCGGCCCCCAGAGGATCAGCGACGCGAGCTTGCGCGCCGCCAGCATGCGGCCGAGCGGCCCCTCCGGCCCGAGCAGATGATCCTGCCCCAGCACCTCGCCGATGGCCTTCGGCCGCAGCCGTTCGGCCAGCGGCGTCGGGGCGAGCGAGGCGAAGAGCTCGGCGGGCACGACAGCGCGGCCCGGCTCAGCGGAACTGGACCGTGGACACCATGCCCTCGCGGGCGATGCTGACGCTGGAGACGCCCTTCTGGATGCGCTTCTTCAGCTCGGCCACGTTCTTCACCTCCTGGCCGTTGACGGCGAGGATCATGTCGCCCGGTCGCACGAACCGGCCGGCATAGGAGCCCGGCTTGATGTCCATCACGACCACGCCGCCGCGCCATTCGACGAGCCCCAGCTCGTCGGCGACCGCCGGCGACATGTTGACGACGCCCGCACCCGACAGCGGCTGCCGCCCCTCGAGCACGGAGTGGTCCCGTGGCGGATCCTCGGGAGGTGCCGCGAGCGTCAGCGTGAACACCATCTCCTTGCCGCCGCGGATGACTTTCACGGGCACCGTGCCGCCGACCTGCAGCGTGGCGAGCCGGAAGCGCAGGCTCGCCTCGTCGTCGATCGGCTGATCGCGCAGGCCGACGATGACATCGTTGCGCCGGAGGCCGGCCTTGGCGCCGGGACCGCCGGGGAAGACTTCCTTGACCACGAGACCGGCCGGACGGGCGAGGCCGAAGCCCGCCGCGATATCGGCCGTCACCCGCTGCATGTTGATGCCCAGCCACGGCCGGACGATGCGGCCGCCCTGCTCGCCGATCGCGACCATGCGCGCCACGATGTTCGAGGGCGTGGCGAAGCCGATGCCCACGGAGCCGCCCGTCTGCGAATAGATCGCCGTGTTGATGCCGATCAGCCGTCCGTCGAGGCTCACCAGGGCACCGCCGGAATTGCCCGGATTGATCGCCGCGTCGGTCTGGATGAAGAAGTTCGAATCATTCACGCCGCCCGCGCTGCGCGCGGCGGCCGAGACGATGCCGCTGGTCACCGTCTGGTTGAGGCCGAACGGGTTGCCGATCGCCAGCACGATGTCGCCGACCTCGATCGAATCGGAATCGCGCAGATCGAGGTAGGGGAAGTTCTCCCCGCTGGTGTCGATGCGCAGCAGGGCCAGATCATAGCGCTCGTCCTGGGTGATCAGCTTCGCCTCGAATTCGCGGCGGTCCGCCAGCACCACGCGGATCTCGTCCGCGCCCTTGACCACGTGGGCATTGGTCACGATCAGGCCGTCCGGCCGCACCAGCACGCCGGAGCCGAGCGAGTTCTGCATGCGCTCCCCACCCTGCGGCGGCGTGGGCATCCCGGGGAACGGGAAGAGCAGCCGACGCTGCACCCGCGCCGTGGTGGTCGTATAGATGTTCACCACGGCTGGCGACACGCGCTTGACCAGCGGCGCGTAGGAATAGGCCAGTTCGCTCCGGTCGTTCGGCAAGGCCTGCGCCCTGCCCGTCGTCGGCAGCCCCCCGGCCATGCAGCCGCCAAGCAGGATTGCCGTCAGGATCGCCCGCCGTATCATTCGTCCTCCAGTAGGCCGGCCCGGATGTCCGTCAGTCATATGGCAAAACGAGGGCCGAAGCACGCGCAGGCGCTCGCCGCGTCGGGTCCTCGGCAACCATCGTCAGCCGCAGCGCGAATAGCCGCAGTTGAGGCAGACGTCACAGCCTTCCTGATGCGTGAGGGCCGCCGCGCCGCAGTTGGGACACTGCCCCAGCATGGCCGATCCCGGACCGTCGCCACCCCCCTCGCGCACGCCCGCCGCCCGCCGCAGCCGCTGCTCGGAAGCGGCCGCGATGCGCGGCTGGTCGGCGGATGCGAGGAACCCGATCTCCACCAGATGGCGTTCGATCACCCCGCCGATCGCCGCCAGCAGCGAGGGCACGTAGCGGCCCTCCATCCACTGGCCGCCACGCGGATCGAACACGGCCTTCAGCTCCTCCACCACGAAGGACACGTCGCCGCCGCGACGAAAGACCGCCGAGATCATGCGGGTCAGCGCCACGGTCCAGGCGTAGTGCTCCATGTTCTTGGAATTGATGAAGATCTCGAACGGCCGGCGCCGCCCGTCCTGAACGACGTCGTTTATGGTGATGTAGATCGCATGGTCGCTCCCCGGCCATTTGATCTTGTAGGTGTGGCCCGGCAGTTCCTCCGGCCGATCGAGCGGCTGGGCGATGTAGACCACCCCCTCCGTCGCCTCCTGCGGAGGCTTCGCAGGGTGAACCCGCCGCGGCTCCGCGGGCGAGGCCGACGCCGGCACTTCGAGCACCGCTCCCGTCACCTCGTTCGGCCGGTAGGTTGTGCAGCCCTTGCAGCCGCTGGCATAGGCTTCCTCGTAGACGCCCTTGAAGGCCTCGAACGAGATGTCGCGCGGCAGGTTGATGGTCTTGGAGATCGAGCTGTCGACGTAGTCCTGGGCCGCCGCCTGCATGACCAGATGATCGGCCGGCGTCAGCGTCTGGGCGTCGACGAAGACGTCGGACGGCACCGGCTCGCTGCCCTTGAGCCGGCGCCAGACGTGCAGGGCGTGGTCCTCGACATGCTCCTCGCGCGAACTGCCGTCGGGCTGCAGCACGCGGCGCACGAAGCTGAAGGCGAAGACCGGCTCGATGCCGGACGAGACATTGTCGGCAAGCAGCGAGATCGTGCCGGTCGGGGCGATCGAGTTCAGCAAGGCGTTGCGGATGCCGTAGCGGCCGATCGCCGAGCGCACCTCCTCCGGCAGCGCCCTGACCGTCTCGCCGCCGAGGAAGGGCGCACGGTCGTAGAGCGGAAAACTGCCCTTCTCGGCGGCGATGTCGGCCGAGGCGAGATAGGACAGCCGCTGCACGGCCCCCAGCCATTCGCGTGTGAGGCGCTCCGCTTCCGATGAGCCGTAGCGCACATTGCAGAAGATCAGCGCGTCCGCGAGCCCTGTGACACCGAGCCCGATGCGCCGCTTGGCCTTGGCTTCCTTCTGCTGCTGCGGCAGCGGAAAGCGCGAGACGTCGATCACGTTGTCGAGCATGCGCACGGCGAGCGGCACCAGCCGCTCGAGCGCCTCGCCGTCGAGCCGCGCCTGCGGCGTGAATGGATCCCGGATCAGGGCGGCCAGGTTGATCGAGCCCAGCAGGCAGGCGCCGTATGGCGGCAACGGCTGCTCGCCGCACGGATTGGTGGCGTTGATACTTTCGCAGTAGTGCAGGTTGTTGCGGCGGTTCACCCGGTCGATGAAGATCACGCCGGGCTCGGCCACGTCGTAGGTGGCGCGCATGATGCGGTCCCACAGTGCGCGGGCCCTGACACTGCGGAACACGCGGCCGCCGAACACCAGCTCCCAGTCGGCATCGTCCTTCACCGCCTGCATGAAGGCGTCGGTGACCAGGACCGAGAGATTGAACATGCGCAGGCGCCGCGGGTCGCGCTTGGCGTCGACGAAGGCCTCGATGTCGGGATGGTCGCAGCGCAGCGTCGCCATCATGGCGCCGCGGCGTGACCCTGCGCTCATGATCGTGCGGCACATCGAGTCCCACACGTCCATGAAGGAGAGCGGTCCCGACGCATCCGCGCCGACGCCCTTCACCGGCGCACCCTGCGGCCGCAGGGTCGAGAAATCGTGCCCGATGCCGCCGCCCTGCTGCATCGTCAGGGCGGCCTCGCGCAGGTTCTCGAAGATGCCCGACATGTCGTCGGGAATGGCGCCCATCACGAAGCAGTTGAACAGGGTGACGCTGCGGCCGGTGCCGGCGCCGGCGATCACGCGCCCGGCCGGCAGGAACTTGAAATCCTGCAGCGCTTCATGGAAACGCGCGGCCCACAGGTCCGGCTCGCGCTCGGGCGCCGCCAGCGCACGCGCGATCCGCCACCAGGTCGCGTCGAGATCCGCGTCGCCCTGGCCGGCCTGGTCGCGGAACCGGTACTTCATGTCCCAGATGCGCTCGGATACCGGAGCCCAATCCATGCCAAACCTCAGGGGCCAAGCTCCCCGGAGGCCGGCCGGGGAATTTCCGCAATTAACGCAATTTCCGCTACCGTCGTGGCACGGCCCCGAAGGAGGCGAAAGCGCCGCAGGCAAGCGTCCGGCCACCGCTCTGCCTCCAGGCGGCCGAGCAGTCTATCAGAACATACCATGAACTCAAGTGCCGTTCCCCGGCCTTGCGCCGCCGACTCACGGATCGTGCCGGGGGGCTCGCCTTGCCTCGTCGACGAGACGTGCCGTCGCCTCCTCGATGCGCTCGCGCAAGGTCGCCATGAAGGTCTCGCGATCGAGCCCCGGCGAGATCGGCGACAGGATCTCGACCTCGATGAGTCCCGGCCGCTTGACGAACTTGCGCCGGCCCCAGAACAGGCCCGAGTTCAGCGCCACCGGCACCACGGGCACGTCGAGCTGGCGATAGAGCGCCGCCGTGCCCGCATGATAGGGCATCTGGGAGCCGACGGGCGTGCGCGTGCCCTCCGGAAAGATCAGGATGGAGCGGCCCTCCGCGACGGCCGCCTTGGCCTGGCGCAGAAGGCTGCGCAGCGCCTTGGCGCCGTCGCCCCGTTCGACCGCGATGTTGCCGGCGCGCGCCATTGCCCAGCCGACGACGGGAATGAAGACCAGCTCGCGCTTGAGGACGGTCGCGGCATTCGGGAACAGCCGGTGGAAGGCAAGCGTCTCCCAGGAGGACTGATGCTTGCACGCGAGGATGACCGGCCCGGCCGGCCGGTTCTCGAGGCCGCGCACGCGGTGGGTGATGCCGCAGGCGAGCCTGAGCCACCACAGGCAGAAATCGATCCAGAGGTCGGCCCAGGCGACGACGAAGCGGCGCGGCAGCAGCAGGATCGGCATGCCCACGACCGCGATGATCGCCGTCCCGACATACCAGCCCACATTGAAGAACAGCGAACGCAGCCACAGGCCGAACATGACGGGGTGCACGACGTGAGTTTCTTGTATGGCCACTTTTAGTGGCCTAATGTCGGCGGGCAAGCACCCCTTGCGGATTCCTCCCTGAGCCGATGCATGTCACCTGCCCCAGCTGTCGCGCCCGATACGCCGTGGATCCCGCGGAGATCGGGGCGGCCGGGCGTACCGTGCAGTGCAGCCGATGCGGCTATCGCTGGCGCGAGCGCGCGGTCTCCGTCGCACCGGTCCTGCCGCCGCCTGCACCGCCGCCGCGTGCCGTCCCCGGGCCGGGGACCCGCCCGGACGCTGGTGCCGCGCCGCCCGTCGTCGATGAGCGCGGTCGCAAGGGACCGAGCGCCCGCTGGCTCGTCGCCGCTCTTCTGCTGATCGTGGCGACCGGCGGCCTCTTCCTCGCTTTCCGCAGCGATCTCGGCAATGCCCTGCCGGCGGCATGGCGCCCCTATCTTCCGTTCGGCGCCGCAAGCGGCGGCTGACGACAACGACCAGCGAGCCTTCCATGCCCGACCGTCCCACCGTCACCGTCCGTTTCTCTGCCGCCGAGATCGCCGCGCGCGTCGACGTGATGGCGCATGAACTCGCGGCACGGCTGCCTGCCGATACGCTGGTGGTCTCGGTGCTGAAGGGAAGCTTCGTGTTCGCGGCCGACCTCATCCGGGCCCTGAGCCGCGCCGGCGCCGACTGGTCGATGGATTTCGTGACCCTGTCGAGCTACGGCACGGGTACGGAGACCAGCGGTCGCGTGCGCGTCGTGCGCGACATCGTCGACGACGTGCGCCAGCGCGAGGTCCTGCTGGTCGACGACATCCTGGAATCGGGCCTCACGCTGAGCTTCGCCAAGAACCTGCTGCTGGAGCGCGGCGCGCGCCACGTCTCCATCTGCACGCTGCTCGACAAGCCGGGCAAGCGGAAGACCACGCTCCAGGCCGACTTCGTGGGTTTCACCGCCGGCGACGAGTTCCTGGTCGGCTACGGCCTCGACTGGGCGCACCGCTTCCGCGGCCTGCCGTACATCGGGGTGGTGGAGAAGACGACGGCATGATGGAGCATGGCGCGGTCATTTCCGCGCCACGAACCAGACATTCATGGGGTCGTGCGGCAGGACGTGCCGCTCCACGCTCGCGAAGCCCGCCTCGCCGAGATAGCGTTCCGCCGTTTCCCACCCCCACATCGTGCCAAGTCCCTCGCCGCCCTGGCCGATCGAAACCGGCGTGCAGTGGACGAGAGAAACCGCAAAGAGCAGCGTCGCCATCGGGAAATCGGTGTTGTTCTCCAGCCGCACCGAACCGCCGATGTCCTGCATCAGATAGATGCCGCCCGGCCTCAGAGAGGCGCAGAGGCCCTTGACCAGTCCGAGCGGATCCTTCTGGTCATGCACCGCGTCGAAGCTGGTCACGAAGTCCCAGCGAGCGGGCTCGGCATAGCCGGCCAGGTCGCGCGCTTCGAAGGTGATGTTGGTCAGCCCCTCGGCCCGTGCCGCGGTGCGTGCGAATTCGACGGCATCGGCACAGAGATCGTAACCGGCAAACCGACTTGCAGGATAGCGCTTCGCCATCGCGATCAACGCCGAGCCGCGGGCGCAACCGGCGTCGAGCACGTCCATGCCGTCCGACAATCGAGCGTCAAGATTCGGCACCAACGGCAGGATGTGGTCGAACAAGCCCGCTGTGACGGTCTGGCCGCTATCCTCCCCCATGATCTGGTGGAAACAAGGGTAGTCCTCATAGCCGGTGCCTTCGCCGGTTTTCATGATCCGGGTGGTCTGGTCCTCGATCTTGCCGAACAGCGCAATGTGCTGCGCATAGACGGCGAGATTGCCGAGCGGGGCATCGCGGGTAAGGCATGCAGCGTGCTCGTCGGGCAGCCTGTAGGTCGCATCCTGCGGCCTGTATTCAACAACCCCGGCCGTCACCATCGCCGCCAGCCACTCGCGGACATAGCGCTCGGTGAGTCCAGCCGCCCTGGCGATCTCGTCGCTCTTCGAGGGCGCTCGGCCCGCGAGCGTGTCGAAGAGCCCCAGCCGGTGACCGACCGATATCATCGCCGCGCCGGCGCCGGCATCGAGCATCCCCCTACCTGTGCGGCGAAGGCCTCGGCTCTGGCCATATCCATGGCGCTCGTTTCCATCACTGTCATCTCCAGTCCTCCCATGAAGTGGCGGTGACCTGGATAGGCTTGCAGAAACCCGACAGGTAGAGCGGTTTCCGCCGAAGGCAGGGCAAATCGGCCAGTCTTGGGCGTGCTCGGTTGCGGGAAGGGAGGTGTTTCGGCCATACCGCACCCATGTCAGAGAGCAAGCCGACCCTGGCCGTCAGCCTCCTGGTGCTTCCCGAGTCCTTTCCGGCGGCGCTCTACTGCCTGCACGAACTCTTCTGGGCCGTGGGACGTGCCTGGGGCGACGTCACGGGCGAACCGGAGACCGCCGCCTGCCGCTTCGCGCCGACGCTCGTCTCCCGCATCGGCGTCGCGGCACCGTCCCCAGCCGGCCCGGCCATCTCCGTCCAGGCGAGGCTCGACGATGCGCCATCGCCCACTATCGTCATCGTGACGGACCTCGCGCTGCCGTTCGATGCCGAGCTGGGTGGCCGATGGGAACACGAGGCCGATTGGGTGCGCCGGATGCATGCGAAGGGAGCCGTCGTTTGCTCGATCTGCTCGGGTGCGCTGTTCCTGGCCCAAGCGGGGCTGCTCGGCGGGCTGGAGGCGACCTCGCACTGGTCGGTCGCCTCGATGTTCCGCCGGCGCTACCCCGACGTACAGTTCAGGCCGGAGCGCATACTGTGTCCGACAGGTCCGGAGCATCGGATCGTAACCGCTGGCGGCGCATCGTCCTGGAGCGAACTCGGCCTCTATCTGGTGGCGCGCTTCGCCGGAGAGAGCGAAGCGCGGCGCATGTCGAAGCTCTTCGTGATCGGCGACAAGAGCGAGGGCCAGCTGCCGTTCGCTGCCATGGCCCGCCCCTGCCAGCACGCGGACGCCGCGATCGCCGGCGCGCAGCTGTGGATCGCGGACAACTACACGGCCGCCAATCCCGTTGCCCGCATGGCCGAGATCGCCAGCCTTCCCGGGCGGACCTTTTCAAGACGCTTCCGGAAAGCCACCGGCTACACCCCGGTCGAATGCGTACAAGCTCTACGGATCGAAGAAGCAAAGCAGATGCTGGAGACGACCGACGAACCGACCGACTCGGTGGCTCTCGCGGCAGGCTACGCCGATCCCGTCTTCTTTCGCCGTGTGTTCAAGCGCGCCGTCGGTGTCACGCCTGCCCGCTATCGACAAAGGGGCGGAAGCCTACCGCGCGCATCGCTCGGCGAAGCGGTCGCTCGGACCATCAGCCCGAACCCACCGCACCCTACTGCCCGCCGCAGGAGAGGTCGCCCTCCTGGCAGTTCAGCTGGGCCTCGAGATCCTTGACCCGCTGATCGGTCAGGCGCGCCAGGCAGTTGGCGACGATCATCGAGTGGATGGAGCCGCCGACCGTGCCCATGGTCTCGAACTCGCACTCCTGATCGCGGAAGCGCTGCCACGATTGCTGCGCCGTCTGCAGCTTCGCCTTGCCAGCATCGGAGACCTTCGCCCGAAGCGCACGGTAGACGGCGTTCAGCCGCTCGTCCGACCTGCGCAGGTCGGCTCCGGCCTGAGCGTTGAGCTCCATCTGTGTCTGAGCCGCGGCCACGCCGGCCGCCGTCATGGCGAGGACGGCAAGGGCCGTGATGGCAAGGCGCATCTCAATGCCTCGGCGGTGACGGATCAGTACGTCTTCAGGAGGCGATCGATGTAGTCGAGCTCCTCCTGCGGACGCTGCTCGCCCGCCCGGCGGCGCAATTCGTCGAGGATCTCGCGGCTGCGCTGGCGCTCCAGCTCGAGCGGCACCTTGTCGACGCCGGTATCGACCGCATCGCCGTAATTGCCGTCGGAGCGGCCGAGCGGATCGCGATCCTCGCTGCGCCGCTCGCGTTCCTCGATCTCCGCGATGTCCTGGTTGTTGCCGGGCCCGCGCTGGCGCATCTGCTCGGCCATGTCGGTCATGCCCTGCTGCAGGTTGTCGAGCGCCCGGCGCTGCGCGCGCGACGCATCGCGCGGATCGCCCCGCCGCAGCGACTCCTCGGCCTCACGCATGGAGCGTTCGGCGCGGCCCAGGGATTCCGGCATGCCCATGCCGTTCTCGTCGAGCTTGTTCATGAACTCGCCGAGCTGTCGCCGCAGCGACTCCTGATTGCCGCGCTGCTGCTCGCCCCATTGGCCGTCACCGGGCTGCTGGCCCTGCTGGCCACGCTGTCCCTGCTGCCCTTGCTGTCCTTGTTGACCCTGCTGCTGACCGCGTTGGCCCTGCTGCCCCTGGCGCCCCTGCTGCTGGCGGCCTTCGCGCTCCGATTCGCCCAGGAGCTGATTCTGGCGCCGCGACAGCCGATCGAGCTGGTTCATCATCTCGCGGCCCATCTGGCTGCCCTGGCCCTGCTGACCCTGCTGGCGCTGCTGGTTCGGCCCCGCCATCATCGGCGTGGCGTTCTCCATCATCTTGCGCAGCTCCTCGAGCAGGCGCTTGGCCTCCTCGCGCTGGCCGTTCTTGGCCATCTCGCGAATCTTGTCGAGCATCTTCTGGAGGTCGTCCCCCGTGATGGTGTTGTTGGGATCCATCTTCTCCGCCTGCTCCATCATGCGCTGGCGTTCTTCCGGATCCTTCATGCGCTCGGCCAGTTCCTTCTGCCAGCGCGCCATGGCGTCATAGAGCTGCTGGATCAGGCGTTCGATCTCCTCGTCCCCCGCCTGGCGCTGCACCGCGTCGCGCAGTTCCTGCCGCGCCTGCTCGAGCGCCCGCTCGGCATCGGACATCGCGCCGCCCTCGAGGCGCATGGCAAGGTCCCACAGCAGCTTCTGCGTGTCGGCGACGGTCTCCTTGTCATCCTTCTCCGCCAGCCGCGCCGCGCCGACCCGCAGGCCGAGCTGGACGACCGGGTCGTCGCGGTAGCTGTCCGGCTTCGCCTGGATCATGCGCATGCCGTCGACCACGTCGGTGCGGTAGCCCTTGGGATCGCGCGTGAGCGCCTTGCGCAGCACGATGAGGGCGCGCGCCGTCGGGTCGTTGAACACGCGCTCCGGCAGCAGGAAGGTCTCGACGGCGCTCCTGCCCTTCTGGCCCAGCGCGTCGGTGGCGAACAGCATGACCGTGACCTTCAGGCCCGCCCAGGGATGGCTGGTCAGGTCACGCACGAAGGTGTCGGCCACCTTCTTCGAATTTCCGGCGACCGGCAGATCGATGCGGATGACCTCCGGCTCCTCATCGGCGCTCAGCATGTCGTCGCCCAGCACGCTGCCATGCAGGCGGATCTGCAGCTGAACCCCGGTCACGCCGAAGTCGTCGCCCGCGATGTACTCGACCTTGGTCGACCATTTGTCGACGCCGATCGGCCGGGCGAACTCGATGGTCGGGGCGAGATCGGGAATGACATGCAGCTTCCAGCGCGCCTGCTCGTCGCCGCGCGCCTGCAGCGCGATCTGCTTGCCCTCCTCGATGACCTGCTCGATCTGGTACTTGCCCTTGCCGACGGTCGCGAACTCCGTCGCCTTGCCGTCGATCATCAGTTGCGGCGGCTTGCGGCCGCGCACGTCGTCGACGAAACCGGCGAGCTTGCTGCCCACCGGGACCCGCAGCAGCTTGTCGCGCTCGGCCATGTCCAGATAGATCGGCGGCTTGCCCGTGTAGGCAGGCGGCGCGATCCACAGATTGGCCACGACCGGCGGCGGCGGCGGGAAGGCCGGCGTGAAGGCCGCCTCCATGCGGTCGGCGCGCCAGCCCCCGGCGGCCGCCAGCGCCACGACCAGGGCGATCACGGGCACGAATCGCAACGCCCAGCGGTCGAGGACGGCAAGGCCGGGACGGGCCGGCTTGTTGGCGAGGCCCGCCAGCCGTGCCGCCTCGCGCCGCCGATGGGCCTCCCACAAGGCCGCCGCCATGGGATCGGCGGCGCCCGAGGCGAGCCGGTCCTGCACGGCGACGAGCGGCCGATGCGGCACCTCGCTGTCGCGTTCCAGCCGGCGGACGGCCGCTTCGCGCGCTGGCCATGCGAAATCACGCATCTGCCACCACAGCAGCGCGACCAGGGCGAGCGCCAGCACAGCCAGCAGCCCCGTATGCACCCAGGGATCGAGCCCCGCGAAGAGATCGAGATGGGCCGCGGCGATGAAGAGCGCGACATAGGCGAGGACCGGCACCAGCCGGGGCCACAGGCCTTCCCAGGCCAAAGCCAGCCATGCCAAGCCGATCTTGCGGCTGAGGCCGGGGGCTCGGACGGTGGTGCTCTGGCTGGCTTCCATCGCCATCCTTTCGCTAGGGCTTCGTCGGCTCCAGCCAAGGCGGGAAGCGCTCGGCGGAAAGCATCTCTTCTATCGTCGGCCTGGGACGGGTGACCGCAAATCGCGTGCCATCGACCATGACCTCCGGCACCAGCGGGCGGGAGTTGTAGGTCGAGGCCATGACCGCCCCGTACGCGCCGGCCGAGCGTATCACGATCAAGTCTCCAGCGGCCAGCGGCGGCAGATCACGGTCCTGTGCGAGGAAGTCACCCGACTCACAGATCGGACCGACAATGTCGCAGCGGATCGTGGCGGCACCGGGGCGATCCCGCCCCGGCAGGATGTCGTGCCATGCCTCGTACAGGGTAGGCCGGATGAGATCATTCATGGCCCCATCGACGATGACGAAGGTCTTGGAGACGCCCGGCTTCACCAGGATCACCTCGCATACCAGCACCCCGGCCTCGCCCACCAGCCGGCGGCCCGGCTCGAAGGTCAACGTGCAGTCCAGCCCGGCGGTTTCCCGGGCGACCAGGGAAACGAAGTCACCGACCGCGGGCGGAGTCTCGTGCGAATAGACGATGCCAAGACCGCCGCCGATGTCGAGGCGCTCGATGCGATGGCCGTCCGCCCGCAGCTGCCCGATCAGCTCGCGCATGCGCACGATCGCCGCCCGATAGGGCTCGAGCGAGGTGAGCTGCGACCCGATATGCATCGCCACGCCCACGACGTTCAGGCTGGGGAGGCGCCCGGCCAGGGCGAAGGCCTCGCGCGCGAGGTCGATGTCGATGCCGAACTTGTTCTCCTTGCGGCCGGTCGTGATCTTGGCGTGCGTCTGGGCATCGACATCGGGATTGACGCGGATGGTGATGTCCGCCTTGACACCGAGCTGGGCGGCCACGGCGTTCAGGGTCTCGAGCTCGGCCGAGCTCTCGACATTGATCTGCCCGACGCCGGCTTCCAGGGCGGCCATGAGCTCCGACGGCTTCTTGCCGACGCCGGAGTAGACGATCTTCCGGGCCGGGATGCCCGCCGCCAGCGCGCGCCGCATCTCGCCGACCGACACGATGTCCGCGCCCGCGCCCATCTCGCCGAACAGGCGGACCACCGCCAGGCTGCTGTTGGCCTTCATGGCGTAGCAGACTTCGGCACGCAGGCCCTTGATGGCGTCCGCGAACTCCTGCCAGGCGGCACGCAGGGCGCCCGCCGAGTAGCAATAGAAGGGCGTGCCGACCTGGGCGGCGATGGTGGCGAGCGCCACGCCTTCGGCGTGCATTTCGCCGCCGCGATAGGTGAAGAAGCTCATCGGCTGCGCTCCAGGAACCGGCTGCGCGCTTCCGCGACGGCCCGAACGACATTGGCGGGTGCGGTGCCGCCCAGACTCTTGCGCGCATTCACGGAGGCTTCGACGGTGAGCACGCGATAGACTCCGCGGTCGATCCTGGGCTCGACCGCCTGCATCTCCGCCAGGGTGAGCTTGTCGAGGTCGATGCCCTTGTCGGCGGCGAGGCCGACCAGGCGGCCGGTGACGTGATGGGCCTGCCGAAAGGGCAGTCCGACCTTGCGCACCAGCCAGTCGGCGAGATCCGTCGCGACGGAATAGTCGGCAGCGGCCACGGCGCGCATGCGCTCGGGATTGGCCTTGAGGTCGCGGACCATGCCCGCCATCGCCGCGAGGCCGAGCTCGAGCGAATCGGCGGCATCGAACAGCGGTTCCTTGTCCTCCTGCATGTCCTTGCCGTAGGTCAGCGGCAGCCCCTTGAGGATCGTGCACAGTGCCACGAAGGCGCCCACGATGCGGCCGACCTTCGCGCGGGTCAGCTCCGCCGCGTCGGGATTGCGCTTCTGCGGCATGATCGAGCTGCCGGTCGTGAAGGCATCCGACAGCGAAATGAAGCGGAAGGGCGCGCTGCACCAGATCACGATCTCCTCCGACAGGCGCGACAGGTGCACGGCCGTGAGCGAGGCGGCGGAGATGAACTCCACGACGTAGTCCCGGTCAGACACCGCGTCGAGGGAATTGGCCATCGGCCGGTCGAAGCCCAGCGCCCGCGCCGTCTTGCGTGGATCGATGGGATGCGGCGACCCCGCCAGCGCGGCCGCGCCCAGCGGCGATTCGTTGAGGCGCGCCCGGCAATCGGCGAAGCGGCCGCGATCACGGCCAAACATCTCGACATAGGCCAGCAGGTGATGGCCGAAGGTGATGGGCTGCGCGGTCTGCAGATGCGTGAAGCCCGGCATGATGGTCGCGGCATGCTCCTCGGCGCGATCGATCAGCGCGGCCTGAAGGTCGCGCAGCATCGCCTCGAAGCGGTCGATCGTGTCGCGGACCCAGAGCCGGACGTCGAGCGCGATCTGGTCGTTGCGCGAGCGGGCGGTATGCAGCCGCCCTCCGGCCGGCCCGATCAGCTCGGTGAGCCGGGCCTCGACGTTGAAATGGATGTCCTCGAGCTTGGTCGAGAACCGGAAGCGGCCGGATTCGATCTCCTCGCGCACCTTGGCGAGGCCGCGCTTGATGGCGCGGCCATCCTTTGCGGTGAGGATGCCCTGCGCCACCAGCATGTCGCAATGGGCCATCGACCCTGCGATGTCCTGCGCATAGAGCCGCCGGTCGAAACCGATGGAGGCGTTGATGCGCTCCATGATCTCGGCCGGTCCGAGCTTGTAGCGACCGCCCCACATCGCGTTGGAGCCGCTCTTCGCCACTCGCGCAGTCTTGTTCTTCCGTGCCATGAATCCGAGCCATTGATCGTGTAGAAACGCGGCTTATGGCACATCCCGACCGAGTTTTCCTCACTGGCCGATTTCTGGGCCGCCGGGCCCTCCTCGCTGCGGCGGCAGCGGGCTGGGCCACAGCCGCGTCGGCGCGCGCGGAACCACCCTCCTCCCAGCTGGCGGCGCTTGCGACGGGCGCCATGGAGCGCTTCAAGCCGACCGTGCCGCCGAAGCCGGTGCCCGACCTTGAATTCCTGGATGCCCATGACAAGCCGATGCGGCTGGCCGATCTCACGGGGAAGGCGCGGCTGGTCAATCTGTGGGCCACCTGGTGCGCGCCTTGCGTGAAGGAAATGCCCAGCCTCGACCGGCTGCAGGCGGCGCTGCCCAAGGAGAAGTTCGTCGTCCTGCCGATCTCGCTCGATGGGCCATCCAAGGCCAAGGTCGCGCCGTTCTACAAGCAGCAGAAGCTCGCCGACCTCGGGATATTCTACGATTCGCGCCGCAAGGCCATGGCCGTGCTGGGAGTGACGCTGCTCCCCACCTCGATCCTGATCGATCCGGCCGGCCGCGAGCTGGGGCGCATCGAGGGCGACGCGGACTGGGACACGCCGGAAGGTATCGCCCTCATGAAGGCGGCGTTCTGAGCCGCCGGCGGAGTCAGCCGCCGACCTGGCAGTGCTTGCCCATCTCCTTGCACACGCGCATCACCGCCTGAACGATCAGCGACGAGGTAGGCCCCTCGCCGGGTCCCGCATGCCCGGCGATGAGGAGCTGCGAGACCTCGTCGCTGAACGGCACCACGGTCAGCGTCGCCGTGCGGTCGCCTTCGGCGAACTGGATGCGCCGCTGGGCCGAATCCTCCATCAGCAGGCGAACGGCGCGGTTCTTGCGAACCAGCTCGACGGCTGTCGAGAAGACGCGGTTTGCCGGCGCATCGAGGACGACGCTGGCGAAATCGTAGCTCGGCTGCCCGCTCTGCTGGCCGCCTTCGCGCATGTGCTCGATGCGGCCCAGCGCCTTGCGCGCGAGGAACACCCATTGGGCCTCGGCACTGGCGAGCGGCAGCGCCGAGACCAGCATGCCCAATGCCACCGCCAGGGCAACGGGCCCCCGCACCGGCTTTCTCCACATCATCTGCCTCCCCCGCTTCGACACCGTCACTCTAGCCGACGCCGGAGCGGCGGAGAACCATCACCGGCGGTCGGGGCGACGTCTGAAGATCGACACGTGACTTCGCAGTCTGGCGTTGGAGATTTCCACCGGCTCATAGGCGCCCTCGATGAAGTTCCGGTAGATCCTGGCCAGTCCTGCCGGCTGGCCCCGCATATAGGCATGGCTGGCGACCACCAACGCCGGCTTCCGTTCGAACAGACGCCGGATTTCCGCCGGAGCATCGATGCCCAGGGGGACCAGGCTCTCTCTCGAGATCTGCCAGGAGAACGCGAAACGGGTCGCGGGGACCGTATCCGACAGGAAGTAGACCTCCGGGTCGATGTTCAGGGCAAAGATCGGCGTACCCGGCGGAACCAGCCGCCGCACCTCGGCGGCGATCGCCGGCGCCGGATCGTAGAGGGGGTCGGCGAGCCTCCGGCGCAAATCCGCCTGATAGAAATACAGCGGCGCCGCCATGACCAGGGCGGCGACGCCGACGCGCGCGACGCGCGCCATCCCGTCGCCGGCCAACCGGTCGATCCCCAGCGCCGCCAGCAGGCTGAGCGGCGGCGCGAAGACGATGAAGTAGTGGCCGAAGAAGTAGCCTGTGAAGGTGGCGCTGGCGAACGCCCCCAGCAGCCATGCCAGCGCCAGCCAGTAGGGCACCAGCCGTCGCCCCGGCGAGCGAAGCCCGGCGGCCATGCCGGCGGCGAGAGCCACGCAGGCCACGACGAGGAGCGGACCGTACGGCCGCGCCGTCAGGTAGATCTGCCACAACGAACCGAGCGGATCGTGCAGGCCGAAGTTCCTGCTGCCATAGCCTTTCGGCGAAACGAACATCGCCAGCACCATCTCGTCGAAGGCGCCGATCGACCAGAAATAGCCGAACGACACGAGCGTCGGCAGAAGATAGCCAGCAAGGAAGCTGCCGCAGAGCGCGGCGAGATCCAGCAGGCGCCGCCGCTCCGTCCAGACCACCCCGGCAAAGACGAGGCCCAGGAAGGCCGTCTCGAAGACGGTCAGCAGCTTGATCTGCAGGGCGACGCCCTGGACCAGGCCGAAGAGGAAGGCGGTCCTGCCATGCGCGGCCATGTCGGCCGGCCGTGCCAGATGGCACCCCAGCAGCAGCATGGAGATCGCGCCGCAAATGATGAAGAAGTTCTCCGCGTTGGCGCTATTGGCCTGGAGAACGAGCATGCTGACGGGGAAGACGATCGCCGCATAGAGCCCGGCACGCGGCCGGCCGAAGACCCTGCGCCCGATGGCTTCCAGGAGCAGCGTGGTCGCCAGCACGGCCAGCGCGCTGCCGATGGTGATCGCCGTGACGCTCTTCCCGAACAGCAGCAGGAAGGCGGCGTAGATCAGGTAGACGCCGATCGGCTTGTAGTCCCAGACATCGACATACAGATGTCCGCCCTCCATCAGCCGCGTGGCGACGACCAGATAGAAGCCCTCGTCCCATCCCAGCGGGTCGACGAAGAGAAGCGGGAAGCGCAACAGCGCGACCCACAACGTCAATCCGAGGATGGTCCAGCCGCGCAACCGAAAGCCGGGTCGTCGGGATTCACCCGTCCGACCGCGTGTCAGCGGGTCGGGACGGGGCGTTCCCCGGAGTAATCGTAGAAGCCACGCTTGACCTTGCGGCCGACCCAACCGGCTTCGACATACTTCACCAGCAGCGGGCAGGGCCGGTACTTGGAATCCGCGAGGCCCTCGTGCAGCACCTGCATGACCGAAAGGCAGGTGTCGAGACCGATGAAGTCGGCCAGCTCCAGCGGCCCCATGGGGTGGTTGGCGCCGAGCTTCATGCCGGTATCGATCGCCTCGACGTTGCCGACGCCCTCGTACAGGGCATAGACCGCCTCGTTGATCATCGGCAGCAGGATGCGGTTGACGATGAAGGCAGGGAAATCCTCGGCATTCACCGGCTTCTTGTCCAGGCGCACGACGACGTCGCGCACGGTACGGAAGGTTTCCTCCTCCGTGGCGATGCCACGGATCAGCTCGACCAAGCCCATCATGGGCACCGGGTTCATGAAGTGCATGCCCATGAACTTGCCAGGCCGGTCGGTCACCGAAGCCAGCCGGGTGACCGAGATCGACGAGGTGTTGGTCGCCAGCAGGACGTTGGGCGGCAGCCCCTCGCAGAGCTTCTTGAAGATCTCGCGCTTGACCGACTCGTTCTCCGTCGCCGCCTCGACGACGAGGTCGCAATCGGCGAACCCCTTGTAGTCGAGGCCGGCCGAGATGCGGCGCAGCGCGGCGTCCTTGTCCTCGGGGCGGATCATGCCGCGGCCGATCTGGCGGTCCATGTTGCGGTTGATCGAGTCCATGCCCTTGTCGACGTGCTCCTGGTCGACATCCATGAGGCGGATGTCGAATCCCTTGAGCGCGCAGACATGGGCGATGCCGCTGCCCATCTGGCCGGCACCGATGACGCCGATGCGCTTGATCATGACGCGATACTCCGCGCTACTTCTTTTCGACCGCCGCAGTGAGCTCCGGCACGATCTGGAACAGGTCGCCGACGATGCCGTAGTCGGCCACCTGGAAGATCGGCGCTTCCTCGTCCTTGTTGATCGCCACGATGGTCTTGCTGTCCTTCATGCCGGCGAGGTGCTGGATGGCGCCGGAGATGCCGACGGCGATGTAGAGGTCGGGCGCGACGACCTTGCCGGTCTGGCCGACCTGGTAGTCGTTAGGCACGTAGCCCGCATCGACCGCGGCGCGGCTGGCGCCGAGGCCGGCACCGAGCTTGTCGGCCAGCGCCTCGAGCAGCTTGAAGTTCTCGCCGCTGGCAAGGCCGCGGCCGCCGGAAACGACGATCTTGGCGCTGGTCAGTTCCGGTCGCTCGCTCTTGGAGAGCTCGGCGCCGACATAGCTCGACAGGCCGGTGGCGCCCGTGCCGTCGATCTTCTCGATCGGCGCGGAGCCACCGCCGGCAGCGGCCTTGAAATTGGTCGGGCGGATGGTGACGATCTTGATCTTATCGGACGTCTGCACCGTCGCCATGGCGTTGCCGGCGTAGATCGGCCGCACGAAGGTGTCGGGAGACACGACCTGGATCGCCTCGGAGACCTGCGCGACGTCGAGCAGGGCTGCGACGCGCGGCGCCACGTTCTTGCCCACCGAGTCGGCCGCCATGACGACATGGCTGTAGTTCGGCGCAAGCTTCACGACCAGCGGGGCGATGTCCTCGGCCACCCAGTTCGCGTAGGCGGCATCCTCCGCCTCCAGCACCTTGGCGACCCCCTGCAGGGCCGCGGCCGACTTGGCAGCCTCGCCGGCACTGCTGCCGGCCACCAGGACGTGGACCTCGGGGTCGATCTGCCCCGCCGCGGCGACGGCGTTGGCGACGTTGCTGCGGACGGCCTTGCCGTCGTGCGCTGCGACAACCAGAACGGCCATGTCAGATCACTCCCGCTTCGTTGCGCAGCTTCTCGACCAGCTCCGCGACCGTCTTCACCTTGATGCCGGCCTTGCGCTTGGGCGGCTCCTCGACCTTGAGGACCTTGAGGCGCGGCGCGATGTCGACGCCCAGCGCGTCGGGCGCCAGCGTCTCGATCGGCTTCTTCTTGGCCTTCATGATGTTGGGCAGCGAGGCGTAGCGCGGCTCGTTCAGGCGCAGGTCGGTCGTGATCACCGCCGGCAGCTTGATCTTGATGTTCTCCAGGCCGCCGTCGACCTCGCGCTTCACCTCGACCCAGCCGTCGGCGACGTTGAGCTTGTTGGCGAAGGTGCCCTGCGACCAGCCCAGCAGCGCGGCCAGCATCTGGCCGGTCTGGTTGGAATCGTCGTCGATCGCCTGCTTGCCGACGATCACCAGGCCCGGCTGCTCCTTGTCGACCACGGCCTTCATCAGCTTGGCGACGGCCAGCGGCTGCAGCTCGGCGTCGGTCTGGACCAGCACGCCGCGGTCGGCGCCCATGGCCAGCGCCGTGCGGATCGTCTCCTGGCACTGGGCCGGCCCCGCGGAAAAGGCAATGACCTCGGTCGCAGCCCCCTTCTCCTTCATGCGGATCGCCTCTTCCACGGCGATCTCGTCGAAGGGATTCATGGACATCTTGACGTTCGCCGTCTCGACGCCCGTGTTGTCGGCCTTGACGCGGATCTTGACGTTGTAGTCGATGACCCGCTTGACCGCGACCAGCACTTTCATCGCGTTGCGCCTATAGGTGAGTTTGCCGCCAGGCCTCCCGCCCGGCGAAGGGGTTTTCGTGTAGGGGTGTTCAGCCGATCATGTCAAGGCTATGGCGCAGTGCAACATACTGCATGGCTGACGCTTTTCTCGGGAGATTTCAACATGTTGACCGGAAGACGCAGGTTCTCTGCCCTGCGCTGCGCCCGCAAAGATTCTCGAACGCCGTGCCTGCCCCTACGGTATCGGGATATCGTACCGCACATAGCCGGTGGCACGAGCGACGCGATCATACAACCGTCGCGCGGCCGTGTTGTCGGCATCGACGTGCCAGTAGATCCGGCGCCAGCCGTGCCGATGGCCAAGGGTGACCAGGCCATCGATCAGCCGGCGTCCGACACCCGCCCCCCGCGCCGCGGGCTCCACCCAGAGATCCTCGAGATAGCAGACCATCCGGGTGCTGAAGGTATGCGGGTGCAGCACCCAGTGCGCCAGGCCGAGCAACGACGTGCCCGCCTCGCCCGGGCCGCATACCATGGCATTCACGGGGCAATCCCCATCCATGATCCTGCGCCACAACGCGTCGTCGTCGCCGGCGGAAGGCGACGCCCCGAAATGCGCGCAGTTGGCCGACCACATCCGTTGCCATTCCGCGCGATCGGCCGCCTCGGCGGCCCGGACGTCGAGCCGCGGCGCCTCAGCGCGTGCCACCCGGCACCCACAGGACGTCGTCCGCGCCATTGTCGTTCAGGCGCCGGGCCAGCACGAAAAGGTGGTCGGAGAGGCGGTTCACGTACTTGATCGCCTCGGCATTGACCGACTCCTCCGTTGCAAGCTGTGTCATGCGACGCTCGGCCCGACGGACGACCGTGCGGGCGAGATGCAGCCAGGCCGCCGCCTCCCGTCCGCCCGGCAGGATGAAGGAATTCAGCGGCTTGAGCTCGCTGTTCATGGCGTCGATCTCGCGCTCCAGACGCTCGACCTGGGAGGCGACGATGCGCAGCGCCTGCTCGTCGCGCCGGCTCTTGCCCTCCGGCGTGCAGAGGTCGGCGCCCAGATCGAACAGGTCGTTCTGGATACGCCCCAGCATGGCGTCCGCCTCGGCCAGGATCGAATCGCCACCTGCCCGGGCGATCGCGCTGCGGGCGAGGCCGATCACCGAATTGGCCTCGTCCGTCGTGCCGTACGCCTCCACCCGCGGGTCGTGCTTGGCCACGCGCTCGCCGCGTCCCAGCGAGGTCTGCCCGGCGTCGCCGCCGCGCGTGTAGATCTTCGTCAAGGTGACCATCGCTTCAGCTCCGGCTGGCCAGGTACCACAGGACGATCAGGACGATCGTCAGCAACTGCAGGCGCACGCGCCACCACATGAAGCGGTTGCTGCGCAACCCTCCTTCGACGGTGTCCTGCGTATTGCGGCCCATGCTGAAGAGACCGGCGAACAGCGTGCCCAGCGTCGCGAGGCCGGACACGATGACGAGGACGAACAGGATATTGGCGAGCATGTACTAGATTCCCTGATTGTGACGTCCGGCGCCGGCACGCGCGCCGAACCACGGACGGGCCTCCTTCTTCGCATCGCTGCCGGTCGCCGCCCGGAAGATGGCTTCCGCCGCCTGTTCCCCAGACCACAACGCCGCATGCACCGTACCGTACTCGACAGGCTCGGTCGCCTCGCCGGCGAAGAACACCCGCCGGCCGAGCGGCCGCGCATGCTCCTCCCTGTCCTGCGAAGCGCTCCCGACGGCCGGATACGAATAGCCGCCGCGCGACCAGGGGTCGCTGAGCCAGCGCGGCCGCAGCACAGCCTCGGGCTCGAGCGCCGCCGCACCGAACATCCGGCGCAGCGACGCCATGGCCACCGCCACTACTTCGGCATCGTCGGCGCTGCGGTCAAGGCGCGCGGCCGTCTCACCGTTGCTGAAGCTCAGCAGGACCGGCAGACCCGTCTCCTCCTCGTGGTCGACCCAGCTGTTGAAGGTCCCGCGCCGGTCGGGCGCGTCGGGCAGCCGGCCGAACCACTTGGGCCGTTCCGGCCAGAAGCGGCACGGGAAACGCAGATAGATCTTGCCCAGCACACCGGCGCCGTAGCCGATGCGCGCCAGCGCGGTGCGCTGGCGCTCCGGCGGCAGGGGATCCAGCGCCGGCAGTCCGGCACGCAAGAGGCCGATGGGCACGGTGACGATGGCACAGTCCGCCTCCACCTTCTCGCCGCCCGGCAGGAACGCCGTCACGCCGGCATCGCCCCAGGACAGCCGGTGCACCGGAGTGCCCAGGCGCACGGCCAGGCCGCGCGCGGCATCGTCGAGAAGCCGACGGAAGCCGCCACGCGGCTGGGCATTGCGGTCCAGACCCTCGACGGGGAACCATTCCTCGGCGGCGATAGCCTCGTACGGCGCGCCCTGCACGCCCTCGCTCATCTCGACGAAGGTCGCGACCACCAGCCGGTCGATCTCCGGCAGCCAGCGCGCCCGGAGCAGCGGATCGACGGCCTGCTTGACCGACACCGAGCGCGGCCCACTGACGCGCGCCATCGCCTTGCTGCGCCAGCTCGCCCATTCGATGGCGGCCTTGAAGGCGAGCCGCCCCCTGACGGCGCGACGTCGCTGGCCTTCGCGCGTAGAAGCGGTCGCGCGATCGTCGATCAGCAGCCGGTCGCCCTGCGATTCCACGAGGGGAATCCCCAGCCTGTCACACCAGAGCGCCAGCGGGTTGCCGTCGACACCGTGCACCCACGAACCGCCGAGGTCGAGTGGCGCCCCCAGCGAATCGTCGGTCCAGGTGCGGCCGCCGACCCGTGCCCGCGCCTCGAGCACCGTGACGGAGAAACCAGAATCGTGGAGCAGGCGCGCGGCGACGAGGCCGGCCATGCCCGCCCCGACCACGAGCACGCGCTCCCGCCGCGCCACGCCCATCGACCACGAACCGGTCGGGGGAGCCGCCATCACGACAGCACCAGACGCGGCAGGTCCGTCATGTCGTCGAACAGCTCGCCACCCGCAGCCACCAGCGCCCCGCGGTCGGCATAGGGAGCGCCCGCGTAGGCGAGCGCGCGCATGCCGGCCGCGCGCGCGGCCTGGAGGCCGGGAACGGAATCCTCGATCACCACGCACGAGACGGGCTGCACGTCCATGGCGATCGCGGCGTGCAGGAAGAGGTCGGGGAAGGGCTTGCCGCGCGGCACCTCGGCGACGCTGAAGATGCGGCCCTCGAACAGCTCCCACAGGCCCGTGAGGCCGAGCGTCAGCCGCATCTTGTCATGGGTCCCCGAGCTCGCCACGCAGGTTGCGACGCCGGCCTCGTGCAGCGCGGTGACGGCCTGTCGTACCCCCCGGACCGGCTGCAGCGGTGCCTCGCGGAAATTGCGATAGGTCACTGCCTGCATCGTGACGAGGAAATCGTCGGGCAGGCGGCGTCCAAGCTCGGCCTCGCAGATCTCCAGGCAAGACGCCAGCGAGCGTCCCATCAGGCGGCGCATCGTTTCCTCGACCGTCCAGTCGAGGCCGTGCCGGCGCAGCGCCTGCGAGAAGCTCGCGTTGGCGATCGGCTCGCTGTCGACCAGCACGCCGTCGCAGTCGAAGATCACGAGCAACGGCCGGCCCGCCCCGCACGTGCTGCAACGGCGGCGCTACGGCCGGCGCCGGCGGCATGGCCACCCAGGAAACTAGACACGATCGCGATCCTCGCTCGGCGAGCGGGTCACGAATACGCCACAAGGTCGCGCCGGCTCAAGCCCCCCGGGAACCGGGCGCCGGCGCGAACAGCGCGTGGGGCCAGGCTCAGTACGGCTTGTCGCCGGCGATCGTCACCCGGTTGCCGCTGCGGGTGTGCGGCCAGTAGTCCCACATCGCCCGGTGCTGGACGCAACGATTGTCCCAGAAGGCGATCGAGTTCTCGCGCCAGCGGAAGCGGCACTGGAACAGAGGGTTCTCCATGTGCTCGTAGAGATAGCGCAGGATCCCGTCGCCCTCGTCGCGCGGCACGCCGACCAGGGCGCGCGTGAAGCCGCGATTGACGTACAGTGCCTTCTTGCCGGTGACCGGATGGGTGCGCACCACGGGATGCTCGGCCCGCGGATAGGCCGGCTTGTCGGCCACGCCGTAGTTGGCATAGAGGCCGCGATAGACCTGCTCGCCGTCATGGATGGCGGTCAGGCCCTCCAGGTAGGTCTTCATGCGGTCCGACAGCGCCTCGTAGGCGGCGTACATCGAGGCGAACAGCGTATCGCCGCCCTTGGGCGGGCATTTCTTGATGTAGAGGATGCTGCCCATCGGCGGCTCGAGGTCGCAGCTCACGTCGGTGTGCCACCCCTCGCCGTTGGCCCGCGGGCTGTCCTTGTCGGCATGGATGATCATCAGCTCGGGCTTGCCGGGCTCGTGCGGCGCCGCCGGATGCACGTGCAGGTCGCCGAACAGCCGGCCGAAGGCGAGATGCTGGTCGGGCGTGATGTGCTGGTCGCGGAAGAAGATGACGAGATTCTCAGCGAGCGCGCGGTGCAGCTCGTCCTGCTGGCGGTTGCCGAGCGGCTTGCTGAGATCGATGCCCTCGATCTCGGCGCCGATGATCGGCGTCACCTTGTCGACCTTCAGCGTCTCGTAGGGCGCGCGCTCATCCTCGATGTGGCGATAGCGCGGCCCAGCGTTACCCCGTAGCGATCCTTGCATGGCCATCTCCTACTCCAGTCTGATGTTGGCCTGACGGATGATCCTGCCCCAGCGCTCCTTCTCCGCCACGCCGAAGGCGGCGAATTCGTCGGGGCTCATGAGCTTGGGCTTGCCGCCCAGGGCTTCCAGCCGCGCCAGCACCGCCGGATCGGCGGCCGCCGCACGGATATCGGCGTTGATCTTCTGCACGATCTCGCGCGGCGTGCCCCTGGGCGCGTAGAAGCCGGTCCAGGTCGTCAGCAGCACGTCGGGCAATCCCGCCTCCGCGGCGGTCGGCACGTCGGGCAGGAGAGGATAGCGCTCCGTATCGGTGAGCAGCAGGCCCTTCAGCGCGCCGCGCTCGATGGCGATCTTGGCGTTGACCGTGTCGATCATCATGAAGGTGAGCAGGCCGCTCTGGACGTCCGGAATGGCCTGCGGGTTGCTCTTGTAGCCGACATAGACGGCCTCGACGCCGGCAGCCAGCTTGTAGAGCTCGGACGCCACGCGGGCCGGCAGCGCGCCGGCGCCGAAATTGTGCTTGCCCGGCTCGGCCTTGAGCTTCGCCGTCAGCTCGGCAGCCGTGTTGATCGGGCTCCTGGCGTCCACCAGAAGCACGAACGGCGAGGTCCCCATGCGCGTGATCGGCGCGAAATCGGCGATCGGATCGTAGGGCAACCTGTCGTACAGGGCGGGGTTGACCGCCTGGGTCATGGCCGAGGTCGCGAAGATCGTGAGCCCGTCCGGCTTGGCGCGTGCCACCATCTCGGCGGCCGGTATGCCGTTGCCGCCGCCGCGGTTGTCCACCACCACCGGCTGGCCCCACAGCGCCGACAGGCGCTCGGCATAGATGCGGGCGCTGATATCGGTGGCCGCGCCGGCAGGGAACGGCACCACGACAGTGACGCGCCCGGCGGGAAACGTCTCGGCCCTGGCGGGACCGGCAGCGGCGATCGCAGCCGCCGCGCCGAGCAGCCCCGGTACCTGTCTTCTCTTGATCATCATGGCGTCTTGATCGCGCCTCCTCCCGACAAGCATTGGCGCGAAGCATAGACCCACCCAGGCCTCGTCGCCGGGGCGAAGTGGCCAAAGTCCGCATTACGGACTAGCCTGCGGCATGCCTGCCTCCGTCATCGAGCCGGTCCGGCGCAGCTTCGCAATCCTCGAGGCGCTGAGCCGTCGCCCGCACGGGACGCTCTCGGAGCTGACCGCCGAAACCGGGCTGCCGCGGCCAACCGTGGTGCGCCTGCTGCACACGCTGATCGCGCTGGGCTACGCCACGCGCATCTCCCGCGACGCAGGCTATCGGCTGACCGACAAGGTGCTCGGGCTGGCGCAGGGCATCCGCTTCATCGACCACCTGGTCGATGCCGCCGCGCCGCACATGCGCCGCTTCACGCGCGAGCATGGCTGGCCGCTCTATCTGGGCACGATAAGCCATCGCGCCATCACCATCCGCTTCTCGACCGCGCCCGAGAGCCCACTGTCGTTCGAGCGCGCGGCGTTGCAGCGCCGCAGCCCCATCCTGTCGGGCGCGCTGGGGCGGGCGTGGCTGGCCTTCTGCCCCGAGGAGGAACGCCGCGCGGTCCTGCGCGACCTCGGGGTCCGCGAGGACGCAGCACTGGCCGCGGCCTTCGCCCGCATCCGCCGCGACGGTTATGCCTTTCCGGCCTCGACCCGGCCGACCAAGCTGCAGGGCATCGCCGTGCCGATACGCAAGCATGGCCGCGTGCTGGGCTGCATCTCGATGCGCTTCACGCATTCGGCCATGGACGATTCCGAAGCCGGCCGCCGCTACGGTCCTCTCCTGCAGGCGCTGGCGGCCATCATCGCGGCCGATGCACGCGCATAGCGGACCGGCCGGCCTGACGCCGGACCAGCGACCCGCTATGGAAGCCAGGACCAGAAGGGGAGACATGTCGACATTCGATCCGATCGCTGCGCAAACCGTGCGAAAGGCCGACCACCTCGAACCGGCCTTCGTGCACAAGGCGGACATCGAGGCGGCGGCGAAGAAGCTCGCCGCGCGCAGGAAGAAGCCCAACATCCTGATCTACCTGATGGACGACGTGGGCTGGGGCGATCTCGGCTGCTACGGCGGCGGCGTGGCCGTGGGCGCCCCGACGCCGCACTTTGACAGGCTGGCGCGCAACGGGCTGCAGCTCACCTCCTGCTATTCCGAACCCACCTGCTCGCCCTCCCGCGCCACGCTGCATACCGGCCGCGTGCCCAACCGGCACGGCCTGCACCGTCCGCCGATGTACGGCGAGCCCGGCGGGCTGCAGGGGGAGGTCACGCTGCCCATGCTCCTGGGCCAGGCGGGCTACACCACGCAGGCCGTGGGCAAGTGGCATATCGGCGAGAACACCGAGAGCCAGCCGCAGCATGTCGGCTACGACGACTTCTACGGCTTCCTGTCGGTCTCCGACATGTACACCGAGTGGCGCGACCCGCACTTCTTCCCCGAGATCGTCTACTCGGCCGCACGCAGCGACTGGATCAAGAACATGCCGTTCAACCGCTGCTTCGTGCACGCGAGGAAGGGCGAAGAGGCGACCAACGTCGAGGAGGTGACGATCCCCGTCCTCTCCGAGCTGGACGAGAAGTGGTGCCGATATTCGATCGACTTCATCAAGCGCCAGGCCAATTCCGACAAGCCGTGGCTGCTCTATCACTGCACGCGCGGCGCACACTTCGACAACTATCCGCACGAGAAGTATCTCGGCAAGTCGCCGGCCAGGCACCCGTACAAAGACACGCTGATCGAGCTCGACGACATCATGGGCCGGCTGGTGGAGGCGCTGCGCGAATCGGGCCAGCTCGAGGACACGCTGATCTTCGTGTCGTCGGACAACGGCCCGCACATGGAGACCTGGCCCGACGCCGCCTTCACGCCGTTCCGCTGCGCCAAGGGCTCGACCTGGGAAGGCGGCGTGCGCGTGCCCGGCCTGATGTGCTGGCCGGGCACGATCGAGGCCGGCCGCCAGAGCGACGGGCTGTTCGACTTCAACGATCTGCTGCCGACCGCGCTGGCGCTGGCCGGCGCCCCGGAGCTGCTGCCCGCGGACCGCTACATCGACGGCGTCGACCAGACGAGCTTCCTGCTGGCGCCCGACGGGCTGTCGAACCGCAAGTACCACTACTACTGGCTGACGCAGACCTTCTCCGGCCTGCGCTGCGGCGAGTACAAGATGGTGCTGTCCGCGACCAGCGACGACGCCACGGATGCCGCGGGGCCCGGCGGCTTCACCGGCGAGCTGGAGCGCTACACCTACCCGAAGCTGTTCAACCTCTACCTGGACCCCAAGGAGCAGCACAACTACCTGACGCGCAAGCTGGCCTACGTCGAGGCCTTCCAGCTCGGCCTGCGCCAGCACCTCGGGACCTTCCGCAAGTATCCCGCGAAGAAGGTCATGGGATTGAAGGTCGAGGACAAGCGCGCGTAGCGCAACGGTCGTCCCGATCGAAGCCGAAGCGCCTCAGTTCCGGCCCTCGATCAGGCCGCGGCAGACGACCTGGGCCTGGATCTCGGCGGCGCCCTCGAAGATGTTGAGGATGCGGGCGTCGCACAGGACTCGGCTCACCGGATATTCCATGGCATAGCCGTTGCCGCCGTGGATCTGCAGGGCGTTGTCGGCATTGCTCCAGGCCACGCGCGCGGCCAGCAGCTTGGCCATGCCGGCCTCGATGTCACAGCGCCGGTCGCTGTCCTTCTCGCGGGCGGCGAAGTAGGTGAGCTGGCGGGCGATCATGGTCTCGACCGCCATCCATGCCACCTTGCCGGCCACACGCGGGAAGGCATAGAGCGGCTTGGCGAACTGGATGCGCTCGCGGGCATAGCGCAGGCCGAGCTCGAGCGCGTTCTGCGCCACGCCGACAGCGCGCGCCGCGGTCTGGATGCGCGCGCTCTCGAAGGTCGCCATGAGCTGCTTGAAGCCCTGGCCCTCCTTGCCGCCCAGCAGGTTCTCCCTCGGCACCTCGAACCCGTCGAAGCCGATCTCGTATTCCTTCATGCCGCGATAGCCCAGCACGCGGATCTCGCCGCCGCTCATGCCCTCGGCCGGGAACGGATCGGCATCGGTGCCGCGCGGCTTCTCGGCGAGGAACATCGACAGGCCCTGGTAGCCGGGCCTGGAGGCGTCGCTGCGCGCCAGCAGGGTCATGATGTCGGCCCGCGCAGCGTGCGTGATCCAGGTCTTGTTGCCCTGGATGCGGTAGACATCGCCCTCGAGCACGGCGCGCGTGCGCAGGCTGGCGAGGTCGGAGCCGGTGTTGGGCTCGGTGAAGACCGCGGTCGGCAGCAGCTCGCCCGACGCGATGCGGCCCAGATACTTCTGCTTCTGCTCCTCGGTGCCGCCGGAGCGGATCAGCTCGGCGGCGATCTCGGAGCGCGTGCCGAGCGAGCCGACGCCGATATAGCCGCGCGACAGCTCCTCGGTGACCACGCACATGGCGAGCTTGCCCATGCCGAGCCCGCCCCATTCCTCGGGGACCGTGAGGCCGAAGACGCCCAGCTCGGCCATCTTCTGCACCACGGGCAGCGGGATCAGCTCGTCCTTCAGGTGCCAGTCGTGGGCGAACGGCGCCACCTCGCCGTCGACGAAGCGGCGGAACTGGCGGCGGACCTCCTCCAGCGCCTCGTCGTCCAGGCCCAGCGCGCCGAAATTGCCGGTCTCCAGCCCGTCGGCGATCAGCTCGGCGATGCGCAGCCGGACCGCCGCCGTGTTGCCGGCCACGAGCCGGCGCACGGCCGGCGTGTCGAGCGCCGCGGCGTCGATGCCGAGATCGGCCGGCCGCACGATCTCGACCTGGCTGATGGCGATGCCGCCCGAGAGCTGGGCCAGGTACTCGCCGAAGGCGGACTGCAACATCAGCAGCTCGAGCTCGCCTTTCGCGCCGGCCTCCGCCCAGCGCCGCATCTGGCGCAGGGCCGCGACGTAGGTCGCGATCCAGGCGAAGCCGTGCGCGGCGAACTGCTCGCGCTCCAGCAGCGACGGATCGACCTTGCCCTTGGGTGCCACGAGGCTGCGCACCGCTTCGCGCGCGGCAACCTCATAGGCTTCGGCGTCGCTCTCCGCATCGGAGGCGAGGCCGAGCAGGTTCTCCAGGATCATCAGTCTTCCAGGGCGTCTTCCAGAGTGCGCAGGCCGGGCCGCTTGGCCGACACCAGCACGGCCATGTTTCCGGGCTTGTGCTGGTTCTTCCACATCTTGGTATGGGCCTTGGGAATGTCGGCCCACTCGAAGACCTCGCTCATGCAGGGATCGATGCGCCGCTCGATCACCAGCTGGTTGGCCTGGCTGGCCTGCAGAAGGTTGGCGAAGTGGCTGCCCTGGATGCGCTTCTGGCGCATCCACACGAAGCGGGCATCCATCGTGAGGTTGTAGCCGGTGGTGCCGGCGCAGAAGACCACCATGCCGCCGCGCTTCACGATGAAGCACGAGACCGGGAAGGTCTGCTCGCCCGGATGCTCGAACACGAAGTCGACATCGTTGCCCTTGCCGGTGTGCTCCCAGATGGCCGCACCGAACTTGCGGCACTTCTTCATGTACTCGGCATAGCCCTTCTGGTCGTCGACGTCGGGCAGCTGGCCCCAGCAGTCGAAGTCGTTGCGGTTGATCACGCCCTTGGCGCCGAGCTGCATGACGAAGTCGGTCTTCGACGGATCGGAGATGACGCCGATGGCGTTGGCGCCGGCCGTGGCGATGAGCTGGATCGCCATCGAGCCCAGGCCGCCGGCCGCGCCCCACACCAGCACGTTGTGGCCGGGCCGCAGGATGTGCGGGCGGTGGCCGAACAGCATGCGGTAGGCGGTCGCCAGCGTCAGCGTATAGGAGGCGCTCTCCTCCCAGGTGAGATGCAGCGGACGGCGCATCAGCTGGCGCGCCTGCACGCGGCAGAACTGGGCGAAGGAGCCGTCGGGCGTCTCGTAGCCCCAGATGCGCTGGCTGGTGGAGAACATCGGGTCGCCGCCGTTGCACTCCTCGTCGTCGCCGTCATCCTGGTTGCAGTGGATGACGACCTCGTCGCCGACCTTCCAGCGTTTCACCTTGGCGCCGACCGCCCAGACGATGCCCGAGGCGTCGGAGCCCGCGATGTGGAAGGGCTGCTTGTGGACGTCGAACGGCGAGATCGGCAGGCCCAGGCCGGCCCACACGCCGTTGTAGTTCACGCCCGCCGCCATCACGAGCACCAGCACCTCGTCCTCGCCGATCGCATGCGTCGGCACGACCTCGAGCTGCATGGACTGCTCGGGCGGACCATGCCGGTCGCGCCGGATCACCCAGGCGTACATGTTCTTCGGTACATGGCCGAGCGGCGGGATCTCGCCAATCTCGTACAGATCCTTCTTGGGCTGGTTGGCCGTCGGGTGAGGCCGGGGGCTGAACGCGACCACGGACATTCTGGCGTACTCCTCTCGCATTGCGGCCAAAGCTATTGCTGCGGCCGCGAGAGTGCAACGCACAATTTGCTAATCGTTGCAGGCGGCGCTGAGGAAAAACAATAAAATTACCTCCACCCTGCGGAAGTCACGGGTTGCGCCCAGCGCGCGTCCCCGGCACCCTCGCCCCAGGTAAATGGTTATTTACCTACGGTCCGGGTAGGGAGGACGCCAATGAAGCTCATGTGGTTTCACCTGATGCCGTACACGGAGCTTCCCGACGACTTCAACCAGAAGCATCCCTCGGTGTGGGTCGACATCCATTCGTCGTTGTTCGACCCACGCCGAGCGCATCACATGTACAACGACTTCATGGACGAGCTCGAATATGCCGCGGAATGCGGCTTCGACGCCGTCTGCGTGAACGAGCACCATTCCAACGGGTACGGGCTGATGCCCTCGCCCAACCTCATCGCCTCGTCGCTGGCCCGCCGCACCACCGACACCGCGCTCTGCGTCATGGGCAACTCGCTGGCGCTCTACAATCCACCCACGCGGGTGGCGGAAGAGTTCGCCATGATCGACTGCATCTCCGGCGGGCGGCTGATCGCGGGCTTCCCGGTCGGGTCGCCGATGGACACCTGCTACGCCTACGGCCAGAATCCCAGCAGCCTGCGCGAGCGCTACTACGAGGCGCACGACCTCGTAAAGCGGGCCTGGACCGAGAAGGAGACCTTCGCCTTTTCCGGGCGCTTCAACCAGCAGCGCTATGTGAACATCTGGCCGCGCCCGATCCAGAACGACCCGCACCCGCCGATCTGGATCCCGGGCGGCGGCTCGATCGAGACGTGGCGCTGGTGCGCCGAGATGGACTACGTCTACTGCTACCTGTCGTACTACGGCTACAAGGCCGGGCTCACGACCATGCAGGGCTTCTGGAACGAGATGGCCAAGCTCGGCAAGGACCGCAACCCATACCGCGCCGGCTTCCTGCAGTTCGTGGGCGTCGCGGAGAGCCGCCAGCAAGCGCTCGACCTCTATACGGAACCGGCGGAATATTTCTACGGCCGCTGCCTGCATGTCGACGCCCGCTTCGCCACGCCGCCGGGCTACACGACCGAGGCGACGCAGCGCGCCGGCATCGAGAGCATGGTGGCCAAGGCCGCCAACACGGCGAGCTACCAGAGCAAGCTCAGCCTGAAGGCCACCAACATGAAGGACATCGTCGATGGCGGCTACGTCATCATCGGCTCGCCCGACGAGGTCGCGGAGCAGATCCGCCACGTGGCCACCAGCCTCAATGTCGGCCATCTCATGCTGCTGCTGCAGTACGGCAACATGAGCAAGGAGACGACGAAGTACAACACGCGCCTGTTCGCCGAGCAGGTCATGCCCAAGGTCAAGGACCTGTTCTCCGAGTGGGAGGACAGGTGGTGGCCCAAGCCGCTGGAGCGTGGCCAGCGCGCCGCCATCCCGGCGTTCCGCTCGCAACTCGCTGCCGCGGAGTAGCCCCTTGTCCGCACCGCAGACGACCACCGTCGAGGTCAACGGTTTCCCCTGCCGCGTCTGGACGAAGGGCGCCGGCCCCAAGCTCGGTTTCCTCGCGGGGCTGGGCGGCCTGCCGCGCTGGCTGCCCTTCCTGGACCGGCTGGCCGAGCACCGAACGGTGATCGCGCCCTCCCTGCCGGGATTTCCCGGGGCGACGGGACACAGCGTGCTCGACAGCCATCTCGACTGGGTGGTGGCGGTGCGCCAGCTTATCGACAAGAGCGGCCTGGCCGGCGCCGACCTGCTGGGCGCCTCGGTCGGTGGCGCGTTCGCGGCCGAGATGGCGGCGATCTTCCCCGGCCACGTGCGCAAGCTGGCGCTGATCGCGCCCTTCGGGCTGTTCGACGAGAACGAGCCGGCCGCCGATCCCTGGGCGCAGCGCAAGGACGCCCTGCCCGGCCTGATGTGCGCCGACGGCGCGCGATGGACGGCCATGCTGGCCCAGCCGGACGGCGCCAACTCGGTCGAGTGGCCGATCGAGATGAACCGCGCCGCCGAGGCGGCGGCCCGTGCCTTCTGGCCGCTCGGCAGTACCCGCCTGGAAAAGCGGCTGGGGCTGATCGAGGCGCCGACCCTCATCGTATGGGGCGAGCGCGACGCGGTGCTGCCGCCCTCCTACGCCGGCAAGTTCGCCGCGGCCCTCGACGGCCACGCGCGCGTGGAGACGGTACCCGACGCTGGCCATCTCGCCTATCTCGACCAGCCCGACGCCGTCGCCCGCGCCGTCCTGGCCCACCTCGCCTAGTTGCCCACGGATCACGTTCGCTGGCGCAGCCGCTTGGAGGTTGCGCGGCGGCTTCGGATCGCTATTGTCCGGCGCGTTGAGGTATTGCGAGGTATACGCCGATGACTATGCGTTCGATCAAGTGGGCCGCAGGCGTTTCGCTGGTTGCCGTCCTCGCGGCGGGCGGAATCGCCCTGCCCGAGCGAGAGGCGTCGGCCCAGGTGCAGGCGGTGCCACGCGAGGGTGTGGCGTTCAACGACTCCATCACCCAGCGGGTCAAGATCGAGACGCTCGACCCGGATGACCGCACGGTCGCCTTCACCCGCCCGGACGGCCAGGTGCTGGTTCTGCCGGTCGCCGAAGGCGCCGGCAACCTCGCCGGCATCGCCGACGGATCGACGGCGAACGTCACCTACACGCAGGTCGTGACCATGCTGAACCTGCGCCAGAAGGGCCCGGGATCGCGCGACGCGCGCCAGGACCAGATGAACGTCAAGCCGAACAAGACGGACATCGAGGCGGGCCGCTTCACGCTGACCGTGACCGCGGTGGATCTCGCCAACAACACCGTCTCGGTGATCGGCGGCGACGGCGGTCCCGTGCGGACGCTCAAGGCCACCAGCATCGCCAAGCAGGACATGCTGAAGAAGATCAAGGCCGGCGACGTCGTCATCGGCCTGACCACCCCGCTGATGGTGACGCGGATCACGCCGGCCAACTGAGGCCGGCGAAGCGCGACCGGGAAATCGAGGCGGGTCAGCCGACCTCGACGTCCTCCCAGAAGCCGATCCAGTGGTCGACCGGCTTCATCGCGCCTTGGGGCGCTTCGTACGACCAGGCCGCCCGCGGACTGCGCGCCGCACCATCGACCACATCGTAGAACTGGACGCCGTGAGGGCATTCGAGGTCCCGCGCCGATTTCGGCGTGACGTCGAGCAGCTCCATGCGCACCGTGTCCCGCGGGAAATAGACATAGCCACCGACCTCGAGCGTGCGCTCGCTGTCGGCAATCGTCTTGCCTCGCCAAGTCGCCTTCATGCCGGACCTCCTCGCACCAGATCGCGCGCAGCGGCATCGCGTCACGAGAAGGTAGAGGAAGTCCGGCCGCGGGAACAGGGCCGGGCGATTGCAGCCAGACAAGGGGCCCCTTATGAAGGCGCCCGCATCGAACGACGAGACAGCGGGGCAAGGAGTTGGGAGTATGGAGCCGATCTACCGGGTCGAAGGCGCAACTGCCGTGGCCAGCGCTTTCGCCGGCGGGCCGTGGGACCCCAGGCTGCAGCACGGCGCGGCCCCGTCCTCGCTGATCTGCTGGGCGGTGGAGCGCTTGCCGACCTCTTCCCCCATGCGCGTGGCGCGGCTGACCGTCGACCTGATGCGGCCCGTTCCGGTGGGCCCCCTTACGATCGAGACCCAAGTGCTGCGCGAAGGCCGCAAGATCCAGCTGGTCGGCGTCCGGCTGCTGGCCGGCGCCACAGAGGTTGTACGCGCCTCGGTCCTGCGCGTCCGTCGTCTTGAGCAGGCGCTGCCGGTAGAATCGCCCTGGCCATCGCTGGAGCTGCCGGTGCCGGACGACAGCCCGGACCCGGTGGATACCGGCCTGTCGCACACGCCGTTCCTGTCCGGCTTGTCCTTTCGCGTGGCGCGGGGCGGCTTCCGCGAGGCCGGTCCGGCCGCGGTGTGGTTCCGGGCCAACCGCCCGATCGTCGAGGGTGCCACCCTCTCGCCCCTGATGCGGGCCACCATCGCGGCGGATTTCTGCAACGGCACGTCGGCCGTGCTCGACTTCAAGCAGTGGACCTTCATCAACGGCGATCTGACGGTGAGCCTGGCCCGCGAGCCCGTCGGCGAGTGGATCCTCCTCGACGCCGAGACCTGGGCCGGTCCCGACTCCACCGGCATCGCGGCGGCCCGGCTGGCCGACCGTGAGGGCTACTTCGGACGCGCCGTGCAGAGCGTGCTGTTCGAGAAGCGGTAGCGCGCGGCCGTCAGCCGCGCTTCCAGGTCGTGCCCTTGGGGCCGTCCTCGAGGATAACGCCCTTCGCCTTGAGCTCGTCGCGGATGCGGTCGGATTCCTTGAAGTCCTTGGCCTTGCGCGCGGCCTGACGCGCGCCAATCGCCGCCTCGATCTCGGCCTCCGTCGGTCCGGACACGCCCGCCGGAGTCCAGCGGAACCAGGCCTCGGCGTCCTGCTGGAGCAGGCCGAGCGCGTTCGCGCCGGCGCGCAGCTCGGCGGGACCATCGAGCTGGTGGATCGCCGTGATGGCGAGCGGCGTATTGAGGTCGTCGGACAGTGCGTCTTCCACCGCCGCCGGCACTGCCGCCGACGGCGCTCCGTCCTTCCCGCGCAGCGCGCCATACCAGCGATCGAGTGTCGCCTTGGCCTGCACCAAGCCTTCGTGCGTGAAGTCGAGCGGCTGGCGATAGTGGGCCGACAGGAGCAGCAGGCGGATCGCCTCGCCGGGATACTGGTCCAGCAGCTCGTGCACGGTGAAGAAGTTGCCGAGCGACTTGCTCATCTTCTCGCCGGAAATGTTGAGGAAGCCGTTGTGCATCCAGTACTTCGCCATCAGCGGATGGCCGAAGGTGCAACGGCTCTGGGCGATCTCGTTCTCATGGTGCGGGAAGATCAGGTCGAGCCCGCCGGCATGGATGTCGAAGGTCTCGCCCAGCAGCTTGCCGCTCATCGCCGAGCATTCGATGTGCCAGCCCGGCCGCCCGCGGCCCCACGGGCTCGCCCAGCCGGGTTGATCGTCCGCCGACGGCTTCCACAGCACGAAGTCGGCAGGATCCTTCTTGTAGGGCGCCACCTCGACGCGCGCGCCCGCCACCAGTTCGTCGCGCGTGCGCCGCGACAGGCGGCCGTAGTCGCCCATGCTGGGCACGCTGAACAGCACATGGCCCTCGGCAGGATAGGCATGTCCGCGCGCGACCAGCCGTTCGATCATGCCGACCATCTCGGCGACGTACTGCGTCGCGCGCGGCTCGACGTCGGGCGACAGCGCGCCCAGGCGCTGCATGTCACTGCGGTAGGCGTCCGCCGTGCGTGTCGTCAGCGCCTCGATGCTTTCCTTGTTCTCGGCCGCCCGCACCATGATCCGGTCATCGATGTCGGTGATGTTGCGGACGTAGGTGACCCGCGGATACCGGCGCTTGAGGAGCCGGTAGAGGACGTCGAAGACGACCACCGGCCGCGCATTGCCGATATGGACGTAGTCGTAGACCGTGGGGCCGCAGACATACATCCGCACGTGATCCGCATGGAGCGGCACGAACGGCTCCTTCTCGCGTGACAGCGTATTGTAGATGACGAGGGACATGGTCCCTACTCCCCGAACAGCATCATGACAGGCCACGAACCGCGAAAGCGGTGGCGTCAGTTACATCGCGGGCAAGCGCCGGGGAGCAAGCAGGACAGCATCCGGCCAATCTATCCGATACATTCTAGCTGCGCAATTCCGCGCCATCGGAAACGGCTTTCTCGGTCGTCACGCCGTCATGCCGCTCAGCCGGACCGGCGCTTTGGCACGCCCGATCAGCGGCAGCAGCCTCGCCATCTCGGGACCGGTCTCCCGCGCCGTCGGCGCCAAGCGCAGCGGAGGGCACAGCGCACGCCCCTTGCGCTGCGTCACCGTCGACACCACGCTCGTCCATTCCTTCCACGTGCCTTCGTTCGACGGCTCCGGCGGCAGGTGCGCCGCGGCTTCCTCCAGGAACAGGGGGGCCTCCAGCACGGTGCCCCGTTGGCGGGTCAAGCCGGCTTCGCTAAGGTCCGCCGCCAGGAGGGAGCATGCGTATCGAGGACATCGCCTACGAGGCCGACGGCGTCCGCATGGTGGGCCAGTATGCCGTCGATGACGGGAAGCCCGGCAAGCGCGCCGGCATCCTGGTCTGCCACGAAGGCCCGGGGCTTACCGACCACACCAAGAAGATCGCCGTCCGGCTCGCCGGCGAGGGCTACGCGGCTTTTGCCATGGACTATCATGGCGGCGGCAAGCCGCTTGCCAATCCCGCCGATACGATGGCGCGCCTGGGGCCCTGGCGCGCCGACCCGACGGGCATCCGCTTGCGGGCCACTGCCGCCCTTGACGTTCTGAAGGCGCAAGAGGAGGTCGATCCGGCGCGGCTCGCCGTCATCGGCTACTGCTTCGGGGGCACGACGGCCCTGGAACTCGGGCGCAGCGGGGCCGACGTCAAGGCGATCGTCGGTTTCCATTCCGGTCTCGACACCGCCCGTCCGCAGGATGCCAGGAACATCAAGGGAAAGGTCCTGGTCTGCATCGGCGCCGACGATCCGATCATCCCGGCCGAACAGCGGCTCGCGTTCGAGAACGAGATGAAGGCCGCGAGCCTTGACTGGCGGCTGCAACTCTATGGCGGTGCAGGCCACAGTTTCACCAATCCCGCCGCCGACGCACGCGGCATGAAGGGGTTCTTCTATCACGAGCCGACGGATCGCCGTTCGTGGAACGCAATGATGGAGCTGTTCGGCGAAGCACTGACCTGAAAGCAGACAACGACAATTGGACGGAGGAAACCCAGATGAAAAGACGTAGCCTACTGGCGGCCGGCGCGGCAGCGCTGGCCGTGCCTGCTGTCGCGCGCGCTGATGCCAAGTATCCGGAGCGGACCATCCGCCTCGTCGTACCGTTCGCACCGGCCGGCCCCACCGACATCATCGGCCGCAAGGTCAGCGAGAAGATCACGCCCCTGCTCGGCCAGACGATGATCGTCGAGAACAAGGCCGGCGCCGCGGGCTCGATTGGCGCCGTCGAGGTCAAGAACGCAAAGCCGGACGGCTATACCCTGCTGTTCGCCCCCTCATCGACCCATGCCATCAACCCGACCGCCTTCGTGAAACCGGCCTATGATGCAGTGAAGGACTTCACGCCCATCTCGTCCGTCTGCGTCAATCCCCTGGTGCTGGTCGCGCACCCCTCCATGCCCGACACCGTCACAGGGCTTGTGCAGGAGATGAAAAAGAACCCCGGCAAATACTCCTATGGTTCGTCGGGCACGGGCAGCATCATCCACCTCGCCGGCGAGTACTTCAAACGCGAGGTCGGCGGGCTCGACGTGGTGCACGTTCCCTACCGCGGATCGGCTCCCGCCCTGCAGGACCTGATGTCGGGCCAGATCGCCTGGATGTTCGAGACCTTCAGCACAACGCTGCAGCCCCATCGGACAGGAAAGGTGCGCGTCCTGGCCTATGCCCATGCCCAGCGGGCCGCCATCGCACCGGAGATCCCGACGATGATCGAGGCCGGCGTGCCGGGGTACGAGGCCTATACCTTCAACCTCATCCTTGGACCGGCCGGCCTGCCGCAGCCTGTCGTCGACACGCTCGACCAGGCATCGCGCAAGCTGATGCAGGATCCCGAGATGGTGAAGTTCCTGCAGGGGATCGCCGCCGTGCCCACGACCGACACCACGCCGCAACGGACCGCCAAGTTCATCAGCGACGAGATCGCCAAGTGGGCTCCCGTGATCCGCGCCGCCGGCGTCAGGATCGAATAGGACCAACGACGCGCGCTTGGCAGATGCTGCTGACGCCCTTGGCGGACGTGGCGCGAGGGGCTAAGGCCCGTCAGCGATAGCCGGATGGTGGCGGAATGTTCGTCGGGGCCGGCGAGATGGGCGCCTGCTGCGGCATCTGCGCCGGCGTCGGCAGGTTCGCAGGGTTCGGCATGGCGGTGACATCGCTGGTCGATGCCACACGGCCCGGCGCGACCGCGCCCGTGGAGCTGATGTAGTAGCCCGCTACCGCGTTCGACTGATCCCCCGCCGTCTTGGCGGGAATGTCCACCATGCCGATACGCTCCCCTTCCTTGTCGACGCGGTAGCCCTGGTTGTCGATCAGGTAGTCGGCGTTGTCGATCCGCGTGCCGTTCGGCTGGGTGCGATAGGATGCCGGCTGCTTCACATCGACATAGTCCGGCCGCGGCAACGGGTTACATCCTGCGACCAGCCCTCCAAGCGCCGCAGCCATCAGCCATCGTACAGCAGCCATCTCGCCCCCTGTTCAGGGACTGGTCGACTGCGGGCTGATGATGTTCCCGCGGGCGTCGAGCCGGTTCCCTTGGCCATCATAGCGGAATCCGTATTCATCCCGAAAGACTTGGACTCCCGCTGGAGGCGTGGTCGCGGCCGGCGGCGGCGCAGCGGGCGCAGGAGGCGTGGCCGAATAGACGGTGGTCGTCGTGCCCGTGGCCGGGGAAGCATACGTCGTTACCGTGGCTTCCTGGCGGTAGCGCCGGGCATCGACCTCCCGGCTGACGCAGCGATCGTAGGTGGCCGTGCCGGCCATGAGGCCATAGGAGCTGCAGGCTGCCCGCGCGTCCGCCGTCACGCTCGCCATGGGATAGGTCTTCGAGACGCGGCCACGTGCCCGCGCGTCGGCTTCACGGACCACGCAATGATTGTACGCGTCTGTCCCAGGCCGGAAGCCGTAGTCCATGCAGACGCCTTCGGCACTGCTGGCCGGAACGGTGGGCGGCAGGCTCGCCTCGGTCGTGGTGCTGGAATAGCTGCAGGCGGTCGCCGTCAGGCCGAGGCCGGCCACGGCCGCCAGAAACTTGATGGAGCTCATCGCACCCCTCCTCGCTGAAGCTGGCGGGAGAACGCCCGCCCGTCCGCGAGGTTGCAGCTCACATGCGCGAAGTCAGGCGGCCCTCGCGGGCGCGCTGTCCTTCAGTTCGCGACGAAGGATCTTGCCCACGTTCGTCTTCGGCAGGTCGTTGCGGAACTCGATGTACTTCGGCCGCTTATAGCCGGTGAATTGCTGGTGGCAGTATTCTTCCAGAGCCTCGGCGGTGAGGTTGGGATCCTTCTTGACGACGAACAGCTTCACGGCCTCCCCCGATCCGGCGTCGGGCACGCCGACCGCCGCACACTCGAGCACGCCGGGATGGCTTGCCACGACGGCTTCGATCTCGTTGGGATAGACCTTGAAGCCGGAGACCACGATCATGTCCTTCTTGCGATCGACGATCTTTATGTAGCCGCGGTCGTCCATCTCGCCGATGTCACCCGACTTGAAGAAGCCGTCCGGCGTCATCACCAGCGCCGTCTCGTCCGGTCGCTGCCAATAGCCCTGCATCACCTGTGGTCCCCGGATGGCGATCTCGCCGGACTCGCCAAGCGGCACCTCGTTGCCCTGGTCGTCTAGGATCGCGATCTCGACGTTCGGCAGTGGCAAGCCGATGGTGCCGGTGAAGACATCCGAATCCGTCGGATTGCACGTCACGCCGGCCGAGGTTTCGCTGAGTCCATAGCCTTCGCAGATCGGACATCCGGTGATCTCGAGCCAGCGCCGGGCAACCACCTCCTGAACCGCCATGCCGCCGCCGTTGGTGATCGCCAGCCCCGAGAAATCAAGCTCGGCGAAGTCCGGCTGATGCGCGAGGCCGTTGAAGAGCGTGTTGACGCCGGGGAAGATGTTGATGCGGTACTTGGCCAGTTCCTTGATCGTGCCTTTGATGTCGCGCGGGTTGGGAATGAGGATGTTGAGCGCGCCGGTCCGCATGCCGAGCAATCCGCAGGTGACGAACGCGAATACATGGTAGAGCGGCAGGGCGCACACGATCGTGAACTGGCCAGGGAGATGCTTGCGCTTCAAGCCGGGCTGCATCCAGGCTTCCGATGCCAGCAGATTGGCGACGATCGTGCTGTGCAGCAGGGTCGCGCCCTTGGCGATTCCCGTGGTCCCGCCGGTGTATTGCAGGACGGCCACGTCGGCGGGGCCGAGGTCCGGTGGCGTGAAGGTCATCGACCGGCCGGCCGACAGCGCATCGTTGAACTTGACGTGCCCGGGCAGGGAATAGATGGGCACCATCCGCCGCATCGTGCGCACCACCAGATTGACGATGAACCCCTTGAGGAAGCCGAGCAGATCCCCCATCGATGCGACCACGACGTGTTTGACTGCCGTGCCGGCGATCGCCTTCTGCAGCGTCGAAGCGAAGTTCTCCAGCACGATCACCGCCTCGGCACCGGAGTCCTTGAGCTGATGTTCAAGTTCGCGCGCTGTGTAGAGCGGGTTCACGTTGACCGCGATCAGACCGGCGCGCAGCACGGCCGACAGGGCGACAGGATACTGTAGTATGTTGGGCATCATGATCGCGACGCGCGCGCCTTTCGCCAGACCGCGTCCCTGCAGCCAGGCGGCCAGCGCCCGCGACAGCCCGTCGACCTCTCCGAATGTCAGAGCCTTGTCCATGCAGACGTAAGCGCGCTGGTCGCGATACCTGGCGAAGCTTTCCTCGAGCAGTGCCACCAGGCTCGGATAGATCGAGGGATCGATATCCGACGGCACCCCTGCCGGATAGTGCTTCAGCCAGAACCTCTCCATGCATCCTCCGCCCCGCGTTCACTCCAGTATATAGCCATGTCCACCATCCAACGCTTTCACGTCGTCACCGGCGGCCCGGGCTCGGGCAAGTCCACGCTCATCGATGCACTCGGCAAGGCAGGTCACGCCGGCACCGTGGAAGCGGGTCGGGCGATCATCCAGGACCAGACGCTGATCGGCGGTCCCGCGCTTCCCTGGAAAGACCCGGCGGCCTTCGCCGAGATGATGCTGAGCTGGGAGATGCGATCCTATCGCCTCGCGGAGACCTCGAGCGGACCTGTCTTCTTCGATCGCGGCATCCCCGACGTGATCGGCTATCTCCGCCTGGTCGGCCTGCCCGTGCCCGCCCACCTGCTCCGGGCGGCTGAGCACTTTCGCTACAATGGTCTGGTCTTCGTCGCGCCGCCCTGGCCGGCAATCTTCGTCAACGACGAGGAGCGACGGCAGAGCCTGCCGGAGGCCGAGCGCACCTGTCGCTCCGTGACCGCAGCCTATGCCGATTGCGGCTACAGGCTCGTCGATCTGCCCCTTGCGCCGGTCGCGGCGCGACTGCGCTTCGTGCTGGAAGCCGTGGGCAATGCCTAGGGCTTCTTCTCCAGGCCCGCACGAATCTCCTCGTAGGACTCCTTCATGCGATCCTGGACGATCTGCAAGGCCTCGGTGCTCGACTTCTGCACCAGCTCGGTGATGTCGCGCGTGTTGGCGATCGCCGCCTCGACGGCCTTCTTCACGAACTCGGTCTGCTTGGCCATGATCTCCTGCGGATTGCCGCCGGGCTTGTATTCCTGGGCCATGGCGCTGATGTCCTTGAGCGCCTCCTCGAAGATCGCCCGCTGCCTATGGGCGACCTCGGTGGCGCCGGTGGCCATCGCCTGCCAGGAACGTGTCATGGCCTCCAGATTTTTCTGGTGGTGCTCCATGATCTTCGACATGTCGACCGTGGGGATCTTGAGCTGCTCGCCGAACTGCTTGAACATGTCCGTGAAGCTCTGCGGTGCCTGGGCCATCCGAACCTCCTTCGCTCAAGACGCAAGCTTCAACCCCTGCTCCAGCGCGTGCAAGGCCAATCCTGCCGCACCTCCGATGATGGCGCCGTTGAACCGGATGTACTGCAGGTCGCGTCCGGCCGTCAGCTCGATGCGGCCGACCAGCAGGTCGATGTCCCAGGACTTCACCTGATCGGCAATGAAGCGGCCGACGCCGCTCTTCTGGCTCTGAACGAAGTCGCCAAGGACGCGCACCAGGCCGCGGTTGATCTCCGCGCGCAGCGCCGGTTCCGAGGCGAGCTGCCCGCCGATCTCGACCAGCATGGCCCCGAGCTGTTGGCGCACCTGGCCACCAGCCGCCCGGGCATCCTCCTCCAGGAAGGTGCGCAGGCTCTCCCAGGCGTCGTCGGCGATGGCGGCCAGCTCCGGCCGGGCCAGGAGATCGCGCTTCAGCGCCTCGGCGCGGCGGGCATAGGCTTCGGAGCCGCGCAGCCGCTCGATGAAGCCGGCCACGAAGACATCGAACTCGCGGCGCAGTGGATGCTCGGGATCCAAACGGGCCTCCTGGATGAAGGCGCTGGTCGAAGCGACGATCTTGCGCAGCAGATAGGCATCGGCCCGATAGAGGTTGAACAAGGCCGGCAGCTCCCGGCGAATCTTGTCGCGCAGCGCCGCCAGCGTCTCCTCGTCGGCCAGCACCTTGTCGAGCGCGGCCAGGAGCTCGTCCAGCAGCCGCTGGTGGCGTCCCTTCTCCGTCACGGCGCCCAGCAGCCCCGCGGCAAGCGGCGCCAGCTCGACCCGTTCGAGCTCGGCCACGATGCGCCGTCCCAGGAAGCCCTTGAGGCCCGACTGCTCGATCGCATCCAGCGCCTGGGGCAGCAGTCTCACGACGAAGCCGGCCAGCGACGACGAGCGGTCGCGGTCGGACAGCCAGTCGGCGATCAGCGCCGCGAAGTCGACCTCGCCCAGCCGCGCCTCGACGGGTCCGGGCGCCAGGAAGTTGGTCTCGATGAACTCGCCCAGCGTGTCGGCGATTCGCAGGTGGTTGCGCGGCACGATGGCGGTGTGGGGGATCGGCAGCCCGAGCGGACGGCGGAACAGCGCCACCACGGCATACCAGTCGGCCAGCCCGCCCACGGTGGCCGCGGCGGCGAAGGCCGCGACGTAACTCCATGCCCAGTGGCTTGCCTCGTAGTGGCGCGCGACAAGGAACAACGCGGCGGTGAACACCAGAAGCGCCGTCGCCGCGAGCTTGATGCGGCGCAGGGCGCGGGCGCGGTCGATATCGCGGCTCATCGGGCCATCATAGCGCAACGTGCGACTGCAACGCGAAAGTCACCCCTGCCGGTTCCGGCCTTGCGGCGTATAGTTCCCGGACCAGCAGAGCGGGAGGAATGCTTGAAAGTCGGATTCATCGGCGTAGGCAACATGGGCGGCCCGATGTGCCGCAACATCATCAAGCGCAGCAACCACCAGGTGATGGTGTTCGACCTCAATGCGGCTTCCGTGAAGACCTGCACGGATCTCGGCGCCATCGCCGCGACATCCGTTGCCGAGGTCGCCAGCAGCGCCGATGTCGTGATGACGTCGCTGCCGATGCCACGCGACGTCGAGGCGGTGACGCTCGGCGAGAACGGCATCCTGGCCAGCATCGGCAAGGGCAAGACCTACATCGACCTCAGCACGAACGCGCCGTCCATGGTGAAGAAGATCGGCGCGGCGATGGCGGCCAAGGGGATCCCGATGCTGGACGCGCCGGTGAGCGGCGGCACCACGGGGGCCGAGGCGGCGACGATCGCCATCATGGTGGGCGGCGACCGGAAGGTATTCGACGATGCCCTGCCCGTGCTGCAATCCTTCAGCGCCAACGTGATCCACATGGGACCGCTCGGCACGGGCACCGTGGCCAAGCTGGTCAACAATATGCTGGCCTTCTGCAACGCCGCGGCGGCCGCCGAGGGCCTGATGCTCGGCGTCACCGCCGGTCTCGATCCCGAGAAGCTCGTCCAGGTGGTTTCCAACTCGAGCGGCAACTCGCACGCCTTCGGCAACCTCGCCAAGCGCGCGCTGTCGGGAGAGTTCACGGCCTCCTTCGCCCTCGACCTGGCCTACAAGGACCTCCACCTGGCCCTCGAGCTCGGCGACGAGCTTGGCGTTCCGCTGCAGCAGGGCGCCTCGACCCACAATCTGCAGCGCCTGGCGCGCGGCATGGGCCTCGGCGCGAAGGACAGTTCCTCGATCCTGCGGGTCTACGAGACCGCTCTCGGCCGGACCGTCAAGCGATGACCGGGGACGCCGCGACCAGACGGCGCTGCCTTGGCGCGCTGGCCGCGGCGCCCTTCCTGCTCGGCGCTGCCCGTGCCGCGCTCGCGAGCACCCTGTGGAGCGCACTGCGCGCGCCCGCGCATGTCGCGCTGATCCGACATGCCATGGCGCCGGGCACGTTCGATCCGCCGGGCTTTCGCATCGGCGACTGCGCTACCCAGCGCAACCTTTCGTCCGAAGGCCGCGCCCAGGCCGAGCGCATCGGCGATCTCTTCCGCGCCAACGGCATTGCAAGCGCGCAGGTCTTCTCCAGCCAGTGGTGCCGCTGTCTCGATACCGCGACCCTGCTGCGACTGGGCGACGTTGCTCCGCAACCACTGCTCAATTCCTTCGCCGAGGACCGCGGCCGCGGCGCCCAGCAGATCGCCGATTTGCGAGCCTGGCTCGCACGACAGCCGCTCACCAGCCCCACCGTGCTGGTGACCCATCAGGTGGTGATCACCGGCCTCAGCAGGGTGTTCCCGGCGAGTGGCGAGATCGTCGTCTTGCGTCGTGACGCCGGTCCGGACTTCATCGTCGTCGGACGCCAGCCGACGGCCTGATCAGTCGAGATGGCGGGTGACGAGGCCCGCCACGAGATCGGCATGGGTTCGCGCGAGGTCGTGATCACCGCCCGGGACGATTTCGAGCCGGGAGTCCGGGACGCGCTCAGCGAGGTGATGGCCTGCCGCGACCGGGCTGATCGGGTCGCTGTCACCCCAGATCAGGAGCGTCGGGGCGGCGATCCGCTCGACCGGCAAGGCGGCGGCGGCGCGGACGTCCGTGATCCAGGCCGCCGCCTGCGGGAACGACTTGCGATACTCCTGGCGCCAGTCGCTGGCGCCCAGCCCCGTCATGTCGATCCCGCCGGAAGTGACCGCGAGCACGAGGCGGCGCACGCTCTGCGGCCGCTCGATCGCCAGCCGCGAGGCGATGACGCCGCCCATCGACTGGGCGACGAGGTCGACCGGCCCGTCGGCCATTCGCGCGGCCACCATGGCCACCAGATCGTCGAAACCGCGGATGGCGGGATCGTGCGGCTGGTCGCCAAGGCCGGGCCAGCCGAGATATCCCCGCGGCCACGCCGCCGGCAGCCGGTCACCGACCGGTCGCCAGAAATCGGGCGAGCCGCCCGCGCCGGGCAGGAACAGGATCCGCGCCCGCGTCACGCGCTCAGCCTCGCAAGAAAGTCTGGAATCCGGCGCCCCTGCGTCAGCAGGTAGCGTCCCATCGCGCCTGCCACCCGGCGCACGGCCGGCCGTCCGCCCATGCGCTCGCGCCATTGCTGAAGTCGCGGATGATCGTCCATCGGGGCGCCCATGCGCTCTCCGAAGAGCTGCGCCATGTAGAAGGCGATGTCGGCGTAGGAGTAGGCGCCCGCCAACCATTCCCCGTCGCCGAGCTCACGCTCCAGCCAGTCATAGAACGCCCTTGCAGCGGCCCTGGCCTCCACGGCAGCCGGATCGTCGGGTTTCGCCTGCAGCCCCATCAGCCGGATGATGGGAGGAAAGTACACCTCGTCGGACCTGAGCTCGAGCAGGCGGGCTCGCGCGCGCGCCTTCGGCTCGGAAGGCCACAGGGCCGGCTCGGGCCGGATCGATTCGAGATATTCGAAGATCTGCGTCGAATCGAAGATCTCCAGCTCGCCGTCGACCAGCACCGGCACCTGCCGCTTGGGATTGATGCGCGCCACCTCCGGATGTTTCGGCTGGTAGAGCGTCTTCATGTCGAAGGGCACCATGACCAGCTCGAAATCGAGCCCCTTCTCGCGGGCGGCGATCTCGGCCTTGGCGCCGAACATGCTGAGCGGTCCCGAATAGATCTTCATGGCGCCGACGGTAGCATCGCCTTCCGCCGATCCAGCACGATCAATGCTGGGCCTGCCCAGCAAGATCGCTCATGCGCCCTCCAAGTCCCTAAAGGACGAACATGCCGACCGCGGCGGTCAGCATCACGGCCGTCGCCGCCCACCCCAGGACGACCTGCCAGCGCGAGGCAACGAAGTCACCCATGACGTCGCGCCGGCTTGCGACCACCATCATGGCAATCATGATCGGCACGACGATGATGCCGTTCACCACGGCGCTCCAGACCAACGCCTCGAAGGGGCTGAGCGGCGAGAAGCCCACGGCGAGGCCGACGAGCATGGCAAGCGCAAGCACGAGATAGAAGGGCCGCGCTTCAGCGAGCGGTCGTTCGAGCCCGGTGCGCCAGCCACGCACCTCGGCCACCGCATAGGCGGCCGAGCCGGCCAGGACCGGAACGGCGAGCAGGCCGGTACCGATGATGCCGAGGCTGAACAGCAGGAACGCCGCTTCTCCGGCGATCGGACGCAACGCCTCGGCGGCCTGCTCGGCGGACTGGATGTCGGTCCGGCCAGCCGCGTGCAGCGTCACCGCCGCCGTCAGCATGATGAAGAATGCGATCAGGTTGGAGATGGCCATGCCTGACCACGTCTCCCAGCCGATGCGGTTCAGCTCGTGCTCCGCCTGTTCGGGCCTGTCGACCAGAGGGCCGGCTTCGGGATCATTCTCCTCTTCCTCGACTTCCTGCGAGCTCTGCCAGAAGAACAGATAGGGGCTGATCGTCGTGCCGAAGACGGCGACGACCAAGGTGAACGTTTCGCCGTCCAGAGCCACTCGCGGCAGGAAGGCGCCGGCGGCGACGGCGGCCCAGTCGATCCTGACGGAGAAGATCACGCCGACATAGGCGAGCAGCGAGAACGTGAACCACTTCAGCAGTCCGACATAGCGGTGATAGGGAATGAAGACCACCGCCAGCAGGGAGAAGGCCGCGAAGGCGACGGCGTAGAGGCGCGCAGGTCCGCCGAGAACCAGCTCGGCGGCGGCGCCCATCGCCGCAAGGTCGGCCCCGAGGTTCACGGTGTTGGCCGCGAACAGCAGCAGCACGAGCAGCAATACAACGGGTCGCGGGAAGACACGCGTCATGTTGGCGGCGAGCCCGCGGCCGGTGACCCGACCGATGCGGGCACTGATCGACTGTACCGCCACCATCAGCGGCCAGGTCAGGACCACCGTCCACAGGAGGCTGAAGCCGCCCCGGGCGCCGGCCTGCGAGTATGTGGCGATGCCGCTCGGGTCGTCGTCCGCCGCGCCCGTGATCACGCCGGGTCCCAGCCGGCTGAAGAGCGCCCGAAGGCTCCACCGGGATTCGGATGGCGACGGCCCCACGCTCATTGCATGACGCGGAACGGCTGCGGGCCCGGGAAGGTTCCGATGTAGCTCACATGCGTCACGAGGCCGGCGTCCGGCCGCCAGACGTGAAGCGCGATCCCCGGCGGCTCGAACATCAGCGAAAGCGGCGCGCCGTCGCGCAGATCAAGCGTTCCCTGGTGTGCCGTGCTGGGCGCGATCGACGCCATTGTCCCGGCCCACCGCGCCTGTATGGGACGATGGACGTGGCCGCACATCACCCGCTCGATATGACGATGCCGGCCGACGATGTCTGCCAGGCGGCGGTCGCCTTCGTTCAGCCGGGCACGGTCGAACGGCTCGATGCCGCAGTCGAAGGGCGGATGGTGCACGAGCAGCACCGTCGGCCGCTCGGTCTCGCCGAGCCTGCTCTCCAGCCAGTCGAGCCGGCGGTGGCACAAGGCACCGTGGCCCTTGCCCTCGACGAGCGAATCGAGCGCGATCAGGCGCACCGGATGGTCGTCGACGACATACTGCAGGTACCCGTTGCGTGGCAGGTAGGCGTGGTCGGCAAAGGCCGCGCGCAGCGCGTCGCGCCGATCGTGGTTGCCGGGAATCACGAAGACCGGCATGGCCAGCGGCGCCAGAAGCCGCCGCAGGTGACCATACTCCTCCGGCCGGCCGCCCTCCACGAGATCACCCGTCGCGACCACGATGTCTGGACGCGGCTCGAGGCCGTTGATGTGCGCGACCGCCCGCTCGAGATAGGATGCGGTGTCGATACGCTCGTAAAGGAGCTCACCCGGCGCCTTCACATGCATGTCGGACATCTGCGCGATCAGCATGAGCTATCCTCGAAAGCCGTTCACGATGGGATAACGACGCTCGCGGCTGATGATACGGGAGGTGATCTTGACGCCCGGCGGTGCCTGCCGCCGCTTGTACTCGGCGCCCTCCAGCAGGCGCCAGACCCGATGGACGGTGGCCAGGTCGTGACCCTCGGCGGCCAGTTCCTCGGCCGAGAGGTCCCGTTCGATGAGCCCCTTCAGGATCGCGTCGAGCACCGGATAGGGCGGCAGCGAATCCGTATCCTTCTGGTCGGGACGCAGCTCGGCCGATGGCGGCTTGTCGATGATGCGTGCGGGAACGACCGCCCCGCCGCGGCCCATCGCCCCCTCAGGCCGGTGGGCGTTGCGCCAGCGGCAAAGCTCGAACACGGTCGTCTTGTAGACATCCTTCAGCACATTGTATCCGCCGCACATGTCGCCATAGAGCGTCGCATACCCCACCGCCATCTCCGACTTGTTGCCGGTGGTCAGCACCATGCCGCCGAGCTTGTTGGACAGGGCCATCAGCACGACGCCGCGTGCGCGGCTCTGGATGTTCTCCTCCGTCACGTCCGGCGGCGCGTTGCCGAACAAGGGCGCGAGCATGCCGCGGAATGCCTCCATCGCGGGCTCGATGCCGACGACGTCGTAGCGTATCCCGAGCGCCTGGGCGCAGGCCCGGGCATCCTCGAGCGACTCGGCGCTGGTATACGGAGACGGCATCATGATGGCATGCACGCGCTCCGGTCCCAGCGCATCGGCCGCCACCGCCGCCGTCAGCGCCGAATCGACGCCGCCCGACAGGCCTATCACGACCGACGGAAAGCCCGTCTTGTTCACGTAGTCGCGCAATCCCAGCGTCATCGCCTGGTAGATCGATTCGAGCCGCCCGAGCTCGGGCGCGATCGGCCCCGGCAGGCATTCCCACCCGCTGCCACTCCGCCGGAATTCGACCGTCGTGACCTGCTCGCGGAATGACGGAAGCTGCACCTTGAGCTGCCGGTCGGCGCCGAGCACGAACGACCCGCCATCATAGACGACCTCGTCCTGGCCGCCCACCTGGTTGAGGTAGGCGAAAGGCAGGCCGCTTTCGATCACCCGCTTCACGCCGAGCTGCGTCCGCACGTCGGTCTTGCCGACCTCGTAGGGCGAGGCGTTGGGCACCAGCAGGATCTCGCCGCCGGTCTCCGCGACACACTCCACGACCTCGGGCGTCCACACGTCCTCGCAGATCGGCACGCCGATGCGGACGCCGTTGAATGCCATCGGTCCGGGCATCGGGCCGGGGGCGAAAACCCGCTTGTCATCGAACACGCCATAGTTCGGCAGATCGACCTTGTAGCGCTTGCCGATGATCTCGCCTTTGCTGAGCGCGATGATGGCATTGTAGAGCTTGCCGTCCTCGTGCCAAGGGGTCGCGACGAACAGGGCAGGGCCACCGTCGCGGGTGTCCGCCCGCAATTCCTCGACGGCCTCGTGGCAGCGCTTCACGAAGGCCGGCTTGAGCACCAGGTCCTCGGGGAAGTAGCCGGCAAGCACCAGCTCGCTCGTGAGCACGAGGTCGGCCCCCTGCATCCGGGCCTCGGCACGCGCGGCCCGCACCTTGGCGAGATTGCCCGCGACGTCCCCGACCTTGGGATCGAGCTGGGCGAGCGCGACTTTCAACGAGTCCGTCATGACCCGACCTGTATGGCACAACGCATCGACACTCTCTCAGAAATGCCAGGCGCCCCGCAGGTTCGCCGCCTGGCTGGTGTAGGAGCTGCCCGTCGTCAACGTATAGCCCGCCCTCATCTCCAGACCCTTGTTCCGATACAGCTGAATGCCGGCCTCGACGTTGGCGAGCACGCTGGCCCCGGTCACGACCGGGCGATAACTGCCCAGGAACGCCAGAGGACCGGCGAACTGCACGCTGAAGGTCGCGCTGTTGTCGGGAAGGAACGACGCACCGAGGGCCGCGTAGGGGCGCACGACCATGCCGCTGCCGGCCAGGTCGTGGCGTCCACCGATCTCCAGGGTCGGCGTCGCGGCGAAACTGGTCTTGGCGAGGCCGCCCACCGACATCACCGTCGCCCCCTGCGACATCACCTGGAACCCCGGCATGCTGCGATGGATGACGTCGAGATCTAGGCGCGGCCTCAGGTACCAGCGTGTGAAGGCAAGATCGTAGGCTCCTCGCAGGCGCAGAGCGCCGGCATAGGTGCTGACGTTGACGTCGTCGATCCGGACGGCCGCCAGGGCATCGAGCTGGTTCCAGTTCGCCATGAACGTGGCAGCTCCCGCGAGGAGCCACGGACCCAGGACCCGCTTGAGCGCGAGCCCCGCCTCCAGGACCTGGCCGCTGCCGACAGCACCATTGCCCTGCAGGGTCTGATGTCCGCCACCGAGGAAGCCTCCCAGGAACCAGCCCTGCCCAATCTCCGCCTGTCCGCCCACCCGGTAGGCACCGCCTTTACTCGTCGTATCGTACAGGCTGGTCCAGCGCGCACTGGCCTTTGCCCATGCGCAGCTCGATTCGCCAAGGAGCGTTCCCCCGCCGACGAACACCGGGCAGCTCATCGCCTGAGATGCCGCGGCGTCGCTGCCGCCGGTGCCGAGCTCTGCGCCCGTGCGGTCCAATATGGTCGGCAGCAAGAGCAGCGCCGCGGCGATCGCCACCTGCCTGAGCGGCGTGCCGATCGGATTCTGCGCCGGATCGTCGTTGCTCAGCGTCAGTTCGAGCGCGACAAGCTTCGCGAAGTTTTGCGCTGACACCGTCTGCGCCTGAGCGGGCCCAAGGTGGGCCCCTCCCCCCGCCGCGACGAGCCATGCCGCGGTGACAGCCAGGCCCACCAGGACACCGCGCAAGGGCGGCATGACGGGCGGCATCTCGCCTACTTGGCCGCCACGACTTCGACCTCGACCATCATGGCAGGTTCGGCGAGGCCCGAGACGATGACCAGCGTCGAGGCCGGGAACGGCGCGTCGGGGATGTAGCGGGCGCGCGCCTCGCGATAGGCCGGCATGTAGCGCGGATCCGTCACGTAGGCGTTGATCTTCACGATGTCGCGATAGGTCATGCCGGCGGCCTTGAGCACCTGACCGACATTCTTCCAGGCGAGGTCGCACTGCTTCTCGGCCGTCGCGCCGAGCTTGCCCTTGGAATCGAGGCCGACCTGCCCCGACACGTAGAGGATGCGCGAGCCCGCCGGCACCTCGCCGCCCAGGCTGTACTTGCCGGCCAGCGCGACCGTCGCGGGATTGTGGAACTTGTTGGCCATTCGATGCTCCCCATGTAAGGAGGCGCACGGTTTCAGAGCGGATGGGATGACGTCAAGCACCAAACCCGTACATGTCGTGGGCGGCGGCCTCGCCGGCAGCGAAGCCGCGTGGCAGCTGGTCTCCGCCGGCATCCCCGTGGTGCTGCACGAGATGCGGCCGGTGCGCGGCACGGAGGCGCACCAGACCGACACGCTGGCCGAGCTGGTCTGCTCCAACTCCTTTCGTTCCGACGACGCCGCCAACAACGCGGTCGGCCTCCTGCACGAGGAGATGCGCCGCGCCGGCTCGCTGGTCATGCGCGCCGCCGACGCCCACAAGCTGCCGGCGGGCGGCGCCCTGGCCGTCGATCGCCACGGCTTCTCGGCGGCCGTGCAGGAAGCCCTGCTTGCCCATCCGCTGGTCGAGCTGCGCCGCGAGGAGATCGCCGGCCTGCCGCCGGCGGACTGGGATAGCGTCATCGTGGCCACCGGTCCGCTGACGTCGCCGGCCCTGGCCGAGGCGGTCCGCGCGCTCTCCGGCCAGGAATCGCTCGCCTTCTTCGACGCCATCGCCCCCATCGTCCATTTCGACAGCATCGACCTGTCGGTCGCGTGGAAACAGTCGCGCTACGACAAGGGCGGCCCGGCCGGCGATGGCGCCGACTACCTCAACTGCCCGCTCGACAAGGCGCAATACGAGGCCTTCGTCGCCGGGCTGCTGGCAGGCGAGAAGACGGAATTCAAGGAGTGGGAGAGCAACACGCCCTACTTCGACGGCTGCCTGCCGATCGAGGTCATGGCGGCCCGCGGCCCCGACACGCTGCGTTGGGGCCCGATGAAGCCGGTCGGCCTGCGCGACCCGAGGACGGGGCGGCGACCCTGGGCCGTCGTGCAGCTCCGCCAGGACAATGCGCTGGGCACGCTGTGGAACATGGTGGGCTTCCAGACCAAGCTGAAGCACGGCGAGCAGACACGGGTCTTCCGCACCATACCGGGCCTGGAAAAGGCCGAGTTCGCGCGCCTGGGCGGGCTCCATCGCAACACCTTCCTCAACAGCCCCCGCCTGCTCGACGCCACGCTGCGCCTGAAGGCGATGCCACGCCTGCGCTTCGCCGGCCAGATCACGGGCTGCGAAGGTTATGTCGAAAGCGCCGCGGTCGGGCTGATGACCGGCCGCTTCGCCGCCGCCGAGCGTCTCGGCTTCGCGGCGTCGACCCCGCCCGCCACGACGGCGATGGGCGCGCTGCTGGGGCACATCACCGGCGGCGCCGACGCGGCGACCTTCCAGCCGATGAACGTCAACTTCGGGCTGTTCCCCGCCATCGAAGGCAATCTGCGCGGCAAGGACCGCAAGCAGGCGCTGAGCGCACGCGCCCTGCGCGATATCGACCGCTGGCTGGAACCGGCGCCGCTTGCCGCGGAGTAACATTACGAAATGTGTCGCAACACCGGGTAACCAAACGTCATTTAACAACGGCGTGACGCTGCGCTCCCATGTCTCCCCCACTCTTCGGCGGAGGATGACATGCAAGCGCCCCATGAACTGGTCACCGGTGAAGTCGCCCGCGTATCGCTCCATGTGCAGGTCGTGCGCGAGATCAGGCGCTGCCTCGCCCCCTTCCATGCGGCCGGCAAGCCGATCACCGGCAGCACCGTGATCTCCGACGGTGTCGTCGTCGATTCCCTCACCGTCATGGACATGATCATGGAACTGGAGGACCGTTTCGAGGTCTCCCTGCCCATGAACGTCGTCGCCGAGGTGCGCACGGTCGACCAGCTCGCCGTCGCCATCCTGCGCCGCACCGCTTTGCGCTGAGCGATGGGACTGTTCGAGCGCCATGTCGGGCTGCTGGCCGACTATCACGAGGTCCGCCTCACCGGCGCCAACCCGTTCCAGCTGCGCATGGAGCGGGTGCTGTCGCCGACCGAGGCCATCATCAACGGCCGGCCGACGCTGCTGGCCGGCACGCACAACTACTTCGGCCTGACCTTCGATCCGTCCTGCATGGAGGCCGCGATCGAGGCGATCCGCAACGAGGGCACCGGCACGACCGGCTCGCGCATCGCCAACGGCTCCTACTCCGAGCACGTGGCGCTGGAGCAGGAGATCGCCGCCTTCTACGGCAAAAAGCACTGCATGGTGTTCACCACCGGCTACCAGGCCAATCTGGGGGTGATCTCCACGCTGGTCGGCGAGGGCGACTTCCTGCTGATCGACGCCGACAGCCACGCCTCGATCTACGATGCCTGCAAGATGACGCGGGCCGAGGTCGTGCGCTTCAAGCACAACGACCCCGCGAGCCTGGAGGCCCGGCTGAAGAGGCTGGGCGACAAGCCGGGCAACCGGCTGGTGGTGCTGGAAGGCATCTACTCGATGCTGGGCGACAGCGCGCCGCTCGGTGCCTTCGTCGAGGTCTGCAAGAGGCACGGCGCCTACGTGCTGGTCGACGAGGCGCATTCGCTGGGCGCGCTGGGCGAGCATGGCCGCGGCCTGTGCGAGGCGGCGGGCGTGCTGGACGACTGCCATTTCATCGTCGGGACCTTCTCCAAGACGCTGGGGGCGATCGGCGGCTTCTGCGTGTCGGACGATCCGGACTTCGACATCCTGCGCGTGACGGTGCGGTCCTACATGTTCACGGCCTCGCTGCCGCCGTCGATCGTGGCGTCGGTGCGCCAGGCGCTGAAGCTGGTGACGGCCCGGCCGGAGCTGCGCCGGCAGCTCTGGGACAACGTGGCGACGCTCTATGACGGGCTGAAGGCGCGTGGCTTCACGCTCGGTCCCGAGCACGGTCCCGTCGTCGGCGTGCTGATGCCCGACCGGCCGACGGCGATCGCGTTCTGGCGCGCGCTGCTCGATGCGGGCATCTACGTCGCTATCGCCGCCCCGCCGGCCACGCCCAACGGCGTGTCGCTGCTGCGCTGCTCGCTCTGCGCCGTGCACACGCCTGCGCAGCTCGAGCACATGATCGAGGTCATGACCGGCATCGGCCGCCAGCTCGGCGTCCTGCACATGCCCCCATGAAATAACTTTGCACACAGGCGCCGGCAGGCTCTGGCATTCTGCACCGACAGGTGTATCTACACGGGTAACCATGAGTCCTGCCGAACGACGCCAGATGATGCTGGCCGGGCCGATCGTGCCCACCATCCTGGCGCTGGCCGCCCCCAACGTGCTGAACGTGGCCGTGCAGAGCCTGGTGAGCATCTCCGACGGCTGGTTCGTGGGACAGCTCGGCACTGTCGATCTTGCGGCGTTGGCCCTGGTGTTCCCCACCCAGATGACGCTGGGCATGATGTCGGCCGGCGCCATGGGCGGCGGCATCTCCTCTTCCGTGGCGAGGGCGATCGGCAGCGGCAACCGCGCGGCCGCCGAAGCGGCCGCTGCCCATGCGCTTGCCATCGCGCTGGGCATGGCGCTGCTGTTCGCGGTCGTATTCGTGGGCTTCGGACGCCAGATCTACGGGGCGCTCGGCGGCAGCGGCGCGGCGCTCGACCGTGCCGAGGCCTTCGCCACCATCCTGTTCCTCGGCTGCTCGGCCCACTGGATAGCCAACTCGATGGCGTCCGTCCTGCGCGGCACCGGCGACATGAAGACGCCGGGCCTGGCGCTGGTCGTCACCGGCGCGCTGCAGATCCCCCTGACCGGTGCCCTGACGCTGGGCTGGTTCGGCCTGCCGGCGCTCGGCATCCGCGGCCCCGCCGTGGCGGCGGTGATCGCCTTCAGCCTGGCCGCCCTCTGGATGCTCGGCCGTCTCACGGGACCGAAGGCCGCGCTGCGGCTGCGCTGGCCGGTGGACGGCTTCCGCTGGCGCGCCTTCCGCGACATCCTCAAGGTCGGCGCCATCGCTTGCCTGGTTGTCCTCCTCACCAACGGCACGGTGCTGGTGGTCACGGGCCTGATCGGCCGCGAGGGCGATGGCGCGATCGCCGGCTATGGCATCGGCAGCCGGCTGGAATACATGCTGATTCCCATCAGCTTCGGCATCGGTGCCGCGCTGACGGCGCTGGTCGGCACCAACATCGGCGCCCGCCAGTATGCGCGCGCGCGCCATCTCGCCTGGACCGGCGCGGCCATGGCAGGCGGCGTTGCCGCCACGATCGGCGTCGTCGTGGCCATCTGGCCGGACCTCTGGCTGGGCCTGTTCACCACCGATCCGCACGCCCTGGCCTCCGGACGGCACTATCTCAGCATCGTGGGACCGGCCTACGGCTTCTTCGGTCTCGCCATGGCGCTCTACTTCGCCTCGCAAGGCACCGGCGAGATGTACTGGCCGGTGGCTGCCAACATCACGCGCATCACCATCGCCGCCGGCGGCAGCCTGCTGGCCTTGGACCAGTTCGGCTGGGGCATTTCCGGACTCTATGCCTGCGTCGCCACCGGAATAGTGGCCTTCTCGCTGCTGCTCGCCTTCTCGACCACGCGGCGGGCCTGGCGGGGCATCTGACGAGGAGCCGCCCCGGGCAGCAACCGACGAAACCAAACGAGGCGTGCGCGCAATCCGCAGGATACGGTCCGTGTGCAGGCTGGGACCCTCAGGAGGGTACCATGCTTCGCCTCTTTTCCTTTCGGCCCTTCGCCGTGATCCGCGACCGTCTGCCGGGAGCCGGTCTGCTCCTGATGCTCGCCGCCACCCTTTCTGCCACCTGGCCGCCGGCCAGCGGCACCGGCGCCCGGAGCGTCATCGCTCACGGCAGGAACCCGCCGCATTAGCCGTCGCTCCCCGCCTGCCCGGTATGCGACAACGCCGGGCATGAAGACGATCCTGGCCATCGGCATCGGCGTCGGCGATCCCGACCAGCTCACCCTGCAGGCCGTTCGGGCACTCAATCGGGCGGACGTTTTCTTCGTGCTGGACAAGGGGCCGGCCAAGGCCGCGTTGCGCGGCGTGCGCGAGGAGATCCTGCGCCGCCACGTGCATCGTCCCTTCCGCATCGTCGAGATGCCGAGCCCTCCGCGCGACGCCTCGCCCGCCGACTACCCTGCCAGCGTCGATGCCCTGAACCGGGCCAAGCAGTCGGCCTTCGAAGCGATGATCGGCGATCTTGCGGACCACGAGACCGGCGCCTTCCTCGTGTGGGGCGATCCCATGCTCTACGACAGCACGATCCGCAATCTCGACGCCCTCAAGGCGGCCGGCCTCGAGATCGAGGTCGAGGTGATCCCGGGCATCACCGCGATCCAGGCACTGGCGGCGGCCCACCGGATCCCGCTGAACCGAGTCGCGGAGGCGGTGACGATCACGACGGGCCGCCGGCTCGCGCAAGGTTTCCCGTCCGCCACCGACAGCGTCGTGGTGCTGCTCGACGGCGAGGAGACCTACCGCCGCTTCGTCGACCAGGACGTCGACATCTACTGGGGGGCCTATCTCGGCACGCCGCGGCAGATCCTGGTTTCGGGCAAGGTCGGCGACGTCGCCGACGAGATCCATCGTAGACGCAGCGCGGCCCGCACGGCGAACGGCTGGATCATGGACACCTACCTGCTGCGCCGGAACGGCTGACCGGTTCGTCAGCCCAGCCGCAGCAGCGGCACTGCCGCTGCCGCCAGCAGCACGGCCGCGATGCGCGTTCGCGTGAAGGGTTCCTTCAGCCAGAGCACCGCGATCAGGATCGCGAAAACCGCGCTTGTGTCGCGCAGGGCAGCCGCCGGCGCGATGGGAGCGTGGCCCCACACCCAGAGAATCAGGAGATAGGACGCCATTGAGGCCGCTGCGGCCGGCGCGGCGACCGACCACTGGCCTTCGAGCTGGCGCCAGGGAGTGCCCGCGGCACGCTGGCGCCAGCACATGCCGATCGCGTTCGTGATCGAGACGACGAAGCCGTAGGCCCAGGGCGAACCCGCGGCGCGAACTCCGCGCGCATCGCAGAGTATGTAGGCGGCCGTGCCGAGGCCGGCCGCCAGCGTCCAGGCCAGCGCCTGCAGCGGCAGGCCGCGATGGCGCGCGACGTCCCAGGCCAGCACGCCCAGAGACAGGGCGATGACGGCGATGCCCGCCAGCGCCGCCGGCGCCGGCCAGCTGCCCGCGAAGATCGCGACCAGCGGCACGACCAGCAGCACGGCGACGGCCCGGCCGACGGGATAGACGACGCCGAAGCCACCTAGCGCATAGGCCCGCAGCAAAGCCTGCACCGTCAGCACGTTCATCAGGGTTGAGGCGGCAATCCATGGCCATGCCGCCGTTGCGGGAAACCCCGACCAGAAGAGCGCCGGCACCGCCATCGCGGCACCCAGCAGCATCTGTGCGGTCATCGCCCGGGCCGGATCGCGGCTTGCCTTCACCGCAGCGTTCCAGCCTGCATGCAACACGGCACTCAGCAGCGCGGCAGCGACGTCGAGAGCGTCCATCTGTCAGGCGGCGGGCGGGATCATGGACCGGTGCTCCACGACCACGACATAGCGCGCCGGCCTGGCCGTGCGATTGCGGAACGTGATCGGCCGGTCCAGCACCATCGCCAGGCAGTCGCCTGCCCCCAGCTCGTGCCGCTCGCGCCCCAGCGTGATCTCCATGGCGCCCTGGAGCACCCAGATCTGCTGGTGGGTGGTGCCCGGCCGCGCGCCGGTCTCGTAGGCCACCCGCGCGCCCGGCGGGAAGGCCACCTCGACGATCTGGAACGGCGACGGCACACCCGCCGGCGACACGTTGCGCCGGACATAGCCCGAGTCCGGATCCCGCCACTCCACCTGATCCTTCCGGCGCGACACCGGATCGGCGGCGGCCGCCGGCGCGTCGAACAGCGAGGCGAGCGGCACGTCGAGGCCTGTCGCGAGCTTCTCCAGTACGACCGCGGTGGGGCTGCTCTCGCCGCGCTCGATCAGCGAAATCATGGACCGGCTGACGCCCGAGCGTTCGGCCAGGGCTTCCAGCGCCAGGCCGCGCTCGCCGCGGAGCTGGCGCAGCCGCGCCGCGATGCGATGGTTGATATCCATTATATTGGATAGTCATCCATGATCATGGATAGATCAAGCGTGCTAACAAGCCCGCCGCAAACCGTCATCGACAGGAGATACAGGATGAGCGACGCCATCACCGGCCTTCAGCTTCGATCGCTGATCAGCAAGAGCGGCGAACTGGAGCTTTCGCTGGCGAAAGTGACGATCCCGGAACCGGGGCCGGACCAGGTCGTGGTCAAGGTCGAGGCGACGCCGATCAACCCGTCCGACCTGGGCCTGCTCCTCGGCCCGGCCGACCTGTCCACCGCGAAGGCCAGCGGCTCCGGCGAGAGCGTCAAGGTCACCGCCAAGGTACCTGCCTCCGCCCTGCCCTTCCTCTCCGCACGGCTCGACCAGGCCATGCCGGTCGGCAACGAGGCCGCCGGAACGGTCGTCAAGGCCGGCTCCTCCGAGGCCGCGCAGGCGCTCGCCGGCAAGACCGTGTCGATGGTCGGCGGCGCCATGTACGCACAATACCGCCTCATCAATGCGCGCGACTGCCAGCCTCTGCCGGCCGGCACGAGCGCGGCCGAAGGCGCATCGTGGTTCGTGAACCCGCTGACGGCCCTGGGCATGACGGAGACGATGAAGCGGCAGGGGCACAAGGCGCTGGTCCATACGGCAGCGGCTTCGAACCTCGGCCAGATGCTGGTCAGGATCTGCCTTGAGGACGGGATCGGCCTGGTCAACGTCGTGCGCAGCCCGGCCCAAGCCAAGATCCTGCACGACATCGGCGCCCGGCACGTCGTCGATTCGACCTCCGGCACGTTCAAGGAGGAGCTGACGCAGGCGCTCGTCGAGACGGGTGCCACCATCGCCTTCGACGCGATCGGGGGCGGCCGTCTCGCCAGCGATATCCTCACCTGCATGGAGATCGCGCTGAACAAGACCGCCAAGGAGTACAGCCGCTACGGTTCGACGACCCACAAGCAGGTCTACATCTACGGGAGCCTGAACACCGCGCCGGTCGAGCTGGTGCGCAACTACGGCATGGCTTGGGGTGTGGGCGGCTGGCTGCTGACGCCGTTCCTGCAGAAGATCGGCCGCCCCGACCAGGCGCGGCTGCGCGAGCGGGTCGTCAACGGGCTCAAGACCACCTTCGCCAGCCACTACACGAAGGTGATCTCGCTCACGGAAGCGCTCGATCTCGCCAACATCTCCGCCTATGCCAAGCGCGCGACCGGCGAGAAGTTCCTGATCGACCCGAGCCGGTAGGCTCGCGGGCGCATCCGACCGGTCCGGCCGGTGCCGGCCGGACCCATCAGCCTTCGACGGCCGCCCGGACGGCGCGCGTGAACGCCACCACCTCGTTGCGGCGGTTGTGATCGCCCGGCGGCGCATAGGCCGGCTGCGGGAAGGCGCCCAGGGTGACGACAGCGAGACGCTGGTCGCGGAAGACGTCGATGCGCTGGCCGGCATGGCCGAGCGCGGCCATCACGCCGTCGCCCAGCCACCAGCTGTAGCCGTAGTGCGTGATGTCGACGACCGGCGGGCTCGCCAGCGCGAAGGCCGGCGTCGAAGCCGCCTGCACCCATCCTTCCGGCAGCACGCGTCGGCCCCCGATGACTCCATCGTCGAGGACGAACTGGGCGAAGCGGCCGAAGTCCCGCAGCACCATGCCGGCACGGCTGCCGCCGATCTCCTGTCCACCTTCGCTTTCCAGCGTGTAGAAGGCGTCGCATTCCATGCCGGCCGGCTGCCAGATCTTCTCCGACAGGTAGTCGGCGAGCGGCCGTCCCACGGCACGGGTCAGCGCCGCGCCCAGGAGATACGTGTCGCCCGAGTTGTAGAGGAAGGCGCTGCCCGGCGGGTGGGCGCGCGGCAGGGACGCCATGAGCCTGAGCACGCCGCCGGGAACCCGGTCGGCCAGCGATTTGCTGTAACGGTTCACGTCGGACTGGCGATCCGCATAGTCCTCGTTCCAGAGCACGCCGGACGACATGGTCAGAACATGGTGCAGCGTGACGCCCTCATAGGCCGACCCCGCCAATTCCGGCAGGTAGCGGACCAGCGGCTCGTGGATCGAGGGAATGGCGCCGTCCTGAACAGCCGCTCCCACCAGCATCGCCGTCATCGACTTCACCGTGGACATCGTCGACCAGCGGTCATGCTCCTGCAGGCCCAGCCCATAGCGTTCCAGGACGACCTTGCCGTCATGGATCACCAGAAGGCCGACGATGATGTTGCGATCCATGAAAGAGGCCACATCGTGTTCACGGCCGTCGATGCGGTAGCGCGGGGCAATCTCGTGACCACGGGGCAGCTCGCGAACCTGTGACCCGCGGCGCACGACGCGGCTCGCGAACAGCTTGTCGACGATACGGTAGGCGTAGGGCTGCAACGACGGAGGCAGAAGGAGGAAATCTTCGCCGCGAGGCAGGTGCTGGCGCGGCTGGGATAGAGGCATCGTGGAATCGTTCATGGTGCGCTGCTTCTACACCTTTCCGGCGAACCGTGGCTTGCAGCCATTAGGCAACCGCATGCCTTTCTCGTCGTTAGTCAGGTCATGTTCCACGAGGAGGGATTCATGTTGCGCATCAGGCACGTTGCGATCATTGCGGCGCTCGCTGTGACGACTGCGGCATGCGGCGACCGCCCGGTCGACCGCGCCCTGACGGGCGGCGCGATCGGCGCAGGCGGCGGCGCCCTTGTCGGCGCGGCGGCGGGCAATCCGTTGGCTGGCGCGGCGGTTGGCGGCCTGGGCGGCGCAGCCATCGGCGCGGCGACCGCACCCCGGCAGTACTACTACTAAGCCACAGCGAAAAACGTCGCGGCGGCGAGGCGCATCAGGTGCGTTTCGCCGCCGCTTCCTTTTCCGCCATCTTCGCCTTGAGCTGCTCGGGCGTGAGGCGGACGATGTGCTCGTTCTGATGGCTGTAGATGTCGTAGGGCTTGGTGTCGAGATCCTCGAGCACGATCTCTCCCGCAAGCACCCTGCGCTTCCATTCCCCATGTTCCGCCTCGGCGGCATGGAATTCCGGCATCACCTCGCGGGCGAACAGCTCCAGCGAATCGCAGATGTCCTGGTGGCTGGTCTTGCCGGCCTGGTTGAGAAGGATCACCTGGTCGACACGGCTTTCCTGGAACTGGCGCAGCTTGCGCCGGATGGTCTCGGGTGAGCCGATGAGGCCGGAATCCAGCGCCTTCTTCTCCTCCGGGCCACCCCGCCAGCTCTGGTATTCCTTCCATAGGTCCGAGGTGCCGGGTGCATCGACGCCTTTGCGACCATAATAGCTGAGCGCGAAGATGAAGAAGGTCCAGCCCGCGGCCTTGGCCTCCGCCTCCTCGTCGGTCGGCGCGCACATGAATCCCGACACCATCGCGACGTTCGGATTGGTCGGATAGTCCGCGAGCTTGTGCGAGTTGTGCAGCAGGTTGTTGTAGTACTTGTGCACCCAGGCACGCGCCGCCTCCGGCGTCACGAAGGTGAACCCCAGCGCGCCCATGCCCCACTCGCCGGCCTTTCCGATCGTCTGGATGTTCGAGCAGGCCACCCACAGCGGCGGATGCGGCTTCTGGAACGGCTTGGGAATGACGTTGCGCGCGGGGAAGTCGTAGTACTGGCCGTGGAACTCCCAGCTCTCCCGGGTGAACATCGGGATGATGGCCTTGACCGCCTCCTCCCAGCGCTCGCGCTTGTCGCGCACGCGGATGTTGAAGGGGTGCAGCTCCGCCGGTCCCGCCGCTTCGCCCATGCCGAGATCGACCCGGCCGCCCGACAGAAGGTCGAGCGTCGCCACGCGTTCGGCGACCCGATGCGGCTGGTTGGTCGTGAGCTGGACGACACCGTGGCCGAGACGGATGCGCCGGGTTCGCTGGCTGGCGGCACCCAGGAAGACTTCTGGCGCCGAGGAGTGGGAATACTCCTCGAGAAAGTGATGCTCGACCTCCCACGCGTAGTCGTAGCCGAGACGATCGGCGAGCTCGATCTGGGCAAGCGAATCCTGCAGTAGCTGGTACTCGCTGTTCGGACCCCACGGCCGGGGGAGCTGATGCTCGTAGAAGATGCCGAACTTCATGCGCCTCTCCCCTGCGCCGCCTTGCAGAAGCCCGCGATGCGGTCGACGAGTGTCGGGATCATCTGGGCTGGGAAGTCGTGGCCCCACCCCGGATAGGTCTCGATCTCTGCGCCGGGAACCAGCCGGGCGACGTCGCGGCCGCACTCGACGGGCAGGAGCGGATCCTCCTCGCCGTGCAGCACCAGCGTCGGAACCTTTATTGTCTTCAGCAGCTCGACGCGATCGCCCGAGGCGATGACCGAGAGGTACTGCCGCGCGCTGCCTTCCGGATACCAGCGGCGGTCGACGTTCCTCTCGACGAACGCACGCAGTTCCGCCTCCGGAATCGGATAGGCGGGGCCGGCAATGGTCCGGCGCAGCTTCATGCCATGTGCGACCCTCTGCTCGCGCGTCGGGCCTTCCGGCTGCGTCGTCAGCATGGCGAGCGCTTCGGGCCGGCCCGGCGGCAGGCCGGGACGCCCGCTCGTCGAGTAGATCGACACCATGGACCGGGTCCGGTCGGCGAACTGGGCCGCGACGATCTGGGCGATCATGCCGCCCATCGAGGCACCGACCACGTGGGCCCTGTCGATGCCGAGCGCATCGAGCAGCCCCACCGCATCGGCCGCCATGTCCTTCAGCAGATAGGGCGCGTCGACCTTCTGGCCCTTCATGACCTTGCCGATCGCTTCGGGAATGTTCGGAATTCCCCACGAACCGAAGTCCGTCGAAAGACCGGTGTCGCGGTTGTCGAAGCGGACGACGAAGAAGCCCTGCCCTGCGAGCGCGTCGACCAGCGCATCCGGCCAGATGGTGAGCTGGGCGCCCAGCCCCATCACCAGGAGCAGCGCGGGGTCCTTGCGGTCGCCCGCCGTCTCGTATTCGATCTCGATGCCGTTGGCTGTCGCGCGTGCCACGTTCCCTCCTGCCGTTGCCGTCAATATCGCCCACGCCTCGCCGCCCACCAATAGGCGAGCGGCACGCGCCACGGCGCCATGCCGCGGAGCGAGAGAGCCGGCAGAAGGATCGGCAGCGCCCGCCGATCGACCTCGCGCCGCCGCGCCCGCGCCTCGCTCAGCATCGACTGGCGCTCCGGCCCTTCCCCCATGAGCCATGCCGCCGCGACAGCGCGGGCGGCGGCACGACTGGCGGCATCCTCGACCCCCAGCACGGACAGCTCCAGATCGGCCAGCGCGTGGCCCGCCCGCACCACGTCGAGCGACCCGTCGATCTCCTCTTCGCGGGCATCGATCAGCGCCACCAGATCCTTCGCCGCCAGCCGATGACGGTGGATGACCTCGCACAGCGATTCGACGACGGGCTGCGCCCGCGGCCGTCCTCCGCCAGCCATCTCGTTCACCGCCTCGCGCCACCATTCCAGGCGGATGCGGCCCAGCATGGGTTCCCGTGTCACCACCGACGTCCGGCCAAGCTCATGATCGAACGCCAGCAACGCCAGAACGCCGGAGCGCGCCGGTTCCGGCGCGAACAGCGCTCCCAGGAAACGGCCGCGGTCGGCGCCACGCACCAGATCGAGTACGTAGCGATGCGACTGCGCAGGCGCCTCGTAAGTGGACGTCATCGCCCCGCCCGGACGTGGGATCGTTGAATGCCACGCGACCTGCGCGTAGAATGCAGAAACTGAAGTTTCTTCAATTCACTCAACAAGATAGCGGAGTTTCCTGACATGGGCACCATCTTCACGTCGCCCGGGCGCACCGTCGTGGCCGGGATCGTGCTGCTCATCCTCATCGTCGTCGGCGCGGGACTGGCCACGGGCCAGCTGGCGAAGTTCGACCACGCCTATGCCACTGTCCTGATGCGTTGGCTGCATGTCGTGAGCGGCGTCCTGTGGGTCGGGTTGCTGTGGTACCTGAATTTCGTGCAGGTGCCGACCATGCCCAGCATCCAACCCGTAGAAAGCCGAACGGCCATCACCAGGTTCATCACTCCCAAGGTGCTGCTTTTCTTCCGCCATGCCGCCCTGGCCACGGTCGTGACCGGCCTGCTGCTGGCCCTCATGCAGCGCTACCTGCTGAGCGCCCTGACCCTGCAGCCTGGCTTCGTCATGATCGGTATCGGCATGTGGATGGCGCTCATCATGGCCTTCAACGTCTGGTTCATCATCTGGCCCAACCAGCGGAAGATCCTGGGTCTGGTCGAGGCGACGGCGGAGGAGAAGGCGGCGGCCGCCAAGCCGGCGCTCTACGCCAGCCGCTTCAACACCATGTTCTCGATCGGCATGCTCTACTGCATGGTGGCGCAGCAGAACGCGCCGCTTTGATCGCCGGTCGCGCCGGCAAGCCGACCCTGCGGCGCCGTCCCTCTACGAGCGGCGCGCCAGAGCGAGTCCGACGCCGGCGCCGATCAGCAGGCCGCCGGTCAGGCGGTTGCGCAGGCGGACGCGGGCCAGGAGCAGCCCACGCAGCCGCGCCGCCAGCACCGCCCACGCGCCATCGAGCACGACGGCCACGACCAGGAACGTCACGGCGAGCAGCGCGAGCTGGTCGGTGGCGTCCGGGCCGGGCACGATAAACTGCGGAAAGAAGGCGCCGTAGAACAGCAGCGTCTTGGGATTGGTGAGGCCGACCAGAAAGCCGCGCCCGAAGATCGCCCGTGCCGAGCGGGCCTGCGGCCCGACGCGAGACAGGTCCGACACGGGCGACCGCCACGCCGAAACGCCCAGCCAGACGAGATAGGCGACGCCCAGCCAGCGCAACCATTCGAAGCTCGACGCCAGGAAGCCCAGCACGGCCGTCGCGCCGGCCACGGTGAGCCCGAGATGTACCGCGATAGCGCTCGACGTGCCGGCGACGGTGACCAGGCCATAGCGAACGCCGTGTGCCATGCTGTTGGCCATGATGAGCGCGACGTTGGGGCCCGGAACGGCGATGAGGATGGCGCAGGCGAGAACGAAAGCGAGGTAGAGCTCGAGCGGCATGGCCGCTCTCTACACCGGAACCAGCGCGGCGGCGACCCGCCGTTCCTCGGCCAGCAGGACGTTGAAGATGCGGCAGGCGGAGCCCGTGTCTACGACCTCGAGCGCCCATCCTGCCGCCTTGATCTCGGCGCGCAGCGGCGGTGGCAGGAACACGGTGCGCGGCCCGCAGCCGACAACCAGCAGCTCGACGGGCGGATCGGCGGCCCGCAGCGGGGCCAGATTGGCCAAGGCGAGATCCTCCGCCCGCGCAACCTCCCAGGGGACGGCCAGGGTACGGGCCACCAGGACTGGCGAGCGCCATTCGCGTTCGCCGATGAGGAAGCGGCCGGGCCCGTAGCTGCGGATGAGCTGGACCTGCGCCGGATCCGGCGTGGGCAGTGTCTTGTCGGAGGGGCCGCCGTGCCGCGGCGGTCTCACGCGGGCGCCTTGGAGGCCTTGTCCTCCTCCGGCCGGAGCTGGTCGGGACGAAGACCGAGGTAGACGAGACCGGCGCAGGCCACCCAGATCGACGAGTAGGTGCCGACGATCACGCCCCAGAGCATGGCGACCGAGAAGCTGTACAGCACCGGACCGCCGAAAAGCACGAGCGCGGCGACCGCCACGAACACGGTTCCGGAGGTCATCAGGGTGCGCGACAGGGTCTCGTTGATGCTGAGGTTGAGCAGGTCGACCATGCCCAGCTTCTTGTAGCGGCGCATGTTCTCGCGCACGCGATCGAAGATCACGACCGTGTCGTTGATCGAATAACCGGCGATGGTGAGCACGGCTGCCAGCGCCGTCAGGCTGAAATCGAGCTGCAGCAGCACGAACACCCCGATCGTCGAGATCACGTCGTGCAGCATGGCGATCAGTGCGCCGACGGCGAACTGCCACTCGAAGCGGAACCACACGTAGACCGCGATGGCTGCCATCGTCGCGAGGACGGCGATGATGCCGCTGTTCATCAGCTCCTCGCCGATCTTGGGGCCTACCGATTCGGTGCCGCGAATCTCGTACTTGTCGCCGATGGCGTCCTCGACGAGCTTGATCGCGACCTGCTGGCACCACTCGGCCTGCTGGCTGGTCGACATGTCGACCTTGATGGCGTCGACCGTGCTGCGCGGCAGCTGTCGCTCCTGCACCGTGAGGCCGACCTGGCTGACGGCATCGCGCCAGCCCGCGAAATCCAGTGCCATGGGCGCCTTGAACGCCACGTCGCCCGTTCCGGCCGCTCCCGGCGTGACCTGCCAGGCGGGACCGGCGCGCTTCTGCATGACCTTCTGGGCTGCCGCCACGCATTGCGGGCCCGCATCCTGGCGCTGCACGCGGATCAGGGCGGTGCTGGGATCGCCGAACTCCTGCAGCGATACCTCTCCGACGTCGAGCGCGCTCACCGTCGAGCGCAGCTGGTCGAGCTGGGCGACGCCCTGCTTGGCGCGTGCCTGGATCGCGATGCCGCCCCTGAAGTCGATGCCGAAATTCAGACCGAAGACGGCGACGCCGACGAGCGAGACAACGTTGATCAGCGTCGACAGGATCAGCGCGGCCTTGCGCTGGCCCAGGAAGTCGAACTTCCGCTTGAAGGTGAAAAGACGGACGGGCTTCCACAGCATGGCGGGGCCTCAGATCACGAGCTCGGTCGGCCGGCGCCAGCGCACCCAGACCGCGAGCAGCATGCGGGTAAAGATCGTGGAGCTGAACATCGAGGTCAGCAGCCCCAGGGAGAGCGTGGTCGCGAACCCGCGGATGGGACCCGAGCCAAAGCCGAACAGCAGCACGCCCGCAATGAGGGTCGTCAGATTCGCGTCGATGATCGCAGACATGGCACGCTCGTACCCGGTCGCGAGCGAGCTGAAGGCCGAGCGCCCGAGCGATTTCTCTTCCCTCACGCGCTCATAGATCAGCACGTTGGAATCGACCGCCATGCCGACCGTCAGCACGAGGCCGGCGATACCGGGCAGCGTGAGCGAGGCGCCAAGGATCGACATGCCGGCGAACACCATCAGCAGGTTCACCAGCATGGCGAGATTGGCAAAGCCGCCGAAGATCGGCCCGTAGGCGACGAACATGAACAGCGCCACCAGCACGGTGCCGACGATCGCCGCGACGGTGCCGGCCCGGATCGCGTCCGCTCCGAGGTCGGCGCCGACGGTGCGCTCCTCGATGATGGTCAGCGTCGCCGGCAGGGCGCCGGAGCGCAGCAGCAGGGCCTGCTCCTGTGTCTGCTGGGTCGTGAACGTTCCCGTGATGATGCCGCTGCCACCACAGATCGCGCTCTGGACCACGGGCGCGCTGATGATCTCGTTGTCGAGCTGGATGGCGAGGCGCTTGCCGATGTTGGCGCGCGTGGCGGCGCAGAAGGCGCGGCCGCCCGCGGCATTGAAGGTGAAGCTGATGATCGGCCGGCCGCCCTGCTGCTGCTCGAAGGTCGATCGGGCGTCATCGAGATCCTCTCCGCCGACCACGACGCGCTTGAAGACCGGCAGGCACTGGACCTGGTAGCGCCGGCAGATCTGCTCGGGCGTCAGGCGCGGATTGGCGGCCTGGATCTCCTCCCAAGCCTTGGGATTCGTCTGCCGCAGCTCCTGCATGGACTCCCGGGTCGGCACCATGTAGGTCGTGGGCGGCAAAGGCTGCCCGGCGGCGACGTTCTCGTTGACCAGATGGAAGGTGAGCTTGGCCGTCTGGTTTATCTTGCGCTTGAGGTCGGTCGTATCCTTGATGCCTGGCACCTGCAGCAGGATGCGCTCGTCGCCCTGGCGCACGATGGTCGGCTCGAGCGTGCCGGTCTCGTCGACACGGCGACGCAGGATCTCGATGGACTGGTCGATGACCTCCTTCTTGCGCCGCGTCAGCTCCTGCTCGGAATAGGCCAGGCGGATCGTGTCGCCGTTGCCGGAAACCACGAGCGAAGGATCGAGCGCGCGGATCGCCTCGACTGCCTTGGTTCGCTGGCCCTCGTCGCGCAGCACCACGACGACGGCCTGCCCCGGCTCCACCGTGACGTCCTTGTAGCCGATCTGCTGCTTGCGCAGGTCGCCTCGCACCGAGTCGGACAGATTGGTGAGCCTCTCCGTCAGGACGGTGCGCAGGTCCGCTTCCAGCAGGAAATGCGCGCCGCCGCGCAAGTCGAGGCCGAGATTGATTCGGCTCTGTGAATACCACCCGGGCAGATGATCGAGCACCGATGCCGGCAGCAGGTTCGGTAGTGCGAAAAGACCCGACGCGATCGTGATCGCCATGATCACGATCGTCTGCCAGCGCGGAAGATTCAGCATGCCGACCTACTGCCTCGAAATTGCGGCTACTTCTTGCCGCCGCCGAACAGGCTGCCCAGCAGGCTCTTGCGCTCCGGGGCCGCCGGCGCGGGCGGCAGCATGGGCTTCAGGTCCTCATCGGCCTCCTTGGGACCACGCACCGATTCGCCGCGGACGAGGATGTTCGAGATGGTCTGCTTGAGGATCCGGACACGCACGCCCTCTGCAAGCTCGACCTGGATCTCCTCGTCCGAGATGACTTTCGTGACGAGGCCGATGATGCCGCCGCCCGTCACGATCCTGTCGCCCCGCTTCACGCCGGCCAGCATCTCACGCTGGGCCTTGATCTTGGCCTGCTGCGGCCGGATCAGCAGGAAGTAGAAGACGACGAAAATGAGGATCAGCGGGAAGAGCTGGACGAGGAAATCGCCGCCGCCCGCACCGCCGCCCGCCTGGGCCCAAGCCTGGGAAATCAACATCGCTCCGCTCCCGAGTTCTTCCGTGCGAGGTATTTTCGGCCGCTGCAGCGGCCCAAAGCGCATCCTGTCGAAAAAGCGCGCGGACTATAGCGGCCCCGCCCCGCTTTGCAACGCAACTGCGGGAGCGTATGTTCGCCCCCTTTCACGCGGCCGGCAACGATGGATCAGGATCTCAAGGCAACGCTTTCACGCATCGCAGAAGCACTCGACCGGCTCGCCCCTCCTGCTCCACCCTCCGCCGACATCGATGCCGCAGAAGCCTATGTCTGGCACGCTGCCGGCCACCGCCTGGAAGCGGTTCCGAGGGTCAACCGGGTCAGCATCGACCTCCTTGTCGGCATCGATCGCCAGAAGGAGACGCTGCTGGAGAACACCCGCCGCTTCGCCAAGGGCCTGCCCGCGAACAATGCACTCCTGTGGGGCTCGCGCGGGGCCGGCAAGAGCTCGATCGTGAAGGCGGTTCACGCGCACGTGAATCGCGAGATGGGCGGGCCACCCGGCCCGCTGGCCCTGGTCGAGATCCACCGGGAGGACATTCCGTCGCTGCCGGGACTGCTGTCCAGGATCCGCAGCTCGTCGCGGCGCTTCGTCGTCTTCTGCGACGACCTTTCCTTCGACGGGCAGGACGCGGCATACAAGTCGCTCAAGGCGGTGCTCGAAGGAGGCATCGAAGGCCGGCCGGAAAATGTCGTCTTCTATGCGACGTCCAACAGGCGCCACCTTATGCCGCGGGACATGATCGAGAACGAGCGTTCGACGGCCATCAACCCATCGGAAGCCGTCGAGGAGAAAGTGTCGCTTTCCGACCGGTTCGGGCTCTGGCTGGGCTTCCACAACGCCGACCAGGATACCTTCTTCGCCATGATCGAAGGCTATGCGGCGCACCACGGGCTCGACGTTCCACCGGATGTCCTGCGCAAGGAGGCCGTCGAGTGGTCGGTCACGCGCGGCTCCCGATCTGGCCGCGTCGCCTGGCAGTTCATCCAGGAGCTGGCCGGCCGTCTCGGCCGCAAGCTGGAATAGACGGAGCAGTGTGCGATGGCCGCGACCGAAGACATTCTGTTCTCGCCCGCCGTGAAAGCAGAGCAGGAGCGTCTCGGATCCCGCAGCCAGTTCGAGGGCCGCACCTTCAAGTCGGAGATCACCGACGACCTGCGCCAGTTCCTCGCCGTGGTCGATACCTTCTTTTTCGCCACTGCCAGCGCCGACGGCCGGCCGTACGTCCAGCACCGAGGCGGACCGGCGGGATTCCTGAAGCCGATCGGAACGCACATGCTGGCCTTCGCCGACTTCGGTGGCAATCGCCAGTACATCACCCTCGGGCATCTGCACGAGAACGACCGCGCCCACATCTTCATCCTGCACTTCGCGACGCGGCAGAGGGTTAAGCTGTGGGGCCGCGCCCGCGTGATCGAGGGCGATCTCGAACTCATGGAGCGGCTGGTCGATCCCGCCTATCCGGCGCGTCCGGAGCGGGCCATCGCCTTTTCCATCGAGGCCTGGGACATCAATTGTCCGCAGCATATCGTGCCGCGCTACAGCGAGGCCGAGATCGCCCCTGCCGTCGACCGGCTCGCAGGGCGCATCAAGGAGCTCGAAGAGGAGATCGAGCGGCTAAAGTCGCCAGGCGAGACGTCAACCTGACATCGTCCCATTCCTGTTGCGGCAGCGGCATGTTCCTTGCTGCCGTGGTGACCGATGACTGCCCTCAGCGAACTCTCCCTGGTTGAAATCTCGCAACGGCTGGCTGCGGGAACGCTCACCTCCGAAGCGCTGACGCAAGCCTGCCTCGACCGCATTGCCGCACGCGATGTCGAGGTTGGCGCCTGGACGTTTCTCGATCCCGACCATGCGCTGAAGCAGGCACGGCTGCGCGACCGCGAGCCGAGGCGGGGACCGCTCCACGGCATCCCCGTAGGCATCAAGGATGTGCTCGACACCTTCGATATGCCGACCTTGTGGGGCGACGCCACCACCTATGCCGGACGGCAGCCGCAGCGCGACGCACCGATCGTGCGTGCCCTGCGCGACGCCGGCGCCGTCATCCTCGGCAAGACGGAAGTGTCGCGCTTCGGCTTCTGGTGGCCTTCCAGGACCCGCAACCCGCTGGCGCTCGACCGCACGCCGGGCTCCTCGTCGAGCGGCTCAGCCGCCGCGGTCGCCGACGGCATGTGCCCGCTCGCCGTCGGCACACAGACCGGCGGCTCCATCATCCGTCCCGCAGCCTTCTGTGGTCTGGCCGGCATCAAGCCCAGCCATGACTGGATCGCCTGGCGCAATGCGCGCGACTTCGCGCCGAGCTTCGACGTCGCCGGATGGCTGGCGCGCGATATCTCCGGCCTGCAGTTCGCCTTCCATGCGGTGACAGGCCGGAAAGCCTATGCCCCTGATGCACCGCTTCCTCCCAAGACGATCGTCGGCCTCAACCGCACCGCCGACTGGTCGGCGGCACCGCCGTATGCACGCGACAACTTCGAGCGAGTGGCGGTGCACCTGGCGGATGCCGGCCTCGAGGTGCGCGAAGTCGCGCTGCCGGCCGACTACGATGCGCTGTCCGACGCCCAGCATGCCATCGTCCAGTACGAGACGGCACGGCTGTTCGACTGGGAGCTGCGCGAGGCCCGCGATCTGCTCGATGGTGGGGTGCGGGAGTTGGTCGAGGGCGGGCTCGCCGTCAGCCAGGCCGAATACAACGAAGCGCAGGATCTGGCGCACAGGTTGCGCAGCCGCTTCGACCGTGACCTCGATGGCGTGGATCTCCTGATGGTGCCCGGATCGCAGGGTGAGCCTCCACCGGTATCCGACTGCGGCTCAAACATCTTCATCCGCATGTGGATGATGCTGCACGCGCCCGACATCTCGTTGCCGGCCGGAATAGGGCCAAGCGGCCTGCCGCTCAGTGTTCAACTCATCAGCCGCCGCGGCAGTGACGCCATCCTGCTGGCCCATGCCCGCCGCATCGAGACGATCCTGCACGGTTTCCCCGGGGCACGATGAGCCCGGCTGATTCCAGCCGGACTGATCATGCTTTCAAAGCTGTTGGCACAGGCCTTGCTATCCAGGGCCACGCAAAGGCTCTGGAGGAACCACGCATGTCTACCCGTCGCAACGCTCTGTCGCGTCGCCGCCTGCTCGCCGGCACCAGCGTCGCCGGCATGGCTGCATTCGGCTTTCCCGCCATCGTCCGTGCCCAGGCGAAGGAGATCGTCCTCGGCGGCGCCGCCAGCATGGCATCATGGGTGAACGGCACCTTCGCGACGGCCTTCCAGGACAAGTACAAGTGCAAGCTGACCTTCGAGGGCACCCGCTCGCTGGTGAACCTCGAGAAGATGCAGAAGAACAAGGACAGGCAGTATCTCAGCGTCGTCCTGATGGATGACCCGGTGATGATCCTGGCCGTCCAGGAGGGTCTGCTGGAGAAGCTCACGCCGGCAGCTATCCCCAACCTCGCCAAGACCCGCCCCAGCGCGATTCACATGGACGGCATGTGGGCCAATTACCTGCAACCCTGGCAGGGCATTGCCAGCAACACCAAGGCCCTGCCGGCCGGCGTGGCAGCTTGGGCGGAACTCTATGACGCCAAGTTCAAGGGTCGTCTCGTCCTGCCGTCACTGCAGAACACGGAGGGCCTCGCCAACCTGGTGATGGCGGCGCATCTCGAAACCGGCAAGCCGATCGCCGAGGCGCAATACGACATCGAGGCCGGCTTCAAGAAGATCAAAACGCTGAAGCCCAACATCCTGACGATCTACACGCAGATTCCTCAAGCCTTTAATCTGCTGGAACAAGGCGAAGCCTGGGCCATACCGAGCGCCTTCTCCTCGGTGGTGGTGCCGCGCGAGAAGGAAAAGGCGCCGATCAGGATGAACGTGCCGAAGGAGGGCATCTTCGTCGGCCCGGCCGGCGTCGCCTTGGTCCAGGGTGCGCCGGCGCCCGAGCTCGCCAGGGCACTCGTCAACGAGCTGCTCAGTGCCGACATGCAGGCCAAGCTGCAGCCCGAGACCTATGCCTTCCCGTCCAATGTCGACGCTCCGCCGCCTCCGGGCATTCCCGCGGACACGAAGGTCTATGGCCTCGACTGGCAATTCGTTGCCAAGGAACGCGGCGAGTGGGTGAAGCGCTGGGATCGCGACATGGCGATCTAGGCCCATCGTAGCGATCCAGGCAATCGTACAACGAAGTCTCGAAGCGGTGCGCAACGCGGCCTCCTTCCTGAGCGTCTCGAAGGCGGAGAAGTCATTCGGTGGCGCCACCGTGCTGGGTGGCGTCGATCTTGCCGTCGCCGCGGGCGAATTCGTCTCGCTTCTGGGGCCGTCGGGGTGCGGCAAGACGACGTTGCTGCGCATCGTCGCCGGCCTGCTGTCGGCCGACCGGGGCACGGTACGGCTCGATGGCCAGGACATCACCGGGCGTCCGCCACACAAGCGCGACGTCGGCGTGGTCTTCCAGAACTACGCCCTGTTCCCCCATCTGACCGTCGCAGAGAACGTGGCCTTCGGCCTGAAGGCCCGGCGGCGCGGCGGTGCCGAGGCCCGCGAGGTGGTCCGGCGCTTCCTCGACCTAGTGCATCTCAGCGACTTCGCGGATCGTTCGGTACGCGCCCTGTCGGGCGGCCAGCAGCAGCGCGTCGCCGTCGCACGTGCCCTTGCCGTGCAGCCCAAGCTGCTGCTGCTCGACGAACCGTTCTCCGCGCTGGACCGCAAGCTGCGCGAGACCATGCAGATCGAGTTGCGGCGCCTGCTGCGCGAGTTGGGCACCACGGCAGTGTTCGTCACGCACGACCAGGACGAGGCGCTCACTATGTCGGACCGCATCGCGGTGATGAACCGCGGCGCAATCGAGCAGCTCGCCACGCCGGAAGCGATCTATCGCAGGCCCCAGACCGCCTTCGTTCTGGAGTTCGTCGGCCTCTCGACGCGCCTCAACGGCCACGTCACGGGGAATAGTATGGGAACCGTCGAGGTCGAAACCGCTGTCGGCCGGTTGCGCGGACGGGGCAGCTTCGTAACGGGCGCAGAGGTCGTGCTGGCGGTCCGGCCGGAGCGGATTCAGGTCGGCCAGGCGGCCGAGAACAGCGTCGATGCCACACTCCGCGACGCCGTCTTCCAAGGTTCCAAGATCCAGCTTCATTTCGATGCACGCGGCAACGACAATCTCATGGTCGAGACGAACGACCTTAACGGCGGCCTGCCGGCCCCCGGGGCGCCTCTGAAGCTGGGCTGGGCCGTGGCCGACACGCTCGTCTATCCCAGGCCATGAAGTCGGCCTCGCGCTGGCGCGATCCAGTTGCCCTGCTGGCCCTGCCGGCAGTGCTCTATCTCCTGGCCGTCTACGCCCTGCCACTCCTGTGGCTGCTGGCCAAGAGCTTTGTCGGTCCCGCCGGCCTGACGCTTGCGCCCTACGTCGACTTCTTCGCCGATCCGTTCAACTGGCACGTCGTCTCCAACACACTCAGCACCGCGATATGGGTGACGCTGGTCTGCCTGGTGATCGGTTACCCCGCGTCCTTCGCCCTCGCGCGCGCCGGCGCAGGCCTCCAGATCGCGATGCTGGTCGCGATCATCCTGCCGCTGTCGATCGGCGTCGTCGTGAAGGCCTTTGCTTGGCAGATCGTGCTGCGGCGCGGCGGCGTGGTCTCGCAACTGCTGGTCGGGCTTGGCATCTGGGACGAGCCGCAGCGCCTGCTGTTCACCGAGACCGGTCTGGTGCTGGGGGCAGCCAACATCCTCCTGCCGTTCATGATCCTGCCGATCTACTCGGTGGTGAAGCTCATCGATCCGCGCCTCGACGAGGCCGGGGCGACCCTCGGTGCCGCACCTCTCTACCGCTTCGTGCACGTGACGCTACCGCTCACCCTGCCCGGCGTCGTCTCGGGCATCGCTTTCGTATTCTCGATGAGCGTGTCGATGTACGTCATTCCCTCGCTGCTGATCGGCGACCGCTTCCAGACACTGAGCACCCTGACCGGCCGTTCCTTCCTGTTCATGCGCAACGAGCAGCTCGGTTCGACGACGGCCGTGATCCTGCTGGTGCTGGCGGTCGGCGTCGTCGTCGTCTCGAGCTGGCTGGCACGCCGCCTGGGAGGCAATACGTGAGCGCGGTCGAGCGGCTGGCGCGCTTCGGCATGTGGGCTGCGGCTTTGTTCACCGTAGTATTCCTCATGACGCCCCTGGTGGTGACCGTCGCAGTATCGCTTGGCTCGTCGAGCGTCTTCACCCTCCCGCCACCTGACTGGTCCTTCCGCTGGTACGAACGTCTGGCCAGCACGCGCGGTCTGGTTCCCTCGCTCCTGACATCGCTGCAGGTCGCCACCATCTCGACCGTCGTGGCCATGGTGCTCGGTACGCTGTGTGCCATCGCCCTGGTCCGCGGCCGCTTCCCAAGGCGCGAATCGATCGTCACTTTCCTCGTCTCGCCGCTCATGCTGCCGGGCCTGGTGATCGGCATCGCCATGCTGCAGGGTTTCAAGGCGGTCGGGCTACGCGAGGTCTACACCAGCCTGCTGGTGGCGCACGTGGTCATCACCCTGCCCTACGTGGTACGCACGGTGTTCTCGTCGTTGTCGCTGTTCGACTTCACGCTGATCGATGCGGCGCGCACGCTGGGCTGCTCCTATCCCGCCGCCCTGATGCGCGTGATGGTGCCGGCCCTCGGGCCGGCCTTCCTGACCTCCGGCATGTTCGCGTTCCTCGCCTCCATGGACAACTATCCGATCTCGATCTTCTTCACAGACGCCTGGACCAAGACGCTGCCCATACAGATGCTGCAGTATGTCGAGGAAAATCCCGATCCGTCCATCGCCGCCATCTCGACCGGCCTGGTCCTGCTGGCGATCCTGGCGCTGATCGTCGGAGATCGCCTCGTCGGTCTGCGCAAGATGGCGGATTTCTAGAGATGACCGAACAAGCCCGACCCTGTGACCTGCTGGTCACTGCCGACCTCGTCATGACGCTCGACGACAAGGACCGTGTGCTGCGCAACGGTGCGATCGCCGTCGCCGGCCGGACCATAGCCGATGTGGGGCCCGCCGATGTGCTGGCCGAGCGCTGGCGGCCGATCGAGACTCTGGACGGCCGCGGCCGCGTCGCGCTGCCCGGCCTGGTCAACGTACACAATCACACGCCGCTCATGATCACCCGCGGCATGATCGAGGACATCGGCTTCGCGCCTATGTACACACCCGGCATCCCGCAGGGGCACTGGTTGTCGGAGGACGACGCCTTCGCCCTGTCCAGCCTCGGCATGTACGAACTGCTGCGCGCCGGCTGCACGACCGTCGTCGACTACTATCGCTACCCGTCGTCCTGCGCCCGCGCCGCGGCCGAGATCGGCCTGCGGGCGGTGATCGCCGGCCGGGTGCACGATGTCGATCCGGCAGCCCTGGCGACCGGCCGCTACGAATACAGCCGCGCCATCGGTGAACGGAGCCTCGAGGAGAACGCCGAGCTGATCGAACGCTGGAACGGCCACGATGAAGGCCGCATCCGCTGCGACTGGGCCCCGCACGCGCCCGACACCTGTTCCGACGATCTCCTGCGCGAAGTCAAGAAGCTGGCGGATGCACATGGCGGCAACGTGCACACGCACCTCTCGCAGCTGCCGGTCGAGGTCCAGGCCGTCAAGGAGCGTACGGGCCTCACCCCGCCGCAGCTCCTCGACAAGCTGGGGCTGCTGAACGACCGGCTGATCGCGGCGCACTGCATCCATCTTGAACGGTCCGACATCGAGCTGTGCGGCCGGTCGGGTCTCACCGTGGCGCACGCGCCGATCGGCAATGCCAAGGGCGGACGCATCGCACCGATCATGGAACTGCGCGAGGCCGGCGCACGCATCGCCCTCTGCACCGACACCTTTTCCGGCGACCTGATCGAGGCCATGCGCTGGTCGATCGCCATGCAGCGCATCAACCGCCAGGGCAATGTGCTCGACGCCCGGACCGCCCTCGGCTGGGGCACGCGCGACGGCGCGAAAGCGATCGGCATGGGCGACAGCGTGGGCTCGCTCGAGGTCGGCAAGCGCGCCGACCTGATCCTGCTCAACAACCGCTCACCGTCGCTGGCGCCGATGGTCGACGGCTTCGGTGTTCTGGTCCACAGCGCCTCCGGCCATGATGTCGACACCGCGATCGTCGACGGCCGGATCGTGCTGTCGGGCGGCCGCCTCACGCTGGCCGACGGCGATGCGATCGTCGCACGCGCCCAATCCGTTGCCGAGACGCTTTGGCAGCGCGCCGGCCGGCAGACAATCCTTTAGAGTACAGCCATGAAAGTCCTCGTCGCCAATCCCAACACCTCCGCCGGCGTGACCGAAAGGCTGGTCGCCTCGGCAAAGCTCGTCGCCAGCCCCGGCACGCAACTGCTGCCCATGACGGCGTCCTACGGCGTGCCCTACATCGCCACGCGCGCCGAGGCCGCGATCGGCGCCACCGCGGCCCTGGAGATGCTGGCGAGCCAGCGCGGCAAGATCGATGCCGCCATCGTCGCCGCGTTCGGCGATCCGGGCCTCGGGGGCGCGCGCGAGCTGTTCGACTTCCCTGTCGTGGGCATGGCCGAGGCCGCCATGCTCATGGCCTGCACGCTGGGCCGGCGCTTCGGCATCGTGAGCTTCTCACGCTCGCTGGAGCCGTGGTTCTCGGAGATCGTCGCGTGGCACGGCATGACCGGCCGCTGCGCCGCGATCCGCACGCTCGACGAAGGCTTCCGCACGATCGACGACGTGCAGGAGGAGAAGGAGGCCGTGCTGATCGACCTGGCCCTGCGCACGGTGAAGAACGACGCCGCCGATGTGATCATCCTGGCCGGCGCACCGCTGTCGGGGCTCGCCAACAAGATCGCCGATCGCGTGCCGGTGCCGCTGGTCGACGGCATCCAGGCGGCCACCGTCATGGCGGAGGGGCTGGTGCGCATGCAGCCGCGCAAGGCGACGGCCGGCACCTTCCGGCGTCCGGCTCCCAAGGATTCCAAGGGCCTCGCGGCGGCGCTGGCGGACGTGATCGGCCATCGTGACTCGTGACCTGAAGGGCTACGGCCGCACCCCTCCCGATGCGCAATGGCCGGGCGCCGCCCGCGTCGCGGTATCGTTCGTCATCAATTTCGAGGAGGGGGCCGAGATGTCCCTGTCCTCGGGGGATTCCTTCAACGAGAAGGTCTACGAGGTCACCGACGAGGTGACGGGCATCGCCGACCGCTGCATGGAATCGCACTTCGAGTACGGCACCAGGGCCGCGTGGTGGCGAATCGCCGACGCGCTGCAGCGGCTGGACGTACCGGCCACGGTCAGCACCTGCGGGCGGGCAGCCGAGCTGTCGCCCTGGCTGATCGAGGATGCCGTCGCGCGCGGCCACGAGATCTCGTGCCACGGCTGGCGCTGGGAGAGGCATGCGCACATGGCCGAACCCGAGGAACGGCAGGCGATCGCCCGCACGGTCAGGCTCCTGACGGAGATTGCTGGGACACGCCCTGTCGGCTGGCATACGCGTTCGACACCGTCACCCAACACCCGCCGCCTGCTCGTGGAGGAAGGCGGCTTCCTCTACGACAGCGACGACTACTCGGACGACCTGCCGTTCTTCGTCGAGGTCTCGGGCCATCGGCATCTCGTGCTGCCCTACAGCTTCGACACCAACGACATGCACTATCACCAGGGCTTCCATCGCTTCGTCACCGCGCGCGACTTCGCCGAGTACACCGCAGACGCTTTCGACACGCTCTGGTCCGAGGGCGAGCGCACGCCCAAGATGATGTCGATCGGGCTGCACTTGCGCATGATCGGTCGGCCCGGCCGCATCGCCGCCCTGGATCGCATCGTCTCGCACATGCGCGCCAGGGGCGGCGTCTGGTTCGCCACCCGCCGCCAGATCGCCGAGCACTGGATCGCGCGCTTCGGGCGCTGATCGCTACTTCTTCGGCCGCACGATCTTGATGGTCGACGTCGAATGCACGATGAGACGTCCCTTCTCGTCCTTTAGATCGCCATCGAGGAAGCCGACCGAGCTGCCCCAGCGCATCACGCGGCCCTCTGCGTAGACGATGCCCGGTCCCATCGCCTCGAAGAAGCTCACCTTGAGCTCGAGGGTCGGCACCGCAACGGCAAGCCGCCCCTTGACGATGGCCGCATGGGCCATGGCCGAATCGACCATGCCGGTCAGGAATCCGCCCTGGCAGATTCGACCCTGCGAGTGGCAGAAGGACGGGATGATCTCGAACCGGAAGCGCGCATAGCCGCGCGTCGAATCGATGTCGAGCAGTTCGCCGTTCAGGGTCTGCACCGCCTCCGGCGGCCGCGCCTTCAGGGCCGCCAGCATGTCGGAATCGTGCGCAAACTCCTTGGGCACGTTGTGAAAATCAGGATGGGCTGACGTCATGAAGGGACCTGGTTGCGGGGCGGGCGCGCGTTCCTGTGCACCTTGTCCCCGAGATCGATCAAGCCCCGCATTCCGGACGACGGAAGGCCGGCGGCGGTGGACGCAAGACGGCCGGCAGGGGTAGACGGGACCCACCGGCCGGAAAATCGATGCCTCGCCCTTCGATGAAAAGCTTCAACGTGCACGTCGCCCAGGCCCGGCAAACCGTCGAGGTGCCGGACGGCAGCACCGTCCTGACGGCCGCGCTGGACGCCGGCATCCCCTATCCCTTCGGCTGCCAGTCGGGCAGTTGCGGCGCCTGCAAATCGCGTCTCCTGCGCGGCGAGGTGGCGATGCGGGCGCATTCCGACTTTGCCCTGACCGAGGACGAGAGGGCGCGCGGCCTCTTTCTTGCCTGCCGCGCGCTGCCGCGCAGCGACAGCGAGGTGGCATGGCTGGAAGAGGACGATTTCATCTTCCATCCTCGCCGCCGCCTCGACTGCTGCGTGACCGCGGTCGACCGCGCGACGCACGATATCGTGCGGATCCGCCTCGAGATCGCCGCCGGCGGGCCGTTCGCCTTCTCGGCCGGCCAGTTCGCTTCCGTGACATTCGAAGGCTGCCCGCCGCGCGACTACTCCATGGCCAACGTGCCGGACGATCCGATCCTGGAATTCCATGTCCGCCTTGCACCGGGCGGCGCCACCTCGGCTCACGTCTCGGAAAGGTTGAAGGCCGGCGATCCCGTGCGCGTCGAAGGGCCGTTTGGTTCATCCTATCTGCGCGAATCGCATCGCGGGCCGATCGTCGTCGTCGCCGGTGGATCGGGAATGGCGCCGATGAAGTCAGTCGTGGAACGTGCGCTGCAGATAGGCCTGCCGCAGCCCATCCGCTTCTATTTCGGCGTCCGCGCGCCGCGCGACCTCTATCTGGACGATCACTTCGCCCGCCTCGTCGAGACGCACGAGAACCTGAGCTTCATCCCGGTGGTGAGCGATGAGGCGCCGGCGGGCATGCGGCGCGGCCTGGTGCATGACGCGATCGCCGAGGACGTCGACACATTCGACGGCTGCAAGGCCTATCTCGCCGGCCCGCCCGCCATGGTGGAGGCGGCAGCGCGGCTGTTCGAACAGCGCGGAATGCAGCGCATGGATATTCACGCGGACGCGTTCTACACCGCCGCCGAGATGGCCCGGGCCGGCCGCCGGACGGGAGCGGAGATGTGATGCCGCTCACGGGACGGGTCGCCATTGTCTCCGGTGCAGGCCGCGGCGTCGGCCGCGCGATTGCGGCTGGGCTCATCGATCACGGCGCCAAGGTGATCGTCGCCGACAATGGAACCTCGGCTGCGGGCGAAGGAGCCGACCCGACGGTCGCCCGCGATGCGGCCGCCGCCCTCGGTGCCAGGGCCCTCGCCTTCTCCGACAGCGTCGCCTCGCCCGGAGCGGCGCAGCAGCTCGTCGACCTCGCCGTGCGGCGGCTGGGCGGCATAGACATCGTGGTGAACAATGCCGCGATCCACCGCGAGTCCCCGATCGTCGAGGCCGACCCCGGCGACTGGGATGCCGTGCTCCGCAACAACCTCTCGGCGGCCTTCTATCTCCTCCGCGCCGCCGCTCCGAAGATGCGGGACCGCCGCGACGGCGGCTGGGGCCGCATCGTGAATGTCCTGCCGGCCGGCGCGCTCGACGGCGGTCGCGCCCGGGCGGCGACGGCCAGTGCCGGCGCCGGCATGGTCGCGCTGACCCGCGCGGCCGCCCTGGATCTCGCCGACAGCGGCATCACCGTGAATGCCATCGCACCGCAGGAACGATCCGACGAAGAGGCTTCCGTGGTCGCGGGCCTCGCGCTGGCGCTCTGCTCGCCCTCTGGCGGCGACGTCTCGGGCCGGGTGCTCGGGATCCGCGGCGGCGCGATCCTCCAGTTCGATGAGCTGCGCCCCGGCGCTCCCTTTTCACTGGAAGGCGTGTGAACTCATGAGCGCTCCGACCGCCCCCCAGCGCCGCAGCGGCCGCCTCGCGCGTCCCTTCGGCCATCTCTACTATGAGGTCACGGGCAGTGGCCCCGCGCTGCTGTTCGCCCACGGGCTGGGCGGCAACCACATGAGCTGGTGGCAGCAGGTCGCTCACTTCGCGCCGCATTACACCTGCGTGGCCTTCGCCCATCGCGGCTTCGCGCCGTCGGATGCCGTGGCCGGCGGTCCCGATCCGGCCGACTACGGCGCGGACCTTGCCGCACTCGTCGATCATCTCGGCTTTGCCGATGTCCGGCTGATCGGCCAGTCGATGGGCGGCTGGACGATGCTCGAATACGCCATCGCCCATCCGGACAAGGTGAAGGCGCTCGTGCTGAGCGCAACCTCGGGCACGCTCGACCGCCGCAGCTGCGATCCCGCCGGCGGCGCGCAGTACGATGTCTGGGCGGAGCAAGCCGAAGCGGCCGTCGCAGCCGGCCGGGCGGAGAACGTGCACCCGGCGATGGGGATCGAGGCGGCCCGACGGCTTCCTGCATTGCACCATCTGTATTGCTGCATCGACGAGATGGCCGGGGCGCTGGACAAGGCAAGGTTGCGCGACGCTTTGCGTCGCACCGCCATGCGGCGGCTGGAGGACATGGCGGGCTTCCGCGCGCCGACCCTGCTGATCGCCGGCGACCGCGACATCGTCTTCCCGTCCTTCCTGGCAAGCGCCATCGCGGCAAGGCTGCCGTGCGGCAGCGCCGAGCTGATCGCCGGCTGTGGCCACTCGCCATATTTCGAGCAGGCCGCTACGTTCAACCGTCTGGTGGAGACGTTCCTCGCGCTCCACCGCTAGGAGGAGATGTTGTCCAGCGAGAACCCGCGGATCGCCGTGCTGGGATTCGCCATCGAGTGCAATCGCTTCTCGCCGGTCACCACGGCGGCCGACTTCGAGCACGACGTCGACATCCGCGGCAACCGCATCGTGGCCGAGGCGCGGTCCGGCGCGTCGATCACCATGCCCGACCTGCCGGGGTTCTTCACCGAGATGGACCGCACTGGGGACTGGACGCCCGTGCCGCTGCGCGTCGCGCTGGCCCAGCCCGGCGGTCCGGTCGAGGAGGGCTTCTTCAAGGGCTTCCTGGCCGAGATCGAGAGCGGCCTCAAGGCAGTGCTGCCGGTCGACGCGGTGTTCGTCTCCGCCCATGGCGCGGCACTGGCCGAAGGCACCGACGATCCCGACGGCGACCTCTTCGCGCTGATCCGTGGCATCGTCGCCCCCGATGTTCCCGTGATCGCAGTGTTCGATCTTCACGCCAACGTCTCGCAGAGGATGATCGACAACCTGTCCGTGTTCGTCGGCTACCTCGAGAACCCGCATACGGACATATACGAGCGCGGCGTCGAGGCGGCGAAGCACATGCGCGAATGCCTGGCCGGCCAGCGGACAGCCACCGCCATGGTCAAGCTGCCGCTGGTGCCGCCGCAGATCGCGCTGCTCACGGCGCGCGGCCCCTACGCCGACCTCGTGAAGTACGGCCAGACCAGGGTCGGCGGCGACATCATGAACGTCTCGGTGATGGCAGGCTTCGCCTACAGCGACAGTCCGAAGAACGGGCTGACGGCCGTCGTGACGGCGCGCAACGCCAACCGCAAGGCGGCAGCCGACCTCGCGCTCGACATCGCCCAGCGCGGCTGGGCCATGAAGGAGCGGTTCAAGCGCGCGATGACGCCGCTGGCCGACGCCGTGCAGCTCGCCGTGTCCGTCGGCCGCGACCGGCGCCGCAAGCCGGTCATCCTGGCGGACGTCGCCGACAATCCCGGCGGCGGCGGCCGCGGCAACACCACCTACCTCCTGCGTGCCCTGAAGGCCGCGGGTGCCCAGCACGTCCTGTTCGGCGTGTTCAACGATTCAGCCGTCGCCGCCAAGGCGCACGAGCTCGGCGAAGGCGCGCGCTTCAAGGCGTCCTTCAACTCGCAGGAACATCAGGAATTCTCCCTGCCCTTCGACTGCGAGGCCGAGGTGGTCAAGCTGTCGGACGGCCGCTTCGTCGGCCGCCGCGGCGTGCTGCGCAATGTCTCGTCGGACATGGGTCCATCGGCGCTGCTCGACCTGGGCGGCATCCAGCTCGTCGTCATTTCCAATCGCTGCCAATGCATGGATCCGCGGCAGTTCGAGATGTTCGGCCTCGACATTGCACAGGCGCGCGTGGTGGTGGTGAAGAGCCGCGGCCACTTCCGCGGCGGCTTCGACGAATTCTTCGGGGCGGGCCAGATCCACGAGGTCGACTGTCCTGGCCTGACCTCGCCGATCCTCGCCAACTTCAGATGGACCAAGCTGCCGCGTCCGGTCTATCCGCTCGATGAGGAGACGACCTGGACGCCGCCGGCCGTCCTGTGAAGCACGGCCGCCTGATCACCGCTCGGGCAGCGGGATGAACTCGGTCTCGCCGGGAACGCCCGCGAAGCGGCCATCGCGCCAGTCGGCCTTGGCGCGGTCGATCCTGTCCTTGTCCGACGACACGAAATTCCACCAGATATGGCGCGGTCCGTCCATCGCGGCGCCGCCGAGCAGCATCACCTTGGCACCCTCCGCGCCCGCCACCAGCTCGGCTGCCTCGCCGGCGGTCAGGACGGCGAGGTCGCCGACCTCCAGCAGGCGGTCACCCGTCGTCACCACGCCCTCGGCCACATAGACGCCGCGCTCGGCGTGCTCCGGCGACACCGCCAGCTTGGCGGCCGGCGGCATCTCCGCCGCGACGTAGAAGATGGGCGAGAAGTGCGTCGTCGGCGCCGTCCGGCCGGCATAGGTGCCAACGATCAGCCTGAGCGCGACGCCCGCCTCCTGCCACGCCGGCAGGCGGGTAGCCTCGACATGCTCGAAGGACGGCGCGGTTTCCTCGTGCGCCTTCGGGAGTGCCACCCAGGTCTGGACGCCCTGCATGCGGAAGCCCGTCCGCCGCATCTCCGGCTCCGTACGTTCGCTGTGGACGATGCCGCTGCCGGCCGTCATCCAGTTGACGTCGCCCGGCCGGATCGACTGCGCATAGCCCAGGCTGTCGCGATGGAAGATGCCGCCGTCGAACAGGTAGGTCACGGTGGCCAGGCCGATATGCGGATGCGGGCGCACCTCCATGCCATCCCCGCCGGGCGGCACCGTCATCGGGCCGAAATGATCGAGGAAGACGAAGGGCCCCACCATGCGCCGCCTGACGCTGGGCAGCACGCGTCGCACCGGGAAGCCCGGTCCGAGTTCGTGCACGCGCCCTTGGATCAGCAGTTCGATGGGATCGGGCATGTCACCTCGCTCTACCTGGTTCGAGTGGGGTCCAACCCTCTATCACGCCGGCACACAGTCGCGCATACCCGAGGCGCTTGCCGCCGCCGCGGCAGGCGCATGTCTGTGCACTTCCCCACACAGCGACAATGTGCGCACCCCCGCGAACCGCTCACGATCGGGACGAATGCCGTTCACGCTTGGCTTTGACGGGCTTGTTCACGGGTGTTGCATTTTTGCAACTTTTTGTTGGACTCGCGGAATGTCAGTGGCCAAGATTGCCATTAGTAGGGCAGCGCGGGGAGCCGTCGACCATCCGTGGGTCGGCATTTCGCAGTTGGCCAGTGTGAAATGTAGTTGCGTGCAATGAACGGGAGAGGCCGATGGCGTTCACGACGACGCGAAAAAAATGCGCGCCGAACTGGCGGGTCGTCCAAAGCCTGATCGTAGCAACCTTCGGAATTTCCGTACTGCAAGTCGCGACCGCCGCCGTCGCCCTTGCCCAAGTCAAAGCCCCCAACAAGAGCCACTTCCGGGCCAAGCAGCCTCCCAAGCAGACTCCAGCCGAGGATGTGCAGCCGTTCTACATCGGACCGGACGGCTCGGTCAGCCAGCAGCTCTCGGCCCTCCAGATCGACCCCGCCGACGTGGCCGCCGCATCCGAGGCGGTGAGCAAGGCGCTCGACCAGCTCGATGCCAAGTCGACCAACTCCGGCCGCGCGGTCCTGAAGGCGCAGGGCGCCAACCAGCCCAAGCGGCTGGTCGCGCTGCAGCTCTATTCCGTGAAGTCGCTGGCGGTCGAGCTGCATCGCGGCGATGACGGCAGCTTCGGCTACAAGCTCGCCCCCAACGCGACGGAGAACGATGACGAGCGCGTCTCGAGCATTCCCAGCGCCGCGGCGGCAGCCGGTCCCGGGGCGCGGACGCTAGTGGCCGGATCGGTGGCGGTGATCAAGGTTTCGGCGACCAATGTGGCCGCCACGCTCGCTTCCACGGGCGCCAGCAACGCCACGCTGAAGGAACTGACCCAGGCGCTGGCCGGGTTCGCCCCCCGGCCGGCCAACGTGGAGGTCCTGAAGGGACGAACCGCGGATGGGGCGCCGCGCGTCCTGCAGGCCACGCTGGGCGAAGGATCGGCGCGCCAGTCGTTCTGGTGGTTCGCGCCGCCGAGCGAGCCGGAAGGCTGGTTCGACGACAGCGGCCGACGGCTCGGCAGCACGGCGCTGGAATCGCCGAAGCCCGACGGACGTGTCTCCTCGCCCTTCGGCGTCCGCCGCTACTACGGCCGGCGGTCGCGCGGCGCGGGCTTCCACAACGGCATCGACTTCGAAGGCAAGACCGGGCAGCCGATCTATGCGGCCGCCGACGGCGTGATCAACCACCAGGGCTGGTACTTCAACTACGGGCGCACCGTGAAGATCAGCCATGCCGACAGCTTCGAGACGCTGTACGCGCACATGTCGCGCTTCGCCGACGGCATGGGCCCGGGCTCGCGCGTGCGGCGCGGCGACCTGATCGGCTATGTCGGCTCGACCGGCCGCTCCACCGGGCCGCACCTGCACTTTTCCGTGATCGTCAGCGGCCAGTTCGTCGATCCGGCACCGTACCTCGAGGAGAAGGGACTCAACAGCGCCCTCTCCGGCGAGAGCCTGGTGTCCTTCCGGCAATGGCAGCAGGAAGTGCGCAAGGCGGCCAAGGCCGGACAATCGAACGACGGCGATCGCTTCCGCGGCCTGCAGGGGGCGGAGCCGTGGAGCCACAGTCCGTTCTCCTCGCGCGGCGGTCTCGACCGCCTCTGACGGCCCTTCCCGCCGCAGCCACCGGGAGCGCGCCGTTGCGCGCTCCAATCTGATCGCCTACGAATTGCGTCATCGTCGCCGGGGTAACCGGGGGCCAGACCGGCGACAGGGGCAACACGAAAGGGAACGACGAGATGTTCAAGAAATACATGGTCGCCGGCGTCGCCGCGGCCGCGCTGGTCGGCGCCGCCGGCACAGCCTATGCGGGCAAGGATCTCGACGCCATCAAGGCGCGCGGACACCTGATCTGCGGCGTCTCCACCGGCGTCGCGGGCTTTGCCAGCGCCGACAGCCAGGGCAAGTGGACCGGCATCGACGTCGATGTATGCCGCGCCGTCGCCGCCGCGATCTTCGGCGACGCCGACAAGGTCAAGTTCGTGCCGACCACCGCCCAGCAGCGCTTCACGGCCCTGCAGTCGGGCGAGGTCGATCTCCTGGTCCGTACCACGACCTGGACGCTGACCCGCGACACCGCGCTGGGCTTCGACTTCACGGGCGTCAACTACTATGACGGCCAGGGCTTCATGGTGAACAAGAAGCTCGGCGTGAAGAGCGCCAAGGAGCTGGACGGCGCGACGGTCTGCGTGCAGCCCGGCACCACGACCGAGCTCAACCTTGCCGACTACTTCCGCGCCAACAAGATGAACTTCAAGCCGGTGGTCATCGAGAAGGTCGAGGAGGTGCGCGCCGCCTTCTTCGCCGGCCGCTGCGACGTGTTCACCACCGACGCCTCGGGCCTCTACTCGACGCGCGCGGCCAACGCGCCGAACCCGGACGACTACGTCATCCTGCCAGAGATCATCTCGAAGGAGCCGCTGGGCCCCGTCGTGCGCCACGGCGACAACCAGTTCGCCGACATCGTCCGCTGGACGCTGTTCGCCCAGATCGAGGCGGAGGAATACGGCATCACCTCGAAGAACGTCGACGAGATGATGAAGAGCGACAACCCCACCATCAAGCGCATCCTGGGCGTCACGCCCGGCATGGGCAAGGCGCTCGGGCTGGACGAGAAGTGGGTCTACAACATCATCAAGCAGGTCGGGAACTACGGCGAGATGTTCGACCGCAACGTGGGCTCCGGCTCGCCGCTCAAGATCGACCGCGGCCTGAACAAGCTGTGGACGCAGGGCGGCCTGCAGTACGCCCCGCCGATCCGCTAGGCCGCCACGTACCGCGGAAGCCACTAAGAACCGCCGCCCGAAAGGGCGGCGGTTTTGTTTTGGCCTGTTGCTTGCAAGCCCTCCGGGGAAGACACTGGCCGACACAAAGAAGAGAAGAAATGGGGGCTTCATTGCGAGAACTAGTTGCAGCAGCCATCGGGCTGGCCGGCCTGTGCCTTTCGTCGACGGTCGCCCTGGCCGGCCGGGATCTCGACGCGATCAAGGCCCGCGGCACGCTCGCCTGCGGGGTCGGCATCGGCACCGCAGGCTTCATGCTGGCCGATAGTCAGGGCAAGTGGCGCGGCCTGTCGGTCGACGTCTGCCGCGCCGTCGCCGCCGCGATCTTCGGCGACGCCGAGAAGGTGAAATACGTGCCCCTGACGTCGCAGCAGCGCTTCACCGCCCTGCAGTCGGGCGAGGTCGACATGGTGATGGGCAATGCCACCTACACCCTCACCCGGGACACGGCGCTCGGCCTCGATTTCGCCGGCGTGTACTACTATGACGGCCAGAGCTTCCTGGTGCCCAAGAGCCTCGGCGTGAAGAGCGCCAAGGAGTTGAACGGCGCCACCGTCTGCGTGGCGCCCGGCACCACGACGGAACTCAACCTGGCGGACTACTTCCGGGCCAACAAGATGACCTTCAAGCCGGTCGTGATCGAGAAGATCGACGAGATCCGCGCAGCCTTCTTCGCCGGCCGTTGCGACGTCTACACGACCGACGCTTCGAGCCTCGCCGCCACCCGTGCCGCCAACGTCCCGCCGCCGCGGACCTTCGACGACTACGTCATCCTGCCGGAGATCATCTCCAAGGAGCCGCTGGGCCCCGTCGTGCGCCACGGCGACAACCAGTTCGCCGACATCGTGCGCTGGGCGCTCTATGCCATGGTCGAGGCGGAGGAGTACGGCATCGACTCGAAGAACGTCGACGAGATGCTGAAGAGCGACAATCCCACCATCAAGCGCATCCTGGGCGTCACGCCCGGCATGGGCAAGGCGCTCGGTGTCGACGAGAAGTGGGTCTACAACATCGTCAAGCAGGTCGGGAACTACGGTGAGAGCTTCGACCGCAACGTGGGCTCCGGCTCGCCGCTCAAGATCGACCGCGGCCTGAACCGGCTGTGGACGCAGGGGGGCCTGCAATATGCCCCGCCGATCCGCTGAGCGCACGGCGCGCGCATCATGGGCACTGCGACGACGGCCCGGCCATCGCTGGCCGGTTGCAAGCGTAGGATTCCCTCCTACACTGCCGTGAATATCCATCGAGGAAAGGGCGCGGAGCAACCGTGCCTCGCAGGGGGACAGAACGGATGGCTGTACAGGCAGTGAGCCCCACGCCACGCGCCAGGGTGGCTCCGTGGAACGATCCCGTCATCCGGGGCTGGGTGTTCCAGATCGTGGTCGTCGGGCTCGTCGGCCTGCTTGCCTGGTACCTGGTCTCCAACACAATCGAGAACCTGCAGCGGCAGAAGATCGCCAGCGGCTTCGACTATCTCGGCCGCGAGGCCGGGTTCGAGATCGGCGACACGATGGTCGCCTACTCCCCGGCCAGCACCTATGCCCGCGCGATCTATGTCGGCCTTCTCAACACGCTCAAGGTGTCCGTCCTCGGCATCATCTTCGCGACCGTGCTGGGAACGCTGATCGGCATCGGCCGGCTGTCGAACAACTGGCTGCTGGCGAAGATCTGCGAATGGTACGTCGAGGCCTTCCGCAACGTGCCGCTGCTGCTGTGGCTGTTTCTGTTCTACAAGCTGATCAGCGAGGCGTTTCCCGGGCCGCGGCAGGCCATCGCGCTCGTCTGGAATTCGGTGTTCCTGACGAACCGGGGCGTCTACTTCCCCGTACCGGTCGCCGACCCGGTGCACAAGTGGATGGGGCTCGCCCTGCTGGTCGGCATCGCCGGCGCCTGGCTGCTGCATCGCTGGGCGAGGCGGCGGCAGGACGCCACCGGGCAGGCCTTCCCGTCGGTAATCGCCGGCATCGGCGTCGTGCTGGGACTGCCCTTCCTCGTGTGGCTGCTGGGCGGCGCGCCGCATCACATGAGCTGGCCCGCGCTCCGCGGCTTCAACTTCGCCGGCGGGTCGGTCATACAGCCGGAATTCACCGCCCTGCTGTTGGGCCTGGTGCTCTACACCTCAGCCTTCGTCGCCGAGATCGTCCGGTCCGGCATCCTCGCCCTGCACAAGGGCCAGAGCGAGGCCGCGGCGGCGCTCGGCCTGTCGCGCGGCCAGTCGATGCGCCTGGTGCTGCTGCCGCAGGCGCTGCGCGTGATCGTGCCGCCGATGACCAGCCAGTATCTCAACATCACCAAGAACAGCTCGCTCGCCATCGCCATCGGCTATCCCGACCTGGTGGCGTCCATCAACGTCACCATCAACCAGACCGGCCAGGCGATCGAGAACGTGCTCATCATCATGGCGGCCTACCTTTCGGTCAGCCTGTCCATCTCGGCCTTCATGAACTGGTACAACAAGCGCATCGCGCTGAGGGAGCGCTGAGCCATGACCGACGCCATGCCCGTCGGCGAGCGCAAGCAGCTCGCCCCTCCCGCCGATGACGGCGGAGCGTTCGGCTGGGCCCGCAAGCATCTGTTCTCGAGCTGGGGCAACGGCATCACCACGGTGGTGCTGATCGCGGCCATCGCCTGGGTCCTGGCCTGGTTCCTCGAGTGGGCGGTCTTCACCGCCAACGTCTCCGCCGAGACGGGCAGCGAATGCCGCGGACAGGGTGCGTGCTGGGCGCTGATCCGCGAGAAGCTGCGCCTGATCTTCTTCGGCACCTTCCCGTACAACGAGCAATGGCGGCCCTTCTTCGCCGTCGTCGCCATGCTGGCGATGCTGATCCTGACCTCCGACCGGCGGATGTGGCGGCCGTGGCGGCTGCTCGCGATCTGGAGCGTGGGCTCGTTCGTCACCTTCCTGCTGATGTTCGGGCAGCTCCACATCCCGCTCAGCCTGTTCCTGGTGGCGGCGCTGGCGGTGGGTGCGGCCGGCCTCGCCTTCCGCAAGGGAGTGGGCTCGCCGGCCGAACTCAACCTCTACCGGGCGCTCGCCGTCGCCGGCGCCCTCGGGCTCGTGCTGCGCGTCGCGGGCCTGCTGCCGGGCTGGAAGCTGGCGATCGCGCCGTTCAGCTACGTGGAGACCGGGCTCTGGGGTGGCCTGCCCGTCACCATGATCCTCGCGACCTACGGCCTGGCCTTCGCCTTCCCCTACGGCATCCTCCTGGCACTGGGGCGGCGATCCGACCTGCCGCTGATCAAGGCGCTCTGCGTCGGCTTCATCGAGCTGATCCGCGGCGTGCCGCTGATCAGCCTGCTGATCATGGCGTCGGTGATGCTGCCGCTGTTCCTGCCGACCGGCGTCACCTTCGACAAGTTCCTGCGCGCCCAGGTCGCCGTCATCCTGTTCGCCGGCGCCTATATCGCCGAGATCATCCGCGGCGGCCTGCAGTCGCTGCCCAAGGGCCAGTTCGAGGCCGCCGACGCCATGGGCCTGAACTACGTCCAGAAGACCACGCTCATCATCCTGCCGCAGGCGCTGCGGGTGGTGATCCCGCCGCTGATCAACACCTTCATCGGCTTCTTCAAGGACACCTCGCTGGTGCTGATCATCGGCATCTTCGACTTCCTCGGTACCGCCAACCAGGCGCTGGTCGATCCCGCCTGGGCCGGATACCCCGGCGAGGTGTATCTCTTCGCCGCCTTCGTCTATTTCGTCTTCTGCTATTCGATGTCGCGGTACTCGAAGTACCTCGAGGTCGAGCTCAACAAGGGAACCCGCCGCTAGGCGGGGACGTGATGCACATGCCCGCGACCGCACACGACCTGTCCAATGCCCCCTCGGTCATCGCCCTCCGCAACGTCAACAAGTGGTTCGGGCAGTTCCACGTCCTGAGCGACATCAATCTCGACGTGAAGGAAGGCGAACGCATCGTCATCTGCGGCCCGTCCGGCTCGGGCAAGTCGACGCTGATCCGTTGCATCAACCGCCTCGAGGAGCACCAGGCGGGCGACATTGTCGTGCACGGCATCACCCTCACCAACGACGTCAAGAACATCGAGATGATCCGGCGCGACGTCGGCATGGTGTTCCAGTCGTTCAACCTCTTCCCGCACCTCACCATCCTGGACAACCTGACCCTCGCGCCGATCTGGGTGAAGAAGACGCCCAAGAAGGAGGCGGAGGAGATCGCCATGAACCTGCTCAAGCGGGTGCGCATTCCCGAGCAGGCGCTGAAGTATCCGGGGCAGCTCTCGGGCGGCCAGCAGCAGCGCGTGGCCATCGCTCGTGCGCTCTGCATGCGGCCGAAGATCATGCTCTTCGACGAGCCGACCTCCGCCCTCGATCCCGAGATGGTCAAGGAAGTGCTCGACGTCATGATCGAGCTGGCCCGCGAGGGCATGACCATGCTGGTGGTGACCCACGAAATGGGCTTCGCCCGCGCCGTGGCCGACCGCGTGATCTTCATGGACCGCGGCGAGATCGTCGAACAGAACGAGCCCGAGGCATTCTTCGCCAATCCGCGCAACGAGCGCACCAAGCTGTTCCTCGGCCAGATCCTGCATCACTGACGCTAGCGCCCGGCCCGGAAGACCCGATCTTCCGGACCGCGGGCGGCCCGCCCGCTCATGGCTCGCCGGCCGCGAGGCCATCGGCTAGAAAGCGCCCATGAAAGTCCTGGTCACCGGCGGCGCCGGCTTCATCGGCTCCGCCGTCGTGCGCCACATCGTCCGCGATACCGACTGGACGGTGGGCAACATCGACAAGCTCACCTATGCCGGCAACCTCGAATCGCTGGCGGAGGCACGCAGCAGCAACCGCCACACCCATTTCAAGGTCGACATCGTCGAGCGCGCCGCGGTCGATGCCATCTTCGAGAGCTTCCGGCCCGACGCCGTGCTTCATCTCGCCGCCGAGAGCCACGTGGACCGATCGATCGACGGGGCCGCGCCCTTCATCCAGACCAACGTCGTCGGCACCTTCACCCTGCTCGAAGCCGCCCTCGCCTACTGGCGCCGGCTCGATCCCGCACGACGCGCCGCCTTCCGCTTCCAGCACATCTCGACCGACGAGGTCTTCGGCTCGCTGGGGCCGACCGGGCGTTTCAGCGAGACCACGCCCTACGCGCCGAACTCGCCCTACTCGGCCAGCAAGGCGGCGTCCGACCATCTGGTCCGCGCCTGGCACCATACGCATGGCCTGCCGACGCTGGCGACCAACTGTTCGAACAATTACGGCCCCTATCATTTCCCCGAGAAGCTGATCCCGCTCACCATCATCCGGGCGCTGCGCGGCCAGCGCCTGCCGGTCTACGGCAAGGGCGAGAACGTCCGGGACTGGCTGCATGTCGAGGATCATGCCGAAGCGCTGACCCTGGTGCTGCGCGAAGGCCGGCCCGGCGAGACCTACAATGTCGGCGGCGACAGCGAACGGCGGAACATCGACGTCGTCCGCACGATCTGCGCGCTGCTCGACGATATGCTGCCGGACAGCCCGAATCGGCCGCACGACCAGCTCATCGAGTTCGTGGTCGACCGGCCCGGCCACGATGCGCGCTATGCCATCGACGCGGCGAAGATCCACCGCGAGCTGGGCTGGCGCCCGCGCCACACCTTCGAGGACGGCCTGCGCGAGACCGTGCGCTGGTACCTCGACAATCCCGGCTGGTGGGAGCGCGTCATGAGCGGCGCCTATCGCGGCGAACGGCTGGGCCTCGCGACTGAGGAGCCGACGGGCTGATCGGCGGCGCCGCGGCGCGCCGTCAGCCGTCGAGCTGGCGCTTCAGCGCGGCCCACCTGTCCAGGATGGGCAGGATCCGGTCTTCCCGCTCTGCGGGCAGCGAGAACACGACGCGGTCGATGCCGAGCTCGCGGTATCGCTGCAGGCGCTCGATGTCGGGCGGGGCACGGAACGTCGTGATCGGCAGGCCGGCGGGATCGCGGCCCGCTTCGGTGGCCATCTTGCGGAAGGCGTCGAGGACGCCGATGCCGTCCCGATCCAGCCAGTCGTCGCGCGGGATCCAGCCGTCGCCGTAGCGCACGGCACGGCGCGCGGCATAGGGAAAGGCCCCGCCCACGATGATGGGTGGATGCGGCTTCTGCAAGGGTTTCGGCCACTGCTTCATCCGGTCGAAGCTGACGAACTCGCCGCGATATTCCGGCTCGTCCTGGGACCAGATCGCCTTCATCGCCTCGATGCGCTCGCGCGCCAGCTTGTGGCGGCTGGCGAAGGGCGTGCCATGATTCTCCACCTCCTCCCGGTTCCAGCCGTTGCCGACGCCGAACAGGAAGCGGCCACCGGAGAGCTGGTCGATGGTGGACACCATCTTGGCCGTCACGATCGGGTCGCGCTGCGGGATCAGGGCGATGCCGGTGCCGACCTTGAGAGTCGTCGTCACGGTCGCGGCCGTGTTGAGCGCCAGGAAGGGATCCATCAGCTCGTAGTAGGCCTGCACCAGGCCGCCGGATGCCGGATAGACCGACGTGCCGCCCGACGGGATGTGGGTATGCTCGGGCACCCACAGCGATTCGAAACCGCGCTCCTCGAGCGCCCGCGCCAGCGGCGCGGGCTGCATGGCATCCACGGTGAAGAACATGACGGCACCGATCTTCATGGCCGGGCGACCTCCCGCGTTCACATCATCATGGCAGGATTGTGTCTGCTTTCCCGGTTTCTGGGAACCCACCCCGGACCAATCGTGTTGTCACCGCATCGAACAAGGAGACGACTTGATGAAACCCATTGGCTCGATCCTGGTGCTCGGCGTCGCGGCAGCTGCGGCCGCGGGCTGCACCGTAAGGGAGGGCTACTACGCCCCGCAGTCGCAGGCGGCCTATGTGCCCGCGCGCAGCACCACCTACGTTTCCCCCACCGGGACCACGACGGTCACCTATCCGGCGACGACCTACTACCGGCAGGACCCGCCCAGCTTCCAGAAGTCGAACGTCTACTCCTCTCGCTGGGACTACTACCGCAACTACCAGGGCATCCATGACGGGCCCGAGCGCACCGGCTGGTAGTCTGGGCGCTACCGCCCAAGCGCGGCCCTGACGACGTCCGCGACCTGGTCGACCGCCGCCGCGGTCATATGGGCGCCGATGGGCACGCTGAGCACGGTCTCGGCGAGTTCCTCGGCAAGGGGAAAGGACCCCTTGCCGAGGCCGAGGTCCGCATAGGCCCGCTGCAGGTGCGGCGGAATCGGATAGTGAATGAGCGAGCCGATCCCGGCCTTGTCCAGGGCGGCGACCACCTCCGCGCGGCGACGGGTGCGCACGACGTAGAGATGCCAGACGGGTTCCGCCCATTGCGGAACCCGCGGCAGCCCCAAGCCTTCGATATCCGCGAGCTTGTCGTGGTAGCGCGCCGCCAGCCCGCGGCGGCGGTCGTTCCACTCGTCCAGCTTCGACAGCCGGACGCGCAGCAGCGCCGCCTGCAGTTCGTCCAGGCGCGAGTTCACGCCCCGCTCGATATTCACGTACTTGACCTTGCTGCCGTAGTTGCGCAGCACGCGCAGCCGTTCGGCGAGCTGCTCGTCGTCGGTCGTCACCGCGCCGCCGTCCCCGAAGGCACCGAGATTCTTGGTCGGGAAGAAGCTGTGCGCCCCCGCGTGCCCGAGCGCTCCCGTGCGTCGTCCGCGCACCTTGGCGCCCTGCGCCTGCGCCACGTCTTCCACGACCTTCAGGCCGTGCTTCGCCGCGAGGGCCATGATGGCATCCATGTCGGCCGGCTCGCCGTAGAGATGCACGGGCATGATCGCGCGCGTGCGCGGCGTGAGGGCTGCGGCGATGCGGTCCGGGTCGATGTTGGGACCCGCCGGCACGGGTTCGACCGGCACCACCGTCGCACCGACCGCCGTGACCGCGAGCCACGTCGCGATGTAGGTGTTGGAGGGCACGATGACCTCGTCGCCCGCGCCGATGTCCCAGCCGCGCAGCACCATCTCGAGCGCCTCGAGCCCGTTGCCCACGCCCACGCAGTGCCGCGTTCCGCAGAAGGCCGCGTACTCGGCCTCGAAGGCCTCGACCTCCTTGCCCAGGACGAACCATCCGGATTCCATGACGCGCTGGAAGGCGGCATCCAGCTCCGGCTTCAGTTCGGCATAGACCGCCTTCATGTCGAGGAAGGGGATCATGACCGCCCCGCCACTTCGCGCATGAAGACCGCATGGTCGCGCAGGTATTCGGCCTCGTCGTACAGCGTGGAAGCCACCACCATGATCACTGCCTCCGCCGTGAAGTCCGTGAGCTCGTGCCATACCCACGTCCCGACGAACAGGCCGCGCGCCGGGTCGTCGATCGTCACCGTCTCCTTGACCGCGCCGTCGTCCAGGTGGACGCGGCAGCCGCCATGCATGGCGACCAGCACCAGTTGAGATTCGCGATGGCCATGCCGGCCGCGCCATTGGCCGCGGGCGATGTGGTGCAGCCAGAACAGGCGCCGCGGCTCGAAGGGCAGGTCCTTGCCGGCCTCCAGGAAGTTGATGCGGCCGCGCTCGTCGGCGGCGCCGCGGATGTCCAGCCAGCGGCAGTTCCGGGTCTGCAATGAAGGGGGCGTCATGGGTGGAACCTAGCTCAGCGTCGTGCCGTCCGCAGCATCTGCCATTGCATGTAGACCACGCCGCTCAGGGCGACGAGGCCGCCGACGATCTGGTACACGTTGGGGACGAAGCCGTAGACCATCGACCACAGGACGGCGAAGAACGGCACCAGGTTGACCCACAGCGAGGCGACCGCGACGCCGAGGCGGCTGGCGCCGACGTTCCAGAAATAGCCGCCGAGGCCGCTGGCGAACACCGCCACGGCGAGGAGCTGGCCCCACAGCCATCCGTCGGTCACCAGCGTCGGCGAGCGCAGCCAGCCGACCGCGACCAGGAGCGCGCTCGCCGCCCCCAGCCAAAGGGCCGCCGAGAGGGTGGCCACGAAGGTCCGGTGGAGCTGGCTGGCGCGATCGAACCAGGACTGGGCCTTGAGGCTGTAGACCGTCCAGAGCGCGTTGGACAGGAGGACCACGATCTCGCCGCCGCCGAAGCTCACCGGGCCGCCGCCCAGGAGACTGGACGAGGCCAGGATCGCGCCGCCGAGAAGGGTCAGGCCGAGGGCGACCGGAAAGCTCGGATCGAAGCGCTGGCCGGTCATCAGGCGCACGGTCACGGTCGAGACCAGCGGCCCCGCGACCTGGATGGCGGCGGCGCTGACGGGATTGCTGAACTGGATTCCCAGCGCATAGAGCGAGAAGAAGCCGCCCATCATCAGGCCGAGCAGCGCGAAACGCCCCAGGCCGACACCGATGCGCAGCGCTCCCGTCCCTTCGGCAAGGACCAGCAGGACCGCCAGCACGACGCTGGCCGCCGCCGTGCGGATGGCGGAAAGCGAGATCAGGTCGAAGTGCGCCAGCATCACCTTGCTGACCGGCACGTTCGCCCCCCAGCTCGCGCCGACGAAGATCATCGCGGCGAACGCCCCGAGATAGTGGCGTCCCTGCCCCATCAGCGGCCTGCCCGCCGGAGCTGCCGGAGCTGATGGAGGGCGATGCCGCCCAGGACGACGGCGCCGCCCGCGAGCTGCAGCCAGCTTGGCGTGTAGCCCATCAGCGCCGCCAGCCCGATGGCGAAGATCGGCGCCGTGTTGGCGAACAGCGAGGCCACAGGCACGCCCACGAGCGACACGCCGGTGTTCCAGAGCAGGACGGCGATCGCCACCCCCAGCACGCCGATCCAGGCCAGCATCCCGGCCTCGACGGCCGTCGGCAGGCGCGTCGGCCAGTCCAGGCCGGCCGTCGCCCACACCACCATGCACACCGCGCCCAGGAGCACGCTCGCCACGCTGGACGTGAGCGCCGACAGGGCGATCTGGCCGCGATCGGACAGCCACTGCTGGGCGCGGATGGAGTACCAGGTCCAGCAGAGCTGGGCCACGATCAGCAGCGGCTCGCCGCCCTCCAGCGCGATCCCGCCGCCCGACCGGCCCGGCGTGCCCAGCACCACGACGATGCCGCCCCCCACGACGAGCGCCAGCGTCAGGTAGAAGCCCGGCGGCGTGCCCGCGCCCAGCATGACGCGGGCCAGCAGCGTCGCCCACACGGGGCCGCACATGAGCACGATCGCCGACGTCGCGGGATGCGCATGCGCCACGCCGAACGTGTAGAGCACGGAGAAGGCCGACATGGCCGCCCCGAGCTGCAGGAGGCGGCCCGGGCGCAGCGGGCGCGGCGGCGGACGGGCGCCGCGGTGCTGCCGCGCCGACATCGCCACCGCCAGCCACAGCACGGGCAGGCCGAGGATGTAGCGCAGCCACGACAGCAGCCACTTGTCGTAGTGCTCGGCCAGCGCCGCCAGCACCGGGATCATCGATCCCCAGATGAAGGCGGCGGCCAGCAGCACGAGCGACGCGCGCTTGAGCGCGCCGGCGGTCGGCGAGCCCATGAACGGCCGTCAGGAAGGAGAGCGGCGGCGCACCGCCTCGTAGCCGACGCGGCAATCCTTGTAGACGTCGGGCTTCTCGGTGGAGACGCGTGCCTCCACGACGCCGGGCTGGGCCAGGCAGAGTTCGAGGATCGCCTCGACCAGCGTCTCCTGCAGGTTGAAGTGGCGGCTCTTCGCCAGGGCGACGATGCCGTCATGCACGACATCGTAGTTCAGCACGTTGGCGATGCGGTCGCCATGCGCCGGCCCTTGGGGCTCCAGCAGGAGGTCGACATTCACGACCACCGTCTGGGGCCCCTCCTTCTCGAAATCATGGATGCCGATCGAGACTTGCAGGCGGAAGTCCCGGATGAAGAGTCTGCGGGTCATGTCAGGTCCTTCGCTTGCCCGCCGCGCGGGCGCCGTCGAAGGCGATGTCGCGCGGGCGGCCGCTCAGATGCTCGCCGCTGTCGACGATCAGCGTGTCCCCCGTATAGCTCGGCGTCGCCAGGATGAAGCGCAGCGCGCCCACGAGGTCGTCGGTGGAGACGCCGACTCCCAGCGGATTCTGCGTGTGCTGCTCGGCGAAGCGCGCATCCGTCTGGCTGCCGCTGCGCAGCGTGAGGCCGGGCGCGATCCCCGCAACGCGGAGGCGCGGCGCGAAGGCCTGGGCGAGCAGCCTGGTCAGCCCCTGCAGCCCGATCTTCGACAGCGTGTAGGTGAGGAAGTCGGGATTGAGATTGTACAGCTTCTGGTCGAGCAGGTTCACGATCACGCCGGTCTCGCCGGCCGGCAGCTGGCGGGCCAGGGCCTGCGACAGCAGCAGCGGCGCGCGCAGGTTGATGGCGGCATGGCGGTCGAAATCGGCGGCGAGGGCGGTCGGCGCCCGGTCGAGCTTGAACAGGGAGGCATTGTTGACCAGGCAGGTCAGCTGCACGCCCCGTGCGCGGCAGCGCCCGACCAGGGTCTCGGCCTGGCGCGCCGAAGCGAGATCCGCCCGTACCGCCTTGGCCCGCCCGCCCGCCGCCTCGATGTCCGCCACCGTGCGGCGTGCCTCCTCGGCCGCCCGGTTATGGTGCACGAAGACGAAGTAGCCGTCGGCCGCCAGGGCCATGGCCAGGGCGCGTCCGATGCGTACGCCGGCCCCCGTCACCAGCGCGCCCTTCATCGCCGGGGACCTGCCTCCGGCGAAACGGCATGCACGTGTCTTGCTGGCTTGCTCACGCGGTTCTACTAGCATGCGTCCATGAATTCGTCCCCTTTCGAAACCGTCGACTGCGTTGTGATCGGCGCAGGTGTCGTGGGTCTGGCCGTGGCGCGGGCGATTGCCCTTGCCGGCCGTGAGGTCATCGTCGTCGAGGCGGCCGAAGGCATCGGCACCGAGACCAGCTCGCGCAATTCCGAGGTCATCCACGCCGGGATCTACTATCCCCGGGGCAGCCTGATGGCCCGGACCTGCGTCGCCGGCCGCCGCATGCTCTATGCCTACTGCGCCGCGCACGGCGTGCCGCACGTCAATTGCGGCAAGCTGATCGTGGCGACGAACGACGCCGAGAGCGAGCGCCTCGCGGAGATCAAGGGACGCGCCGAGGCCAACGAAGTCGAGGGCATGCGGCTGCTCACGGCGGCCGAGGCGATGGCGATGGAGCCGAACCTGCGCTGCACCGCCGCGCTGCTGTCGCCCAGCACCGGCATCATCGACAGCCATTCCTACATGCTGGCCCTGCAGGGCGATGCCGAGGCGAGCGGCGCCATGTTCGCCTTCCACAGCCCCGTCATGCGCGGCCGCGTGGTCGATGGCGGCGTCGAGCTGGAGGTGGGCGGTGCGGAGCCGATGAACCTGCGCTGCCGGCTGGTCGTCAACGCCGCGGGCCTGCATGCGCCGGCGCTCGCCCACAAAATCGCCGGAATGCCCGCCGACCATATTCCTGCTGCGTACTACGCAAAGGGGAACTACTTCACCTTGGCTGGCCGCTCCCCCTTCTCGCGCCTGATCTATCCCGTGCCGGTGCCCGGCGGGCTGGGCGTGCACATCACCGTCGACCTGGGAGGACAGGCCAAGTTCGGCCCCGACGTCGAATGGATCGATTCCATCGACTACACGGTCGATCCGCATCGCGCCGACAAGTTCTACGCCGCCGTGCGGCGCTACTGGCCGGGCCTCAAGGACGGCGCGCTGCAGCCCGGCTATGCCGGCATCCGGCCCAAGATCGTGCCGCCCGGGGCGCCGGCCCAGGACTTCACCCTGCAGGGCCCGCGCGAGCATGGCGTGCCCGGACTCATCCACCTGTTCGGCATCGAATCGCCGGGCCTCACCGCCTCCCTGGCGCTGGCCGAGCAGGTCCGCGACCTCGCCACCGGCGGATGATCGAGCGGCGCGGGGTCCTCACGGGGAGCATGGCGGCTGGCCTCGCCACGCTGCTTCCCGGCTGCTCTCCCGCCGCCATCCTGAACCTCACCGTGCCGCGAACGGGCTACCGGCTCGAGCCCGGCGTGGCCTACGGCGACCTGCCGCGCCAGCGCCTCGACTACTACCGGCCGGAGACGCCCCGGGCGGATGGCAAGACGGTCGTGTTCTTCTATGGCGGCGGCTGGCGGCAGGGCGACCGCGGCGACTATCTCTTCGTGGCGCAGGCGCTGGCCTCGCGCGGCATCGGCGTCGTCATCCCGGATTACCGGCTCTATCCCGACACGCAGTACCCGGGCTTCATCGAGGACGGGGCGCTGGCGACGCGCTGGGCCGCGGACCGGATCGGCGCCGACCGGCTCTTCCTGATGGGCCATTCCGCCGGCGCCTACATCGGCGCCATGCTGGTGGCCAGGACGGCCTGGCTCGAGAAGGCGGGTGTCGAGCGCATGCGGCTGCGCGGCTTCATCGGCATGTCGGGTCCCTACGACGTGCAGCTGCGCAGCTACCGCTGGCTGCGCGACGTCTTCGGCGATGCAGCCGACGACGCCATCCAGCCGATCGCCCATGTCGCGGCGCCGCTGCCGCCGGCGCTGCTGCTGCATGGTGGTGACGACCGGCTCGTGCCGCCGCACAACAGCCAGCGTTTGGCGACGGCGTGGCGTGCGGCCCGCGCGCGGGCCGATCTCAATGTCTATGAGAACGTCGATCATCTCAGCATCGTCGGCGCCTTCGCGGATTTCCTGCTGGGTCGTGCACCGACGCGTGCCGATGTCCTCGCCTGGATCGCGGCGCACTGATCGCCATACCTTCGTCTGACTGACAGCCGTCACATCGAATGCGTAGGGTTGCTTCCCCAGAACGAGGAGATCGACCATGAAGATCAACCGTACCGCCTCCGCCGCCTGGTCGGGCGGTCTCAAGGACGGCAAGGGCTCCATATCGCTCGAAAGCGGCGCGTTGTCGGCCTATCCCTATGGCTTCGCCTCGCGCTTCGAGGGCAAGAAGGGCACCAACCCCGAGGAGCTGCTGGGCGCCGCTCATGCCGGCTGCTTCACCATGGCGCTGTCGCTGATCCTGGGCGAGGCCAAGCTCACCGCCGAGCAGATGGACACGACGGCCAAGGTGACGCTCGAGCAGGTCGAGGGTGGCTTTGCCATCACGGCAGTCCATCTGACCTTGCGGGCGAAGATCCCCGGCATCGACCAGAAGACGTTCGAGGAACTCGCCGGCAAGGCCAAGGCCGGCTGCCCGGTCTCGAAGGTGCTGAAGGCCGACATCACCCTCGACGCGACCCTCGTCTAGCCGAACAGCGAGCTCTTCTGGACCGCGAGCCTCCGGCTCGCTCATGCGTCATGAGCGGGCGGGACGCCCGCGGTCCAGAAGAACCAATGATCGTCTGCTATTGCATACATCCCCACAGGCCGCTATCGCGCGTCAACTGCAATTGACACATTGTCAATCATAGTTGACACTGCCCGCATGATCGAGATCGTCCAGACGGACGTCTTCCGCCGCTGGATGGAGCGCCTGAACGATCGTGCTGCCGCCGACCGACTTCCAGTCACCGAGGTTGCCGCACGGCCCGGGCTACCGCATCTACTTCGCTCGGCGCCGCGGTCGCCTGATCATCATCTTGGCCGGCGGCACGAAGAGAACGCAGTCGGCGGACATCGCCACGGCGATCGAGATCTTGAGGGCATTGGAGGAGTGACGAATGGCCAGGAGCAAGAGGGCCGGCATCAAGCTGACAAGGTTCGACCCGGCGGAGTACCTGCAGACCGAGGAGGACATGGCCCTCTATCTCGACGCTTGCCTCAAGGAAGGCGGTGACGATCCCGCCTTCATCGCTGCCGCCATCGGCAATGTGGCTCGTGCCCGCGGCATCAGCGACCTGGCCGAAAAGACGGGGATGACCCGCGCCGGCCTCTACAAGGCCTTGGGCAAGGACGGCAACCCGTCCTTCGGCGCCGTCCTCAAGGTCATCCGGGCCATGGGGCTGGAACTCCACATCGCGCCGCAGCGGTAGCGGTTGACCTTGAAGCAGACAGATAGAAGGCGTGCCGCGCGCAAGCGGCCCTCGTCCGCGCTGCGGAAAGCTGTTCCGAACGCCTCCTAGTGCGTGCCTGCGCGGTCGGCTAATGCTGGCCGCGTAAAGTCGAGACGCCCGGGAGATACGGCCAGATGATCAAGACGCGCTTCACCGAACTGTTCGGCATCAAGCACCCGATCGTGCAGGGCGGCATGCAATGGGTCGGCCGCGCCGAGCTCGCCTCGGCGGTTTCCAATGCCGGCGGCCTCGGCATCCTGACCGGCCTCACCCAGCCCACGCCCGACGACCTGCGCAAGGAGATCGCGCGCTGCCGCGAGATGACCGACCAGCCGTTCGGCGTGAACCTCACGATCCTGCCGACGCTGGTGCCGCGGCCCTATGGCGAATACATCGACGCCATCGTCGACTCCGGCGTCAAGATCGTCGAGACCGCGGGCAACAACCCCAAGCCGTTCCTGCCCAAGCTCAAGGACGCCGGCATCAAGGTGATCCACAAATGCACCTCGGTGCGCCACGGCGTCTCGGCCGAGAAGGCCGGCGTCGACGCGATCTCGATGGACGGCTTCGAGTGCGCCGGCCATCCCGGCGAGGACGACATCCCCAACCTCGTGCTGCTGCCCGCGGCAGCCAACGTCATCAACATCCCGATGCTGGCCTCGGGCGGGTTCGGCGACGCCCGCGGCCTGGTCGCGGCGCTGGCCCTGGGCTGCGAGGGCATCAACATGGGCACGCGCTTCATGGCCACGAAGGAAGCGCCCATCCACGACAAGGTGAAGCAGGCGCTGGTCGAGAGCGACGAGCGCTCGACCTCCCTCCTGTTCCGGACCATGCGCAACACCAGCCGCGTGTACGGCAACTCGGTGGCCAAGCAGGCGATCGAGATGGAGCTGGCGGGCAAGACGATCCAGGAGATCGGGCCGCTGGTGGCCGGCACGCGCGGCAAGGTCGTCTACGAGACGGGCGACCTCGAGCACGGCATCTGGTCGGCCGGCACAGTCATGGGCCTGATCCGGGACATCCCGACCTGCAAGGAGCTGATCGAGCGCATCGTGCGCGAGGCCGAGGAGATGATCCGCGGCAAGCTCGCCAAGGCGATCGCGGCCTGAAGCAGGACGAGTCCGGCAGGATCGGCCGGACTCCCCATCCGGGGCATAATAGTTAGCCAGCACTGAAAGTGTTCTTGACCGGCCCGACGTCCCGGTAGATACTTTCCCATATGGCTAAGTTTTCAACGGACCTGGACAGGGCCTTTTCCGCGCTCGCGGATCCGACAAGGCGGGCGATCGTCAGCCGTCTGTGCGATGGGCCGAAGTCCATCAGCGAACTTTCCCAGCCCTTCGAGATGGCCCTGCCGTCGCTGCTCAAGCACGTGCGCGTCCTCGAGCAGAGCGGGCTCGTCAGCTCCGAGAAGGTCGGCCGCGTCCGGACCTGCCGGATCGAGCCGGGCGCCCTGCAGGCGACCGAAGCGTGGATACACCAGCACGTCGCCGCCTGGGAGAAGCGCCTCGACCGGCTGGAAGGCCACATCCAACGCATGAAGAGGAAGGACTGAGACCATGAACGCCTCATCAACGAACGCCGGGTCCCCGTGGCGGGATTGGCCCCTCGACCGCGAGATCGTCCTCGCGCGCGTGATCGATGCGCCTCGCAGCCTCGTCTACGCGGCCTGGACGGACCCGGACCAGATACAGAAGTGGTTCGGGCCCGAAGGCATGGCGATCGAGACCCGGGAGATCGACCTCCGCGTGGGCGGAGTCTGGCGATTCGACATGGTCGCTCCTGACGGCGTCCGCTACGGCAACCGGATGGTCTTCCTGCGCATGGAGGCCCCCGCCCTCATCGAGGTCGAGCACGGGTCGGACCGGGAGGACGACCCCGGCACGTTCCGGATGCTCGTCACCTTCGACGAGCAGAGCGACGGCAAGACGGTCCTCACGCTCCGCCAGATGCATCCGTCCCGGGAACGGCGGGAGACGGTCATCGGCTTCGGCGCCGTCGAATATGGCGGGCAGACGCTCGACAAGCTGGCGCGCCACGTGGCGAAGGCCGTCCCCTAGGACGGGGCGGGCTTGCTGCGGCGCGTCCACCAGCGCCACACCAGGCCGCCGAACGGCGGCACCAGCGAAGCGCCCGCGACCACCACGGCGATCGCCGCGGCCACGCAGTCCCAGCCGCGCCGGCTGCCGACCAGGCATTCGGCTTCCGCGACCGCGAAGCCCAGCGCCAGCAGCATCAGCGGACTGGCGAGGATGGCGGCCGGCACGAGCAGCCAACCGGGGGCGTCGAGGCCCGGTTTCCACCAGCAGACCAGCGAGCTCACGGCCGCCCCCGCCGCAAGCAAAGTGGCGCCCATGAGCGCCGCCCGCAGGTCGAGCATGATTCCGCCGCCCGCCCCGAGGATCAGGGCGGTGACGACATGTCCGGCGACGAAGGGGTGAAGGTGGCGCATCGACTACGTCTTCATCACGTCGGTTCGACCTTTCCACCAGCGCCACAGCAATCCGGCACAGACCGACAGCAGGCAGATGATCACGACCAAGGCACCTGTAAAGGAGGCGATGCAGGCGAAGTCATGCATGCGGCCGATCACGCACTGCCAGCCAATGCCCGTCGCCAGCAGCGCGAGCAGCATCGTCGGATTCGCCAGCATGGCGACGAGCGCGAGCTTCCAGCCTGAAACATGCTGGGTAGGCCAAATCATGGCTGAAATGACGATGCTGATCGTTGTGCCGCCGCCGATCGCGCCGGCCCCCAGTAAGGCCGTCTGCCAGCCGGCGAAAGCACCGACGGCGGTGCCGAGGGTGACGGCCGTGATGAACTGTGCCGTCATGAAGGGAGGAACCGCGTGCATGACCTCTCGCCGCGGTCGCAGCCGCGCCTAGAGCGACATGATACCACGCCGTGGTGTGGTGGCCGCAAAGGTCTCGGCGCTCACCGGCGCCCCCATCGCCTTGAGGGCCGCGCGCTGCTCCGCGATCGGCACACGCAGGAGCGCGTCCTCGATCGTCGCCAGCCGGGTGAAGGCGGGCGACGCGAGCACGCAGCCGACCCAGGCGGCGGTCTTCGGCCAGCGGTCAGCGTCGATCCGGAAGCGCACCCAGGCGGCGTTGCGGAAGAAGGCGGCGACCGCGATGTCGGCGATCGACAGGGCGGATCCGAAGCGGAAGCCGTGGGCCGGCGCCTGCGATTCGAGATAGTCGAGCACCGTGGGCACCTCCTCCTGCAGCGTGCGTTCGACGAGGACGCGATCGCCCTTCTCGCCCCACACGGCCGGCCGGATCGCGACCTGGTTGAAGAGGCGCCAGATGAAGACGTCCCCCATGCGCGTGTCGGCGAACTCCTCCAGCCATCGTGCCCGCGCGCGATCCGCGGCCTTCTCCGGATAGAGGGCCGGCTCCGAAATCGTGTCCTCCAGGTACTGGCAGATCACCGACGAATCGCTCAGCGCCAGGTCGCCGTCGACCAGCACGGGGATGCGCCGCAGCGGGCTGAGGGTGGAGAAGCGATCGTCGCCGTAGAACGGGACGATCGGGTCGATTTCGTAGGGCCGCCCCTTGATCTCGAGGCACACCAGCACCTTGCGCACGTACGGCGACAGGGGGCTTCCGATGACCAGAATCGGTTTCATCTTGCCATCCATGTATCTACATTCTATGTATATACATATGATGAGCAACCCTCCCCGGCAAGCGCCCCGGACCCTGCGCAGCGATGCGCGCCAGGCCCTCGAGACCTGCCCCGGCCTAAACCTGCGCCGGGCGGCGCGCCGCGCGGCGCAATATCTCGAGACGGCAATGGCGTCGTCGGGCCTGTCCTTCCCGCAGTTCGGCCTGATGGCCGAGATCGCCGTCGCCGACGACGATACGGTCAGCGCGCTGGCGGCGCGCATGGGCCTCGATCAGTCGACCCTGTCGCGCACGCTGCGGACCCTGGAGGCCGAGGGCCTGGTCGAGATCGCCACGGTCGAGAAGGACCAGCGCAAGCGCATGGTGTGGCTCACGGAAAAGGGCGCGCGCCGGCTCGACGCCGCGCTTTCGGCCTGGCGGAAGGCCCAGGCCGGACTTTCCCGCCACGTCTCGCCGCAGGCGGTGCGGCACCTGGCCGACGCGCTGGAGGCCCTTTGAACAGCCTGCTCGACAGCCGCACGGCCTGGATCACGGCCAGCGCCGCGCTCGCCCTCATGACCATCGCCTATGGCGCGCCGCTGGTCGTGGTCGTCGCCATGAAGACGATCGCCGCGGAGCTCGGCACGGCCCGCTCGGGTCCGGCCGCCGCCGGCTCGCTGTCCTATATTGGCGCCGCCTTCGGCGGCATCGTCGCCGGTTGGCTGGCGGGCCGGCTGGGCATCCGGCGCATCGTGCTGTTCGGCTCGACCATGGTGGCGCTGGGCCTGCTCCTCTCGGCGGTCGGCGGGCTGTTCGAACTCTATGTCGGGCACGGGTTGCTGATGGGCCTGTTCGGCACCTCCTGCATGTTCTCCCCGTTGCTCACCTATGTCAGCCTGTGGTTCGAGAAGCGGCGCGGATCGGCGGTGGCGCTGATCGCCTCGGGCCAGGCCGTGGCCGGGGCGATCTGGCCGCCGCTGCTGCAGTATGGCATCGACCGGATGGGTTGGCGCCACACGATGCTGGCCTTCGCCGGCTTCGTGCTGGTGTCGAGCGTGGCGCTGACCGCTGCCTTCCTCCACCCCGCCCCGATCGCCGCGTCGGCGGGAACCGGCGCCGGCAGCGGCGCCACGCAGCGCAGCGCGACGCTCGGCCTGCCGCCCAACCTCCTGATGATCTTGCTGATGGTCGCCGTGTTCTGCTGCTGCGTGCCCATGGCCATGCCGATGCAGCATGTCGTGGCCTATTGCGGCGACCTGGGCTTCAGCGCGCAGTACGGCGCGGTCATGCTGTCGGTGCTGCTGGGCACGGCGTTCCTCGCGCGCCAGTTCTGGGGCTGGCTGAGCGATCGCATCGGCGGCTTCCACACCCTGCTCTGGAGCTCGCTGGTGCAGGCCACGGCGCTCGCCGGCTATCTCGTCACCCGCGACCAGGCGCTGCTGATGCTGGTCTCCGCCGCCTTCGGGCTCGGCCTGTCGGGCCTGCTGCCGGCCTATGTCATCGTCATCCGCGACTGCTACCCGGTCCGGGAAGCCAACTGGCGCATCCCCACGGTGATGTTCGCGGGCCTGCTCGGCATGGCCAGCGGCGGCTGGGGCGCCGGCCTGCTCTACGACCGCTTCGCCGACTACCTGCCGGCCTTCTCGACCGGCATGGCGTTCAACCTCGTGAATATCGCCGTGCTGCTGTTCCTGGTGGCGCGGCTGCGGGGGAGGCCCGTGCCGAGTCGGGTGCCCGCTTGAGCGGATACGTACTACACCGGCCCTCACTCCCGAAGGACGGATCGCAACAATGGAATGCACCGCCTTCCAGCGATCGCACTCGCTGTCTGCGTTCCTCTGCGTGCTCCTTGCCCTCTGAGGATAGATCCAGCCAGCGTAGACGGGCTCTGGCAAAAAAGAACTCGTTCATGGCCTCATCGCAACTGATATGTGGTGAATGAGCCTGAAAGTGCCCATGACCGCCCCCGCCGACTCGATCATCCGGCGCGAACTGCCGCTTCAGCCCCGCACGCGGTCTGGACGGCTCCTTCAGCGCGCTCTAGCAGGCTGTTGAAGAAGTGGTCGAGGGTCGAGCGCCGGAGGGTCGATTTGGCGGCATCCAAGGAGGTCAGGGTCGGCGGGAAGGTTTTCGGCTCCGCTTCGTCAAGCCTTGCCGGTCATG
>JBMONG010000030.1:0-230560 GCA_049323495.1 Pseudomonadota bacterium
GGCATGACCGGCAAGGCTTGACGAAGCGGAGCCGAAAACCTTCCCGCCGACCCTGACCTCCTTGGATGCCGCCAAATCGACCCTCCGGCGCTCGACCCTCGACCACTTCTTCAACAGCCTGCTAGGGTGGCGCGTTCGCAGGAGGATCCCCGCGTGATGCCCGCCGCCACCCTTCCCCACGACGGCCTCGTGATCTTCGCGAAGCGCGAGTGTCCGACCTGCATGCTGGTCGAGCCGGTGATGCGGAGCCTCGACCGCGCCGGCACGCTGGCGGTCGTGACGCAGGACGATCCAGCCTTCCCGTCCGGCGTGCGCACCGTGATCGACGACCAGTCCCTGGAGCAGTCCTTTCGGTTCAGCATCGACGCGGTGCCGACACTGATCCGGCTCGAGGGCGGCCGCGAGGTGGCGCGTGCCGTGGGCTGGCAGCGCGGCGAATGGCTGCGCCTCGCGGGGCCGGCGGCGGCGGGCGACGGCCTGCCGGACTGGCAGCCCGGCTGCGGCTCGCGCAGCGTCGAACCCGGCGTCCACGAGGCGCTGGTCGCACGCTACGGCGATTCCGGCCTGGTGTCGCGGCAGATCGCCGTCGGCGAATGGGACGATCCGTGGGAAGCCTGCTTCGAACGCGGCTGGAGCGACGGTCTGCCCGTGGTGCCGCCGACCGACGAGCGCATCCTGCGCATGCTGGGCGGCACGGGGCGCAAGCCCGACGAGGTGGTGGGCTTGGTGCCGCCCAACCTGGTGCCCTGCACCGTCGAGAAGGTGGCGATCAATGCCGTGATGGCCGGCTGCAAGCCGGAATACATGCCGGTGGTGCTGGGCGTGCTCGAGGCGGCGCTCGATCCGCTGTTCGTGCTGCACGGTCTGCTCTGCACCACGCACTTCTCGGGACCGCTGGTGATCATCAACGGGCCTGTCGCGCGCGCGATCGGCATGAACAGCGGCATCAATGCGCTGGGGCAGGGAAACCGCGCCAACGCCACGATCGGCCGCGCGCTGCAGCTCATCGTGCGCAATGTCGGCGGCGGGCTGCCCGGCGCCATCGATCGCGCGACGCTCGGCAATCCCGGCAAGTACACCTTCTGCTTCGCCGAGGACGAATCGGATCCGGCATGGGAGCCGCTGTCGGTGCGGCGCGGCATCGCGCCCGGGCGCGATGCCGTCACCCTGTTCCACGGCGAGGGCGTGCACGGCTTCATCGACCAGAAGTCGCGCACGCCGGAGGAGCTGGTGCGCTCGCTGGCGATGGGCCTGTTCAGTGTCGGCCATCCCAAGCTCTGCGATACCGGCAATGCCGTACTGGTCCTGTCGCCGGAGCACTACGCGATCTTCAGGGATGCCGGCTGGGACCGGCGCCGGCTCGAGGAGGCCCTGTTCCAGGCGCTGAAGCGCCCCGGCCGCGACCTAGTCCAGGGCGCGCAAGGCGTCGGCGAAGGCCTGCCCCCGCGCTATGCCGAGGAGATCGTCGACAAGTTCCAGCCCGACGGGTTGCTGATCGTGCGCGCCGGCGGCGCGGCCGGGCTGTTCTCGGCGATCATCGGCGGCTGGCCGGGCCAGCGCGTCCGCGAGGAATGTCAGGCAGTGACAAGGGAGATACGCCCATGAGCAATGGAATGAAGCTGCGCGATCCGACGGCCGAGCGCGCGCCGGCGCGCCGCCCGCGTCTGGCACCGCCCGCCTCGCTGGACGGTCGGACCGTGGCGCTGATGGATATCGGCAAGTCGCGCGGGGCGGAGTTCATCGATCGCCTCGAGCAGCACTTCCGCGACGCCGGCGTGGCGACGCGGCGCTACGCGAAGCCGACCAACACCAAGGTGGCTCCGCTCGAGCTGATGCAGCGTATCGCGGCCGAGAACCAGCTCGCCGTCATCGCGCTCAGCGATTGAGGCTCGTGCACATCGTGCAGTCTGCACGACCTCTATAATCTCGACAGTCGCGGCCTTCCGGGGGTCAACATCGTGACCACCGGCTTCGTCGATGGTGTCGAGGCGCAAAGCGAGGCGCTGGGCTTCGAGCCCGCCGTCGTCTACGTCCCGCATCCCATCCAGAACCGTACCAGGGCCGAGATCGAGGCCATCGCCGACGAAGCCTTCGCCAAGGTGATGACCGCGCTGCGGCCGTAGCCGGTTCAGTCCTTTTCCGGCACCACGGCCGGGTGTACCTGATGGTCGGCCGGGCCGGGAAGCGCCGGCGACGGACGGGGCGGGATCGGTCGCAGGAACGCGGCGACCGCCGCTGCCGTCGCCTTGGGATCCTCTTCCATCGGATAGTGGCCGAGCTCCGAGAATATCTCGAGCTCGGCACCCTTGATGCCGTTCTGGAAACGGAAGGCGTCGGCAACGGGCACCCACGGGTCGCGGCCGCCCCAGAGGATCAGCGTCGGCACCTTCAATCGGCGCAGCGGCGTCGGATCGAGCGGCTCCTGCAGGCGTGCCCGCTGCAGCGTTGCTTCACGGTTGCCGGGAAATCGCTGCAGCTCGGCATGGCGGCGCACGCGCTCGGCCGTCGCTTGCGCCGGGTCGGCATAGGCCGAGGCCAGCGACCGCCGGACGCGGGCTTCCGGGCGGAAGTACGAGCTTATCTCGCCCAGCAGCGGCAGCCGGGCGATCCTGAGCGCGAGCGGCGCCTGATCGTCGGGCGACGGAAAGCCGGCGGAATCCACCAGGATGAGCTGACTGACCCGATCGGGCCGTGTCGCGGCGAAGGTCCAGGCCACGGCGCCCCCCATCGAATGGCCCACCAGCACGAAACGGTCGAGGTCCATCGTATCGACCAGCACCTCGACGAAATCGGCATAGGCTTCGATCGTGTACTCGTCGCGTGGCCAGGCGCCGGTCAGGCCGTGGCCCGGCAGGTCGACGGCGATGAGCCGCGCTTCGTCGCCCAGCTCCCGCGCCCAGCCGTCCCATACCTGCAGCGAGCCCAGCGACCCGTGCAGCAGCACGACGGGAATGCCCTGCGGATTGCCCTGTTCGCGGACGTGGGCGCGCACGCCGCCGACCTCGATGAACGCCGACCGGTCGTCGGTGTAGCGGGCGATCAGCACGTCGGCAGGCAGGGTGGGCGTGTAGGCCCACAGCGCCGCGCCCGCGCACGCGCCGAGGAGGCACAACGCGACGAGCGGCCAGCGGTGCAGCAACCCGCCCAACGGTCCGCGCCTGGCCTCCTCCCTACGGCGCCGAGGCGGCATCGCCTTCCGCCTTGCTCGCCTGCCGGTCGCCGGCCAGGACTTCCAGCCCGCGCAGCTGCAGCTGCGGCACCGGGGCGGGATCGACGATGCGGAGCTCGATCATCCTGGCCAGGATCGCCTTGTTGAGGTCGTTGTTCACGACAAGCCTGTCCTCGAGCCGGGCGACGAAGACGAACAGCTCGAAGTCGAGGCCCGCCGGCGTCACCTGCACGAAGCGCACGATAGGCGCGGGAACGCGCAGCACGCGGGGATGGCCGAGCGCCGCCTCGCGCAGCAGCGCCTCCATGGCCGCGACATCGGTGCCCACGCCGACCGTTATCTTGATCTCCACGCGGCTCGACGTGTCGGAATAGGTGCGGTTCACCACCGGATTCTGCAGAAAGATGCTGTTGGGCACCAGCACGTGCGTGCGCTGGAACGTCTCGATCTCGGTCGCCCGGATGTTGATGCGGCGGACAAATCCTTCGTGACCGCTGACCGACACCCAGTCACCTGCCTTGATGGGCCGCTCGACCAGCAGGAAGACGCCGGAGATGACGTTGTTGGCGATGTTCTGCAGGCCAAGTCCGATGCCGACGGACAATGCCCCCAGCACGATCGCCAGGTTGGTGAAGTCGATGCCCAGCGCGCTGACCCCGATCAGGATCGCGACGATCACGCCCACGTAGTTCAGACCGGCATCGATCGACTGGCGCAGTGGCACCGGTGCGTCGACCGTCGGCAACACGCGGTCGCGCACCACGCTGCGGATGAGCTTGGCGAGGAGGATGCAGACCGTGAAGGCGACGATGGCGATGCCGATGTTGCCGAGAGAGATCGTGACGCCGCCGACCTTCACGCCGTGCACGAGCTGCATCGCGCTGGTGACGATGGCGTCGGTGTCGACGCTCCACGCGGCGGGGATGCCGACCGCCAGCAGCAGGACGAGCAGAGCGTCGACCGCCAGCATGACAAGATGCTGGCCATGGAAGGCGGCGTCAGCCGGCAGGCCGAGCCGCTGACGGACCCAGCGTCCCGACGAGGTCTCCGGCGCAGCGGCCGTCTCCAGCAGGTCGCCGAGCAGACGGTGCAGCAGGTAGGCGAGCGCGATCAGCAGGCAGGTCGAGTAGATCGCCTCGTGCAGTCGGGCGGCGAGCGTGGCATAGCCGAGCAACGCGAAGAGGATTGAAGAGAGCACGGCGGCGCTCAGCAGCAGTCGCGCGACCGACCACCAGCTGCCGCCGATCATCGGCGATGCGTCGCTGCCCTCCGGCCGGCTGGCATGCCAGGCGCGGTTGCCGAGGGCCGGCAGGGTGAGCAGCGAGACCACGGCGGCCAGCACGAGCGCACCGACGGCCCTCACGGCGTCGGTCTCGGCGCTGCTGCGGATGAGCGCCACATAGACGAAGTCGACGGCGAGGCCCACTGCCATCAGCCGTCGCAGGGCGATCGAGAGCGTCAGGGCGCTGGCATTGGTGAACGGCAGCACCCGCCAGGCCGGGCGATTGGGCGACAGGGCCGTCGCCGTCAGGCCCAGCACCAGCAGGAAGGTGATGATGCGCGAGGTGAGCTGCGGCACGAGGTGATTCATTGGCGGCGGGGGCAGCGTCGCGAGCGCCAGCTTGCCGATCAGCCAGACGGCGAGGATCGGCACCAGCACCAGACCCACGCCGTCGATGGCGGCGGTGAGGGTACGGTCGCGCTCGCCCGGCTCGACCGCGTCGCCGCGTCCGAAGCGGCGGTGCAGCCGCCGCCCGATCAGCCACAGCGCCACCGTGATGGCCGCCCAGCCGGCAAGGGAGGCGAGCTCGTCCTCGTCGACCTGCAGGCCCTGCGCGAGCCAGGCCGAGAGGCCCGTGGAGATGGCCCGCAGCGAGGCGGTGAGCTCCGGGCCGAGCCGGTTCCATACCGCGGGCGACAGGGGTGAGGCGTCTCGCTGCAGCAGCGTGCGCAGCACCACCTCCCCGCGCAGCCGGGTCAGGCGGTTGGTCAGCTGATCGGCCCGGGCGATCACCACCTCGCACTGCTTGATGCGGCCCTCGCTGAGGGCTGCCTGCTCGGCCAGGCGCTCGCGATCGGCCTTGACCGCGTCGGATTCCGGAACGCCGTCGGTGCCGGGCTTGGCCTCCAGCGGCGCCAGGAGCTTGCGCGTGTCGGCCAGATCGTTGCGCGCCAGGGCGGCGGCAGCGGTGGCGGCCGTCCGTACCTCGGCCGCCTGCTGGCGCAGACCATCGATCTCGACCGGCAGCAGGCTGGCCTGGTCGGCCCGGGTGGCGATGCGGTCGAGCTGACGCGTCCACAGCTCCACGAGCTGCACGAAGGGACGTTGCGGCTGGCCGTTCTGGGCAAGCGCGGGCGTGGCGACGCCTGCCGCGATCAGCGCGAGGCAGACCAGTCTGAGGAGAAAGGACATGTTCGGTCTTGCTGCATCCGCTCTAGCATGGCGGCGGGAGCGCGGCATCTGCAGCAGCATCGGTTGACAGGGCCTGCCCGACGCGGAACCTTGCCGCAAACGGGCTTTTTGGAGGAGATGCGCGCATGGCCGGGGGTCAGGGTTCAGTGGGTGAAGTCCGCATCAAGCCCGATCGATTGCACGCCTTCACGATGGCGATCTGCCGCGCCGATGGCAGCTCCGGGGAGGAGGCGCGCCTCGTCGCGGATCATCTGGTGCTCGCCAACCTGTTCGGCCACGACAGCCACGGCGTCGGCATGATCCCGCACTACATCCAGAACACCGCCACCGGGGCCTGCGTCCGTAATCACCATGCAAAGATCGTCCGCGACAACGGGCCGGTGATCGTGATCGACGGCGGCGCCGGCTACGGGCAGGTGATTGCCAAGGAAGCCATGGACATCGGGATAGACCGAGCGAAGAAGCACGGCGTGTGCGTCGTCGGCCTCATCAATTCGCATCATATCGGCCGCATCGGCCACTGGGGCGAGCAGTGCGCCCGCGCCGGCATGGTGAGCACGCATTGGGTCAACGTACACGGACACAAATCCCTCGTGGCGCCGTTCGGCGGCGCCGAGCCGCGCTTCACGACCAACCCCTACTGCACCGCCGTGCCCCGCAAGGGCAAGGAGCCGATCGTGCTCGACTTCGCGACCAGCCAGGTGGCGATGGGCAAGGTGCGCGTGGCCAACAACAAGCAGGTGCGGATGGAGGAAGGCCTGCTGATAGACGCGGCTGGCAACCCGACGACCGACCCCGGGGTGATGTACAACCCGCCCTACGGCGCCATTCTGCCCTTCGGGCTGCACAAGGGCGGCGGACTGGCGGTGATCTGCGACCTGCTCGCGGGGGCGCTGACCGGCGGACGTGCGCACAGCCCGCGCACCATCAAGAAGGACGGCACCGACATCATCAACAACATGCTGTCGGTCATCATCGATCCCGAGGCGATGGGCGGCACCGGGTTCTTCGAGGACGAGGTGGAGAACTTCATCGGCTGGGTGAAGTCCGCGAGGCCGCAGCCCGGCGTGGCCGAGGTGCTGACGCCCGGCGAGCCGGAGCGCGCCCGCCGCGCCGACCGCGAGAAGAACGGCGTGCCGATCGACGGCACGACCTGGCAGCAGCTGCTCGACGTGGCGCGCAAGGTGAGGCTGAACGATGCCGACATTCCGGCAATGGCCGCAGGCTAGAAGCGGGGGAGACTGACAATGGCCAGGATGAGACTCTACTATTCTCCGGCGTCGCCCTATGCGCGCAAGGTCAGGGTGCTCGCCCTGGAGGCTGGTCTCGACAAGAAGATCGAGATGATCAACGTGGCACTGTCGCCGGTGGCACCCAACGCCGACGTCGACAAGCACAACCCCGTCGGCAAGATCCCGGTGCTCTCCGTCAAGGGCATGGACCTCTTCGATTCGCCGGTGATCTGCGAATACCTCGATCAGCAGCACAAGCGCCGCAAACTCCTGCCGCGCAAGGGCCGTGAGCGCTGGGTCGCGTTGCGGCTGCAGGCAATGGGGGACGGCCTGCTCGATGCCGCGCTGCTGGCGCGCTACGAGGAATTCCTGCGTCCGGAGCAACGGCGCTGGCCCGAATGGACTCACGGCCAGATGAAGAAGATCGACGGCGTGCTCGATCAGCTCGAGGCGGAGGCCAAGTCGCTCAAGGGCAAGCCCACGCTGGGCACCGTGGCCGTTGCGTGTGCGCTGGGCTACCTCGACTTCCGCTTCGACAGCCATGACTGGCGGGCCAAGCGGCCCAAGCTCGCCAAATGGTACGCGACGTTCTCCAAGCTGCCGTCGATGAAGGCCACGGCACCGCCGCCGGCCTGACTGCGCCATGACGGACCCTCGGGAGATCATTCGGCAGCTCGGGATGAAGCCACATCCCGAGGGCGGCCACTTCGTGGAGACCTTTCGCGCCCCGGCGGGCACGGCCATCTACTTCCTGCTGCGGGCGGGCGAACGCTCGCATTGGCATCGCGTCATGGGCGCCGACGAGATCTGGCACCACTATGCGGGGGCGTCCCTCGAACTGTCGCTTAGCGAGGACGGCCAAACGGTGCGGCACGTGAGGCTCGGTACGGACTTCGGCATCGGCGAGCGGCCGCAGGCCGTCGTGCCGCGCGACGTCTGGCAGGCCGCGCGCTCGCTCGGCGCCTGGACGCTGGTCGGCTGCACGGTCAGCCCGGCCTTCGACTTCAGGAACTTCGAGCTAGCGCCGCCGGGCTGGCATCCAGAGCTCGCGTGAGGCAAGGACGGCGCCTGCCGTGACCAGCAGCGCCGCGATCAGCAGCGTGCCGGTCGGCGCGGCCAGCCCACAGGCGATCAGCAGCGCCGTCGACAGGATGGGCGTGGCATAGGACAGCGCCCCGAGCGCGCGGATATCGCCGCGCTTCACGGCATGGTCCCAGAGATAGAAGGCCGTGCCGGCCGGGCCGAGGCCGAGCGCCAGGACGGCGAGCCACGCCGCCGCCGAATCCGGCCACGTGGTCCGCTCCACGGCGAGGTGGCAGGCCAGGGAGAGCACGGCCGACGCCGCGCAGAAGGCGGTGATGGCGTCGGTCGGCGTCTCACCGAAGCGCCGTGAGAGCACCGAGTAGAGCGCCCAGGTGAAGGCACAGCCCAGCGCCAGACCGTAGCCCAGGGCATATGTGCCGGTGAAGCTGACACCGCGCCCGGCGGCCAGCAGTCCCACGCCCGCGAAGCCGAGCAGCGCGCCGACCAGGTGTGGCCATCCCAGCCTTTCTCCGGCCAGGGGCGCCGAGAGCAGCACGATCAGCAACGGCCATAGGTAGTTCACGAGATTGGCTTCGGCCGGCGGAGCCAGTTGCAGGGCGGCGAAATAGAGGGCGTGGTAGCCGAACAAGCCGCCGACGCCGAGCAACCAGACCCGCGCCGGCCACGCGACCAGCATCTTCCAGGGAACGCCACGCACCAGCGCACGGGCGACGCCGATGGCGGCACCCACGGTGAACGTCATGGCCACCATCTGGAAGGGCGGGATGGGACCTGCCGTGACCGACAGCGCGGCAAGGGCGCCCCAGAGGGCGATGGCGGCAAAGCCTGCCGCCATGGCGCGGCGTCGATCGGCATCCGATGTCGTCATGGCCCGCGCATAGAGAAGGGGGCCGGTCTTGTCGAGCCGTGCGTGACGCCCCGTTCACCGCTACCATGGCGGGCGGAGCCGCCATGTTCATTCGCACGACCAATCCGGTCAGTCATCGTCTGGCGCGCATGGCTTTCGTCATGGCATGCGCCGCCGCGCTGATCGTGGCCATCGCCGGGCCGCTGCACCGCTATGCCGGCCTCGAGATCGAGCCGGCCTTCGCGCTCTTCCGTTACGGATTCTACGTCGCGGTCGCGGCCGTGGCGCTGGGACTCGCGACCATCCTGCCGACACGTCCCGGCGACCGCCGGCGGGGTTTCGTCGCAGCCTTCCTCGCGGTCCTGGTCGGAGCGGCCGCGGCCTACGCCCCGGTCACGTGGTTCCTGCGTGCCCAGAGGTCGCCGGAGCTGAACGACATCTCGACCGATATCTCGAACCCGCCGCCGTTCGTTGCGACCCTGCCGCTCCGCCGGGGCGCCTCGAACGCGGCCGCCCATCCCGGTGCAGAGGCGGGCGCCCTGCAGCGCGCCGCCTACTCCGACATCGTGCCTGTCACGCTGCCCATCCCGCCCGCCGAGGCTTTCAAGCGTGCGGATGCCGTCGCTGCCGCCATGGGCTGGGATGTCATCGCTCGCGCGCCGCGCGAGGGACGGCTGGAGGCGGTGGCGACCACCGCGTGGTTCGGGTTCCGGGACGACATTGTGGTGCGCATCCGCGCGGACGGAACGGGCAGCCGCGTCGATATCCGCTCCAAGAGCCGCGACGGCCGGTCAGATCTCGGCGTCAACGCCCGACGCATCCGCGCCTTCATCGCGCGGCTGAAGGAAGGGTGAACCGGAAGGTCGTCCCTCGCAGGCCCGTCTCCGCGAGGTTGATCTCCCCGCCGTGGGCGCCGACCAGATCGCGCGCAATGGCAAGTCCGAGGCCAGCGCCGCCGGGGCGGCCCGCCGTACGGTCGCCGGTGACGAACGGCCGGAAGATGTCCCCCATGAGCTCCGGCGGCACGCCCGGCCCATTGTCCGAGACGTCCACGATCGTCTGCCCTCCGTCGTCCCGTGCCTTCACCGTCACGATCGTGGCACCGGCCTCGAAGGCGTTGCGGCCAAGATTGACCAGCACGCGGTAGAGCAGATCGCGGTCGGCCTGCGCCTGCAGGCCGGCAGGCACGGCATTGGTCCAGTGGCGCAGGTGGTTGGGGTTGTCCTCCTCGCCCTGCTCCTGCAGCGCGATGCCGACCTCGTCGACGAGGTCGGCGAGATCGACGGCGGCGAGGCGGGGCGTCGGCCGGTCGCGAACGTACTCGATGGCGTCGCTGGCCAGGCGCGTGGCGCGGTCGATCGTGCGGAGAATTGTGGGGGCGAGCGCACGCGTGCGCTCGTCGGCGCTGCGCGCCAGCCGGTCGGACAGAAGACGCGCCGTCGACAGCATGTTGCGCAGGTCGTGGTTGATCTTGTTGGCGGCCGCACCGATCTCCGCAAGGCGCGACTTCTGCCGCAGGGAAGCGCGCAGCTCGCGCTGCAGGTTGCGGAACTCGCGGTCGACGACGCCGATCTCGTCCCGCCGCTCGGAGGGCGCACGTTCCGCCTCGCCTTCCTCGGGGGCGCGGCGGAACGTCACCATGTCGGCCGCCAGGGCCTGCAGCGGCTGGATCACCAGCCAGCGAAGCGCCAGGTACAGCAGGAACGCCGTGAACAGCGCGATGATCAGCGAGAGGACGAGAATGCGGCTGGCATAGCCGTACATCGCCCGGCGCATCGGCTGCTCGTCGGCGACGATCCACACCATCGCGCTGGGCAGGCGAGCCGACTGATCGCCGACTCGGATGTAGCGCGAACCGCGGTGCGCCATGGCATCCAGGGCGTCCCAGATCAGCATCAGCCCGCCACTGTCCTTCAGGTTGAAGGTGGGCATCGCCGGCGCGGGCTTGATGTTCAGCAGCGCGCGCTTGGGCTTGTTCGGCTCGATCAGCACGACCGCGTCGATGCGGGCATTGGCGAGAAGGCTCCGTTTCACCTCTTCGGTCACCATGTTGTCGGGGGTGGCGTCGAGCGCGAGCGCGGCCAGTGCGCCGTTCTCGATGAGCTGGCTGAGATACTCGGCGCGATAGCGCGCGATCGACGGCAGGAAGATCAGGATCTCCGCGGTCATGATCGCGACCATGGCGAGGCCCAGGATACGCCACGAGAGCCCGAACGCAGAACTCCGTCGCCGTATCGCCGTCGCGCGGTCGGTCGAAAGGGTGACGTCGGCGGTCATCCGGGCCGAGTCTAGCGGAGTCCCGGCGCAGGGCCTAGGTGACCGGCCGGCCTAAAAGCCCGTCCGGAAGGGCGGGAGCGCCGGAAGGGGCACGCAGCCCTCAATGGGAGCCCGGCCCGGTGATCAGGCGCGCCCCGGACTGGAAGGTCACGTATGACCAAAGCCAGTCGAAGAGCACGACCAGCCGGTTGCGGAATCCGATCAGCAACGCAACGTGGATCAGGCCCCAGAGCAGCCAGGCGAGGAAGCCGTGAACGCGCAACCAGCCGAAATCGGCGACGGCGGCGCCCCGGCCGATGGTCGCCATCGTCCCCAGGTCGCGATAGCGGAACGGGCCGGGCGGCGCATGGCCGGCCAGGCGTCGCCGCAGCACACGGGCGACGTATTCGCCTTGCTGTTTGGCGACGGGCGCCAGGCCGGGCAGCGGCTTTCCGCCTTCTCCCGGCGCATGGGCGGTATCGCCGATGACGAAGATCTCGGGATGGCCGGGCACGGTCAGGTCGGGAGCCACCACCACGCGGCCGACGCGGTCGCGCTCGGCACCGAGCCAGCGGCCGGCCGAGGACGCCGCCACCCCCGCCGCCCAGACAATGGTCGCCGCCTCGATCCGTTCATCGCCCACGATGACTCCGGCCTCGTCGCATCGCGACACCGGCTGGCCGAGGCGGACCTCGACATGCAGGCGCTCGAGCGACCGCCGGGCGGCATCGCTCAGGCCCGGCGGAAAGGCCGCCAGGACGCGCTCGCCCGCCTCGACGAGAACGATGCGCGCGTCGCGGGGATTGATGGCGCGGAAGTCGTCGCGCAAGGCCACATGGGCCAGCTCGGCGATGGCGCCGGCCATTTCCACCCCCGTCGGTCCCGCGCCGACCACGATGAAGGTCAGGAAGCGCCGACGCGCCCGCGCCTCAGCCGCCTGCTCGGCCTGCTCGAAGGCCGACAGGATGCGCCGGCGGATGGCCGTGGCGTCGTCGATCTTCTTCAGGCCTGGCGCGACGGCCTCCCATTCATCGTGTCCGAAGTAGGCGTGGCGCGATCCGGTCGCCAGCACCAGGACGTCGTAGGGAATCTCGCGGTCCTCGAGCTGCACGATGCGGCGTCCGCGATCGACGCCGATCGCCCGCCCCAAGACGACGCGCACGTTGTCGGCCCGTCGCAGGATGGAGCGGATGGGCTGCGCGATCTGGGCGGGCGACAGGCCCGCCGTCGCGACCTGATAGAGCAGCGGCTGGAAGAGGTGATAGTTGCGCCGATCGACGACCGTGACGTCGGCCGCGGCACCGGCCAGCCCCTTCGCGGCGCTCAGCCCGCCGAAGCCCGCGCCAACGATGACGATGCGAGGTTGTGCCATGGGATCACACGCTCCGTTCACCCTGCTGGGCCGTTCGTTCACCATATGGGGAGGCGGTTCAACAGGCGCACCAGCGTACGGGTGCGCGCACCGAACAGCGTGCCGGTGAAGAAGCTGCCGGCCGCGCGCTTGCTCGCCTCGCCCAGCGTCGGATAGGGCGGCACGAAGCTCGCCATGGCGGAGATGCGCAGCCGCCGCGCGACGGCGAGGCACCACGGCTGGATCAGCTCGCCGGCGTGCGGTGCCGCGATCGCGGCGCCGAGGATGCGGCCCCGCCGGGTGACAATCGCCTTGACCATGCCTTCGGTCGCCCGCTCGGTCTGCGCACGATCGTTTTCAGCGAAGCTCCAGCGCAGCACGCGTATGGATTCGCCATGCTCCTCGCGCGCCGCACGTTCGCCCAGGCCGACCTGCGCCAGCTCGGGGTCGGTATAGGTCGTCCACGGCACGAGCGACGCGTCCAGCCGGGCAGGCATGCGGAACAGGGCGCTCCTGATGAACAGTGATGCTTCGTGGGCCGCCATGTGTGTGAAGGGGTAGAGGCCGTTGCAGTCGCCGATCGCCCAGACGCGGCGGTTGGTCGTGCGCAGTGAGCGGTCGACGGTTATGCCCCGGGAGGTATGGGCGATGCCGGCGGTCTCCAGGCCAAGCCCGTCGACGACCGGCTTCCGGCCTGCCGCCACCAGCAGATGCGTTCCCGAGACCGGTCTTCCATCGGAGAGGTCGAGCGTGATTCCTCCGGCATCCTGCCGGGCCGCGACGATGCGGACGGCAGCGCGCAGGACGATCCCCTCGCGACGGAGCCGCTCCGCCACGATGTCCGCCAGCTCCGGATCGTCCTTGGCGAGGAAGCGTTCGGACTCCAGCACGGTGACCTGGGACCCCAGACGGCGATGCGCCTGCGCCAGCTCGAGGCCGATCGGCCCGCCACCGACGACGAGGAGGTGCCCAGGGAGGGAGCGGTTGGCGAATATCGTCTCGTTGGTCAGGTAAGGCACGCCGGCCAGCCCGTCGATCGGCGGGGCGGCCGGCCGCGAGCCGGTGGCGAGCACGACCCGCCGGCTGACGATACGATGCGGGCCGGCCTGCAGCTCGGTACGGCCGACGAAGCGCGCCTCGGCGCGGACGACCCGGACGCCGAGGCGCTCGAAGCGCTCGACGGAATCGTTGGGGGCGATGGCGGCGATGACTCCGGCGACGTGGTCCATCACGCGGCTGAAGTCGATCTCGGGCGCGACGGGCGCGATGCCGAACCCGGCGCCAGTCCTTTGCGCCTGGGCCGCCTTCGCGGCGGCGATCAGCGCCTTGGACGGCACGCAGCCGTAGTTGAGGCAATCGCCGCCCATCAGGCCGCGCTCGACCAGCACCACGTCGAGCCCCAGTTGCGCGGCCCCGGCGGCCACTACCAGCCCGGCCGATCCGGCGCCGACGACGCAGATGTCGGGAGCAAGGGTGGCGCTCATGTCATGGGGTCAGCCGGTCCGATCGCAGCCGGGCATAGATGACCGGCACCAGCGACAGGGCGGCGAGGCCGAGCAACGGCAGCAGAATCCGCCATTCGAAGATGACGCCCAGATCCGGCACCAGGCCGCTGTCGAACAGGGTACCGAAGCCGGACCCGGCGCCGGCGTAGACGATCGCGCCGGGCGTGATGCCGATCACCGTCGCCGCGACGTAGGGCGCGAGCCTCATGCCGAGGAGAGCGGGCACAATGTTCACCAGCCAGAAGGGAAACACCGGCACCAGCCGCAGGAACAGGAGATAGCTGAAGCTGTCGCGGCGAAAGCCCGCTTCGAAGCGCGCCAGGGCGCCCCCGGCACGGCTGCGGAACAGGTCGCGCAATGCGGTACGGGCGGCGAGGAACACCGCCGCCGAGCCCAGCGTGGCCCCGATCACCGAAAGCGCCGCGCCAAGCCAGACGCCGAACAGGAAGCCGCCCAGAGGCGTGATGACGATGGCGATCGGCAGCGAGAAGGCGACGACGATGGCATAGCCCGCCACGAACAGCAGACCGGCCACCAGGCCGTGACTGCCGACCCAGGCGGTGAGCACGGCATGATGCCGGCTCAGCATCTCGAACGAGAAGTAGCGATCGAGACCCAGCAGCAGGAACAGCGCCAGTCCTGCGAACAGGATCGCCGCAGGCACGAGCCGGCGCCATGTCGGCGTGATCATGTCGTTTTCCGTATGGCCCTGGCTGCGATATTGGACCACCACGCCGCCGCCTCAAGGCAAATGCGCTCACGGCCCGGTGTCGACCGGCAGGCCGGGATCGGTGGCGGCGAAGCTCGGGCGCCGGCTGACAATACGCCACCATGCGTCCAGTCGCGGATGACCGCGCAGCATCGCGGCGCCTTCCGGCGCCATGACGAAATAGGCGACCATCGCACCGACATGCAGGTCGGCCAGCGACAGCTGCGGCCCGACCAGGAAGGTCTCGGACGCGGCCAGCGCCTCCAGGGCCCCCAGCACCCTCGTCGCGCCCGCGACGCCCTTCGCCACCTCGGCCTCGTCTGCCGGCCGCCCGAGTGCCGGACGGAAGACGCGGTGGGAGAAGACTTGTCTCACCAGGGGCCAGTAGGCGTAGGAATCGACGACGCCGATGATCTGGTCCATGCGCGCCCATGCCTGCGGTGATCGAGGCTGCAGCGCCGGGCCTGGAAAGGCACGGTCAAGATAGCGCGTGATCGCGCCCGTCTCGTAGAGCACGAAGCCGTCATGGACCAGCGTCGGGACACGGCCGAACGGGTGCAGGGCCAGATAGCCGGCCGGGACCTGCTCGGCGAACGGATCGACCTCGATCTGCTCGCAAGGCAGTCCCTTCTCGGCCAGCGCGAGCCGGGCTATGCGCACATAGACGCTGTAACGGTACCCGTGCAGGGTCAGGGGCATGGCTCGTCCTCGCCTGTCGTTGACTCGCGCCGCTGGCACGCTTATTACGCTGCGCCACGGATTTTACCCCCGCCCGACGCGCGGGGGTCTTGCTTTTGAAGGAGTTGCGTAATGAAACGCACCTATCAGCCGAGCAAGCTGGTGCGCAAGCGCCGGCATGGCTTTCGCGCCCGGATGGCCACGGTAGGCGGCCGCAAGGTCATTGCCAACCGTCGCAAGGCGGGCCGCAAGCGGCTTTCGGCCTAGCCGGCCGGCGTCTTGGCTGCGGCCCGTCTCGGGCGCCTGCCGAACCGACGGGATTTCCTGCGCGTCCAGGCCGGGCGGCGCTGCGCGATGCCGGGTTTCGTCCTGCAGGTCGCACCCGTGCCGTCGGCGCTTTCCCTGCCCTCGATCCGGGTGGGCTTCACGGTCAGCCGCAAGGTGGGCAATGCCGTCGTCCGCAACCGCGTGCGTCGTCGCCTGCGTGAGGCGGCGCGGCTGGAGATGCCCGGAAGGGCACGCGCCGATCTCGACTATGTGCTGATCGGGCGGCAAGCGGCCGTCCTCCGCGACTTCGCCACGTTGCGCCAGGAGCTGGCCGAGGCCTTGCGGCGGGTGAAGGCACTCGCCATAGCGACGCCATGACCTGCCAAGGACCGCTTGCGCCTGCCCGGGCAAATCGCCAGTTTCCGGGCCACATGTTGTCACGCTTGTCGATTGGGCTGTTGCGCGGCGCCATCCGCACCTACCAGCTCACCCTGGCCTATTTCTTCGTCGGCGCCTGCCGTTACGAGCCTTCGTGCTCGGCCTATGCGGCGGAGGCGGTGGCGCGCCATGGCGCGCTGCGCGGTGGTTGGCTCGCCGCCGGGCGGCTCTGCCGCTGCGGCCCCTGGGGCGGTGCGGGATTCGATCCCGTCCCGCCAGCCTCTCTTCCGCCGACCCGTGGCCTGACCTGTGAAACCGTCGAGCACGTCTGAAGCCTGACCCAATGGACCAGAAGAATTTCATCCTCGCCATCGTGCTGTCCGTGGCGATCATCATGGGCTGGCAGGCGCTGTTTCCGCCGGCCAAGCCGCCCGTCGACAGCCAGCAGCAAAGCGCCAGTCAGACCGACACGCGGCCCGGGGCTCCCGCGCAACCTGGGGCGACGGGTACCCAGGGCAGTGTCCAGCCGGGGGCGCCCGCGAACCAGCCGGCGCAGGCCATGACGCGGAGTCAGGCGCTCGCGCAGTCGCCTCGCGTGACCTTCGACACGCCCGAGCTCGTGGGTTCGATCGCGCTCAAGGGCGCGCGCATCGACGACGTCCGGCTTGTGAAGTACCGCGTCACCGTGGATCCCAACAGCGATCCCGTGCCGGTTCTGTCGCCGGTGGGGAGCGAGCATCCGTACTACGCCGAGTTCGGCTGGGCGTCGGCCGACCCGGCGGTGAAGGTACCCGGACCCGACACGGTCTGGACGGCGAGCGCCCCCACCGTGGCGCCCGGCAAGCCGGTCCGGCTGACCTGGGACAATGGCGAGGGACTGATCTTCAGCCTCGATATTTCGCTGGACGACCATTTCATGTTCGACGTCAAGCAGAGCGTCGAGAACAAGTCCGACAAGCCCGTGACGGTGTTTCCCTGGAGCCTGATCGTCCGCTACGGCGAGCCCAAGGCCGAGGGCATCTACATCCTCCACGAGGGTCCTTACGGCGTCTTCAACGGCAGCCTGAAGGAATTCAGCTACTCCGACTTCAAGGACAACAAGCAGCAGAAGATCACGACCACCGGCGGCTGGGTGGGCATCACCGACAAGTACTGGATGGCGACGCTGATTCCCGAGCAGAAGCAGAAGGTCGACGTCTCCCTGAAGCAGACGGGCTCGGGCGCCAACATCAAGTACCAGGTGGACTATGTCGCGCCCGGCATGACCGTCGCGCCGGGCACCACCAGCACCGAGGACGCCAAGCTTTTCGCCGGCGCCAAGATCGTTCGGGTGATCTCGGCCTATGAAGAGAAGTACGGCATCGAGAAGTTCGACCTCACGATCGACTGGGGCTGGTTCTGGTTCTTCACCAAGCCGCTCTTCTGGCTGCTCGAGTGGCTGTACGTCCATATCGGGAATTTCGGCATCGCGATCCTGGTGCTGACCGTGATCGTCAAGGCGGTGTTCTTCCCGCTCGCCAACAAGTCGTATGCGGCGATGAGCAAGATGAAGGCGCTGCAGCCCGAGATGGAGCGCCTCAAGGAGCGCTATGGCGAGGACCGGACTCGCATGAATCAGGAGATGATGCAGCTGTACCGGCGGGAAAAGGTGAACCCCGCGGCCGGCTGTCTGCCCATCCTGGTGCAGATCCCGGTGTTCTTCGCCCTGTACAAGGTGCTCTACACCAGCATCGAGATGCGCCATCAGCCATTCTTCGGCTGGATCAAGGATCTGAGCGCGCCGGATCCGCTGACCATCCTGACCGGCTTCGGCCTGTTCGACTGGCAGGTCCCGGCGTTCCTGCACTTCTTCAACATCGGCATCTGGCCCATCATCATGGGCATCACGATGTACCTGCAGCAGAAGCTCAATCCGCAGCCCACCGATCCGGTGCAGGCGCGCGTGTTCCAGTTCCTGCCGATCCTGTTCACCTTCATGCTGGCGCCCTTCGCCGCCGGCCTGGTGATCTACTGGGCCTGGAGCAATATCCTGTCGATCGCCCAGCAGTACGTGATCATGCGCCGCCACGGCACGCTGATCGGCAGCAAGGCCAAGCCCGCCGTCGCCACCGCGGCTCCCGCCCCCGCCGAGGGCGGCTCGAGCGGCGGCAAGAAGGGCGGCGGCAAGGGCCAGGGCAAGAAGGGCTGATGGGAGACGACGGAGCGGCGGGGCCGACGGCCGAGGAGATCGAGGCGGCGCGCAAGCTCTTTGCCGGCCCCTGCGATTTCGTCGCCGGCGCCGCCTCGCTCGAGTCCTTGCCGGCGATCGGCCCGCCGGAGGTCGCCTTTGCCGGACGCTCGAACGTCGGGAAGTCGAGCCTGGTGAACGCGCTGACCGGGCGCAGCACGCTGGCCCGCACCTCCTCCAAGCCGGGCCACACGCGGCAGATCAACTTCTTCGATCTGGCCCGTCGGCTGTATCTGGTCGACTTGCCCGGCTACGGCTTCGCGCAGGTCTCGCGCTCGATGAAGGAAGCGTGGCAGGATCTAGCTTCGGCCTATCTGCGGGGGCGTCCGACGCTGAAGCGCGTCTGCCTGCTGATCGATGCGCGCCACGGCGTGAAGGAATCCGATCGGGAAACCATGAGGAGCCTCGACAGCGCGGCGGTCTCCTACCAGCTGGTGCTGACCAAGGCCGACCAGCTCAAGGGCGCGGAAGTGCCGCGGGCCGTCTCGGCTGCGGAAGCCGTCGCGCGCCAGCACGGGGCCGCCCATCCGCAGGTGCTGGCGACGAGCAGCCGGACGGGCCTCGGCATTCCCGAGCTCCGGACGGCGCTCCTGTCGGTGACGGCCGCCTGACGCTGAAGGACCGTCCTACCGCGTGCCTTGCGGCAGGCCCGCCGGGGGCCCTGAAGGACGCGCCGGTTGTTGCGGGGCCGGACGCCCCTGCGGCTGCGGCTGCGGCGGCGGCGCCGCCGCCGGCATCAGCTTCTTGATGGTCTCCTGTGTCCGCGCGGCTTCCGCCTCCTGGAACTTCTTGATCTCCTCCTGGTCCAGGAAGCGATCCTTGTTCAGGTCGGACTGGAGGAACTCCTTGACCGCATAGGCCGTGAGCTCGGGGCGGTCGATAATGCCATCCTTGTTCGTATCGATCGCTTGAAACTTCAGCAGGACGAGCTGCTTGCGGATATCGTACGGCAGCAGGCCTTTCGCCTGCGCACCGTCGGCCGGACCGGCCAGCACGAGATACTCCTGCTGGCTGATGCGGCCGTCGTTGTTCTTGTCGAGCTTGTCGGCATCCCGCATCTGCATGTCGATCAGCTCGTTGAGCGCCATCATGCCCTTCCGGCGCTCGGCCTCCATCTGCTGCCGCTCGGCCGCCTGGCGCTGCTGCAGGCGCAGCATGATGAGCCTGATCTCCGGCTCGGTGATCTTGTTGTCGCGGTCGGTGTCGTAGTGATTGAACTCGGCCTGGATCGGCGCCTCGGCTTCGGGGCGCTCGATGAAGCCGCTGCCGTTGGTGTCCAGGTTCTGGAATGCGGACCGCATCTGGTTGCGCCGCTCTTCTAGGCTGGGACCGCCCGGCACGTCGTTCATGTAGGGCGGCTCGGCGAGCTTGATGAACTCGTCGAGGGACACCTTGCCGTCCTTGTTGGCGTCCAGCTCGTCGAAGGACTTCATGCGGTGCTTCACGAAGTCTTCGCGCGAGACCTCACCCTTCTTCGCGGTATCGATCTCCGTGAACCAGGGGGGCAGCGGCACGGGGGCTGGAGCGGAGGCAGTCTGCGCCAGCGCGGGGCCGGCAAGCAGCACGAGACACAACGGATAGATCGCTTTCATGAACTCTCGCCAGCCAAGGCTCCCCCGGGGCGCAAGATAGGGAATATCCCTGCGGGGCGCCATGACCTCTTGAGCCTGGCGCCACCCCCTAGCGACGGCGCGTCGTCGCGGCCGGGCCGGCGACGGGGGGGTGCCCGCCGTCTCCCAGCAGGAAGCGCGGTCCCGGGCCGCTCCGGGCGGCGCGGTCGTCCGGGTTGTAGAGGGCGCAGCGGCTCAGCGAAAGGCAACCGCAGCCGATGCAGCCGTCCAGCCGGTCCCGCGTCCTCTCAAGCAGGGCGATCCTCTGATCGAGGACGCTGCGGATCCGCCGGCTGATCGCCAGCCAGTCCTGGCGCGTCGGTGCGCGTCCCTGCGGCAAGGTGGCGAGCTCGACCGCGATCTCGCCCAGGCTGAGGCCGAGCCGTTGCGCGATCAACGCGAAGGACAGGCGCCGGATGTCGGAGCGCAGGAAGCGTCGCTGGTTTCCGGCGGTGCGGATCGCCGTCACCAGCCCACGCGCCTCGTAGAAGCGGATGGCCGAAACCGACATCCCGGTGCGTCGGGAAAGCTGGCCGATGGACAGCAGGGACGGGATCGCCATGGAGCAGACCGGTGAGAAGCTTGACCTCAAGTTAACTTGAGATCCTAGGTTGAGACAAGGAACACCTCAGGGAGCTCTCCATGTCCACGCCTCGCCTCGAACATGTGAACGTCACCGTTTCCGATCCGGACCGCACCGCAAGGCTGATGGGGGCGCTGTTCGGCTGGCATGTTCGGTGGCGCGGCGCCGCGCGCGACGGCGGCCAGACGGTCCATGTCGGATCGAAGGAGCAGTATGTGGCGTTGCATGCCGGCCGCGACGCCGTCCGCCTGGCGCAGGATTTTGCGAAGGGGCGCCCCCTCAACCACATCGGTGTGGAGGTCGACGATCTCGATGCCGTCGCGGCACGCGTCGCGGCGGCCGGGTTGCGGCCCTTCGGCCACGACAGCTATGTGCCGGGACGCCGGTTCTATTTCCTCGATCCGGACGGCATCGAGTACGAGGTCGTGAGCTATGCCGCGTCGTGAAAGATGATGCCGAGGGTGAACCGGTCGCCCGAGCGCACGGTCGACACGCCGTGGCGCATGGCGGACCGGTAGAAGCCGCGGGCGCCTTTCATCGGGCGCTCGTTGACGGCGAAGACGACGGCGTCGCCCTGCCTCAACGGGATGACCTCGCCGCGGGACTGCTGCCGCGGACGCTGCTCGACCAGCATGAACTCGCCGCCCGTGAAATCCCGGTCCGGGTCGCTGAGCAGGATAGCGGCCTGCAGCGGGAAGACGAGGTCGCCGTAGAGGTCGCGATGCAGGCAGTTGTAGTCGCCCGCTCCGTAGCGCAGGAGCAGCGGCGTCGGGCGGCGCTGTCCGCCGGCATGGCACCGGCGCAGCCAGGGCGGCAGGGTGGCGGGGAATCGTCGTTCCTGGCCGAGCTGCTCCGCCCAGCGATTGGCAACCGCGGCCAGCTCGGGATAGAGCGTCTGGCGCAGCCGCTCCACGGTTTCGGGCAGCGGATAGGCGAAATATTGATACTCGCCCTGCCCGAAGCCGTGGCGCTGCATGACGATCCGGCTGCGAAAGCGGCTCTCCTCCGCCCATAGGTCGGCAAGCGCACGGCAATCGGCCGGCGCGATCAGGCGCGGGACCACGACATGGCCGCGCTCCGCCAGGGTGATGCTGTCGATCATCCGGACATCCTGCCGCGCGGCCGGTCCTTCTTCTATCCGCCACCGGCCTGCTATATATGATCCCGCCTTGGCCCTCTCCCGTCCGGAGAGGGTTTTTTCCAACTCGGGGTAGCGGATCCATGGCCGAGCCGGTCCAGACAGACAGAGAGCAGAAGCGGCTCATCCGCATGGCCGAGACCATCTCCAAGGCCTTGCCCTACATGCGCCGGCACAACGACGCGACCTTCGTCGTCAAGTACGGCGGCCATGCCATGACCGATCCCAAGCTCGGCGACCTCGTGGCGCGCGACATCGTGCTGATGAAGCAGGTCGGCATGAACCCGATCGTGGTCCATGGCGGCGGCCCGCAGATCAACAAGATGCTGGAGCGCGTCGGCATCAAGAGCACGTTCGTCAACGGCCTGCGCGTGACCGATGCGGCGACGATGGAGATCGTCGAGATGGTGCTGGCCGGCTCGATCAACAAGGCGATCGTGGCCGATATCAACGAATGCGGCGGCATCGCCGTCGGCATCTGCGGCAAGGACGGCAACCTGATCCTCGCCCGGAAGGTCACCGAGACGCGCGATCCCAAGACGGGCGAGCTGCTGAAAGTCGACCTCAAGCAGGTGGGTGAGCCGGCCAAGATCAACGTCATGGTGCTAGAGCAGCTGCGCCGCGCCGACGTCATCCCGGTGGTGGCGCCGATCGGCTTCGGCGTGGACGACGAGCTCACCTACAACATCAATGCCGACACCTCCGCCGGCGCCATCGCGGGCGCCCTCAAGGCCAAGCGCCTCCTCTTCCTGACCGATGTGCCGGGCGTGCTCGACAAGAACGGCCAGCTGATCCCCGACATGACCGTCGACCAGGCGCGCGCGCTGATCGCGGATGGCACGATCTCGGGCGGCATGATCCCCAAGGTCGAAAACTGCATCGATGCCGTCAATTCCGGCGTGGAAGCCGCCGTCATCATGGACGGGCGGGTGCCGCACTGCCTGCTGCTGGAGGTCTTCACCGAGGCCGGTGTGGGCACCATGGTCAAGCGCGGCCGGACTTGAAACGCCTGATTTCACTGCATATTTAGCGCAGATGGCCCTCCTGCCCATCCTCACGGCGCCCGATCCGCGCCTCAAGAAGAAGTCCGCCCCCGTCGAGACGGTCGACGACGACCTGCGCCGGCTGATGGACGACATGCTCGAGACGATGTACGCCGCGCCCGGCATCGGCCTGGCGGCGCCGCAGGTCGGCGTGCTGAAGCGTGTCGTCGTGCTCGACATCGACCGCGAGGATGTGAAGACCGGGCCGCTGTTCATGGCCAACCCGGAGATCGTCGAGGCCTCGGACGAGGACGTGAGCTACGAGGAAGGCTGCCTGTCGGTGCCCGAGCACTATTCCGACGTGGTGCGCCCAGCCAAGGTGACGGTGCGCTACCTCGATCGCGACGGCAAGCAGCAGGAGATGGCGTGCGAAGGCCTGCTCGCGACCTGCGTGCAGCACGAGATCGACCACCTCGACGGCATCCTGTTCATCGACCACATCTCGGCGCTCAAGCGCAACATGATCCTGCGCAAGCTCCTGAAGGCGCGGAAGGAGAAGGAGCGGGAGATGGCCGAGGGCGGGCCGGCCAAGGCGAAGGAGCCGGCAGCCGCGATCTAAGCCGCTCCGGGTGGCACGGTTGTTGCGGCGAGGCGGGCTCAGCCCGGGAGACTCCGCCGATGACACCCCAGCAGATCGAGATGGTCCAATCCAGCTTCAGGAAGGTCGTGCCGATCGCCGGCACCGCCGCGGATCTCTTCTACGACCGCCTGTTCGAGATCGCGCCCGAGGTGCGGTCGCTCTTTCCGCAAGACATGACCGAGCAGAAGAAGAAGCTGATGGCGATGCTGGGCACCGCTGTGAGCAACCTGCACAAGCTCGACACCATCCTGCCGGCAGTGCAGGAGCTCGGCCGGCGCCACAAGGGCTATGGCGTGACGGCGGATCAATACGCGCCGGTCGGTGCCGCCCTGCTGTGGACGCTGGAGAAGGGCCTCGGCCCTGATTTCACGCCCGAGGTGAAGGAGGCCTGGACCCTGACCTACACGACCCTGGCCGGCGTGATGGCGAACGCATGACGCCGGAAGCGCGCCACTTCGGTGGCGCGTCGTGGTTTGCCGGACCGCGAGCTTCCAGCTCGCTCATGCTTCATGAGCGCGCAAGATGCGCGCGGTCCAGAAGAGCATGAGCGGAGCTATGACACACGCAGAGGTTTCATTTTTCCTCTGACGCATCTTCGGGTGTTGCAGACTGGCGCTGCGCATGCTTGTAGTCCTTGGCGATTGAGATCTCCCAGACGACAGCATCCGCAGCTTGGAGATGCCCTGGTTTCGGACAGTTGGGCGCGTCGCCCGTGGCTTGGCATGGTTCGTCAAAGCGACAGCTATGGTGGCCATGCTGTGCCTCGTAGCAACCATCATGCTTTGGCGGGCTCGGGCTTGCTTTACCGAACCGCTCGCAAGCATTTCGGGCGTTTCGGGCCTTGACTTCGAGATCAGCACGACGGATTGCTGGCATAGCACGGAGACCGGTGTTTTCGTCTCCAAGCCGGGTCAGGGCGAGAAGACTCTCCTCTTTCTGTACGATTCGCTGGAAGTTCCAGCCATCACGTCGGTCGGCGAACACGCCATTCAAATCGCTCTTGGTGATGTCGACTACGTCTACTGCCGCGAAGACAAGTGGCAGGACCTGACGATCAAGTACGACATCCGCAGCGTCCGCTATTCAGGAGATCGTCCTTACTGCCAAAGCGGCTTGCGATAGATCGGGATCGCGCCGGCAGTCCCGATCTGTCGCGAACGCATCATGTCGGTCAACCGTGCTGTCGGCATCCGAAGGCGATCCGTCGAAGCCCCCTCACCCAGCCTCTCCCCCTGTCGGGGGGAGAGGAGCACGAACGGACTCTACTGAGCCGCGATCCTGCTCGCCGCCGGCGCGAAGGCCTGCTCCATCTCCCGGCGCAGCTTCACCGCGGTCAGGCTCTCGTCCATCGCCACGTCGGCGTAGGTCAGCGACTGGCCGGCCTTGATCGGCTTCAGAAGCTTGACGTTGTGCGCCAGGCCGAGCGGCAGGCTGCCCAGTCCCGTCGACTTCTCCGCCGGGAAGAGCTTGCCGTAGACCGTGTAGCCGCCCTCGCCGTCCAGCATCTCGCCCGGCTTGAGGTCGCGCTTGGCGGTGGCGATGACGTCGGCATGGAAGCCGATCGGACAGCCGGTCGGCTCCTTGCGCAGGCCGATCGAGGCCACCGACATGCCGACCTCCAGGCCGATCAGGTGCCAGCGCTTGTACATGACGGAGTACCGGCCCGACGGATCGGTCTGCAGCATGTACTCCTCGAAGCAGTTCTTCTGGTACTCGGTGGCCGCCTCGAACACGACCCACACGCCCTTGCGGATCTCGTACGGGATGGCACGCCCGTCGCGCTCCAGCGAGCTCGCGACCTCGACCTGTCCCTTGTGGTGCAGGTGGCCGCCCTCGGAGGCCGGGCGCATGACGAAGGGCAGGTCCTCGACCGAGCAGGGCGGGAAGGCGAGCCCGTCCGGCGCCGGCGTGAGGCCGGTCGCATTGGCGACCGCCGTACTCTCGATCGCGGGCTTGGAGCCGTCGAGGAACGAGTTGAACATCTTGGGGTTCAGCCCGCCGCGCTTCGCCTGCTCCTCGTTAAGCCCCCAGTACTTCCAGACCGTCTCGGGCGTCGACTGCGCGAAGTGCGGCAGCCACTTGTGGCCGCGGCCGGCCGCCGTCACCTCGAAGCCGGAGGTCCGCGCCCAGTCGACCAGCTCGCAGATCAGCGCCGGCTGGTCGCCATAGGCCAGGCTGTAGATCACGCCGGCCTCGGCCGCGCGCCGCGCCAGCAGCGGCCCGCAGAAGGCGTCGGCCTCGACCGTGACCATGACCACGCTCTTGCCGTGGCGGAACGCTTCCAGCGCGTGCTCGACGGCGGCGATCGGATCGCCGGTGGATTCGACGACCACATCGATCTCGGGCTGGCTGACCAGCGCGCGCCAGTCGTCGGTAAGATGGGTATTGCCGTGCTTGCGCGCCTCGGCGAACGAGCCGGCCGACGTGACTTCCGGCTTCCAGCCCAGCCGCGCCAAGTTCTCCCGGGCGCGCGCCGGCGACAGGTCGGCGATGCCCAGCAGGTGGATGCCGGGCGTGGTCGGGATCTGCGACAGGTACATGGCGCCGAACTTGCCGGCGCCGATCAGGCCGATGCGCAACGGCTTGTTCTCCGCGGCGCGCGCCAGCAGCATGCGATGGAGACTCATCGGATTCCTCCCGGATCAGTCGTTCGTTATTCCGCCGCGGCCTTGCGCTGCGCCGCGCGCAGCACGGCGTCGTCCTCCCAGGCGTCGATCGGCGTGAAGTCGCGATGGGCGATGTAGGCCGGCCGCTTGAAGCGGCGGATGGCGTTGGAGACGGCATTGTAGGTCACATAGATGATCTGGCGGTCCCACGGCGACATGTTGGGCGGGCTGCCGTGCACCAGCGTGCCGTGGAAGAAGATCGCCGAGCCCGGGCCGCCCTTGGGCGCGACGATGCCGCCCTGCTTGACCAGCTTCGCGATGGTGTCGTTGTCGATCACCCAGAGCGGATAGGACGTCGTCGTGAGATCGTGCTTGGCCTCGATGGCGCCCTTCCTGTGGCTCTTCGGGATGAACCAGAGTGGGCCGTTGAACTCGTTCACCTCGTCGATGAACACGGCGAGATTCATGGCCCGCGCCTCCGGCATGTCGTCGTCGGCCTTCCAGGTGCCGTAGTCCTGGTGCCACTGCCAGACGTCACCGTCGAAGGCCGCCTTGCCGTTGATCTTGAACTGATGGATGTAGGTCCGGTCGCCCAGCATCTGCTCGGCCGGCCCGACGAAGCGCGGATGGTGCACCAGCGCCTCGAACACCGGATGGTAGGTGTGCACGGCGAAGGCGGTGCGCACGACATCGCCGCTCTTCTCCCGCACATTCTCCTCGCGGCGCTGCGCGAAGACCTCGGGCACCGATGCCTTGAGGATCTGCGTCTCCTCGGGCGAGAAGTAGTCGGGAAAGAACAGATAGCCTTCCTCGTCGAACTGCTTGAGCTGCTCAGGTGTGAGCTTCATGGCGTTCCTCCTGGCTTTCGTTGCGTGGCGCTCGTCAGCGGCGCGGCACTTGCTGCACGCCCGGCTCACGCCGCGCGGGAAATCACGACCTTCAACCGTCCCGTGAGAATGTCGGCCATCTGCTCGGCGTGGCCGCGGCAGAGGGCCTCGGCTTCGGCGACCTGCCCGGCCTCCAGGGCGCGCAGGATGCCTTCGTGCTCGTCCCACACGCTCACGCGCAGGTCGCCTTCGCTCAAGGCGGCGGCCATCACCCGGCGCAGATGCTGCCAGTGGGGCTGCGCGGTCTCGCCGATCAGCGGGTTGCCCGACGCCTCGTAGACGAAGAGATGGAAGTCGATGTCGGCCTCGATGACCGTTGGGATGTGGCCGCTCGCCACCGCACGGCGGCCGACCTCGAGCAACTGGCGGCCGCGCTGAGCGAGCCGCTGATCGTAGTTCGCCGCCGCCAAGCGCGCCGCCGCGCCGTCCAGCGCACCGCGCACGACGTAGAGGTTTCGCGCCTTCTGGACGTCGAGCGGCGCCACGCAGACGCCCTTGCGGCCGGCGTCGATCAGGAACCCCTCGCGGCGCAGCAGCATCATCGCCTGCAGGACCGGCTGGCGGGAGACGCCGAACTGATGGGCGAGCTCCTCCTGGGTGATCCGTGCGCCGGCCTTCAGCTCGCCGGAGCAGATGGCGTCGAGGACGGCGTCGTGGATCCGCTCGCTGAGATCGGGTTCGGGGACGAAGGGACGCATGGCGGTCTGTATACAGAACACAGGAAAAGCCGATGTCAACCGCTCAGCGGATTTTCAGGCCCCTTCCCTCGATCACCGGCTTTGCGCGATCAGGATAGTCAGTGATCAGGCCGTCCACTCCCAGGTCGAGCATGGCGGACATGTCGGCGGGATTGTTCACCGTCCAGGGAATCACCTTCAGGCCCAGCCCCTGCGCCTCCTTCACGGCGTCGGCCGTGACGTTGCGCCAGAACGGCGACCACACCGCGCAACCGGCCGCCCTGGCCAGGCGCGGCAGCGAGCCGCCATGCGCCGCGAGATCCAGTCCGCCCAGCCAGGGCGAGGGCTGCCCGCTGGCCCGACCGACCGTGTCGAAGCCGCTGCTCTCGATCGACAGGCAGCCCGTCGGGATCTCCGGGGCCCGCCGCCGCGCCGCGATAAGGCCGCGCCAGTCGAATGACTGGAGGGTGGTGCGCGACGTCATGCCGGCCTGCCGAATGCCGGCGACGGCGAGTTCGGCGAAGCGGTCCGGCGGCAGCGTCAGGTCCGGTTTGGTCGGATTGGTCTTGATCTCGATGTTGAAGCGGACGTCGGGGCCGGCCATCGCGAACAGCATCGCGAGCGTCGGGAAGCGTTCGCCATCGGCAGGCTTCTGGGCGGCGAACTGCCGGCCATAGCGGCTGGCTGGATCGATGCGGCCGATATCGTAGCGCTCCAGGTCGGCGAGGCTGAGGGAGCGGATCGGAGTGCCGCCGGTCCACGTACCGTCCGGTCCGCGCGTCAGGTCGGGGTTGAGGACCGGATCGTGGCTCAGCACCAGGACCTCGTCGGCCGTGACGGCGAGGTCGGTCTCGAGCGTGGTCACGCCGAGATCGAGGGCGGCGCGGAATCCGGCCAGCGTGTTCTCGGGGGCCAGCCCGCGGGCGCCGCGATGGCCCTGCAGGTCGAAGGCGGCGGCGGGAAGGCTAAGCGCCCAGATTGCGCAGGCGAGCGATGCGATCCGCGATCTCGGGATGCGTCGCCAGCAGCGCCGGCGTGCGCGACGTGATGGTCTGCACGGGATTGACGATGAAGAGATGCTGCGTGGCACGGCTCACTCCGGGAAAAGGCGCGGCCCTGTCGGCCAGCTTCTGCAGCGCCGATATCAGGCCGTTGGGATTGCGCGTGAACTGAACGGATGTCGCATCGGCGAGATATTCGCGCTGGCGCGATACGGCCATCTGCACGGCCTTGGCGGCGAGGGGGGCGAGGATTGCCACGACCAGCAGGACGATGATGAGGATGGCTTGGCCGCCCCCCTTCTTGTTGCCGGAGCCGCGGCCCCCGCTCCGGCCCATGCGGCCCCAGGCCAGGTTGCGCAGCAGCGCGTCGCAGACCAGGGCGATCAGGCCGACCGTCACGCCGACCACCACCATGTAGCGCGTGTCGAGGTTGGCGAGGTGGGCCATCTCGTGCGCCACGACGCCCTGCAGCTCGTCGCGGTTGAGGCTGTCGAGGAGGCCGCGGGTGACGGCAATGGTTCCCTTGCCCGGCTTGTTGCCGGTGGCGAAGGCGTTCAGCGCTTCGGTCTCCAGGATCATGACCCGGGGCATCGGCGTGCCCGCCGCGATCGCCATCTCCTCGACCACGTTATAGAGCTGCGGCGCATCGGCCTTCTCGACCGGCTTGGCGCTGGCCAGGGTGAGCACGAGCTTGTCGCCGAAGGCGAGCGACAGCAGGCTCCAGCCGACGCTGACGGCGGCCAGGATGCCGGCCGCGCCGATTCCGGCAGCGCTCACGGTCGGCACCGCGCCGGCCGATTCGCTTTCCAGCAGCCAGCCGATCAGGTAGCCGACCAGCGCGGCCAGCGCCGTCAGGATGGCCAGCAGCGCGAGCGTGTTGCGGCGGTTGACCTTCTGGGCGGCGACGAAGTCGGTGGTGGCTGCCATGCGCCACTCCTGCCGGTATCGGCGCTAGCGCAGCGCGACCTTCGGCACCTCGCGCTCGGCCTCCGGCATGTTGAACAGGGGGATCGGCGCGAACCCCAGGGACGCGGCCGCCAGCACCGCCGGGAAGCTCTGGCGGCGGTTGTCGTACGCGTTGACCGAGTCGTTGTAGAACTGCCGCGCGAAGGCGATCTTGTTCTCCGTCGTCGTCAGCTCCTCCTGGAGCTGGCGGATATTGTCGTTCGCCTTGAGCTGCGGGTAGCTCTCGACCAGCCCCAGCAAGCCGCGGGTGGCGACCGTGAGTGCCGCCTCGGCCGGCCCGGCCTGTGCCGGTCCGTTGGCCGCGACGGCGGCGTTGCGCGCTTGGACCACCTTGGTGAGCGTCTCCTGCTCGTAGCCCATGGCGTCCTTCACGACCTGGACAAGGTTGGGGATCAGATCGTGACGGCGCTTGAGCTGCACGTCGATCTGGCTCCAGGCGGTCTGCGCCTGGTTCCGGGCGGCGACGAGGCCGTTGTAGACGGCGACCAGCCACAGCGCGACCGCCGCGACGATGCCGAGAAAGATCCAGAAGCCCATGCCGCCCGTCTCCTTGCCGCGACGGCGAGTTTAGTCATGATTGAGGCCATATCGGGAGGACAATCATGGAAGCGACAACGCTGCTGAAGAAGTTCTGCTCGGCCGTGGAGCGCCGCGACGGCAAGGCCTTTGCGGAACTGTTCACCGAGGACGGGGTCTATCACGACGTCTTCTACGGCGACTTCAAGGGCCATCAGCGGATCGCCGAGATGATCGACGACTGGTTCTATCGCACGGCGCAGGACTTCCGCTGGGACATGCACCGGCCGGTCAGCGACGGCCGCATGCTCTACGCCTATTACACCTTCAGCTACGTCTCCAAGCTGCCGGAGGCGCAGGGCAGGCGGGTGGGCTTCGAGGGCGTCGCGATGATGACGCTGCGTGATGGCAGGATCGCCGAGTATCGAGAGGTGGCCAATGTCGGCCCGGCCTTCGTCGAGCTGGGCTTCCCGCCCGAGCGCACGGCAAAGATCCTCGCCAAGGAGGCCGCGCATCTGAAGCACCAGCCGGACTTCCGCCGCCACCTTTCATGAGCGGCCGCCGCGGCGAAAGCCCCGCCGGGGGAGGGTGCCGGCCCGCGGGCTGAGCCGCCATCCCGAGCCGACGCGTTCACATTTCCGCATGGCTGATGCTATTTAATGGATTTTCAATTATGAATGGTGGTTCGACACTTCCGGGGGGTGCCCTTGAAGAGCATCGGCCTTCTACTCCTGGGTCTGGCCGGCGCCGCGGCCGCGACGGCGGGAGTCGCTACTCTCCCCGGCGTCTATCGCGCGCCCTACGTCCCTCCGCTGATCGAGAAGCCGGACGGCACCAACGATGACGGGTCGTTCGATGGCCTGGTCCAGCTGGCGGCGGCGGCTCCGCCGGGCTCCGTGGTCAGGGTGTTCTGGGTTCACGGCATGTGTACGCATCCGTCGAGCTGGGCCGAGGACCGGGCGAGCCGCCTGGCCGCCATGATCGGCGGCACGCGCCAGAGTCTGGGAGCCCGGCCGATCGGACCGCACGGTGCCTCGATCCGCGTGGAACGGATCGACAAGGGCGGCGTGGCGCTGGAACTCGTGTTCTTCAGCTGGTCGCCTCTGACCGCATCCTTCAAGGCGGCCCTCGCGTTCGACCGTTCCAGGGACCAGGGTGGCGAGTTCCCCTATGTCCGCGCCACGCTCAACGGCGCGCTGAAGCGCGGCCTGGTCAACGACTGCCTCACGGACGTGATCGTCTACAATGGTGTCAACGGCAACGAGATCCGGCGGGCGATGACCGAGGCCATGTGCTTCGCCCTGGGCGGCCGCGGCGATGGCCGGAACTGCGACATCACCGCGGGCGACTCGCCGCCTCCCGTGGCCCTGGTGGCGGAAAGCCTGGGCGCGAAGCTGGTGCTCGATTCGCTCATCGAGATCGGACGCATCATCGACCGCCGTGGCGATCGGGTGGCGATGGCCCGCCTGGCCCAGGGCCTGTCCGAGATCAAGATGGTCTACCTCATCTCCAACCAGGTGCCTCTGCTCGACTCGGCGGGGTCCCCGCGCGAGGCGCCGTCCTGGACGGCGCACGCCACGATGGGCAGGAGCCTGGAAGACCTGTTCCGGCTGATGAACCAGGCTCACCCGCTGGTCCAACCAGGCCCGGCGCCCGTCACCGTCGTGGCATTCTCCGATCCCAACGACCTGCTGAGCTACCGCATCGTGCCGGCGCATCTGGGCGACGCTGCCGAGTACCTTCGCGTGGTCAACGTGATCCTGTCGAACGATCCGACCTACTTCGGCTTCGTCGAGCGGCCGGACGCCGCCCATTGCGGCTACGCGTGGAACCCTTACGTGTTCGTGCTGCTGGGCGACGGCTATCGTGCCGGCCGGCCGCTTCCGCCCGTGCCGTCCTGGACGGGGGCGTGCCGTGGGCCGGCCGGCCTCGATGCCCCCTGATCAGCCGTTGTAGGCGCGGCTGCCGCTGTCGCGCAGCCACAGGCGCACCAGCAGGCGCTTGCGCTCGGGCTCCGGCCAGTCGGTGAAGGCCGTGCGCCTGTGGCCGAGCGCGCGATTGTCGATCAGCTGCATCTGCCCGGGCTCAAACTGGAAGCGCGCCGCTATGCCGGGCTCGTTCAGGATCGCCTCGAACGCCTCCAGCGCGGCCGCCCCCTCGTTGTCGAGAGGCACGCCCGCGATCCTCTGGCCGTTCGTCACCTGGAAGCGTGACAGCCGTGCCACCAGCCGGCCGTCCCGCTCCTCGAACATCGGGTGGAAGGTCGTCATGACGTCACCCGGCGCATGCTCGCGCTGGCGGTCGAAGTAGAAGGGCCGGTAGAGCCGCGGCAGCAGCTCGGGATGGCGCGCGCGCATCGCCTCATGTGCCGTGGCGAAGCTCACGATGCCGCTCACCCCGCCTTCCATGGCCGTGCGCAGACAGAGAAGGCCGACATAGTGCGGCGGCACATGGTTGTAGCTGTTGTCGGTATGGAAGTTCTGCTCGACGTTCGTGACGTCGGGCCGCACGCCGTTGCCCGGCGGCCGGCCGAGGTCGGTCACGTCATAGATCGACGTGCCGTCCCATTTCTGGGCCACCGGCCGCGCCACCAGCGAGGCGAGCAGCCACCACACCTTGCGGGCGGCATCCTGCGGCCAGCGCTCCACCGGAAGGCGGTCGACGATTGCGAAGCCCGGGCCCTCGTCGAGGGCGCGCCTGACGGTGCGCATGAACTCGCGGGCCGCTGCAAGTTCGAACTCTTCCGGCCGCAGCAGCAGCAGCGGCAGGGGATCGCGCACCAGGATCTCGACGACCCTGTCGAGCTCGCGTTCGACCTTGGCCGGCAGCGCGACGCGCCCGGCTCCGGCAGGCAGTGTGTCACCGCGCCAGAGCAACCGTTCGGGAAGCGCCTGGCCGATCACGGCGTCAGTCGCGCAGCAGCTCGTTGATCGACGTCTTGGAGCGCGTGCGCTCGTCGACCGTCTTCACGATCACCGCGCAATAGGTCGAGGGCCGGTCCGGCCCGCCGCCGATATTGCCGGGCACGACCACCGAGTAGGGCGGCACCTTGCCGACATGGATCTGGCCCGTGGCGCGGTCGACGACCTTGGTGGTCGCCGAGATGAAGACGCCCATCGACAGCACGGCGCCGGTGCCGACGATCACGCCCTCGACGACTTCGGAGCGCGCGCCGATGAAGCAGTTGTCCTCGATGATCACCGGGTTGGCCTGCAGCGGCTCCAGCACGCCGCCGATGCCGACGCCGCCCGACAGGTGGCAGTTCTTGCCGATCTGGGCGCAGGAGCCGACGGTCGCCCAGGTATCGACCATGGTGCCGCTGTCGACATAGGCGCCGAGATTGATGAAGGAGGGCATGACCACGACCGACGGCGCGACATAGGAGCCGCGGCGGATCACCGATCCCGGGACGGCGCGGAAGCCCGCCTTGGCGAAGCGCTGGGCGTCCCAGCCGGTGGTCTTGAGCGGCACCTTGTCGTACCAGGGCGCGCTGCCCATGCCGGGGAAGGACGCGCCGCCGTCCATGGGCACAGAATCGTAGAGCCGGAAGGAGAGCAGCACGGCCTTCTTGAGCCACTGGTTGACCACCCATTCGTCGCCGACCTTCTCGGCCGTGCGGTAGGTGCCGTCGTCCAGGCCGGCGATCGCCGTCTCGACGGCATCGCGGACCTCGCCCTTGGTGGCGCTGTTGATGCCGTCGCGCTTCTCCCATGCCGCGTCGATGGCGGACTCAAGCTGCTTGCTCATCGCTTCCCTCGAAAGTGCCGCCGGACCATAGCGGCGGGGGGCGGGCTGTCAACGGAGGGGCTATGCTGCGTTCATGGCCTTCAAGATCCCCGAATCGGTGCTGGTCGTGGTGCATACCGCGCGCCTCGACGTGCTGCTGCTCGAGCGGGCTGACCGCCCCGGCATGTGGCAGTCGGTGACGGGATCGCGCGAGCCGGACGATCCCGATCTCGCGGCGACGGCACGGCGCGAGCTGTTGGAGGAGACCGGGCTTTCGGTGGGGACCCTCACCGACTGGGGGCACGTGAACAACTACGAGATCTGGCCGCAATGGCGCGCGCGCTACGCGCCGGAGGTCACGCACAATGTCGAGCACGTGTTCGGCTTTCTGGTCGACAGCCCGACCGTGGCCGCGCTCGACCCGGCCGAGCATGTCGCACAGCTCTGGCTGCCGTGGCGCGAGGCCATGGAAAAGACCTTCTCCCCGACCAACCGCGAGGCGATCGGTCAGCTGCCGGCGCGGACGGCCGCCCGCCTTTGACATGTGATGCACATGCGACTAGCGTGATCGCATGTCGGCGATGATCCAGATCCGCAACGTGCCGGACGCACTGCACCGCAAGCTGAAATCAAGGGCGGCGCTCGCCGGCATGACCTTGTCCGACTACCTGCTGCGGCAGATCCGGGAGATTGCGGAACGGCCCACGATCGACGAGATGCGCGCGCGGCTTGAGCGGCTCCCGCCCGTCGACGTTACCGTCGATCCAGTCCGCGCCGTTCGGGACGAGCGCGACAGCCGTTGATCGTCGTCGATGCTTCGGCGATGGTGGAACTCCTGCTGCGGACACCCGCAGCAAGGTCCGTCCAGGCGCGGATGTTCGACAAGGGCGAGCCGTTGCACGCGCCTCATCTGATCGAGGTCGAGATCGCGCAGGTGCTTCGCAAGTATGCGCTGGCGGGAGAGCTCGATGCCGACCATGGACGGATGCTGCTCGGCGAGCTCACGATCTTTCCGATGAGAAGGCATCCACATCATGCTCTGCTGCCCAGGATATGGAGCTTGCGGCACAACCTCAGCGCCTACGATGCGACTTACCTGGCGTTGGCCGAAGCGCTTGATGGGTCACTGCTGACCGATGACAAGCGCCTTGCTGCGGCGGCCCGCCATCATTCGTGGATAGAGATCCTGTGACACACATGTCTTCCGGCGGCGAAGTCAGGGAGGCTTCCCGGCTGGGCCAGGTGAGCTGGGCGATGTTCGACTGGGCGAACCAGCCCTTCTTCACCGTCATCACGACCTTCATCTTCGCACCCTACTTCGCCAACGTGATGGTGGGCGATCCGGTGGCGGGCCAGGCGGCGTGGGGCTTCACGCAGTCGGCCTCGGGCATCCTGATCGCGCTGCTCAGCCCGTTCCTCGGCGCCATGGCCGATGCAGGAGGGCCGCGCAAGCCGTACATCTTCGCCTTCCAGCTCCTGCTGGCCGCGGGCTGTCTCGCCCTGTGGTTCGCCTATCCGAACCGTCCCGACCTGATCACGCCGATCAGCGCCGCCGTGGTGCTGGCGACGGTCGGCGCGGAGATGTCGATCGTCTTCAACAATGCCCAGCTGCCGCACATCGTGAGCCCGGCGCGCATGGGCCGGCTGAGCGGCTTCGGCTGGGGTCTCGGTTACTGCGGTGGCCTCGTCGCCCTCTTCGCCGTCCTGGCGGTCAGCATGCCGGCGATGTTCGGGCTGGCGGCGACCAACGATCGGCCGCTCTTCGGGCTCGACCCGGCGACCCACGAGCTGGAGCGGCTGATGGGGCCGGCCGCGGCCCTGTGGCTGGCCGTGTTCGTGCTGCCGATGTTCCTGTTCACGCCCGACCAGGCCCGACGCAGCGTGACGCTGACCGAGGCGGCGCGCCAGGGCGGGCGGTCGCTGCTGCATACGGTGCGGCGCATCGGACGCTTCCGCAACGCCCTGCGCTACCTGATCGCCTTCATGCTCTACAACGACGGGCTCGCCGCCATCATCGCCTTCGGCGGCGTCTATGCCGCGGCGACGTTCGGCTGGAGCACCACGACGCTCGGCATCTTCGGCATCATCCTGACGGTGTTCGCCATCCCCGGCGCCTTCCTCGGGGGACGTCTGGACGATCGTCTGGGCAGCAAGCGCACGGTGCAGTTCGCGATCGCCGGGGTGATCGTCGCGGCGGTCGGCATCGTCGGCGTCAGCGCGGACCGCGTCCTGTACGTCATCCCGGCGGGCGAGCTGGCCGCCGATCGCGGCCTGTTCGGCTCGCTGCAGGAAAAGGTCTTCATGGGCTTCGCCCTGCTGCTGGGTATCTGCATGGGCCCAATGCAGGCGGCCAGCCGCACCATGATCGGGCGCCTGGCGCCGGAGGGCATGACCGGCGAGTTCTTCGGCCTGTTCGCCCTGTCGGGCCGGGCCACGGCCTGGATGGCGCCGCTGGCCATCGGCATCATCACCGAAGCGACGGATTCCAACCGGCTGGGCGTCGCCAGCGTGCTGGTCTTCCTGACGCTGGGCTTCGTGCTGCTGTGGGGCGTGCGCGAGGAACGCGCCAAGGCCTGAGGCCAAGTTGACTACTAAAAAAGTAGTAGTTACTACTTTTTAAGTAGTTCATGCCCGGAGGCGGCCGTCATGCGTGGGTTCTGGTTGGGCTTCGCCGCCTATCTCGTGCCGACCTTCATGCTGGGCTATTTCTGGCACTTGGTTGCCTTTGCGCCGATCTATCGGGACTTGGCGATATATCGCGAGGACGTGATCGTCCCGCTCGGTCTGGCTTCCATGCTCGTGCAGGCGGTTGCCGTCTCCTGGCTCTATCCACGCGTCGTGTCCGAGCGCCGGCGCGGCGTCCTGCGCAAGGGCCTGATCTACGGGTTGTGCCTGGCCGCGGTCGCTTGGTCCTTCACCACACTCGCCGTGGCCGCCAAGAATGCAATGACTTCCGTGCCGACCTATCTGTTTATCGAAAGTGCCTTCACCCTGCTTCAGTTCGTGATCGTCGGCCCCCTGATTGCACTGGCCCGCCGAAGCTGAGCCCGCGGATTTGACGGCCGCGGGCAGGCTCTGACATTCCCTTCGGGATGAACGGCCCACGCTATGCCCAGTTCTGCGCCCTGGCGCGCGCCGCGGAAATCCTCGGCGAACGCTGGACGCTGCTGATTGTCCGGGAGCTGCTCCTGCGGCCCAGACGCTTCACCGACCTCGTTGCGCGCCTGGCCGGCGTCAGCCCCAGTGTGCTGACGTCGCGGCTGAAGGCGCTGGTCGATTCGGGACTGGTCCAGCGCGTCGAGACCGCATCGTCCGGCGGGCAGGTCTATGCGCTGACGGAGAGTGGCCGTGCGTTGCAGCCGGCGATCCGCGAACTGATCCGGTGGGGCGGGCGCTTTCTGTTTCCAATGCGCCCCGACGACGTTTTCGAGCCCGATTGGGTGTTGCTTGCCCTTGATGCCATCGCGCGGCGTACGCCGGTGGCGGCCCGGCGCATCGTTCTGCGCGTGCCCCACAAGCCGCAGGCCGTCGCCTTCCTCGTCGAAGGGGGGCCGAACGGCACGACGATCACGACCGGCGACGGACCGGCGCCGGCGGGCATCGAGGCCGGCTTCGACACGCTGCTGCGTCTGATATCCATGCGCCTCACCTTGGAGCAGGCGATCGCGGAGGGGCTGGCCAAGGTCGAGGGCTCGATGCGCATCGCGCGCGGCCTGCCGCGGCTGTTCGACTTGAGCGACCGCCTTCCGCCGTCCCGCCAGTCGCTGCACGCCGGCTGAAGCCGCCCCTACACTGTCGTCTTCGCCTTGTAGAGGCACAGATCGTTGACGACGCAGACCGGGCAGTCCGGCTTGCGCGCCTTGCAGGTGTAGCGGCCATGCAGGATCAGCCAGTGATGGGCGTGCAGGCGGTATTTCTCGGGAACGCGCTTGAGCAGCCGCAGCTCGACCGCCAGCGGTGTCTTGCCGGGCGCCAGGCCGGTGCGGTTGCCGACGCGGAAGATGTGCGTGTCGACGGCGATGGTGGCCTCGCCGAACGCCACGTTCATGACGACATTGGCGGTCTTGCGGCCGACCCCGGGCAGCGCCTGCAGCTCCTCATGGGTGTGCGGCACCTCGCCGCCGTGCCGCTCGATCAGCAGCCGGCTGAGCGCCATGACGTTCTTGGCCTTCATGCGATACAGGCCGATGGTCTTGATATGATCAATCAGCTTCTGCTCGCCCAGCGCCAGCATGTGGGCGGGGGTCTTCACCGTCTCGAACAGGGGCCGGGTGGCGCGGTTGACGCCGACATCCGTCGCCTGGGCCGACAGCACGACCGCGACCAGGAGCTGGTAGACGTTGTCGTACTCGAGCTCGGTCTCCGGCTCCGGCATCGCCTTCTCGAGGCGGGCGAAGAATTCCGGGATGACGGCTTGCTTCATCAGGGCCATGATGGGTTTCTAGCATGACCGAGACATCCGTTCCGGCCGTCCATTTCTCGACCGTCCTGGCACCCCACCGCAGCCTGTCGCCGCGCGGCTTCCGCTGGGTGATCGGCGCGGCTGTCGCCGGGAATCTCGTCATCGGCATCCCGATGATGCTCTTCGGCGCCTGGCCGGTGCTCGGCTTCATGGGACTCGATGTCTACCTGCTGTGGTGGCTGTTCAAGCGCAGCTACTTCGATGCCCGACGCCGCGAATCGATCGTCCTGACCGATCACGACCTGGTCATCGAGCGCGTCGCCCCTGACGGCGAGCGCGAACGTCATCGGCTCGACGCCTACTGGCTGCGCGTCGAGCTGGCGCCCGAGGCCGAGCGGCTGGTCGTGATCTCCCGCGGCAGCCGGCTGGTCGTCGGCCGTTTCCTGGCGCCGTCCGAGCGCCAGCGCGTTGCAGAGGAACTGCAGGCGGCGGTCGCCGCCATGCGCTCCCCGCGCTACGACCACAAATGGGACTGAGCGCGCGGTCGGTCAGAGGCCCAGCACGTCCTTCATGCCGTACAGTCCGGGCTTGCGGCCCGCGAGCCATTGCGCGGCGCGGACAGCGCCGGCGGCGTAGGTCTCGCGGCTGAAGGAGCGGTGGCTGAGCTCCAGCCGCTCGCCGGCTGCCGCGAACATCACGGTATGGACGCCGACCTCCTCGCCGCCGCGCAAGGTCGCGAAGCCGATCTCGCCCACCGGCCGCGCGCCGGTATGGCCGTCCCGGCTCTTGCGCCAGACCTTCTCCAGCTCGATCTGCCGGCCGACCGCCGCTGCGCGGCCCAGCGCGAGCGCGGTGCCGGACGGTGCATCGATCTTGTGGCGATGGTGCATCTCCAACACCTCGATGTCGTAGCTCGGATCGAGCATCGCGGCGGTCTTCTCGACCAGCGCCAGGAGGATGTTGACGCCCAGCGCCATGTTGGCCGCCCAGACGATCGGCACCTGCTTCGCCGCGTCGTGTATGGCGGCGCTCTGCGCGGGGTCGAGCCCGGTCGTGCCGATCACCATGGCGACGCCCTTGTCCGCCGCTGCCTTCGCATGCGCCACCGTGGCGGCGGGTACGGTGAAGTCGATCACGGCATCGGCCGCGGCGATGGCGGCCGCGCCGTCGCCGGTGATCTTCACGCCGCACGCTTCGAGGCCGGCGACCTCGCCGGCATCGCGGCCGAGGGCGTTGCTGCCGGGCGATTCGCTGGCGCCGGCCAGCGTCAGGCCCTCGGTCGCAGCGATGCGGCGTACCAGCATCTGGCCCATGCGCCCGGCGGCGCCGACGACGGTGATCTTCATTGTCCGCTTCCTGTCTGATTTGCCATACGACAATACCCTACATTCCGGACGGAACGGGAGACGGACATGCTCTTCATGGTGGTCGAGAAGCTCAGGAACCAGGACGGCAAAGCGGTGTACCGCAAGCTGCGCGACCAGGGACGCGGCCTGCCCGACGGGCTGACCTTCGTGGCGAGCTATGTCAGTGCCGATCTCGGCCGCTGCTTCCAGCTCATGGAGGCCGACGACGTGACGCTTTTCCAGCGCTGGATCGCCGACTGGCAGGACGTCGTCGAGTTCGAGGTCGTGCCGGTGGTCGAAGGCAGGCACACGCGCGAGGCGCTCACGCCGCTGCTCTGACCTGCCGCGGGCCGGCGGCCCGCGGTTCAGCTATTTCCAGGGATCGGCGACCTTCGGCCAGAACGGCGTCTTGCGTTTGGTGTAGGGCAGGCGCGTGACGTCGGGATCGGCGGCGCCGGGTGTGGCGACATAGAGGATCTCCTTCGCCAGCCCGACGAAGCCGTTATAGAAATGCTGCGCCGACTTCACGACCACCACGCGGTAGTCGACGGGATCGGCGCCGACCGCCTTGAAGGCATCGGCGTGGAAGGTCTGGGTGCGCAGCGTGCAGATCGCCACGTCCACATGCTCCGACGACAGCAGCGCCATGTCGCCCAAAGGCACCATCACCGGCCCGTAGGGCTGGCGCACGCCGCGCGCGATCTTCTTCACCGTGACGTCGAGGTCGATCGGATCGCCGCTCACCTCGCCCGACTTGCCGCCCAGCCGCATGCGGATGCGCGCCCCCTCACCCGCCTCCTCGGCGATGCGAAAGGCCATGGGATCCCACATGACGCCGAACAGCGCCGGGCCGATCTGCCGTTCGACCAGCGCCCGCAGCACGAAGGTCGAATCGCCCGGCGCGCCGGAGCCCGGATTGTCCGCGCGGTCGGCCAGCACCAGCGGGCCCTGGTTGTGCGAGGCGGCGCGGTCCATTGCCTCGTCGACGGAAAGATACTTCGTGGCGTAGCGCTCGCGGTTGGCCCACAGCTCCTCGCCGAGCTGGCGGGCAAGCGCTTCCGCCTTGGCCTTGTCGGCGTCGGCGACAACCAGGGTGCGCGTGCCCACGTCCTCGACGTCCGCGAAGGAGAAGCCGTGGCTCAGCGACACCGACAGGATGCCGTCCTTGCCCTCGAGCGACTTCATGCGGGTGACGAACTCGCTGATCGGCGGCACGGAGGTGCGGTACTGCGCGATCATGCGGCAGTCGTGGCGCGCCATCACGGGCTTCACCCTGCCCTCGACCGTGTCGGCGATGATGGCGAACAGCTCGGCCGCTCGTTCCATCGGGTCGGTGTGTGGATACTCCTTGTAGCCGATCAGCACGTCGGCGCTGTCGAGCATGAGGGCGCTGAGGTGGCAGTGCAGGTCGAACTCCGCGCCGACCGCGACCTTGGGACCGACGATGGCGCGCACCCTGGACAGCAGGTCGCCCTCGCAATCGTCGTAGCCGTCGGCCACCATGGCGCCATGCACGTTGATCAGCACGGCGTCGAGCGGCAGCGCTGCCTCGACCCCCGCCAGGATCTCGTCGCGGAAGCCCTCGTACACGGCGCGCATCGTGGTGCCGGACGGGGCGGCGAAGGTGGCCAGCCCTTCGACCACCGTCCAGCCGCGCTTCTCGGCTTCCTTGCGCCAGACATGCAGCGGCGCGGTGAAGTTGGTGGGCTCGTGCCGCGTGGCGTCGCCGCGCCACACGCCGTGCTCCTCATAGGCGCGCCGGCCGGTCGGAAAGGGGACGAACTGGTTGGTCTCGGTACCGAGCGCCGCGATGAAGACCCGTCTGGTCACGCCTTACTCCTGGTTACTCCCGATAGCGGTGGCAGCCCGCCACATGATCGTCGACCATCCCCGAGGCCTGCATGAAGGCGTAGCAGATGGTCGAGCCCACGAACTTGAAGCCGGCCTTCTGCAGCGCCTTCGACAGGGCATCGCTCTCGGGCGATTTGCTGGGCACGTCCTTCAGGCTCTGCCGGCGGTTCTTCAGCGGCTTGCCGCCGACGAAGCTCCACACGTACTTCGAAAAGGAGCCCTCGCGTTCGACCAGCGCGAGGTAGGCCCTGGCATTGCCGACGCTTGCTTCGATTTTGCCCTTGTGGCGGATGATTCCAGGGTCGGCCAGCAGCTTCTCGAGCTTGGCGGGCGTGTAGCGCGCGATCTTCAGCGGATCGAAGCCGTCATAGACCTTGCGGTAGTGCTCGCGCTTGCGCAGCACCGTGATCCAGGACAGGCCGGCCTGGCAGCCCTCCAGGGTGAGCAGCTCGAACAGGGCGTGATCGTCCTTGAGCGGGCGGCCCCACTCGGCGTCGTGGTACTGCTCGTAGAGGGGATCCGCCGACGCCCAGCCGCATCGCGGCTTGCCGTCCGTTCCTGTCACCGTGCTGGGTCTCGCCATGCGCGGGACCCTACCCAAGCCCGTCGCACCACGCCACACTGCGCTGAACGGAGGAGACATCCATGGCGCAAGTTCCCGCGGACCTGAAGGTCTGCATCTTCGATGTGTTCGGGACGGTGGTCGACTGGCGCGGCAGCCTGATCGAGGATCTTCCGGCGCTCGGTCGCAAGCACGGGCTCGAGACGGACTGGACCAGCTTCGCCGACGACTGGCGCGGCCTGTACCAGCCGCAGATGGCCCGCGTTCGCAAGGGCGAGCTTCCGTGGACGCGCATCGACGACCTGCACAAGGAAGCCTTCGAGATGCTGCTGGAGAAGCGCGGCCTGAAGCATCCGGGCGAGGCGGGAGCCTGGGAGTTCACGCGGCTGTGGCACAGGCTGCGGCCCTGGCCGGATTCGGTCGAGGGCATCGGCATGATGAAGAAGAAGTACGTCGTGGCCACGCTCAGCAACGGCAACGTCGCGCTTCTCATCAACATGGCCAAGAACGGCGGCATCCCCTGGGATCACTGCTTCTCGGGCGAGACCTTCCACCACTACAAGCCCGATCCGGAAGCCTATCTCGGCGTGGTCGACAGCATGTATCTCGAGCCACACCAGGTCATGCTGGTGGCCGCCCACAACGGTGACCTCAAGGCGGCACAGAAATGCGGCCTGTCGACCGGCTTCGTGGTGCGGCCCGGGGAGCACGGGCCCGGCCAGACGCGCGACCTCAAGGCTGAAGGGGAGTGGAACGCGGTTGGCGACTCAATGGTCGACCTGGCGAAGAAGCTGGGCTGCACCTGAGCGATCCATTCGACCTTCTCCCTATCGAGGAGCGTTTGCGAGCGCGGTCCGCTGTGACAGCGACTTTCGATCGCTCACCGGTCTCGTCGCTTGTGCCCATCGTTCTCGGCGCGTCGGCCGCGAACTATCGTCTCGAGGTCGGCGGCCGGCCTTACCTGCTGCGTCTCGAATCGCCGCGGCGCGACGAGGTCCGCGACCCGCAGCGCGCCTATGCCTGCATGAAGGTGGCGGCCGACGCCGGCCTCGCACCGCCCGTGCGCCACGCCGATCCGGCAGCGGGTGTGGCAATCACCGATTTCCTGCCGGCGCGGCCGCTCTCCGAGCATCCCGGCGGCCCTCCTCGTCTGATGCAGGCGCTCGGCGCGCTGGTCCGCCGGCTCCAGGCCGTGCCGCGCTTCCCCGCCGTCGGCGTCGATCATCTGACGATCCTCGATCGGAACTTCGAGCGCCTGCTCGAAACCGGCTTGTTCGCCCCCGGCCTGCTCGACCGGCATCGCGCGGGGTTCGACCGCATCCGCGAGGCCTATCGCTGGGACGCCGCCGGACTGGTCTCCAGCCACAACGACCTCAATCCGCACAACATCCTGTTCGATGGCGAGCGGCTGTGGCTGATCGATTGGGAGACCGCCTACGGCAACGATCCCCTGGTCGATCCGGCGACCCTGCTCCTGTTCCTGGCCGACAGCCGGGAACTGGAACTCGCGCTGGTCCGCGCCTGTCTCGGCCGTGAGCCCGACCGCCGTGTGCTCGCCCGCCTGGCTCTCGCGCGGCTGCTGGTCCGCTTCTTCTATGGCTGCGCCTCTAGTCTCAACGCCGCCCACGGACTGCCGGACGCGGTGCCGGAGACCGATCTCGCCGCGCCGACGCGGCCCGAGTTCGCGGCCCTGCTCGAACGGCGGGGACTGACGGATGGCGCGCCGGAGGCCCAGCGCCTCGTCGGCAAGATGGCGTTCGCCGGCTTCCTGGCCGGCGTGGAGGCGCCGGCGTTCGAGGAGACCCTCGCCGTCGCCAGGGGCTAGACTGGCGGCCGATGCCGTCGCCACGGGGTGGCGCGCTCGTAGGCGGCGCCGGCGGCAAAGACGCTGGCCTCGTCGAACGGCCGTCCCGCGAGCTGGAAGGCCAGCGGGAAGTCGTCGGCGCCGAAGCCGCAGCAGACGGTGAGGGCGGGCTGGCCCGTGACGTTGAAGGGCATGCTGAGCGAGGGCTTGGCGCCCAGGAAGTGGAAGATCGGCTGCGGCTCCTCGAAGACGTCCGGCGGCCCCCACTGGTTAGGCGCCAGGATGAGATCGAAGCCGCGCATGGCGGCGCGGGTGTCGACCTGCAGCTTGCGCCGGAAGCGCAGCGCCGACAGGTACTGTTCGGCCGTCAGGAACGCGCCGAGCTGGAAGCGCCGCCGCGTCGTGTAGCCGAATTTCTCAGGACGCTCGATGAGGTCGCGGCGATGGATGGCGTGCGCCTCCACCGTGATGATGACGCGGCCGCAGGCATGGTAGTCCCAGATGTCGGGGAAGGCGGCATCCTCGACGACGACCCCGAGGTCGCGCAGGACACGCACCACGTCGTCCATGCCCCTCGTCATGTCCGGCGTGAGTCCTGCCTCGTACCAGGCGCGCGGCAGCGCGATGCGCATGCCCTTGATGGGCCGATGTGCCGAGGCGCCGTAGTCCACCTTCGGCGCCCTGGCGGAGGCCTGATCGTTGGGATCGTGCCCCGCCAGGACGTCCAGCATGAGGGCGCTGTCCTCGACCGTCCAGGTGAGCGGTCCGGCCGTGTCCATGCTGAAGGACAGAGGAAAGATGCCGCAGCGGCTGACCAGCCCGTAGGTCGGCTTGATGCCGGCGGTGCCGCAGAACCCCGCCGGCTGGCGGATCGAGCCGCCGGTGTCGGAGCCCATGGCGCCCATGCAGAGTGCCGCCGCGACGGCGGCGCCGGAGCCGCTCGAGGAACCACCGGGCTGATAGGCCGTGTTCCAGGGATTGCGCGCCGGCGGGAACGGCTGGTCCGGCGTCATCGCCCCGTTGGCGAATTCGTGCGTGGCGAGCTTGCCCAGGATCACGGCGCCGCCGGCCTTCAGGCGACGCACCGTCTCCGCGTCGCTGGCGGGTACGTAGTCGGCGCGCAGGTGCGAATGCCCGGTCGTGGGCACGCCTTCGGTCTCGTAGATGTCCTTGAGGCCGATCGGAATTCCGTGCAGGGGGCCGCGGCTGAATCCCTGCTTCAGCTCGGCATCGGCCTGCGCCGCGGCCCGCCGCGCGCTCTCGGCCGTCAGCGTGACGAAGCTCGAGAGCTTGGGGTCGACGGTGGTGATGCGCTCGATGAAGGCATCGGTCAGCGCCCTGGCCGTGATCTCGCCGCGCGCCATCAGGCGGCTGGCGTCCGCAATGCCGAGCGTCGTGAGCTCGGCGATCGTGCGGCTACTCATCGGCGCGGAACACGTGCGGCGGTTCGGCGGCCCACGCCCAGCGCTGCGGCATGCGCTCCATCAACTGCAGCAGGCCGACATAGCCCTTGTGCAGATGACCGATGTCCTCGTCGGTGAGCGGCAGGCCGCTGGCGGCGGCGCGCGCACGGAACTCCTCAAGCGTCGGCAGTGGTTTCGGATCTGTCATGCCGGTCCTCTCACGGGAACGGGCAAGCAAGCGACATGCCGCGGCGGACGGACTTCTCGGCCGCCCGTCAGCCTCCGAACATCTCCTTGACCTTGCTGAAGAAGCCTTCGGATTCGGGACTGGTCTTGCCGGCCTTCTCGAACTCCTTCAGCAGCTCCTTCTGCTTGGCGGTCAGGTTCGTCGGGGTCTCGACGTTGATCTCGATGTACATGTCGCCGTGCTGCGTCGAGCGCACGATCGGCATGCCCTTGCCGCGCAGGCGGAACTGATGGCCGTTCTGGGCGCCCGCCGGGACGTTGATGCGCGCCATCTTGCCGTCGAGCGTGGGGACCTCGATGTTGCCGCCGAGCGTGGCCTGGACCATCGAGATCGGCACGCGGCAGTGCACGTCGGCGCCCTCGCGCTCGAACAGCTGGTGGCGCCGCACCGAGAGGAAAACGTAGAGATCGCCGGGCGGACCGCCGCGGGCGCCGGCTTCGCCTTCGCCGGTCAGGCGGATGCGCGTGCCGTCCTCGACACCGGGCGGGATGTTGACCTTCAGCGACTTGTCGCGCCGCACCCGGCCCTGCCCGGCGCAGGTCCGGCAGGGCTTGTCGATGATCTGGCCGGCTCCGTGGCAGGTATGGCAGGTGCGCTCGACGGTGAAGAAGCCTTGCTGGGCACGCAGCCTGCCGCGGCCATGGCAGGTCGGGCAGGTCTGCGGCTTCGAGCCGGGTTCCGCACCGCTGCCCTTGCAGGCCTCGCAGCTGACCGAGCTCGGCACGCGGATGGTGGCCTCCGTGCCGCCATAGGCCTGCTCGAGCGTGATCTCCAGATTGAATCGCAGGTCCTGGCCGCGCATGTCGGCGCGGCCGCCGCGGCCGCGACCTCCGGCGCCGCCGAACATCTCCTCGAAGATGTCGCCGAACACCGACCCGAAGTCGAAACCCGGCCCCCCCTGGAAGCCGCCCGGGCCGCCGCCCTCGAAGGCGGCCGGCCCGTAGCGGTCGTAGGCGGCGCGCTTGTCCGGATCCTTCAGGATGTCATAGGCGTGATTGACGTCCTTGAACTTCTTCTCGGCGTCCTTGTTTCCCTGATTGCGATCAGGGTGATGCTGCATGGCAAGCTTGCGGAACGCCTTCTTGATGTCGTCGGCGCTCGCCGTACGGCTCACTCCGAGCAGCTCGTAATAGTCCTGCGACATACGCTCCACGCAGCCCCCACCTGCCGCTTATGGCGCGGCCTCCCGCTCGCGCGGGAGGCCGCATTGTGTTCCTGCTCGCGGTCCGGATCAGCCGGAACCGGTCTTCTTGTTCTTGTCGGTGACGTCTTCGAATTCGGCGTCCACCACCTTGTCGTTGGCCTGGTCCGCCGCGCCGCCGCCCGGCGCACCGCCCGCAGCGCCGGCGCCCGCCTGCGCGTCGCCCTGCTGCGCCTTGTACATGGCCTCGCCGAGCTTCATCGCCGCCTGGGCCAGGTCGTTCGTCTTGCCCTTGATGGCCTCGACGTCCTCGCCGGCCAGGGCCGTCTTCAGGCCCTCGAGAGCCGACTCGATCGCCGCCTTCTCGGAGGCGCCGACCTTGTCGCCGTACTCCTTGAGGTTCTTGTCGGTCGAGTGGACGAGCGCCTCGCCCTGGTTGCGCGCGTCGATCAGTTCGCGCTTCTTCTTGTCCTCCTCGGCGTGCAGCTCCGCGTCCTTCACCATCTTCTGGATGTCGGCCTCGCTCAGGCCGCCCGAAGCCTGGATGCGGATCTGCTGCTCCTTGCCGGTCGCCTTGTCCTTGGCCGAGACCTGCACGATGCCGTTGGCGTCGATGTCGAACGTGACCTCGATCTGCGGCATGCCGCGGGGGGCCGGCGGGATTCCCACCAGGTCGAACTGGCCCAGCAGCTTGTTCTGGGCGGCGATCTCGCGCTCGCCCTGGAACACGCGGATGGTGACCGCGGTCTGGTTGTCGTCGGCCGTCGAGAAGGTCTGGCTCTTCTTCGTCGGGATCGTCGTGTTGCGCTCGATCAGGCGGGTGAACACGCCGCCCAGCGTCTCGATGCCCAGCGACAGCGGGGTCACGTCCAGCAGCAGGACGTCCTTGACCTCACCCTTCAGCACGGCCGCCTGCACCGCCGCGCCCACCGCGACGACCTCGTCGGGGTTGACGTTGCGCGCCGGCTCCCGGCCGAAGAACTGCTTCACCGTCTCGATGACCTTGGGCATGCGCGTCATGCCGCCGACCAGGATGACCTCGTCGATCTGGCCCGCCTGCAGGCCGGCATCCTTGAGCGCCGCCTTGCACGGCTCCAGCGTGCGCTGGATCAGGTCGTCGACCAGCGATTCGAGCTTGGCGCGCGACAGCTTGATCACGAGATGCTTGGGGCCGCTCGCGTCCGCCGTGATGAACGGCAGGTTGATCTCGGTCTCCTTCGAGTTGGAGAGCTCGATCTTGGCCTTCTCGGCCGCTTCCTTCAGGCGCTGCAGGGCGAGCTTGTCGTTGCGCAGGTCGATGCCCTGCTCCTTCTTGAACTCGTCCGCGAGGTACGTGATGACGCGCAGGTCGAAGTCCTCGCCACCCAGGAACGTGTCGCCGTTGGTGGCCTTCACCTCGAACACGCCGTCGCCGATCTCCAGGACCGACACGTCGAACGTGCCGCCGCCCAGGTCATAGACCGCGATGGTGCCGCTCTTGCGCTTGTCCATGCCGTAGGCCAGCGCGGCGGCCGTCGGCTCGTTGATGATGCGCAGGACCTCGAGGCCGGCGATGCGGCCGGCATCCTTGGTGGCCTGGCGCTGGGCGTCGTTGAAGTAGGCCGGGACGGTGATCACCGCCTGTTCGACCTTCTCGCCGAGATAGGCCTCGGCGGTCTCCTTCATCTTGCCCAGCACGAAGGCCGAGATCTGGCTCGGGCTGTACTGCTGGTCGTTGGCTTCGACCCAGGCGTCACCGTTGCCGGCCTTCACGATCTTGAAGGGCACCAGCGACATTTCCTTCGCCACCATCGGATCGTCGAAGCGGCGGCCGATCAGGCGCTTGACCGAGTACAGGGTCTTGAGGGGATTGGTGACGGCCTGGCGCTTGGCAGCCTGGCCGACGAGGCGTTCACCGCTGTCGGTGAAGGCGACCATCGAAGGGGTCGTCCGTGCGCCCTCGGAATTCTCGATGACCTTGGTGTCGCCGCCTTCCATGACCGCGACGCACGAGTTGGTCGTACCCAAGTCGATACCAATGACTTTTGCCATGACTGCTCTCTCTTCCCTAGGCAGGTCGTTCGGGCCCGAAAGGCGCCCTGCCGACCCCCGAATGTGTTACCTGCCGGAAAAGACCGGGTCAGGACAGGGGCTATATAGGTCCTTCAACGCCGCCTGCAATGGAGTGCGGGCTCGAAAAGAAGGATTCTAACCGTGATCAGGCCTTGGCGTTCTCATTGCTGGCGCCGCGCACGGGCGCCGGTCCGCCCCGGGACACGCCGACCATGGCCGCCCGCAGCAGGCGGCCGGCGATCAGGTAGCCCGGCGCCATCTCCTGGACCACGGTCCCGGTCGGAACCGTCGGATCCTCGATCTCCATCATCGCCTGATGGAATTCGGCGTTGAAGGGCTTGCCCAGCGAGTCGATGCGGGTGATGCCATGGCGCTCCAGCGCCGAGATCAGCTCCCGCTCGGTCGCCTGGACGCCGACCAGAACGTTGCGCAAGGCCGGGTCGGCAGCCTCCGGACCGCCGGGCACCGAGGCCAGCGCGCGGCCGAGGTTGTCGGCCACCGACAGAAGGTCCTTGGCGAAGCGCTCGATGCCGAACTTGCGTTCGCGCTCCACGTCCTGCTGGGCGCGTCGCCGTGCATTCTGCGCCTCTGCCAGAGCCCGCAGGACCTTGTCCTGCAGTTCGGCCTTCTCGGCCCTGAGCTGCTCCAGCTCCGCCGTGACGCTGCCGGGATTGCCCGGATTGTCGAGGGTGTCGTCCGACGCCTCGACCGGCATCTCAGCCGGGGCGCCGCCCGCGGATGGATCGCTGGCCATACGTTATCCCTAGTCAGAGTGGTTTCTTTAGGCGGCCTTCACTTAGGGACGACGGCGCCCATGGTCAACCACCGTGGCCCGGGGGCGCCTCAGGCCGCTTCGAGCGGTGCCTGCAGGCGGGTGCCCCGCACGAGGATGCCGCCGCGGTCGCCGATCGCGACCGAACCGTAGCGCTGGGCGAAGACCTCCGGCAGCGGCCGCGCGTCGGAGGCCGCCAGCCACAGGCGCAGCAGGTGACGCCGCCTGTCCGGTTCGGGCCAGTCCTCGAACGAGGTGCGGTCGTGAAGCATTGTGTGGTTGTGCACCAGCTGCACGTCGCCCGGCCTGAACTCCATGAAGAGATGCAGCGCAAGATCGTTGGCGAGCGAATCGAACAGGTCGAGCGCCTCGACCTGGCGCGCGGTCAGGCGCGGCGCATCGGCGAAGCGCTGGGCCGAGTCGATGTACTGGCGCTGGTAGATCGCGGTCAGGAAGCCCTTGTGCCAGTTGAACACCGGGATCTCGAAATAGGGCTTCTGTCCTTCCGGCACCTCGCCGCGGCGATCGGTGGCGATCGGCTGGAACAGCAGCTCCAGCAGGTCCGGGCGCCGGCGCCGCATCTCGTTGAAGATCGTGGCCGAGCTCACGAGCGCCGACAGGCCGCCCGATTTCGCGGTCCTGAGGCACAGCAGGCCGACGATGTCGCAGGAATCGGTGTGGTAGGTCTGCCGCTCGCTGGTCTGATAGATGCGGACGTTCGGATCGTGCACGTCGAGGCCGAGATCGCGCACGTGCCCCAGCACATGCCCCTTGCCATTCTGCGAGCGCGCGCTGCCGAGATGGGCGCCCAGGCCGTAGAAGGCCGTGGCCGCCTCGCGCATCGACCAGCGCTCGACCGGCAGCCCGCGCAGGAGCAGGAAGCCGCGCCCGTTCAGCACCTCCTCGCGCACGCGCCTCCGCAGCTTGGCGCCCAGCGTCGGCAGCGGAAAATCGGCGGCCGTCACGGCGGCGATGTCGGCCTCCCGCTCGGCCAGTCCCCTTGCTGCCTGCTCGACCTCCGCGATCTCCGCCGCGTCGAGTGTCATCAGCCAGTCGGTGCGGCGGGCCATCTCCGGCCCGTACCATGCCGCCGCGCCGGTCTGTTCCGGCGGAAGCTCGAAAGCCATGGCGTTTCCTCTACCTCTTGCTTTTCGCTTTTCGTCTTGCGCGTCAGGTCTCCCAGGGAAAGCGCGGCGCGAACAGGTCGACGTCGCTGCTCGACAGCCGGAAGCTTTCGGTGGCCCCCACCAGCGCCGCCCGGATGCCGGGCTCCAGCGCGCTGTGACCGGCGTCAGGGACCACGATGTATCGTGCCTCCGGCCAGGCCCGCGCGAGCGCGTCGGCCGTCACCGGTGGACAGACGATGTCGTAGCGGCCCTGCACGATGGTGCAGGGCAGGTGCCGGACGCGGTTCAGGTCGTTCCAGGGCCAGCCCTCGGCCACGAAGGTGCCGTGGACGAAGTAGTGGGCCTCGATGCGCGACAGCGCCAGGGCGAAGCCGCCGTGATCGGAGTCGAACGGCGCGCGGGCCGTCGGATAGAGCGTGGAGCAGGCGGCCTCGTAGCGGCTCCAGGCGCGCGCCGCCGGCCGGTGGCTGTCCGGATTGCGGTCGATCAGGCGGCGATAGTAGTTGCCCAGCAGATCGCTGCGCTCATGGGTTGGCAGGTGCTCGGCGAAGTCGCGCCAGGCCTCCGGAAAGACGGTGCGCATGCCGTGAAGGAACCAGTCGATCTCCGAGCGCCCGCCGAGGAAGATCCCGCGCAGCACGAAGCCCGTGACGCGCTCCGGGTATCGCAGGCCATAGGCCAGCGCGAGCGTGCTGCCCCACGATCCGCCGAACAGCAGCCACTGCGCCACGCCGAGATGGGCGCGCAGCTTCTCCATGTCGGCCACCAGATGGTCGGTGGTGTTGTCGTGCAGCTCGCCGAGGGGCATGGAGCGCCCGCAGCCGCGCTGGTCGAACACCACGATGCGGTAGAATTGCGGGTCGAAGAAGCGCCGGTGGACCGGCGCCGAACCTGCGCCGGGGCCGCCGTGCAGGAAGACCACCGGCATGCCTTCCGGATTGCCGCTCTGCTCCCAGTAGATCGTATGGCGGCCGTCCACCGCCAGCATGCCACTGGCATAGGGGGCGATCTCCGGAAAGAGCTCGGAGCGTAACGGGGTCTCGGAACGGGGCATGCGATCTTCCGGTCCAATCACTGCCACAGCAGCGTCATTTCTTCCAGCCTCGCGGCGATTGCGGTGGTGATCCCCGAGCGTCTAAGGTCGACCGTGCGTGCCCAGGAGGGTCCGTGATTTTCCGCCGCGTTCTGGCTCTTCTCGTGCTGCTCGTCGTCGCCGCTGGCTGCGCCGAGCAGGCCGTTCCGTCGCAGGCGTCCGGCCCCGGACGGGGGACTGCACAGGTCCCGCAGGTGCCGCGCGACATCGAGCGCGAGCTGGGGCTGCCCTATGCCGATCCCGTGCTGCAGGCCTATGTCGATCGCGTCGGGCAGCGGCTGGTCAGCCGCGGCAAGCTCGCGGGCAGCTACCGCTTCGTCGTGCTCGACTCGCCGCTCGCCAATGCGCATGCGGTCTCCAACTACGTCTTCGTGACCCGCGGCCTGCTGGCCCTGCTCGAGGACGAGGCCGAGCTGGCTGCCGCCTTCGCGCACGAGATCGGCCATCTCGTGGAACGGCACGGCTACCAGCGGGCGCGGGCGCGCAAGACGGTGCTCGACTCGGCCATCGAAGCGGCGGTGGCCACCGGATCGGCCTCGGTCGGCCGGTCCGTGGCCCGCGACGGCCTGCTGGCGCTGCGCCGCTACTCGCGCGAGCAGGAATTCGAGGCCGACCGCTTCGGCGTCGACGTGCTGGTGCGGGCCGGGTATCGCGGCAGCGCCATGGCCAGCCTCATCGACAAGCTGCGCCGCCAGGGGCGGTTCGAGCTGCAGCTCATGGGCGAGGCGCCCGATTCCGTCGATCGTCGCAGCAGCACCTCCACGCATCCCGGACCGACCGAACGGCGGCAGGCGCTGCAGCTGATGCCGCAGGCCCTGGCCCCCGGCGATTCGCACGCCGACATCTACCTCGCGGCCATCGACAACATGTCGGTCGACGATCCGCCGCGCGAAGGCTTCGTGCGTGGCAACCGCTTCCTGCATCCCACCATGCGGCTGGGCTTCACGGCGCCGCGGGACTTCCGCCTGTTCAACGAATCGGACGGTGTTCTGGGCGTCGGCCGCGACGGCTCGCTGCTCTTCTTCTCCTGCGTGCCGGGTCCGCTCTCGGGATCGCTGGCCGACTGGATGCGCTCGCGCATCAAGCCCACGCCGACCAATGTCCAGGCGATCACGATCAGCGGCGCGGAAGCGGCCGTGGGCGCGCGGCCGCGCGGCGCGGATTCGGGCCTCGGCCAGGTGCGCTACGTCTTCGTCCGGCATGACGACTGGATCTGCTACTTCAATCTCACGAGCGAAGGGCCCGACCGCGACCGGCGCATCGAGGCGCTGCTGGCGGCCGCCCGCACGTTCCACACGCTGTCCGCCGCCGAGGCTGCCGGGCTGCGCCCCTATCGGCTGCATGTCGTTCCGTCCTCGACCGGCACGCCGGCGCAGCTCGCCCGGCGCATGCCCTATCCCGACTTCCACATGGAACGGCTGCTCGTCTTGAACGGCGTCGATACGCCGGCGGAGCTTGGGGCACTGCCGCTGGTGAAGATCGTCGAGCCGTGAGCCAGGTGCCGCGGCCGGCCGTCGCTCAGGCCTCGAGGCGGTCGAGCAGGTTGCCCTGCGGGCCGATCGCCACCAGCGCCGGCCTGTCGTGGCTCACCGTCAGCACGCGCCCCACGCCCAGCGGGTTGGGCGCGTCATGGCGGGGACCGCAGCCGCGCACGAGCCGCGACAGATCCTGCCAGTCCGCGACCGCGGCGCATGACATCGCCGCATCGAGCGCGGCATCGCGCAGCCCGTTCCACCAGAAGGCGTCCCTCTGCTCTTGCAACGGCCGGGCGGCATCCATGCCGGCTGCGGTCAGCAGCACGCCGCCGTCCGCGCTGCGCGCTGCGCGCGCCAGGGCATTCATCAGCACGGCATGGCCGGGCCGCGCCGCCTGCAGCGCGCGCAGGCCGCTCGTCCAGCGGGCGATCGCCAGGGGACCCGAGCGGCAGGCGGCCCGCCCATCGTCCAGGCTGGCGCCGTAGGCGGCCAGCGTGCCCGCCAGGCCCTGGGCCAGCATCCAGTCGAGCACGGACAGCGGCTCGAGGGCGAACTGCAAGGCCAGCGCCTTGTGCCACATTTCCTCCTGCGCACCGCGCAGGAAGACGACGTCGCAGGCGAGATTGACGGCCATCAGTCGCCGCCGCAGGCGCAGCAGCCGGTCGATCGTGGAGGCCGCGTCACCCCGGGGGCCCAGCATGTTGCCCAGCACCACCAGCCTGTCGGTGGGCTGCCAGCGCTGGATCAGGGACCGCGCCAACGTGTCGGCGGCACGGTCGTCGCCGCGCAGGGCGCCCAGCGCCCAGATGCGGCGGCCGTCGCTCAGACGGGCGATGGTCGCGGCGGTCATGCCGTCCCGGCATGAAAAAAGGCGGCGCGACGTGGATCGGTCGGCCGCCTTTCAGATTTCGCAGGAGTCTCCGTCAGGCGACCTTCTGAAGCACGCTGTTGAGCTTCTGCGTCGCGACGTCCTTGTCGATCCGCTCGACCGCGGCCAGCTCGCGCGCCAGCCTGTCCAGCGCGGCCTCGTAGATCTGGCGCTCGCTGTAGGACTGGTCCGGCTGGCCGGCATTGCGATGCAGATCGCGGACAACCTCGGCGATCGATACCGGGTCGCCCGAGTTGATCTTCGCTTCGTACTCCTGGGCCCGGCGGTTCCACATGGCGCGGCTGACGCGGCTGCGGCCCTTCAGGGTCACCAGCGCGTTCTCCATGATCTTGCGCGAGCTGAGCTTGCGCAGACCCGAGATCTTCGCCTTCGCCACCGGCACGCGCAGCATCATGCGCTCCTGCTCGAACGAGATGACGAACAGGTCGAGCTTGTGACCGGCGATTTCCTTCGCCTCGATGTCGATGACGCGCCCGACGCCATGCGTCGGATAAACGACGAAATCGCCCTTCTCGAAGGCGAAATCCTTAGCCTTGGCCACGATCTTCTTCGGCTTGGCCATATCAGTTCCCTTCACGTCCAACCCCGCGCTTCGAGCGACACCGTGATCTGCCATCCCACGCCCCCTTGCGTGCCGGCCTGATACCCGGTATCGGTAAGTTGTTTTCGGCTACCGATTTTGGGTACCGAGCCGTCAGCAGACCACCAAAGGTCGCTTTCAGCGCTCCTCTTATAGCAGAGATTGCGCGCAGAGTCGCGGGTTATGTTGCATTTCGGCAACGGTGGAGCCATGCGCAAATTGCATGTCTTGCGCAAAAGTCGCCGTGTCGCGGGACGGGGCGGCCCTCAGCGGGCCGCGGGCTTGTCGCTGAAGTACTTCTCGTACTTGCCCTGCTCGTCCTTGTGCTCCTCGGCGTCTGCCGGCGGATCGCCCTTGCGGGTGATGTTGGGCCACTGCGTCGACAGGCTGCGATTGAGCTCCAGCCACTTCTCCAGCCCCTTCTCGGTATCGGGCAGGATGGCGCTGGGCGGGCATTCCGGCTCGCAGACGCCGCAATCGATGCATTCATCCGGATTGATGACCAGCATGTTCTCGCCCTCGTAGAAACAGTCCACGGGGCAGACTTCGACGCAGTCCATGTACTTGCACTTGATGCAAGCCTCGGTCACGACATAGGTCATCAACGGCTCCTGACGCGACGCGGGATTAACGTGCCGGGCGGAGGCGCGCAAGGCTCCGATTCAGGCCGCGTCGATTTCGTCATACAACGCGCGGGCTTCTGGAGCGGGCCCGCGGCGTTCCCCCAAGGCGACGATGCGCACGACGCGGACGCGCGGACCCAGGGCGAAGGTCAGCACCATGCCCGGCGCCACGACCGCGTGCGGCTTGTCGACGACGCGTCCGTCGATGCGGCAGCGCGCCTTCTCGACGAAGCGCGAGGCGAGGCTGCGCGACTTGAAGAAGCGCGCGTGCCAGAGCCACTTGTCCAGCCGCATGGCTCCTCAGGCCCGCATGCCTGCTATTTCTTTCCGCCGAGCTTGAGTTCCAGCAGCTTGGCGAAGGGCGAATCGGCGGCCGGCGTATCGCCGCTCTTCTCCGTCGTGGCGTAGAGACGCAACGCCGGCCCGCCGCTGTCGCGGCGTGGCGGACGCGGCCCGCGCCGCTCCTCGCGGCCGCCCTCGCGTGGCGGACGGTCGTCCCGGCGGTCCTTCGGGCCGCTGCGCTCCGGCCGGCGGTCGTCCCGGCCGGGACCCTGGCCAGGACCGCGTTCCGGCCGCGGCGAATCGGCGAAGAACTGCCGCTCGTTGGGGCGATTCGGCCGCTCGCGGCGCTGATGGCGCTGCTGCTGCCGCTGGCGCTCGCGCTGCTCCTCGCGCTCGCGCACGAACCGGGGCTTCACCGAGAACGCATGCAGCGGACCGTGCTCCTCCGATGGCGGATGCACCCGATAGCCCAGCGCGCGCAGCACGTTCGCCATCTCCGGCTCGGAACAACCGACAAGCGACATCATCTGCGGCGTGGCGCGGAACCAGCCCGGCGGCAACGCGCGTAGTCCCGCCTTGCCGTCACCCGGCTTGCCATCACCCGGCTTGCCGTCGTCCACCGTGGCGTCGTCCGCCTTGCCGCCGCCCGCCTCTTCCGGACCAGCCTCTTCCGGAGCAGCCTCGGCCCCAGCAGCCTCTGTGGAAGCGCCCTCGACCGGAGCGACCTCGACCGGAGCGCCCTCGACCGGAGCGCCCTCGACGGGAGCGGATGCTTCGGTTTCGGCGGGCGCCTCGGCGCCGGATGGCCCTTCGGTCCCATCCTCGCCAGCGCTCGCCGCCTGTGCCGGCACGTCGTCCGACAGGGTCGGTTCTGCCTCGGCCCCGGCGGCCGTCTCGGGCTCGACCGGCTGTTCCGCGGCCGCCGTCGAAGCGGCGACCGGCGGTTCCGGCGCCTCCTGTGCCGCGGTGCCGGCGTCTTCCGCCGGGGCATCGCTGGCGGGAATACCGGAGTCCGCGGCTTCGCTCGTCGGCGGCTCGGCCTCGCCGAAAGCCGCCGCCACGATCGCCCATTCGCTGATCTCGTCCGGCGGCACGGCCGCGGCTTCCGGTGCCGACGTGGCGGGTGCCGGCTTCTTCCTCTGCTTCTGCTGCCGCTCCTGCTGCTGCTGCGCCCGCCGTGCCGCCTCGCGGCTGTCGCGCACGGCGTGCCGCGCCATGGCGGCCAGCCGCTCGACCATGTCGGCGCGGATGGCGTGATCGCCCAGCGGCAGGTAGCCGATGGTGGCGTAGAAGTCGCGATCGGCGCCCGGCGGCAGATCCATCGACGTGCGGCCTTCCGCCGGCAGCGGCGGGATGGTGTCGCGGCTGCGTGCCACCATCCAGAGCCCCGCGCGCAGCCGGATCGGCACCGGCTTCAGCATGCTCGGGAAATAGAGCGAATAGACGCCGACGCGGACGCCGAGCTTGGCCAGCGCCTTGCGGTCCTCCTCGCCCAGCGCGGCGAGCTGCTCCTCGATCGGCCGGCGCGCCAGGACGCCCAAACCTTCGCAGAGCTGGAAGATGATGCCGCGCGCGCCGGCCGGCAGCTCGGTCGTGGCGCGGGCATCCATCAGCTCGCTGAGACCCAGCCGGATGCGCGTCTCGACCCAGACCGCGGCGCGCTTGCGCACTTCCTCGCGGGCCGGGCCGTCCAGCAGATCCGACGGCAGCGCCTCGACCTTGGGCGCGAGCACGTCGCCGCTCGGCAGCAGGCGCGCGACGGGCCCGCCGCCCCAGCAGACGCGGAGCTGCGCATCGAACACCAGCTCGCCGTCCGGCGCGTTGACGAAAGCCTGCAGGCGCGTCGGCATGTCCTGACGCAGCGCGCGCAAGGCGGCGCTCATCACGGCCTTCTGGTCGGCATGGCCGTCGGTGCTGTCCGGCACGAAGCGGAAGCCCTCGATGCGTCCGAGATGTTCCCCTTCCACCGTGACCTCGCCCGCGGCAGCGACCGACGTCGTCATTTCACCCTCATCGTTCAATCTTCGTACAAGCAGCGCCGCGCGTCTATCGACAAACCTCTGCGTCAGGCGCTGGTGTAGCACATCGGAAAGTCTGTCCTCGATGGCGCGCGTCCGCTCCTGCCAGTGCGCCGCACGCTGGATCCAGTCGGGTCGATGCGAGATGTACGTCCATGTCCGCACGTGGGCGATGCGCGCCATCAGCGTATCGATGTCGCCGTCGAATCGTTCCAGGCGCTTGATGTGCCCCTCGATCCAGTCTTCCGGCAGGCGCTCTCCGCCCTGCGTGAGATGCTCGAAGAGCTGGCCCAGCAGGCGCGTATGCTCCTCGGTCATCGTCTTGCGGAAGTCGGGTACCTGGCAGACCTCCCACAGCAGCCTGACGCGCGGCGGAGTCCTGAGGCGCGGCAGGAATTCGGAATGCGCCGCCAGGGTCTGCAGAGCGAGCTGGTCGTCCTGCTCGCGCACGCGCTGCAGCGCGGGATGCGGCGGCGGCTGGTTGAGCGAGGCGATCAGTTGTGCGACGGAGCGGAAGTCCAGCGCACTGTTGCGCCACTGCACGTCGCGCAGCGGATCGAAGCGGTGGTTCTCGATCGCCTCGACGACCTCCGGCGCGAGGCCGCCGACCTCGGCGGTCGTGCCGAACGTCCCGTCGTTCATGTGACGGCCCGCACGTCCGGCGATCTGCGCCAGCTCCACGGCGCGCAGCGGCCGCGACGTGCGGCCGTCATACTTGCGCAGCGAAGCGAACCAGACATGGTTCACGTCCATGTTGAGGCCCATGCCGATGGCATCGGTCGCCACCAGGTAGTCGACCTCGCCTGACTGGAACATGTCGACCTGGGCGTTGCGCGTGCGCGGGCTGAGCGCGCCCATCACGATCGCCGTGCCGCCGCGCTGGCGGCGGATCAGCTCGGCGATGGCATAGACCTCGTTGGCCGAGAAGCCCACGACGGCCGAGCGGCGCGGCAGGCGCGTCGCCTTCTTCGGACCGGCATAGGAGAGGTTCGAGAAGCGCGGCCGCGCCACGACGTCGATGTCGGGCAGCAGGCGGTTGAGCACCGGCCGGATGGTGTCGGCGCCCAGCAGCATCGTCTCGTGCGTGCCGCGCGCGTGCAGCAGCCTGTCGGTGAAGAAGTGGCCGCGTTCCGGATCGGCGGCCATCTGCACCTCGTCGACGGCGAGGAACGAGACCGTGCGGTCGAGCGGCATGGATTCGACGGTACAGACGAAGTAGCGCGCGCCGGGCGGCGCGATCTTCTCCTCGCCGGTGATCAGCGCGACCTGTGCGGCGCCCTTGATCCTGACGATCCGGTCGTAGTTCTCGCGCGCCAGCAGGCGCAGCGGAAAGCCGATCATGCCGGACTCGTGTCCGAGCATGCGTTCTATGGCGAGGTAGGTCTTGCCGGTGTTGGTGGGCCCGAGGACGGCAGTCAGGCGGCCGGCAGCGCTGGCAAGCGACATGGTCCACCATCGCCTGCCGCTGTGGCCGAAGCAAGGCCGCTGCGGCCGCGCGCCGCCCTGGAGCGGTTTCCACGATGACGGGACCGCAAGCGGTTCCGTCATCGTGGAAACGCGCGCACGGGTGATCGAAGTTTCACAAGGCATGTTCCGTTCGGCTGATTCCAGCCGAACGGAACATGCTTTATCCGAAAAGGGCCGGTTCCAGCTTGTTGCAACCGATCACGGGCCCCTGGTCGGCCCATTGGACGATCACGGCGGCGCCCTTGCCGGGCTGCAGGTCGGCGTCATCGATCGTCCAGGTGGCCGGGGCACCGTCCCAGCGCGCCAGCCGCTGGAGCCGCCGCACCGTGTTGAAGTTCTCGATCATGCGGCCCTGGTTCTCGCCGCTGGCGATGGGCGTGGCGTGGCGGCGATCGTACACGGCCAGGGTCACGTCCGCCGATCGCCCGTCGAGGGCGAAGGCGTCGAGCCGCACGGTCAGTGCGCCGCCCGTCGAGCGCGACAGGTCGGGGGTGGCCCGCTGGACGGACTTGCGCTGCGCGCGCGCGAGCAGCTTCTCGATGGCGGCAGGATCGCGGCCGGTCTCATGACCGATCCCCTCGACCACCATCTGCGGCGTGTAGACATAGCGCTGATGCAGTGCCCGCACATAGGCGCGCTGCCGCTCCGTGGTCGCGCGCGTGGCGAAGGGATCCTTCCAGCCGATATAGTCCCAATAGTCGACATGGAACGACAGAGCGACGATGTCCGGGCGCCGGGCCAGGGTACCAAGGTAGGCGTCGGCGGGCGGGCAGGAGCTGCAGCCCTGCGAGGTGAACAGCTCGACCAGCCACGGGCCCTCCGCCCGCTTGTCGGCGGGCTTGCGGGCTTGCGCGCGCGACGCGACGGCGCCCGCGACGGCCATGCCCGTCAGGGCCGCGCCGCCGATCAGCAGCGACCGCCGCGCAAATCGCGATCCCGAAGATGAGCCTCCTGCCATGAGGCGAAGATGCGCGCCCGAACCCGTCCCTGCCAATCAACAAAAGCCGCCACCGATCAACAAACGGTTAGCGGCTCCCGGCAGCGCATCGTCGGGACGGGCGCTGCTGGACTCGGGTTGGGTAATATTATAACAGATCGGCCGATGGATACGCACATCTCGCTCGGCACGACGCTGCTCGCCATGAGTGCGCCCGCGCGCATGGCGGCCGCGCTCGGCGTCTCGGCGTTGTTGTGGCTGGCGGTATGGTGGGCGCTGTGACGGCGGCGGTCCGTCTCGTCGATGTCACCGTCACCTACGATCGGCATCCCGCCGTGCATCACGTGTCTGCGGAGATTCCCGCTGGCGAGATGACGGCGATCGTCGGCCCCAACGGCGCCGGCAAGAGCACGCTGCTGAAAGCCGTGCTGGGCCTGGCGCCTCGGATCGAGGGGCGCATCGAGTGCGCGGCGCGGCGCATTGCCTACCTGCCGCAGCAGGCCGAGATCGATCGCGCCTTCCCGATTTCGGTGTTCGATACCGTGCTGCTGGGCCGCTGGTCGCGGTTCGGCGGCTTCGGCGCGGCCAACCGTGCCGACATCCATGACGCGGGCCATGCCATCGAGGCGGTCGGCCTTGCCGGCTTCGAGCGCCGGCCCATCGATACGCTCTCGGTCGGCCAGTTCCAGCGCGTGCTCTTCGCCCGCCTGCTGCTGCAGGATGCCGATCTGGTGCTGCTCGACGAGCCCTTCGCCGCGATCGACTCCAGGACCGTCACCGATCTCATGGCGCTGATCCGGCGCTGGCGGGCCGAGAAGCGCACGGTCGTCGCCGTCCTGCACGACTTCGATCAGGTGCGCCGCGACTTTCCCAATTCCCTCCTCCTGGCGCGCGAACTGGTCGATTCCGGTCCGACCGCACACGTGCTGTCGGCCGAGAACCTGCTGCGGGCCCGCGCCATGGCCGAGGCCTGGGACGAGCAGGCCGACGCCTGCGAGGCGCCGGTGCGGCTGAGCGCCTGACGGCGCGCCATGCTCTACGAACATCTGATCCAGCCCTTCGTCGAGTTCGGCTTCATGCGTCGCGCGCTGGTGGCGACCCTGGCGCTGGCGTCGGGCGGATCGGCGATCGGCGTGTTCCTCATTCTGCGACGCATGAGCCTGATGGGGGACGCGCTCGCCCATGCCCTGCTGCCGGGCGCCGCGCTGGGCTTCCTGCTGGGCGGCCTCTCGCTGCCCGCCATGAGCCTGGGCGGCTTCCTGGCCGGCATCGCCACCGCCCTGGCTTCGGGCGCCATCGCCCGCTTCTCGAGCATCCGCGAGGATGCGAGCTTTGCCGCCGCCTACCTCACGGCGCTGGCGATCGGCGTGCTGATCATCTCGCTGCGCGGCTCTGCGGTCGATCTGATGAACATCCTGTTCGGCGCAATCCTGGCGGTCGACGACATGGCGCTGCTGCTGATCGCCTCGACAGCGACCGTGACGCTCGTGGGGCTGGCCGCGATCTATCGGCCGCTGGTCGTCGAATGCTTCAATCCGGGATTCCTCGCGGCGATGGGGATCAGGGGCTCGATCTATCACTACCTGTTCCTGGCGCTCGCGGTGCTGAACATGGTGGCGGGCTTCCAGGCGCTGGGCACCCTGATGGCGCTCGGTCTGATCCTGCTGCCGGCCGTCGCCGCCTCCTTCTGGGCGCGCGAGGTCTGGTCGATGACCCTGATCGCGGCACCCATCGCCTTCGCCTCGTCGGCCATCGGCCTGCTGGTGTCGTTCCATGCCGGGCTGCCCTCGGGGCCGGTGATCGTCCTGTGCGCCAGCCTGTTCTTCCTCGGCTCCCTGCTGTTCGGCACGCGCGCCTCGCTGCGCACGCGGCTGGCCCGACCGGTCCATTTGCGGGGGTAGAGCACGGCGATTTCGGCCGGGCGCGTCATGCTCTAGGGTCGCTCGCATCAGGAGGACAGCCAACGATGACCAGTTCGCCCGTGCGCGGCATCACGCTGAAGACGACCGAAGCCAACAACATCCATATGCGGTATGCCGAGGTCGGCACGGGGCCGCTGGTCCTGTTCTGCCATGGCTGGCCGGAGAGCTGGTACTCCTGGCGCCACCAGCTCACGGCCGTCGCCGCCGCGGGCTTCCGCTGCGTGGCGCCGGACATGCGCGGCTATGGCGGCACGCAGGCGCCGGAGCCGATCGACCAGTACACGCTGCTCCACCTGGTGGGCGACATGGCGGAGCTGGTGAAGGGGCTTGGCGAGAGCCGGGCGGTCATCGTCGGCCACGACTGGGGCGCACCGGTCGCGTGGCATGCCGCGCTGTGGCGGCCGGACCTGTTTCCGGCGGTCTGCGCCATGAGCGTGCCTTACGCACCGCCCGGCTATGTCGACATCCTGACCGCGCTGGAGAAGCTCGGCATCAACGACTTCTACCTGCAGTATTTCCAGAAGCCCGGCGTGGCGGAAGCCGAGCTGCAGGCCGACATCCGGGGCGCGCTGCGCCGGCTCTACTTCACCGCGGGCGGCGAACTCGAGGAGACGGGCAAGGGCTTCGCGCGCCTGACCGGCGGCACGCTGCTCGCCAACACGGTCGACCCGCCGGCGCTGCCGGCGTGGCTCGGCGAGGCCGACCTCGACTATTACGTGCAGGAGTTCTCGCGCACCGGTTTCCGCGGCGGCCTGAACTGGTACCGCAACCTGCGCCGCAACTGGGAGCTCGGTGCGCCCTGGCGTGGCCAGCCGATCCGCCAGCCCTCGCTGTTCATCGCCGGCAGCCGCGACGGCGTGCTGCGCTTTCCGGCCGCCAAGGCCCAGCTCGACGCCTATCCGAAGACCCTGCCCGGCCTGGTCGGCAGCCATATCCTGGAGGGCGCGGGCCACTGGGTGCAGCAGGAGCGGCCGCAGCAGGTCAACGAGCTGCTGATCGGCTTCCTGAAGGGGATTTCTTGATGATGATAGGGTTTCTTCCTATCTTCCTCGTCTGGGAAGACAGGAAGAAACAATGGCTCTCAACATCAAGAGCAGCGAAACGGAACGGGTGGTTCGCGAGCTGGCACGGCGGACAGGTCTCAGCATCACCGAGGCCGTCCATCGGGCGGCAGAGGAGAAGCTGAGGCTCCTCGATGCGGCACGGGACGCGCGCCTCGGCCGGATGACTCCAGCCCAGCGCGAGAAGTTGCAAAGGCTGCAGGAAATTACGCGGCATGCCGCTGCCCTTCCTGTCGTGGACGCGCGCACCGATGACGAGATCCTCGGTTACAATGACCGAGGCACTTTCGAGTGATCGTCGTCGACACCTCGGCCATCATGGCGATTCTCCTGGACGAGGTCGAAGCACCAGATTTTCACCTGATCCTCGCGCTCGAAACGGATGTGCGCCTGTCCGCGATGACCGACTTTGAAGCGCGCCTCCTCGCCTTCGGCCGGGGACGTCAAAGACTTGTCGACGACTACAACGCACTTTTCGAGACGGCGGGGTTCACCGTCGCGCCGTTCGCGCAGGACGAGGCGCTCATGGCCTTCGAGGCCTATCGCCGTTTCGGCAAAGGCAATCACCTGGCCCGCTTGAACTTCGGCGACTGCGCAGCCTATGCGCTGGCAAAGCGCCTGGACGCCCCGCTGCTGTTCAAGGGCGAGGACTTCGCCCGCACCGACGTCCGGCGGGCGCTGTAGCTCGAGGGGGTCTGGTAGGATGATTGCGTTCTGGGCGGCCCTTGCCGCCTGCGGCATACTTCGGCCGGATCCCTGGGGGCGCTGATGATCCGTCGTCTCGGCATGGTAGCGCTGGTGCTTGCAGGCATGGCGGCGTGTGCGGCGCCCGCGAGCTATCTGGCCATGGTGCCCGAAACGCCCCCGGCCGGCGCCCCGGCGCCGGCCTACCGCAATGCCGTCACCGTCGGATCTGTCGCGCTGGGCAACGATCCCGGCACGCCATGGACGTCGGCCGTCGATCCGGTCCAGGTGCGGCAGGCGCTCGTCGAATCGCTGACCGCGGCCGGGCTGGCGGCGGGCGCCAACGGCCGCTACCGCCTCGATGCCAGGCTGCTTACCCTCAACCGTCCCTATGCGGGGTTCGCCATGTCGGTCACCGCGGCGATCGCCTACCGGCTCACCGAGGCCACCAGCGGCCGCGTCGTCTACGAGAAGACCGTGACGGGTCTCGGCGACGCCAGCCTCGACGACGCCATCACCAACGACAACCGCCTGCGCATCGCCGATCAGCGGGCGGTACGCGCCAACCTGCAGCGTCTGGTGCAGGATCTCTACGCGCTGCCCGGCCGCTGATCGCACACGAGGGCTACTTCTTCTCCTCGAACGAGAGGGCGGCGCCGTTCATGCAGTAGCGCAGCCCCGTCGGCCGCGGCCCGTCCGGGAAGACGTGGCCGAGATGGCCGCCGCACTTCGCGCAGTGGACTTCGGTGCGCGTCATGAAATGACTGGTGTCGGTCGAGGTGCCGACCGCCTCCGCGATGGGCTGCCAGAAGGACGGCCAGCCCGAGCTGCTCTCGTACTTGGTCGAGGAATCGAACAGCGGCTCGCCGCAGCCGGCGCAGCGGAAGATGCCCGGGCGCTTCTCGCTGTTGAGCGGGCTGGTGAACGGCCGTTCCGTGCCGTGGTTGCGCAGCACGTGGTGTTGCAGCGGGTCCAACGCCTTCTGCCATTCGGCGTCGCTCTTCCTGACGGGGTAGGTGTCGTTCTTCCGGGTCATGGTGCCTCCGATGTGGCGATGATCCGTCCTCAGACAAGCGTCCGCAGCTCGGCGGTCGCCACCGAGAGCATCGCGAGGTCGAGCGATCCGGCGCCAGGCAGTTCCTCCTTCATGAGGCGCTCTGCGCGGTCGAGCGCCAGCCGGCGCGTCTCGCCCCACCGCGTCAGGACGGCGTCCGCATCGCTGATGCCGGTGGCCCGTGCCGTGTTCAGCGCCGAAGCGAGCAGGTCGGCATGCAGCGTGGCGAGCTCGTCCTGGACGGCCGACGCCGCCTGCGCGGCCCACTGGCCTTCCCGCGGCAGCTTCTGCGCCGCGGTCGCCAGCCGCGCCAGCGACAGCCGTTCGCCGAGCCGGAAGTAAAGCCGCGCCACCGAGTCGATGTCGACGCCGCTGGCCCGGGCGGCGACCATCAGGTCGCCCGCGGCGGCCAGGGTCTCGAGCGCGGCGGCCCGGCGGGCGACCTCCGGCGGCGCGCCCAGCGCTTCGAAGGAAGCGGCACGCTCCGCGAGTGCCGCGGTCTCCGCGTCGCCGATCAGCTCGGGCGGAAGCGCTTGCAGCGCGGCCACCGCAGCCCCGAGCTGCTGCGTTGCCGACGTGGCGTCGATCGGCTGCGGCAGGCGCCGCAGCGCCCACAGCACGGTGCGGCCGAGGAACCGCTGCGAGGCGACCAGCATGCGGATCTGGGCACCGGCCTTGAGCAGCGGGTCCAGCGCCTCGATGTCGCTCCAGAGCGCGCGCAGCTTCCAGGCATCCCGCACCACGGCGAAGGCGCGCGCGATGACGGCGGCGGGCGCGCCGGTGCGCGCCGTCATCGTCCGCACGAAGGCCGGGCCGCAGCGGTTCACCAGGGAGTTCACGACCTGCAGCGTGGTGATCTCGCGGCGCAGGCGGTGGCCCAGGATGGCCGGCTCGTGCCGCTCCCGCAGCGGCGCCGGGAAGTAGTGCAGCAGCTCGCCCACGAGCAGCGGATCGTCCGGCAGGTCCGACTCGAGGATCTGCTCGTTGAGGTCGATCTTGGCATAGGACAGCAGCACGCAGAGCTCGGGCCGCGTCAGGTAGTGCCGGTTCTGGGCTCGCGCGCGCATGGTGGCCGAATCGGGCAGGAACTCGACGCCGCGATCGAGCCGGCCGCCGCGTTCCAGCGCGCGCATGAAGCGCTCCAGCCGGTCGTGCTCCTCGCTCGCGAGCTCTTCGGCGACGCTGATCGCCTGGCTCTGCTGGTAGTTGTGGCGCAGCACGAGAGCGGCGACCTCGTCGGTCATGGAGAAGAGCAGGGCATCCCGTGCCTCGGCCGCAAGCGTACCCTCGCGGATGGCCGCTCCCGTGGCGATCTTGATGTTCACCTCGTGGTCGGAGGTATCGACGCCCGCCGAGTTGTCGAGCGCGTCGGTGTTCAGCCGCCGTCCGGCCAGCGCGGCCTCGATGCGGGCGCGCTGGGTGAAGCCGAGATTGGCGCCCTCGCCGATCACCCGCGCCCGCACCTGCGTCGCGTCGATGCGCAGCGCATCGTTGGCCCGGTCGCCGGCATCGGCGTGGCTTTCGCTGCTCGCCTTGACGTAGGTGCCGATGCCTCCGAGATACAGCAGGTCGACCGGCGCGGCGAGGATCGCCCGCATCAGATCGGTGGGCGTCATGGCGGGCGCGTCGATGCCCAGCACGGCACCGGCCTCGTCGGACAGGGCGATCGACTTGGCGGCGCGGTCGTAGATGCCGCCGCCGGCCGACAGCAGCGAGCGGTCATAGTCCATCCAGGACGAGCGCGGCAGGTCGAACAGCCGCTTGCGCTCCTGCCAGCTGCGCGCCGGATCGGGATCGGGGTCGATGAAGATGTGCCGGTGGTCGAACGCCGCGACCAGCCTGGTCTGCGCCGACAGCAGCATCCCGTTGCCGAACACGTCGCCCGACATGTCACCGACGCCCACCGCGGAGAACGGCGTCGTCTGGATATCCTGGCCCAGCTCGCGGAAATGGCGCTTCACCGATTCCCAGGCGCCGCGCGCGGTGATTCCCATCCTCTTGTGGTCGTAGCCCGCCGAGCCGCCGGAAGCGAAGGCGTCGTCCAGCCAGTAGCCGTAGTCGCGTGCCAGCGCGTTGGCGATGTCCGAAAAGGTCGCGGTGCCCTTGTCGGCGGCGACCACGAGATACGGATCGTCGCCGTCATGGCGCACCACGCGCGGCGGCGGCTCGATGCGGTCGCCGGCGACGTTGTCGGTGAGGTCGAGCATGCCGCGGATCAGGGTCTGGTAGCAGGCGATGCCCTCGGCCTGATGCTGCTCGCGCGTGCCGCCCGGCGGCGGTCGCTTGACGAAGAAGCCGCCTTTCGAGCCGACCGGGACGATGACGGCATTCTTCACCATCTGGGTCTTCATCAGCCCCAGAATCTCCGTCCGGAAGTCCTCGCGCCGGTCCGACCAGCGTATGCCGCCGCGCGCCACCCGGCCGCCGCGCAGGTGGATGCCTTCCATGCGCGGGCTGTAGACGAAGATCTCGACCAGCGGGCGCGGCATCGGCAGTTCGTCGATCGCGCGGCTGTCGATCTTGAAGGAGATCCAAGCCTTCGGCGCGCCGTCGGGTCCTGCCTGCCAGGCGTTGGTGCGCAAGGTCGCGCGCAGCGCATTGAGGAAGCGGCGCAGGATGCGGTCCTCGTCCAGCGTGGCCACCTCGTCGAACTGGCGTGCAAGCCTGGCTTCGATGTCCTCGACCGTCGCCACGCGATCCTCGGCGGCGGCGGGGCCCAGCGCAGGGTCGAACCGTGCGGCGAACAGGTCCACGAGCAGGCGCGCGATGGTCGGATGCGCCGCCAGGGCGCGCTCCATGTAGTCCTGGCTGAACGCGATGCCGGCCTGCCGCAGGTACTTCGCATAGGCCCGCAGGATCGTCACCTCGCGCCAATCCAGGCCGGCGGCCAGCACCAGGCGGTTCAACCCGTCGCTTTCGAGGTCGCGCGACCAGACGCGACTCAGCGCCTCGGCGAAGCGCGCGCCGGACCGCTCGAGGTCGACCGGCGACCCGTCGCCCGTCTCGACGCTCAGCACCTGAAGCGCGACGGCCGGACCCTGCTCCTTCAGGACGAAGGGAGTCTCGCTCAGCACGCGCAGGCCGAGATTCTCGGCCTGCGGCAGGATGTCGGAGAGCGCGATCGGCGCCGTGGGATGGAACAGGCGCAGCAGGAACCGATGGGCGGGAGCGCCGGGCTCGCGGTCCAGGCGCACGCCGAAGGGCTGGCCCGCGAGGGCCGCCTGCAGCAGGGGCAGGTCGCCCACCGCGTCGCTGGCCTCGAAACGGTCGCGATAGGCCGGAGGGAACCAGTCGCGCCACCGTCGCGCGGCGATGCGGCCCTCGGCCTCACCCTGGTGCGTCTGCAGCGCGCTGCGGAAGCGATCGCTCCAGGAGGTCGCCGCCTCGGCCAGCGCCGCCTCGAGGGCACCGAGGTCCGGCGTGGGCGCATCTGGCTGCTCCAGCTTCAGCGTGTAGAGCGACTGCGCGAGGGCCGAATCGCTGCCCACCGACGAGGAGACGGACGTGACGGCGCCGTGCCAGGCGTCTTCGAGCAGCGTCGCATAGCGGTCGCTCAGCACGGCGTCGAAACGTTCGCGCGGCGTGAACACCAGGCAGGTGGCGAAGCGGCCGACCGGATCCCGGCGCACGAACAGCGCGACGCGCCGGCGCTCCTGGAGCTGCAGGATGCCAAGCGCGTGGTCATAGAGCGTGTCCTCCTCGATCTGGAACAGCTCGTCGCGCGGATAGGCTTCCAGGATCGCCAGCAGCGCCTTGCCATCGTGGCTGTGCACGTCGAGGCCGGAGCGGCGCAGGATGCGGTCGACCCGCCCGCGCAGCAGCGGCACGTCGTGCACTGGCGTGTGGTAGGCAGCCGAGGTGAAGAGGCCGGCCAGGCGGCGCTCGCCGGTGATCCGGCCGTCGGCGTCGTAGGTCTTCACGATCACGCAGTCCATGGGGCCGCTGCGATGGACCAGCGAGGGCCTGTCGGTCTTGACGATCAGGATGTTGTGGCTGCCGCGCGCGAAACGGGCCATGGCTTCGCTGCCCGTCGGTCCGGCCTCGAACAGCCTGAGATCGTCCCGCCGCAGGATGCCCAGCGCGGAGCCCGGCACCAGCTCGTAGCGCAGCCCGCCTGGCTGGCCCGCATCGTCGATGTAGCGATAGCGGCGGTGGCCGAGGAAGGTGAAGTGATTGGCTTCCAGCCAGCGCAGGAAGTCCTCGTACTCGGCGAGGCTGGGCGAGCGGCTGGCGGCGAGGTCGGCGACGGCGTCGAGGCAGGCCCGCCGCATGGCGCGCCAGTCCCCGACCGCCAGCCGCACCTCGGCCAGCACCCGCGTCAGCGCGGCGGCGATCTCGTCGAGCACCACGGGATCGGACTGCCGGTCGATCTCGATATGCATCAGCGATTCGGCCTTCGCCCGGTCGCTGGCTTCCGGCGCGAATTCCAGCAGGTCGCCGTCCAGGTCGCGCCGCATCGCCAGCACCGGGTGGGCCAGCAGATGCACGGCGATCTCGCGGCGATTCAGCTCGTTGGCGACGGAGTCCACCAGGAACGGCATGTCGTCGTTCACGATCTGCACGACCGTGTGGCGGGCATCGAAGCCGTGATCCTGCATCGTCGCGTTGAGGACGCGCACCTTGGCGACGCCGGGCAGGCGGCGGCGGGCGAAGGCGAGCAGGGCCGTCGCTGCGCCGGCGCGCTGCGCAGCGGGTGCGGCGGCCAGGTCCTTGTCGGCGGTCCGGCTGAACAGGCGGCGGGCGAACTGGGCGGCCTCCTCGCCACCCGTCTGCAGCGCCGCGGCGCAGATGGCGTCGAGGCCGTAGACGCGCGGTGTCCTGACGCTGGCCGTATCGGCGATGGCCATGGGCTGGCGATCCCTCCCGTTGCTGCGCCAGTCGGGGAGCGCTGGTGCAGTGTGTTTGGTATGGCCGGATGTTACGTCCGACCATGACAATATGGCGACGGCGTTCGCAGAGGCCGGAAGTGCCCGTGCCGTCTCGGCTTTTGCCGTGCTGCTGCGCGGCCGTGGGCCGATTCGGCGGCATTTCTGTTTGCGGTCCTTGGATTCCGCGGGAAAGCGCGTTTTGTTCTCTTTCCATGCTGCATGTGCGAAGAGGTTCTCGGACCTGGAACGGCAATATTTGCAACATCATTTTATTGAATTATTTCAATGGGTTAACTGACCATTCCTCAGATTCACACGCGGGGTAAAAAATTGGCGATGACACGGCCTTCGCGGGGCGTATCATCAAGGAATAGTGGGGAGGGCAAAGACCCTCCCAATATGTAGGTGTCTTCCACAGGATGTTTCATCCACACCTGTGGACAAAAGCAAGAATGGGGGCCGCAAGTGTTTGATGTCGTTCAGGTTCGAAGCGGTGCTCGGGTTGTTACCGACTCCTCACGGGATGCCCGCCTCACGGCCTTCGGCAAGGCCACGCTCTCCGACCGGTACCTCCTGCCGGGCGAGAGCTATCAGGACATGTTCGCGCGCGTGGCCTCGGCCTATGCCGACAACGATGCGCATGCGCAGCGTCTTTACGACTACATCAGCAATCTGTGGTTCATGCCGGCCACGCCCGTGCTGAGCAACGGCGGCACCACGCGCGGCCTGCCCATCTCCTGCTTCCTGAACGAGGCCAACGACTCGCTCGAGGGCATCGTCGGCCTGTGGAACGAGAACGTCTGGCTGGCGGCACGCGGCGGCGGCATCGGCTCCTACTGGGGCAACCTGCGCTCGATCGGCGAGAAGGTCGGCCAGAACGGCAAGACGTCCGGCGTGGTGCCCTTCATCCGCGTCATGGATTCGCTCACTCTCGCGATCAGCCAGGGCTCCCTGCGCCGCGGCTCCGCGGCGGTCTACCTGCCGGTCAACCATCCCGAGATCGAGGAGTTCATCGAGATCCGCCGGCCGACCGGCGGCGATCCCAACCGCAAGGCGCTCAACCTGCACCATGGTCTTCTGATCTCCGACGCCTTCATGCGCGCCGTGGAGAACGACGAGGAGTGGGCGCTGGTCAGCCCCAAGGACGGCGCCGTCCTGCGCAAGATCTCGGCGCGGCATCTGTGGATCCGCATCCTGACGGCGCGCATCGAGACCGGCGAGCCGTACCTGGTCTTCGTCGATCACGTGAACAAGGCGCTGCCCGAGCATCACAAGCTGGCCGGCCTCGAGGTCAAGACCTCGAACCTGTGCAGCGAGATCACGCTGCCAACGGGCATCGACCACCACGGCAAGCAGCGCACGGCGGTGTGCTGCCTGTCCTCGCTCAACGTCGAGACCTATCTGGAGTGGCACGAGCATCCGACCTTCATCGAGGACGTGATGCGCTTCCTCGACAACGTGCTGCAGGGCTTCATCGACAATGCCGGCAGCGACTTCGCGCGCGCGACCTACGCTGCCATGCGCGAGCGCTCGGTGGGCCTCGGCATCATGGGCTTCCACTCCTTCCTGCAGCAGAACAACATCCCGCTCGAATCGGTGATGGCCAAGGTGTGGAACAAGAAGATGTTCAAGCACATCCGCGGCCAGTGCGACGAGGCGTCGAGGACGCTCGGCCGCGAGCGCGGCCCGTGCCCCGACGCGGCGGACTTCGGCTTCGAGGAGCGCTTCTCCAACAAGCTCGCCATCGCGCCCACCGCCTCGATCTCGATCATCTGCGGCGGCGCCTCGCCGGGCATCGAGCCGTCGGCGGCCAACGTCTACAACCACAAGACCCTGTCGGGCTCGTTCGTGGTGCGCAACCCGTACCTCGAGAAGCTGCTGGAGCAGAAGGGCCGGAACGACGAGGACACCTGGACCTCGATCACGGTGAGCCAGGGCTCGGTGCAGCATCTGGACTGCCTGGACGATCACGAGAAGGCCGTCTTCAAGACCGCCTTCGAGATCGATCAGCGCTGGCTGGTCGAGCATGCCGCGGACCGCGCGCCCTTCATCTGCCAGAGCCAGTCGCTGAACCTCTTCCTGCCGGCAGACGTGCACAAGCGCGACCTGCACCAGATCCACATGATGGCGTGGAAACGCGGCGTGAAGAGCCTCTACTACTGCCGCTCCCTCAGCATCCAGCGCGCCGAGACGGTGGCGGGCGAGGCGCTCGCCCTGCCGATCGGCGACCAGGCCCTTTCAGCCCCCAGAACTGACGTCCCCTCGTCTCCGGGTGGGCCGGTGCCGTTCGGTTCGCCGACGGCGCCGGCTCAGTCGAACAACTACGAAGAATGCCTTAGCTGCCAATAGTCTCAGCCGTTCTCGGTGCGCCGCGGGTCCAACCGCGGCGCTGCCGGGCTTTCTTTCCGTCTTCGACCGACCGGTCCACCATGTCCCTTCTCGACGCCAAGCCGATCTACAAGCCGTTCCACTATCCCTGGGCCTACGATGCCTGGCTCATGCAGCAGCGCATCCACTGGCTGCCCGAGGAGGTGCCGCTGGCCGACGACGTCAAGGACTGGCGCAACAAGCTGTCCGAGGCCGAGCGGCATCTGCTGACGCAGATCTTCCGCTTCTTCACCCAGGCCGACGTCGAGGTGAACAACTGCTACATGAAGCACTATTCGCGGGTCTTCAAACCCACGGAGGTGCAGATGATGCTGGCTGCCTTCTCCGCCATGGAGACGGTGCACATCGCGGCCTACAGCCATCTGCTCGACACGATCGGCATGCCCGAGACCGAGTACTCGGCCTTCCTCCACGTCAAGGAGATGAAGGACAAGTACGACTACATGCAGGGCTTCAACGTCGATTCGAAGGAGGACATCGCCAAGACCCTGGCGGTATTCGGCGCCTTCACCGAGGGCCTGCAGCTCTTCGCCTCCTTCGCGATGCTGATGAACTTCCCACGCTTCAACAAGATGAAGGGCATGGGCCAGATCGTGTCGTGGTCGGTGCGCGACGAGACGCTGCACTGCAACTCGATCATCAAGCTGTTCCGCGCCTTCGTGCACGAGAACCAGGAGATCTGGACCGAGGCGCTGCAGCGCGAGATCTACCTGGCCTGCTCGACGATCGTCGATCACGAGGATGCCTTCATCGACCTCGCCTTTGAAATGGGCGGCATCGAGGGCATGACCGCCACGGACGTGAAGCGCTACATCCGCTTCATCGCCGACCGCCGGCTGACCCAGGTCGGCCTCCAGCCCATCTACCGCAGCGACGCCAAGAACCCGCTGCCCTGGATGGACGAGATGCTGAACGCCATCGAGCACACCAACTTCTTCGAGAACCGCGCCACCGAGTATTCCAAGGCCTCGACGCGCGGCACCTGGGAAGAGGCGTTCGGCTAGAACGGCGGCTCAAGTCGCCTGAGATTTCAGGACGAGGCTCGATCCCGCCAGGGCCGGGAAGGCGCGCAGCAGGCTCAGCCTCCAGACTCTAGCCGCCCAGGATCTGGCCCAGCTCCTTGCGCGAGGGCAGCGCTTCGTAGGCGCCGGGCCGGGTGGCCGTCAGCCCCGCGGCCATCTGCGCGACGCCGATCGCGTCCTCCAGCGTCGCGCCGCGCGCGAGGATGGCGGCCATGACGCCGCAGAACACGTCGCCGCAGCCCGTCGTGTCGATCGCGGCGACGGGCCGGGTGGGGAAGGCGCGCTGCTCGCCGTCGCGGATCAGCACGCACCCTTCGGCACCGAGCGTGACGATGGCGGCGGGCGCCTCATGGATGGAACTCCCCAGGGATTCCGCCTCCAGCCGGTTGGCGATGAGGAGGCTGCACAGACCGGCCAGCCTCTCGGCGCCCGGCCAGAACGGCGCGGGGTTGAAGAGCGTCGCGGCGCCCAGCCGCCGCGCCACGCCCAGGACGTATTCGGTCGTCTCCAGCGACAGGTTGCCCTGCAGCAGGACGATGTCGCCGGCACCGAGGCCGCGCAGCGCCCGGGCGGCATGGGCCGACGGCAGGGCCAGGGAGCAGGCGCTGGTGCTGACGATGGCGTTCTCCCCGTCCGGCAGCACCATCACCAGCGAGAAGTCCGTGGCGTGCGGCAGGCGGGGCAGGATGCGGTTGGTGATGCCCTCGTCGGCCAGGTACCGCTCCAGCGCGTCCGCTTCGGACTTGCCGTTGCCGAGCGCCGCGCAGAAGCGGACCGACGCGCCGCAGCGCGCCGCCACGACCGCCTGGTTCAGGCCCTTGCCACCCGGCGCCCGGGCCCCGTCGCCGCCGATCAGCGTTTCGCCCGGCCGGGGCAGTCGTGGCACCGTGAGGCGGAGGTCCAGCCCGGCATTGCCGATCACGACGACGCGGCCCGCGGCGGGCTGGCCGGCTGGCGGATGACCCGGGACGCTCATGGTTCGCCGCCCCTCATCGTGCCCTTGACATCCGCATGTAGGTCTCTGTTCTGGATAGGCCGTCTCTCACCGAGAGCCTGGCACCATGTCTTTTCACGGATGTTCTCTTCTCACGGATTTCCTCTCGCCGCGTCGACCTGTCGCTCTGCGGCCGCGCCCACCAGTGATCGACCGCCTGTCCGGAGTTCTACTGTCTCACCCTGGGGGTGCGCTCCACTGAAATCCCGTAGCGGAAATTGCGATAATTGCGGAAATTCCCCCTCGCCCGGCGTCAGGCCCAGCCGCCGGCATGGGGAAGGACATGACCGGTGACGAACCCCGCCGCGTCGGAGCAGAGGAAGCAGATCGCCGCGCCGAGCTCCTCCGACTTGCCCAGCCGGCCGAGCGGGATCTGCGCCGTCATCTTGGCCATGGCTTCCTTGTCGGCGAGCAGGGCCGGCGGGAAGTAGTCGGGGTTCTCGACATAGTTGGAGCCGACGGCGTTCACCGTGATGCCGTCGCGTCCCAGCTCCTTGGCCAGCGACGAGACCAGCCCGTTCGCGGCGGCGCGCGCCGAGACGTAGGGCGCGTAGTTGGCGATGCCGCGCAGCGGCGCCGCCGATGAGACGAAGACGATGCGGCCCGACTTGCGCTTGCGCATCGACGGCGCGACCAGCTGGGTCAGGCGGAACGGCGCGACGGCCATCGCCTCCAGAGCGGCGCGATAGTCCTCCAGCCGCGCCTCGGCCAGCGGCGCGCGCAGGGCGGGGTAGGCGTCGTTGTTGACCAGCGCGTCGATATGCCCGTGGCGCTTCAACGCCAGCGGCACCAGTGTCGCCGGGTCGGTGGCGGCCAGTGCGTGCGCGCCCGGGAACTGCGACTCGTACCTGTGGCGGGCGCTGGGCGCCTCGAAGGTCGGATCGTGCGCCAGAACCGTGGCGCCCTGGGCCAGCGCCACCTTCGTCGTGCCGTGCCCTGCGAATTTCTCGACATTGGTGATCAGCAGCACGCGGTCTTTCAGCAGCATGGCGATTCCTCTAGGTTGCGGGCCCATGACCGATCCTTCGGCGCCCCCGCCCGATCCTAGCGATGTTGTTCCCGGGGAACAGGCATCCTTCGGCTTCCGCGACGTTCCCGCGGCCGAGAAGGCGGGCATGGTCCGCAAGGTCTTCGAGAGCGTGGCGCCGCGCTACGACCTGATGAACGACCTGATGTCCGGCGGCGTCCATCGGCTCTGGAAGGACACGCTGGTCGATGTCCTCAATCCGCGGCCCGGGGAGCGCCTGCTCGACGTGGCGGGCGGCACGGGCGATGTCGCCTTCCGCATCGTGCGGCGTCAGATGGCGCGCGGGGCCGACCGGCCGGATGTCGCGGTCTGCGACATCAACCCGGCGATGCTGGAGGTCGGCCGCGACCGCGCCATCGACCGCGGCATCCTGAAGGGCATCACCTGGACCACGGGCGATGCCGAGGCGCTGCCGTTCCCCGACCGCTCCTTCGACGGCTACACGATCGCCTTCGGCCTGCGCAACGTCACCGACATCGACCGGGCCCTGCGCGAAGCCTGGCGTGTGCTGAGGCCGGGCGGCCGCTTCTACTGCCTCGAATTCAGCCGCGTCACCTCCGCGCCCGTGGCCCGCCTCTATGACGCCTATTCCAGCCGCGCCCTGCCGCTGCTCGGGCGCATCGTCGCCCGCGACGCCGAGTCCTACCGGTACCTGCATGAGAGCATCCGTCGCTTCCCGCCGCAGCGCGAGCTTGCCCGGCGCATGGCGGAAGCGGGCTTCGCCAACGTGTCGTGGCGCGACCTGACGCTGGGCGTCGTCGCCCTGCATGCGGGCTGGCGGATATGACGCCGTCCCGGCGCGCTTCCCGCTAAGATGCTCCGCGCCCTCCGCAACACCTGGCGGCTCCTGCGCATCGCGCTGAGTCTCGCACGCCACGACGCGCTGTTCCCGCTCGAGATCCTGGGCATCGCGCCGCCGCTCGTTGCCTGGGCGCGGCTGTTCGCACGACCGAACGACGGCCGTCGGCCGGGCGAACGGCTGGCCGCGGCGCTGCAGGAGATGGGCCCGTCCTTCATCAAGCTCGGGCAGGCGTTGTCGACCCGGGCCGATCTCCTGAGCGAGGCGGTGACCGCCGACCTGGCGACGCTGCAGGACCATCTGCCGGCCTTTCCCGGCAGCGCGGCGCGCCGCATCGTCGAGACGGAGCTCGGCCGGCCGGTCGCCGAGCTGTTCGCGCGCTTCGACGACACGCCGGTCGCGGCCGCCTCGATCGCGCAGGTGCATTTCGCCGTCACCTCCGATGGCCGCGAGGTCGCGGTCAAGGTGCTGCGGCCCGGCATCGAGCTCGCCTTCGAACGCGACCTCGACCTCTTCTACTGGATGGCCGAGCTGGTCGAGCGTACCCAGCCGCGCTTCCGCCGGCTGAAGCCGGTCGAATCGGTGCGCGCCTTCGCCGACGTCGTGCGGGTCGAGATGGACCTGCGCATGGAGGCCGCCGCGGCCGAGGAGCTCGGCGAGAACTTCGCGGATGATCCCGGCTATCGTGCGCCGGGCATCGACTGGGACCGCACGGCGCAGCGCGTCATGACGCAGGAGCGGATCGACGGCATCCCGATCGGCGACCGCGATGCCATCCTCGCCGCCGGGCACGATCCCGAGGCGATCATGAAGAAGAGCGCCGAAGCGTTCTTCTACCAGGTCTTCCGCGACGGCTTCTTTCATGCCGACATGCATGGCGGCAACGCCTTCGTCGATCGCAACGGCTGCATCGTGCCGGTCGATTTCGGCATCATGGGGCGCATCGACGAGGACACGCGCGGTTACCTCGCCGAGCTGCTGGTCGCCTTCCTGCGGCGCGACTACCGGGCCGTCGCCGAGGTGCAGTTCCGGGCAGGCTATGTGCCGCCCGACCAGTCGCTGGAGGTCTTCGCCCAGGCCTGCCGCTCGATCGGCGAGCCGATCTTCGGCAAGCCCAGCCATCAGATCTCCATCGCGCGCCTGCTGGCGCAGCTGCTGCGCGTCACGGAGCAGTTCGAGATGACGGTGCAGCCGCAGCTCCTGCTGCTGCAGAAGACGATGCTCATGGCCGAGGGCATGGGCACGCGGCTCAACCCCCACGTCAACATATGGGAGCTGGCGCGGCCGCTGATCGAGGAATGGATGCTGATCCATTTCGGCCCGCGCGCCACGGCCGAACGCACGGCCGCGGACCTCATGCGGGGGCTGCGCCGCCTGCCGCGGCTGATCGACAGCCTGCATCTGGTGGCCGAGCACGAGCGGCGCGAGGCCGAGCGCGCCGAGGCGGCGGTCCCGCCGCGCGGGCGGCCCTGGCGGCCGCGCTTCGCGGAGCTGGTCGCCGTGCTGGCGCTCCTCGCGGCCATCGCGGCGTGGTTGGATTGACCGTCGTGCCGCCGGGGATGACCGACTAGGTGACCACGACACAGATCGTCATCTGCCTTGCCGTGTTCCTGGTCGCGGGAACGGTGAAGGGGCTCGTGGGACTGGGCCTGCCGGCCATCTTCATCGGCCTCACGACGCTGTTCCTGCCGCTCACCGAGGCGATGGCGATGATCGCCCTGCCCACCGTCGTCACCAACCTCTGGCAGGCGGCGGTCGGCGGCAACTTCCGCCACATCGTGCGCCGGCAGTGGCTCCTGATCCTGCTGCTGGCCGTGACCCTCTACCTCACCGTGTGGCTGGTCGGGCAGCGCGGCCCGAACTGGTCCTTCCTGCTGCTGGGCCTCGTGCTGATCGCCTACAGCACGCTCGGCCTGCTGCGCGTGCGGCTGCGCATCCATCCCGACCTCGAGCGGCCCCTGCGGCCGGTCGTCGGCGTCGTCTCCGGCTTCGTTGCCGGGGTGGTGGGCGTGCCGATCATCCCGCTGATGCCCTACCTGCAGGGACTCGACATCAAGCCCTCCGAGCTGGTCCAGACGCTGGGCGTCGTGCTCTGCGCCACGTCGCTCGCCCTCACCGTGTCGCTGCTCGAATTCGGCCTGCTGGACGGGCCGCGCGCGCTGGTCTCGGCCGTCGCCGTCGTGCCGGCCATCGCCGGCATGTGGCTGGGCCAGCGGGTCCGGCGGCGCCTGTCGATCGACCAGTTCCGCCTGGCCGTCTTCTGGGCGCTGCTGCTCACGGGGCTGTATACTTTCGTGACCCGTGCCCTGTGATAGGCTGGTTCTCATGCTGAACGGCAAGCGGATTCTCCTGATCGTCTCCGGCGGCATCGCGGCGTACAAGGCGCTCGAGCTGATCCGCCGGCTGCGCGGCCGCGGCGCGTCGGTGCGCTGCGTCCTCACCGAGGCCGGCGGCCGGTTCGTCACGCCGCTGTCGCTGCAGGCCCTCAGCGAGGATCGCGTCTACGGCGACATGTTCTCGCTGACCGACGAGAGCGAGATGGGCCACATCCAGCTGTCGCGCGACGCTGACCTGCTGGTCGTGGCGCCGGCGACGGCCAACCTCCTGGCGCGCATGGCGGCCGGCATGGCTGACGACCTTGCCGCCACGGTCCTGCTGGCCACGGACAAGCCGGTGCTCGCCGCCCCGGCGATGAACGTGCGCATGTGGACGCACGCCGCGACCGTGGCCAACGTCGAGACCCTGCGCGAGCGCGGCATCACCTTCGTGGGGCCCGACGAAGGGGCAATGGCCTGCAACGAGTTCGGGCCCGGCCGCATGGCGGAGCCCGACGAGATCGTCGCCGCGATCGAGCAGATGCTGGGTCCCCGGCGGCAGCCGCTCGCCGGCCGGCACGCGGTCGTGACGTCCGGTCCGACGCGCGAGGCGATCGATCCGGTGCGCTACATCTCCAACCACTCGTCGGGCAAGCAGGGCCATGCCATCGCGGCCGCCCTGGCGCAGCTGGGGGCCGAGGTGACGCTGGTCAGTGGTCCCGTGGCCCTGGCCGATCCGCCCGGACTGCGCGTGGTGAAGGTCGACTCCGCCGAGCAGATGCTGCAGGCCTGCCTGGACGCGGGGCGGGTCGACGTCGCGGTCTGCGCCGCAGCCGTTGCCGACTGGAAGGTCGCCCATCCCGCCATCGGGAAGATGAAGAAGAAGGCCGGCGCGCCGCCGCCGCGGATCGAGCTGGCACCGAACCCGGACATCCTGGCCACCCTGTCTCGGCCGGGCCCGCAGCGTCCGGCGCTGGTGGTGGGCTTCGCGGCCGAGACGGAGAATCTGGTGGCCAACGCCATCGAGAAGCGCCAGCGCAAGGGCTGTGACTGGATCGTGGCCAATGACGTGTCGCCCAGCACCGGCACGTTCGGCGGCGAGCGCAACACCGTGCACCTGATCAGCGCCGCCGGAGTCGAGGACTGGCCGACCCTCGCCAAGGGCGATGTCGCAAAGCGGCTGGCGGGCAGGATCGCCCTTCATTTCGGCGGCCCGCCCAAGGCCGAGGCAGCGGAGTGACGATGCATATGCCAGGAGTCGAGGCCGTCGAGATCGCCATCCGGCGGCTGCCGCATGCCCGCGATCTCGCCCTGCCGGACTATGCCACCGCGGCGGCCGCGGGCGCCGACCTGCTGGCGGCCATCGACCGGGACATCGAGCTCGGCCCGCTCGAACGGCGGATCGTGCCCACCGGCATCGCGATCGCCCTGCCGGTCGGCTTCGAGGCGCAGGTCCGCCCGCGATCCGGCCTCGCCGCCAAGAACGGCATCACCCTTGTCAATGCCCCGGGAACGATCGACGCCGACTATCGCGGCGAGATCGGCGTCATCCTGGTGAATCTGTCGAAGGAAGCGTTCCGCATCACCCGCGGCATGCGAATTGCACAGCTCATCGTGGCCCGGCACGCCCGGGCGGTCTGGAAAGAGGTTGAAGAGCTCGACGGAACGGCACGCGGCACCGGCGGGTTCGGATCGACGGGGGTTGGAGCAGGCTCGGCCAGAAGCGCCTGAGAGGAAGCACGGGAAATGCCTCGGCTCAGCAAGAAGACCATGTTCGCCATAGAGGCCGTGCTCGACGTGGCCTTCCATATGGGCGAGCACCCCGTGCGCAGCGGCGACATCACCGAGCGGCAGCGCATTCCCAAGCGCTACCTCGAGCAGGTCCTGCAGCATCTCGTCCGCGCCGGCATCCTCGCCGGCAAGCGCGGTCCGCGCGGCGGCTACCGCCTCGGCCGCGACCGCAATCTCATCACGCTGGGGGAGGTCGTGCGGGTCGTGCGCCGGCTCGAGGCGGAAACCGAACCCAACGACCTGTCCACCGGCTCGCCGCTGGCCCATGAGGTCGTCTGGCCGACCTGGGAGAAGCTGCGCGGCGAGATGATGGCGCAACTCGACAACATCACCATCGACGATCTCTGCCGGACGGCGCGCGACAAGGGCCTCGATCGTTCGGAAAGACGGCCCCAGTCCGACCAGCTGACGATCAGCCAGGGCGGGTGAGCGCGGTCCACAGGGAGCGTCGGGTTCGGCCGATTCCAGCCGGACTCGTCATGCTCTAGTCTCTCCCGGTTCGTTGAACCGGAGGAGAGACACCCATGGCCAAGGCCAAGTCCCAGTCGAAACCCAAGTCCCCGTCGCGCAAGGCCAAGCCCAGCCCGCGCAACAAGAAGCTCTACGATGACGGCATGAAGGTGCGGAAGGCCGTGCTGGGCGCCGGCTATGTCGACAACTCGATGGCGAACGCCGACGACTTCATGATGTCGTTCCAGGACGTCACGACGGAGTATTGCTGGGGCTATGTCTGGACGCGGCCGGGCTTGCCGAAGAAGACGCGCTCGATGCTGAACCTCGCCATGCTGGCGGCGCTGAATCGCGGGCCCGAGCTCAAGCTGCACGTCAACGGCGCTCTGAACAACGGCCTGAGCAAGGAGGAGATCAAGGAGATCTTCCTGCAGGTGGCGATCTATTGCGGCATTCCCGCCAGCCTGGACGCCTTCAAGACCGCGAGCGCGGTGTTCAAGGAACGCGGGATCTGACCCTTCGCGTCATGTTCCTCTCCCCCTCGCGGGGAGAGGGTGTGAAGGGAGGAGGAAATGGCAGCGCTTATCCGCAACGCCAAGGCCGGCGAGGCCGTGTCGCTCACCGCCCTCTGCGTCCGCTCCAAGGCCCATTGGGGCTACGACGCGGCTTTCATGGCGATGAGCACCCCGGCGCTTGTCGTGAGCGAGGACGACATCGCCGCCGGCCGCGTGCTGGTTGCCCTCGACGATGCGGGCGCGGCCGTCGGCGTGGCCGTGGTGCTGCCGTCCGGCGCAACGTCGGATCTGGATGCGCTGTTCGTCGAGCCTTCGGCGATCGGCACGGGGGCGGGGCGGGCTCTGTTCGAGGCTTCCCTCGCGCTCGCGCGGCGCCAGGGTGCCGGGCGGCTCACGATCCTCGCCGATCCCAACGCTGCCGCCTTCTACGAGCGAATGGGTGCCCGCCATCTGCGAAACGCGCCGTCCGACGCCATTCCCGGGCGTACCCTGCCGTTCTATGAATACGACCTCACTCCGGGGCAAACCGCATGACCACGCTTTCTCCGCCTGCCACCATCGCCTTCATCGGTCTCGGGATGATGGGCCGGCCCATGGCGGCACGGCTCGCCGAGGCCGGATTCAGGCTGCGCGTCTACGACCTCTCGCAGAAGGCGGTCTCGGACTTCGTCGGCAGCCACCCGACGGCTCTTGCGACGGCATCGCCCAAGGCCGCGGCTCAGGGGGCGGACGGCCTGATCACGATGCTTCCGGACGGCAAGGTCGTTCGCCAGGCGCTGATCGACGGGCCCGATGCGGCGCGCGGCGGGCTGGTTGCCGGCACGCTGGTCATCGACATGAGCTCGTCCAATCCGGTCGATACGCAGAAGCTCGCGCGTGATCTCGCGGCCCAGGGTGTCGCCCTGCTCGATGCGCCGGTGTCCGGAGGCGTCCGGCGCGCGGTGGACGGCTCGCTCAGCATCATGGTGGGCGGCAGCGCGGCGGACCTGGAGCGGGCGCGGCCCGCCTTCGCTGCCATGGGCAAGACCATCACCCTGTGCGGTCCGGCCGGGGCCGGCCACACGCTGAAGGCGCTCAACAACTACCTGTCGGCCGCCGGCCTGGTCGCGATGTGCGAGGCGCTGGTCGTCGGCGAGGCGTTCGGGCTCGATCCGGGCACCATGGTCGACGTGTTCAACACGTCCACGGGAAAGAGCAATGCCACCGAGGTCAAGGGTCGCCAGTTCGTCGTCCCGCGCAACTTCGCGGCCGGGTTCACCACGGCGCTGATGGCCAAGGACCTGCGCACCGCCGGCGAGGTGGCCGATCATCTCAAGCTCAACATGCCGATGCTGAGGCAGGCGGTCGACTACTGGCGCGACGCCGAGGGCCGGCTGGGCAAGGGCGCCGACCACACCGAGATCTTCCGCTACGCCGAGATGCTGGCGGAGCGGGAGGCCTGACGGCCGCGGCCGCCCCGGTCCGGCCCGGCTGCCTGCGTCGCAACACGGCTTTGACAGTCCGGCGCGCTGCCTGTAAATAGCGGCCCACCTGAGGGCCCCTGGCGCCGCCTCCCGGCGGTGATCGACGGGGTCCACCCTAGAACGACACAGCGCAATTCTGAACGACCGCAGTCGGCGGCATTCCCTGCGCGTGCGTCCATTCCCCACCTGACCGAAGATCCATGAACCTCGAAGACCTCAAGAAGAAAAAACCGCCGGAACTGCTCGCCTTCGCCGAGGAGCAGGGCGTCGAAGGCGCCGCCATGATGCGCCGCCAGGAGCTGATGTTCGCCATCCTCCAGAAGCTCGCCGCCGCCGACCAGGCGATCTTCGGCAGCGGCACCATCGAGGTGCTGCCCGACGGTTTCGGTTACCTGCGCTCGATGGAGGCGAACTACCTGCCCGGTGCCGACGACATCTATGTCAGCCCGGCCCAGGTGCGCCGCTTCGGCCTGCGGACCGGCGACACGGTCGAGGGCGAGATCCGCGCCCCCAAGGATGGCGAGCGCTATTTCGCCCTGGTGCAGATCAACAAGATCAACTTCGACGATCCCGAGGCGCTGCGCCATCGCATCAACTTCGACTCGCTGACGCCTCTCTACCCGGACGAGAAGCTGAAGCTCGAGATGGAAGGCGCGGGCGTGATGGCGCCGACCATGGCGGAGGAGCAGTCAAGCTCGCGCGCCACGTCGTCGGGACGGGTCAGCAGCGGCCGTCGCACCGGCACGCTGACCAAGAAGGCGGCCTCCACGCCGCAGCAGCAGCTCGACATCTCGACACGCGTGATCGACCTGATCGCGCCGATCGGCAAGGGACAGCGCGCCCTGATCGTCTCGCCGCCGCGCACCGGCAAGACGGTGCTGATGCAGAACATCGCGCACGCCATCACGGCCAACAATCCGGAAGTCTACCTCATGGTGCTGCTCGTCGACGAGCGGCCCGAGGAAGTGACCGACATGCAGCGCACGGTGAAGGGCGAGGTCGTGAGCTCGACCTTCGACGAGCCGGCGAGCCGCCACGTGGCGGTGGCCGAGATGGTGATCGAGAAGGCCAAGCGCCTGGTCGAGCACAAGAAGGACGTGGTGATCCTGCTCGATTCGATCACCCGCCTGGGCCGTGCCTACAACACCGTCGTGCCGAGCTCGGGCAAGGTGCTGACGGGCGGCGTCGACGCCAACGCCCTGCAGCGGCCCAAGCGCTTCTTCGGCGCGGCGCGCAACATCGAGGAGGGCGGCTCGCTCACCATCATCGCCACGGCGCTGATCGACACCGGCAGCCGCATGGACGAGGTCATCTTCGAGGAGTTCAAGGGCACCGGTAACTCCGAAATCATCCTCGACCGCAAGGTCGCCGACAAGCGCACCTTCCCGGCCATCGACATCACCAAGTCGGGCACCCGCAAGGAGGAGCTGCTGGTCGACCGCGCGACGCTGTCGAAGATGTGGGTCCTGCGGCGCATCCTCATGCCGATGGGCGCGGTCGACGCGATCGAGTTCCTGCTCGACAAGCTGCGCACGGCCAAGACAAACCAGGACTTCTTCAGCTCGATGAACCAGTAGGTTCATCCTCGGCCTCTTCCGGACCGCGTGCCGGTTGCGCGCGGTCCAGGAGACTACACGCCGAGGTCGGCTGCCACGGCGCGCCGCTGCTCGGCGCTGACATCGACCTTCACGCCGAACCAGGCCTCGAAGCCGACGCGGCCCTGGTGCAGCAGCATGCCGAGTCCGTCGATGCAGCGATTGCCGCGCGCCCGGGCGGCGGCCAGCAGCGCCGTCTCGAGCGGCACGTAGACGATGTCGTAGACCGCCGCCGAATGCGGCAGATGGGCAAGGTCGATCTCGAGCGGCGGCTGTCCCGCCATGCCGAGCGATGTCGTGTTCACGAGGAGCGTGGTGCCGCTCAGTGCCCGGGCGCGGTCCTCCCAGTGGTCGACCACGATCTGCCGCCCGTCGTCCGGCGTGAAGGCGACGCCGAGGTCGATGGCGGCGCTGCGCGTGCGGTTGACCAGCCTGAGCTCCGGCACGCCGTCGTCGACCAGCGCGGCCACGATGGCGCGCGCCGCGCCGCCGGCGCCCAGCACCGCGACGGGACCTGCGGCGGCCCGCCAGTGCGGCGCGTTGTAGCGCAGCGCCTCCATGAAGCCGAAGCCGTCGCTGTTGCGCCCCTCCAGCGAGCCGTCGGCCTGCTTGATGACGGTGTTCACGGCACCGATGCGCGCTGCGTCGGGATGGATGCGGTCGAGCAGCGGCATGATGTCGACCTTGTGCGGCAGGGTGAGGTTGCAGCCGCGGGCGTTGGGCGTGCGCCGCAGGAAGGCGACGAGCTCCTCCAGCGCGGCGCGCTCGGGCTGCACCGGCAGGCGGCCGTAGTGGCCGTCGATGTGATGCTGCTTCAGCCAGAAGCGGTGCAGGGCGGGCGAGCGGGAGTGCGATACCGGCCAGCCAACGATGGCGGCGAAGGGTCGGCCGGCGGCCTCGCGCAGAAGGGTCTCGTAGGCGTTCATCCCGTCTGCTCCAGTCCAATGCCGTGCTCCGCCAGAAAGCCCAGCAGGGGCAGCAACGGCAGGCCCAGCACGGTGAAATAGTCGCCTTCGATGCGGCTGAACAGGTGGGCGCCCAGCCCTTCGAGCTGATAGGCGCCGACCGACGAACAGACGACCTCGCCGGCGCGGGCGAGATAGGCATCGAGGAACGACTCGGAGAGCGACCGCATGGTGAGCCGGCCGCGATCCGTGGCGTGCCACAGCCGCGCACCGCCACGCGCCACCACCACCGAGGAGATCAGCTCATGCGTGCGGCCGCCGAGCGCCGCGAGCTGACGACGCGCGTCGGCCAGGGTGGCCGGCTTGTCGTAGAGCCTTCCCTCGCAGGCCAGAATGGAATCGCCGCCGATCACCATGGCGCCGGGCCGCCGTGCCGAGACGCGCAGCGCCTTCATCTCGGCGAGCGCCGTGGCGATCTCGTGCGGCGCGGCGCGCTGGCCAAGCAGGCTGCGCTTCACCTCGTCCTCGTCGATGCCCGACGTCTCGATGTCGAAGGCGAGCCCGGCATTCAGAAGCATCTGGCGTCGCGACTGGCTGGCGGAGGCGAGGATGAGGGAGGCTGCAGGCATGGGGCTGTCGGTCAGGCGGGCTCGATGCGATAGAGGCCGCCGTCGTCGGAATGCGTGACGAGGTAGAGAAGACCATCCGGTCCCTGCCGCACGTCGCGGATATAGGGAAGCCGGTCGACAAGCAACCGTTCCTCGCCGACGTAGCGCTCGCCCTCCAGTTCGATGCGGAACAGCGCGAAGTTCGACAGCGCGCCCATGAAGGCCGATCCCTTCCAGGCGGGGAAGCGGTCGCCCGTGTAGAAGCAGAGGCCGCTGGGCGAGATCGACGGCACCCAGGCCCGTACGGGATCCTCCATCCCGGGGAGGCTCTTGTTGGGGCTGATGACGGCGCCGCTGTAATCGACGCCGTGCGTGGCCCGGGGCCAGCCATAGTTGGCGCCGGCCTTCAGGATGTTCAGCTCGTCGCCGCCGCGCGGGCCGTGCTCGGCCTCCCACATCCGGCCCGTGGCAGGATGGAGGGCGAGCCCCTGCGGATTGCGATGGCCGTAGGTGAAGATTTCCGGCCGGGCGCCGGCGCGACCGACGAACGGATTGTCGGGCGGCACCGACCCGTCGTCCTGCAGGCGGATCACCTTGCCGCCGAGATCGCCCAGGTCTTGCGCCCGCTGCATCTGGTAGCGCTCGCCGGTCGTCAGGTACAGCAGGCCTGCCCGATCGAAGGCGATGCGGGAGCCGAAATGAAGCCCGCCCGAGGTGCGCGGCAGCGCCTCGAAGATGGGCCTCAGGCCGCGCAGCGTATCGTCGCGGAACTCCGCCCGCGCCAGCACGGTCGCGGCGCCGCCCGACCCTTCGGCGGAATAGGAAAGGTAGAGCACGCGGTTCTGCGCGAAGCCCGGATGAAGGCAGACGTCGAGCAGCCCGCCCTGGCCGCGGGCATAGATGCGCGGCAGGCCGCCGACCGGCGCCCGCTGGAGCCGGCCGTCGGCGAACAGGCGCAGGCGGCCGGGGCGCTCGGTGACGAGCAGCCGGCCGTCGGGCAGGAAGGCGATCGACCAGGGCTGCTCGAGATTGCGGGCCAGGGTGACGAGGCGATAGGACGCCCCGGCGCTGCGCAGGGTGTCCTGCGCCCGCCCGATCGCGGGTGCGGCGAGAGCTCCGGTCGTGGCCAGGATGAAGCGGCGACGGCGCATCGTTTCTCCTGAGGGTGCTGGTGATGGGCTGGCGCGGGCGAGGCCGGTCACTATACTCGACGCCCTCAGCCTGCGGGCGTTGCGGCAAGTACACGATATGGGGAGCAGCGAATGCCGAAGTCGATCCTGATTCACGAGAATGGCGGGCCCGAGAAGATGAAGCTCGAGGAGGTCGAGGTCGGCAAGCCGGGGGCGGGGCAGGTCAAGATCCGGCATACGGCGATCGGCCTCAACTTCATCGACGTCTATACCCGCTCCGGCCTCTACCAGACGCCGCTGCCCAACGCGGTGGGCCGCGAGGCGGCCGGTGTGATCGTCGAGGTCGGGCCGCGGACGCGGGGCTTCAAGAAGGGCGACCGTGTCGCCTATTGCGGCGTGCTGGGCGCCTACTGCGAGGAGCGACTGATCGGCACCGACCAGCTCGTGAAGGTGCCGAAGGGCGTCAGCGACGAGCAGGCCGCGGCCATCATGCTGAAGGGCATGACGACGGAGTACCTCGTCGACCGCTGCGCCAAGCCGTGGCTGAAGAAGGGCGACACCGTCCTGTTCCACGCCGCTGCCGGCGGTGTCGGCTTGCTGTTCGGCCAGTGGGCCAAGGCGCGAGGGTACAAGGTGATCGGCACCGTCTCGTCACCGGAGAAGGCCGCACTGGCCAGGAAGAACGGCTACAAGTGGGTGATCGACTACACCAAGGAAGACATCGTCAAGAAGGTGAAGGAGATCACCAAGGGCAAGGGCGTGCCGGTGGTGTTCGACGGCGTCGGCAAGGATACCTGGGACGCCTCGCTGGACTGCCTGCAGCTGCGCGGCCTGATGTGCTCCTTCGGCAACGCCTCGGGTGCGGTGCCGCCGCAGTCGCCCGGCATCCTGAACGCCAAGGGCTCGCTCTACCTGACGCGTCCCAGCCTTGGCGCCTATACGCCCAACCGCAAGGAACTCGAGGCCTGCGCCAATTCCGTCTTCCGCATGGTCAAGAGCGGCAAGGTCAAGATCGCCATCGATCAGCGCTATCCCCTGGCCGAGGCGGCGCAGGCCCATCGCGATCTGGAAGGCCGCAAGACGACCGGCCAGACGATCCTGGTGCCCTGATCTCATGATCCTCGCGACGGGGCGGGCCGGCGACCCATGATGATCGTCGGCCTGACCGGCTCGATCGGCATGGGCAAGTCCACGGCGGCCAGGATGCTGCGGCAGATGGGCGTGCCCGTGTACGACGCCGATGCGGCGGTGCACGCCGTGCAGGCGCCCGGCGGACCCGCGCTGCCGCCCATCGAGGCGGCGTTCCCGGGCGTGGTGAAGAATGGCGTGCTGGACCGCCAGGCCTTGGGGGCGCGCGTGTTCGGGAACCGCGAGGCATTGCGCAGGCTCGAGGCGATCGTGCATCCGCTGGTCGGCTTGCGGCAGCGTGCCTTCCTGAAGCGTGCGGCGCGGCGGCGCGAGAAGCTGGTGGTGCTGGACATCCCGTTGCTGTTCGAGGGGATGGGCGAGCGGCGGGTCGACGCCACGCTGGTGGTGAGCGCCCCGGCCTTCCTGCAGCGGGCGCGCGTGATGGCGCGGCCCGGCATGACGGCCGAGCGGCTGGACGGCATCCTGCGCCAGCAGGTGCCCGATGCCGTCAAGCGGCGCAAGGCCGACATCGTGATCCCGACCGGCCTGGGGCTGGCGCCGACGCGGCGGGCGCTGGAGCGTGCCGTCGTGGACCTGAAGACCCGCGAGGGCCGGTGCTGGCCGCCCAACCCGTGGCGGGAGAAATTCACAGCCCGTCTCGCGCGCGCGCGCCGCGCTTAGGCTACAAGCGTTCCATGCGCGAGATCGTCCTCGATACGGAAACCACCGGCCTCGATCCGCTCGCCGGGCATCGCGTGGTCGAGCTGGGCTGCGTCGAGCTGGAGAACACCGTCGCCACCGGTCGCTCCTTCCACTGCTACTTCAATCCCGAGATGATCATGCCGGCGGGCGCCGAGGAGATCCACGGCCTCTCCGACGCGTTCCTCGCGGACAAGCCGCTGTTCGCCGACAAGGTCGAGGAGTTCCTCGCTTTCATCGGCGATGCGCGGCTCGTGATCCACAATGCGCAGTTCGACATCGGCTTTCTCAATGCCGAGCTCGAGCGTGTTGGCAGGCCCAGGCTGGCGAACGAGTATGTCGACACGGTCACCGTGGCGCGGCGCAAGTTCCCCGGCCAGAGGGTCAGCCTGGACGCGCTCTGCGAGCGCTTCAGCGTCGACAATTCGAACCGTACCAAGCACGGCGCCCTGCTCGACTCCGAGCTGCTGGCCGAAGTCTATCTGGAGCTGAGCGGCGGCCGGCAGCGCGACCTCGGCCTGGCGGCGGAGGTCACGACCAGCGTCACCAGCGTGCTGGTGGTGACGAACCGGCCGGTGCGGCCGGCCCGGCCGCACGCGCCGTCACCCGAAGAGCTGGCGGCGCACGTGGCCTTCCTGAAGCAGATCACCGAGCCGCTCTGGCTCAGGGCCTGACGCCACGCGATCAGGCGTGCCCGACCGGACCGCCGGCCACGCCGGGCATCTTGCCGCCGTTTGCCTCGAGCTGTTGGCGATAGAGGGCGACGAAGTCGACCGGCGCGATGTTGAGCGGCGGGAAGCCGGCTTCACGCGTGGCGTTCGCGACGATGGCGCGGGCGAAGGGGAACAGCAGCCGGGGCGTCTCGATGAACAGCAGCGGACCGAAGGCCTCCTGCGGCACCTCGCCCAGCGTCACGGTGCCGGCATAGACCAGCTCGAGCACGAAAAGCGGCTCGTCCTTCGGCGTCTTGGCGGTCGCCTCGATCGACAGCGCGACCTCGAAGGTCTTGGCGTCGAACTGGCGGTTGGTCACCTGGACGTTCAGCGCGAGCTGCGGCTGCGTCTGCTCGATCAGGCTCTGCGGCGCGCGCGGGTTCTCGAAACTCAGGTCCTTGATGTACTGGCCGTGCATGATCAGCGGCGCGTTGGGCGCCTGCTGGGGCTGCGGATTCTGCGGATTCTGCGGCGGGGGAACAGTGGTCATGATGTTCTTTCGCTGTTTCGGGGCGGCGGTACCACGCAAGGCAGTACTGCACAAGGCGCGCCCGGCCGCAGCGTCTCGTCATTTGCCAAGGCTGCCGCCGGATACGATGATGGAAAGACCAATCTGCACGATCCGGCCCTGGAAATGGAACAATCGCCCCTGCGTCCACTCGTCGGCGTCACCGCCTGCTTCAAGGAGAACGGTCGCGGCGGCTGGCACCACACGGTCGGCGACAAATACGTGAAGGCGGCGCTCCAGGCCGCGGGCGGCCTGCCCGTGCTGATTCCGGCGATCGGTCCGGAGCTTGCGCAGGAGCGCGCCATGACCGCGGCGCTCGACCGCCTGCTCGACTCTCTCGATGGCGTGCTGCTCACCGGCAGCCCCTCCAATGTCGAGCCGCACCACTACGGCGGCGCGAGCAGCCGCGAAGGCACCGCCCATGACCCGGCGCGCGACGCCACGACGCTGCCGCTGATCCGCCATTGCATCGATCGGGGCGTGCCGCTGTTCGCGATCTGCCGTGGCCTGCAGGAGGTGAACGTCGCGCTGGGCGGCACGCTGCACCAGCTGGTGCACGAGGTCGAGGGACGTCGCGACCACCGCTCGCCCAAATCGCCTGACATGGACGTCAACTACGCGCCAGCCCATCCCGTCGACATCGTCGAGGGCGGGCTGCTGCACCGCCTGCTGGGCGAGCGCCGGGTGATGGTGAATTCGCTGCATGCCCAGGGAGTCGACCGGCTGGCGCCGCGCGCCCGGCTGGAGGCGGTCGCCGAGGACGGTCAGGTCGAGGCCTTCAGCGTGCCCGATGCGCCAGGCTTCGCCCTGGCGCTGCAATGGCATCCTGAATATCGCGCGCTGGACAATCCCGTCTCCACGAAACTGTTCGGCGCCTTTGCGGCGGCCTGCCGCGCGCGCGCGGCCGCGCGGCTCGGCCCGCCGCTGCGCGCTGCGGCGGAATAGGCCATGGCATCGGGCGGCAACCGCAACAACGCGCGCCGGGATTTCTACGAGCGCATCGGCGGGCTCTCGATGGCGCCCCTGTGGGAACAGCTCCATCAGCTCGTGCCGCCGCAGCCTGCGCCGAAGTACCAGCCCGCGCACTGGGACTATGACAGGGTGCGGCCGTTCCTGATGGAATCGGGGGCGCTGATCACGGCCAGGGAGGCGGTGCGGCGCGTGCTGATCCTCGAAAACCCGGCGATGCCCGGCAGCGCCTGCATCACGCCGACGCTCTATGCCGGCCTGCAGCTGATCCTGCCGGGCGAAGTCGCGCCCAGCCACCGTCACACCCAGTCGGCGCTGCGCTTCATCGTGGAGGGCGAGGGCGCCTATACCGCGGTCGACGGCGAGCGCACCACCATGCGCGAGGGCGACTTCGTCATCACGCCGACCTGGACGTGGCACGACCACGGCAACGAATCGCGGGAGCCCATGGTCTGGCTCGACGGGCTCGACATTCCGCTGGTGGCGCTTTTCAACGCCGGCTTCGCCGAGAATGGCGCAAGCGACGAGCAGGAGGTCACCGTGCCGGAGGGCACTGCGGACGCCCGCTTCGCCAGCGGTCTCTTGCCGGTCGACTGGAAGCCGTCACGCCGGACCTCACCGATCTTCAACTATCCCTATGCCCGCACGCGCGAGGCGCTGGCGCGGCTCGCCAAGGCCGGACCGGCCGATCCCTGCCATGGCTACAAGCTGCGCTACGTGAATCCGGCGAGCGGCGGCGCTCCGATCGCCACCATGGGTACCTTCATGCAGCTTCTGCCGAGCGGCTTCCGGTCGGCGCCCTACCGCAGCACCGACGGCACCGTCTTCTCGGTCGTGGAAGGGTCGGGCGAGAGCGTGATCGGCGGCACCACCTTCCGCTGGAAGAAGCGCGACCAGTTCGTCGTGCCGAGCTGGGCCACGGTCGAGCACCGTGCCGACGAGGAGGCGGTGCTGTTCTCCTTCTCCGACCGCCCGGTGCAGGAGAAGCTCGATCTCTGGCGCGAGGATCGCGGCGGCCTTTAGGCCCGCCGGTGGCGTCAGGCGACCCGCGTCTTCTGGGCCGCCACCGAGCCTGCGCACTGGTCCACGGGCAGGGGACGCAGATGCAGGTCGTAGGCGTCGGCGAACTCCGCGCGCCAAGCCGTGCCGCTGCGGCGGTACAGATAGACGAACAGGACGCAGGCGTCCGACTGATAGCGCAGCGCGCGGGCCGGATCGTCCTTGCGGTCGAGCACGCCGGCGCCGAACAGCGCCACGAGCTGGTTCTCGTCGAGGCCCTTGATGCGATCGAGGGGGATCGGCGAACCCGCATTGCGCGACGAGAAGACACCCTTCTCGCGGCCCGTCGAGGAATGTTGCGCGTCGTTGCCGGTGACGCATCCGGCAAGCAGCAGCAGGAGCGCGATACCCCCGAATCGCAAGTTCATAAGTGATAATCTAGCGCGGGGGCGCCGCGGGATGAAGAGGGCGGCCCGCCGCACCAGGCGGTTTCAGCGTCTGGGCGACGTGGACCATGGCCGCGACGCCCAGGACGGGCACGATCAGGTTCAGGATCGGGATGGTGCCCAGGAAAACGATGGCGATGCCGGTCAGCCACAGCGGCCCGGGATTGGCGCGCCGCCAGGCCTTGACCTCGGCCGGGCTCATGCGGCGCAGCGCGACCTGCTCGTAGTAGATGCGCGCGGTGAGCCAGCCGTTGACGGCATAGAACAGGACTGCCCCCAGGCCGGCCACGAACAGCGCCAGGATATAGAGCGGCAGCATCAGCAGGTTCAGGGCGATCATCGCGAACAGGAACACGACACCGGTCCAGATGCCCGTCCAGATCGGGATGCCACGCGCCCGGCCGAGCTGGGGATAGTGCTTCGCTTCGACGACGTCGGCGATCTGTTCGAGGAAGATCGAGATCACGATGCCGAAGCTGGCGGGAAACAGCATCAGCGACAGCACGATCACGCCGGCGCCGCTCAGCCAGACGATGGCGTCGTTGACCCACTGCCATTCGAAGGTGGCGAGCGACTTCAGCCCCCACCAGCCGAGGGCCGCGATCACGATCTGCAGCAACAGGCTGAGGGCCAGCGACCACCAGATGATGCTGCGCAGCCTGGGATCGCCCAGCTGACGGACCGCCAGTTCGAAGGCGCGGATCATCGTGGCGGGTCTACAGCGGTCCGACGATGCCGGCCGCCTTCAGCTCGCCGATCTCCTTGGCCGAGAAGCCCCCTTCGCTCAGGACCTCGTCGGTGTGCTGTCCGCGCCTGGCGGCGGGGCCCTTGACGCTTTCCCTGGTGCGCGAGAAGCGCGGCGCGGGCGCGGGCTGCGCGAAGCCTTCGACGTCGACATAGGCCCCGCGCGCCTTGGCGTGCGGATGGTCCGGGGCTTCCTTCATGCTCAGGACGGGCGCGAAGCAGATGTCGGTACCTTCCATGATCGCGCACCACTCGTCGCGCGTCTTGGTGCGGAAGATGCCGGCCAGCCGGCTCTTGAGCTGGGCCCAGGCCTTGCGGTCCATCTGGGCCGGCAGGCTTTCGCCCTTGAGTCCGGTCTTCTCGAGCAGCAGGTCGTAGAATTGCGGCTCGATCGAGCCGATGCAGACGAACTTGCCGTCCCTGGTCTCGTAGGTCCCGTAGAAGTGCGCGCCGCCATCGAGCATGTTGGTCTCGCGCTCGCCGTCGTTCCATAGGCCGGCGCCTGCCATGCCGTAGATTCCGCCCAGCAGGAGCGCGGCGCCGTCGACCATCGCCGCGTCGACCACCTGGCCCTTGCCCGATCGCTGCGCCTCGAGCAGCCCGCACACCATGCCGAACGCCAGCAGCATGCCGCCGCCGCCGAAGTCGCCCACCAGGTTGAGGGGCGGCACCGGCTTGTCCTTGCCGCCGATGGCATGCAGCGCGCCGGTCAGGGCGATGTAGTTGATGTCGTGGCCGGCCGCCTTGGCGAGCGGACCTTCCTGGCCCCACCCCGTCATGCGGCCATAGACCAGCCGGGGATTGCGGGCGAGGCAGACGTCCGGCCCGAGGCCCAGCCGCTCGGCCACGCCGGGCCGAAAAGGCTCCGTGACGCCGTCAGCCTTCTCGATGAGCCGCAGCACGACCTCGACGCCTTCCTTCTTCTGCAGGTCGACCGATACGGAGCGGCGGCTGCGATTGTGCACCGCATACTTGGGATCGGCGAGGCGATCCATCACGTGCGACTTGGTGCGATCGACGCGGATCACGTCGGCGCCCATGTCGCCCAGCATCATGGAGCACATCGGCCCCGGACCGATACCCGCCAGCTCGACGATGGTCAGCCCCGACAATGGACCGGACATGCTTTCCTCCTGCGAAATGTGCGTTCTCTTCGGACGGCGATGTTAGCCCATCGCGCGGCGGTGTCATCCCTGTGGCTCATGGGCGCGCCGGGCGCCGCGTGCGGATGACAGTCGCATTGGCTGCGGTCTAAAGTCCGCGCCGCACAAGGCTGGAGGATGACATGCGGTGCGGCCGGATCTTCACGTCGCTGGTGCTGGCGTCCGCCCTGGCGGGCGGAGCGTTGGCGCAGCAGACCAGTCCGGCGGCGCCCGCGCCCGCCGCCCCGGCAGCCGCGCCGCCGCCAAGCGATTCCCAGCCGGCGGCGCCGCAGGCCGCTCCCGCGCCGCCGCCAAAGGAGTACGAACAGCGGTTCCTGGTGGCGGGGTCGTGGTTCCACGGGGTGCACGGGCTCGCCTTCAACAAGGACGACCAGCTCTTCGCGGGCTCGGTCGTCGGCCAGACGCTGTACCGCGTGCAGGTCGATACCGGGGAGGTCGACCGGGTGATCGATCCACCCATGGGGATGGCCGATGACATCGCCTTTGCCGAGGACGGCACGATGGCGTGGACGGCCTTCCTGCTGGGCAAGGTCTATGTCCGCCGACCCAACGGCAAGACCGTCGAGGTCGCCCACGGCATGAGCGGTCCCAACTCGCTCGCCTTCGGCAAGGACGGCCGCCTGTTCGTTTCGGAGGTGTTCCTCGGCGACGCGCTCTACGAGATCGACCTCAAGAACGTCGAGAAGCCGGACTTCAAGTCGTTCCCGCGCAGCGAGCTGCGGCGAATCGCCGAGAAGATGGGCGGCCTCAACGGCTTCGAGATCCATCGCGATGACGGTTTCCTCTACGGTCCGCTCTGGTTCAAGGGCCAGGTCGTGAAGGTCAACCTGGAGACCGGCGCGCTGGAGGTGATCGCCGAGGGGTTCAAGATCCCGGCCGCCGCCAACATCGATCCGCAGAATCGCGACAGCCTGTTCGTCGTCGACACCGGCACCGGCAACATCTGGAGCGTGAGCCTGACCAGCAAGGCCAAGAAGCTGGTCGCGAGCATGAAGCCCGGCCTCGACAATCTCGCCTTCGATTCGCGCGGCCGGCTGTTCGTCACCTCCATGACGGACAACGGCATCTATCTCGTCGACAAGCAGACGGGCGCCTACAAGACCATCGTCGAAGGCAGGCTTGCCGTCCCCGCCGACCTCGCCGTCGTTTCCGAGAAGGACAAGGACACGGTGCACGTGGCCGACGTCTTCAGCTACCGCACCGTCGACGGGCAGACGGGCGCCGTACACGATGTGCTGCGCGTGCATGGCGAGACGCATGCCTACCCGATCGGGATCTCGATCGGCCCGCGGCACGTGCTGCTGACGAGCTGGTTCTCCAACACGGTCGAGAAGGTCGACCGCAAGACCGGCAAGCTGGTCGCGAGCTTCGGCGAATTCGCCGCGCCGATCGACGCGCTGGAGATGCCCGACGGTACGCTCTATGTGGCCGAGCTCGCCAGCTCCAACCTGGTCAAGGTGAGCGCCGACGGCAAGGACCGCACGATCGTGGCCAAGGACCTGCGCGGTCCCGTGGCGATGGCCCAGGGCCCGGGCCATCTCGTCTATGTCACCGAGATCGCCGCCGGTGCGGTGGCCCAGATCGATGTCGAGACGGGTGCGCGCAAGATCGTGGCCGACGGCCTGGCTGGCCCGGAGGGGATCGCCGTCGGGCCGGGCGGCCGCCTTTTCGTCGCGGAGGTGGGCCAGAAGCGCGTGGTCGCCATCGATCCGGCGAGCGGCGAGAAGACCGTAATCGCTTCCAACCTCGACATCGGCCTCGCGCCGTTCCCTGGCGGCCCGCCGGGGCTGGTGCCGACCGGCATCGCGGTGGGAGGCACGGGTGTCGTCTATGTCAGCTCCGACCTGCGCAACGCGCTGTACAAGCTCACGCCGCCCGCACCGTAAGAGAGCCCCATGCCCGGCATTCCCTTCATCAAGGACTTCAAGTTCGACTACGGGACGGCGATGGAAGTGACGCCGCTGATCCGCCGCGTCGTCGCCAACAATCCGGGTGCCTTCACCTTCAAGGGAACGGGCACCTACATCGTCGGCCACGGCAAGGTGGCGGTCGTCGATCCTGGACCCGACATGCCCGAGCACATCGATGCCGTCCTGCGGGCGCTGCGCGGCGAGACGGTGACGCACATCCTGGTCACCCACACCCACATCGATCACGTGCCGGCGACGCCCGCTCTCGCCAGGGCCACCGGGGCCAAGGTCTATTCCTACGGACCGCATCCGCGTCCGCCGGGAGAGGAGAAGCCGGAGGAGGCGGGCGACCTGTCCTTCGCCCCCGACGTCAGGCTCGCCGATGGCGACGTGATACAGGGCGACGGCTGGAACATCGAGGCGGTCTACACGCCGGGACACATCTCCAACCACCTCTGCTTCGCGGTGAAGGAGGACAATGCGCTGCTGTCGGGCGACCACGTGATGGGCTGGTCGACGGCGGTGATCTCGCCGCCCGACGGCAACATGGCCGACTATTTCGTCAGCCTGCGCAAGCTCCTGCCGCGACGGGAGACGCTCTACATCCCGACGCACGGCGCCGAGATCCGCGACCCCAATCCCTTCGTGCAGGCCTATATCGAGCACCGGCTGGGCCGCGAGGCGCAGATCATCGCGCGCCTGAAGGAGGGACCACAGACCATCCCGCAGATGGTGGCCAAGAACTATGCGGACACGCCGGCTTTCCTGCACGCCGCCGCCGGCCGATCGATGCTCGCCCATCTGATCCAGATGGTGAAGGACGGGCGCGTGAAGACCGAGGATGGGCAGGCGCGCATCGACAGCACCTATCGGCTCTAGGAAACGCACATGGACATGAAGCTCTCCGGCAAGACCGTCCTGATCACCGGCGGCAGCCGCGGCATAGGCCTCGCCTGCGCCATGGCCTTCGCGGACGAGGGTTGCGCGGTGCATATCGCGTCGCGGTCGAAGGAATCGCTGGAGGCGGCACGTGACAGGATCCGCAGCCGGCACAACGTGCCGGTCGAGATCCATCCCGCCGACTTCTCGAAGGGCGACACGGTGCGGTCGGTGATCGACGCGGTGGGCCATGCCGACATCCTGGTGAACAATGCCGGCGCCATCCCGCGCGGCGACATCTTCGGCATGGCCGAGGCCAAGTGGCGCGAGGCATGGGAGCTCAAGATGTTCGGCTACGTCAACGCCACGCGGGCGATGCTGGAAAAGATGTATGCCCGCAAGAAAGGCGCGATCGTGAACATCATCGGCCTCGCGGGCGAGAGCTACAACTACGACTACGTCGCCGGCACCACGGCCAATGCCGGCCTGATGGCTTTCACGCGCGCGGTGGGTTCGAGGAGCGTCGACCACGGCGTGCGCGTGGTGGCGATCAACCCGCCGGCCACGCGCACCGATCGGATGCTCACCCTGCTGCGTGGTCAGGCGCAGCAGCAGTGGGGCGATCCCGAGCGCTGGCCCGAACTCACGAAGCACATGCCCTTCGGCCGCGCCGCCGAGCCGGAGGAGGTCGCCGACCTTGCCGTGTTCCTGGCGTCGGATCGCGCGAGCTACATCAGCGGAGTCGTCATGACGCTCGACGGCGGCCAGGCCGCCCGGCACTAGCGTTGTTCGCCCCCCATCCGGCGAGGGAGGGGGAGCAAGCGCTAGAAATGATAGTTGACGCCGAGCCTGATCAGGTTGCCGGACGTGCTTTCGCTGACGCCGACCGTGCCGGGCGTCGCCAGCGACGTGCTCGGCGTACCCATGTAGAGGTACTCGAGCTTCGTCGACCATCGATCGGTGATCATCCCTTCGATGCCGCCACCCACGGTCCACGTCCAGTAGTTCGCGCTGGCGGAGAACGATGGGCCGCCGGGCGCGCCACCGTCGATCGTGCGCTGGCCCCATACGGCGCCGCCCGTGACATACGGCATGACCGATCCCACGGTATAGCCGGCGCGCAGGCGCATGGTGCTGAACCAGGGCGTGCGCTCGGTGGCGTTGAAGGGGGCGGGGCCGGCGCCGCCGTTCAGGCCCACGGCATAGGTCGACCCCTGGAAGTCGAGCTCGGCGCCGAGCAGCATCGATCCCATCAGGAAGTTGTAACCGGCTTGTCCACCGCCAACGAAGCCGCCGCCCGTTCCCGAGTAGCCGCCCGGGCCACCGAAGCCCGTCGTCGTCGCGATGCTGCTTCCAAACAGGCCGCCGGCATTGAGGCCGGCATAGAAACCGCTCCAGGACGGGCTGGCTGGCTGCGCGGCGAGCGGCGACGCCGCCATCGTAGCCGCCGCGAGGGCCAGTCCGAATGAAGTCTGCATGCGCATTGATCGCTCCGCGATGGTTGACCCCGATCAGTACGGGGTGGGAGAAGCGAACGTCCCTGCGCGATGATCTTGAGGCCTGGCGCCAATCGAATGAGGCGGAATCGCATCGAACGATCATGTAGAGTGAACGCCCCCCTCGTTGGTCGCTCGCGTGAGCGACGTCAATTCTGAAAGAAATGCCCGACGCTCTCTCGCACGCATCGGCCCTGCTGCATTCGGTCTTCGGCTTCAGCTCTTTTCGCCCGGGTCAGGAAGAAATCGTCAGCGCCGTGCTGGCCGGCGAGAACGTCCTGGCCGTCATGCCGACCGGCAGCGGCAAGTCGCTGTGCTATCAGCTTCCCGCGATCGCCCGTTCCGGGCTGACGCTCGTCGTGTCGCCGCTCATCGCGCTGATGCGCGACCAGGTGCGTGCGCTCAGCGCCGCGGGCGTCGCCGCCGGCAGCCTGAATTCGAGTAACGAGCCTGCCGAGAATTCACGCGTGCTCGGCCTGCTGCGCAGCCGCGCGCTGCGGCTGCTCTATGTCGCGCCGGAGCGGCTGTCGCGGCCCGACACGATCGAGATGCTGGCGGAGACGAACGTGTCGATGATGGCGATCGACGAGGCCCACTGCGTCTCGCAGTGGGGGCATGATTTCCGTCCTGAGTACCTTGCGCTCGGCAGCATCGCGCGCCGGATCGGTGGACGGCTGCAGACCCTTGCCTTCACGGCCACGGCGGATGCGCCGACGCGCAACGACATCGTCGACAAGCTCTTCGTCAGACCGCCGCGCATCTTTGTCCGCAGCTTCGACCGGCCCAACCTGCGGCTGTCCTTCAAGCCGAAGGAGCGCTCGACGCGGCAGATCCTGTCGTTCGCACGGGTGCACAAGGGTGAAAGCGGCATCGTCTACTGCGCGTCCCGGCGCAAGGTCGAGGAGCTGGCGCAGACGCTCAGGACGGAGGGAGTCGACGCGCTGCCCTATCATGCCGGCCTCGACAAGCCGGTGCGCGACGCCAACCAGGACGCCTTCCAGCAGCGGGACGGCGTCGTGATGACGGCCACGGTCGCCTTCGGCATGGGGATCGACAAGCCCGATGTGCGCTTCGTCTGCCATGCCGACCTGCCGGCCAACGTCGAGGCCTACTACCAGGAGATCGGCCGCGCGGGCCGCGACGGGCTGCCGGCCGACACGCTCACGCTCTACAGCATGGGCGATATGCAGCTCCGCCGCCTGCAGATCGAGGAAGGCAACGCGCCGGAGGAGCGCAAGCGCGTTGATCGCCAGCGGCTGGGCGCACTGCTGGCGCTGGCGGAGGCGCCGCGCTGCCGACGCCAGACCCTGCTCGCCTACTTCGGCGAGCCGTCGCAGCCCTGCGGGAACTGCGATCTCTGCCAGGAAGGCGTCGAGCTGTTCGACGGCACCATCGACGCGCAGAAGGCGATGTCAGCCATCGTGCGCACTGGCGAGCGCTTCGGCATGGAGCATCTCGTGGCCATCCTCGTCGGCGAGCGTACCGAGAACGTCCTGCGCTTCGAGCATGAGCGGCTGCCGACCTTCGGCGTCGGCGGCGACCGCAAGCCCGCCGAGTGGCGTTCGATCTTCCGTCAGCTCTCCGCCACCGGCCTCATCGCGCAGGACCTGATGGAACACGGACGCTGGGCGGTGACGGAGGAGGGCTGGCGCGTGCTCAAGGGCCAGTCGAGGATCGAGCTGCGCAAGGATCTGGGCGGCGCCGCCACGGGCGGCAGCCGCCGCGACCGGCGCGCTGCGTCGATCGAGGTCGGCGATGCCGACGCAAGGTTGCTTGCATCCCTCAAGGCGCTGCGCACGCAACTCGCCCAGGCGCAGCGCGTTCCTGCTTACGTCGTGTTCTCCGACCGTACCCTCGTCGAGCTGGCGACCGTCAAGCCGGTGACCGCGGGCGCGATGCGCGAGATACACGGGATCGGCGACAGCAAACTCGAGCGCTACGGGTCGGCCTTCCTGGAGGTCGTCCAGGCGCACGCCCGGTAACCCGCCGCAACCGGCCACCATCGTGCACGTTATCATCGTCTCGCGCACGCCATGCGTGCGCTCCTGATGGCGCGATGCGAGGTGGACGATGAGCGGCGCGGTGCCCAAGGCGCGGACAGGCGTGCCAGGGCTGGACGACATCCTTCTCGGAGGATTGGCGACAGGTCGGATTTTTCTTCTGGAGGGGAACCCGGGCACCGGCAAGACGACCGTAGCGTTGTCGTTCCTCCTGGAAGGCGCGAGGCGCGGCGAGCAGGGTCTCTACATCACGCTGTCGGAGACGGAACAGGAATTGCGCTCCGGGGCGGAATCACACGGCTGGTCTATCGGTCCGGGCATCGAGATTTTCGAGGTCGTCCCCCCTGAGAGCCTCCTCGATGCGGACCAGCACCAAAGCCTGCTGTATTCCTCCGATCTCGAACTCGGCGAGACGACAAGAATCATTTTCGATGCCGTGGAGCGGACGAAAGCCAAGCGCATCGTTGTCGATTCGCTGTCCGAGATTCGCCTGCTTGCCCAGAGCTCGCTGCGCTACCGACGGCAGATCTTGGCGCTCAAGCACTACTTCGCCCGGCATGGCGCGACGGTGCTGCTGCTGGACGATCTGACCGCCGATACGCTCGACAAGACGGTGCACAGCGTCGCAGCGGGCGTCATACGCCTGGAGGAACTGACCCCGGACTATGGCGCCGAGCGTCGACGCCTGCGCGTGATCAAATATCGCGCCCAAGGCTTTCGAGGCGGGTATCACGATTTCGTCATCGGCCGCGGCGGCCCCCATGTCTTCCCCCGCCTCGTCGCGGCGGAACATCGTCGCAATTTCAGTCGCGGACAGTTGGCGAGTGGCATATCGGGGCTCGACGCCCTTCTAGGCGGCGGCGTCGAGCGCGGATCGAGCACGCTGCTTCTGGGTCCGACGGGATCCGGCAAGAGCCTGATTGCCCTGCAGTTCGTGCAGCAGGCCGTGCGGGAGGGCGGCAGGGCGCTGATGTTCGTGTTCGACGAAGAACTGGGACTGCTGTTCGATCGGGCCAAGCCGCTGGGTTACGATCTCGAGGCGATGCGCGATGCGGGGCGGCTCACCATCGCGCAGCTCGACGCGGCCGAGCTGTCGCCCGGTGAGTTCTCGCAGAGGGTTCGTGACTCGGTCCGCGACGGTGACGTGCGCGTGGCGGTGATCGACAGCCTGAACGGGTTCCAGGCCGCGATGCCCCAGGAGAGCTCGCTGATCCTGCACATGCACGAACTGCTGCAGTACTGCAACCGGCAGGGCTGTTCGACCTTTCTGACCGTGGCGCAGCACGGGCTGCTGGGCGAGATGAGAACACCGGTGGATGTGACCTATCTTGCGGATTCGGTGATCCTGCTGCGCTTCTTCGAGGCGCGCGGAGCGGTGAAACGCGCCATCTCCGTCGTGAAAAAGCGCGCCGGCAAGCACGAGGACACGATTCGCGAGTTCTGGATCGACGGCGGCCTGCATGTGGGTGAGCCGCTGGCCGCCTTCCACGGTGTGCTGCGCGGCACGCCCGTGCTCCCGGTGGAGGGAGTGCCGGCCCCGCCGGCAAAAGGTGCATGACAACGACCATCCCGGGAGAGCCCCCTTCAGAGCCGTCCGATGCGGCGGTGACGGCCCTGGTCCTCGCGCCACGCGGACGCGATTCGTCGGTTGCAGCCTCCCTCATCGGCCAAGCGGGCGTGCCTTGCCGCATCTGCAGCGATCTCGGCCACCTCGTGGACAGGCTCGGCGACGATGCCGCGTTCGTCTTCATGACGGAAGAGGCAATACGCAATGCCGACTTGAAGCCGCTGAGCCAGTGGCTCAGCAGCCAGCCGGCTTGGTCCGACCTGCCCTTCGTCCTGGTCACGGATCACGGCGGCGGGCCCGAACGCAATCCCATCGCGGCCCGTTGGCTCGAGGCGCTGGGCAATGTCTCCTTCATCGAGCGGCCGTTCCATCCGACGACCCTGATCAGCCTGGTCCGCGCGACCGTGAAGGGCAGGCGCCGCCAGCACGAGACGCGGTCGCTGCTCCACGACCTGCGGCGGGGCGAGCTTCGCCTGCAGCAGACGAACGACCAGCTGGAACGCCGGGTCGCAGAACGCACCGCGCAGCTTCAGCGTGCGCACGACGAGCTCCTGTCGCAGATCGCGGAGCGCACGCGGACCGAGGACCAGCTTCGACACATGCAGAAGCTCGAATCGATCGGCCAGCTTACCGGTGGGGTGGCGCACGACTTCAACAATCTCCTGACGGCGATCCTGGGCAATCTGGAGCTGTTGCGACGGCGTCTCCCGCCCAACCCGGCGATCGACAGGCTGATCGACGGTGCGACGCAAAGCGCCCAGCGCGGTGCTGCGCTCACGCAGCGGCTCCTGGCATTCGCGCGGCGGCAGGCGCTTGAGCCCCAGCCGACCGACCTCGCCGAGCTGGTCCGCGGCATGGGCGAACTGCTGAACCGGTCCCTCGGCCCATCGGTCGACCTGGTCTTCGACCTGCCTGCAGGCCTTCCGCCAGCCGTGGCGGATCAGAACCAGATCGAGCTCGCTTTGCTCAATCTGGCAGTGAATGCACGCGACGCCATGCCGTCCGGCGGCCGGCTCACCGTCGCGCTGTCACGGGAGGTCGTTACGGCGGCGGGCGATATCGACCCCGGAGCCTATGTGCGGCTCGCGGTCTCCGACACCGGCTGCGGCATGGATTCCCAGACCCTCAGCCGCGCCATCGAACCATTCTTCTCGACCAAGGAGGTCGGCAAGGGGACCGGTCTCGGCCTGTCGATGATCCATGGCGTTGCCCAACAGCTCAAGGGGGCGCTGCGCCTGTACAGCGAGGTCGGGCGAGGGACCCGTGCCGAGCTCTGGCTGCCCGTTGCGGACGGCGTGGCGGCGGTGGCGCCCGAGCCGGAGATAGCGTCGCGTGCGTCGGGGGGACGGAAGCTCAACCTTCTCTTCGTCGAGGACGATCACCTGATCACCCTCAGCACGGTATCGCTGCTGGAAGATCTCGGGCATGCGGTCATTCAGGCGGAATCGGGTCCAGCCGCGCTGAACATCCTGCGTGATGGTGCGCGGATCGACCTCATGATCACCGACTACGCCATGCCGGGCATGACGGGGCTGCAGCTGGCCGAAGAGGCCCGCAGGCTGCGGCCGGATCTTCCCATCCTGCTGGCGACCGGCTATGCCGACCTGCCGGCCCACGGACGGCTCGCGCTGCCGCGGCTGTCGAAACCGTATCAGCAGCGCGAGCTCGCCGAGCAGATATCTGCGCTCGTCGGCTGAGCGTCAGCTCTTTCGGATCGGCGTACCGACCGACCAGCGCACGCCGAACGGGTCGCGGAACTGGCCGTAGCGGTCCCCCCAGAACATGTCGGTGACCGGCATCAGCGGCTCGGCGCCGGCGTCGACGGCGCGCTTCCACCAGGCATCGGCATCGTCGACCTGGAGATGGAGGGTGTAGCCGCCGTGGGTCTCCTGCGGGTGGCCATGGTCGGGGAAGGCGTCAGCCAGCATCAGCGAGCCGCCGTTGACGACGAGATGGATGTGCAGGTAGCGGCCCTTCTCGTCGGGCGGCATGCGCATCACCTCGGTGGCACCCAGGGCGCTGACGTAGAAGTCGGCCGCCTTGCCCGCGTTGCTGACGCCGAGATAGGGCGCCACGCCGCCGAGGACCGGCGGAAGCTCTGGCTGATTCATGATTGTCTCCGTTCGTTGGTGCCTGTTGGCATGCTCCAAGGACGAACGGGGGCAGGGGGCGCCGACAACCTCCGCGGATTTTTCCGTCCTGCGCCGTCCCTCAGGCACCCTGGCGGCCGAGGCTGTCGAGATGCCGGCGGATGTGCGAGGCTTCGGCGGGCGTGTTGGCGAGCGCGATGGCGCGGTCGAAACACAGCCTGGCCTCGTCGGCTCGTTCCAGCTGGTGCAGCAGGGCGCCCATCACGCCGTGAAAATAGAAGTACCCGGACAGTCGATCGGCCAGCGGCTCGATCAGGGCCAGGGCGGCGGCGGGCCCGCGCACCTTGCTCGTCGCCACCGCGCGATTCAGCGTCACGACCGGCGACGGCTGCAGACGCTCCAGGTTCGCATAGAGCAGGTCGATCTGGGCCCAGTCGGTGTCTTCGGGCCGGCCGGCGCGAGCATGCAGGGCCGCGATCGCTGCCTGGACCTGATACGGACCCGGGCGGCGATGGCGCATCGCCTTGTCGATCAGCGCCAGCCCCTCGGCGATCTGGCGCGCGTTCCACCGGCTGCGATCCTGATGCTCCAGCAGGACGATCTCGCCCTCCCGGTCGAACCGGGCCGCCACACGCGCCTGCTGCAGCAGCATCAGGGCCGTGAGACCCATCACCTCCGGATCGCTGGGGAAGATGCGCAGCAGCAGCCGGGCCAGCCGGATGCCTTCCTCCGCCAGCGGCGCGCGGGTGCCGGCTTCGGCGGCGGGCGCCGAGTAACCCTCGTTGAACAGCAGGTAGATCATGGCGGCGACCGCAGCGAGCCGTTCGGCGCGCTCGGCCGGGCCGGGCGTCTCGAACGGGGTGCCGGCATCGGCGATGCGCGCCTTCGCGCGCGTGATGCGTTGCTCCATCGCCGCCTCGCTCACCAGGAAGGCGCGGGCGATCTGCTTCACGGAGAGGCCGCAGACGATGCGCAGCGCCACGGCGATCTGCTGCGTCGCCGGCAGCTGCGGATGGCAGCAGACGAACAGCAGGCGCACGATGTCGTCGCGATAGTCCTCGTTGTCGAGCCGGTCGGCGAGCGTTCCCTCGGCGTCGCCAAGATCCGAAAGCTCGGCCTCGTCCGGCAGGGCGACATGCCTGTTGCGGCGGCGCAGGTCGTCCATTGCCGCGTTGCGACCGACGAAGATCAGCCATGCCGCCGGATCCCGTGGCGGGCCATTCTGCGGCCACGCCTTCAGGGCCCGCAGGCAGGCCTCCTGGAAGGCCTCCTCGGCCGTATCGAGGTCGCGGAAGTAGCGCAGCAGGGCCCCCATCGCCTGGGGGCGCGCCGCGGCGACGGCCGCATCGATCCAGCCGGGATCGGTCATGCCGCGGGTTCCGGCTGCCGCTGGCGCTCCGCCGGCAGATGGTGGTCATGGAGCTCCGCAACGGGCCGGATCTCGTAGCTGCCCGTGCCCGGATTCGCCTTGGCGAGGTCCCTGGCCACGTCGATGGCCGCCTCCAGCGAGGCGCAGTCGACGATGTAGAAGCCGAGCAGCTGCTCCTTGGTCTCGGCAAACGGTCCGTCGAAAACCAGGTTGTCGCGACCCTTGCGCAGGGTCGTGGCGGCGGTGGTGGGCAGCAGCCGGGCGACGGGCCCAAGACGGCCCTGGCTGGCGAGCCGGTCGTTGACCTTCATGAGATTGGCCATGACGTCGTCGTGGTACTCCTTGGACCAGGCGCCGACGGCATCTTCGGAATTGTAGCAGAGAATGGCATAGAGCATGGGTTGGGCCCTCGATATTGCGTAGGACGAAGAAGGATGACGGATTCCGACAGGTCCGCGCGGGCGGCCCGTTATTCTTCGGAAGAGACCGGATCGTCGAACGGGACGCCCGCCTTGAGGATTCGATAGCGGCCATCGCGGATCTCGGCGCCGGTGACGATGCCGGTGCGGGCGCTGCCGCCGTCCAGCCCCAGCCGGTCGCCTGCGAAGAGATGGGGATCCTCCATCCCGCTGATCTTGCGGTGCTTGTCGGGCGGCGTGTGGCCGTGCACGACCAGCGTGCCGCCGAAGCCGCCTTGCCAGTCGAGGAAGCCATGGTTGATCCAGGCCCAGCGCGCCTCGGTGAAGATCGTCCAGGGCCGGGCCAGGAACTCGTCCGGGTCGGCGTGCGGATCCAGCCCGCCATGCACGAACACCGTGTTGCCCAGCCGGACATGGGAGCGCATGCCCCATAGCCGGTGCACCACCGCCTCGCCGAGCGCGTCGTGCAGCAGCGCGTGTCCAGGGGGCGCATCCGGACGGCCAGCGCGGTCGCGCATCTCGTCGAGCAGCACCTGGCCGCCCATGCGCCGGCTCATCCACATGGCCTCGGCCTTGTGGGCGTGGGGGCCGCCGATGACGGCGAGCAGCATCATGATCTCGTGGTTGCCCATCAGCCGGTCGACATGGTCGACGCCGTGAGCGTCCTCGCTGGCGGCCCACTGCTCCAGCACGCCGGCGCTGTCGGGGCCGCGATTGATCAGGTCACCGAGATAGATCAGACGGCGCCGGCCGGTGCCTTCGCCAGCAAGCCCGGCGATGGCACGCCGCAGGGCGCGGAGCTCCGCGGCGCAGCCATGCACGTCGCCGATGGCAAACACCGTCTCGCCGCGCAACGCGAAGGGTGCCGGCTTCCAGTCGCCGATCTCGACGGGCAGGTCCGGAGCGCCATTCATGGCCGGATGCTAGTGCGATTCCCGACGCGGGGAAACCGCGCTCAGCCGCCGATCAGCCGCCCGTGTCGTTGGCCCGCATGAAGTCGCGCACGCGCGGCATGATCTGTTCGCGCCACTTGCGGCCGTTGAAGATGCCGTAGTGGCCGACACGCGGCTGTTCCCAGTGGACCTTGCGGGCGCCGGGGATATTGGGGGTCAGGGCATGGGCGGCCCTGGTCTGGCCGACGCCGGAGATGTCGTCGAGCTCGCCCTCGACCGTCATCAGCGCGGTCTCGATCGCCGAAGGGTCGATCTTGCGGCCGCGGCTCACCCAGACGCCGCGCGGCAGCTGGTGCTCCTTGAACACGACCTGGATCGTCTGCAGGTAGAACTCGGCGGTGAGATCCATCACCGCCAGATATTCGTCGTAGAAGGTGCGATGGGCGTCTGCCGAATCGTCGTCGCCCTTGATCAGATGCTCGAACTGCCGCACGTGCGCGTTGATGTGGCGGTCCAGATTCATGCTGATGAACGAGGTGAGCTGCAGGAAGCCCGGATAGACGCGGCGCATCGCGCCCGGATAGTTGAAGGGCACCGTCGCGATGACGTTCTGGCGGAACCACATCATCGAATTGCGCATCGCCAGGTCGTTGGGCGTCGTGGGGCTGATGCGCGTGTCGATCGGGCCGCCCATCAGGGTGATGGACCGCGGCTGGCGCGGATCCTTGTCGGCCGCCATCAGGGACGCGGCGCCCAGCACGGGCACCGATGGCTGGCAGACGGCGATGACGTGGACGTCGGGGCCGAGATAGCGGCAGAACTCGACGACATAGTCGACATAGTCGTCGAGGTCGAAGTTGCCCTGCGAGAGCGGCACTTCGCGCGCGTCGATCCAGTCCGTGATGTGAACGTCGTGCTCCGGCAGCAGAGCTTCGACCGTGCCGCGCAGCAGCGTCGCGAAGTGGCCGCTCATCGGCGCCACCACCAGAACCTTGGGATCGCGCCTGGTGGTGTCGCGGCGGAAGCGCAGGAGCTGGCAGAACGGCTTGCGCAGGAGGATCTCTTCGTTGACCGCCACGGTCTCGCCGGCGACCTGCGTCGTCTTCAGCCCGAAGGCCGGCTTGGCATAATGTTGCGTCAGCCGCGCCGTGATCTCCGCGCCAGCGGCGACCGACTTGCCGAACCAGGTTTCGGCCAAGGGGTTGTAGGGGCTGGTATAGATCTGCTCCAGGGCGTTGGCCCAAAGCCTGACCGGCTTGGCGAATTGGCGCTGGAGCTCGTACGCGGAATACAGCATGGGGACCGGATTGTACGTGGGTCCGGGCCCGTGTCACTTCAATAGTGCACTGCACAAACCGTGATAAGTCAATGACTTGGCGATGACGGTCAGATCAGTCGGCCCACCGCCGCGGCGATCGCCTCGGCTTTCGCATCATGCGTGAAGTGGGTCACGAAGCGACCGTTGCGATCGAGCAGGTAGATGATGGACGAATGGTCCATCAGATAGGGACCGCCATCCTTGCTGGGCACCTTCTGGTAGTAGACGCGATAGGCGCGGGCGACGTCGGCGATCTGCTGCGGCGCGCCGGTCAGGCCGATGAAGGTCGGGCCGAAATTGGGCACGTAGCCCTTCAGCAGCTCGGGCGTGTCGCGTTCGGGGTCGATCGTGATGAACACCACGTTGACCTTCTTCGCGGCATCGGGGCCGAGCTGCTCGAGCGCGGCCTCCATCAGCAGCAGCGAGGTCGGGCACACGTCGGGACAGTAGGTGAAGCCGAAATAGATAAGGGTGGGCTTGCCCTTCAGTTCGTCGCTGGTGAAAGGCTTGCCGTCCTGATCGACCAGCGCGAAGGGGCCGCCGATGGCGGGTCGGCTGCCGCCGTGCCAGGCGTCCCAGCCGATCCAGCCTGCGGCGACGACCAGGGCGGCGATCCAAACGCCCAGCAGCGCCTTCATCGTGCGTGACATCGCGGAAAGATGAGCCTGTGGGCGCCGCTCGACAAGCCGGACCGCTGGTCGCACGCCGGAACGTGATCGGCCGATCCGCCTGGCGGCGATCCGCGGACGGCCGGCAGATGGACAGAAGCGCACCGGCGCGCCTATGTGGTCACGCTTCGGCCGAGAGGAGAGGACATGTTCTACGATGCCGCCAGGCGCGACCATGGGCTGTCGCAGGATCCGCTGAAGGCGTTGATCGTGCCGCGGCCGATCGGCTGGATCTCGACCGTCGACCGCCAGGGGCGCGTCAACCTGGCGCCCTACAGCTTCTACAACGCCGTCGGTGAGTTCCCGCCCATCGTCTACTTCGCCATCACGGGCACCTACGGCGACACGCCCACCAAGCACAGCCGCATGAACGCCGAATCGACGGGCGAGTTCGTGGTCAACATGGTGAGCGACGCGCTCCGGGAGCAGATGAACGTCACCACGTCGATGGTGGCCTTCGGCGTCGACGAGATGAAGCTCGCGGGCCTCACGCCGGCACCCTGCAACCTCGTGAAGCCGCCGCGCGTGAAGGAATCGCCGGTGGCGCTCGAGTGCAAGTACTGGCGCACCGTCGAGCTGCCGGTCGAGAAGGGCCACGAGACCAAGCGCGGCTCGATCGTGTTCGGCCAGGTCGTCGGCATCCACATCGACGACAGCATCATCAAGGACGGCCGCATCGACATCCTGGCCTTCAAGCCCGTCGCGCGCCTGGGCTACAGCGAATACACCACGGTCGACAACGTCTGGCGCATGCGGCGGCCGGACGATGCGCGCTATCAGTAGTCAGTCGGCCATCAGCCTCCCCGCACCACCGGCGCCACGCTGCGCGCGATGGCCAGCAGCCGCTTGTCGGCCATCGCCTCGCCCATCAGCATGAATCCCACCGGCAGCTCGCCCGGCGCATGGCAGGGCAGGCTGATGGCGCAGCGGTCGAGGAAGTTGCCCACCGTGGTGTTGCGCAGCAGCAGCAGGTTCTTCCTGGTGAAGCCCTCGGGCGTCGAGACCTCCTCGAGGGTCGGCGCGACGATGGCGCAGGTCGGCATGACCACGGCGTCGTAGTTGGCGGTGACCGCCGACACGCGCTTCTGCAGGTCGGCGCGCGCCTGCAGCAGGTCGATGTAGTCCGCCGCCGACATGTCCTTGCCGCGCATGATGCGCGGATGGACGAGCTGGTCGTAGTCCGCGCCGCGGCGCGCGATCAGCCTGCGATGCCAGGCATAGGCCTCGGAGGCGGCGAAGCCGCCCTTGGCGTTCATCCCGGGCAGCTCGTTCAGCTCCGGCAGGTCGATCTGCTCGATCTTCACGCCGATGCCGGACAGCGCCTTCACCGCGCGTTCGAAGGCGCGCGCCACGACCGGATCGAGATCGTCCATCACGTAGTGCATCGGCACCGCGAAGCGCAGGCCCGCCAGCGGCGTCGGCGCCGGCACGGCGATCGGCTCGCCGGCGAACACGGCGTCGACGATGGCGCAGCATTCGACCGAGTTCGCGAGCGGCCCGATCGAATCGAGCGAGGTGGAGAGCGGCACGACGCCGTCGATCGGCACGCGACGCGCCGTCGGCTTGAAGCCTGTGATGCCGCAGACCGCGGCCGGGATGCGCACCGAGCCGCCCGTGTCGGTGCCCAGCGCCGCCACGGCCATGCCGTCGCCGACGGAGACGGCCGCGCCCGAGGAGGACCCGCCCGGCACGCGCTTGCGGTCGGCCGGGTTGCCGGGCGTGCCGTAGTGCGGGTTGAAGCCGACGCCCGAGAAGGCGAATTCGCTCATGTTCGTGCTGCCCACGATGACGGCGCCGGCCGCGCGCAGCCGGGCCAGCACGGGCGCGTCCTGGGCGGCGGGCGGGGCGTCGTCGAGGGCCTTGGACCCGGCAAGCGTGGTCTCGCCGGCGACGTCGCACAGGTTCTTGATCGAGACCGGCAGACCGGCGAGCGGCGAGGCCACGATGCCGGCCTTGCGCAGCGTGTCGCTGGCCTCGGCGGCGGCCAGGGCCGCCGTCCGGTAGACCTTGATGAAGGCGCGGCCACCTTCGCCCGCGGGATCCTCGATGCGGGCCAGCGCCTCCTCGGTGAGCTTGCGCGACGTGGTGCGGCCGGCGGCCAGGTCCGCGGCGAGTTGCTGGATCGTCGGGTTGGCCATCGGTCTCCCTGCCTATTGCGCTCGATGCTGGACCAGGTCGTCGACCACCGTCGGGTCGGCGAGGGTCGACGTGTCGCCCAGGTTGCTGAAGTCGTTCTCGGCGATCTTGCGCAGGATGCGGCGCATGATCTTGCCGGAGCGAGTCTTGGGCAGGCCGGGCGCCCACTGGATGACGTCGGGCGTGGCGATCGGGCCGATCTCCTTGCGCACCCAGCCGACCAGCTCCTTGCGCAGCTCCTCGCTGGGCTGCAGCCCGGCATTCAGGGTGACGTAGGCGTAGATGCCCTGCCCCTTGATGTCGTGCGGGTAGCCGACCACGGCGGCCTCGGCGACCAGCCTGTGCGCCACCAGGGCGCTCTCGACCTCGGCCGTGCCGATGCGGTGACCGGAGACGTTGATCACGTCGTCGACGCGGCCGGTGATCCAGTAGTAGCCATCCTCGTCGCGGCGCGCGCCGTCGCCGGTGAAGTACTTGCCGGGATAGGTCTTGAAATAGGTGTCGATGAAGCGCTGGTGATCGCCGTAGACGGTGCGCATCTGGCCAGGCCAGGAATCGACGAGGCAGAGATTGCCGGTGGCCGGTCCCTGCAGGACGTCGCCCGCGGCATCGACCATGACCGGCCGCACGCCGAAGAACGGCCGCGTCGCCGAGCCCGGCTTCAGCCTGGTGGCGCCGGGCAGCGGCGTGATCAGGATGCCGCCGGTTTCGGTCTGCCACCAGGTATCGACGATGGGGCAGCGCGAATCGCCGACGACGCGGTAGTACCACAGCCACGCCTCGGGATTGATCGGCTCGCCCACCGAGCCGAGCAGGCGCAGGCTCTTGCGTGTCGCCTTCTTCACCGGACCCTCGCCCTCGCGCATCAGGGCGCGGATGGCGGTGGGCGCGGTGTAGAAGATGTTGACCTTGTGCTTGTCGATCACCTGCCAGAAGCGGCTGGAATCGGGATAGTTGGGCACGCCCTCGAACATCAGCGTCGTGGCGCCGTTGGCCAGCGGACCGTAGACGATGTAGCTGTGCCCGGTCACCCAGCCCACGTCGGCCGTGCACCAGTAGATGTCGCCGTCGTGATAGTCGAAGACGTACTGGTGCGTCATCGAGGCGAAGACAAGATAGCCGCCGGTCGTGTGCAGCACGCCCTTGGGCTTTCCGGTCGAGCCCGACGTGTAGAGGATGAACAATGGATCCTCGGCACCCATCGGTTCGGGGGCGCAGTCGGCGGCCACCTTGGCCGAGATCTCATGCCACCACACGTCGCGGCCGGCAGTCCAGTCGACCTTGCCGCCGGTATGGCGGACGACCAGCACCTTCTCGACGCCGGGGCACTTGCGCAGCGCCTCGTCCGTGTTGGCCTTGAGCGGCACCGGCTTGCCGCCGCGCAGGCCCTCGTCGGCGGTGATGACGATGTTGCTGTCGCAGTCGATGATGCGGTTTGCGAGGCTGTCGGGAGAGAAGCCGCCGAACACGACCGAATGGATGGCCCCGATGCGCGTGCAGGCCAGCATCGCATAGGCCGCTTCCGGGATCATCGGCAGGTAGATCGTGACGCGGTCGCCCTTCTTGACGCCGAGCTCCTTCAGCGCGTTCGCCATGCCGCAGACTTCGGCGTGCAGCGCGCGATAGGTGATGTGCTTGGACTTCGCCGGGTCGTCGCCTTCCCAGATGATCGCCGTCTGGTCGGCGCGCTTGGCGAGATGGCGGTCGATGCAGTTCGCCGACACGTTCAGCACGCCGTCATGGTACCAGCGGATGCGCACGTCGCCGGTATAGTCGACATCGCGCACCGCGCCGTCGCTGTAGGGCTTGATCCAGTCGACGCGCTTGCCGTGCTCGGCCCAGAACTTGACCGGGTCGCTGACCGAAGCCTCGTACATCGCCTTGTACTTGGCGCTGTCGACGTAGGCCCGCTTTGCCCATTCGGCGCTGACGTCGATCACTTCATCGGTCATGGCTTCCTCCCGCCGGATTCTTCAAGGAATTCCGTGGTTTTTAGCCCGTCGCCGCGGCGCTCGGCAATTCGACTTTGGCCGCGCCGCGCGGCCTTGCGGCATCACGCCTCGAACCAGGTCGTGAAATCCTGCACGGGCGCCCGCTCGGTGATGAGGTTGTTGGGCACCGCATCGGGGTCGGCATGGCCAAGGGCGAGGCCGCAGATCACGATCTGGTCGTCGGGGATGCCGAGCTCGCGGCGCACGACGTGCTGGAAGCGGCTGAAGGCCGCCTGCGGGCAGGTATGCAGACCCTTCTCGCGGGCCAGCAACATGAGCTGGTCGAGGAAGATGCCGCAGTCGACCCACTGTCCGTTGCCCATGCCGCGGTCGATGCACAGGATCATGCCCACCGGCGCGTCGAAGAAGTCGTAGTTCTTCTTGAACTGCTTCAGCATGCCGGCCGCATCGCCACGCGGCACGCCGAGCAGCGTGTAGAGCTGCTTGCCGACCAGCTTGCGGCGCGCGTCGTAAGCCGGCGCGAACACCTTGGGATAGATGTCGTATTCCGAGCCCGGTCCGTTGTCGCCGGCATCCATCGCCTTCTGGATGGCGGCGGACAGACGTTTACGCGCCTCGCCCATGGTCACGTAGAGCTTCCATGGCTGCAGGTTGCCGTTGGAGGCCGCCCGGCTGGCATTGGCGATGATCCATTCGATGTCGGCCTTGGCCACCGGGTCCGGCTTGAACACGCGCATCGAGCGGCGGGAGTTGATGGCTTCGGACACGCGCATGACAGGTCAGCTCCGGGTGAGATGGCGGCGCAGGAATTCGAACAGCTTGCGCAGCGCAATGCCATATTCCTGTTCCGTGAAGTAGTGCGAGGCGCCGGCGACGATGAGCGTTTCGACATCCTTGCCGTGGGCGCGCATCGACTCGGCCATGATCAGCGTCTGCTCGACCGGGACGTTCTCGTCGCGGTCGCCGTGGATCAGCAGTACCGGCACGTCGATCTGCGCCACGCGCAGGATGGGCGAACGGACCGGCAGCCCCTCGGGGCCGCACAGGTCGTCGAGATAGTCGCGGATGAAGGGATTGGCGCCGCGCCACGCGGCGAGGTCGGTCGGCGCGAAGTAGGAGGCGACGGCGCGGATCGGCGGCTTGTGCGCCGCCGTGAGCAGCGCGACCTGCCCGCCCATCGAGGTGCCGACCAGGGCGACGCGGTTGCGGTCGACCAGCGGCCGCTTGGCCAGCCAGTCGATGGATGCGAGCACGTCGAGCGGCTGACGCAGCCCCTGGTCGTTCTCTCCCTCCGAGCCCAGCCAGCCGCGCAGCGACAGCGCCAGCGCGACATAGCCATTCGCCGAGGCGCGCCGCGCCAGCCCGACCAGATTGTGGGCGTGCCCGGCGAAGCCGTGCAGCAGGATCAGCGCCGGGTAGGGCGGAGCGCCGGCCTGCGGACGGAAGAGATAACCGCCCAGCGTGACGCCGTGGCCAGGCACGCGCACCTGCTCGGCGTCGGGCACTTCCGGCAGCTCGTCCCAGCGGTGGGCCACCTCGATCGGCACGCCGTCCGGGTCGCGGAAGGCAACCGAGTAGTAGCCCGGGGCGAAGTAGTCGAGCTCCCGCGGCGACTGCAGGATCTCGGCGCCGGCGTCGCGCATCTCGGCGAACACCAGGTCGACCTGGGCGCGGCTCTCGGCCGAGACGGCGAGCCACAATGCGCCGGGCCCGTAGGAGACGCCGTCCTTGGCCTGGCGCATGACGAAGTGGTCGTAGCCGCGCGCCCACATCACGCGATCGGGGCTGGCCCAGACGCGGTTGAAGCCCAGCATCGGCAGCCACAGCCGGTGGAAGGCCACCGACCGCGCGAGGTCGCTCACCTCGATGGCGGCACCGGCGAAGGAGGAGCGCGGCCGCATCACGTCTCAGGCAGGCCGAGCGCGCGCAGCTCGTCGCGCCGCAGGTGCTGCTCGCCGGCCAGGAAGAACTCGTCGAGCTGCGGCGGCCTGACCCGCGTGCCGCTCAGCATCGCATGTGCCTGCCCGCGATGATGGATCTGGTGCTGGAAGAGATGCTCGAGGATCGAGGCGACGCTGCTGGGCGGCGGCGTGCGGTTGGGCCGCGGCAGCACCAGGCCCTCCGCAAGGCTCGCCCCGGTCTGGCGCTCGCAGAAGGCGACCAGGCGACGGTCGCTCAGGCGCTGCGCCTCGTAGAGCCGGTGCGCGTCGGGATGATCCGGCGGCGGATCGTCATAGCGTGCCAGCACCGTCGGATCGTGATGCAAGGCGTCGATGTAATACTGGTCGATCCAGAGGATGTGGTTCAGGGTCGCGCGCAATGACGGGAAGAATCCCGTCCGTGGGGCGGCGAACTCCTCCGCCGACAGGTCCTTGCAGGCCGTCAACAGGCGATGGTTGGCCCACGCGTTGTTGCAGGCCATGGCGACGAAGTGATCGACCAACTCCTTCGCCATGGCATCCGCGGAGGTCAGGCGGCCTGGGCCAGGTTGCGCAGCACGTAGTGCAGCACGCCACCGTTCTTGAAGTACTCGACTTCCTCGGCGGTATCGATGCGGCAGGTCACCGTCACCGTCTCGCTGCTGCCGTCACGGCGATGGATGGTGAGCGGTACGTCCATGCCGGGTTTCAGCCCGCCCTCGATGCCGCCGACGTCGAACGTCTCCCAGCCGCTGAGGTTCAGGGTCTTGCGAGTCATGCCGTCCTTGAACTGCAGCGGCAGCACGCCCATGCCGACCAGGTTGGAGCGGTGGATGCGCTCGAAGGTCTCGCAGACGACGGCCTTCACGCCCAGCAGGTTCACGCCCTTGGCCGCCCAGTCGCGCGAGCTGCCGGTGCCGTACTCCTTGCCGGCGATCAGGATCTGCGGCGTGTGCTCCTTCTTGTAGCGCATTGCCACGTCGTAGATCGGTTCGGGCTGGTCGCTCTGGTAGTGATGCGTGAAGCCGCCCTCGACGCCCGGCACCATCTCGTTCTTGAGGCGGATGTTGGCGAAGGTGCCGCGCATCATCACCTCGTGGTTGCCGCGGCGCGTGCCGTACTGGTTGAAGTCCTTGGGCTCGACGCCGTGCTCGAGCAGGTACGCGCCGGCCGGGCTGTCCTTCTTGATCGAGCCCGCGGGCGAGATGTGGTCGGTCGTGATCGAATCGCCGAACTGGCCGAGCGGCCGCGCCCCCTGGATGTTGTCGATGGCCGCCGGCGTCTTGCCCATGCCGTCGAAGTAGGGCGGGTTGCGCACGTAGGTCGACTTGTCGTCCCAGGAATAGGTCAGGCTCGGCTTGGTCTTGATGCCGCGCCAGAACCTGTCGCCCTTGAAGACGTCCTCGTAGCGCTTCTTGAAGGCCTTGGCCGTCACGAACTTGTCGACGAACTTCTGCACTTCCGCATTGGAGGGCCAGATGTCCTTGAGATAGACCGGCTTGCCGCCCTTGCCCACCGCGATCGGGTCCTTGGTGATGTCGATCTTCATCGAGCCGGCCAGGGCATAGACGACGACCAGCATCGGCGAGGCCAGGTAGTTGGCGCGGGTCAGCGGGTTGACGCGGCCTTCGAAGTTGCGGTTGCCCGACAGGACCGAGCAGACGACGAGGTCGCCGTCGGTGATCGCCTTGGTCACCGGATCGGGCAGCGGGCCCGAGTTGCCGATGCAGGTCGTGCAGCCGTAGCCGACCAGGTTGTAGCCGATCTTGTCGAGCTCCTTCTGCAGGCCGGAGGCCTCGAGATACTCGGTCACGACCTGCGAACCCGGCGCCAGCGAGGTCTTGACCCACGGCTTGGCCTTGAGGCCGAGCTTGGCCGCGTTGCGCGCGATCAGGCCGGCGCCCAGCATGACGTACGGGTTGGACGTGTTGGTGCAGGAGGTGATGGCGGCGATGACGATGTCGCCATGGCCGAGGTCGTAGTCCGCACCCTCGCAGGCGATGCGCTTGCCGTCGTCCTTGCGGTCGAATTCCTTCTCCATGTTGGCGACGAACTGCGATGCCGCCTGGCTGAGCGGCACGCGATCCTGCGGCCGCTTCGGCCCGGCGAGGCTGGGCTCGACCTCGCCCAGGTCGAGGTGCAGGGTATCGGTGAAGACCGGCTCGGGCGACTTCTTCGACCGCCACAGACCCTGCTTCTTCGCATAGGCCTCGACCAGCTTGGCGGCCTGGCCGCGGTTGGTCGTCTTGAGGAAGCCGATCGTGATCTCGTCGATCGGGAAGAAGCCGCAGGTCGCGCCGTACTCGGGCGCCATGTTGGCGATGGTGGCGCGGTTGGCGAGCGGCAGGTCGGCCAGGCCGTCACCGTAGAATTCGACGAACTTGTTGACCACGCCCTTCTTGCGCAGCATCTGCGTGACCGTCAGCACGAGGTCGGTCGCCGTGGCGCCCTCGCGCAGCTTGCCGGTCAGCTTGAAGCCGATCACGTCGGGGATGACCATGGGCTGCGGCTGGCCCAGCATGGCGGCCTCGGCCTCGATGCCGCCGACGCCCCAGCCCAGGACCGAAAGCCCGTTCACCATGGTGGTGTGGCTGTCCGTGCCGACCAGCGTGTCGGGGTAGGCGATGGTCTCCCGGCCCTCCTTCTTCGTCCACACGACCTGCGCCAGATATTCGAGGTTCACCTGGTGGCAGATGCCAGTGCCCGGCGGCACGACGCGGAAATTGTCGAAGGCCATCTGCCCCCAGCGCAGGAACTGGTAGCGCTCGAGGTTGCGCTCGTACTCCAGCGCCACGTTGGCCTTGAAGGCGCTCTGGTTGCCGAAATTGTCAACGATGACCGAGTGGTCGATGACCAGGTCGACGGGCACCAGCGGATTGATCTTCTTGGGGTCGCCGCCCAGCTTGCCCATGGCGTCGCGCATGGCGGCGAGGTCGACCACGGCCGGCACGCCGGTGAAGTCCTGCATCAGCACGCGGGCAGGGCGGAAGTTGATCTCCTTGCTCGATTTGCCGCCATTCTGGATCCAGGCGGCGAAGGCCGCGATGTCCGCGGGCTTCACCGTAGTGCCGTCCTCGTTGCGGACCAGGTTCTCCATCAGCACCCGCAGCGAGAAGGGCAGACGGGAGAGGTCGCCCACCTGCTTCTCGACCGCCTTGAGGCTGAAGTAGGTGTAGTTCCTGCTGCCGACCGTCAGCGTCTTTCGGGCTTTGAAGCTGTTGGGATGAGCGGCGGCCATTGCGATACTCCTGGAGCGTCAGTTCCTGCGGCGGGTGGCAAAATAGGGGCATGCCCGGCCGCAGGCAATCGGCGGATGCGGGCCTTGGCCGGTTGTGCCAGATTGGCCGTGTGATGCCGAAAATGGCGCGTTTCCTAGCGGCTTCTGCGGCCCTCATGGTGATGGCGGCGCCGGCACTCGCGCAGCGCAATGCGGTCGAGGGCTGGGATCCGTCGGCGCGCGCCCTCGAAGGGCCCGCGAGCGGGCGGGAGCTTTCCTCCGACCGGCGCGCCACGACGCTCGAAGCGCTCGACAGGATCCTGTCGAGCACGCGGCTGTCGGACTTCGACCGCTCCGTCTATCTCAGCATCCGGGCCTATCAGCTCAGCCGCGCCGGCCGCCAGGCGGACAGCCAGAAGGACATTGCCGAGATGGGCAAGGTCCTGCCGTCCGCCTGGGCGCTGGTGCTGTCCGGCACGGTGCCGGAGCTGGCTGGCGGCGGTGACCGGGCGGCCGCCCTGCGTACCCTGGAAGCCGCCTTGCAGCAGAAGCCGGGGGATGTCTGGCTGGTGATCGCCCTGGCGCAGGTCCACATGCAGGTCGCCGATTTCGACCGTGCGCTCGCCCTGCTCGACCAGGCGCTGGCGGGGCCGACAATGCCGGCCGACCGCCGCATCGCGCTCTACTACCGCGGCCACGCCCACTTCAATCTGGGCCAGTACGTGCCGGCGGCCGAGGATTTCGAGGCCAGCCTGGCGGGGCGCACGACGCTGAAGGCGCGGCTCGGGCCGCTGCTCTGGCGCTATGCCGCGCAGGTCCGCGCCAGGCGCGACGGCCGCGGCGTTCTGGCGCGGGAGGTCGGCCGGGAACCGCTCACCTCGTGGGCAGGACCGATCGCGGCCTTCCTCATCGGCAGGCTGCCGGCGGGGCAGCTGGAGGTGGTCGCGGAGACCGACGACGACGCCAAGCGGGCCAACGGCAAGTGCGCGTCGGCGTTCTTCATCGCCATGGACGCCCTGCGCCGCAACGACCGCCAGCGCGCCCGCGAGCAGCTCCAGCTGGCGCAGGCGCGCTGTCCGACCATCTCCGAAGTCAACTGGGCGGCCTCCAGCGAATTGAGCCGGCTCTGATCCGGGAAATGCAGGCCGGCTGAGGCCATCGCGTCGCAGGCGGACCATGCGCGCCGTCAGCCGCGCGAAAGCTGGATGGCGCACTGTTCCCGGGCGGGTGACGACCGGCCCGGGGCCGGCCGGTTTTCGGACCGGCCTTGCCGATCGCCACGCCGCCAGAAGTGCCGGGAACCACGCTGGGAACCCTACCATGATGAAGGCGCAGCCGGTCGTGCAGGTCGGCATCGGCGATCCGATGCCCAGGATCACGCTGCCGCAGGCGGGTGGTGGTCTTTTCGATTCGTATGCCGCCGCGTCGGACGGTCGGATCCGAATCTACTGGGCCGCTGCGCCGCCACCGGCCGACGAGACCGCCTGGCTGATACGGATGCTCGCGGGGTGCGAGGCCGAGCTGCACGTCGTGTCGCGGGTCGCGCCGGCCGATCCGCACGTCTGCCCCTCTTGGCTGCTGGATCGCGGCGACGAGCTGGCGCGGGCCTTTGCAATGGACAGGCCGCTGGCCGTCGTCGTCGACGCATCGGATCGGGTGGCGGCGCTGTTCGCGGCCCCGACGCCCGCCGCTGTCGTCGCCTGGGCGTCGCGCCTGTACGAGTCGACGCTGCCCGAGGTGGTCCAGGCCAAGGCGCCGGTTCTGATGCTCGAGCGCGTCGTCGAGCCCGATCTGTGCCGCCGGCTGATCGCCCACTGGCGACGGGGCGCCAAGATGGAGAATCGGGTGGGCGCGCCGTCGGGCAATGTCGTCAATGCCGATGTGAAGCGGCGCAGCGATGTCCAGCTCGACGATCCGCACCTGTTCGTCGCCCTGCGTGACCGCCTCGCGCGCCGCGTGCTGCCGGCGATCAAGCGGTCGTTCCAGGTCGAGGTGGGCGTGATCGAGGCGCCGATCATCGGCTGCTATGACGCGCGGTCCGGCGGTTGCTTCCGGCGCCACCGCGACAATACCAGCGTCTGGACGGCGCACCGGCAATTCGCCGTCAGCATCAACCTCAACGATGCGGAGGAATACGACGGCGGCGAGCTGCGGTTCCCGGAATATGGACGTCACCTCTACCGTCCGTCCGCCGGCGCGATCCTGGCGTTCTCGACGTCGCTGCTGCACGAGGTCGTACCGGTGACGCGCGGCTGCCGGTTCGGCGCCTTCACCTTTCTGTCGGCGAGCGCACCAGTGACACGCACGATGCCGGCGGGCGCGCGGCCGGCCGGTCAGCCGGCCAGGGCCAGCGGCGCCACGAACCGCGCGATCTCCGACAGCACGTAGGCGGGCTGCTGCAGGTGCGGACTGTGGCCGCAGTCGGGCACGAGCCGGGTCTCGCAGTAGCCGCCGACCTTGCCGGCGATGATGCCGAGCTGCAGCTCGGTGCCGTACTCGTCGTCCTCGCCCTGGATCGCCTGTACCGGAACGACGACGGCGGGCAGCCGCCGGTCGGCGTCCATGGGTTCGAAGCCAGGCGACAGCCAGGCGGTCGACCACAGGCGGAAGGCACCGTCGACATTGTCCCCGTGGTACTTCGACAGGCGTCGCCGCAGGTCGCCCTCCTGGAAGGCGGCGCGCGCCTGCTCGATGCTGGCGGCGCAGACCGGCTCGTTGACGGCATGCGCCGCCAGCGTGACGACGGCGCGCAGCGGCTCCGGGTCTCCCGCCGCGTAGTTCAGGGCGATGGTGCCGCCGTCGCTGTGGCCGACCAGGACGCAATCCTCGACCGCCAGCGCGGCCAGCAGGCGGGGCAGGATCTCGTCGGCCTCGATCTCCATGTAGCGCGTGCCGGGATCGGCGGGCCACGCGCTCGAACGGCCGTATCCCGTACGGTCGTAGACCACGCCGTGACAGCGGGTGGCGTCGCACAGCGCCTGCGGGAAGTCGCGCCACATCTCGATGCAGCCCAGCCCTTCGTGCAGGAACACCAAGGTCGTGCGGTCGAGCCCGTCGCTGTGGTGCGGCGTGAGGCGGCGCGCGCGCAGCCGGCGGTCGCCGAGGTCGATCAGCTGGTCAGGACTCGTCACGTGGCAGGTGTAGCCGGCCGGAAGGTCGATGAGAAGGCGGCGCCCCCGGCGGATGGCGTCGCATGCTAGGATCGTGCAGGTTGCGAGGAGGGAGAGCCGCACCGATGAGGGTCCTTCTGGTCGAGGACAACGGGGAGCTCGTCGCTCTCCTGAAGAAGGGTCTGGCTCAAGCCGGTTTCGACGCCGACGCGGTCGGCAACGCCGCGGATGCCGATCACGCGATCGCGACGATGCGCTACGCCGCGATCGTGCTCGACCGCGGGCTGCCCGATGACGACGGCCTGAAGGTGCTGCGCGAGATGCGCCGCCGCGGCGACGCCGCGCCGGTGCTGGTGCTCACGGCGCGGGACGGCGTCAGCGACCGCGTCACCGGCCTGCGCGAAGGCGCCGACGACTATCTCGCCAAGCCCTTCGCCATGGAGGAGCTGGTGGCCCGGCTGCAGGCGCTGCTGAGACGGCCGGGCAATCTGCTCGGCAAGCGGTTGAGCTTCGGCAACGTCGCGCTGGACGTCGAGGCGCGCCAGGTGATCGTGGCCGGCGCGGTTCGCAGCGTTCCTGCGCGCGAGACCGCCGTGCTCGAGATCCTGCTGCGGCGCGGCGGCAACGTGGCGCCCAAGCGCCTCTTCGAGGACCAGCTCTTCGGGCTGTCGGGCGACGTCGGCTCGAACGCCATCGAAGTCTACGTCCACCGGCTGCGCAAGCTGCTCGACGATGCCGGGGCCACCGTGCGGATCCACACGGTGCGCGGCGTCGGCTATCTCATGATGGAGGACAAGGGCGGGTGAGCCGGTTCCGCTCGATCATTTCCCGCGTCGTCGCGCTGCATCTCGTCGCGATCGGCGTCACCTCGATCCTGATGCCGCTGGCTCTCTATTGGCTGCTCAACCAGGCGGCAAACGGCCTGCTGCGGGAAGCGCTGCTCGGGCAGGCGACCACGGTCGCCAGCTTTCTGCGACCGGGCCCCGACGGCCGCTTGCGGCTGGAGCTTCCTCCCGACCTGAAGCCCGTCTATTCGGACGGCTATGGACTCTATGCCTATGCGGTGCTGGATGCCGCAGGCAAGGTCCTCTTCTCCTCCCGTGGCGATGGCGCCGCGCTCTTCACGCCCGAGGAGGCGGCGCGTGGCGACTGGGTCATGCGCCGCCGCGCCGCCGGTTCCGTGCTGTTCGGCATCAGCGTTGCACGGCCGGTGGACGAGCGCGTGTACTGGATACAGGTGGGGCAGGATCTCCATCATCGCGACGTCATCATCGACGACATCGTCTCCTCATTCCTGCCGCGCGTCGCCTGGATCACCTTCCCCATCCTGCTGGTGCTGCTGCTGATCGACATCGTTATCTTCCGCCGCGCGCTTGCACCCGTGCGCGAGGCTTCGACGACCGCCGCCGCGATCGGCCCGATGCGGACGGACATCCGGCTGCCACAGGAGACGATGCCTGCGGAGATCGCCCCGCTGGTCCATGCGGTCAATCAAGCCTTCGACCGCCTGGAGGCGGGCCTCCAGGCGCAGCGCGACTTCACCGCCGACATGGCGCACGAGCTGCGCACGCCGCTCGCCATCCTGCGCGCGCGGGTGGACACGCTGGAGCCAAGCTCCCTGCGGAACGAGCTGCGCCGCGATCTCGCGAACATGACGCGTACCGTGAACCAGGTGCTCGACATCGCCGAGCTCGAAGCCTTCGTGGTTCCTGACGACGCCCGCGCCGACCTGCAAGCGGTGTGCACGGACGTGGTCACGTTCATGGCACCGCTTGCGGTCGCGCAGTCGCGCACCATCGCGCTGACGGGCAGCGATTCGCCGGTCTGGGTGCGCGGCCATCCGGAGGCGCTGTTCCGGGCGGTGCGCAACCTGGTGGAGAATGCGCTGCGGCACACGCCGGTGGATGGCCTGGTCGAAGTCGAGGTGACGGCCCCCGGCTCCGTGCGCGTGCTCGACGACGGGCCGGGCGTCTCCGACGCCGAGCGCCAGTCGGTCTTCCGGCGGTTCTGGCGGCGCGACCGCGCCAGCGCCGAGAGTCGGGGCCTGGGACTGGCCATCGTCGCCCGCGTCGCGGAGACCCACGGCGGCAGCGTCAGCGTCGACAACCGGCCCGGCGGCGGAGCCGCCTTCACGCTGTCGCTGCAGCCCTCCGCGGAAGGTGCCGCCGGCGCTTGAAGCGGCGCCGCTGCAGCTTACATCGTTCTCGCCCGCGGCGACGTCCAGGACGCCCGGCTCTACAGGAAAGGGGCTGGCATGGCTTGGATATATCTCTTGATGGCCGGCGCGCTCGAGGTCGTCTGGTCCTACTACATGAAGCAGTCGTCGGGCTTCACCCGGCTGTGGCCAACCATCGTCATGCTGGTGGCGATGGTGGCCAGCGTCGTTCTGCTCTCGCTTTCCATGAGGACGTTGCCGCTCGGTACGGCCTACGCGACCTGGACCGGCATCGGGGCGGTCGGAGCCTTCCTGGTCGGCATGTTCGTGCTCGGCGAGCCGGCCGGCGCGCTACGGATGCTGGCCGCCGGCCTCATCGTGGCAGGCCTCGTGCTCATGAAGCTCGCGACTGCTCCACCTTGACGTCCGCCGCGCCGATCAAGCCGCCTGGTTCGCCACCTTTTTCGCGATCGGCGGGGTGAAGCGGAAGGCGGCGCCCAGGCGGTTCCAGGCGTTGATGTTGGCGACCGCCACGCTGAGCGCGATCACCTCGTCTTCGCCGAAATGACGGCGGACCGCCGCATAGGCTTCGTCGGAGACGCTGCGGTCGGCCAGACGGGTCAGCGTCTCGGCCCAGGCCAGCGCGGCGCATTCCCTGTCGGTGAAGATGCCCGCCTCGTGCCAGCTCGCCACCAGGTCGAGCTTCTCCTGCGGCACGCCCAGCCCGCGCGCCACGTTCAGATGGATCTGCAGGCAGAAGGCGCAGTTGTTGATCTGCGACACGCGCAGCTTGACCAGCTCGACCACCGTCTTGTCGAGCCCCGACTCGAGCGTGCTCCTGCCCATGGCAAGCAGCGCGGCCTGGGCGCCGGGCGCCGACTTCTGGAACGTGTCATAGGGAATGCGGACGAGGGACATGCGGGCTCTCCGATAATATTCGAACTCTGATATATAGGGCGGAAGCCCAAGGCAAGTCCGCCTGCAGGCGACTTGAGTGCGCTTGCCAGCGCTTGCGGCCGCTCTATAGTTTGCGAACAAGTCGCATTCGTAATCGAGAATTCGCGGACGGGCAGGCGTGGCCTACGATCGAAGCCTATTGGCGCTCTACCTGGCCCATCGCGGCGAGCTGGTGAACTATGCCAGCGGCATCGTTGGCGATCGTGCCCGCGCCGAGGATGTCGTGCAGGAGGCCTGGCTGAGATTCGGTGCGGCGGCGCAGCGGCGCGTGCCGGAGGAGCCGCTCGGCTATCTCTACCGCGTCGTGCGCAACCTCGCGATCGACGGCCGGCGCCGCCTGACGCGGGAAGCGAGGATCGTCGATCCCGACGTCGCTGCCGACAGCGACATTGTGTCGGCGGAACATCCGTCACCGGAAAGCGAGGCCGAGGGAAGGCAGGAGCTGCGCCTGCTGCAGGCGGCGATGGCCGAGCTGCCGGAACGCACGCGGGTCGCGCTGGAGATGCATCGTTTCGGCGGCTTCAAGCTGCGCGAGATCGCCGCGCACTTGGGCGTTTCCGTCACGGTGGCGCACGAGATCGTCGCCGACGGCGTCGCCCATTGCCGGCGACGCGTGAGGCCGCCGCATGGGTAACGATCTGGTGTACGGGCGAAATTTGCCGGAGTCCGGTCGTCCATCGGGCAGGATGGACATGCCGCGACGCGACGACGACCGGGCCACGCGGGAGGCTGCGCGGTGGCTGGTCGCCCTGCAGGACGATCCCGACGATGCCGAGCTGCGGCGTCAGGTCGATGCCTGGCTGGCCGGCGATCCGGCCAACGAAGCGGCATGGAACGACACGGTGCATGTCTACGGTCTCATGGCCAGGACGCCGCCGGGCCGCAACGCGGAATGGGATGGCCGGCCGATCGCGTCCCGGCCCGGTCGGCACCTGCCGATGGGCCGCCGCGCCGCGATCGGCATGATGGCGGCGCTGGCCGCCTGTCTGTTCCTTGTCTTCACCCCCGGCATCGTCCTGCGTTTCCAGGCCGATCAGGTGACCTCGACGGCCGAGGTGCGTCCGGTGCGCCTGGATGACGGCAGCCTCGTCCTGCTGGGCGCCGACAGTGCGATCTCGGTCGCCCATGCCGTCGATGGGCGTGGCGTGCGCCTCCTGAAGGGCGAAGCGTTCTTCGAGGTGACGCCAGATCCGCACCGGCCGTTCCGCGTCCTGGCGCAGGGCATGGAGACGACGGTGCTCGGCACATCGTTCAATGTGCGCCTCGCCGGCGACGGTGCCGAGGTCGCGGTGAGGACGGGCCTGGTCGGCGTCGCGAGTCCCGCGCCGGCACGCGCCGTCGACCTGCGGCTCGGGGCCGGCGACTGGGTCCATGTGGCCGCCGACGGCAAGGTCCGGCGCGGCACGATGCCGCCCGAGGAAGTGGCGCCCTGGCTGCATGGCCAGCTCGTTGCCCGCGACCGGCCCTTGGCCGACGTCGTCGAGGACCTGCGCCGCTACTATCGCGGCACGATCGTCGTCGCCGGCGATGCCTTTCGCGGACGCCGCGTGACGGGTGTCTACAACCTCACCAATCCCGAGGAGGCGCTGCGCGCCATCGTCGGCGCCCATGGCGGGTCAGTGCGCCGCCTCTCGCCATGGCTGCTGGTCGCGTTCGGCGGCTGAAAAAATCTGCGCCTCGGCGGGCGAAAAAGTTTCGACGGCTGTCGTTTCCTGAACGAGGCTCGATGCTGAGACGCATTTCCGTGACGTCACATCCAGTCCCTGCGGTGGCAATGGGGGAGTGGAGAGATGGGCGCGGCGGCGATGCGCGGCTTGTTCTGTGGTGTGTTGGCGGGGGCCGGCCTCATCGTGGCGGACGAGACCGTCGCCCAGCAGCCGCCGGTGTCGGTCGCGCAGCAGCAGGTGACGTTCAACATCCCGCCGCAGCCGCTCGGCGACGCGCTCGCGTCGTTCGGGCGACAGTCGGGCATGCAGGTCTCGGTCGATGGCGACATCGCACGCGGCGTGGCGTCGCCCGGCGTCAGCGGCACGATGACGCCGGAGCAGGCGCTGGCACGCCTGCTGGCCGGCACCGGCATCACCTACCGCATGGCCGGCGGCAACACCGCGCTGCTGCAGCGCCTCCAGGACCGTGACGGCGGTGCGCTCCAGCTCGATCCCGTCCAGGTGCAGGCGCATCTGCCGCCGCCGACGGCGACCATCGGCAACCTGCCGCCGGTCGCGCCGGGCGGGCAGGTCGCGGTCGGCGGCCGCGAGGGGTTCCTCGGCAATCGCGACTACATGGACACGCCGTACAGCGGCACCGCCTTTACCTCGACGCTGATCCAGAACCAGCAGGCACGGACGCTCGCCGACGTCGTGGCCAACGAACCATCGACCACCAAGTACGGCCTGTCGATGTACGACACGTTCCGGGTGCGCGGCTTCATCCTCGGCAGCGGCGCGATCTCGTTCGACGGCCTCTTCGGTCTCGTTCCTGAGGACCGCGTCCCCGTGGAGGCGTTCGAGCGCGTCGAGGTCTTCCGCGGGCCGAGCGCCTTCCTCAACGGCTTCATCGGTGCCGTCGGCGGCACCATGAACCTGGCGCCCAAGCGCGCCGGCAGCAACGACGTCACGTCGCTCGTGGCGACCTACGGGACCAATGCGCAGTTCGGAGGCCAGGTCGATGTCGGACGCCGCTTCGGCGGCGACAGGCAGTTCGGCGCCCGCTTCAACGGCATCTACCGTGACGGCTACACGCCGCTCGCCAACAACAAGGAGCGAACCGGCAACGCCAACCTGTCGCTCGACTATGCGGGCGACAACGTGCGGCTGGCCGCCCATTTCGGGTACACCAAGCAGGACAGCCTCGCCGGCAACCAGCTCTTCATCATGACGCCGAACGTGCCGGTGCCGGCCGCGCCCAATGCGTTCTCCGCCGTCCAGCAGCCCTGGGAGACGATGAACACCCAGTTCTACTACGGCATGGGGCGTGGCGAGGTCGATCTCGCCACCGACTGGACGGCCTACGCCGCCTACGGGCAGTCGTTCTTCAGCGAGATCTGGCAGCGCACGCTGGGCACCGGCCTCAATCAGTTCGGCGGCTTCACGGCGTCCGGCCAGCAATATTCGCGCACCTTCGCCAAGCAGACCGGCGAGGCGGGCGTGCGGGGCAGGCTGTCCACCGGCCCGATCCGCCATTCGCTCGCCATGGCCGCGACCGGCTACTGGGAGGTGATCGGCAGCGGCTTCGGGACACTGCCCTTCAGGCAGGCGAACAATCTGTACAACCCGGTCTTCCTGAACGCGCCGGCCATCACGCCGGCCAATCCCAATCCGGCGAAGTCGGCTGCGAGCACGCTGATCTCCTTTGCCCTGTCCGACACGCTGTCGGCCTTCGACGAGCGCGTGCAGCTCCTGCTCGGCGCCCGCCAGCAGTCGATCCAGAACACCAACTATGCGGTGACCGGCGCCGAGACGAGCAGCTACTTCGCCACCGCCGTCACACCGTCGGTCGGCCTTCTGGTGAAGCCGATGCGCAACGTCTCGCTCTACGGCAACTACATCGAAGCGCTGCAGCAGGGACCGACGGCGCCGTCGACCGCCGTCAATGCCGGCGAGGTGTTTGCGCCGACGCGCTCCTGGCAGTTCGAGGTGGGCGCCAAGGTCGATTTCGGCCAATGGTCGGCCACGCTGGGCCTGTTCCAGATCACCCAGCCGGCCGGCATCACCGATCCGGCCACGAACGTCTTTTCGGTGGACGGCAAGCAGGTGAACCAGGGCATCGAGCTCAATGTGTTCGGCCAGCCTCTGGAGGGCTTCCGCGTCCTGGGCGGCATGATGCTGCTCGATCCGCGCCTGGCGCAGACGGCCGGCGGCACCTTCGACGGCATGATGGCGCCCGGCTCGCCCAACTTCACGCTCAAGCTGGGTGGCGAATGGGACACGCCGTTCGCCAAGGGTCTGACGCTGGCGGCGCGTGTGAACTACTTCAGCAGCCAGTATGTCAACGAGGCCAACACCCAGAGCATCCCGGCATACACCCTGGTCGGGGTGGGCGCCCGCTACCGGTTCGAGGTCGACCACCGGCCGCTCTCGATCCGCGCCAACATCGAGAACCTGTTCAACGAGAGTTCCTGGGCCTCGGCCTACACGGGCGGGATCGTCTATCGCGGCGCGCCGCGGACGTTCTATCTGTCGCTCGCGGCCGACTTCTGACGGTTCCCGGGCCCGACATGCCCCAGATGTAAGGATATTACCGCCGCCGGGATCACTTTTGCGCCGGCCCCGATCGGGCACGCTGGCAAATCCGCCACAATTCCCGTATCAATTCGACGTGCGGTCGCCCCCGAATTGCCGGGCTTGTCCGGTGCTTCGTCATCCCCCCATGAGCCTGGGGTCCGTGCCAAGGAGGATATCTTGAAGAGACGCACTTTCGTCTCCGGCAGCGCGGCGCTGGCAGCCGCTGGCATTGCGGCGCCGGCTTTGGCTGCGAGCATCAAGCCCTACAGCTGGGACCTGAATCCCCCAACCGACACGCGCGAGAATTTCATCGCCTGGGGCAAGGCGCGCGGCGAGGACCCGGTCTTCCTGGGTCAGCGCTGGGACCGCTTCCAGGCCCTGGTCCGCAACAAGGATATCTGGGGCGCCGCCACCATCCGCGCCTTCCTCCTGACGCCGCGCGAGGAGTTCGCCTCGATCAACCCCGCGATCCACAAGCGGGCCTACGAGCACGCCTTCCTCGACATCGGCTACGGCGTCACCATGTCCGGCCCGCACCTGCAGGCCCGCATGACCAACGTGATCGACGTCAAGCGCGGCGAGAAGGTGCTCGAGATCGGCACCGGCTCGGGCGTGCAGTCGGCGTACATCGCCAACCTGACCGAGAACGCCTACACGATCGAGATCATCGCGCCGCTGGCGGCCCGTACGCGCGGGCTCTACGACAAGCTGATCGAGAAGGGCTACACCGAGTACAAGCACATCAAGACCAAGGCGGCCGACGGCTACTACGGCTGGGAAGAGGCCGGTCCGTTCGACAAGATCATCGTGACCTGCGGCATCGATCACGTGCCGCCGCCGCTGCTGCAGCAGCTCAAGGCGGGTGGCCTGATGGTGATCCCCGTCGGTCCGCCGGGCGCGCAGCGCGTCCTGAAGGTCGCCAAGATCCAGGGCGCCGACGGCTCGATCACCACGACCCGCGAGGACATCTACGGCGGCAAGATCGTGCCGTTCGTGCCCTTCACCAAGCTCGACGGCGACAAGATCGTCGGCACGCACAACCGCTAGCGGGGTGCGTTGAGGGGCTGCGCGCCATGGACGCGCAGCCCGTCTCGGCCGCAACGACGGCCCAACAACGGAGTCCCCCTTGACCGTAACGGTCGATCTCGACCATCGCCCGCCGCTCTCCTTCTACCTGTCCGTAGGCCTGGTCGCCGGCAGCATCATCGCGCTGCAGATCGGCATCATGCGCGTGTTCTCCGTCGGGAGCTGGGCCCATTTCGGCTCCCTGGTGGTGAGCCTCGCGATGTTCGGCTTCGGGTTGACCAGCGCCGTCATGTGCGTCGGCAAGGGCTGGTTCGAACGGCACTGGGAAGGCGCCATCAAGGGGGCGCTGCTCGCCTTCGGCCCGCTGATGGTCGTGTGCAATCTGATCGCCCAGCAGGTGCCCTTCAACGCCATCTTCCTGATCTCCGATCCGATGCAGAAGTGGCGGCTGCTCGCCAACTTCGTGCTCTACTTCCTGCCCTTCCTGGCGGGCGCGCTGTATCTCGGCGTCGTCTTCCTCAAGGCGCAGAAGACCTTCAATCGCGTCTACTTCGCCGATCTCGTCGGCTCGGGCCTGTGCGGACTGTCCGTGCTGCTCGCCATGTACTTCTTCCGGCCCGACGACCTGGTCATGGCGCCGCTGCTGCTCTGGCTGGCGGGCGGCGTGCTGTGGTTCGTCGCCATGGGGGACCGGCGCGGCGTCGCGCTGATCGTCATCGCCGCGGTGCTGTCGGCGGCGGTGCACTACGTGGCGCCGGGCATGCTGGGCGTGCCGAAGCTCGCCGTCTCGGACTACAAGGGCGTGGCCTACGCCCGCAAGTTCCCCGACAGCAAGCGCACCTACGAGCGGACCTCGCCGTTCGGCTACCTCGAGATCTACTCGAGCTCCTACCTGCATTTCGCGCCCGGCCTGTCGGACAACGCCGCCTTCAACCTGCCGAAGATGCCGTCGAACGCCTATCTCGGCCTCTACATCGATTCTGAAGGACCGTCCGGCATCATCAAGGACCTGCCGGCCGACGAGACGGCGTATTTCAAGTACCTGCCGATGTACTATCCGTACCTGCTGAAGAAGGATCCCAATACCTTCGTCGTGCAGTTCGGGGGCGGGCTCTCGACGGCAGTGGCGCTGAAATCCGGCTCGTCCCACGTGACGGTGGCCGAAGGCAATCCGGCGATCCTCACGGCATTCCGCGAGGACAGGCACCTGCGCGACTTCACCGGCGACGTCCTGAACAATCCCAAGGTGCGGGTCATCGACTACGACGGCCGGCTCTATCTCGCGCACACCCGGAACCGCTACGACATCATCGACCTGTCGCTGGCCGATTCTGCCGGCCTGTCGAGCCCCGGCGGCTTCTCGATCGTCGAGAAGTACTCGTATACGCGCGAAGCGATGGAATCCTACATGCGGGCGCTCGAGCCCGGCGGCATCCTGTCGGTGACTCTCTGGAACAAGGAGGAGCCGCCCAAGTCGGTGCTGAAGCTCTACGCGACCATGGTGGCGGCCGCGCGTGACGTCGACGGCGCCGATGTCGCCCGGGACTTCTATGTCGTTTCGTCCTACCTCTCGACCGCAACCGTCCTCTTCAAGCGCAACGGCTTCACGCCCGAGGAGATCGAGGCGCTGAACGCGCACAGCAAGGCGATGTCGTTCGACGTGATCTACTCTCCGGGACTGAAGGTCGACACGTCCGAACTGAAGCAGATCCTGCAGGACTATCACGACCAGTTCTTCTTCGCGGGCACGCCGCCCGACCCGACCGCACCGCCGGAGACGGAGCCCAACGACAAGCCGCCGCCGGGCATGGCCACGGCCGGCGCGGACGGTGCCGCCCAGGCAAAGGACGGGGTCAAGGACGACGGGGCCCCACCGGTGCCGCGCGTGCCGGCGACGGTGCTCGGCCGGCTGGCCTGGCACTACCTGATCAACGGCGGCTGGGACAAGGTCGCCGACGAGTATGTCTTCGACACGCGCGTGCTCACCAACCACCAGCCGTACTTCGCCGCCTACATCAAGGTGAAGGACCTTCTGAAGTTCACCGATCGGCTTGAGCTGGTGCAGGACGAGTGGGGATACCTGCTGCTGTGGGCGACCCTGGGCATCGCGTCGATCTTCGCGTTCACGCTGGTGCTGTTCCCGGTGATCTTCGGCTGGCGTACGATCTTCAGCCGCTATCCGGGAAAGTTCGGCACGATGGTCTATTTCCTGTGCCTGGGGCTGGGCTACATCATCGTCGAGGTGGGCATGATCTCCCACTTCGTCCTGGCGCTCAGCAACGCCACGGTGTCGGCCTCTGTGCTGATCACCGGCATGCTGGTCTTCTCCGGGATCGGCAGCTTCGTGTCGGAGCGCTATCTCGACCGCGCCCGCAGCGTCATGCCCAAGGTGTTCCTGGCGATCTTCCTGATCCTGACACTCTACGCCTTCACCATCGACTATGCGCTCGACTGGATCGGCACGCTGCCCTACGCGCTGCGCATCCTGCTCTGCCTGCTGCTCCTGCTGCCGCCGGCCTTCCTGATGGGCTTTCCGATGCCGACGGCGATGACGACGCTGGGGCGGCTGGGCAAGGATCACATGTTCCTGTGGGCCTGGGGCATCAACGGCTGCTTCTCCGTGATCGGGGCGGCCCTGGTGCCGATCGTGGCGACCAGCTTCGGCCTGCCGGCCGTCGTGCTCGTCGGCGCCTTCGCCTACCTCGTGGCGCTGCCCGCCTTCTTCTCCGTGCTGATGCCGCTCCGTCCCCTGGAAACGGGGGTGGGACGGCCTGCGACGGCGTGAAGCGGCGGGCGCTGCTGCTGGGGTTGCTCCTGATGCCGGCCGGCGCGCACGCCCACTCGCGAAAGCCGATCCGGCCGCGTCGACCGATCGCGGCCAAGCAGCCGACGAAGCAGCCGCCCAAGCCGCCGGTCAGGCCCAAGGCGGCGGCGGCTTCGCGTCCGGCCGCCAAGCCCGCGGCCAGTCAGGCCAAGACCGAGCTCGTCGCCTTCAACGCCTCGCCGTTTCCCTACCACGGCTATCTGCCCGACAGCCGCAAGCCGTTCCTCGATGCGCGCAACGGCAAGCGGCGGGGCCACACCAGCCTGCGCGGCACCGTCTATTGGGAGGACCAGACCTACAGCGACCGCCGTTCGCTGCTCTATCTGCCCGAGGGCTTCGATGCGAAGAAGCCAGCCCTCATCGTGCTTTACCTGCACGGCCAGGGCGCGACCCTGGAGCGCGACGTCATCGCGCGCCAGGGGGTCACGCGCCAGCTTGCCGATTCCGGCCTGAACGCGGCGCTGGTGGCGCCGCAGCTTGCGCTTGATGCCGCGGATTCGAGCGCCGGCAACTTCTGGAAGCCTGGCCACTTCGCGACCTATGTCGACGAGGCGGCGGAGCGGCTGATGCGCCTCTACGGCGACCGCGCGGCCGGCCGCACCTTCAATCTCGCGCCGGTGATCGTCGTGGCCTACAGCGGCGGCTATCTGTCGGCGGCCTACGCGCTCAATCGCGGCGGCGCCGGCCATCGCGTAAAGGGCGTGATCCTGCTGGACGCGCTCTACGGCGACGAGGACAAGTTCGCGGGCTGGGCGGCGGCGCGGCGGCGGCAGGCTTTCCTGTTGAGCGCCTATACCGAGTCGACGCGCAGCGAGAACGCCGCCCTGCAGGACCTGCTGGCCAAGCGGCGCGTCCCCGTCTCGCGCAATCTGCCCTCGTCGCTCGGCGCCGGCACCTTCGCCTTCGTGGCCTGCGGCGGCCTCGACATGCATGGCGAGTTCGTCACGCGCGCCTGGCGTCCCGACCCGCTACGCCACGCGCTTGCAATGATTCCCGGCTATGCGAAGGATCGTGATAGGAAGGGTACATGAGCGATTCCCTGCGCCAGGAGCTCCTGGACATCTATGCCGGCCGCGCGACGCGGCGTTACGGGCTGAGCGCCATCAACCAGCTCCAGCACGCGCTGCAGGCGGCGGCGCTGGCCGAGGCGGACGATGCGCCGCCGGCGACGGTGATGGCCTGCCTCCTCCACGACGTCGGTCACATGATCCACGATCTCGGCGAGGATCCGGCGGCACGGGGCGTCGACGACGTCCATGAAGAGTTGGGGGCGCAGTGGCTCGCCGACCGCTTCGACCCGGCGGTGAGCGAGCCGGTGCGCCTGCACGTGGCCGCCAAGCGCTACCTCTGCACCGTGGAGTCGGACTACTTCGGCAGGCTGTCGCCCGATTCGGTGCGCAGCCTCGAGCTGCAGGGCGGGCTGATGTCGGCCGACGAGCTCGCGTCCTTTCGCGCCAACCCGCATCATGCCGAGGCCGTGCGCCTGCGCCGCTACGACGAGGCGGCCAAGGATCCGCGGGCGACGACGCCGGACTTCGACCACTACCTGCGCCACGTGCCGGCCTGCCGTCGCACCCGCTGATGACGACGACTCTCAAGGATGTCGAGGCGGCCTGGAGCCTCATCCGTCCGCATGTCCGGCGCACGCCCGCGATCGAGCTGGCGGCCGGGACGCTGGGCCTCTCCTTTCCCCTGGCGCTGAAGCTCGAATCGCTGCAGGTCAGCGGCTCCTTCAAGGGGCGCGGCGCCTTCCACAAGCTGCTCGCATCCGAGGTTCCAGAGGCCGGCATCATCGCGGCCTCGGGCGGCAACCACGGTGCCGCCGCCGCGTACGCCGCACGCGCGCTGGGCCACACGGCCGAGATCTTCGTGCCCACCATCGCCGCCGAGGCGAAGGTGGCGCGGCTCAGGCGCTATGGCGCCGTCGTGCATCAGGTCGGCTCGGTCTATGCGGAGGCGCGCGCGGCATCCGAGGCGCGGGCGGCCGAGACCGGCGCGCTGATGGTGGCCGCCTATGACGATCCGGTCGTGTTCGCGGGTGCGGGCAGCGTGGCGCTCGAATTCGCCGAGCAGGCACGTTTCGACACGCTGCTGGTCGCGGTCGGCGGCGGAGGGCTGATCGCCGGCTGTGCCGCGGCCGTCGGCGAAACGCGCAGGGTGGTCGCCGTCGAGACGGAGGGCACGCCGACGCTGCATGCCGCCCTGCAGGCCGGCCAGCCGGTCGACGTGAAGGTGTCGGGCATCGCCGCCGACGCGTTGGGCGCGAGCCGCATCGGCACGCCCAACTTCGAGATCGCCCGCCAGCTTGTGCGCACGTCGGTGCTGGTCGGCGACGACGCCGTGCGCGCCGCCCAGCGCGCGTTGTGGGAGGAGCTGCGCGTCGTGGCCGAGCCGGCGGGCGCGACGGGTCTCGCCGCCCTGATGTCGGGTGCCTACCGGCCCGCCGCGGGCGAGCGCGTCGCCACCTTGATCTGCGGCGCCAACACCGATCCGGGCTCGGTCGCCTGAGCCTTCAGCGCGTGACGCTGGTTACGACCGCGCGGTTGGCACGGCCGCTGCCGTCGCTGAAGTCGAACCGGATGGCGAACTTGTCGGCCGGTGAGATCCACCAGCGGGACACGGCGCGCTGCCCGGCGGGGCTCTGCTCCTGCATCTCGACCAGGAAGGTGTCGATCATGGCGTCGGCCGGCCCGCGACGCTTCTCGTAGCGCACCACGGTGATGATGTAGTTCCAGCTCTGGCCGCCGCTGCTGTAGCGCGCTTCGATCCTCTTGCCGACGTCGAGCGGCCAGAGCCGCTCCGGCCGCAACGCGTCGATGAAGGCGGTCATGTCGCGTCCGTCCGGTCCGGGATTGTCGAACAGCAGCGCGCGCAGCTTGAAGGGTTTGCCCCCGACGGTCTCCATGAGGCAGTCCATGTCCTCGCGGCCGCGCGCCACCACCTTGGTGCCGCTGTCGTAGGTGAAGGTCGTGCCCGGCACGGGGCAGGCGAAATCCATTGTCTGGGCGGCGGCGGCGGGGGCCGCAAGCAGGGCAGCGGCCGTCAGCAGGACCGCGGGTCGCATCGTCATGATGCGACGATCATAGCGCAGTCAGACGAAATGGCACGCCGCGAGCGCGCCGTTGGCGACCTGTCGCAGGGACGGACGCTCCGCCTTGCAGCGTTCCTGGGCGATCGGGCAGCGCGAGTGGAAGGGACAGCCGGCGGGCGGATCGAGCGGGCTGGGTAGCTCGCCCTGCAGGACCGTGCGCTGCCGGCTGCGCGCGAGCCGCGGATTGGCGATGGGCGCAGCCGCCAGCAGCGCCTTGGTGTAGGGATGCTGCGGACTGCGCCAGATCTGGTCGCGGCCGCCCAGCTCGACCAGGGTGCCGAGATACATGACGGCGACCCGGTCGGCGATATGCTCCACCACCGAGAGGTCGTGGCTGATGAAAAGGTAGGAGACGCCGAAGCGGGTCTTCAGATCCTCGAGAAGGTTGATGACCTGGGCACGGACCGACACGTCGAGCGCCGAAACCGGCTCGTCGCAGATGATGAGCTTGGGGCTCAGCGCCAGGGCGCGGGCGATGCCGATGCGCTGCCGCTGCCCGCCGGAGAATTCGTGCGGATAGCGCTGCTTGGCGTCCGCCGGCAGGCCGACCCAGCCCAGCAGCGTGTCGACCCGTTCGGCGATGGCGTCCGCCTTCCAGCCCGCGATCACCATCGGCTGGGCGATCGAGCGGCCGACGGTGGAGCGCGGGTTGAGAGACCCGTAGGGGTCCTGGAAGATCATCTGCACCTTCCGGCGCATGTCGTTCAACGCCTGGCGCTCGAGCGGCGCCACGTCTACGCCCTCGACCCGGATCTCGCCCGAGGCGACCGGCACCAGCCGCATGATCGCCTTGCCGAGCGTGGACTTGCCGCAGCCGGATTCACCGACCAGCCCCAGCGTCTCGCCGACCGCGACGTCGAGGCTGATGCCGCTCACGGCGCGGACCACCCCGGCGGCGGTGTTGAAGCGAACATGCACGTCGCGCAGGGAGAGCAGCGACATGGCTCAGCCCTCCTCGGCAGCGAAGCAGGCGACCAGGCGGCCGGCCGCGGGTTCGGTGAGCGCCGGCTGTTCGTGCCGGCAACGCTCCATGACGCGCTTGCAGCGGGGCGCGAAGGCGCAGCCCTTGGGGAGGGCGTTGAGCGGCGGCACCATGCCGGGAATGTCGGCCAGCCGCTCGGCGCGCTCGGCCCCGGGGATCGGCGTCGCGCCGATCAGGCCCATCGTGTAGGGATGCAGCGGCCGGTCGAACAGGTCGTCGACCGGCGCCTCCTCCACCTTGCGGCCGGCATACATCACCACCACGCGGTCGGCCGTCTCGGCGACGACGCCCAGGTCATGGGTGATGAACAGCATGGCCATGCCCGAATCGGCCTGCAGGCGCTTGAGCAGCGCCAGCACCTGGGCCTGCACCGTGACGTCCAGAGCGGTCGTCGGCTCGTCGGCGATCAGTACCGAGGGGCTGCAGGCGATCGCCATGGCGATCACCACACGCTGGCACATGCCGCCCGACAGCTGGTGCGGGTAGGCGTCGAGCCGGCGGCCGGCATCGGGCATGCCGACCAGCTCCAGCAACTCGTGCGCCCGCGCACGGGCCTGGCCGCGGCCAAGTTCGGTATGGGTCGTCAACACCTCGGCGATCTGCTTCTCGACGGTGGCAACGGGATTGAGGGCGCTCATGGGGTCCTGGAAGATCATGCCGATCTCCTTGCCCCGGATGGCGAGCATGGCCTCCTCGCTCACCGGCACGATGTCCTGCCCGTTGAGCCGGACCGCGCCGCCGACGATGCGGGCCGGGGGATCGGGAAGCAGGCGCATGATGGACAGTGCCGACAGCGACTTGCCGCAGCCCGATTCGCCCACCAGCGCCACCGTCTCGCCGGCGCCGATCGACAGCGACAGGCCGTCGACCGCCTTCATCTCGCCGCGGCGCGTGAACAGGGTGGTGCGCAGCTCCTTCACCTCCAGCGGCAGGGACATGGTCAGCGATCCCTGAGCTTGGGGTTCAGCGCGTCGTTCAGCCCGTCGCCGATCAGGTTGAGGCACAGCACGGTGACCATGATGGCGACGCCCGGAATGGCGCAGATGTACCAGGAGCTGCGAATCAGCAGCCGGCCGTCGCCGACCAGGCGACCCCAGCTGGCGAGGTTGGGATCGCCGAGTCCGAGGAAGGACACCGCCGATTCGAACAGGATCGCGCCGGCCACGACGAGCGACGACAGCACGATCACCGGGGGCAGGGCGTTGGGCAGGATCTCGCCGACGATGATGCGGAAGTCGTCCATGCCCATGGCGCGGCAGGCCTGCACGAATTCCCGGTCGCGCAGGGCCAGGAATTCCGCGCGTGTCATGCGCGCGATGGGCGTCCAGGTCACGATCCCGATGGCGATCACGATGTTGGTGAGCGTCGATCCCAGGATCACGACGATGGTAAGCACGAAGATCAGGTTCGGGATGGTCTGGAAGAGCTCGGACGCCCGCATCGCGATCTCGTCGACCCAGCCGCCGAAGTAGCCGGCGATGGCGCCCACCGTGACGCCGATCAGGGTCGCGACGGCCGAGGCGAACAGGCCGATCAGCAGCGTGGCGCGTGCGCCATGCACGATCATCGCCAGGATGTCCCTGCCCAGCGAATCGGTGCCGAGCGGAAAGTCGGGATCCTCGCCCGGCCACAGTTCCGGCGCGCCGACGATGCGCAGCGGGTCGGTAGGGTAAAGGAGCGGCGCCAGCAGGGCGGCCAACGCCACGAGGAGAATGAGGCCGGCGCCGATCAGGGCGCCGCGGTTGCGCGCGAAGCGGTTCAGGAACTCGAAGCGCGCCATCAGCGGATCTCGATTCGCGGGTCGAGCCACATGTAGACCAGGTCGACCGCGATGTTGGCCACGATCACCACCAGCGAGCCCAGGACCATGATGCCCAGGACGACCGGGTAGTTGCGCGAGCTCACGCTGTCGAACAGCAGCGATCCGATGCCCGGCCAGCTGAAGACGCTCTCGATGACCACGCTGCCGGCCAGCACCGTGCCCATCTGCACGCCGAGGATGGTCACCACCGGGAGCAGGGCGTTGCGCAGCACGTGCGAGATCGTGACCTTGTTGCGCGACAGGCCCTTGGCGCGGGCGGTGCGCACGAAATCGAGCTGGGAGACCTCGAGCATCGAGGAGCGCATGACGCGCGTGTAGATCGCGGCATAGAACAGGCCGAGCGCCAGGGTCGGCAGGATGAGGTGGTGCAGGATGTCGAGCACGCCGCCGTCACCGCCGATCGTGGCCATGCCGCCCACCGGCAGCCAGCCCAGCTTCACCGAGAACAGCACGATCAGCATGATGCCCAGCCAGAAGGAAGGCGCGGCATAGAAGAACATCGCCGCCACCGAGACCAGGCTGTCCCAGAAGGTGCGGACCTTCATCGAGGCGACCACGCCGGCTGCGACGCCAACCGTCATGGCGAGCGTGATGCTCGAGACCATGAGCAGCAGCGTCGCCGGCAGATGGACGCCGATCGCGTCGATCACCGGCATGTTCTGCCGGTAGGAGAAGCCGAAGTCGAAATGCAGCAGCGCCCAGATATACTTCAGGAGCTGCATCCAGACCGGGTCGTCCAGGCCGTAGGTCTTGCGCAGCAGCTCGACGGTGGCCGGATCGCTCACCTGGTTCTCCGCCGTCATCAGCTCGAGAAAGCTCCCGGGGGCGAGCTGGATCAGGCAGAAGTTGATCACCACGACGCCCAGCAGCAGGGGAACGGCCTGAACCAGCCGTCTTCCCAGGAGCCTGAGCGCCGCCCGCTGGCGCGCGCTCGCGCCTGTCGAAGCGATCGAAGCCATCGTCGATGCTACTCTTGTGCCTTTCGGTCAGGTGACCGTGTCAGGAGAGCCAGATGTCGTACCAGCTGGCGGCGAGATAGTTCGGGTCGTTCGAGTGGTTCTGCACCTTGGTGCTTGCCACCGTGATCGACTGCAGCTCGACCAGCGGCAGGTTCGGCGCCTCCTTGCTCACGATCTTCTGGAACTCCACCACCAGGGCCTTGCGCTTGGCGGGATCGGTCTCGACCTTGATCTTCTCGACCAGGGCGTCGACCGCGTCGGTATGGAAGCCCGAGGCATTGCGGAAGGGGATGCCCTTCTTGATGCCGTCACTCGTGAAATACTGCGTCGTCGACGGCACCGGCTCCGATGGATTCGCTTGATTGGAGATGGCGATGTCGAAGTCGTAGTCGGTGTAGATGCGCTTGAGCGAGCTCGGCCGGTCCGGGACGGTGAGGTTCACGCCGATGCCGACATCCTCGAGGCCCTGCTTCACGATGGCGCCGATCTTGCCGTTCTCGGCGAACCAGCCGGCAGCCAGCAGATTGACCGTGAAGCGCGGCTCCTTGCCCTTCTTCGGGTAACCCGCGGCATCCAGCAGCGCCGCCGCCTTCTTCGGATCGAAGGCGGTGCTGAAGGTGTCCTTGGTGAAGAACGTCGTGTTGGGCGAGAAGATCGGCCCGGTCCCCGGCCGCGCATAGCCGTAATAGACCGTCTTGGCGATCAGGTTGCGATCGACCGCGAAGAACATCGCCTGCCGGACTTCCGGCTTGGCGAAGATCGGATTGCGCGTGTTGCATTCCATCGTGGTCGCCCAGACGCTTTCTTCGTAGCCCTTGTCCGTCGCCACGAACTTGCCGGTGGCGGTCAGGCGCTTGATGTCGGGTGGCGCCACCGGGTTGAACACGCCGATCTGGATGTCGCCGGCCTCCATGGCGGCGGCACGGCCCGCCGGATCCCGCACATACCGGATGATCAGCCGGTCCAGATACGGGAAGCCGTTGCGCCAGTAGGCATCGTTGCGGACATACTCGAAGTGGCTGCCGCGCACCCATTCCTTGAACTTGTAGGGACCCGTGGCGATCGGCGCGTTGTTGGCCGGGCTCGTCACCGGATCGCTTCCGGCATAGATGTGCTTGGGCACGATGTAGTTCACGGTGCCGCAGAGCAGTGAGGCGAAGAAGAATTCGGGCACCGGCTTGGTGAACTTGACCACCACCGTGTCCGCGTCGGGCGCCTCGACGCCGGCGAAGTCGGTCAGCGCGGAGGCCGCCGCGTACTTCTTCCAGATCTCGTTGATGGAATAGACGACGTCGTCGACGCTCATTTCCTTGCCGTCGTGGAACTTCACGCCCTTGCGGATCTTGACGGTATAGGACTTGAAGTCGGCCGCGGGCTTCCAGGCCTCGGCGAGCTCGCCTTCGAAGTCGCCGTTCATCTTGCGGTTGGCGAGCCGCTCGAACAGCTTGGAAGAAGAGAAGGTCGGGCTCGAGCCGCCGCCGGCCGGCACATAGCAGGCCTGCGGCTCGCCGCCGCCCCATGTCGCCACCAGCGTGCCGCCCTTCTTGGGGGTCTGGGCGAACGCGGCGGTCATGCTTCCAGCCAGTCCGGTTGCGACGATACCGGCACCGAACAGGCGCCTGCCGATCAGAAAGTCTGCCGTCATCATGTCCTCCAACCCACGTTGAGACTCACGCAATCACCGTGCCGGTTCGCCCTTCGTCATCGTCTTCTTCCTGTCGCACCTTCCGAAGGCTGCCGGCCTCAGGCCGGCAGCGTCGAATAGGTCGCCCGCCCCACGGCGAGCAGCGCCTTCTGTTCGTTGAACACGTCGACGTCGACCACGCCGACGCTCTTGCCGGCGCGGCGCACCTTGGCGGTGATGACGAGGCCCGTCTTGATGGCGGGACGCAGGTAGTCGACGCGGAAGTTGATGGTCGGCAGGCCGCGGCGCAGCGCCATGATCAGCGCATAGTCGCCGACCGTGTCGATGATCGCCGCCAGCGGACCGCCGTGCCACTGGCCGCTGCCGGCGCCGCGCTCGAATTCCGGCCGCATGGCGCAGGTCATGGTCACCTGCTCGTTGGCTGGATCCGCCTCGACCACCTTCAGGCCCAGGAAGGCGATGAAGGGTGAATGGTCGAGCATCCTCTGGAGCTCGTCCGCGGTGAGCGGAACGGGCTTCCCGCTGTCCTTGCCGCTCACGGCGTCACCACGATCTTGCCGAACACTTCGCGGTCCTCGATCACGCGCAGCGCCTCGCGCGCATCCTCGAGCTTGAAGGTCTTGTCGATCAGCACCTTCAGCTTGCCGCTCTGGACGAGCTTCAGCAGCTCCTCGATGTCGGAGCGCATCCAGCCGTTCGAGCCCAGGACCTTGAGCTCGAAGGTCCAGATGAAGCGGATGTCTTCCTTCGGATCGAAGCCGGCCGTGGCGCCGCACGTCAGCAGGCGGCCGCCCACCTTCAGGACCTTGAGCGACTTCACCCAGGTGTCGCCGCCGGTGTAGTTCACCACCACGTCGACGCCGCGATCGGTGCCGCCGCCGCGCCGGGTCGGCTTGCCGTAGAGATTGTAGACTTCCTGCTGGAAATCGTGGGTGGTGTAGTTGATCGTCTTGTCGGCGCCGAGCTCCTGCAGGCGCTTGGCCTTCGCGTCGGTGCCGGCACAGGCGACCACCTCGGCGCCCGCCAGCTTGGCAAGCTGCAGGCAGCACACGCCGACGCCGCCCGAGGCGCCCAGGATCAGGACCCGCTCGCCCTTCGCCACATGCCCATTGGTGGTCATCATGCGCAGCGCGGTGCCGTAGGCGACGGGCAGCGCCGCTGCATCGGCGTAGCTCACGCCCTCGGGGATCCTGATCAGCTGGTGCGCGCGCGCCTTGCAGAGCTCGGCCAGGCCGCCATGCACGGTTTCGCCCATCAGCCCGCCCTCGACGCGGTTGATCGGATCGACCAGGACACGGTCGCCCTTCTTCCAGCCTGTGACGCCCGGCCCGACCTCGGCGATCTCGCCGGCGACGTCGAGGCCCATGATGGCCGGCATCGGCACCTTGATGCCCGGCATGCCGCGGCGCGTGAAGACATCGTGGTAGTTGAGCGACGACGCTTTCACGGCGACGATCACGTCGCCCTCCCCCGGCACGGGGTCGGGGAAGCCGGTCTCGAAGTTCAGGCGATCGGGTCCGCCATGCTCACGGACGACTGCGGCTCTCATTTCTGGTTCTCTCCTCCGGTTGGGATCTGCTGGGCCAGCGCGCGCTTGTCGATCTTGTTGGTGCCGGCGAGCGGCATCTCGTCGACGAAGATCACCTGGCGCGGATGCTGGTAGGCGGGGGCGTTGGCGAGCGCGAATTCCTTGACCGCCTGCTCGTCGAGGTCCGCACCGCTGGCGCGCACGACGAAGGCGATCGGCTTGTGGCCCTTGAGTTCGTCCGGCACCGGCAGCACCGCGGCCTGGTGGATGCCGGGATGGCGCTCCAGCATCTTCTCGACCTCGCCGGGGTAGATGTTCTCGCCGCCGCACACGAACATGTCGTCGGCGCGCCCCACGAAGAAGAAGAAGCCGTTCCCGTCGCGGCGGAAGACGTCACCGGTGCGGTAGTATCCGTCCGGCGTCATCACCTTTGCCGTCGTTTCTGGCAGCTTGTGGTAATGCGTCATCAGCGCGCCGCACTTCATCTCGAGCACGCCACCCTCCGGATCGTCGTCCTCGATCAGCCGGCCGTCCCGCACCAGCCTGAGCTGCACGGCCGCATGCGGGTAGCCCACCGACAGCTCGGGCTGCTTGAGCCCGCGGGGATGGGGCCCGAACACGACCGGCCCGGCCTCCGTCGTGCCGTAGGCGTTGGTGATCAGCGCCGTCGGAAAGACCTCGCGCACCTGGTCGATCAGCGCCTGGGTGAGGGGAGCCGACCCCATGCGCACGACGCTCACGGAGGAGAGGTCTGTCTTCGCCAGCAGCTCGCGCTCGCGCAGCATCATGGCGATCATCGTCGGCACGGAGGTCAGGAACTTGACCTCGTAGCGTGCCGCCGCCTCGATGTAGCCCCGCGCCGTGAACTGCGGCAGCAGCACGATGGTGTCGCCTTGCGAGAAGGTCGACTGGCAGGTGGCGAGGCCGTTCATGTGATAGAGCGGCGCGGCGACCAGTGAACGCTTGCCCGGCGGACCCGGCCAGCGCTGGCGCGTCGCCATCGCCCACAGGTGGGAATAATGCGACAGGACCACGCCCTTGGGCCGGCCGGTGGAACCCGAGGTGTAGAGGAACATCGCCGGCTCCTCGGGCTTCATGGCGACGGGCGTGAACGCCCCCTCGTCGAGGAAGGCGGCGAAATCCGAATCGAACGAGATGGCGGGGACGCCGGCCGGCGCCAGCGGCAGCCGGACATCGTCGCCCAGCACCAGCTTGGCGTCGCAGTCGCCCACGATATAGCCCACCGTCTCGGCCGGGAGCTTGTAGTTCACCGGCACCGAGACCAACCCGGCCTGCATCGTGCCGAGGAAGGTCAGCAGGTACTCCGCCCGGTTCGAGGACAGGATGGCGACGCGGTCGCCGCGCTGCAGACCGCGTTTCAGCAGGCCGCGCGCGATCGCGCCCGTGAGCCGCCGCAGATCACCATAGCTGTACCGGCGTTCCACGCCGGTTCCGAGATCGATCAGCGCCAGATGGTCGTCCGGCACGTCGCGCGAGATCGCGTCACCCTGGTTGTCGTACGGGATCGTCACCATGTGGCCAGCCCTGCGAGTGCCTGGTTCGTGAGTTCGATGCCGGTCGTCAGCGTGTCCTTGCGCCACTGCCCGTCGAACGGGCAGAAGGCATCCATCATGTCGGCCTGCAGCCCGGCCCTGACGTCCGGATCCAGTCCGGTCTGCCGGCGCAGCCACTGATCGAGCCGCAGCACACGGCGCATGTTCACGCCGCGCGTGCCGAACTCGATCACCGCGCCGCACATCTCGCGATTGCCGAGGAAGCGCTGGACGCCGTTGAAGACCAGGCCGGTGTAGTTCGGCCGTTCCATGCCGTGCGGCCGCACGCCATCGACGTTGTCCTTACCCCACCAGTCGCAGGCGCGCTGGAAGAGGGCGCCGCCCGGCTCGTTGAAGCAGAGGAAGAAGGGCTTGCCGTACTCGCCGATGCCGGTGTGCCAGTCGATGAAGGCCACCTTCTCGGCATCGGACAACGTGTCGGCGACGATCGCCTCGAGCGTCAGATTGGACCATTCGCGGTCCTTGCCGCCGTACATCAGGCCGTCCGCGTGCACGTACTGTCCGCGTGCCAGCGTATCGAACAGCGCGTCGCGGCCGTGGCTTTCGGTGAACGCGGCCATGGCGGCATCGACGCGCGCGTTCTCGGCGTCCGTCCAATGGCGGATCATGAGATCCGAATGAAGCGTCTCGTAGTGCGGGTTGGCCGGCAGGGCGCCGGACGACCGGTCGACGAAGTTGCGGTTTAGATCGACGTTGTTTTCGGTGGTCCGCGTGAAATGCGCGAAGCCATAGGGGTTCAGCCCGTGAACCAGAACCACGCCCAGGCCAGCCGGCAGGCGGGCGGAACCGCCCTGCTTCATCCAGCCGATCTGCACCGCCGATCCGGAGAAGCCTTCCTGGCCGTGCGTGCCGCTGATGAACAGCGCCTGTCGCGCCGCCTTGCGATCACCGAAGCAGGCGACATCGATCGCCAGCGGCTCCCCCGCCGGTGTGGTCTGCCGCGGATGCAGATAGGAACGGACACCGCCGCCCGCTTCGGCCGCTGCTTCGAGGAATTTGGCACGCGCACGGGCATAGCTCGCCGCGTAGCAGTCATAGTATTCCATTGAACCCCTTCGCCGCCCTGCGGCGACGCGCATCGCGCGACAAGACTATTCGACGAACTCGACCACGGCGTTCAGCGCCTGTCGCGCGGGCACCACGATCCGCTCGGGAGTCTGAACGACCCCCTCGATACCGCCGGCCTGCAAGGCGCGCGCCACCTTCGCCAGGGACAACGTCCGGAAAGTCAGCCCCGCCATGTACGCCTTGCGCCCCTCGGCATCGGGCACCGCATCGCCGAACTGCGCCTTCAGTTCCACCTCGGTGACGATGTCGAAGTGCGAGTTGCCGATCACCACGCGCTTTCCGCCCTTGATGTCCCGCACCGCTTCCGGTCCGAACATGTCGGCATAGAGCTTGGCGGCGGCCGCGGGATCGGGCTCGACGATGAGGGCGCGGACGACCGCCACCGTACCGTTGGCGTGATGCCGCCATTCGTCGCGCCACACCAGATCTCGGGTGAAATGATGGCAGTAGTAGACGCGGCCGTAGGGCACGACCCCTGCCTTCATGCGCACCGTCCGGAAGCGCGCATCGTGCTCGGCCCCACCGACCTTCACGGGCCGCGTGAATTCCACGGGCGGATCGACGGGCACGCCTGCCTTGGCCAGGGCGTCGTACGTGACAGTCGAATCCTCCGATCCGAAGACGAGCCCGTTCAGGCCGAGCGAATAGTTCAACAGGTCCAGCCGGCCACTGCTCGCCCCCTTGGGAATGGCGATCAGCTCCAGATAGTCGGTCCCAAACATCGCGAGATGATTCATGGAGCCCAGCGAATGGTAGCCCCGCTCGGTCAGCGTGAAGCCCAGCCGCCGGTAGACGTCGGCCGCATGGTCCATGTCGTCGCGTGCGTTGATGACGACGTGATCGAGCGTCGCTGCTGGCAGTGTCATGCAGAATCCCTCTCAAAGCCCCAAGTGACGCATCTTGCCACGTCCGGCACGTGAGAATTTCTTATATTCTCGGGCGTGTGCCTCATGCGGGGAAGCCGTTTCCAAATTCCGTGCGATCCAGAGAACAAAAATGCGCAATCGCCGCGCAAGCGACGAAAGACGTATGCGCCGGGGCGTGGCTCCGTCCGCATCGCGTCGTCCCGTCGTAACCGCATTCCATCCCTCAACGAAAGCATTGTGACATGTCACGCGTCAAGAAGACTCGTCCTGCAGCGAAAATCACCTTGTCTAGGGGGTCGGATTCAAAGCATCGTGACATGTCAGCGCGGTCGGTTTCTACCGCTGGTCGCACGAGAAGAGGGGCGGGCGAGATGGCTTCGAGGCCGGGCGGCAAGGGAAAGTCGCCGCATCCTTCGTTGGGCGAGGAGATCTACGGCCGGGTCAAGCGCGACATCCTGAGTTGCATCCTCCTGCCGGGCGAGCGCTGCAGCGAAGGCCAGCTCGCCGAGCAGTACGGCGTCGGCAAGGCGCCGATCCGCTGGGCGCTGGCCGCGCTGTCCCGCGAATGCCTGGTGATCGCCCGGCCGCGACAGGGCTACACCGTCGCGCCGCTCACCATCGAATCGGTGAACGAGGTGTTCGACGTGCGGCTCATCATCGAGCCCGCCGCCGCGCGCATGGCGGCAGGCCGGGCCGATACGCGTCTTCTCAAGGACATCCAGGCACGCATTGCCGCCCGGTGGAAGGCCGGCGACCGGCGCAGCGAGCGGCGATGGATCGAGGCCAACATCGCCTTCCATGTCGAGATCACGCGGGCGGCGGGCAACGAGCGGCTGACGCGCATCGCCTCGGCGCTGCTCGACGAGAGCCAGCGGACCATGCACCTGCTGACCTTCGTGTTCGACGGCGTGCGCCCGATGGGCCGCGATCACGAGGACCTCATCGATGCGCTCGGCCGCGGCGACGGCGAAACGGCCGAGCGCGTCGCGCGACGGCATCTCGAATATTCTCGCAAGCTCATGATGGACACGCTTCTTGGAAACGCGGCCATCCGGCCAGCCGCCATCGGCCACCGGAAGGCGGCGGCGCTAGACGTCGTCCGGCGCTGAGGTGGGAAATACGCTTTCCTGTGAGTGGCCGGCACGAGAAGGAAGCGGCTGGATACGAGCTTTCCGCGATATGCATGTGTGCTGGCGTGCATTTTGCTGCGGGGCTATCGCTGAGCCATGGCTCATTCCACTTGGACAGGGATGGCGAGATGACCGCAGAGTTCCGCATGACGCGCCGCGTCGCCCTTGCCGGCGTCTCCGCCCTCGCCCTGGCGGGCGGGCCCGCCCGGGCGCAGGCGCCGACCCCGAAGAAGGGAGGCACCCTCACCTTCATGCAGAACAGCGAGCCGCAGACGCTGGTCGCCCTTACGACGGTGGCGACGCCCGCGCTCACGGTCAGCGCGAAGGTCACCGAAGGCCTGCTGGAATACGACTATGAGATAGATCCGCGTCCGCAGCTGGCGACCGAATGGTCGATCAGCCCGGACGGCAAGACCTACACCTTCAAGCTTCGCCCGAACGTGAAGTTCCACGATGGCAAGCCCTTCACCTCGGCCGACGTCGCCTATTCGATCCATCTCCTGAAGACGGTCCATCCGCGCGGCCGCAACACCTTCGCCAATGTGACCGAGGTCCAGACGCCCGACCCGCTCACGGCGATCCTCGTGCTCTCCAAGCCTGCTCCCTATCTGATCAAGGCCCTGACCGCGGCCGAGGCACCGATGATGCCGCGGCACATCTACGAAGGCACCGACCCGAGGGCCAATCCCAACGGCAATGCCCCGATCGGCACCGGCCCCTACAAGTTCAAGGAATGGGTGCGCGGGAGCCATATCATCTACGAACGCAATCCGGACTATTGGGACGCCCCCAAGCCGTATGTCGATCGCATCGTCTTCCGGTTCCTGCCCGATCCGGGGGCACGCTCGATCGCCTTCGAGAACGGCTCGGCGGATATCGGATACCGCACGCCGGTGGCGCTGTCGGATCTCGAACGCCTCAAGAAGGTGCCGACGCTGCGCTTCGAGACCAAGGGCACGAGCTATTCGTACAATGTCTCGACGCTGCAGTTCAATCTGGACAGCCAGTTCTTCAAGCACCTCAAGGTGCGGCAGGCGGTGGCGCACGCCATCAACCGCGAGCTGCTGATCAAGACCGTCGCCTACGGATACGGCACGGTGTGCTACTCGCCGATCGCCCCTGGCTTGAAGGCGTTCCACGATCCGACGCCCAGCCCCTACAAATACGATCTCAAGAAGGCCGAGGCGCTGCTCGACGAAGCGGGCTTCCCGCGCGGCGGCGACAAGGTGCGCTTCAAGGTGCCACTGGACTACAATCCGATCGGCGACGAAAGCCGCCGGGCCGGCGAATTCCTGCGCGCCGCCCTGGGCCGCATCGGCATCGCCGTCGAGGTGCGTGCCGCCGATCCGTCGGCCTTCGTGAAGCGCGTCTACACGGACCGCGAGTTCGACTTCACCTTCAACGGCCATTCCAACCTGTTCGATCCGACGGTCGGCGTGCAGCGCCTCTACTGGTCGAAGAACTTCAAGAAGGGCGTGCCGTTCTCCAACGGCTCGCACTACGACAATCCCAAGGTGGATGCGTTGCTCGAGGGCGCCGCGGTCGAGAACGATCCGGCGAAGCGCAAGCAGATGTTCATCGAGTTCCAGCGCATCATCGCCGAGGAAGTGCCTGACATCCCGCTCTACTCGCCACTCTACCTCACCATCCACAATGTCCGGGTGCACGACCATTCGCTGACCGCCGACGGTGTCGAGGCGAATCTGGCCTCGGTCTGGCTGGATGCGTAGGGTTCGGCGCGTCTCCTCGGCGTTCCTCCCCCCGCGAGGGGGACATGAGCTGACGAAGGCACGCTCCTGACATGCGCATGGGCCGCCGCATCCTGAACACGCTGCGCCGCACGGCGATCCATGCCGGACCGACGGTGCTGGGGATCATCGTGCTCGATTTCTTCCTGCTGCAGCTCATGCCGGGCGATGCCGCCGATGTCATCGCGTCGGAATCGGGCGTCGCCACCGCCGAGACGATGGCGGCGATGCGCGAGCGCTTCGGCCTCGATCAGCCGGTGCTGACCCAGCTCATGACTTTCCTCGGCAACCTCGCGCAGTTCAACCTGGGCTTCTCGCCGCGCTACAACATGCCGGTCCTCGACATGATCATGTCGCGCCTGCCGGCCACGGTGCTGCTCATGGTGACGGCGCTGTCGCTGGCTCTGGTCATGGGCATCGTCGTCGGTTCCGTCATGGCGGCCTGGGCGGGCCGCTGGCCCGACCGCGTGCTGTCGGTGGTCGTGCTGCTCCTCTATTCCATGCCCGGATTCTGGGTCGGCCTGATGGCGATCGTGCTGTTCTCGGTCCATCTGGGCTGGCTGCCGAGCGACGGCAACATGACCATCGGCGCCGATCTTACGGGCCTTGCCTTCGTGGCCGACCGCGTCCGCCATCTCATCCTGCCTGCGCTGGCACTGGCCTCCTTCTTCGTCGCCGTCTATGCGCGGCTGGTCCGTGCGTCGATGCTCGAGGTCCAGCGCCAGGACTTCATGCGCACGGCGCAGGCCAAGGGCCTGCACCCCTTTTTCATCCAGCTTCGCCACGCGCTCAGGAACGCGCTGATCCCGGTGACGACGGTGGCCGGCATGCATCTCGGCAACCTGCTGGGCGGCGCCGTGGTCGTCGAGACCATGTTCGGCTGGCCGGGCATGGGCCGGCTGGCGCTGGAAGCAGTGCTGGCCCGCGACTTCTCCGTGCTGCTGGGTGTGCTGCTGCTGTCGTCCTTCCTGGTGATCCTGGCCAATGTCGTGATCGACCTGCTCCACGCCTGGCTCGATCCACGCATCGGAGCCGCCTGATGTCCGTGCAGGCCGAGAAGCTCGCCGACGCTTCCAGCACCGAGGACGGGCGCAAGCTCGCCGATCTCGGCATCCGCGCCGCCGCGCCGCGCAAGGGCCGGCGTCTGCGGGCCTTCCTGCGCAACCCGACCTTCGTCGCCGGCGTCGTCATCCTGTCGTTCTTCGTCCTGCTGGCGCTGTTTGCCGGTGTGCTTTTCCCGGGCGATCCTCTGGACATGGTCGGCCCGCCGGTGCTGTGGCCCGGCCAGGATCCGGAGTTCCCGCTGGGCACCGATTCGCTCGGCCGCGACGTGCTGGCCGAGCTGGTGCATGGCGCGCGCGCCTCGCTGCTGGTCGGCCTTTCGGCGGCGGCGATCGGGCTCGCCATCGGCATGGTCGTCGGCGCGACCGCGGGCTTCTTCGGCGGCTGGGTCGATACGCTGCTGATGCGGCTGGTCGAGCTGTTCCAGACCACGCCGACCTTCCTGCTTGTGGTCGTGATCGTGGCGATCGGCGAGCCCAACCTGCAGACCATCGCCTTGGCCATCGGGCTGGCCTCGTGGCCCACGGTGGCGCGACTCGTGCGCGCCCAGTTCCGCTCCCTGCGCGAATCCGACTTCGTCATGGCGGCGCGCAGCCTGGGCTATTCCAACCTGCGCATCATCGCGCAGGAGATCCTGCCCAATGCGCTGCCGCCGGTCGTCGTCGCCGCCTCGGTCATGATCGCCAACGCCATCCTCACCGAGGCCGGGCTGTCCTTCCTGAACATGCGTGATCCCAATCTGGTGAGCTGGGGCGGGATGATCGGCGCCGGCCGCGACCTGCTGCGCACCGCCTGGTTCCTGACGGCGCTGCCGGGCGTCGCCATCGCGGCGGCGGTGCTGTCGCTCAATCTCGTGGGCGACGGCCTGAACGAGATCCTGAACCCGAGGTCGGATCCGTGAGGGCTCGGCCATGACCCTGCTCTCGGTCGAGGGCCTGTCCGTCGCCTTTCCCGGCCATATCGCGGTGCGCGAGGTGAGCTTCGCCATCGAGGCCGGCCAGACGCTGGCGCTGGTCGGCGAATCGGGCTGCGGCAAGTCGGTGACGGCCTTTTCCGTGATGCGCCTGCTGCCGCCCAATGCGCGCGTGATCGGCGGCCGCATCCTGTTCGACGGCGCCGACCTGATGGTGGCATCGCCCGCCGAGATGCGCGAGATCCGCGGCAAGCAGGTGTCGCTGATCCAGCAGGAGCCGATGACCTCGCTCAATCCCGTCCTCGCGATCGGCGCGCAGATCGGCGAGGTCATCCGCCGGCACGAGAAGGTCTCGAGGCGGGCGGCGCGCGCGCGCAGCATCGAGCTGCTCGACCTCGTGCGCATTCCCGACGCGCATCGCCGCATCGACGACTATCCGCACAATCTGAGCGGCGGCATGCGGCAGCGGGTCATGATCGCCATGGCCGTGGCCTGCAGCCCGAAGCTCCTGATCGCCGACGAGCCGACGACGGCGCTCGACGTCACCACCCAGGCCCAGGTCCTCGACCTGCTGGACGAGCTGCGCCACCGCCTGTCGATGGCCGTGCTGCTGATCACCCACGATCTCGGTGTCGTGGCGCAGTGGGCCGAGCGGATCTGCGTGATGTATGCCGGCCGCATCGTCGAGCAGGCGGCCATCCGGCCGTTCTTCGCCCGGCCGATGCACCCATACTCACGCGGCCTGCTCGGCGCGCGTGTCGATGCCGACACGGACGAGCACTATACGGTGGGCCGGCTGAGCGAGATTCCGGGCAGCGTCGGCTCGGCGGCCGGCGAGGCCGGCTGCTCCTTCGCACCGCGCTGCCCCCTGGTCGAGGCGTCGTGTCGGCTGATGCCGCCGCCGCTGCTCGATTTCGAAACCGGGCGCCGCGTCGCCTGTCCAGTGACGTTGGAGGCGGCGCCCCATGGCTGAGGCGCTGCTTTCCGTCCGCGACCTCCACACCCGCTACGCTGTCGGCAAGCAGGTGCTACGTGCCGTCGACGGCGTGTCCTTCGACATCGAGCGCGGCGAGACCGTCGGGCTGGTCGGCGAATCCGGCTGCGGCAAGAGCACGCTCGGCAAGACCATCCTGCGGCTGGTGCCTTCCGCCGAGGGGGCGATCGTACTGGATGGCGCCGACATCACGCGGCTCGGCGACATGGCGATGGCGGTGCATCGTCGGCGCATGCAGATGATCTTCCAGGACCCCTTCGGGTCGCTCAATCCGCGGCAGACCATCCGCACCGTGCTCGACACGGCGCTGAAGGTGCATCGGCAGGGCGACCGCCCCGAGCGGGAGCGGCGCATGACGGAGATCATGGCGCGCGTCGGCCTGCCAGCCGATGCCCTCGATCGCTATCCGCACGAATTCTCCGGCGGCCAGCGGCAGCGCATTGGCATCGCGCGCGCCCTGGTGCTGCAGCCGGCCCTGATCGTGTGCGACGAGCCGGTGTCGGCCCTCGACGTGTCGATCCAGGCACAGATCCTGAACCTCCTGGTCGATCTCAAGCGCGACCTCGGCCTGTCCTACCTGTTCATCTCCCACGACCTGTCGGTGGTGCGATACTTCGCCGACCGCGTGCTGGTGATGTATCTTGGCCGCATCGTGGAAAGCGCCTCGCATGCCACCTTGTGGCGCGCCCCGCGGCATCCCTACACCAGGGCGCTGTTCGCGGCCGTGCCCTCGACCGACCCGACGCACAAGCGCGGTGCGCCGCCCATCAAGGGCGAGCTGACCACCGAGCCGTCGTCGGGCTGTCGCTTCCATTCGCGCTGCCCGGCCGCGACCGAGCGCTGCCGCAGCGAGGAGCCCGCGTTGCGTTCCGTCGGAGAAGCACATCATGCCGCCTGCCACTACGCCTGAGTCCATACGCCTCGCGGTCGACATCGGCGGCACCTTCACCGACGTGGTGCTGGAGACGCCCGAGCGGCGCTTCTCCGCGAAGGTGCTGACGACCAAGGCCGCCCCGGAGGAAGGCGTGCTCGACGGCATGCTGCGGGCGCTCGAGCTCGCGGCGCTGGAGCCCGGGGCGGTCGGCCTGATCGTGCATGGCACGACGCTGGCCACCAACGCCATCATCGAGCGCAAGGGCGCGAAGACCGCGCTCGTCACGACGCAGGGCTTCCGTGATTCGATCGAGATGGCGCAGGAGAACCGCTTCGAGCAGTACGACATCTTCATCGAGAAGCCCGAGCCGCTGGTGCCGCGCACGCTGCGTTTCACCGTGCCGGAGCGCCTCGATGCCAAGGGCGGCGTGCGGCTGGCGCTCGACGAGGCGGCCGTGGCGGCCCTCGCCGGCACTCTGAAGGCCAAAGGTGTCGAGGCGGTAGCGGTCGGCTTCCTGCACAGCTACGCGAATCCCGCACATGAACGGCGGGCCGCCGAGATCCTGGCGGCAGCGCTGCCCGACGTACGTTTTTCGCTCTCCTGCGAGGTCTGCCCGGAGGTGCGCGAGTACGAGCGCTTCTCGACGACCTGCGCCAATGCCTATGTGCAGCCGTTGATGGCGCGCTATCTGGAGAACCTGCGCAGCCGCCTCGCGGCGGCCGGCTTCGCGTGCCCGGTGCTGCTGATGACGTCAGGGGGCGGACTGACGACGCTGGAGACGGCGGCGCGCTTCCCCATCCGGCTGGTCGAATCGGGGCCGGCCGGCGGCGTCATCCTGTCGACCTGGATCGCCGGAAGCCTGGGCATCGATCGCATCCTGTCCTTCGACATGGGCGGCACGACGGCCAAGATCTGCATCATCGACGACGGCAAGCCGATGGCCTCCCGCAGCTTCGAGGTCGATCGCCGCTATCGCTTCATGAAGGGCAGCGGCCTGCCGGTGCGCATCCCCGTGATCGAGATGGTCGAGATCGGCGCGGGCGGCGGCTCGCTGGCGGGCGTCGACGCCATGAAGCGCATCACCGTGGGACCGGAGAGCGCCGGATCCGATCCGGGTCCCGCCTGCTACCGCCTGGGCGGCACGCGGCCGGCGGTGACCGACGCCAACGTCGTGCTGGGACGCATCGATCCGGACCGCTTCGCCGGCGGCACGATCACGCTGGATGCCGCGCTGAGCCGCGCCGCCGTCGATGACCATGTCGGCGCGCCGCTGGAGCTCGATACGACGCTCGCCGCTTTCGGCATCTCGGAGGTCGTGGAGGAGAACATGGCCAATGCCGCGCGCGTGCACGCCGTCGAGCGCGGCGCCGAGCTCGAGGGCCGCACCCTGATCGCCTTCGGCGGCGGCGCGCCGCTGCATGCGGCGCGGCTGGCGGAGAAGCTCGGCATCGCCGACGTGCTGATCCCGGCCAGCGCCGGCGTCGGCTCGGCCGTCGGCTTCCTGCGGGCGCCGATCGCCTTCGAGGTCGTGCGCAGCCGTTTCGTGCGCCTGGGCAGCTTCGATGCGGCGTCGGTCAACGCCATGTTCGACGAGATGGCGCAGGAGGCGACCGGCGTCGTCAAGCTGGGCGCGCCCCCTTCGGCCGCGATCACGGTCAGCCGCAGCGCGGACATGCGCTACGCCGGGCAGGGCCACGAGATCCTGGTGCCGCTGCCCGACGGCCCCTTCACCGCGGAGTCGGTGGCCGAGCTGCGCAAGCGCTTCGAAGCCGGCTATCGCGGCCTGTTCAGTCGCGTCGTGCCGGGCGTCGACATCGAGGTGACGGGCTGGATCCTGCGCGCCGAGGCGCCGGCACCCGGACGCGCCGCCGAACGGACCGGCGCCGCCGTGGGCGAGGGGGCGAAGCCCGTGCCGACCGGTCATCGCACGCTGTTCGATCCCGTCGAACGCGATTTCGTGTCGGTCCCGGTCTATCGCCGCTCCGCGCTCACACCGGGCTTCTCCGTACCGGGACCTGCCGTGATCGCCGAGGACGAGACCACGACCATCGTGACGTCGGGCTTTGCCGCCGCCGTCGATCCGTCCGGCGCCATCCGCCTGACGGCCAAGTCGATCGTGGCCAAGTCGGTCGCCGGCAAGTCCGCCGTCCTGCAGGAGGCCGCGCAATGAGAGCCAACCATCCGCTGAGCCGCATCGAATACCAGGTGATGTGGAACCGCCTGATCTCGGTCGTCGAGGAGCAGGCGCAGACACTGGTGCGCACCGCCTTCGGCACCGCGACCCGCGAGGCGGGCGACCTGTCGGCCGGGGTCTACGACACGCAGGGCCGCATGCTGGCCCAGGCGGTCACCGGCACGCCGGGCCACGTGAATTCGATGGCGATGAGCACGGGCTACGTGCTCGACAAGGTGCCGCTGTCGAAGATGAACGAGGGCGATGCCTTCATCGTCAACGATCCCTGGCAGGGCACCGGCCATCTCAACGACATCGTCATCGTCACGCCGACCTTCCGGCGCGGCGTGCCCGTCGGGCTGTTCGCCTGCACCCTGCACGTCGTCGATATCGGCGGCCGCGGCATCATGGGCGCGGCACAGCAGGTGTACGAGGAGGGGCTCTATCTGCCGATCACCAAGATCGTCGATCGCGGCGAGATGAACCAGTGGCTGATCGACATCATCGCCGCCAACGTGCGCGAGCCGGTCCAGGTGATCGGCGACATCTACTCCGAGATCTCGAGCAACGAGGTCGGTGGCCGGCGGCTGGTCGCCATGATGGACGAGTTCGGGCTCGAGCATCTCGACGATCTCGCCAAGCACATTCTCGACCATTCGCGCGAGGCGAGCCTGGCCGCCATCAACCGCCTGCCGCACGGCATCTACCACAACGCGATGACCGTGGACGGCATCAACGGCAAGCCGATGGAGATCAAGGCCAAGCTCACCATCGGGTCCGATGGCATCGACGTCGACTTTGCGGGCTCGCCCGGCATGGTGCAGCTCGGCATCAACGTGCCGCTCTGCTACACCGAGGCCTACACCTCGTTCGGCGTGAAATGCATCGTGGCGCCGCACGTCCCGAACAACGCCGCGTCGCTGGCCACCATCCGCGTGACGGCGCCCGAGGGCAGCATCCTGAACGCGAAGCATCCGGCGCCCGTGGCGGCGCGCAGCATCATCGGCCAGATGCTGCCCGACGTCGTGTTCGGCTGCCTGCAGCAGGCGCTGCCCGACGGCGTGCCGGCCGAGGGCACGTCGTGCCTCTGGAACGTCCGGCTGATGGGCGGCATGGGCCGAGTCGACGGCGACCCGGCGGTGCTGCAGAAGGCGACGCCGTTCAACGTCACCTCGTTCCACTCCGGCGGCACGGGCGCGCGGCCCAAGCTCGACGGCCTGTCGGCGACCGCCTTTCCCAGCGGCGTGCGCAACGTGCCGGTCGAGATCACCGAGACCATCGCGCCCGTGCTGGTGTGGTCCAAGGAGTACCGCACCGATTCGGGCGGCGCCGGCGAGTTCCGCGGCGGGCTTGGCCAGGTCATGGAGGTCGAGAGCGCCGAAGACATGCCGTTCGGCATCTCGACCAGCTACGACCGGGTCGTCTTCCCGCCGCGCGGCCGCGCGGGCGGCCTTCCCGGCGCCACCGGCCGCGTCGAGCTCGCCTCCGGCAAGGTGCTGCCGCCCAAGGCACATTCCTCGATTCCCGCCGGCGAGCGGCTGCGGGTCAGCATGCCCGGTGGCGGCGGCTACGGCGATCCGCGGAAGCGCCCGGCGGCCAGGGTGGCCGACGACGTGGCGCGCGGCCTGGTGTCGGCCGAGAAGGCGCGCGACCTCTATGGCGTGGTCCTGACGGCCGACCTGGAGGTCGACGAGCCCGCGACGCAGCAGCTGCGGGCAGCCGTCGCGGCGGAATAGAGGCCGCGCGCCCCCGCTGGACGAGGCGGCCCTTGAAAAGGGCGCGCTGCGGGGTTGTACTTCCCCGGCCGCACTCGCTGCGAGGCGCGCGGCGGCCGAGGGGGGAAACCATGCCGACGACCTTGCGCTTCATGGCCGCGGTCCTGCTGGCGATGCTGCTCATTGCGGGGGCAACGGCGCCGGGCCGCGCCGACGACGTTCCGGTGACAACCGTCGCGCCCGGCCAGTCCGTCGTTCTGGCGACGCGGGACAAGGAGGCGGAACGGCTCACGCTCAGGAGCACGAACCTGAGGGGCAGCGTCGTCATCAAGGAAAGCGCCACGCCGCCGCGCTATTCGCTGCAGTACACCGCGCCGTCGGCTTCGGCCGGCTTCACGGAGAACGTCGTCTACCAGGCCGGACCGACCGAGTTCACGAGCGCCGTCACCGTAGCCGCTTCCGCCTTCTCACCCGATGTCTACGAGAAGGCGTTCCGCGTCCTGTTCGTCGCGTTCGTCGTGGCGACCCTGCTCGAATGGGGCTTGGCGGTGCTGTTCAACTGGCGGCCGTTCCTGCTGCTGTTCGACGCGCGCGGCGTGCGGACCGTCGTGGCCGTGGGCTTCGCCTACATCTTCGTGGCCGCCTTCGATCTCGACATCGTCCGGGATCTCGTGGGCGCCTATTCCGGGACGTCTCCGCCGTCGGGCTTTCCCAGCCGGTTCATCAGCGCCCTGATGCTGGCGGGGGGCAGCAGCGGCATGAACAAGATCCTGATCGCGCTCGGCTTCCGCGAGGTCAAGACCGCCGAGGAGGTCGCGCCCCGGCCGCCGCCGACCGTCGCCTGGATATCGGTCTCGCTGACGCGCGACCTGGCCAGGGGGCCGGTCGACGTCCTGATCGGACCCGCGGCGGCGCCGCGCGTCGCCGGCACCATCGCCGGCGCGTCCCGATCCGCCGGCCTGTTCTGGCTCCTGACCTACTTCGTGCGGGACTACGGGCGTTTCCCCACGGCAGGCGGATTCTCGGTGACGCCGGGCACCGCGGTCTCCGTGCAGCTCCGCGGCAGGCACAAGGACACCGGCAGCCAGATCAGCTCCGATGTGTGGTCCGCACCAGAGGGCCTGGCCGCGGGCGCGATCGTCGATCTCACGCTGAAACTGTAAGGACGGGCTGGCGTCAGGCCGCGGCGGCCGCCTGTTCCGGCGCAGTGAAGGGAAGGCCCAGCGCCTCGGCGACCGGGCGGCACGTCACCTTGCCGGCATGGACGTTCAGGCCGTTCCGCAGGTGTGGGTCGTCGCCGACGGCCTTGCGCCAGCCCTTGTCGGCCAGGGCCAGCACGAAGGGCAGGGTGGCGTTGTTCAGCGCGAAGGTCGAGGTGCGCGCCACCGCGCCGGGCATGTTGGTCACGCAGTAGTGGATCACGCCTTCCTCGACATAGGTCGGGTCCGAATGGCTGGTCGGCCGCGAGGTCTCGCAGCAGCCGCCCTGGTCGATGGCGATGTCGACGATCACGCTGTTGGGCTTCATGGTCGCGACCATCTCGCGCGTCACCAGCTTGGGCGCCGCGGCGCCGGGCACCAGCACGGCGCCGATCAGCAGGTCGGCGCGCCGCAGGATATGGCCCAACGCGTCCCGCGTGGAGAAGATGGTGCGCAGCCCGGGGAACTGCGCGGCCAGCCGGCGCAGCACCTCGGCGGAACGGTCGACGACGAACACGGTGGCGCCCATGCCCAGCGCGATGGTGGCGGCATGCGTGCCCGACACGCCGCCGCCCAGCACCACGACCTCGGCTGGCGGCACGCCCGGCACGCCGCCCAGCAGCACGCCGCGGCCGCCCGCGGTCCGCTCGAGATAGTGGGCACCGACCTGCGGCGCCAGCCGGCCGGCGATCTCCGACATGGGCGTCAGCAGCGGCAGCGTGCCGGTGGGCGAGGTGACCGTCTCGTAGGCGATGGCCGTGACGCCGCTCTTCAGCAGATCCTCGGTCTGCCGCCGGTCCGGGGCGAGATGCAGATAGGTGAACAGCACCTGTCCGGGACGCAGCCGCTGCCGCTCCGGCGCCAGGGGCTCCTTCACCTTCACGATCATCTCGCTTGCCGAGAAGACCTCGGCGGAATCGGCCACGATGCGCGCGCCCGCGGCGACGTACTGGTCGTCGTTCAGGCCCGCGCCCGCGCCGGCGCCGCGTTCGATCAGGACCTGGTGGCCGTGATGCACCAGCTCGGCGACGGACGAGGGGACAAGGCCCACGCGATCCTCATGGTCCTTGATCTCCTTCGGGACGCCGACGCGCATGTTCGATCCTCAGAGCAGATGCCCCGCGCGCTCCGCCTTCGTGCGCAGGTAGTTCTCGTTGTGTCCGTTGGCGGGGAAGGAATGCGCCACGCGCTCGACGACCTCGACGCCGTGGCGTTCGAGCTGCGCGATCTTCAGCGGATTGTTGGTCATCAGGCGCACGCGCTTGATGCCCATGCGCGCCAGCATGGTCGCGGCCGGCACGTAGACGCGTTCGTCCGCGTCGAAGCCCAGCTGCTCGTTGGCGTCGATCGTGTCGAAGCCGTCATCCTGCAGCTCGTAGGCGCGCAGCTTGTTGACCAGGCCGATGCCGCGGCCTTCCTGCGCGAGATAGAGCAGCACGCCCGAGCCCCGCCGCGCGATCTCGGCGATGGCGCCGCGCAGCTGCACGCCGCAGTCGCAGCGCAGGGAGCCCAGCAGGTCGCCGGTGAAACACTCGGAATGCAGGCGGATCAGCACCGGTTCGGTCGGGTCGATCTCGCCCACCACGATCGCCAGATGCTCCTTGCCGCCGTCGCTCGGCCGCCAGGCGAGGATGCGTGCGTTCTCCGCGCCCTCGAGCGGGACATGCGCCTGCGCCACCTGCTGCAGGTTGCGCGCCGCGCTCTCCTCGTAGCCCAGCACGTCGGCGGCATCGACATAGACGAGGTCCTGCTCGCGCGCCCAGTCGCGCCGCTTGTTGCCGGGATCGCGGCTGAGCGGTCCCAGCACCACGGCGGGCAGCAGCCGGGCGAGCTTGGCCAGCTCGATCGCCGTTTCGGCGATGCGCGGCGCGTGGCTGGCGACCGGCCGCGAAAGGTAGCGCAGGGCCGCATGGCGGCCGGCCTGCTCGGTCTCGTGGGGCTGCAGGATGACGTCGGCCGGCACGCCCTCCGGAAGGTCCAGCGTGATCGGCTTGTTGGTCTCGCCCATGCCGCCCGCGATGTGCGGCGGGATCTCCATGCCGATCGCCTCGGCGCGTCGGCGCGTGGTGACCAGCACCGGCGCCAGCTGGGCGAGGCCCTGCAGGCGCTGCAGGGCACGCGGGCTGCAGGTCTCCGCCGCGATCACGACGCCGCCGCTGCCGTCATCGTCCCGCAGGACGACCATGCCGCCGCGCCGCAGCTCCGCCATGGCACGTTCGACGGCCGCCAGCGCGGCGGCGGTTCGGGACAGGACCTGGGCGGGAGACATGGCTGATGTTGCCAAAGACGGGTCGAGCCGGGCAAGCGTCGTGATCGGTCGTGCGTCAAAAAGCCTTTAGGTTCAAAACCTTAAGGAGTTCGGCGCGGTCGCCCGGCGGTCCGGCCTGCCTTCAGATCGCCAAAGTGACCTGTTTTGTAAGTTGCATGCACCATATAGAGTGCCCGACGTTCGTCGCCAGGGTCCCGGCAGCATGTCATTGAATAATCGCGGCAAGAAGATCCTGCTGGTCGACGACGACCCCTCCCTGCGCACCGTGCTGGCCGAGCAGCTCGATCTCTATGACGGGTTCACCACGGTCCAGGTCAGCACGGCGGCCGAAGGGCTCGAGAAGGCCAAGCAGGCCCACTACGACGCCATCCTGCTCGATATCGGCCTGCCCGACATGGACGGCCGCGAGCTGTGCAAGCTGATGCGGCGGCAAGGCGTGCGCGCCCCGGTCATCATGCTGACGGCGGCCGATTCGGACGCGGACACGATCCTGGGCCTTGAGTCGGGCGCCAACGACTATGTCACCAAGCCCTTCCGCATCAACGTCCTGCTGGCCCGGCTGCGTGCCCACCTGCGGCAGCACGAGCGCAGCGAGGACGCGGTGATGACCATCGGTCCCTATGAATTCCATCCCGCCGGCAAGATCCTGATGGAGAAGGCGGGCAAGAAGAAGATCCGGCTGACCGACAAGGAAGCCTCGATCCTGAAATACCTGTTCCGTGCCGGCGACCGCCCGGTCGCCCGCGACGTGCTGCTGAACGAGGTGTGGGGGTACAATGCCGGCGTAACGACCCACACGCTGGAAACGCACATCTACCGCCTGCGCCAGAAGATCGAGCGCGACCCGGCGAGCGCCGCCATCCTGATCACCGACCGCGGCGGCTATCGACTGCAGCCGTAGGGCCGGCGCCTTGCCAGAAGGTGACGAAAGCGTCATCTTTCGGGCAACCAGACAACGAATAGCCCGGGAGGGCCCAGCCATGGCCACGCAGCGTCTCTATGCTTTGCCCGTCGAGACCACCGAGTGGAAGTTCGACGGCGCCACCGAGATCGAGTTCAACTGGGAGTACGACGACGGCTCGGACGCGCTGCTGGAGCTCTACGAGAAGGGCAAGAAGCAGCAGTGGGATGCCAGCACGCGGCTCGACTGGTCGCTCGAGCTCGACCACGACAATCCGATGCAGCTCAAGGATGAGGCCATCTCGATCTACGACACCGACTACTGGCGCCGGATGACCGAGAAGGAGAAGGCCTGGCTGCGCCGGCACCTGCAGTCCAACTCCATCTCGCAGTTCATGCATGGCGAGCAGGGCGCGCTGATCGCGACCTCCAAGATCGTCGCCACCGTGCCCGACATGAACGCCAAGTTCTACGCCGCCACGCAGGTGATGGACGAGGCTCGCCACGTCGAAGCCTACAAGCGGCTGCTGCACGAGAAGTTCGAGCTCGCCTATCCGATCAACAAGGCGTTGAAGACGCTGCTCGAGCAGACGCTGACCGATCGCCGCTGGGACATGACCTATCTGGGCATGCAGGTGCTGATCGAGGGCCTGGCGCTCGCGGCCTTCCAGTCGATCCGGGACAAGGCCGGCAACACGCTGGCGGGCGCGGTCAATGCCTATGTCATGCAGGACGAGGCGCGCCATGTCTCGTTCGGCCGGCTGGCGCTGCGCGAATACTATCCGCACCTCAGCGACGCCGAGCGCGACGAGCGCGAGGAGTTCGTCGTCGAGGCGCTGTACTTCATGCGCGACCGCTTCAACCAGTCGGAAGTGTGGGAGCGGCTCGGCCTGCCGGCCAAGATGCTGGACGAGATCCACTACAATTCGAAGCAGATGAATTCGTTCCGCGGGCGCCTGTTCAGCCGCGTCGTGCCGACCGTGAAGGATATCGGCCTGTGGGGCGAGCGCGTGCGCAAGGCTTTCGCCGAGATGGGCGTGATGGAGTATGCCAAGATCGACGTCGCGGAGCAGCTCGCCAACGACGGCAAGGTCGCCGAGGATTTCGACCGCAAGATGTTCGTCGAGAAGTCGATCGCGGCGGAGTAGCGGACGCGCCTGACGCGACGGGGCCGGCGCCGGCCTACGCTGCCGGCGCCCGTCGCGGCCCGAGGAACAGCACCGGCAGCAGCAGCATCGCAGGAGCGATCAGCGGCCATGGCGTCTCCCTGAGCAGCAGGACGCCGGCTGCGGCGCCGACGAGATAGCCGATCCAGGTCAGGGCCAGCAGGCGTGGCGTGGACACCGGCGCCAGCGCCTTGCGGGGCTCCGCCGGCCACATCCAATCGAGCGTGGCCTCGGCGGTGCGCGCGAGCGTGCTCGTGACCACGACGGTGCTGACGGAGGCGCCGGCGAAATGCGTGATGGCCGACGCCTGCAGCCCCATCGCCAGCGCGATGATCAGCACCGTCGGATCGATGCCGATCGGCAGGAAGCCCACGCCGGCGAGCAGGCCGGCCTCGATGAGGATCGGAATCCACGGCCGGTGCCACAGGCGCAGCAGCAGGCGGGCGATCATGCAGCCGACGAAGAAGCCGGCGAGCGGCGCCAGGTGGTTTGCCGCATCGAGGTACCGCCCTTCGGCGCCGGCGATGCCGGCCAGCACCGTGTTGCCGGTCATGTTGGCGGCGAACACGCCGCCCAGCGTGATGAAGCCCACCGCGTCGGCGATGCCCGCGACGATGGTGAGCAGCGTTGCCTGGAGGGTGGCGCGCCAGGCGATGGCTACACCACGTCGTAGGTGATCTCGACCTCCGGCCCGAAGCAGTGGGCCTGGCAGGTCAGGATCCAGTCGTTGGCGAGATCGTCGTCCGTGTAGATGTCGTTCTTGGCGAGCACGATGCGGCCCTTGATGCGCTTGGCCGCACAGGAGGCGCAGAAGCCCTCCTCGCAGGACGACAGGGGATTCAGGCCGGCCTTGCGCGCCGCTTCCAGCACGGTCTGCCCCTTGGCATAGGCCACCTTGTGCGCCTTGCCCTCGAAATGGATGGTGATCGAGGTGGGGATCGCCTCGCCTTCCTGGGCCGGCTCGATGGGGACGGCGTCGTTGCCCGACGCCTCGAAGCGCTCGAGGCGCACGCGCTCGCGCGGCATGCCGGCGCCAAGCAGCGTGTCCTCCACCAGCGACATGAAGGGGCCCGGGCCGCACAGATAGGCCTCGGCGGCTTCGAAGCCCGCGAGCGCCGCCCTGATCTCGTCGGCCGAGGTCAGGCCCTGCGCCGCGTCGAGATGGTGGATGACCTCCAGCCGGCCCGGATGGGCTGCCATGAGCGCCTCGAACTCGCCGTCGAAGATCACCGAGAGCTTGTCGCGGTTGGCGTAGAAAAGCCGGATGCGCCGGTTGCCCGCCTTCAGTGCCGACTTGATCAGCGACATCATCGGCGTGATTCCACTGCCGCCCCCGAACAGCAGCAGCGGCGCCTCGCCCTCGCCCAGGACGAAGCGACCGGCCGGCGGCAGGACGTCCAGCGTGCCGCCTTCGGCGAGAGCGTCGTGGAACCAGTTGGAACCCTTGCCGCCGTCCACCCGTTTGACGGTGACCTTGGGCAGGGCGTCGAGCTCCGGCGCGCTGGAAAGCGAATAGCAGCGATTGAAGGCGCCTTCGGGATGCGGCACCCGGAAGGTCAGGAACTGTCCGGCCCGGTAGCGGTATTTCTCGGCGAGTTCGGGAGGGATCTCCAGGACGTAGGATCGCGCATCGGGGGTTTCCTGGATGATCTTGGCGATGCGCAGCGTGTTGTAAGCCATTCGATAGGACCCGCCTTGATGGCCCCAATTAGGGGCGGACTCTCCCGACAGAGTGTGATACCGTCGGCCTGAAAAATGAACGGAGCGTCATGTTTATCGCTCCGGTAGGGAATGGACCGCGTTCAGCGCTTGGAGGCAAGCCCCATGACGACCCAAAAGATCTACGAACTGCCAGTCGACGTCACGGAATGGAAGTTCGACGGCGCGACGGAGATCGCGTTCAACTGGGAATATGACGACGGTTCGGCCGACCTGCTCAACCTGTACGAGAAGGGCAAGCAGCAGCAGTGGGATACCAGCACCCGGCTGGACTGGAGCCAGGAGCTGTTCGAAGGCAATCCGATGGGCATGGCCGACGAGACCATCCCGATCTACGGCTCGCCTTTCTGGAACAAGATGACGGACAAGGAGAAGGACTGGCTGCGCTTCAACCTGCAATGCCATTCCATCTGCCAGTTCATGCACGGCGAGCAGGGCGCGCTGATCGCCACCGCCAAGATCGTCAATACCGTGCCGGACATGAACGCCAAGTTCTATGCCGCCACCCAGGTCATGGACGAGGCCCGGCACGTCGAGACCTACAAGCGGCTGATCCACGAGAAGTTCAAGGCGGCCTATCCGATCACCGATTCGCTCAAGAACCTGCTCGAGCAGACGCTGAGCGACCGGCGCTGGGACATGACCTATCTCGGCATGCAGGTGCTGATCGAAGGCCTGGCGCTGGCCGCCTTCCAGCGCATCCGCGACAGCGCCAAGAACAACCTGGCCGCTGCGGTCAACGCCTACGTCATGCAGGACGAGGCGAGGCACGTCACCTTCGGGCGCATGGCGCTGCGCGAATACTATCCCAATCTCGGTGACGCCGAGCGCGCCGAGCGCGAGGAGTTCGTGGTCGAGGCGCTGTACTTCATGCGCGACCGCTTCAACCAGGCTGAGGTCTGGGCGCGCTCGGGCCTGCCCGTGAAGGAGATGCTGGAGCACGCCTACCATTCGGGCGCGATGCAGTCCTTCCGCACGCGCCTGTTCACGCGCATCGTGCCGATCCTCAAGGAGATCGGCCTGTTCGGTCCCAAGGTCCAGAAGGCGCTGGGCGACATGGGCGTGATGGGCTACGCCGAGATCGATGTCGAGCAGCTGATCGGCAACGACCTCAAGGTCGCCGAGGATTTCGACGCCAAGAAGTTCGTGCAAAGCGCCATCGCGGCGGAGTAGCGGGCCCTCGCCCTCCTCCGCGGTTGCGAGGGAGGGTCGTCGATCATGGATTTCAGCTTCTCCGCCGAGCAGGAGGAATTGCGGCGGACCGTCCGCCGGTTCGCCGAGAGCGAGCTGGCGCCGCTGGTCCGCGAGGCCGAGGAGGCCGAGGCCTTTCCGCGCCAGCTCTTCAGGCGCTTCGGCGAGCTCGGACTCGTCGGTGTGCGCTATCCCGTCGAGGATGGCGGATCGGGCTTCGACAAGGTCTCCGACTGCATCGTGCGCGAGGAGATGTCGCGCGTCTGCCAGTCCTTCTCGTCCTCGTGGTCGGCGCATAGCCACCTCGGCATCTGGCCGGTGTGGCGTGCCGGCACTGAGGAGCAGAAGGCGCGTTTCTTCCGTCCCGCGCTCGCCGGCGAGCGCATCGCCGGCTTCGCCCTTTCCGAGCCCGATGGCGGCTCCGACATCCGCGCCCTGCGCACGCGGGCCGAGAAGGTGCCGGGCGGCTGGCGGCTCAACGGCTCGAAGCTCTACATCACCAACGCGCCGATCGCCGATTTCCTCACGCTGGCGGCCCGCACGGCGCCCGAGCTGACGCCCGGCGCCATCAGCCTGTTCCTGGTCGAGCTGCCCAATCCCGGCGTCGCCGTCAGCCGCCTGAAGAAGGAGGGGATCCGCGCCTCCGATACCGGCCTCGTGCATCTCGCCGACGTCTTCGTCCCCGACGACTGCCTGCTGGGCGGCCACACCGGCACCTATCCCGTGATCCTCGACAGCCTGTCGGAGAACCGCGTGGGTGTCGCCGCCAATGCGCTGGGCATGGCGCAGGGCGCGCTGGAGGCGGCGCTCGACTATGCCAAGGTGCGCAAGGTGCGGGGCAGGACGATCGGCCAGTACCAGGCGATCGCCCACAAGCTCGCCGACATGGCCGCCGACATTGAGGCGGCGCGCTGGCTGGTCTATCACGGCGCCTGGCGGGTCGATCAGGGCACGCTGGATGCCGCGATGGCGGCCAAGGTGAAGCTGGTCGCCTCCGAATGCGCCGTGCGCGTCTCGGAGGCCGCGATCCGCATCCATGGCGGCGCGGGCATCATGCGCGAGTATCCGGTCGGCCGAATCCATCGCGACGCCCTGGTCTACGTGATCGGCGAAGGCACCTCCGAGATCCAGCGCAACCTGATCGCTCGTGGGCTCGGTCTCTGAGGCGCTGCGTCAGAAGGGCTTGTCGCCCCTGATCGTGACACGATGGCCGTGCCGCACGTGGGGATGGTAGTCGAACGTCGCGCGATGCTGGGCGCAGCGATTGTCCCAGAACGCCACGGAATGGCGATCCCAGCGGAAGCGGCACTGGAATTCCGGGGACTCGGCGTGGCGCAGCAGCATCTCGAGCAGCGCGTCGCTCTCGTGCTTCTTCAGGCCGACGATGTGCCGCGTGAAGCCGCGGTTGACGAACAGGCACCTGCGCTGCGTCACCGGATGGGTGCGCACGATCGGGTGGACCGCCTCGGGAAATCGCTTGTCGCTGCGCTCGTAGGCCGCGCCCGCGTAGACATGCACGCTGGTGTGCAGTGCCGACAGGCCGTCGATCAGGCGCCGGATCGGCGCCGACAGCGTCTCGTACGCCAGATACATGTTGGCGAAGGCCGTGTCGCCGCCGACCGGCGGCGTCTGGTGCAGGTAGAGGATCGAGCCCATCGGCGGCTCCGGCTCGCACGACATGTCGGAGTGCCAGACCTCGCCCGTCGCCACCTCGGTCTTCTCGTCGGCATGCACCACGCGGATCTCGGGATGGCCGTCGACCTCGGGCCGCGCCGCGGGATGGACCAGCAGCTCGCCGAACAGGCGGCCGAACGCCTTGTGCTGCTCGACGCTCAGGAATTGGTCGCGGAAGAACAGTACCTGATGCTCCATCAGCGCATCGTGCAGCTCGCTGATCGCGGCATTCGAGAGGGCACTGCCGAGATCGATACCGGCGATCTCCGCGCCGAGCGCGGGGGTCAGCCGGCGGGCTTCCAGGGTGCGGTACGGCATGGCGCGATGATCCGCCGTCGGCCGGTCATTGGCAATTCTCGATACGCGGCGCGGTGCCGATCACGGTCCCGACCTGCGAGATGTCGAGGCAGCGCGTCCCGATCCAGGCCTTGCCCTGCACGAAGATCGCGTACCGCGCGAAGGTGTCCGCCTGCTCCTGTGGCGTTGGACGCGCGCGGGCGAGCAGCCAGTAGAGCGCGTAGAGATTGCCGGTGGCGAAGTCGGCCGCCGCCATGTCGAGGTCCTTGCCCCACAGGGCGGCGTTCTTCTGTGCGGCGCCCGTCGGATCGGCCAGGCCGTTCAGCCAGGCGTGCACGTTGGCCGCGAGGCCGTAGGGGCCGCCATTCTGCGCGCGCAGGGCCTTCACCTCGCCGGCCACGGTGCGATAGCCCCTCCCCTCGATCGTATTGTCCGCGCAGCCCTGGCGGCAGATCGCGACGAAGGTCAGGTACTCGGCCAGGATAATCTCGATGTTGCCGTTGTTGTGCTGGCGCCAGGCCCGCGCCATGCGCCACCCCTGCACGGTCTCGTGCCCCCACGGCTTGGCCGCGAGCGGCGTGCCCTGCTCGAGGTCGCTGATCACGAGCTGGGCGGCCGCCTGCCATTCGGCCGGGATCTGGGCATGGGCGCGCGTCGTTGCGGCGACGGCGGCCAGGACGAAGACGACGAAGGCTTTCATCGGACCTCTCAATAGCGATGGGCGCGCTTGCGGTCGTGATGCTCGAATTGCAGCAGGTCGTTGGCCTTGATCTCGATGGCCTCCCGCGGGCGCAGCGTGCGCGCCTGCGCCGGCGTGATCAACCGGTGATGCGGGAAATCGTCGAGCGCGCCGCCCACCTCCCAGCAATCCTCCTCGCTCGTCACCCACTCCTCGACGGCGAAGCGACGCAGGTCGATCGGGTCGGAGTACGCGCGCAGGGTCTTGCGCGCCCCGTTGGTGTATTCGTGGAAGTAGGACATCGCGAGTTCGCGCGGGCTGCGATAGATCGGATCGCGCCAGCGCAGCCAGACATGGTTGCTCTTTGAGATGGCGCCCCAGCAGCCGCCGCGGCGGAACAGGGCGACCACGTGGTCGGCATCGTCGCTGGTGGCCTGGAAGTCCATCAGCAGCGGCGGGTCGCCGTTCAGCCAGAGCGCGCAGGCGGCCACGAATGCCGCCTCGATGCAATGGCCGGCATGATGCCGCAGCGCGCCGCGCACGGAGCGCAGCGTGTCGCCGTTCTCCTCGAAGTTGGCGTGCAGGCCGCCCACGAATTCCTGGATGTGCCGGGGCGTGCGCAACGCGCGCAGCAGGCGGCCTTCTGCGGCGCTCAGCCCCAGCTCGGCGGGACGGGGCCGGCGCTTTCGGACGATCATCTGCCCGATTGTGCCGCGGGGCGGGGCTGCTTGTCATGACGGTTGGTGGAGCTGAGGGGGATCGAACCCCTGACCTCCTCATTGCGAACGAGGCGCTCTCCCAGCTGAGCTACAGCCCCCCAACAACCGTCCTGAACGACCCGGAAAGGGCCTGAGGATCGCGCGGATAATGGTTGGCGGCGCCCCTGTCAAGCAAGGCTGCCTGTGTTAGCGTCGGGCAGTGTTCGTTGAGGAGAGCAGCAGTGGCCGACCACAGCAAGAAGACCGTCCAATCCGATGATGCCCCCAAGGCGCTCGGCCCCTACGCCCAGGCCATCGTGGCCAACGGGATGGTCTATTGCGCCGGGCAGATTCCACTCGATCCGGCGACCGGCAATCTCGTGGAGGGCGGCATCGCCGAGCAGACGCACCAGGTCCTGAAGAACCTGCGCGCCGTGCTCAAGGCGGCCGGCAGCGATCTCGACCGCGCCGTCAAGACCACGGTCTTCCTCAAGAGCATGGACAGCTTCGCGGCGATGAACGAGGTCTACGGCCGGCCGGAATATTTCGGCGCCCATCCGCCGGCACGCTCGACCGTCGAGGTCGCGCGCCTGCCGCGCGACGTGCTGGTCGAGATCGAAGTCGTGGCGCTCGCCTGACCATGGGAGTGGTGGCCTGGCTCTTCGGCCTCGGTGCCTTCGTCCTGTTCGCCTTCGCGATCGGACATCTGCTGGTGGCACTGGTGCTGATCATCCCGACCTGGCGCATCTGCACGCGTGCCGGCTTTTCCGGCGCCCTGTCGCTGCTCCATCTCGTGCCGGTGATCGGCAGCTTCATCGTGATGGCCGTGCTGGCCTTCAGCGACTGGCCGAACGGCGAAGCTGCGCGCGGCCGGCGCTGAGGGGAGGCGCACGACATGGGGCTCGACATCGCCTCCCTCATGGCGTTGGCCGGCATCGGCAGCGTCTTCGGCCTGATCGGGTTGATCCTGGCCGGCTGGATGGCCTGGCGCATCGTGGAGAAGGCCGGCCTGCCCGGCTGGACGGGGCTGGGCGCCATCCTGCTGACCCTGACCGCGATCGGCACCATCGTGCCGTTGGTCCTGCTCTGGGTGTTCGCCTACATGCGCTGGCCGCGCGACGAGCCGGCCCCCGCCGTGCTGTTTCACGGCGCGCCCGGCGCCGAGGTTCCACCGCGCGCGCTCGGCGCGCCCAACGCCGCCCTCGCGGATGGGCGCGCCTGGGCGCTCTCGGGCAGCCTGCCGGCAGGCGGGATCGTCGCGATCGTCATCGACGGGGCGTTGCCGTCCTATCTCGTGACGGGCGCGCCCGGCTCCCATCCCGGCGAGCTGTCGCTGGCGGATCCGTCTGTCGGTCGGCCGCATGCCCGGCTGCTGGTCGCCCCCGGCCGGCTGGGGCTGGAGGATCTCGGCAGTGGCGGCGGCACCTTCATCGATGGCGCGCGCCTGCTGCCCGAACACGGCCCCCGCGACATTTCAGCCGCCCGGACGGTCCGCTTCGGCGCCGTCGAACTGGCCCTGTCGCGGTCTTGAAATTGGCTTGAGATCGACAATCCACGCCGAGTAGGGTGCAGCGCGCTAGGGGCCTGCCGGCGCCAACGAACGGAGAGGCGATGTTGTCGCTGGCGAAACTGATCGACGAGATCATCAGCATTTACACCTGGGTGGTGATCGGCAGTGCGATCATGAGCTGGCTGGTGGCGTTCGGCGTCGTCAATGTCCGCAACCAGTTCATCCGCGTCATCGTCGACCTGCTCTACCGGCTGACGGAGCCGGTGCTGCGTCCGATCCGGCGCGTCCTGCCCAATCTCGGCGGCGTCGATATCTCTCCCGTGGTCCTGCTGCTCGGCCTGTTCTTCCTCCGCGACCTGCTGTGGGAATATGTCTGGCCAGCGTTGATCACCTGACGGTGGATCCCGCCTTCCTGCGCCGTACCGGCGCCGGCGTCACCGTCGAGGCGCGCGTGCGCCCGCGGGCGCGCCTGACGGCGCTCGATTGCCGCGACGGCGCGCTGCGGGTCTCCGTGACGGCGCCGGCCGAAGGCGGCAAGGCGAATGACGCCGTGATCGACCTGCTGGCCCGCGAATGGCGCCTGCCGAAATCCAGCTTCGCCGTGTTGAGAGGAGAGACCGTGCGCGACAAGGTGCTGAGCATTGCCGGGGAGCCTGCGGCGCTGTCCCGCGCCATTGCCGACTGGGCCGGCCGCCATGGCTGACGCGCGGCTGATCGACGGCAAGGCCTTTGCGGCGGGCCTGCGCGGCCGCGTGGGCGACGGCGTCGCGGCGCTGGTCGCCAAGGGCGGGCCCCGGCCCGGGCTGGCCACGATCCTGGTCGGCGAGGACGCCGCGAGCCAGGTCTATGTCCGCAGCAAGGGCCGCACCGCCGCGGAACTGGGCATGGCGAGCTTCGACCATCGGCTGCCCGAAAGCACGACTGAGGCCGAGCTGCTGGCGCTGATCTGGCGGCTCAATGCCGACACGTCGGTGCATGGCATACTGGTGCAGCTTCCGCTGCCCCGGCACATCGACACGGCGAAGGTGCTGCTGGCGATCGATCCCGCCAAGGACGTCGACGGCTTCCATCCCCTCAACGTCGGCCGGCTGGCCTCGGTGGCGCCCGGCACGCCGCTCGACTTTCCGGTGCCCTGCACGCCGCTCGGCGTGTCCATGCTGCTGGCCGACGTCCTTGGCCCGATGGCTGGCGCCGAGGCCTTGGTGATCGGCCGTTCGAATCTGGTCGGCCGGCCGGTGGCGCAACTGCTGCTGCGCGCCGACTGCACGGTCACGATCGCCCACTCGCGCACCCGCGACCTGCCGGCCCTGGCGCGGCGCGCCGACATCGTGGTGGCGGCGATCGGCCGGCCTCGCTTCGTGCGCGGCGACTGGCTGAAACCCGGGGCCACCGTGATTGATGTCGGCATCAATCGCGTGCCCGCCGAGGACGGCAAGACCCGTCTGGTGGGCGACGTGGCCTTCGACGAGGCTCGTGCCGTTGCCGGCCACATCACGCCCGTGCCCGGGGGCGTCGGGCCGATGACGGTTGCCTGCCTGATGTACAACACGCTGCAGCAGGCACGGCTGGCCACGGGCTTCGCCTACGCCGCAGCCGCGGGCGGCTGAGCATCGGCTCTTCGGCCCTCTCAGTTCTTCAGCATGCCCGCGACAAGCGCCGTCACGTTGTGGCGCATCATCGCCTCGTAGGTGGGGGCCGGCCCGTCGGGGCCGGAGAGGGCGTCGCTGTAGAGCCGCGGTCCGACCACGCCGCCCGATTCGCGCGCGATCTGCTCGACCAGGCCCGGATTGGTCATGTTCTCCACGAACAGCGCCTTGATCTTCTGCTCGCGGACCTGGCGGATCAGCGCCGCGACGTCCCTCGCGGACGGCTCGCTGCCGGTGGTGAAGCCGCGCGGCGACCGGAACTGCACGCCATAGGCCTTGGCGAAGTAGCCGAAGGCGTCGTGGCCCGTGATGACGCGTCGTTGCGCCGCCGGGACCCGGGCGACCTCCGCCCTGACCCAGGCGTCGAGCTCGGCGAGCGTCCGGTCGTAGGCGGCACCGCGTTCGCGATAGGAGGATGCATTCGCGACGTCGGCAGCCGCGAGTCCGCCGACGATGTTGGCGACGTAGCGCCGGGCGCGGCCGACATCCTGCCAGCAGTGCGGGTCGATGGCGTCGCCGTGGGCATGGCCGTGGCCATGCGCATGTCCATGCCGATGGTCTTTCTCGTCCTCGGCCTTCAGGGTCGGCACGCCAGCCGACGCCACGATGGCGCGGCCCTTGAACGGGGCGGCCTTGGCCAGCCGGTCGATCCAGCCTTCGAAGCCCAGCCCGTTGCTGACCATGACCTGCGCCGCGGCCACGGCGCGCGCGTCGGCCGGCTTTGGCTGGTAGGTGTGGGCGTCGGTATCGGCGCCGACCAGCACGGCGAGCTCGATGCGGTCGCCGGCCACCTGGCCCGCCAGGTCTCCCAGGATCGAGAACGTGGCGACGACGCGGGTGCGACCCTGGGCCACCGCCGGGGCCGCCAGCCAGGCCGCCCCAGCCCCCAGGAGAGATCGTCTCAACATCGTGTTATAATATAACATCAGAGTGGAAAGTCGAGCCAGCGCACCGCATGCCCGGTCGCCGAGAAGAAGCGCTGAAGGTCGGGGCCGGCGATCGTGGTGGTCATGGTGTTGACCAGCGGATGGGCGTTGACGGCATCGCCGTCGGCGAGGGCGCGGTCGAGCGCGAGGCGGACGCTGCGGTTCCCGTCATTGGCGAGGGCGAACGGCGTCACCGACCCCGCCTCGACGCCCAGCACGCGCCTCAGCCGTTCCGCGCTGCCGAAGGAGAGCTTGCCCGCCCCCAGCGTCTCGCCGAGGCGCTTGAGGTCGATGGGCCGGTCCTCCAGGGCGACGACGAGCCACATCTCCTCCTTCCGGTTGCGCAGGAAGAGATTCTTGATGTGGTGGCCCGGCAGGTCGCCGCGCAGCGCCTTCGACTCCTCGACGGTGAACAAGGGCGGGTGTGTCACGGTCCGATGGGGGATTCCGAGACGGTCCAACCTGGCGAATAGTTCTTGCGGATCGAGCATTCCGTCGCGTTAGATTGTGGAAATGAAGGGGATCATCCTATCCGGGGGGAGCGGCACGCGCCTTTACCCGATGACGCGCGCCATCAACAAGCAGCTCCTGCCCGTCTACAACAAGCCGATGGTCTACTATCCGCTGACCACGCTGATGCTGGCGGGCTGCCGCCGCATCCTGCTGGTCGTCAACCCCCAGGACGTCGAGTCCTATTTCCGGCTGTTCGGCGACGGGCACCAGTGGGGGATCAAGATCAGTTACGCCGTGCAGCCCAAGCCGGGCGGCATCGGCGAAGTGTTCCTGATCGGTCGCGACTTCATTGGCAGCGACCGGGTCGGATTGATTCTGGGTGACAATCTCTTCTATGGCGATTCGCTGCCGGAGGTCGCCGAACGCGGGGCCAATGCATCGGGAGCCGTCGTCTATGCCTACTGGGTCAGCGATCCGTCGGCCTATGGCGTGGTGACCTTCGACGCCTCTGGCCGCCCCTTGGAGGTCGTCGAGAAGCCGAAGGCGCCGCGCTCCCACTGGGCGGTGACCGGACTTTATTTCTACGATGCCGACGTCTGCGACGTCGCGGCGACGACGCCGCGATCGGCCCGCGGCGAGCTCGAGATCACGGACATCAATGCCCACTACCTGAAGCAGGGCCGCCTCTCCGTCGAGAAGCTGGGTCGCGGCTATGCCTGGCTCGACACGGGAACGCCCTCCAGCCTGCTGCGCGCTTCGCAGTTCGTCGAAACCGTCGAGGACCGGCAGGGCCTCCAGATCGGCAGCCCCGAGGAGGTCGCCTGGCGCAAGGGCTACATCGATGACGAGGGTATGGCGCGCCTGATCGAGCCGATCCGCGAAAGCGAGTACGGCAAGTACCTGCAAAGCCTGCTGGCCCGCGGCTGACGCCGCCGGACGGCGACGTGCACCCCTCTTGCCAAGGGAGCGGAAAAGCCCTATCCACACCGCCTTCCGGCGGTGGCCGGCATAACGGAGCGCGGGCGTAGCTCAGGGGTAGAGCACAACCTTGCCAAGGTTGGGGTCGTGGGTTCGAATCCCATCGCCCGCTCCAGTTTTCCAAAAGAAAATCAAGCATTTGAAGACGGCCCTTCGGGGCCGTTTTTGCTTAGAGCGGCCTCTATCAGTCGCGATCTAGGCGCAGTCTAGGCAACCGGACGAAAGTCGCCGGATGCCTTGGCGCGCTGACGGCGGTCCACTGGCAAGGGAACCATCTGCCCGGCGCCAGCATGCGAATGCTTCTCATTAGTGTTTCGAAACTCATCGGATTATACTCCTGTCAGCGTCTGATGATCCGAATCGGTTGCACGGTTCGGGCGGCCACAATTGCGGCGTGTCAACGGCATACCATTGAAAAGGTCGCGCATCGGCCGGACATAAGTCTCCCGGTGACGCCAGACTGGGCGGGGCCGGAAGTGCCAGGAGGAGTTCCGATCACTGGCAGTAGGTATCGAACTGAGGCATTTGCGCTATGCGGTCGCTGCTGCTCATTTCCAGAGCTTCAGGCGCGCGGCTGAGGAACTTGGTGTCAAGCAATCGACGCTGAGCCGCTGCATTCGCCAGATGGAAGACCGACTGGGCGTCAAGATATTCGAGCGAACCAGTGGCGGTGTGCGCCTGACGACCGCCGGCGCCGAAGTGCTGCGCACCTCCCGCCACGTTGTCGAAACCGTCGACCATATGGAGGCGACCGCCAAAGACATGGGCAAGGGCGAATCCGGCCAGCTCACCATCGGGTTTTACACGTCGCTGTCGGCCGGAAATCTACGTGCCAGCCTAATCGAATATGCAGCCCGCTTTCCGAAAGTGGACATTCAGACGATCGAGGGAACGCGGCGGAGCCTGTTCGCCGGCCTGGAGCGCGGCGCGCTCGACATCGCCATCGTCACCGGAGAGCCGACCGCACGCAATGTGAAGGCCATGCCGCTTTGGAGCGAGCGCGTCATGGTCGCGCTGCCCGAAGGCCACCGGCTGGCGAGCAACAACATCGTCTACTGGACGGATCTCAAGGATGAAACCTTCCTCCTCAGCCACCGTGATCCGGGACCGGAGATTCAGGACATCCTTCTGGCGAAGCTCGCCGCGCCCGGCGAGCGGCCGAAGGTCATCAGCCATGACATCAGCCGCGAGAACATCAAGAGCCTGGTCGGCGCGGGGTTCGGCGTCAGCCTGATGTGCGAGGCATGCATTGGCGCAAGCTATGCGGGCGTGGTCTATCGCGAGGCGCGCGACGGCAACGGCCCGGGCCGGATCAGCTATGCCGCCTACTGGCAAGGCGACAACGACAATCCGGCGCTGGCGCATTTCCTCAAGCTGCTCGAGGAGCGCTATCCCTTGCTGGACAATGGCGACTGAGGGTTCCGCCGCGCTTTTGCAAATGCGCGATCGGTCGCCATGAAGCGTTCCACCATCGGAGCGATCAGCTTGGTTGGCTCGCCGACAGGCTGGCCCGTCTCCCGGCCCAGGACATCGGCATAGGCGACGAGGTCGCGATGCACCGTGGCGGGAAGCTCGATGGTGAGCTTGACCGGTCGGTCGTCGGCGATGGGGCCGAGTTTCAGTTTCGCCATGGATCATCCGCCATAGGCTTCGAGGACGAGGTCGCGCGTAACGACCACGCGGACCGGAAAGCCGGGCCGGATGGTCAGCGTCGGCGCGACGTTGAGCTGGCGCCGAACGATCTGCTGGCCGGCATCGTTGATCGTGTCCTGCGCGCCGCCGCGAACGGCGCTGATCAAGCGATCATTGTCGTCGGCGGCAAGTTCCGCGCCGATGCCGAGCAGAGTCGAGAGCGCGGCCGCCTTGGCGATGTCCCACCAATGATAATCGACGCCGTCCTCGAGGCCGGCATAGCCTTCAGCGTCCGCGCCTGGCTGGCGCTCGAGCACGATCGAGCGGCCGTTCGGCATGATGAGGCGGTTCCAGACGAGGAGTACGCGCCTTTGGCCGAAACCGACGCCATTGTCGTACTGGCCGATCAGTCGGGTGCCCTGGGGCACGAGCAGCAGCCGGCCGGTCGGGCTGTCATAGACATTCTCCGTCACCTGCGCGGTGATCTGGCCCGGCAGGTCGGAGCGGATGCCGGTGATCAAGGCCGCCGGGATGACGGCGCCCGCCTGGAGCACATAGGGAGACGCGGGCGCGGCGATACGGTCGGGCGAGACGGTGCGGCGGTCGACCGCCGCATTGAGGAAGGCGAGCTGCCGCTCCTGCGCCGAGGGTGTCGCCGGCGGCGGCGCCAGGCCCAGACTGGCGAGGTCGGTCAGGACCGGCTGATTGGGCGAGGTGGGATCGGAACTCGCGGCTGAAGGCGGGCGGGTCTCGGTCGCAGCAAATAGCCGGCTCGTGCGAGCGGCTTCGATCTCCTGGAGCCGTCGCTGTTCTTCGGCGCTGATGCCCGGGCCCGGCACCGCCGTTCCTGGCACGGGAACGGCCTGGCCGCGGTTCTGTGCGTCGAGGATTGGGCGGCCGAGATCGCCGGGCAGCGGTTGCCCCAGGATCGGACCGGTGTAGTCGCGCGGCAGTCCGGCGAGGCCATCCGCCGTCGTGCGGTTCTCGGTCGAGTAGAGCTCCTGCGCCTGGTTGCCGCCGTCGCGGCTCTGGAGCGCGTAGATCAGCGCGCCGCCGATGCCGGCGCAAGCGATGAGGCCGATTCCGGCCAGCACCTTCGGCGAAAGCCGCGTGACGCGCGGCGGCTCGGCGCGCAGGCGCATGGCGGGCGCCGCTGCGGGCTCGCCGGTCAGCGGCCGAGTCTCGTCAGGCTCTGCCCCTTCCTCTTTCCGGGGATCACTGTCACTCACGACGCGGGCCTCCCATCCGTGCGCACGATGCGGACGCGCTTCTGGGAACTGCCGGCGCCGAAGCGCAGTTCGGCGGCGGCGAACAGCCGGTCGACGATCATGTAATTGCCGCGCACGCGGTAATTCACCAATTCCGAGCTATTACCTTCCGGCCCGACGACGAACAGCGGCGGCATCTCGCCCTGGCCGATCCCGCGCGGGAACTCGATGAAGATCTGCCGGCCGTCGTCATAGGCGCGCAACGGTCGCCACGGCGCGCGGTCGCCTTCGATCGCGTAGCGGAAATTGATGTTGGCGAGATCAACGCCGGTCGCGACGGGCTGGGCAGCCTGGGCCTCGTTGTTCTGCCGGCGGAGCGCAATCAGCTGATCCTGCGGGTATTGCCAGGAGACCGAGGCCATATAGGTCCGCTCCGTCGAGCGGAGCTCCATATGGTAGGTGCGCCGGTCGGTATTGATGACGAGATTGGTGGTGAGGTCGGCGCGTGTCGGCTTCACCAGGATGTGGATCTGCTTCGTCGCGCCCGATCCGCTCTCGGTATCGCCAATGATCCAGCGCACAGTGTCGCCGGCGGCGACGGGACCGGAGCCGACGAGCTGCTCGCCCGTCTGGAGCGCGATATCCGTGATTTGGCCGACGGCGGTATAGACCTGATAGAGCGCTCCTCCCGTGAAGGGATAGACCTGCATCGCATTGATGAAGCCGTCGCGCACCGGCTGCACGCGCGCGGCCGCATTCGCCTGGTTGACCCGCGCGGCGGGATCGGCCGGCTCGGGCGTGCGCCGCGCCTCATCCACCGGCTTCATCTGCCCCGGCAACGGCAAGGGCTTCGGCAGTTCCACCACCTGCACCGGCGCGGGCGGATCGGCGCGCAGCGTCGCCGGTGCTGCGTCATCATAGGAAATCTCGGGCGGCCTGTGCGTCGTCGCACAACCGGCGAGCGCGGTCGTGCAAAGCAGCAGAAGCGGAGCCACGGATTTGCGCAAGTGCGGAACTACGATTGTGGGGAAAGCCGTGTTTCCGGCTTTATGGAAATGCGGCTTCATTGCCCAAGCTCCCGTGACCAGTTGATGGCGTTGACATAGATGCCGAGCGGGTTGGCCCGGAGTTTCTCGGCGTCGCGCGGCGGCTGCACGACGACGGTGAGGATGGCGGTCCAGCGCGAGGTCTCGGCGAGCGAGCCGTCCTGATAACGGCGCTCGGTCCAGGCGACGCGGAAAGACTCGGGCGATGCTCGGATAACGCTGGAGACGTCGATGGCGATCTGCTGCTTGCCGACCCTGGTGAAGGGATCGTTCGAACGGGCGTAATCGTTGAGCGCCATCGCGCCCCGGTCGGTCGTGAAGTCGTAGGCGCGCAGCCAGTTCTGCCGAACAATGATCGCGTCGGCGGGAATCGAGCGGACTTGTTCGATGAAGCGGGCCAGGTGCCAGGCGATCTGAGGGTCGGTCGGTCGATAGTCTGCAACCGCCGGGGCCACCGCCTGCGCCTGGCCGAGATTGTCGACCTGCACCACCCAGGGGACGATGGTGCCGCGCCCCGATTGCCAGACGAGGGCCGCGGCGAATCCGCCCGAGAGGATCAGGCAGCCGAAGGCCATCAGCCGCCAGTTCCTCGCCTGGATGCGCGCCGAACCGATGCGCTCGTCCCACACGTGCGCGGCCTTCTGGTAGGGCGTTTCCGGCGCGGGCGTCCTGCCGTAATGGGTGGATGGTCGTTTGAACATCAGCGATCACTTTCGGAAAGATTGATGGAAGAGCCCGAGCCATGGCTGTCGCCGGCGCGGACGGCGTGCGCGGCGGCGGACACGCCGTGACTCATGGTCTGGGAGCGTCTCATCCGCCTGGCCCAATCCGGCGGCCCGTCAGTTCGTCCGGACGCCTCGGTCGTTCCCCCGCCGATCGTGCCCATGGTCGAAGTGCCGCCCGTGAATTCGAAGGCCGACTTGCCGCCCCCGGTGAAGCTCGACTTCATGGCTTGGGAGGTGCGCGTTGCCGCACGGCGAAGGGGCGATATGGCCGCGCCGCCCGCGGCGGGGGCAACGGCGCCAAGGCCGGAAGCCACACTCGCGGCGCCGGTCTGGCCAGCGGCGCCGAGACTGTAGGCGGTCGATGCGCCGCCCGCGAGCGCGGCCCCGCCACGAGCCGCGGCGGCTCCGCCGGACAAGGCGGCAGCGCCTCCGCGAAGCGCCATGCCGCCCGCCGCTCCAGCGGCCACCATTGCACCGCCAGCGGCGAGGCCGGCTCCGACGGCGGCGCCCGCGCCGAGCTGCGGGCCGCCGGAGACGAGGCCAGTGGCGATGCCGGGGCCGAAGATGCCGAGGCCGAGCAGTGACAGCGCGGCGAGCACGATCGCCATCGCCTCGTCGATGGTCGGGGTCGCGCCGCCGAAGCCGGCGGTGAATTCGGAGAAGAGCGTCGAACCGATGCCGATGATGACGGCGAGCACGAGGACCTTGATGCCCGACGAGATGATGTTGCCGAGCACCCGTTCGGCCATGAAGGCGGATTTGCCGAAGAGGCCGAAGGGAATGAGCACGAAGCCGGCGAGCGTCGTCAGCTTGAACTCGATGAGCGTGACGAAGAGCTGGATGGCGAGGATGAAGAAGGCGAGCAGCACCAGCGCCCAGGCGAGGAACATGCAGGCGATCTGGATGAAGTTCTCGAAGAACGACCAATAGCCCATCAGGTCGGAGATCGAGTCGAGCAGCGGCCGGCCGGCATCGAGGCCGGTTTGCGCCACCCTGCCGGGTCGCAGGAGGTCGGCGGTCGAGAAGCCAGTCCCGCTCGCCTTGAGACCGAGGCCGGCGAAGCTCTCGAAGACGATGCGGGCGAGATTGTTCCAGTTGGAGATGATGTAGGCGAAGACGCCGACGAACAGGGTCTTCTTGACGAGGCGGGCGATGATGTCGTCGTTGGCGCCCCAGCTCCAGAACAGCGCGGCCAGCGTCACGTCAATGACGATCAGCGTGGTCGCGATGAACGCGACCTCGGATCCAAGCAGACCGAACCCGCTGTCGATGTAGCGGGTGAAGACCTCGAGGAAATGGTCGATGACGCCGGTCCCGCCCATGATGCCTATCGCGTCTCTGAAGGTGATGCCGACGGCGGGACGGCGGGCGATGAGTCGGGTGTGAGAAAGCGCTCGCGATTGTCCGCCCAGGAGCGCAGGCAGGCGGGATCGCGCGTTGCCGCCTCGCCGAGGCGCTGACAGCGCCTCAATTCGTCGCGGAGCGGATCGGCCGAGGATGTTCCGGCCTGTCTCTCAGACCGGGCGGCCGGCTCTTCCTCCTTGCGGGTCAGCTCGATCGCCGTCGCGGTGATCGCCACCGCGACGAACACGATGGCGCCGAGGCGGGCCAGCATCTTGCCGTCCATGACACGATCCTCTTGCTGGGCCTCAATTGCCGTTCTGGAACATGTGGGCATTGCCGGGCTGGTAGCCGACGCCCGGCGTCAGGAACCGCCGGCGCTGCTCACGGCCCTGTTCGGCTGCTGCGGCACGCTCGGCTTCGGAGAGCGCCTGCGCCCGGCCGTTGGCGGCGACCACCGCGGTCAGGTCGGCGAGCTGCTGCGCCTGGAGCGCGAGAAGCTGGTTGCCGGCCTGAGTTGCCTGCAGCGCGCCGGCAGCATTCTGGCTCTGGCCGACGAGCGCCGACATCTGCGCGCGGTTGGTGTCGATATTGCCGACGACGCCCGCCTGGACGCGCATCGCATCCTGAAGCCCGGCGACAGTATTCTGCCAGCGCTCGCGGGCCTGGGTGACGAGTTGCTGGTCCGAAGCCGTGAGCGAGGCGTTGCCGTAGGTCGATTGGAACGCCTGGTCGATTTGGCTCACGTCGAAAGCGATGTTCTGGGCCTGATTCAGTAGCTGCTGGGTGCGCTGCACCGATTGCTGGAGCTGCTGGAGCGACGAGTAAGGTAGGCTGGCAAGGTTGCGAGCTTGATTGATCAGCATCTGCGCTTCGTTCTGAAGCGAGGTGATCTGGTTGTTGATCTGCTCCAGCGCCCGCGCCGCCTGCAGCACGTTCTGCGCATAGTTGGTCGGATCGTAGACGATCCAGGCGGCGGCTGCCGGCTGCACGAAAATGGGAGAAATGGCGACGGGCAGCGCCAGGATGGTCGCGGTGAGAAACGCCGCGCGGAATCGACGGATAATCATGGCTTGATCTCCAGGTTGGTGAGGTCGGGAATGAGGTCGGCGGCCCAGGCGACGCCGCGGTGGCGCAGCCACGCGGCAAGGAAGCCGTCGCGGCCTTCGCTCTCGAGGATGCGCGCGATGGCGGCCTGGTCGGTCTTGGATGACGCGGCGCAGAGCGCGAGCGCGACCTCGCTCAGGCCCAGCTCGAAGAGCCGGTTGCCGCGCCGCGACTGGCAGTAGTAGTCGCGCTTGGGCATGGCGCGGGCGAGGATCTCGATCTGCCGGTCGTTGAGGCCGAAGCGGCGATAGATGGCCTTGATCTGCGGCTCGATCGCCCGCTCGTTCGGCAGCAGCAGCCGGGTCTGGCAGCTTTCGATGATCGCTGGCGCGATCGCCGAGCCGTCGATGTCGGAGAGCGATTGCGTGGCGAAGACGACGGAAGCGTTCTTCTTGCGCAGCGTCTTCAGCCACTCGCGGAGCTGGCCGGCGAAGTCCTCGTCATCGAGGGCGAGCCAGCCTTCGTCCACGATCAGCAGCGTGGGGCTGCCGTCGAGGCGGTCCTCGATGCGGTGGAACAGATAGGCGAGCACGGCTGCCGCCGCGCCGGTGCCGATCAGCCCCTCGGTCTCGAACGCCTGTACCGAGGCACGCCCAAGTTGTTCGGACTCCGCGTCGAGCAGTCGTCCGTAGGCGCCCCCGACGCAATACGGCCTGAGCACCTGCTTCAAATCGTTCGATTGCAGCAGCACGGCGAGCCCCGTGATCGTCCGCTCGCCGACGGGCGCGCTGGCGAGCGAAGTCAGCGCCGACCAGAGATGCTCCTTGACTTGCGGATCGATGGCGATGCCTTCGCGCATCAAGATCGCGACGATCCAGTCGGCCGCCCAGGCGCGCTCCGGCATGTCATGGATGCGCACGAGCGGCTGGAGCGAGACGGACGTCTCCACACCTTCGGTCAACCCGCCGCCGAGGTCATGCCAGTCGCCACCCATGGCGAGGGCGGCGGCACGGATCGAGCCGCCGAAATCGAAGGCAAAGACCTGAGAACCGGCATAGCGGCGGAACTGCAGCGCCATCAGCGCGAGCAGCACCGACTTGCCCGCGCCGGTCGGGCCGACGACGAGCGTGTGCCCGACATCGCCGACGTGAAGGGAAAACCGGAACGGGGTGGAGCCCTCGGTCTTGCCGAACAGCAGTGGGGGCGCTGCAAGATGCTCGTCCCGTTCCGGCCCCGCCCACACGGCACTGAGGGGGATCATGTGGGCGAGATTGAGCGTGGAGATCGGCGGCTGGCGGACGTTGGCGTATACATGCCCGGGCAGCGAACCAAGCCACGCATCGACGGCGTTGATGGTTTCCGGCATCGCCGTGAAGTCGCGGCCCTGGATGACCTTCTCGACGAGCCGCAGCTTTTCGGCAGCGATTCGGGGATCGTCGTCCCAGACGGCGACGGTGGCCGTCACATAGGCTTGCCCCGCGAAATCCTGCCCGAGCTCCTGCAGTGCGAGATCGGCATCGGCGGCCTTGTTCGCCGCATCGGTGTCGACCAGGGCCGAGGCCTCGTTGGTCATCACCTCCTTGAGGATGGCGGCGATCGACTTGCGCTTGGCGAACCACTGCCGCCGGATTCTGGTGAGCAGTCTGGTGGCGTCGGTCTTGTCGAGCAGGACGGCGCGCGTCGACCAGCGATAGGAAAAGGCGAGCCGGTTGAGTTCGTCCAGGATGCCGGGCGTGGTTGCCGTCGGGAAGCCGACGATGGTCAATACCCGCAGATGCGCATTGCCGAGACGCGGTTCGAGGCCGCCGGTGAGTGGCTGATCCGCCAGCAGTGCGTCGAGATACATCGGAATCTCGGGGACGCGGACGCGGTGGCGCCGGCAGGAGACGCAGCCATGCAGATAGGTAAGGGTTTCGGCGTCCTCGAGCCAGGCGCACTCGGGCATGAAGCCTTCGATGAGCTGAAGGATGCGGTCGGTGCGATCGACGAAGCCGCGCAGGACTTCGTGAGGGTCGACGCCGGTCTGCTCGCGCCCCTCGTAGAGCCAGGTCTCGGCGCGCGCGGCGTCCTCGGCCGGTGGGAGATAGACGAAGGTCAGAAAGTAGCTCGACTCGAAATGCGCGCCATCCTCCTCGAAGGCCGCCTTGCGCTCGGCGTCGACCAATGCCGATGCGGGATCGGGAAAGCGGCTTACCGGGTAAGCGCCAACGGGATGGCGCTCAGCTTCGACGAAGATCGCCCAGCCCGAGCCCAGGCGGCGAAAGGCATTGTTGAGCCGCCCGGCGACCGCGACCAGCTCGGCCGGGACGGCGCTGTCGAGATCTGGGCCGCGAAAGCGCGCCGTGCGCTGGAAGCTGCCGTCCTTATTGAGGATGACGCCTTCACCTACGAGCGCGGCCCAGGGCAGAAAGTCCGCGAGACGGGCGGCGGTGCGACGATATTCGGCGAGATTCATCATGGGCCGGTCTCACACGCTCAGATGGCCGGGGATGCGCAGATGCCGGCGCACCACGTCGACGAACGCCGGGTCGCGTTTGGCCGCCCACACCGCAGCAAAATGGCCGACGGCCCAGAGGCCGATCCCGACCAGCCACAGGCGCAGGCCGAGGCCGAGCGCCGCCGCCAGTGTCCCGTTCAGGATGGCGATTGAGCGCGGGGCGCCTCCGAGCAGGATGGGCTCCGTCAGCGCCCGGTGGACGGGCACGGAGAATCCTGGAACCTCGTCCATCAGACGAGCGCCCCACCGCCGAAGGAGAAGAAGGACAGGAAGAAGGAACTGGCGGCAAACGCGATCGACAGGCCGAACACGATCTGGATCAGCTTGCGGAAGCCGCCCGAGGTGTCGCCGAAGGCGAGGGTCAGGCCGGTGACGATGATGATGATGACCGCGATGATCTTGGCGACCGGCCCTTCGATCGACTGGAGAATCGACTGGAGCGGCGCCTCCCATGGCATCGACGAACCGGAGGCGTGAGCGGCCGGCGCCAGAATCATACTGAGGAAGGCGACCGAGCTCGCCGTCGCGAGGTGACGGCGGATACGCGAAAGGCGATGGATCATGCTGGAGCTCCTGTGGCTGGGACTGCGGGGATGACGCGGTAATCGCCGCGCGTGTCGAGCCCTTCGACGCGCGCGAGTTGGGCGAGGCGGCGGCAAGAGCCGCGGCCGGCGAGGACGGCCACGAGATCGATCGTCTCGGCAATCAGCGCTCTGGGCACGGTGATGACGGCTTCCTGGATGAGCTGTTCGAGCCGGCGCAGTGCGCCGATGGCGCTGCCGGCATGAATGGTGCCGATCCCGCCCGGATGGCCGGTGCCCCAGGCTTTGAGGAGATCCAGCGCCTCACTCCCACGCACCTCGCCGATCGGGATGCGGTCGGGGCGCAGGCGCAGCGACGAGCGCACGAGATCGGAGAGCGAAGCGACGCCATCCTTGGTACGCAGCGCCACGAGGTTCGGCGCGGCGCATTGCAGTTCGCGGGTGTCCTCGATCAGCACCACCCGGTCGGACGTCTTCGACACCTCCGCCAGCAATGCGTTCGTGAGTGTCGTCTTGCCGGTCGAGGTGCCGCCAGCGACCAGGATGTTCCGGCGTTCGCCGACGGCCCTGCGCAAGATCGCGGCCTGATCGGCGGCCATGATTCCGCCGGCAACATAGTCGTCGAGCGTGAATACGGCGACCGCGGGCTTGCGGATGGCGAAGGCAGGCGCGGCGACCACGGGAGGGAGCAACCCCTCGAACCGCTCCCCCGTCTCGGGCAGTTCGGCCGAAACGCGCGGAGCGCCTGGATGGACCTCGGCGCCGACATGATGGGCGACGAGCCGGACGATGCGCTCCCCATCGGCCGGTGACAGCCGCTCCCCCGTATCAGAGAGACCTTCGGAAAGACGGTCGATCCAGAGCCGCCCGTCGGGGTTGAGCATCACCTCGACGATCGACGGGTCTTCCAGGAAGCCAGTTATGGCGGAACCGAGCGCAGTGCGGAGCATGCGCGCACCCCGCAATATCGCCTCGGATTTTGCCTGAGAAACCGCCACGTCGTACCCGTTCTTTTGCGTGGCCGCAGACGCGCGGCCCTGGATCGGGGATGATTAGAAGAGGCAGAAGTTGGGCCACGGCAACAAGGCCGTGGGCGTAGTAGTGATGTGGCGTGGAAATACAGGGAAACGGCGGAGCGACCGAAGACTTGAGATCGGGGGAATGACGACTATCCGCCGTCTTCCGTGCCCGGCACGTCCTCCGAAATCTCCTGCCGGAGCTTCGGCCCCTTGGCGAGTCGGCGGCCGAGGGCGGTCACGAAGGCATCATAGCGCTCGCCGGCCTTGGCACGGGCTGCCGCCTGCGCCGGCTCCGGTAGTGGCGGGTTGGTCGTCAGCCAGAAGCGGACAAAGACCGCGAGCGTCTCGACGGCGATGCCGAGGTCGCGTTCCATCCGGGCCATGCGGCGGTCGAGCTGATCGAGGCGTCTGGTGGTCGCGGCTTCCTGCCGCTCGGCGGAGTCGGGCGACAGGAAGGTGGCGATGGCGGCCTCGGCGATTAGCGAACGGGAATGGTCTCGCCGCGCGGAATAGTCGGCGAGATTCTTCATGACATCGGGATCGAGATAGACCGACAGGCGCTGTTTCTTCGGAAGCTTCTTCATGGTGGTCTCACATCTCGATGCCGTCGCCGGGATCGAGCGAGGCCTGGCGGGCGACCTGACGCATGCGCTGGTTCATCCGGCTGACGCGCGCGGTATCATCCTCCATCTCATCGTCCGGATCGGGCGCGAACTCGTTGTCGATCGGCTCCTTCTTCTCGATCGTCTTCGATTTGCTCAGTTCGGGCTGATGCCGGCGTTCCGATCCGGTTGGATCGTCGTCGTCCTGGCTGTCGCGCGGCGGCGTCTCCTCGATTTCAGGACGGGGCGGCAGCGGCAGCGCGCTCCAGTGGTCGGCCTTGGCCACCTTGGACTTCTCCGTCGCCGGCGGCGGCAGGATGCGTTCCTGGAAGCGGGCATCCTCATGGTAGCGGGCCTTCTTCGCCCGGATCGGTGGTGTGCCGGCGACCATGACGATCTCGTCGGCAGGCGGGAGCTGCATCACCTCGCCGGGCGTCAGCAGCGGCCGTGCGGTCTCCGAGCGCGAGACCATGAGATGGCCGAGCCAGGGCGACAAACGGTGCCCGGCATAGTTCTTCATTGCCCGCATCTCCGTCGCCGTGCCGAGAGCGTCGGACACGCGCTTTGCCGTGCGCTCGTCATTGGTGGCGAAGCTGACGCGGACATGGCAGTTGTCGAGGATCGAGTTGTTCGCGCCGTAGGCCTTCTCGATCTGATTCAGTGACTGCGCGATCAGGAAGCTCTTGAGGCCGTAGCCCGCCATGAAGGCGAGCGCGCTCTCGAAGAAATCGAGGCGGCCCAGGGCGGGGAACTCATCGAGCATCAGCAGTAGCCGATGGCGTCCGGCCTTCGCCTGCAGATCCTCGGTCAATCGTCGGCCGACCTGATTGAGGATCAGCCGGATCAGTGGTTTCGTGCGGTTGATGTCGGAAGGCGGCACGACGAGATAGAGCGTGGTCGGTCGCGCGCCGCCGACGATGTCGGTGATTCGCCAGTCGCAGTGGCGAGTGACTTCGGCGACGACGGGATCGCGGTAGAGGCCGAGGAACGACATGGCGGTGGACAGCACGCCCGAACGCTCGTTGTCCGACTTGTTCAGCAGCTCGCGCGCCGCGCTGGCGATCACCGGATGCGGACCGGCGTCGCCGAGATGCGCCGTCTTCATCATGGCCGCGAGTGTCGACTCGATCGGCCGCTTCGGGTCCGAGAGGAAAGCAGCGACGCCCGCCAGCGTCTTGTCGGGCTCGGCATAGAGGACGTGGAGGATGGCGCCGACGAGAAGCGCGTGGCTGGTCCTCTCCCAATGGTTCCGCTTCTCCAGCGAGCCTTCGGGGTCGACCAGAATGTCGGCGATGTTCTGGACGTCGCGGACTTCCCACTCCCCGCGGCGCACCTCGAGCAGCGGGTTGTAGGCAGCAGATTTCGCATTGGTCGGATCGAACAACAGCACCCGACCATGCCGCGCGCGAAAGCCTGCGGTAAGCTGCCAGTTTTCTCCCTTGATGTCGTGAACGATCGCCGAACCCGGCCAGGTCAGCAGTGACGGCACGACTAGGCCGACACCCTTGCCGGAGCGGGTCGGCGCGAAGCAAAGCACATGCTCTGGCCCGTCGTGACGCAGATAGCCGCGATCAAGCTTGCCGAGCACGACGCCGTCGGGTCCGAGGAGACCGGCGGCCTTCACCTCTTCCGGCCGCGCCCATCGGGCCGAACCGTAGGTCTCGACGTTCTTCGCCTCGCGGGCGCGCCAGACCGACATGCCGATCGCCACCGCGATCGAGATGAAGCCGCCGGAAGCGGCGATGAATGCACCCTCGACGAAAATCTCCGGCGCATAGGCGTCGTAGAAATACCACCACCAGAAGAAAGCGGGCGGATAGTAGATGGGCCAGCCGAGCAGTTCGAACCACGGCCGGCCGAGTTGTGGCTGGAAGCCGAGCTGCCATGCGGTCCACTGCGTCGCCGCCCAGGTCGTGGTGAGCGCGATCAGGAATACGACGACGATCTGGCCCCAGAGGATCTTGGTGGCGGACACAGGGTCTTCTCCTTCTGGAGAAGAGGTCGGCCGCGATGACGGCTGATTTCAAGACCCGGAGATGGATCGTTCAAGCTGGTCGTACTCTGGCGTGCAGAAACAGGGAAAAGCGTGAATAGACCGCTTTCGGACGGTTCACGATGACTGAGGAGTCTACGTTCGCGTTTCTCGGTGGCGTGACGGTCCAACTCACAGCCAGCTCCGTCACTATTAGGCTCTATGGCACCCTAACGTTTCCACCAGTTCATGAGCCAATTCCACAAGCCGGTACGCTGCTTACGTCTCGCCAAGGTCACGGCCGACGTTGTTCCGGAGTCTGACGGCAGTTCCATATGAGCGAAGTACTTTGCCTTGGCCCTTCGATCCTGCACACGACCGGCGTTAATCTGCTCTTCCGTCATCTGCCCTGCCCACCTAACCCTGCTCTTGTCGATCCAGTAATGCGACCGGCAGGGGAAGCTCCAGTTGCCGATAGAGGGATAAAGCGACACGGATACCCCGTCATAGGTCAGTTTCCAGTCGGTCGGGCTGAGCGGCGTGACCACTTCCAGGCCGCAACCGCAGCAACACTTGTGCGCGACAGTGGCGTATTCCATCGACACGTAGAGGGTGCGCTCATCGAGCTTGTCGGGGATGCTTGTGACAAATTCCGTATCGAGGACGATGGGCTGTTTCATGGCTTGTCCTCGTTCAGGAGCATATTGCCGTCGAGCGTGTAGGTGCAGTGGTGCTCGTCATCCAAATCGAGGTAAAAGCCGAACAGCTTCTTCCACCTGATGACTGCCAGCGCCGCATTCAGGGCGTTCAGGTCGGCAATCTGAATATTCTTGGCGTACAGGTCATCGGCTGCGCCGGTGGAAAGGCCGATGCGCTTCTTGTCGCGGACATGTGCCCTCATGCGTTCGGTGCTGGTCGTCACCCTGACGATGCCCTGTAGCTTGTCGTCCACGAGGTCGATGCCCATGCCGACATCGACGAAGGGGATACCCAGGGCCTCCAGCTTCTCAATGATCGGCCGCTTCGCATCGCCGCGATCGACGCAAAGGAATACGAATGCCATCCCGTCGAGGCAGTCCGCATTTGAGGCGTCGATGTGGAAATCGTGCGCCACGATGTTCCGGCGCATCGGCGCATAGCGGTCGCGGAGGTAATGGACCTTTTTCGGCGCGGCCCGCAGTTCGGCAAGCGTCGCGGCTCCGGGCGAACGGAACGCATTGTGCTGGAGGTAGTGGTCGCCGTCGAAAAGATGGATCTCATGAACCGGCGTTTTCGCTACCATGTCGAAAACGTAGGAACCGGTGCCGCCAAGGCCGATGATCGCCACCTTGGGCAGGGCAAGCTGCCGTGACACGGCGTATATGCCCGCGCGGCTTGAGGCGGTATCCAGATACTCGAATACGGAGTCGGGGTCTTCGGCTTCGACTACCCGAAATGTCTTCGCCGTGGCTGTCGGATCGATCGCTGCCGCGTGGCTCGACAACATGTCGGCGTAGGTGGTCATCTTGTGGTGATAGTCCTGATACCCGCTGGCCGGCTTGCTCGAAAACGAGTGGTCCACCACGAGGCCGTCGCCGAGATTCTGAGGGCTGCTGCCGTTGACGATCTTCGTCAGAGGGCGTCCATGCCGGTCGCAGGGATGCTCGCCCGCAAACAGGGCGACGTGGGTGTCGGGCTTCGCCGTGACCTGCCCGGCGAGATTGAGCGTCGAGACCAGCAGTCCGCGTTTCACCTCGCGCTTGCTGTTGACGTAGGGCACATTGCGGAGAACGAGATGGTTGGCTCTGACCTCCACCTCGTATCCGTCTTCCTTCAGCCTGGCGAGGTCCGGGCTACGACTTATCAGTGGCGGTGACATTGAAGATCATGCCCTTCTTTATTTTCACCGTCTCGCCGTCGACCAGCGATCCTTCGGGCTTCTCGCCTTGGCCGCGCCGGTAGGTGATGGTGAAGGCGATGTTCTCGCCCGTCGGCGGCGTGTCGAAGGCGAGCGCGACGAGCTGCGCGAAGGAGAGTTCCTTGCCGGTCACGGTCTTCTCGCAGCCGTTTACGACGATGGTGATGTCCTTCTCATGGTGGTTGTCGGGAGCGTCGTGACCGCCGTGATGGTGGTCGTCGCGGTTGCGGTCGGGTCTGTGGTTGTCGGTCATCTTCTTCGTCCTTTCGTCCGGATCAGCCCTTGGGCGGGAACGGGTCGCCGCCGTGGCTATCGCTGCTGGCGATGCGGCCGTCCTGATTGTGGATGCGCAGCTCGGTGCCCTGATTGCGGCTGACGGATCGGCCACTCTCGATGGCTTCGCGCTTGGTTTCGTGGTGGCTGCTGGCGCGTTCAGCACCGCCGCGTTTCACGTCCCATCCCCCGCGCGGGTTCGGGACGACATGGTGGGTTTTCGGTCCTTTGCTCATTGTTCCGGCCTCCTCTGGACCGCTACCTCGCGGAACCGCTGTTCCGCATATCTGCTAATTGGCGTATTTTCAAACCGAGCACAAGGGCGACCGAGTCTTCGGCTGCTGGCGTTACTTACAGGTGGTCGAAGAGGGAGGGACCGGCGGAAGCCGCGCCCAGGAAGTTCAGCCGCAGGAGCCGTACGCGCGCGCGGCGTCCGCCGACACCTGAAACGCTTCCTGGACCCGCGAGATCAGAGCCTGGCCGTGTTCGCTGCCGGTGCCGATGACGCCGAACAGCCCGTTGGCTTCTTGATATGCGCCTACGACCCGGCGCAGATAGGACACCGGCATCAAGAGCGCGCCGCAGGCATGGCCCGCCTGCCATTCCATCCAATCAGTCTGGACGGTTTCCAGCATCGTGTCGCGCTTGCAAATCTGTTTGTTGGCGTTCGGATTCCGCCGGAGCAGATCGGTGCCGGGCGGCTCCACTTCCCAGAGATAGGCATGGAAATGCACATGCCCGTATTCGTGAGTCAGGGTCGTGCGGAGCCGATTCTCGCGCCGTTCGTCGTTGGAGAGGTTCTCGGCAATGCGGACGATCGGCTTCCGGCCGGGCTGGAACTCCGTCACGCCCTCCACATCATTGCCGTATGCGGACAAGTCGGCATAGGGGTCGAAATCGTCCGTGTCTCGTTCGATCAGGAGCGTGAGATCGTCGGTCGTGACCGGGAACTCGGCCTTCCCGTATTTGCCCTTCAGGAAGCCCGTGATGATGTTCTCGCATTCACGGTCGAGTTCTTCGGGCTTGTAGTGCGGACGCTGGGAGAAACGCCCTGTCGTATCGCGAACGTATCTCACCATCCGCTACCGCCTCACTTGTTGTTCGGTTTGCCGCGAAAGGCGACCATCGCTTTGGCGACTTCCTGTTGCGAGAGCTTCCGTTCCCGCAGATCAGCCGGAAACTTGCCAGCGAGATAATAGAGCCAGTCCGCCTCGATACCGAGCACATCGGCGAATTGCTGGACCATCCAATCAGACGAAGGACTGCGCCGGTCGTGCTCGATGTCGTTGAGATACTGCGGGGAGATGGCTTCCTCGTCCTCCCGAAGAATTTTTTGGGCAAGCTCTTTCTGGCTCCAGCCGCGCGCCTTTCGCGCCTGGCTTATGGCGCGCCCGAAGGTGTCCACCTTGTCACTCATGTTTTTCCTTCACGATACGCTCATTCGCTAATCAGCGTATTCCAGTGGCGAATCAGGGTCAAGTTCGCACGGCGTAACCCGAACAGTTCCTGGCGCACTCGTGTTTGGAGCGGCTCCATTTCACTGCGGCTAAAGGCCAAGTCCTCGCTTCCGGCCGAAGCTCCAGTCGATACCGCCGTCGCCCCGCGCGACGCCGGAGACATGGCGGCCGAGTTGCTTTTCCAGTGATGGCGACCAGGGCACGAGCTGAAACCCGAGACCGTCGTCGATCATGGCGAACCGGCCGGAGGCAAGCGCGAAGCGTTGCCGGTAGGTCCCGGCGACATATTCGCCGGTGGCGGATCGGCTGAACGGCCGGCCGCTCTCGGCGGCGAGCTTCTCGCCAAGCGCCTCCACCTCACGACGGCGCAGCGTATCGATGAGGTTACGCGCGAAGATCACGCTGCGGCCCTGCCGTTCGGCGAGGCCCTGTTCGATCAGATGTTCGGCGCGGGCGTTCATCGCCTCGCGGACCTCGGCGCCAAACCCGCCGCCGAGCGCGACGGGCTCGCGGGCGATGGCCTGACGGTCGAGCCAGGTGGCGCCGGTCGCCGTCACCTGTTGTTCGACGGAAAGGTCGGAACGCACGGCGAGCGCCACACGACGCCGCCCTCGGGCGTCGTCGAACTTCCGCAGTTCGACGATCGAGCCTGGCGCGCTGTCCGCGGCGGCGTCGAGGTCGGGCAGCTTGATGTGGTGGGTGCGGCCATCGACGCCGTCGACCACGGCATAGGCGGTGCCCTTCAATTCGTCGTCGAGGCCGCGATCGACCAGTCGGCCGATGACCGGATCATCGAGACTCTCGCCGGCGAGCACATAAGCCGACGCACCGCGCTCGATGCCCCGCTCTATCAGGCCGCGGTGAATGCGTTTGATGATGTCGCCGCGCTCCCCGAGTTCGCGCAGCGTCGCCTCCGCATTCTCGGACAGGACCCATTGGCCCGGGCCGATCTGGTCGGCAAGCCCGAGGGATTCCAGCTTGCGCAGACGGCCGACCTTCAGCGCATGGAATTCGTCGGGTTGCCGGTCGGGGTGCGGCGCAAGGTCGATGACGCCGGTGCGATAGCCGTCGCGGGCGAGCTGGCGATCGAGCTGTGTCCAGCGCTCGGTATCGATCTGGCGTTCGAGCGTCCGGCGGATTTCGTGATCGGTGCGCGGTCCTAGCTCCTGCGTGATCAGATCCTGGGCGCGGGCGCGCATCCCTTCCTTGATGTAGTCGCGGGAGATGACGAGGTCCTGGCCGTCATCAGCGCGGCCCCGCACGATGACATGCACATGAGGGTGCTCGGTGTTCCAGTGATCGACGCCGACCCAGTCGAGCTTCGTGCCGAGATCCTTCTCCATCTGGCCCATCAGCTCACGGGTGAAGGTCTTGAGATCGAACATCTCCACCGCGTCCTCGGGCGAGACGATGAAGCGGAAGTGATGGCGATCGTCCTGGCAGCGCTCGGCGAAGGCCTTGGGATCGGCGTCGTCGGTCTCGGGGCCGAACAGCCGGGCCTTCTCCCCGTCCCGGGTGACGCCCTCGCGCCGGAGGTAGCCGAGATGCGCGGCGAGCGGCGCGGCCCGTGCCGTGTGGCGCACGACGCGGGTCTTGATGACCGCGCCGCGCGAGCGGTCGGTCAGCAGACGATTTGCCTGCACGCTGGCGCGCGCGCCGCGCCCGAAGCGCGAGCGGTTGCCGGATGTGATCCTGCCCGAGCGCGAGACGCGGCCGCCGGCCTTCTGGGCGGCGGCGAGCGCCTGGGCGATGAAGGGCCTCGCCCGCTGGGAGCCGGAGGAGCGGATGCGACCAGGGCGGATGCGGAAATCGTCCTCGCCGCTCATGGCCGGAGCACCGCACATCGCATCAACGCACGGAAATTCCTGTGAAAACGCCGAATGCGCGAGGTTCGCCGATCAGGCGCACCTCGCGTATTCGCTGCGCAAGCCCTTGAAAAACCACGACCGGACCAAGCCGCACCTCGCGGCCTTTTATCCCGCCATCGTCCGGTCGTGTTGCCTGCCTCCCACCCCCACACCCTCCATGATGCGCCGGGCCACGCCAGACTGCGATTTCGGGAGAGCGCCGTCATCACGGTGCTCCCGCGCTCGACCGGGCGACGAATAGGCCGCTCGATCGCGGCGTGATGGCCGAAACATCGCGTGCTCCAACCGCATCGGCAGTGTCACCGGAACGACCGTCGGACGGCACAGGATCGGCAGCCGATGCGTAGTCCGCGCGGGTGACGAAGAGCGGCGCACGGGTCCATGGCAATGGCTCGGCGGTGGCAACGGTGACGGGGCCGGCGATGTCCTCGCCGCCAACAAGAGGCGCGAGCGCGGCGATATAGGCGCGGGTTTCGGCCGGCAAGGAACGCGCTCCCGCCAGATATTCCTCGTAGCGGCCGGGACCGGCATTGTAGGCGGCGAGAAAGCCCGGCGAGCCGTAGCGGTCGTGCATTTCGCGTAGGTAAGCCACGCCCGCCAGGATGTTGTCGCGCGGGTTGTAAGGATCGCTGCCGAGCCGATGGCGGACGCGCAAGTCCGCCCAGGTATCGGGCATGATCTGCATCAGGCCCATGGCGCCGGCGGACGAGATCGCGCGCACGTCGCCCGCACTCTCCGCGCGCATCACCGCCCAAATCCATGCGGCCGGAACGCCGAACCGCTGCGAGGCTTCGGCGACATGAGCGGCATAGCGATCAGCCGAAGCCGGCCGTCCCAGCGGCGCGATCTGCGCCAGCGTGGCGGTCGGCGGCGCGACGGCGAATGCGAGGCCGGAAAGGAGAAGGAGGGTGATGCAGCGGGCGGCGCGAAGCCGCCCGGCGTTCTCGGCGTCGGAATGCTCAGCGGGAACGAGCACCAATTCGACATCGAGCGTGAGCGTATGGATGCGGCCGGAATAGCCGGATTTGGTGCTGGTGAATCGACCGATTTGCGACATTGCAGGTTCCTTTCGTCTGCGGTGGGTGAACAGGCCCGGCGCGAACGACACGCCGATCAGGGGTCAGGTCATCGGGTTTGCGCGCGCCACTCGTAGCGGCCGACGCCGTCTTCATCGGTCCAGAGCGGGACCGCGCGGCCAATGATCGAAATGGCGGGAAGCGGGCCGAAATAGCGGCCGTCGAGGCTGTCCTGAACCTCCCAGTTCATGAGGAAGACCTCGCCGTCGGCGATGCGCCGGCAGCCCTGCCAGACGGGCAGGTCGCGGCCGCGCCGGTCGCGCTCCAGCGCATTGCCCATCGCAATTCGGTCGACGGTGATGGCGAGCCCCGAGCGGCAAACCCGTTGTCCCGGCAGACCGGCGATACGCTTCATCAGCAGCACACCGGGAGGCAGATAGCCGCGCTCGGCGAGGAAGCGCGCCAGCCGCTCGGGCGCATCGACGGCGACGAGGTCCGTCACCTCGAGCCGATCATCCGGTTCGATCGAATAGAGCCCGATCGGCGCGCTCGCCGAGGCGTTCCATATCAGCTTCTTCGGCGTTTCGATAAGCGCCGAAGCGGCGACGCCCATGGTCACAAGACAGGTGAGCATCGCGTAGCCGAAGCGGCTCATGGCGCGGTCCTCCGGCGCATGAGGAAGGCCCGATGGTGCTGGGCGGTGTAGGCGCGCGGCTCATGACCGGCGGCCAGGCGGTTGTGGACGTGCCGCCAGTGGTCCGGCGAAACATCGGCCGGATCGATGCCGAGCGCCTCGATGGCATCGATGATCCGGAGCACGGGCTCGACCCTGGGCCATCCCTCGATCTTCAGGAGGATGTCGCCGCCGGGCCGCACGAAAGGCAGTGTCTGATAGGGCTCGCCGCGGTCGATGGCGCGCACGATGTCGATGCGCGAGATGATGGTGCCGTAGTCGTTGGACGCCCAGCGGATGAAGGCAAAGAGGCTGTTCGGCGCGAAGCCGACGACACGGCGCCGGCGGTCGAAGATCTGCTCATGGACTTCCCGGCCGAAGCGGATCCAGTGTTCGATCCGCTTCTCATGCCAGGTCAGCTCGACGAGCGTCGTGAATGGTGCGGGGCCGGCCTGCGAGTGGCCGCCGCGCACGCGGGGGTCCGCGATGCCGGTCATTTACGTGTCTCCCTGGTCTGGCGGGAATTCGCGAGCGAGCAGGTCGCGGAGCATGTCGGCGACGGTCTGTCCGCGCCGGAACGCCGCGATTTTGATCCGGCCGCGCAGCTCGGGCGTGACGTCGATCGTCAGCCGGGCGGTGAAGCCGGCGGCATCGGCGTCGCGCGCCGGCGATGCATCCGACGCCTTGATCCAGCTTCGGGATCGGCGGGGCGCGACGCGAAACCGCGTTTCGGAGCGCGCCCGCTCATGGCGCGAGCCTCCCCACCTCGGCTCCGATGGCCGCGATCTCGCGTGTAGCCGGACTGTCCTCGTCGATCTCGAAGACGAGCCGCCCGGATTGCGCCGTATCGGCGAAAGCGACACGCTGACCGATCTGCGCCGCCAGCACCGGCGGATCGTGATCGGCGAGCGTCTCGGCCGTCTCGCGGGCGATGACGGTGCGGGCGCCGCAGCGGTTCAGAACGAAGCGGGCGGCAAGCTGCGGGCGATAGATGCGCGCTTCCTGAAGGAGCGAGAGCATCTCGGCCGAAGCCCAGCCATCGAAGGGCGACGGCTGCACGGGGATCAGCACCAGGTCGGCGGCGAGCAGCGCCGAGCGCATCAGCGAGGCGACTCGGGGCGGTCCGTCGATGACGATGTGATCGGCGTCCCGCCCCAGCTCCGGCGCCTCGCGGTGGAGCGTGTCACGGGCGAGGCCGACGACACCGAACAGGCGTGGCAGGCCCTCGCGCGCCCGCTGCTGCGACCAGTCCAGCGCCGAGCCCTGCGGATCGGCGTCGATCAGGGTGACGCGCCTTCCCTGCCGTGCCCAATGTCCCGCGAGATGCAGCGCCAACGTCGTCTTGCCGACGCCGCCTTTCTGATTGAGGACCGCGACGATCATCGTACCCCTCCCGGCCTGCGCCCGAGGGGGAGCCGCGATGGGTGAGCGGCATCATTGCCGGACGGCCGCGCCCCGGATGTCTTTCGGAGGAGCCCGTCGATGGCGGCGGCGACAGTGTTTTCCACATCGCTCCGCGCAACATAAGAGTTAGATTCTCTGTTAGATTCTAAGTTAAGGCCTGGAATCGTCGTTTCCGGCCAGAGACTTAACTGCGATCTCTGCGTGCGAAGTCCCGATGGTCCTGCGTGCAAAATCCCGATACCGCTTGCGTGCGAAGTCCCGACCGCGTCCACAGCGCCATCCACAGGTCTTGTGGATGATTTCGCCGGCAGGATGCGCAACAGCTCGCGTCGGCCTTCGCGCTCGATGTGCAGCCGATAGCCCGGCAGCGGCTGGCGCGGGACGATGCGCCGAAGCTGGAGCGCGAAGTCGGAGACGCGCATGAGGCTGCCGGACTTTTCGTGGAGGTGTGCGAACTCGAATATCCAGCCCCGCGGCTGGCGGCCGGCATGCTTGCGCGCGACACGGTAGAGCCAGCGTTCGATTCCGCCCGTCAGCCGGAAATAGGCCGGGTCGATGGTGAGAACGAGCGAGCGGTCGGTGACGCCACGATAGAACCAGTCGGGCAGCACGAACTCCATGCCCTCGACGCGCCCGTCGCGCGTCACGCATTCCTCCCATTCGTTGATCCAGGAGAACTGGTGGCGACGCCAATGCTCGCCCTGGCGGATGGTGGTGCGAATGACGGTCGATTGCAGCCGGGTGAGCGCGCCCTTCAGCAGCTTGTAGTCGCGCTGGCCGGTTTCCCGACCGATTGCCATCAGGAGCTGATAGGGCGTGAAGCGCAGGAAGCGCGAGGTCTTGAACCCCAGATTCTCGGCCTCGACGATCTGCGAGGCGGCCCAGATGAGGATGTCGGCGTCCCAGATGGTCGCCATGCCGTGGTCGGGCACGGCGAAGACCTCGACGCGGACGCCGCCGGCCTCATAGAGGATCGGCGCGACACGCTTGGCCTTGGCGAGCGAGAAGAACGGCCGCTCCATGAGATCGCGCTGATCGCGGGGACTGGCATCGCCGGTCGCAACGATGAAGGGATCGAGCTTGGCCCGCTCGGTCGAGATGGTAAGGCGACGCCGCTTCATGATCGGATGTCTCAGCGACGGTTGCGGCTGGCGTGGGCCGCCGGCATCGGTTCATGGCGCTTGGCGGGCAGGACAGAGCCACGCGGGTCGGAGGTTGAGGTGACGGCGCCCCGATCTGCCCAGGCCTGGAGGTCCTCGATCGCATAGACGACGCGACCGCCGAGCTTGCGATAGGCCGGGCCGGTGCCATAGGTGCGATGCTTTTCCAGCGTCCGGCCGGAGAGGCCGAGGAAACGCGCGGCTTCGGGGGTTCTGAGAAAGCGCGGCGGCAAGCCGGCGAGATTGGGCGACATGATCGGGCCTCCGTGGGTTCGTTGAGGCCGCCGGCAGTGAGCGGCGGACGCAGGCCACAGTGGCGAAGGAGAGCCGCGAGGGGGGAGTGCGAAGAAGGGCGCGCCAAATTCGCACCCCCCTTTCGACATCGGGTCAAAATCGGCGGCGATGACGAAGGAGCGCGCGATAGCCCCCGGCAATCATGGCGAAGGCGTCCTTGACAAGGTCCATGGTCGCGTCGCGCAGCGCCGAGGACTTCCAGGGATCGGATGCAACGCGGGAGACACCGTAAATGACGCCAGCGATCTCGCGATAGCTCGCGCCGTTCATGCGTCCGTCGACCGCTTGCAGCATGTGGCGGATGCGCCGGCGTTGCTGCTTGGTCAGCCGGGTGTCCGCGGGCACGGCGCGACTGAGCAGGGACTTGAGCAGACGCTGGACGGCTTCGAGCCGGTCGAGGCCGTCAAGGTCGAGCGGGATCAGCGCGGCGAGCGGTTCGCCGGCTGCGACACCGGCCAACCGCAGGAGATGGAGACGCTGCCCGTCTCCGGGGTCGTGCAGGAAATGAACGCCCTGCTCGTCGGCGCGGGCGGCGGTCTCCCGGATGGCGGAAAAGAGATTGCCGTCGGCCGGAAGGATGGACGGCGCGGCGGCCAGCAGCACGGTGCTGGTGTCATCCTCCGGGCACCAGAAGACCGGCGCTTCAGTGGCGTTGAGCGATGGACGGGCAACGAAATTGCAACCCCCAGCGTTTCCGCACGCGGTTCGTCAATTCCCGGAGATCGCACGCCGAATGCCTGGTCTCGGCATAATCACGCTGATAGTCGCCGTTTCGCCGCAGCCATTCCCAGCCAAGATCGGGCGATGCGAGCTCGTCGAGATAGTCGTAGGTCGATGTCGACCGCCACCGGGATATGTCAGGGGTCATGGGCGTCCTCTGCACGTTGGCTACCGGGAGGAGCACCATCCCCGGTTGCAGAGGCCGCCGGAAGCCCCGAAGGTGGCAACGCGCGATGCAGCCGAGGCATCGCAATTCTGGCTAGTGGGCACGGCCCTCGCGGACGAGCAGGCGATAGCCGTGCTCGGTCATCCAGCGGGCGCGGGCGAGATGGGTGTCGTGAACATGGCGCGCGCGGTCCGGCTCGCGGTCTGGATCGAGGCCGAACAGGATCGTGACGGCCTCGCGCCAGTCGGCGCCATCGGTCGCCGCGTCGAGCAGCCGCATATAGAGCTTCATGTGCTCACGGTCATAGGTCGTGAGCGCCGCGCTTTGCGGCGGTTCATCGAGGAAATGTACTTGCATCACGTCAGCCCCCAGCGCCTTACCATATCCGCCCCCGCCCCATTTGTTAACCGGGCGTTCGACGGGCGCAGAGAAGGCCATTGGTGCATCGCGCGATGCACCGGAGGCATCGCCGAGGCGCCAAACGCGATGTCAGGGTGATCTGCGGCTGTCGATTTTCGCACGAACGAACATCACTCCTTCCCCTTGGTCGGAGTTGAGGAAGACGATGCCGTTGGCCTCGAGCGCCCGGCGCACCTGATCGCGCGTCGTCTCATACACCTTGAGGCCGCTCTCGGACTCGAGGCGCTTCAACGCGGTCAGGGATACCAGGGCCTTTTCAGCGAGCGTCTCCTGCGTCCAACCAAGCAGCGCGCGTGCGGCCCGTGTCTGTCGGGCGGTGATCATGCATGATCACCTCCCACCGACACGAATACGCGCGCCAGAACTACGACTATATTAGTCGTTCTATGGACGAGCGGCCAGACACAAAACGCTTTGCCGGCGTCCTTCGGGGCGATCGGCGTTGTGACTGATTCGGTCGCCCGGCAATGAAAGAGGCCCCGCCCGGATCGTCCGGGCGGGGCGTCGCCGGAGCCTCAGTCGCCGTTGCGGCGGCTGGGGCGGGACCAGATGAGGCTGTAGCCCTCGCCGTCCTCGTCGTCGAAGAGGTTGGCGAAGATCGGGGCGGTGAAGCTCGGATCGTCGAGCTTGAGGCCCAGATAGTCGCGGCCTTCGTTGGAGCGCTTGGACCAGGCGGCGCCGATCTCGGCGCGGCCGACGAAGACGCGGTGGCTGGGGGCGTTCTCGCCGGTGGCCCGGGTCTCGGGGACGATGCGCACGCCCTTGGCCTGGACTGAGAGGGTGACGATTTCGCCGGTGAACTCGTTGTTGCCGGACTTCTTGAAGGTGCCGATGGTCGCCATGTCAGTTCTCCTTGATCACTGTCTCGAGCCCGCACCATTGCGGCCTCGATGGCGATCGACGGGCCGGAGGCGATCGACGCCGCACCCGCCAGGGCCGCAGCGCCAGCGGAGGATGGCAGCCAGGCGACTTTGTTGTTTCGCGAGGAATGACGGCGTAGCCGGCAGGGGAAGAAAGTCGATCGGCGCCATTGCGGCATAGGCGATCGAGGCGAAGCCGGCCTCCGGCCAGATCAGCCCATTGAAGAGGCCGTGTTGGAGCGGTCGACCTGACAGAAAGATCAAGGAAGAACGTGGCGGCCCCGTGCAGCCGCCGGAATCCTGGCAACGGATCGCGGCCGGTGATGACGTTGCACCTGTCCTGGCGATGATCGCGATGGGCTTCCCGCAGCCATAGGCTCGTGCGACGTCATTCTCGCCTGCGTCATCGAGTGGCTGTGCCGGGGCAGGCTACCCGTTCAGGCCGCTTCAACGGGCCTTGCGCTATCTCTGGCCTCACATTGCGATATCTGCTTGACGGTCAGTATTTGTCCAACTCCGGCGTCGAGGATGGCAAGCGTGCCGACCTGCTGGCCATGCATCCAACGGCCGTGTCGGTGTCAGCCCCGCGCTATCCCCCGTCCGGCCGGTTCGGGCGGCCATCGCTGCGATCCGCAGGAATGCCGCAATACCGACCGCAATCGCGCCGACGACCGAAAAGGCGATCTGCCAGCCCTCGGACGGCATAGTGTGCTTCACGATGCCACGGGTCGCGTGATAGCCCGCGATCGCCGCTGGGGCTACGAAGGCAAGTGCAATGCCGACGCGCAGCCAGAGCGGGCGCGCGAAGGCAAGCAGCAGTTGGCCGACGCCGAAAATCAGCCCGGCCGCGATCAGGCCGATCGCGATGCCGCCCGGCCAGCCCGCGCCGGTGTCATAAGCCCACATGCCGGCGGTGACGCCGGCAAAAGCCGGGAGCGCGTATATAGCAAGCGTGAACAGCAGCCAGCAGAGAACGCCGATGGCCGCGACGCTGAAGATGACGGCAAGGAAGATCATGGTGGTGGTCTCCGTGAGAATGGGTCTGACGGTCGCGCCTTCCACCACCACCACGGCGCAATGCGAAGCATAGCCGAAGATGAGCGGCCACGGGAGCGGAAATCGGCTAAGAAGTTCCGCTCGCCGGACCAGGCCCTCCCTTCGTCAGGGCTCGAAGGGATCGATTTCATGGATGATGGCGGCGGTGTCGCCGTCGTATTCGTTGGCGGGAACGACCGACAGGCTGCCGTCGCCGGCCCGGAAGACGACGATGGCGACCATTAGGGTGGTGGCGAGGCTGAAGGCGAAGGCATGAGCGTCGTTGAGGGACATCGTTCCGGCTCCTGTCTTGGAGGCGGGGGACCATCCCCCGCGCGACAGGCGCCCGATGTGTCCAGCCGAAGGCCGCAATCACCGCGGAGGCGAAGCCTCAAGGCCGCACGCTCGCGTAGCGGACCCTTCACGGGTTGATGGCGTCAGGCCATCGGCTGGACCAAGGATCAGCGCAGAGGAAGCGGGGGTGGTGCTTCTCTTTCCGGAGATGGTAGAGAAACGATCTCTTCAAACAGCTCTACCGCTCAGACTCACGCTCAAAACTGTGGTCAGCCTTCTCGCGGCGGGGGCAGATGACAGGGGGACGGCAAGTGGCGGAAGGCTTCTTCATTCCAGACGGTAACGAGGCGTTGAGGGACGATATCCCGGCGGTCGTCGAGCTGATCGAGCGCACAGCGCGGTGGGTCAATCCGGAAACCTTCCGGCGCTTGCCGGTGTGGGCGCCGCACACGGCGCGGGGTCGACCGCTTTATGACGCGCAGTGGAGTCGTCGCTATACCAACACCCGAAAGGCGACCGGGGTTACAGCCGACAAATTCGAGGGCAACGTGGCGGCTCTGAACGCGCTGGTCGCTGCCCTGGATGTGGCATCGCCCAAGCCGAAGAATTGGACCGTCTGCCACATCTGGGGCTACGACGATCCGTCCTTTGCGCAACAGAGCAGTGTGGTTCAGGACCCCCGTTATTTCTCCTGCGTCGCCAACATGGTGTGGCTGCCGACACCGCTCAAAGGCTTCACCGACACGCTTCCCGAGATCAAGGCCATGCTGCGAGTCTGCGCATTCCATCTCTTTGGATGGGCCTGCGAGCATCCGTCGGTCGCGGAACAGGCCACCAAGGTCAGGTCGGGTTGGATTCCCAACGGCTATCCCAAGAGTTGGCCGAGCCCGGATAATCCCGGTGCATTGCCGCCCGGTGTCGCCCCATTCAGCGTGCGCATCGAGCGGGAAATCGCCAAGCGCAAACAGAAGATTAAGACCGACCTCCCGAACGCGGCTTTCCTTCATTATCCCAAGGACGACGTGGTCGGCGTCCTGAAATTCTGGAACATCGATCTGGGTTAGGCGGCGCTCACGCGAAACTACAATTGTGAAGTGCGAGAGACTTCGGCACGGTCCTAGACTTGGGGGGAACGACGAGTGAGTGACCCGAAATTTCTACGCGGCATTCCCGCTGGCCACGTGCTTAACCGCCTTGCAACGGCCGGCGGCAAGGAAATTGAGTCTGGCAAACTTTCAAGCCCGGAGAGTTCCGCAGCACTCGCGGTCAATTGCTTCGGCTGGTTCATCGAGCGGCCGGAACTTCTTCCACCTCTGAGCGGCCTTGAGGCCGCTGGCGTCCCTGAATTGGTAGACGTGGAGTTTTGCGCGCGGTTTCCCTGGTCAGGCGGTCGGCGTCCTTGGCTCGACGCTGTGGTGCAGACGCCGACGACGCTGATCGGGGTTGAAAGCAAGCGCTTTGAGCCCTTCCGGGACGTGAAGTCTGTCAACCTTTCGGACGCTTATGACCGGCCCGTTTGGGGCCGGGACATGAAGGGTTATGAAAGGATGCGAGACCGCCTGCGTTCAGGGGAGGAGCGGTTCACTCACCTTGATGCCGCGCAACTGGTCAAACACGCATTTGGCCTGGTGACCGAAGGCCGCCGCCGAAATCGGGCACCGGTACTTTTCTATCTCTTCGCTGAACCCGCAGCGAGGAACGGCCATCCCATCGCGCAGGATGACCTCATGCGGCATCGGAACGAAATTGCCCATTTTGCCGGAGCGACCGCGGGCGATGAAGTGACATTTCACTTCGCGAGCTACCGGGAGTGGCTCGGAACCTGGCGTGGGCACGATAACAACATTGCGGCACATGGACAGGCAATCATTGAAATGTTTGCGCCGTGAGCGGCGCAGTCGGGACTGAGGATGTCACGACCGCCGCCGAAATGGCGCGATCCCACGGCGTTGATCCCAAGCGGTTCCGGGCTGCGCTTCGCCGAGCCAGTCTGCGGTGGCACTCCCATAGTGAGCGCTGGGAAGTCCGCATTGGCAGCCCCGAACACAGGGATATGGAGCGCATTCTAGCCACCTTTGCGCTGGCTGCGAATGTCGCCCCTGAACCCCCCCGGGTTTGCCGGAGGCTGTTTTGTGTGAGTCACGCTGCCCGTTTCTGCTCATCGAGCATGGCGTAGTAGCGTTCCTCGGCTTCGACCGGCGGGATGTTGCCGATGGGCTCCAGCAGCCGGCGATGGTTGAACCAATCGACCCAGGTCAGCGTCGCGAACTCGACGGCCTCGAAGGATCGCCAGGGACCCCGCCGATGGATGACCTCGGCCTTGTAGAGGCCATTGATCGTCTCGGCGAGTGCGTTGTCATAGCTGTCACCCACGCTGCCGACGGAGGGCTCGATGCCGGCTTCCGCCAGGCGCTCGCTGTAGCGGATGCTCACGTATTGCGATCCGCGGTCACTATGGTGCACGAGGCCGCCGCGATGAACAGGGCGGCGCTCATGCAGGGCCTGCTCCAGCGCATCCAGCACGAAGCTGGCATGGGCTGTCCTGCTGACCCGCCAGCCGACGATGCGGCGGGCATAGGCGTCGATCACGAAGGCCACGTAGACGAAGCCCGACCAAGTCGACACATAGGTGAAGTCCGACAACCACAGCCTGTTCGGCGCCGGGGCATGGAAGACCCGGTTCACATGGTCGAGCGGGCATGGCGCCGCCTTGTCCCGCACAGTGGTGCGGATCACCTTACCACGGATGGCGCCAGCGAGGCCCATGTTCTGCATCAGCCGCTCGACGGTGCAGCGGGCGACGTCAAACCCCTCCCGCACCATCTGCCGCCAGACCTTGCGCGCCCCGTACACCTCGAAGTTCTCGGCGAACACACGCTCAATCTGGGGCCGCAAGGCCGCGTCCAACAGTGCCCGTGCCGAGCGCTTCGAGGGATCAAGCCGCCGGGCGACATGCGCATGATAGGTCGATGGGGCGATCGGCAGGACCTTGCAGATCGGCTCGACCCCATACGCGCCGCGATGATCGTCAATGAAGGCGATCATGTCTTCGACCGGCGGTCGAGCTCCGCCAGGGCGAAATACGCCGACGCCTTGCGCAGGATCTCGTTCGCCTGCCGAAGCTCCCGGTTCTCACGTTCAAGCGCCTTCAGCTTAGCGGCCATGTCCGTCGACACGCCGGCCCGCTTGCCGGCATCCACCTCGGCCTTCTTCACCCACTCGTTCAGCGAGTGCCCCGAGCAGCCGATCTTCGCCGAGATCGACAGGATCGCCTGCCAGCGGGACGGATACTCATGCGCGTGATCCAGCACCAGCCGCACCGCCCGCTCGCGCACCTCGGGGGAGAACTTGTTCGTCGTCTTGCCCGTCATGGCTCCACCTTCTCAGGAGTTGGAGTCTCCGGCAAACCCGGGGCGGTTCACCCCGGCGGTCGAACAGGTGCGGAGCAGACCTCCATCGGCTGCCAGGTCTTCGAGCGACGAAGCATGGATCATCGATCCTGTGCGATGCTGTTCTGGGAAAGAAGGCGATACGCCAGCACCGTTTTCCATTTCTATTAGGGGATGCCGGGCCTTCGGGACGAAGGGTGTTGCTTCCAGTCGACGCCTTCTATCCGGAGCTTGGCTGGCGATCGAATATCACGAGCGACAGCACAGCGGACGCGTGCGCTTCTTCGATGATCGTCCAACCGTTTCGGGGGTTTCGCGCGGTGAACAGAGACGTCGTTATGACGACTATCGGCGAACCTTGCTCCCTCTACATGGCTGCGCGCTGGTGGTGTTCGACTACTCGGAATTCGAGCACACCAGTGCTGGGCGCCTTCTTCGCACAGAACGAGATCGAGAAATCATCACCGCGCGGCTGCGCGATCATGTGACCATCGCCACGGTATGAGGGCAGCGGCGCTCACGCGCCGCCGAACCTCCAGACCGGGATACCGAGCTTCTTCGCCTTGTCGGCGAGATTGTCCTGGATGCCGGTGCCGGGGAAGACCAACACGCCGATCGGCAGCACTTCGAGCATCTGATCGTTGCGCTTGAAAGGCGCGGCGCGACCGTGTTTCGCCCAGTCGGGCGTGAAACCGATCTGCGGCACGCCGCGGTGGTCGGCCCAGCGGGAGGCGATCTTCTCGGCACCCTTCGGCGATTTGCCGTGCATCAGAACCATGTCGGGATGCTTGGCGTGGACCTGGTCGAGCTTCGCCCAGATCAGCCGGTGATCGTTGAATTCGAGCCCGCCCGTGACTGCGATCTTCGGACCGGGTGGCAGGAGAACTTCTTGCTTGGCGCGCTTTCTCGCGGCGAGGAAGTCGCGGCTGTCGATCATCGCCGAGGTGAGATTGCGGTGGTTGACCTTCGAGCCGTTGCGCGGGAGCCAAGGTTTGCCGGCGTGACGCTCGTAGTGCTCGCCGGCCTGGTCTCGCATCAGCTCGAACGCATCCTGCCGCTCTACCAGCGTCCTGCCCTCCGCGATGAGCCGCTCGAGTTCGACCGATTTGACTTCGGTGCCATCCTGTTCCCGCTGGGACCGGCGCTGCGCCTGCTCGTTGTCGTCGAGGTCGCGGGCAATCCGCTCGGCGGCGCGGTGGAAGACGTTCACTGTAGACCAGAGGAGATCGTCCAGGTCGGGCTCGAGGCGGGTGTCGCCGAGAGTGGCGATCAGGGCGTCGAAGATGTCGGCGAGGGCGCCGGCGACGATGTTGCCCTCGGGGAGAGGTCGCGGATCGGGTTCGTCCGCGAAGGGGCGGTAGCCATAGAGCTGAAGCTCGATCAGGGCGTGGTCGGTCGGGGAAGAGGTGTGGTGAGGTTCATGGTCGTCATGCTCGCTCATGGGATGCTCCGTCGGTTTGAACCGCGACCGTCGCGGCCTTCATGGCGACGAAGCCGTCGGGCGGGCCGGATTGGCACCCGGAGCGACAGCGCAGGGCCGAAGCGCAGCGGAGGGCCGAAGGGGCCGACTATTTTGGTTCGCGATGGAAAGGCCCGAAGGGCCGCCGGAAAATAGTCGGCCACAAGGTTGCCCGGCCGGGCCGCTTGACGGCCGATCGCCCTCTCGAAGGCCGAGGCGCGGTCCTCTTGCGATGGGTGAGCATCCGGCGACGCGGTTGACGGCGGGTCGCCCCGCATCCCATTCCGGCTACGCTGCGAGTTCCATGAAGCGGGCGACGTCCTGCGGCACGATCTGGACGCGGATGGCCGCCCGCAGCGCATCGATGCCTAGCACCCGCAGATCCTCGTTGAAGTCCCCGAGCGCCGGCGACAGCACGATCGCCTCGATACCGGCTTGTTCGGCCCGGTCGATCAATGCCGCCATCGCGCCGTCGCCTGCCGGATCGTCGTCGCGCGCGATATAGAGCCGGCGGAGGATGTCCGGAAAGAGGATGGCGGAGAGATGGGCGGCCGAGAGCGCGGCCACCATCGGCATGGTCGGCAGGACGCATCTGAGCGACAGCATGGTCTCGATGCCTTCACCTGCCGCCATCACGTCCTGCGTCACGCCGAACCGGACCGCATGGCCGAGAAGGTCGCCCATTGCCCGCCTCGGCGTGTCGATCGGCGCCTTGCCGTCGCCATCGGGAGAAAGCCAGGTGCGATGCGCTCCGGTGATCCGGCCTGCGAGGTCGGTAACGGAGGCGATCATCGCCGGCCAGGTCTCGGTCGGCGAAAGCTCGTCGGGCCGATAATAGCAGCGCGGGTTGAAGCGGAGTGATCCGGTTCCGTGCAAAGCCGTGATGCCGCGTTTCCGTAGGTACGCTTCTGCGACTGTGCCCGTAATCGGCTGCGACATGGCGAAGAGCCGTCGCGCGGCCTCCGACGATCCGGTGGGCGCCGCCGTTGGCCGCCGTTGACGATCCGGTTCGGGTTCGGGACGCGGCAGACTCAGAAAGGCCCGAGCCTCGTCGGCGACTTGCCTGAAATCGGTGAGACCGCAGCTTTCTCGGATGACATCGAGCAGGTCGCCATGTTCCGCGCTTGCGGCATCCGTCCATTTCCCCGCCGCGCCCTTGCCGGACTCCGGCCCGGTGAGTCGGACGAACATGGAGCGGCCGGGCGTGTTGCGAACATCGCCGACCAGCCAGTAGCGGCCCTCGCGATGACCGGCGGGCAGATAATGCCGGCACACTGCCTCGGCCTGGCGGGCAAGGCGCCGCGCCAGTTCGGATGCGTCGTGGCGAGCCATTTACGCAGCCTCCCGTTCGGAGACGCGCTCGACTGGGTAGCGCTCCAGGACCTTCGCCAGCACACCGGCGCCGCTCGCATCGGTCGGTACAAACATGCGCAGCTTCCACGAAATGATCTCGTGGAACAGACCGTATGCGCGGAGTCGGTCACGCATGGCGTCGGTGAAGCCCGACAGCTCGATGCGGTGGGCGCCCATGACGCGGACCCGGCGCAATTGGAGTCCTTCAGCAAGGTCGAGGATTGTCCCGCCGTCGATCAGGGCCGCGAGGGCATCGTCCGGCGTCAGCGTGGTGGCGCCGGTGGCGGTCGCTTCCGCTACCCATCCCGGTGAAACCCGGCGGCCGACGATGCGCTCGCCGTCATCGGTCTGAAGCCGATAAACCCGCGTCGACTCGTCCGGCAGGCGCTTCCAGATCGGCAAGAGCAGCCCGGCGACGACATGGATGGTACTGTCGGAGAATTCCGGAATCTCGGCCAGCTCGGCGTTCCATGCCGTGGCGAACGTGCCTTCGTCGGCCTCGATCCAGTGCGTCTCGCCCATCATCCTCACCGGGACATTATGGGCCTCCATCGGTCGGATCAGGCGGACACGCCGTTCGATCTCGCCGTCGTCGAGCATGACGCTGCTGGTCGGAATCTGGACGGCGGCTCGGCCCGAACGCTCGTTGACGAGCAGCACGGCGCGACGATCCGAGAGGTGGGCCAGGGCGTGGTCGAGCGCGACCGGCCGGTTGCGTTCGCGCTGGGTGATGGTCAGCAGCCGGGTTTCCGCACCGGTGCCGGGATGGACGTGGATGGTGCGCCGGCCGGCGACGACGAAGCTCTCGGCCTTGAGCGTCTCCAGCCCCATATCATAGGTGCCCGATGCAATGGCGCCTTCGATCCTGGCATTGAGAAGCTGCTCGAAGGCTGTGAACAGCACGCCCTGCAGGTCGATGGTCAGCGCCAGCAGCCGGTTGAGAAAGGTGGCGATCGGCGGCAATTCGTCCTTGATGCCGTTCGCGTCCATGAGCGAGAGGCCGGTGGCTTCCTCGAACATCTGGAGCGAGCAGCCCTCGACCTTGCCTCGCGCCAGCAGCAGGTAGAGCTGCCGCAGCGCGTCGCGCGCATAGGGACTTTCCAGATTGTCCTCGGGCCGGAACAGGCCTTGGCCGCCGGTCTGACGCTGACCGCGTGTGATCGCGCCAAGGGTATCGAGCCGCCGCGCGATCGTCGACAGGAAGCGCTTTTCGGCCTTCACGTCGGTGGCGATCGGCCGGAAGAGCGGCGGCTGCGCCTGGTTGGTGCGGTTGGTCCGACCCAGGCCCTGGATGGCGGCGTCGGCTTTCCAGCCGGGTTCCAGGAGATAGTGGACCCGCAGACGCTGGTTCCGTGCGGACAATTCGGCGTGGTAGCTACGGCCCGTCCCGCCCGCGTCGGAGAAGACGAGCACACGCTTCTGGTCGTCCATGAAGGCGGCTACATCGGCGAGCGAGGCCGAGGCGGCGCGATTTTCGACCATCAGACGGTCGATCCCGTTTGCGCCGGTCTTGCGCACGATACGGCGGGAGCGGCCGGTGACTTCCGCCACCGTGTCGGTGCCGAAATGCTGAACGACCTGATCAAGCGCGCCGGGAACGGGCGGCAAGGAGGCGAGCTTCTCGATCAGGCGATCGCGGCGGGCGACGGCCTCGCGGCTTTCGACCGGCTGGCCGTCACGGAAAACCGGCCGGGAAGACAGGTTGCCCTCGCTGTCGGTGAAGGGTTCGTAGAGCTGCACCGGGAAGCTGTGTTGCAGGTACGACAGGACATATTCGCGAGGCGTGATGTCGACGCGGACGTCGTTCCATTCCTCGGTCGGAATTTCCGCAAGGCGCCGTTCCAGCAGCGCCTCGCCGGTCGAGACGATCTGGATGACCGCGGCGTGACCCTGTTCGAGATCGCGCTCGATCGAGCGGATCAGCGTCGGCGTCTTCATCGAGGTCAGCAGATGGCCAAAGAAGCGCTGCTTGGTGGATTCGAAGGCCGAGCGCGCCGCCGACCTCGCCTGCCGGTTCAGCGTGCCATGCTCGCCGGTGATGTTGGCGGCCTGCATCGCCGCATCGAGATTGTTGTGGATGATGGCGAAAGCCCCGGCATAGGCGTCATAGATGCGGGACTGCTCCGGCGTGAGCTCGTGCTCGACCAGCTCATATTCGATGCCGTCATAAGAGAGCGACCGGGCCGTGTAGAGACCGAGCGCCTTGAGGTCGCGCGCCAGAACTTCCATCGCCGCCACGCCGCCGGCCTCGATCGCCTCGACGAACTCGGTCCGGGTCGTGAAGGGGAAATCCTCGCCGCCCCAGAGACCGAGCCGCTGCGCGTAGGCGAGATTGTGGACGGTGGTCGCGCCCGTGGCGGACACATAGACCACGCGGGCATTGGGCAGCGCGTGCTGGAGGCGAAGACCTGCACGTCCCTGCTGGGAGGCGGCCTGCTCGCCGCGTTCGCCCTTGCTGCCAGCGGCATTCTGCATGGCGTGGCTTTCGTCGAAAATGATCACTCCCTCGAAGTCGGAGCCCAACCATTCGACGATCTGCCGGACCCGCGAAAGCTTCTCGCCGCGCTCGTCGGACCGCAGCGTGGAATAGGTGGTGAATAGGACGCCTTCCTGGAGCGTGATGGGCTTGCCCTGCGGGAAGCGGGACAGCGCCGTCACCAGCAGCCGCTCCATGCCGAGCGCCGACCAGTCGCGCCGCGCGTCCTCGATGAGATCGGCCTTTGAGATCCAGACCGCCTTGCGACGCCCTTGCATCCAGTTGTCGAGGATGATGCCGGCCGACTGGCGGCCCTTGCCGGCGCCGGTCCCGTCGCCGAGCATGAAGCCGCGCCGGAAACGCACGGCATTCGGCGCATCGTCACGTGCGGCCGAGACGATGTCGAAGGTCGCGTCCACGGTCCAGGACCCGGCGAGGAATTCGCCATGGGCCTCGCCGGCATAGATCACCGTCTCGAGCTGGGCGTCCGACAGCAGGCCATCGGTGACGATGTTGGCCGGCAGGCACGGCCGATAGCTGGGCTTGGGCGGCGCGACCGAGGCCATGGCCGCCGATTGCACCAGCTTGGTCGGATGGGCCTGAGAGCCGGGAATACGGATCGACTGAAGTGCGTATTCCTCATAGATCGCGTCCGTCAGCCGGGCGCCCTCGGCCGGTGTCCAGTCCACCGTCTCATAGTCGAGCTCGACGCCGTCGGGCTCGGCCAGGCTGGCCGGAGCGGGAGTGGATGGCCGCGCGGCATATCCCCGAACGATGCGCGGGGCGGTGGTGTGCGTGACGACTGGAATGGTGGAAACGCCTGCGGAAGCGGCAACCGGCAGCCGTAGCGGAACATGCGTGTCGATCCAGCCGAGCAGCGTGGCGACGTCGGACGCGACGCCCGGCGAGACCGGGAACACCGCCGGATCATCGGCAGGCAGCTTGTCGATGACGGTCAGGCGCGTGTCGATGGTGGTGCCGTGCCTGGCATAGACCGAGCCATCGATGGCAGCGGTGAACGCCACACGCCCGCGCGTCTTCAGGCGGGTGAAGGCCGCCACCCAGGCCGGGTTGTCAGGAGCAAAGTTCGCGCCGGTGATTGCCACCAGCCGCCCGCCATCGGCCAGGCGCGCCAGTGCCGAGGCGACATGACGATAGGCGGCGTCGGCCATCCGGCCCGAGACGTTCGCCATCGCCGAGAATGGCGGGTTCATCAGCACGACGGACGGCACAACAGCCGCATCGAGATGATCGTCGATCTGCGCGGCGTCGAAACGGGTGACGGGAATGGCCGGAAAGAGGTGGGAGAGAAGACCGGCGCGAGTGTCGGCCAGTTCGTTCAGGACCAGCGATCCGCTCGCTATCTCGGCCAGGATGGCGAGCAGGCCGGTGCCGGCAGAGGGCTCCAGCACGCAGTCAGCGGCGGTGATCGACGCGGCGGTTGCGGCGGCGAGGCCGAGCGGGATCGGAGTGGAGAATTGCTGGAAGGTCTCGCTCTCGACCGAACGGCGCGTATGGGTGGGAAGAAGGCCGGCGATCTTCGCCAGCATCGGCAGCATGGCCGCCGGAGAGCCGGCTTTGCGGGAAAGCGCCTTTCCGTATTTGCGCAGGAACAGCACGGTCGCCGCCTCGCAGGCGTCATAGGCGGTCTTCCAGTCCCAGGCGCCGGTCGCATCGGCGGCGCCGAAGGCCGTCTCCATGGCGGTGCGCAGGACGCCAGCGTCGATGCGCTGGCCGCGTTCGAGATGGGGGAGAAGAAGCCGTGCCGCCTCGGCGATGCCAGCGGCCGGATCGGCGGTGGGAACGAGCGGGAGGGACGTGGCCGCAAGGGCGACCGCGGAAGAGGAGACAGTGGTCATGGAGGGAACCTCGAGGAGAGCGGGACGGGACGAACCGGCTGGCGCTCTCTCTCGACCGCACCGGCTCAAACCCGTCCCGGACGACCTCTTCCTCTGAACGGACCGATGATGGACCCTTGGCGCTTAGCCGAAGCGGCGCCCGGAATTGGTGAAGGTGTAACCGTTGGCGATGATCGCCTCGTCGACCACGGCGTCCGATGTCTGATACTCATATTCCCGCTCGAGCTGGCGGTAGAGCCAGCGGGCGAGATCGCGCAGCGCCTTCGTCACGGCTTCGTCCGCATCGGCGGTCATGTCCTGGCAGGTTGGACTATCGCGCTCGACCGAGAGCGCCATGCAGTATTCGTGATAGTAGTGGCCGCGATGGCTGGCATCGGCGCGAAGCTGATAGAAGTTCCGCTTCTGGACCGCCTGCAAGGCGTCCGCGATCCGGTGAAGCTCGCCATCTTGCGGCGCGTGCGCCCTGATCTTGCGAAGAGCGCCTTTCGCATGGGAATAGAAGGCCTCGAAGCAGGCGCCATCGCCCTGCGACCAGAAACCGCGGAAATAGACGCACGGCTTCTGCCGCGTGCCGCCGCCATGGAGTCGAACGGCGCGGGTCTTGAGCCGCACCCCGAGAATGGCGCAGATCGCCTCGAAGTCCTCGTAGACAAACTCGTACCAACCATCGGTGTCCATGCTTTCGCGGAACCAGGCGCGCGCCTTCTCCTGCGCCTCCACGGACAGCTCGCCGAGCTGGTAGACGGTGGTTTCAACGATCCTCGGCATCGTCCGCCCCTCCCGTCGCGAGCATCTCGGCGAGCCATCCGTGCGTGCCGATCCGGGCAACGGATTGGTCGGCGCCGAGATCGAGCACATGCGCGCCGCCGCCGAAGGCATCGGTGCGCGGACGCGAGCAGGTGTTGGCGTATTGGAAACCCCAGCAGCCGGTGAGGCCGAAGGTTTTCGCGCAGAGCAGCACGAAGTCGATGACGCGCTGCGGGCCGCCGGTCACGTCATCGCGGATCCAGAGCCGCCTGCCGCCATGTTCGGGCTGGATCGAAAGCAGGAAGCCGTCGGACGGCGGGTCTTCCGCCGCTTCGGACAGCCTGTTGTAGAGGTCGAGTGCGCGGGCCGCGTTCTGCGGCGTGCCGACATCGAGCAGGCATGAGAAATGAGTGAAATAGTCGGCCATGTCAGGCTCCTGAAACGAGAGGAGCCCGGCTGTTCCCCGTTGTGGGGGGCCGGGCTCGAATAAGCGGATGGGGTGAAGGGATGCGAGGCGACCGGGGCCGCCCCGCCTGGTTCGGCTATTCCGCAGCGATCATGCGGGCCGGGTCATCCTCGCCGTGAGCGTTGGTGGAAGACTCGTCGTCATCGCCGACGAGAAAGTCCGGCAACGCCTCGGTTTCTCCCTCCGTCGTCGCTAGGTCAGGAGCCAGCTCGGCACCGGCAAGGCGCAGCGGCTCGGGCAGCCAGCCGGTGTCGGCGAGCAGCCGCTCGGCTTCCTTCGCCATATCGCCCTTCTTCAGATGGTCGATGAGCTGCGCGGCCCGTTCGCCCGCGCCTTCGCGCACGGCTTCGAGAATGCGCGCCTTGGTGACGCGGCCGAGATAATTGCCGACGGTCGGACGCCAGCCCGCCACGGCCATGTCGAGGCCGGTGGCGCGGGCAAGGTGATCGGCCTCGGCAAGGCGCAACTGGACCCCATGCGCGGAGATCGCGCCGCAACCATAGCGGTCGGCCCGCTCATAGAGCGCGTTGACGCCGAACGATGCGCAATGGGCGAACAGTTCGGCCTGCTCAGTGCCGGCAAGCGCGGCGAGCGCATCCCAGAGGTCGGCGACGTTAGCCGGCAGGCGTGCTTCCCAATCCTTGTGGCGCGCCTCGATCGCACGCGCATAGGGCGTGTCCCGCAGTTCCGGCGACTGCGCCTGAAACACCGTGCCGCGTACCGCGACTTCCATCGCGACGCCGTGGGCGCTGTAGCGCGAGAAGACGTCGCGGCAGAACTTGTGCAGCACGGCCAGGAAGGCGGTCGCCGGGTCGCCCGCAAGCTTGTCCCTGAGCGCCAGCGTGCGCTCAGCGGTCAGCTCCATCACGAGACGGTCCGGCAGGGGCTTGATGGCGTCTTCCTCCTCGTCATCCGCCTCGATGGGCTGTCCGCCGATGCTAATGATCGTGCGCTGGCTGGAACCGTCCCCGTCGGGATCGCCCGCCGTCTTCCCGTCACCATCCTCGCCGCCATCGGTGGCCGGAGCCTCGTCCTCGGGCTTCACATAGCCGCGGTCGACGAGCAGCGAGCCATCGGAATCGATGCTGACGAAAACGCCGGCGCGTGCGATGTCGGCCGGATCGTAGCGGACGTGACGGGTTTCGAGCGCGTCGGTCGCGGTCTCGATCTCGCCCAGGCGCTCATCGACCTCTTCCGGCAGCTCGTCCGCATCCTCATATTCGGCCTGGAGCTTGTCATACTCGGCACGCAGGGCATCGAGCGTCGCCTGTTCCTCGGTCGTGCGATCGATCGGCGTGCCTTCCAGTTCGCGCAGGCCATGTGTCACACCATAGGGGAAGCTGACGGCGACCTCGATCCACTTCCAGCCTTCATTGGCGATCTCGTCGGCCATGACCTTCAGCTTCTCGGCGGCCAGCCGGTCGAGCAGCGCCGCATCCTGCAGCCAGCCGCCATCGTCGGACTGGAACAGGTCGCGCAGGACGATGCCGCCTGCCGCCTCATAGGCGTCGATGCCGACGAAGACGGCGCGCTTGTCGGAGGCGCGCACCGTCGATTCCGTCAGCATGCGGCGGATCTGATAGGGCTCCTTCGACCATGAGCCGGAGATCGTCTCCCAAACCTGCTCCTGGCGGGCATGATCGGAGCTGACGGTGAAGGCCATCAACTGCTCGAGAGAAATGCCATCCTCAGCATAGAGATCGAGCAGCTTCGGCGAGACGCTGGCGAGCCGCAGGCGCTGCTTCACCACATTGGCCGAGGTGAAGAAGGCTGCTGCAATGTCCTCCTCGGAGCGCCCTTTCTCGCGCATCGCCTGGAACGCGCGGAACTGGTCGAGGGGATGAAGCGGCGCCCGCTGGACGTTCTCGGCAAGCGAATCGTCTTCAGCGAGGATGTCGGTCGCGGCATCGCGCACGACACAGGGCACGGGCGCGTTCTTGGCCAGGCGCTTCTGCTTGACCAACCGTTCGAGCGCGCGGTAGCGGCGGCCGCCGGCCGGGATCTCGAACATGCCGGTTTCCTTGCCTTCGGCGTCGAGCACGGGGCGGACGTTGAGGCCCTGAAGCAGGCCGCGCCGGGCAATGTCCTCGGCCAACTCCTCGATCGAGACGCCGGCCTTCACGCGCCGGACATTCGACTGGCTGAGCACCAGCTTGTTGAAGGGGATGTCGCGCGAGGACGACAGGGTGATCTTCTGAACGGCAGTAGCCATCGGGATTTTCTCCGCGACGGGCGGCCGAAAGCCTCTCTCCCGGCCTCCAACCCGTCACGAAAATCCCCTCGACCCTCTTCCTCTCGCGGCGGCGAAAGCGAAGGCCGAGGGGAATGAGAAGGGAGGGTCGGCGGCCCGTGCGCTACAGACACCGGCATCCGATCAGCCCTTGGGACGGGGACGCTCCGCCACGGCGGCCAGGACATCGTCAAGCAGTCCTTCGGCCGCCCGCAGCGCCCGTTCGGACGACAATGGCGTCGGCTCGAGCCTCGTCAACTCGCGGATGCGAAGACAGCGATAGTAGGGCGCCAAGATCCGCGTCAGCATCCGCACGTCCGGGTGACGTCGATGAAGTCCGAGCCGTTCCGCGGCGGCCAATGCCTTGACCAAATCGTGCCGAACCTCATCGCGGCACCGATCGTCGTTCCAGCCCCGGAAATGCAGGTAGGATTTCAGCGACAGCTCGACAGCGCATCCGATGAGATGAAAAAGGACCTCGCGCGAATGGGAATCGCCCGCCGCATGCAGGCGGTGTGCCCCGGCAAAGGAACTCAACCGCATTGTCGAAGAGATATTTCCCCCGCCAGCGCTTCGATGACCTGCGCGCCCGCGCGGACGCGTGACTGGCCGCGGGGGATGATGAGGATCCCTGCCGGAAGCGGCGCCGGCCTGCTGGAGTCGGCGCGCGCATCAGGCTGCCTCCCGCTCGTCGGCGTCTGCGGACACTGGAGCAGGCCGCCCATTTTCGGGCACAAACTTTAGCAGCCAGTCGGCCGCCTTGCTGGCCTGCGACGCCGCACGGACGATGGCGCGATTGTCCTCGCGCAGGACCTCGGCCCAGGAGCCGATGTAATCGGCGTGGCGCACGGTCGGAACGATGCCGAGAGCAGCACAGCAAAATGCCGCTGAAATCTCGGCTATCATCTCCTCGAAGGCGTACTTCTTTGTGCCAAAGGAACCGGAAAGGTCGCGATTCAGGCGATGCGGCGCCCCGCTGGCATGGGAGCATTCGTGCAGGGCCGTCCGATGCCAGTTGATGGGCTCGAAGAAGGCCTGGGGCGGCGGGACCATCACATAATCGCGCGCCGGCACGTAGAAAGCACGGTTGCCTCCGATACGGAAATCGATCCCGCTCGCCTTGATCAGCGCCTCTACCTTCGGCTCGATCAGGCCCGGTTCAGGCGGCGGCACGACAATGGCGAGGTCGTCGAGCAGGCACTCGCATTGCGCCAGGTTAAAAACCGTGAAGCGCTTCAGGAACGGGATCGCCTGGGCTTCCTCGCCGGTCTCGCGGGCACGCTGCTTCTCGTCGTCGGGGACGAAGCGATCGGCATAGACGACCGTGGTTCCACGTTCGCCTTTGCGCACATTCCCGCCGAGCGAGAGGGCTTGACGGAAGGTCAGCCAGCTCTGGCATGGGAAGCCACGCTCGATCACGGCGCCCCAGAGGATCAGCACATTGATGCCGGAATAACCTCGGCCCGTGGCGGCGTTTTTCGGCATGGCAAGCGGCGCCTTCGCCGCCGCCGTGCCCCACGGCTGGACCCAGGGTAGCCGGCCGGCCTCCAGCTCGGCGAGGATCTTTCCGGTGATTTCGTCATAGAGGCTCGTCCGGTCGGAGCCGGAACGGGCGTGCATAGCATGTCTGGACATCGCGGGTCTCCGCGACGGGCGCCGGAGGCCTCTCCTCCAGCCCTCAACCCGTCGCGGCAAACCCGGTTCGCACTCTTACTCATAGGGGACGTTGCGTGGTCTCCCCACAGAAGGGGGTCGGCGGAGACGCCAGGCTCGACCTCGGGGGGAGGCTTTCACTACCGCCATTTTCGGATCACGGCGCTGCGGCTTCCAGTCTGCAGGCCTATGACTTCCAATTATCATGGCTGATAGTCCAATATTCGGGATCGGAAGTGCGGTCGTGTGCTAGGGAGTGGTGGAGGAGCGGCTGAGCCGTCGTGCTCTCCGGCGTTTCTGGCCGGATTGGTCATGCGGCCGCGGTTGGCAGCATGAGGGCCAGATCATCGCGCAGAGGCGTGATGGTCTCCAGGGTCAGGTAGCAAGCCCGCTGGACGGCCCATTCGTCCCTCTCGGGGAGAATGGCGCCGACGAGGTGCGTGAAGGCGTCCTCTTTGCGGAAGATGCCGACGACTTCGGAGCGACGCTTGATGTCGCCGTTGAGGCGCTCCAGCGAGTTGTTAATCGGTATGAGGATCTCGGTGCCGAAGTTCGGCGGCGGCTTTGTGGGCTGCGCCGAACAGACGAGATGGTGATCGAGCCGACGGGGAACTGCATGGCGGTCTCGCGGGTGCTGTCGCCCTTCGTCGAGCAGGTGGTGATCGCCAACCCGCTACAGGTCAAAGCGATCGACAACGCACACGTGAAGACCGACAAGGTCGACGCCGGCACGCTGGTGAGCCTCTACACGGCCGGATTCCATAGGTCATTACCCAAACCAGTCTGGCTGCCGGTGTCATGGCGCTCTCTCCCTTGCTCGCAAGGGAGAGAGCTTAAGCCAAGCCGTGATGCTCCACGGCGCCATTGTCCTCGCCGTGCTCCTGTTCCAACTCGTGCTTCGACGGCCCGGGAGCGCGGAATGCTGACGGAGCGCGGCAAAACGATGGAACAGACGAACGGCGTCTGCTGCCAGGTCGATCCGGGCCACTCGGCAATGAGGCGGGGCCACGGTCGCCTCTGCCGGCGACCGTGGCCAAATGCGACCATTACGCTGGATTGATCAGGTGGCGGCGAGCGGAGCAGCCTAGCCGATGGTGATGCGATTATCGACGCTCGTCACCCCAGGGGCAGCCCACGCCGACCGCTCGGCTTCCTGCTTCTCGGCCCAGGAGCGAACCGTGCCGCGCAGGATCACCTTGCTGCCGTCCACCTCGACGGTGATCCGGTCGGCATCGACCTGGGCGCTGCGGACCAGCGCATCCTGTATCTTCCGCTTCACTTCGGTTGGGGTTACCTTTGTCTTCACGACGATCATGTTGGTCACGCCCTTGACGCCCGTGATCGAACGCACCGCCCGCTCGGCCCACTCCTTCTGGTAGTTCCATTCGGCTTCGCCCTCGAGTGTCAGCCAGCCGTTCTTCACCACGACCTTGACATTGTCCGCGGCGCCCCAGAGCTCCCGTTTGACGGCCTTGACGGCCTCCTCGGCGATCTCGGGATCGGTGCGTTCACTGGCGAGCTTGACTTCGATGTCATTCGCGACGCCCTTCACGCCGGACACGCGTTTTGCGGCCTTCTCGGCGTAATAGGAGTCCATGTAGCGCTTGACGAAGCCGGTCAGCGTTACGACGCCGTCCTTGACGGCCACGGCGATGTGGCTGTCATCGATGATGGAAGGATCATATTTGATCTCGTCTTCGACGTCCTTCTTGATCGAAGCATCTGTGCGGAACCATGAGACCATGACGCTCTCCTTTCGTCGGTTGTGCGGGAAGCTTCTTCGCTTCCGGAAACCACGATGGAGGCGATCCGTCCGCGGCGCATTGACCACCGTCATCGGGCTGAGATTTCGATCGGGCACCGGTCCCGAACGTTAGGCCTTGCGGGCTGCGGGTCGCCGGCGATCCGGCGTAGCTTTCCCTCATCGACGACCTCGATGCGGCTCGCTTCGATCAGCCGTATGGCTCCGGCGCGCTCAAGCGCGTGAAGGGACCGGCAGAGCGTTTCGCCGGCGATCGCCAGATAGGCCGCCATGTCGCGGCGCGGAACCGGGAACTCGATGGCCCGTCGGCCCGACGGGGTAATCTCCCCGATACCTCGCGCGATCAGGCAGTGCAGATAGGCCGCCACGCGCGCGTCCCGCCTTTGAATGCCCAGCAGGGACGACAGTTCGTAGGCTGCATCCAGTTCATCCAGTGCTGCTGCAAAGAACGTGCGTTCGAGCCCCCTGTCCGCTTCCATGAGCGCCATAAAAGTCCGATGATCGAGGCAGGCCACGTGGGCAGCCGTGGCCGCCTCAACGCCGCAATCGCGCACCCCTCGGCCAGGACTGCCGAACAGAGCGCCTGGAAACAGGAATCCCAGCACGCGATATGTGCCGTCCTTGTGAAGCTTCTGGAGACGCAAGACGCCGGACAGGACCACGCCAACGAAGCTCGGCTCGGTGCCCTGGTGGATCAGCCCTTCATCCGGTTCCAGACGACGAACCCACCCACAATCGCAGATGGAGCGGTGCAGACGGGAACTTTCATGTATGGCGAACTGCGACCCACCGGATCTCCGGGTCAATTTGGGGGCGACCGGTTCGCACTGCGGCATGAACATGACTCCCTCCCTGGCGACTGCAAGGCCAAGGATGAGGCAAGAAGTTCACGTCTGGCTGGCGCGAAGTTCACGTTTCTGTAAGGTAGGCTATGGGGGGCTGACCACCGTGCCATCGCGCGAAAGGGGCGACCGACATCTGATCTGGATCAAAGACGTCCATCGGGTCAGAAGCTACCCTGGCGCTAAAGCGAGGACCCAGACCCATGAAAATCCTGCTTCTGGAGGACGACGCAAAGCTCGCCGGTTACGTTTACAGGGGTCTCGAAGAGGGCGGACACAGCGTCGATCACCTCACGAACGGATGTGACGCGCTCTCTCATGCGCTCTACGCCGAGATTGACCTGGCGATCGTGGACCGGATGGTTCCAGGTATCGACGGGGTATCGGTGGTCCGGGCGTTACGGGGCGCGCGGAAGCAGGTTCCCGTGCTGATGCTCACGGCGCTCGGCGACGTCGCCGACCGGGTCGAGGGGCTCGCCGCCGGAGCCGACGACTATCTTTGCAAACCGTTCCATTTCGCGGAACTGCTTGCCCGGATCACGGCGCTCGCCCGCCGTGGTCATCAAGCCTTCGAGCCCCATGTGCTGAGCGTACACGACCTCTCGCTCGACCTGCTCGCCCGCACGGCGAAGCGGGGCGGCAAGCAGATCGACCTTCAATCGAAGGAATTGGCGCTGCTTGAGGTTCTGATGCGCAATGCCGGCCGCGTCGTGCCGCGCACGCTGCTGCTCGACAAGGTCTGGAACCTGAATTTCGAGCCGAGTACCAGCATCTTGGAAACCCAAATCAGTCGACTGCGCGCCAAGATCGACAAGCCATTCGACCTGCCGCTCGTTCACACCGTTCGCAGCATGGGCTACACTTTGCATAGCCCTAGCTAGCCTCTTTGCGGCCTCAACATTCCGAACCGCAGTCTATGGCTCCGCGGTGCTGGTCGCAGCGCTCGTCGTCAGTGGGGTAACTGTCTTTTCGACGGTCCGCACGACTCTGGACGAGGACGTTCGCAACCAGGTCGAGTCCGCGCGAGCTGCCCTCATCGAGGTGTACGCGGCCGAAGGCAGAGACACCTTTCTGGATCACGTCCGACGGATCGCCTTGCGCCTTGGCGCCTGGCGCCAGGCAATCGTCGTATATGATACCCAGGGCCAACGATTGGCCGGCAACATCGCTATCCCGCCACCGCCGGAGGGTTGGCATGAGATCGATGATCCCGCGTTGACGGTGGCTGTCAGTTACCCTCGGATTCTTGCCAATGTCAGCGTGCTCGGCGATTTTACGGTGCTCTCGGGCCGCTCGCTGCAAACGCGGGACGTGACGCTGCGGACGCTCGCGTACTCAGTTTCCGGCCTTGCTCTCCTTGTCATGATTACCTTCATCGGCATCGGCATCGTCCTCGGCAGTCGGGCCCAGCGCAGACTAAGTTCTATCGGCGCGGCGCTGGAGCGCGTGTCGCTGGGCGATCTTTCGGCCAGAGTACCAGTCGATTTCGGGATTGATGCGACCGACAAACTGGCGGGCCAGATTAACAACCAGTTAGCGCGACTCGAGTCGCTTATCTCCTTGACACGCGCGACGTCGGCCACCCTCGCCCACGAGCTGCGAAGCCCGCTTGCCCGTGCGACGCTCGCCATTGAGCGCGCCGCCGACGCCGCAGAGAGCGACCGGGCAAAGCAAGCGCTCGGTGAGGTGGAGGCTGAACTCGCTCGGATCGCCGCCGTGTTCGACTCCGTTCTGCGCATCGCACGCATCGGCAGCCAACCCTCATTGGACAGCGGGCATATCGAACCGGCTGCACTTCTCGCCGAGTTGGTCGAGATATTCGGCCCCGTGGCGGAGGAACGCGGCATAAAGCTCGAGCTTGCGGCACCCGACGATTCGAACCTGCTGCGCGGCGACGTGTCTATGCTCCGCCAGATGGTCGCCAATTTGATCGAGAACGCGCTGGCCTATTGTCCGGCAGGCGCAACGATAACGCTTTCGGCGGAACCGCGGAGCGGCGGCAGGGTCGCGCTCGTCGTCGCCGACACCGGACCGGGAATCCCGGAGGAGGAGCGCTCTCGCGTGACAGAACCCTTTTACCGCGGCGATGCCGACAAGGCGAATCGCGGCACTGGGCTTGGCCTTTCCATTGTCCAGGCGATTGTCGCCCGCCACGGAGCGCGCCTCGAACTTCTCGATAACCGGCCGGGTCTGAGGGTGGTGGTGGAGTTTCCACCTGCGGGACAAGCACCCGCGTGACATGGCAGGTTTCGGATCGGGAGCCTGCGCGCCCGCATTCAAGGTCGTGAAGCGCCACCTTTCCGCCACAGTGCCCAACCGGACAGGAACGCTATTCCGGCGCCGCAAATAACGGCGTTTGTTTGAGCAAACGGCGTGTCGGCAAAGCCGATCACCCAAGGCGAGACAGTAAGCCAGGCGCCGAGGGCTAGTCCCAGCCAACCCTGCCATTCCGCCCTCTCCGCAAGGGCAGCAACAGCAACCAGAAGCGCCAGCGCACCCGTTATGACGAAACTCCAGATTGTCAGCGGCGCCCATGCGCCACCGGGCGTCATTTGCTGCAGCACGAGCGGCGACACGACCAGCCAGCCGCCAAGCGCGACCACGATCCAGCTGTGCCAATTGCGCGTGCTCAAGTCGCTCATCTCTGACAGCCAAAGGCACCCTCACTGTGACGACTTGCGCATAAGGCGCCAATGACCGCCGTCATTGCAGCAATAGCCAAGCGCGAAGGCTGGTGCGTTCCAACTTCACTGCAGGTTCGACTGAGCATCTCGTCCGGCCCATCGGACCAGAACACTCCCGCACAACATGCTTATGCCGATGGCTATGAACAGCGGACCGCCAAAGCTGGCGGGAAGGAGGCCTGAGGCCAATGAGACCGAAAGCAGCATGAGGCTGAATTCGCCTCCGTGAGCCAGGATGATGCCGGTTCGCAATGACGCCGGAAGTGGTTCGCCAAACCCGCGAGCGACAGCGAGAAAGATCAGCGCCTTGCCGAAGAAGAGGATCGCGAGCCAGATCAGCACAGCGGGCCAGGATGACGCCAAGGTTCCGAGCGGAATTTGCGTCCCGATGCCGATGAAGAAGATGCCGACGAAGAGATCGCGAAAGGGTCGGATTTCTCTTTCGACGGCATGACGCGCATCGCCTTCACCTATGACCATCCCGGCGGCGAAGGCAGCGAGCGCCGGAGAAAGCCCGGCGGAGGCTGCGGCGATAGCGGAGCCGAGTGCGATCGCGAGCGCGAGTAGCTGTGTAAGCTCTGGATCGCCAGAGGCTGCAATCCACTTGGCGATCAATTGCAACGGTCCCCGCGCGATGAAGAGAAGAGCGACCAGCGCCACGGCTCCAAGAATTACGGTAATCGCTCCGAATCCTTCGGCGGCGCCGCTCGATGCATCGTGCAACAACAGGAGTGCCACGGCGGCAAGGTCCTGAAACAGAAGCACGGCGATCGCCATGCGCCCCGGCAGCGAGCCAAGGGCGTTCACGCTCGCCAGCACCTTGAGGCATAGCGCGGTGGATGACATCGCGACGGCTCCGCCGATGAGGACCGCGGGGACGATGCCAAGGCCGAACAGAGAGATTGTCGTCGCAGAAACGAGGATCGTCGTGACCGCAACCTGCGCCATGCCCACACCGAAGACATGACGCTTGAGAGACGCGAGTTTCTCGAATGAGAATTCCAGGCCGAGCGCAAACAGCAGAAGGACCACCCCGATTTCACCGATGGTGGTCAGGGCGGCGCTCTCTGAAACCAGTCCGAGACCCGACGGTCCGATCAGTAGCCCCGTGAGAATGTAGCCCACAATGCTTGGAATTCCGATCCGCGCGCAGATCGTCACGAGCACAAAGGCTGCGACAACAAGGAGAGCGCCACTTTCGAGAAAGCCGGTCGTGCCGTGCAAATCGATTACTTTCCACTTCGCTGCGAGCGATGGCCAAGGTCGACAATCAGTCTCGTGACTGCGAGCGCACCCAGGCCGTTATTTGCGAAGCCGTCATGGCGCCGCTGATTCTGCCAACTTCCCGGCCTGCCGTGAACAGGATCATGGTGGGGATGCTGCGGATCCCGTACCGGCCCGCAATCTGTTGTTCCGCCTCCGTATCGAGCTTGCCGAGGCGGACATGAGGCTCCAGTGAACGTGCGGCGGCTTCGAACTGGGGCGCCATCATCTTGCATGGCCCGCACCATTCCGCCCAGAAATCGACGAGCAAGGGCAGCTCGGCGCTGGCGTGACGGTCGAAATTAGACGCGGTAAGGATGACCGGCTTCCCCTGGAAGAGCCATGCCCCACAACGGCCGCACTTGGGGTCGTCAGTCAGGCGATCTTCGGGAACCCGGTTGGTCGTGTTGCACTGCGGGCAGACGATGGTGGGCATTACACTTCCTCCAAACGACCTTTACCGCCGTGATTGACGCGGCGTTCTTCTTCTGATCTGCAGCGACAGGAGCTATTGTCTGCGTGCTTCCCTCTGCCGCGGCTCTGGAAGGTATTCTACGCCGCCGCCCTGACGCCGCACGGGCTGCGGATAGAGCGTCATGAGCTCCAGGATCTCGTCGGGCATGTCGGTGCTCACCGGCAGTCCCATGCTCTGCGCCTCTTCGGCGAAGATGGGGTAATCGTGGGTCCAGGTTCCCGTCGCCAGCTTTGCGGCCAGCGACCGGGCGCGTTCCTGGTCCGTGTTTCCGGCTATGAGCTGTATTGCAAGGGCTTGGACTTGCGCGATGGCCTTGCGCCCGACATCGGCCATCACCAGCGTCTGGTCGTCCACCTCGGCGATCGGCTTTTCCTCTGCCACCTTGATGATCGAGGCCGCCGGCATGCCGCCCAGCTGCGGATCGATCGGGCCGAGCACCGAATGGCGACACATCACGATCTCGTCGGCAGCAAGGGCAATCAGGGTGCCACCCGACATAGCGTAATGCGGCACGAAGACCGTCACCTTGCCCTTGTGTCCCTGGATAGCGCGGGCAATCTGGGTCGCCGCCAGCACCAAGCCGCCAGGCGTGTGGAGCACAATGTCGAGCGGAACATCGTCGTCAGTCATCTGGATGGCGCGCAAAACCTCCTCCGAATCGTTGACGTCGATGTAACGCATCAGAGGAAAGCCGAGGAGGTTCATGGTTTCCTGCCTATGGATCAGCAGGATGACGCGGCTGCTCCGCTTCTTCTCGATCTGCGCGATCTTTCGGGTGCGCATCACTTCGAGATACCTGCGCTGCAGAACGGGCTGCAGAGCGGAAATGATGAAAAACAGCCAGAAGAGTTGCGTTACGTCCATGGACCTAGCTCTCCTTCCCGACTTCCATCCGGCAAGAAGCCGTAGACGCCTTCGTCTCGATAGTAATGGCGGTAGGCCGCGCTGGGCCTCCGCAATAGCGGCGTGATGAGCCAGCCGGCGACAAAGCCGCCAATATGCGCCCACCAAGCAATCCCGCCCGTTGCCTGGTCGCCCAAAGACAGAAATCCGGGGATGAGCTGCATGAGGAACCAGAGCATCGCGAAAACGAATGCCCGGACCTCGAAAAACAGCGGAATGAACAGAATGGGCACGATCACGACCAGCCGGGCTGCCGGAAACATTCGTGCGTAGCAACCGATCACACCGGCAATTGCGCCGGATGCGCCGAGCGCGGGCACGACCGAGTCGGGGTTCGCAAGCGCATGGGCCAGCCCGGCAGCCACGCCGCAGAACAGATAGAACAGGATATACCGCCCGGGGCCGAGACGATCCTCGACCGCGGGGCCGAAGATCCAGAGTGTCCACATGTTCAGGATGAGATGCAGCCACCCCCCGTGCAGGAACATATTGGTCAGGAAGGGAGTCCAGTCCGAGGGAGCAATCAGGCTGAGTTGTCCGAAGAAGCGCGATGGCACCAGCGCGAACTCGAACAGGAACCGATCCAGCTGGCGCGGGGGCAAGCTGATCTGGTAGATGAACGCGAGGACGTTCACCCCTATGAGTACCCAGACGATGACGGGAGGATACCTCCGCGCAACGGTGTCGAGATAGGGAAACAAGCTCTCCGTCCCTGCTTCAGTTTACAGTTCGAGTCATCGTTTCTTCGCCGCCACCGTCACACCCGTCCATGCCGGCGGATCGGACGCCGGGAAGGACTCGAGGCTCGCTTCGAGCACGGGATCAAACTCTGTGTGCTCGGATGCCGACAGGTCCACTGCGCCGTCTCGTTCCACTGCGCGTTGCAGGCTGTGGTCCGACTTTCCCGGCCTCTGCCGAGCGTGGATGCGAAACGCCCCCGGTGCGTCAGCGCCCTTGTAAAGCTGATGTCTTTCGGCGCCCCGCCAACGATTGTGGTGGGCACGGGCCGGGGCGTCTTCGCGAACGATATACCTCCAGTCGTTATGTTCAGCAAAATCGATGGCGCTTTGCCGATCAGGAAATTTGAGCCGTATCGAACGATAGGGATCGTCGCTTGAGGTATAGCCCATGAGCGGCTCGATCCAGAGCGGTCGCGATGGCTCAAACTCGAGGACCCAGTAATTCGGCCGGGGCGCGGAGGTCATCGCCGAGCGCGCAGGCCGGTAGATGATGGCCGTCGGCACGTCCCACGACCTCATGTCGGTCCCCGGCACCTTCGGTGGAAAGGGAGGACGATTATGTCCGCGCATTGCCGTTTTCCTGTTCTGGTTCCTGACATGCGTCGGCGGATTTGAGATCGTCGCGTCCGGGCCGCTGGCCATTTTTTGCTGCCCCGCGACCTTGCTGATGCTTCCCTCCCCTCAGGAAGATCGGCGTTGGCCCAGAGCCAAACGGATTGAAGCCGACGCGCAAACATCGCTCGAAGATCGTTTCATCCCAACGAGTGAGATCGTCGTCTTCGTCGCCAACGGATCGGTGGTGTTCGGTCGCCACGCTCACGCTTCACTGGGTTTGTTCATAATGTCACTGGAGATGGAGCCGTCGGATCTACGAGCGTTGCGAAGCCGGAGGCCGAGCAACACCATCATCACGCCGAAGAAGGCAGCGTAGAAACCGAGGAGCCAACCGAGCGCGAGAAAGGTCTCGACCGGGCGGGTGAGCAACAGCCAGATTACGGCGACGCTCAGGGCAACCGAGACAAGACCGCTTAGAATGAGCCAGATCTCGCCTTTGATTTCCTTCCGCAGTCGGATCGCCGCGACGATTTCGAAGATGCCGGAGAACGCTGACCAGAAAGCGATGCTCGCCCAGAGGAAAGTGGCCAGCACCAATGTAGCGACGAAGGGCGAGACCACCACAATGACACCGGTCGCAATTCCAAGGATGCCGCTGAACATCAGCCAGCCCCAACGTTCGCCCTTGCGGAGGTGCCGTACGGCGGCAATTAGTCCGAACACACCGTCGGCAAAAGAGAACGCCCCGAAGACGAGCGTCAAGGCGAGGAGCGACTCTGCCGGCATGATGAATGCCAGCACTGCAATCAGAAACGCGAGAATGCCTCGGAGGACAAATGCCCACCAGTTCTTGGAGAGGCTGCAAAGCAGATCCTCACTGCCCCGCACACTTTGTTTCGCCTCAGTGTTCATTTCTCCTCCTCCTTGAGTTTTCAGTAGTTTCCTGGAACCGAGTGCGCCAGGCATTTCTACGCTCATTACCGAACGCGCAGGCCGGTAGATGACGACCGTCGGCACGTCCCACGACCGCATGTCGGTCCCAGGCGCCTTCGGCGGAAAGGGAGGGCGATTATGTCCGCGCGTCATGACGCTTCTCCCTTCACATCGTCCAGGAGACCCCGCTCGATCCGATCCCGATCCAGAAGAGGCTGCGGGATGCGCGACGGTTCCGTGAACGTCGCGGCGGTGTCAGCCGGGTAACCGAACGCCTGCAGCTTCTCGCGAAGCTGCGCGCGTGCGGATTCGGCGATGCGTCGGACGTCGTCTTCCGGAATGCCGAGGGTCAGGGAAATCGTCTCTGCCGTGTCGTTCTCCAGATCGAGTCTCAACAGCACCCTGCGCCACAGCGCTGGCAGAGCCGCGATGGCCCGGTGCAGCGCCAGCGTTTCCTCATGACGCGTCGCCTCGATCTCGGGATCGGTAGCGGAGCCATCGGCCACGAGGTCTTCCAGACGCAGTACGTCGTCGGGCTGGTAGAACTCGAACATCTCCTGGTCGGCCTCGGTCGGATCCTGCGCTGGGGTCTCGGGCTCGGAGTCGAGAGAGGCGGCGCTGTCCGGCAGCGCATGGCTGGCTTCGCGTGCCGCAGCGTCGATGCTCTCGAAGGCCAGCCGCGTCAGCCAGTGGCCGACCGAGAACTCTGTCGGCCGCTGCTCGAACCGCTCGAGACCTTTCAGGACCGTCGCATCGACCAGATCGCCGACATCGAGACGGCCTTCGCGGACCGCCCCGCTGGCCTCCAGGTAAGTCAGTTCGCGCCTCACGGTGTCGTAGACCGCATCGAGATGATCCTCGATCAGGCCGAAATAGAGTGTGCGCCGTTCGGCCTCGGCTCTGTCCCGTGCGGGCGGCAGCAGCGCCTTGATCCGGGCGCGGCGTGCCCGGCGCTTCCATTGCGGTTCGCCCTTGAGCAGCGCCACCTTCCTATCGACACGTCTGCGCAGATCGGCGAATGCCTTGCGCAGGACAGGTTCGATCTCGAATCCGTCCTCCTGCGCTGCGATCACGCCCGAGGGCAGTTGCAGACGCAGGCTGGCGTGGATGCGGGTCTTGCCCTCCGTCTGCGACACGGAGATCTCCAAACAAACCAGCTCGGGTCGGAAGCGCTTGAGATGACCTTCAAGCTGCCGGACCTCCTCGGCGATCACCTCGGGTGCGCGCTGCCGCCCGTGGCGGTCGAGATTGCGAAATGCGGTTCGAATCTTCATGTTCGCTGACTTTTGCGTTGGAGGTCCGGCCGGAATGGGCGCAGTGGCCCGTGTCCGGCCGGGCCGCTGGTATCAGGCGGACGGTTTTTGTTCGCCAGACGAGCTCTTCAGTGACTTCTTGTCGGACTCATCTGCACTTGGCTTGTGTTCTCTGTTCGCCGACTTTCGCTTGCCCTTTTGGCCTGGGGCGCCTTTCGACTCGTCGGCGTCCTCGCTCGACGTCTCGGCAGCCTTAGCCCTTTCGAGCTTCTCGAAGACCACCTTCTGCTCGTCCGCCGACCAGGCAACGCGTACCTTGTCGCCGTCCGCGATACGTCCCGAGAGGATCTCGCGAGCGAGCTCGGTCTCGAGTTGCGAGCGGATCAGTCGCCGCAACTCGCGAGCGCCGAATTCGGGGCGGAAGCCGACCGCGCCGAAGTGATCCACGACACTCACGTCGTATTCGAGTTCGACGCCTTGGGTCAGGGCCGTGCGTTTCACCCGGTTCAGCTGCAACTCAACGATCTGGCGGATCTCGGCATGATTCAGCGAATGGAACACGATGATCTCGTCGATCCGGTTGATGAACTCGGGCCGGAAATGTCCGCGCAGCACCTCCATCAGTTCGGCCTTCTGCTTCGCCTCGTCGAACTCCTGCGTCCCGCGCTTTTTGAGGTTGCGCTGGATGATGTCGGAACCGAGGTTCGAGGTGGCGATGATAATGGTGTTGGTGAAGTCCACCACGCGGCCCTTGCCATCTGTCAGGCGGCCATCGTCGAACACCTGAAGCAGGATGTTGTAGACATCCGGATGCGCCTTCTCGATTTCGTCGAGGAGCACGACCGAGTAGGGCCGACGGCGGACCTTCTCGGTCAGCTGGCCGCCCTCGTCATAGCCGACATAACCCGGAGGCGCCCCGACAAGCCGGGCGACGGAGTGGCGCTCGCCATATTCCGACATGTCGATGCGGATCATCGCATCCTGATCGCCAAAGATCACCTCGGCGAGGGTCTTGGCGAGCTCGGTCTTGCCCACGCCGGTCGGCCCGAGGAAGAGGAAGGTTGCGGTCGGGCCGCGCCCTTCGCGCAGGCCCGCTCGCGCAAGGCGAACCGCGTCGGCGACGGCTCGGATCGCCTCTTCCTGGCCAATAACGCGCTCGTGCAACTTCTCCTCGAGCTTGAGGAGCTTGTCTTTCTCCTCGGTGGTCAGCTCCGTGACCGGAACACCAGTGATCTTCGAGACGATCTGGGCGACATGGTCGACGCGCACTTCGGCCGTGGCCGATGCCTGGTCGCGTTTCCAGACTTCCAGTAGCTCGTCCAGTTCCTTCTGCTTGGTTTCCAGCTCTCTCTTGAGTTCCGCTGCCCGGTCGAACTGCTTGCGGGCCGCGGCGTAATCCTGCTCGCGCTTGATCTGTTGGACCTCGGCATCGAGCTCCTGCACGTCAACCGGGCGCGCGGTGGCGCTGATCTTCACGCGCGCGGCGGCCTGGTCGATCAGGTCGATCGCCTTGTCGGGCATGAAGCGGCCGGTGATATACCTGTCCGAAAGCTCTGCCGCCGCGACGATGGCTTCGTCGGTGATCGTGACCTTGTGATGGGCCTCCAGAGTATCCCGCAGACCACGCAGGATCATGATCGTCTGCGCGACCGTCGGCTCGTCAACGTAGACCGGCTGGAAGCGGCGTTCGAGCGCGGCGTCCTTCTCGATATATTTTTGATATTCGTTGAGAGTCGTTGCGCCGATCAGATTCAATTCGCCCCGCGCCAGCGCCGGCTTGAAGGTGTTCGCGATGTCGAGCCCACCTTCGCCGCCGCCCTGGCCCGCGCCGACAATGGTGTGAATCTCGTCGATGAAGAGGATCAGGCTGTCCTTCTCCTCGGTGATCTCCTTGAGGATCTTCTGGACCCGCTCCTCGAACTCGCCACGGTATTTCGACCCGGCGACCATAGAGTTGATGTTGAGCTCTACCAGTCGCTTGTCGCGCAACGCCTCGGGCACCTCGCCAGCGACGATCCGCTGCGCCAGCCCCTCGACGATGGCGGTCTTGCCCACGCCGGGCTCGCCGATCAGGACGGGATTGTTCTTCTTGCGCCGGGCCAGCACTTCGATCGTCGTCTCGATCTCTCGAGCGCGGCCGATGACGGGGTCGAGCTTGCCCTCGCGGGCGAGTTTGGTCAGGTCACGACTGTATTGGTCGAGATCGGGCGTGCTGGAGGGGGCCTCCACGCGGCCTTCCTCGGCGCCCTTGCCGACGACCTTGGTCACCTGCTGGCGCAGCGCCTGCGGCGTCAATCCGTATTTGCGGAGGATCGACGCGGCGAGACCCTCGCCCTCCTCGGCGAGGCCGATCAGCAGGTGCTCAGGGCCGACATAGGAATGGCCCAACTCGTTCGAGGCGATAAAGGCCCGGTTCAGCGCGTCCTTGAGGCGCGGACTGACGCCGATCTCGCCTTGCGGCTTGGCATCGCCGCGCTTTGCCTCTGTCTCGATCTGTCGACGCAGATCGTCCACATTGACCTTGAATTGCTCGAGGATGGTCTTGACGACCTCGGAAGCAGTCAGGGCCAGAAGCAGATGTTCGGTATCGACTTCGCTACGCCCGAACTCTCCCGCCTTTTGCGCCGCTTCCTGCAAAAGCTTGTTGCCCTGCTCGCTCAGCCGGTCGGCGATTGTCCGTCCGCCCCCGCCGCGACGGACGCCGCGCCGGGGGGCGGCATCGTCGAAGGTTGCGTCAACGGCATCGTCGCCGCCCGCAGACCCGAGCGCGCTTCCCGCCAACGGGCTGTCGCCGAAGAGGCTTCCGAATCCGCTGTCGCCGAAGAACTCGTCGAGCAGCGAGTGCCTTCCAAAGAGCGATTCGAGCGGCGACGCGCTGCGGCCAGACCGGCGCACCATCTCGCGATAATGCTGATCGCACAGTTCCATGTCCTGCACGCGGCCGTTGACCGAGGCCCGGACGCGGGCCGTCGCCGGGCGGCCGCACATGTCGCACTTACCGTTTGCCATTTGTGTTCTCCCTTCGCTCATCCAATTCGATTTGTTCGCGCCATCCGCGCCGCTAAAGACGTCATGCCGCAACCGCTTCCGTTCTTTTCACCTTGAGGCCGATTTCGTTCAGTTCGGTCTCATCCAGCGTTTCTCGTTGCAAGAGATCGCGTGCAGACTGCTCGAGAAGACCTCGGTTGCTTTCAAGAAGCGCCAGCGTGCGCTTGAAGACGCCATCCACGACCTCGCGCACCTTCTGGTCCATGCGCTCGGCCGTCGCCTCGCTGTAGCGTCGGTTGAGCCAGGACGCCTGATCGCCGGTCCCGAGGAAGCCCGGGCGTTCGC
>JBMONG010000031.1:0-228182 GCA_049323495.1 Pseudomonadota bacterium
AAGGTCAACGTAGCTGAACAACGACCCAGATCGCTCATCCGATCCACGCATCACCGACTCCGTAGCAACCGGAACCAGTGAATCATCCTCTTCAATGAACTACGATGAGTTTTTCAACAGCCTGCTAAAGCATGTTCCGTTCGGCTGGAATCAGCCGAACGGAACATGCCTTGTGAAACTTCGATCACCCGTGCGCGCGTTTCCACTTTGGCGGAACCGCTTGCGGTTCCGCCAAAGTGGAAACCGCTCTAGCAACGGCGGCGGGCACGCCAAGGGGGCTTGATGCGTATGACGGAGACCGTGGACACTTGCCGCTCATGATCGCCGCCCTGCGCATTTCCCCGATGCTGGCTCTGCTGGTCGCTACGTCGTGCTCTTTCTATATGGGCGAGCCGCGGGTCGAGAAGACTGACCTGCGGGCGGCGCTCAGCGGTGCGAGCGAGGTGCCGCCGACGCAGAGCGGCGCCAGTGGCTGGTTCGAGGGCGTCTACCGGCCTTCGACGAAGGTCCTGGAGTACCGGCTGAACCTCGTCGGGCTGAGCGGGCCGATGACCATGGGCTATCTGCAGGGGCCCGCCGCGGCGGGCGAGAACGCCGAGCGCACCGCGCCGATCAACATCCCGATCTACGACTACACGATCCGGGACGGCGTGACGCTGACGGACGAGCAGGCCGCGCAGCTGCTCGCCGGCCGCTGGTACGTCAACATCCTGACGGAACGGCATCCCGCCGGCGAGATTCGCGGTCAGATCCTGCCGGTCGCAAAGTAGTCCATCGGATACCTGACGGCCCCGAAGGGCGTCAGTCGAACCTGAAGTCCCAGTCCAGCCACCGGGCGAGGCCCCGTCCCATCACCTTCTCGAGGTCCTGGCCCTTCAGCCAGGGAAGCTCCTCGGTGAACATCGTGACGCACTGCCGATAGCTGCAGGGCATGCGGGTGATGTCCGTACCCCAGAAGAAGCGGTCGGGACCGTAGGCGTCGAAGATCCGCCGCAGGCCGTCATGCAGGTTGCGGAACGGATAGGGCTGCGTCGAGTAGCCCGGTGCGCCGGTCGCCTTCACGGCGACGTTCGGCAGCTTCGCCAGGGCGCAGAGCTCCTCGAGGTTGCCGAAGGCCTTCTCGTCCTTTTCCAGCCGCAGCAGGCCGCAATGGTCGATGATCAGCTTGAGGTTGGGATGGGCTTCGGCGATCCGGCGGAACTGCGGCAGGAACAGGCCGGCCATCGTGGCGATGGGCACGCCCGCCTTCTCCGCGGCGGGCCACACCCAGTCGAGCCTGCCCTCGTGCAGCGCCTTCTGCTGGTCGGGATAGAGCAGCGCCCAGCGCAGCCCCAGCATGCCGGGCTGCCGGCGCCAGCTGGCGATGCGCGTGCGGCTCTCGGGATCGTCGAAGTCGAACTGGCCCATCACGGCAAAGCGATCCGGGTACTTCTTGGCCGCTTCCAGCGCGAGCTGGTTGGAGGTCGGATCCCAGCTGTAGGGCGGATGGATCAGGGCGGCGTCCACGCCGGCCTCGTCCATTTCCTTCAGCGCCTCCTCGGCAGTGAATTTCTCGACCTTGCGATGCGTGCCGCTGGGCGGCGTGACGGTCTGGCCCCAGATGTGGATCTGGGCGTCGATGATCTTCATGGCGTTTCCCCGCTGGTCTCAGTTCGGCGTCGGTGCGTTGGCATCCAGCAGTTGCTCCCGCTTGAGCTCGCTCCACAGCTCGACCGGGATCGTCGCCGACAGGCGCGCGACGTTCTGCTTCACCTCCGTCGCGGCCAGCGCGCCCGGGATCACCGAGCACACGGCCGGATGGTACAGCGGGAACTGCAGCGCCGCGGCGCCCAGCTCGACGCCATGGCGTCTGCATACCGCCTCGATCTTCTGCGCCTTCTCGACCAGCGATGCCGGGGCGGGCGCGTAGTCGTGCGTCGCCCCCGGCTTCACGCCGCCGGTCAGGATTCCGGAGTTGTACGGACCGCCCAGGATCACGGAAACCTGCCGTTTCACACATTCCGGCAGGAAGGCGTCGAGCGCACCCTGCTCGAGCAGGGTATAGCGGCCGGCGAGGAGCATGCAGTCGAAGTCGCCGGCCTGGATGAAGCGCAGGCTGGTGTCGGCCTCGTTGATGCCCACGCCGATGGCGGAGATGATCCCGGCGCGTCGCAGCTCGTCCAGCGCCCTGTATCCGGACTCCATCACCGTCTTGAACCGCTCATCGAGGATCGCCCGGTCCTTGATGGTCCAGAAGTCGACGTCGTGGATCAGCGCGATGTCGATCTTCGCCAGGCCCAGCCGCAGATGCGAATGTTCGAGCGAGCGCATGACGCCGTCGTAGGTGTAGTCGAACACCGGTGCGAATCCGGGCAGTCCGTTCTCGCGGAAATCGGCGGGCTTCTTCTCGCCCGGCTTCATGGGATGCATGACGCGGCCGACCTTGGTCGACAGCACGAAATCCCCGCGCGGCTTCTCGCGCAGGGCCGCGCCCATGCGCAGCTCGCTGCGTCCGTACCCATAGAAGGGTGAGGTGTCGTAGTAGCGCACGCCGGCCGCCCATGCCGCCTCCGTGAGCGCCATCGCCTCGGCATCGGGGATGGTGGCGCGAAAGCCACCCATGGGGGCGCCGCCGAGCCCGAGCTCGGTGACCTCCAGCGTCGTCCTGCCGACCTTGCGGCGTGCCAGCGTGGCCATGCGGTTTCCTCCTTCGTTGCCCGACCATAGCCGCCGGTGCTCGCCACGCAATTGGAGTCCTCCTAGACGTGGGAGATGACGACCTTGCCGAAATGGCTTTGGCCCTTGAGATGCCGATAGGCATCCTTCGCGTCGGCGAAAGGGAACACCCGGTCGATCACCGGCTCGAGCCCGCCGGCCTCGATCGCGCGGTTCATGGCCTCGAACATCTGCCTGCTGCCGACATAAAGACCCTGGACACGCAGGTTGCGCCGCAGGATCGGCATCGGGTCGACCTGTGCGCCCTGGCCTGTCAGGAGACCGATGACGGCGATGCGGCCGCCCAGGCGCGTCGACAGGAACGAGCGCGGCAGCGTTCCGGCGCCGCCGACCTCGACCGTGACGTCGACGCCGCGTCCGCCGGTCAGCCGCATCACCTCCTTGTCCCACTCTGGCGTGGTGCGATAGTCGATGACGGCCTCGGCACCCATGGCCTTCAGGCGCTCGGCCTTCGCGGGTGAGCCGGAGGTCGCGATCACGCGTGCGCCCAGAAGCCGCGCGAACTGCAGCGCGAAGACCGAGACGCCGCCCGAGCCCAGCACCAGGACGGTGTCGCCGGCCTTGATGTCACCGATCTCGACAAGGGCGTTCCAGGCGGTGACACCGGCGCAGGGCAGGGTCGCTCCCTGCTCGAAACCGAGACTGTCGGGAAGCCGCACGGTCCCGTCCTCCTCCAGGAGCGCAAGCTCCGTCAGCATGCCGTCGACCGCGCCGCCCATGGCCGAGGCCTGCGCCGCTTCGTCGATGGCGCCGCCGGCCCAGTTCTGCATGAAGCAGCCCGCCACGCGGTCCCCGACCTTGAAGCGGCGGACGCCGCCGCCCACGGCGACGACCTCGCCGGCGCCGTCCGACAGGGGGATCAGGTCGGGCTTGGGGGCGGCGCGGGCATACTGCCCTTCGACGGTGATCAGGTCGCGGTAGTTGAGCGACGTGGCCCGCACCCGGACCAGCACCTGATGGCGGCCGGGCGCCGGATCCGGCCGGTCGACGAGGCTCAGCGAGTCGATGCCCTGGGGTGAGGGGATGACGTAACATCTCATCTGATGTGTCCTCCGGTCGACTGCGGCGGCAACGAGGTGGATCTCGGTCGCGCGGCGACCCTCACCGGCCGCCCTTCAGCTCCACGATCGTCTTGGCCATGACGGCCTCCTGGTCCCAGGGGAACAGGATCCATGTGTCCTGGCTGACTTCCGTGATGTAGCTGTCCACGGTCGGGCGGCCCGCCGGCTTTGCATAGACCGTGGCGAAATGCGCCTTGGGCAGAAGCGCACGCACCGCGCGCGCCGTGACGCCGGTGTCGACGAGGTCGTCGACGATCAGCCAGCCCTCGCCGCCGTCCTTCTCGGCCTGCGTGCCCTTGAGCAGCTCCACCTTGGCGCCGCGTTCCATGCGGTCGTAGGTCGAGCAGCAGACAGTGTCGATCAGGCGCAGGTTCAACTCCCGGGCGACGATGGCCGCGGGCACCAGCCCGCCGCGGGTGACGGCGACCAGCCCCTTGAACGGGCCCAGGTCGGCCAGCCGCCAAGCCAGCGCCCGCGCGTCCCGGTGCAATTCCGTCCACGAGACGGGAAACATCCTGTTGTAGCCGGCACCACTCGCCATGCGATTTGCTCCCCAGGCCTGTCCGGTTTGGCTTGCCGGCCGGCAGACGCTGCACTAACACCTTCCGCCGATGCAATGAAGGTCGGCGGCAACCGGAACCGTCCGGTCGCGTCGACGCTAGAGGTCGCGCAGGAAGACGGAGTCCGCGGGAACATGTCGTTTGAGCTTAGCCCCGCTTTCTGGAGCGGCCTGTTTCAGATCATCCTGGTCAATATCGTGCTGTCGGGCGACAACGCCCTGGTCATCGCGCTGGCCTGCCGCAATCTCGACAAGCGGCATCAGAAGCCTGCCATCCTGGTTGGCAGCGGCGGCGCCATCGTCCTGCGCATCATCTTCGTCCTGATCGTCGATCAGCTTCTTAAGATCGGCTTTCTCAAGCTGATCGGGGGCCTGCTGCTGCTGTGGATCGGCATCAAGCTGGTGCAAGGCGAGGAGGAGGACGGCGACGGGGTGAAGGCGGCCGGTTCGCTGTGGGGCGCGATCCGCACGATCATCATCGCCGACGCGGTCATGAGCCTCGACAATGCTATCGCCATCGCGGCGGCGGCGCATGGCGACACGACGCTGATCGTGCTGGGCCTGCTGATCAGCATTCCCCTCATCATCTTCGGCGCCACCCTGATCATGATGCTGTTGAACCGCTTCCCGGTGATCGTGATCGCGGGGGGCGGCCTGCTGGGCTACATAGCCGGCGAGGTGCTGGCGACCGATCCGGCCTATGCCGACAAGCTGGCGGCGCTGATTCCGCACGCCAAGACCGCGTTCGAGATCGGCGGCGCAGTGATCACCGTTGCCGTCGGGTACTGGCTGCAACGGCGAGCCAGGGCTCGGGCGCATGCCGAACCGGTCGATCTCGCAGCAGAGGCGAGGAAGGAGTAGCGATCATGGCGAAGATGAAGGCGATCCTCGTTGCGGTCGACGGCTCCGCGACCTCCGATCGGGCGGTCGGCCACGCGATCGAGCTGATGTCGGGCGGCCTGGCCGGCGAGCTCCATCTGCTGAACGTCCAGCCGAACCTGCGCGGCGCCATATCGACCTTCGTGTCCCGTGAGCAGATCGACGCCTATCATCGCGAGGAGGGCGAGAAGGGACTCGCATCCGCCGTCGCGCTGGCCAAGGCCGCGGGCATCGATGCCAAGGTCCATATCGGCGTCGGACGACAGGGCGAGGTGGTGCAGGACTTCGTCGCCAAGATCGGCGCCAGCCTCGTCGTGCTGGGCACCCGCGGCCATACCGGCCTGTCCAGCGTCCTCCTGGGCTCGGTCGCCCAGGATGTGCTGGCGCATGTGAAAGTCCCCGTCACGTTCGTGAAATAGCCCCCGCGACATTGTTGGCCGCGCCGGGACGTCGTAGAACCGCACCGCACGCCTTCAGGAGGTAGCGGACGTGGCCGAGCAGATGTGGCGACGCGAGGCGCTGGCGCCCTATGCCACCCTGCCCTGGCAGACGCGGGGACGCCTGCATGCGGAGCCGGAATCGGCCAGCCGCAGCCCGTTCCAGCGCGATCGCGACCGCATCATCCATTCGACGGCTTTCCGACGTCTCAAACACAAGACCCAGGTCTTCGTGTTCCACGAAGGCGACCACTACCGGACGCGGCTCACGCATTCGCTCGAGGTGGCGCAGATCGCGCGCACGATCTGCCGTACCCTGCGGTTCGACGAGGATCTCGGCGAGGCCGTCGCTTTGGCGCACGATCTCGGCCACACGCCGTTCGGCCATGCCGGCGAGGAGGCGCTGCACGCCGCGATGAAGCCGTTCGGCGGCTTCGACCACAATGCCCAGACGCTGCGCATCCTCACCAAGCTCGAGGAGCGCTACGCCGAATTCAACGGACTCAACCTCACCTGGGAGACGCTGGAAGGCGCGGTAAAGCACAATGGCCCGCTGCTCGCAGGAGCGCGCGTCCTGGGCGACCTGCCGGCCGCGATCGTCGAGTATTGTCGGGACCATGACCTCGAACTCGACGGGCATGCCGGGCCGGAGGCGCAGGTCGCGGCCCTGAGCGACGACATCGCCTACAACAACCATGACATCGATGACGGGCTGCGCGCCGGGCTGTTCGGCGTCGGCGACCTCATGGACCTGCCGCTGGTCGGCGAGATGTTCGCCTTCGTTTCAGAAAAGTATCCGGGCATCGACCAGACGCGGCTCATCCACGAAGCCGTGCGGCGCGTAATCAACGCCATGGTTGAGGACGTGCTGGCCGAAACCCGGCGCCGCCTCGCAGAGTCCGCGCCGCGGTCGGTGGCCGACATCCGCGCGCTCGGCCGGCCGGTCGTCGCCTTCTCTGAACGCATGGCCGAGACCGATCGCGTCGTGAAGAAATTCCTCTACGCCCGCATGTACGAGCACTGGCACCTGAACCGCTCGCATTCCAAGGCGCGCCGGGTGGTCATGGATCTGTTCGGCCTCCTCTTCGCCGAACCCAACTGCCTGCCGTCACCTTGGCGGGAGCGCGCCGAGTCCGCCGAGCGCCCGGCTCGTGCGCGCGTCGTTGCCGACTACATCGCCGGCATGACGGACCGCTACGCCCTCGACGAGCATCGGCGCCTGTTCGACCTGTACAATTAGGCCCCTGTACAACTTGGCCGGAGTCGCCCGGCTCCGGCATGAGCGCGGGACCGGGTGACAATTTTCCCCGGATGGGCAATACCCCGGCCCCATGAACCCGTACCGGCATTTCATCGGCGAGATCGAGAACGCACTGAAGGCCATGCAGGCGGCCGGCGAATTGCCGTCTCCGCTGGACTTCTCCTCCATCACGGCCGAGCCGCCGCGCGATGCCGCGCACGGCGACATCGCGACCAACGCCGCCATGGTGCTGGCCAAGGCCGCACGCAGGAAGCCGCGCGACATCGCCGAGCCGCTGCTCGCCCGCCTCAAGGCCAATCCGGATGTCGTCGAGGGGGCGGTGGCGGGTCCGGGATTCATCAACCTGAAGATCAGCGATGCTTTCTGGCGCGAGCGGCTGCGCGATTGCCTCAAGGCCGGCCCTTCCTACGGCGATTCGGCGATGGGGCAGGGCGCCAAGGTCAATGTCGAATACGTGTCGGCGAACCCGACCGGTCCGCTGCACGTGGCCCATGCCCGCGGCGCCGTCGTTGGCGATGCGCTGGCCAACCTGCTGCTGAAGGCGGGCTACGCCGTCACCAAGGAATACTACATCAACGACGCCGGTGCGCAGGTCGACAAGCTCGGCCAGTCGACCTACCTGCGCTATCGCGAGGCTCTGGGCGAAGCGGTCGGTGATATTCCGGAAGGGCTGTATCCGGGCGAGTACCTCAAGGAGGTCGGCGCGGCGATCGCCCGGCGCGACGGTGCGCGCTGGATCGACAAGCCGCAGTCGGACTGGCTGCCGGCGATGCGCGATTTCGCCATTGCCGCCCTGATGTCCGAGATCAAGGCCGACCTCGACACGCTCGGCGTGCACATGGACGTCTATTCCTCGGAGCGCGCGCTCGTCGACTCCGGCGCCGTCGACCGCGCCTTCCAGGAGCTGGGACGGCAGGACCTGATCTACCAGGGCCGCCTCGAGCCGCCCAAAGGCCAGAAGCCCGATGATTGGGAAGACCGCGAGCAGACACTTTTCCGGGCGACCCGATTCGGCGACGAGGTCGACCGTCCGCTGAAGAAGTCGGATGGCAGCTGGACCTACTTTGCCAACGACATCGCCTATCATCACGACAAGTATCGCCGCGGCTTCGCCGACATGATCGACATCTGGGGGGCCGATCACGGCGGCTACGTCAAGCGCATGAAGGCGGCGGTGAGCGCCATCACCGAGGGCAAGGGCTCACTCGACGTGAAGCTCTGCCAGCTCGTGCGCGTGATGCGCAACGGCGAGCTCGTCCGCATGTCCAAGCGCGCCGGCACGTTCGTTACACTGCGTGATCTCCTGGATGAGGTGGGTCCTGACGTCGTGCGCTTCACCATGCTGACGCGCAAGAACGATGCGCCGTTCGACTTCGATCTCGTGAAGGCCACAGAACAGTCACGCGATAACCCTGTCTGGTACGTCCAGTATGGCCATGCCCGGACCCGCTCGGTGTCTCGACAGGCAGCCGCCGCAGGCGTGCCCCTCGACGGCCTGGAGAATGCTCCGCTGGACCGCCTTGGCGACGCCGGCGAGCTGGCGCTGGTACGCCTCATCGCCCAGTGGCCGCGGCAGGTGGAGGCCGCCGCCGCTGCCCACGAACCCCACCGGATCGCTTTCTACCTCTACGATCTCGCTGCGGCCTTCCACGCCCACTGGAACCGCGGACGCGACGAGCCGGAGCTGCGATTCGTCGTCGAAGGCGATGCGGAGCTCACGCGGGCACGTCTGGCATTGGTACAAGGAATCGGATTTGTGATAGGATCAGGTTTAAAGGTCTTCGGCGTAACACCCGTCGAGGAAATGAGATAACGAATGTCCATTCGCCGGTCCCTCTCCGGCGACGGTCCGACGATCTACCGACCGAACGAGTCGGTTTCCGTGCGGCTCGATCCGCCGGGCAGGCCCGTCGCGCACGAACCTGAGTCGATCCCGCCACCGCCGCGGGATTCGCTGCTGATGCGGGTCAACCGCCGGCGCGGCCAGATTCTCACGCTCATGGTGTCGGTCGCCGCCATCGCGAGCTTCGGCTCGGTCGTCTGGTGGGCGCACAACCAGGACGTCAAGGCAGGCGGGCGCGGGTTGGAGCCTCTGGTCGTGCAGGCGCCGGCCACGCCGTCCCGGATCAAGCCCGAGAATGCCGGTGGGCTCACGGTGCCGAACCAGGACAAGGAAGTCTTCAACCGCATCGCCCCCGGCACGGTGCCGACCCAGCCGGAGAAGCTCCTGGCGGCGCCGGTCACGCCGAAACTTCCGGCCGAGGGCTTGCCGACGCCGGCGGGGCCCAAGCCTCCGGACAGCGAAGTCGCCAGAACGCCGACACCGCTCCAGGCCGCGACGCCTGCCGCTGCCGGCGCGGGCCCGCAGTCGACCACCGTCCCTGCGACGGCTCCGCCCGTCACGGCGGCACCGACACCGGCACCAGCGACCGAGACGGGCCCCAGCATCGCCAGCCTGATCGAGAACATGTCCGGGCCGACCGGCGGATGGCGCGTCCAGGTGGCGTCGGTCAAGAACGAGGATGTCGCCAAGTCGACATGGGCGCGACTGCAGAGCGCGCATGGCGACGTCATGGCCAACCTGCGCATGCAGGCCGTGCGCGTCGATCTGGGTGACCGCGGCGTCTGGTACCGCGTGCAGGCGGGTCCTCTCGACGAGAAGCAGGCACAGAACGTCTGCAGCACGCTGAAGCGCCGGAAAGCCGACTGTGTGACGGTGCCTCCGGCGCGGTGACCTTGTTGCCCCGAGCCGTCATCTTCGGGTGCGCCGGCCCGGATCTCTCGGCCGGCGAACGCGCCTTCTTTCGCGACGCCGACCCCTTGGGCTTTATCCTGTTCGCCCGCAACGTCGACACACCCGAGCGTACGCGCCGGCTGGTGGATGACCTGCGGTCGACCGTGGGGCGCGCCGATGCGCCAGTGCTGATCGATCAGGAGGGCGGCCGCGTGGCGCGTCTCCGACCGCCCCGTTGGCGCAAGGCGCCGCCCGCACGCGTGCTGGGCGACCTTTATGCGCGAGATCCGGAGGCCGGCCTGGAGGCGACGCGGCTGAACGCCCGCCTTCTGGCAGCCGACGTGGCTTCCGTGGGCTGCGACGTCGACTGCCTGCCGGTGCTCGACATCGCCTTTCCCGAAACGCATGGCGTGATCGGCGACCGCGCCTATGCCGACCGTCCCGGCCCGGTGGCGGCTCTGGGCCGTGCCGCGGCGGAAGGGCTGCTGGCCGAAGGCGTCATGCCGGTGATCAAGCATATCCCGGGGCACGGACGCGCCACCGTCGACAGCCATGCCGCGCTGCCGCGGGTCGCGGCCGCCCGCGAGGAGCTGGAGCGCACGGACTTCGTGCCGTTCCGGCTGCTTTCCGACCTGCCCTGGGCAATGACCGGGCATCTTCTGTTCGAGGCGATCGATCCGACGGCGGCGATCACGGTATCTGCGCTTGGGGTGCGAGAAATAATCCGGGATCACATCGGTTTCGACGGTCTGCTCCTGTCCGACGACCTTTCCATGCAAGCGCTGGGCGGATCGCTGGGCGAGCGGGCGGCGCGGGCCTTGGCCGCGGGCTGCGACATTGCCCTGCACTGCAACGGCCGCATGGAGGAGATGACCGAGATCGCCGGCCGCTGCGGTACCATGTCGGCTGCCGCGTGGCGGCGCTTCGAGGACGGCAGGTCTGTCGTCGCGCGGCATCATGCGCCTGCCGGCCCGGAGGGGCTTGCCGATGCCTCCCGTCGCCTGGCCTCCCTCTTGCCCGAATGGGGATAAGGACGGGCCAAATCCTGTGGCGGTGCCCCGCATCGCTGGACTAAACCGGGGCTGCATGAGCGAGCCTCAAAGCCCTGCTGCCGCCTCTCAGGCCGCCGATCCAGCTGCCGACAGCTTCGCTGTCGGGGGGCCGGACGTGATCGCGCCGGGCGAAGGCGAGCTGATCGTCAATCTCGAAGGCTTCGAGGGCCCGCTCGATCTGCTGCTGACGCTGGCACGGGACCAGAAGGTCGATCTGCGGCGTATTTCCATGGTGGCGCTGGTCGACCAGTACCTGGCCCACGTCGGACAGGCTCGCCGGCTGCGGCTGGAACTGGCCGCCGACTACCTCGTGATGGCCGCGTGGCTGGCCTACCTGAAGTCACGCCTGCTGCTGCCCGAACCGCCTGCGGACGAGCAGCCTACCGGCCAGGAAATGGCAGATGCGCTGCAGTGGCAGCTGCGGCGGCTGGAAGCCATGCAGGAGGCTGGCGTGCGCCTGATGGCCCGGCCGCAGCTTGGAAAGGATGTCTTTCCGCGTGGCCAGCCCGAGGGCGTGGTCGTCGTGCGGCGCACGGTGTGGGACGTGAAGCTCTACGACCTGCTTGCCGCCTACGGCCAGCAGGTGCGGCCGAAAGACGCCGACACCTACCAGATCGAGCCGATGCAGTTCTTCTCGGTCGAGGAAGCGGCGGAGCGGCTCGGCCGCATGCTGGGCATCGCCATCGACTGGCAGGCGCTCGAAGCCTTCCTGCCTGCGGGGCTGACCGATCCGACCAAGCGGCGGTCGGCCCTCGCTTCGACCTTCGTGGCCGGCCTGCAGCTCGCGAAGGACGGCTCCGTCGAGCTGCGCCAGACCGAGCGGTTCGGGCCGATCTTCCTGCGCAAGCGTACCGAGCAACGGTGACGGGGCTCCGATGTCAGAGTCTGAACGGTCAAAGAACGCCGACAAGGCAGCCGCGGATGAACAGGCCGCCGCCGAGCCCACGACTCCTGAGGGAACGGTCGTGAAGGGCGTGATCGCCCCGGAGCCGGTCGAAAACGTCGAATCCGCCGGGGACACCGTGGCAGTTGCTGAAAGAGACGATGCGATCGCGAACGAGGCGGCAGCGGAAGAGGAGGTTGCCGCCGAACCGGGTGATGCTGCCGAAGAAGAGGCAGCGAACGAGGAGGATGAAGCCGACGAAGACGAAGACGAAGAAAACGAAGAAGACGAAGAAGACGACGAAGACGACGAAGACGACGAAGACGACGAAGACGAGGAAGACCAAGACGACGACGAAGCGGCCTCAGGAGGCGAAGCCGTCGCGGCAGAGTCGACGCTGACCGAAGCCGTGACCGTGACGGCGACGGAAGACGGCGTGACGGTGACCGAGAACGTCGTCATCACGGAAAGCGTTACCGACGTCGTTCCGGCCGATCACGGACAGAACCTGCGACTGCTGGAGGCGCTGGTCTTCGCCGGGACCCAGGCGCTCGACGAGAAGGCGATGGCCGAACGGCTGCCCGAGGGCGCCGATGTCGCGCAACTGCTCGCCGATCTCGCCGACATGTATGCCGGCCGCGGCGTCAACCTGGTGAAGGTGGCGGGCGGCTATGCATTCCGTACGGCGCCGGATCTCGCCGAGAAGCTCAAGATCGAGCGGCCGGTGACGCGCAAACTGTCGCGTGCGTCCGTGGAGACGCTGGCCATCATCGCCTATCATCAGCCGGTGACGCGCGCCGAGATCGAGCAGGTGCGCGGCGTGGGCCTGAGCAAGGGGACTCTCGACCTGCTGTTCGAACAGAACTGGATCAAGCCGATGGGGCGCCGGCGGGCGCCCGGCAAGCCGGTCACCTGGGGAACGACAGACTTCTTCCTGGAGCATTTCGGCCTGCCGAGCCTCGACGATCTTCCGGGCCAGGAGGAACTAAAGGCCGCGGGCCTCTTGGACCCGCGCGCCCAACCCCCCATATTCCGACCAGAGGAGCCCGACCTGCCGCTCGAACCGGCCGAAGACGAAGCCGACGAGCCGCTGGCTGTCGAAGAACCGGGGCGCTGAGCCCTCAAAGAGCCTTATTCGACTTGTTGCCGGGCCTTCCGGCGGGGTGCCATAATCGGTCCGCGCCGAACGCAATCGCATTGGGAGTCTTTCGAGATGGGTAGCTTGAGCATATGGCACTGGCTGATCGTGCTGGCCGTCGTGCTGCTCCTGTTCGGCGGTCGAGGCAAGATCTCGCAGCTCATGGGCGACTTCGGCAAGGGCCTGTCGGCCTTCAAGAAGGGCGTGGGCGGCAGCGAGGAGGCTCCACCGCAGCAGGCGGGGCAGCCGGGTGACTCGGCCAAGCCGATCTCCGCACAGGCCACGACGACGCCAGGATCGGGCGGACAGGTCCACCAGGACACCGCCGCCAAAGTGTGACGGAACGGCGGTCGCACCGGTCCGCGGCAGGGCGTGAACGCCGATGTTTGGCATCGACAGTCCCGAGCTCCTGATCATCGCCATCGTGGCGCTGATCGTGATCGGGCCCAAGGAACTCCCGAACCTGCTTCGGAGCTGGGGGCGGTGGATGGCCCAGATGCGTGGCATGGCTTCGGAGTTCCGGGGCCATGTCGACGAAATGGTCCGCCAGTCCGAGCTTGACGAGGTGAAGAAGCAGCTCGAGTCCGCGCCGGGCCTCGACCTGCAGGCGCTCGACCCGACCAAGCAGATCAAGAGCGCCATCCAGGAAGGCATGGCGGAAGGCGAGAAGGCGCTGGCCGACGCCAGGAGCACGCTCGACAATCCTCTGGCCGAGCCGGAATCCGCACCGCAGGTCGCCGCCGAGCCGCAGGCCGCCATCGAACCCCTCAAGCCCGAAACCGCTGCCGTGGAAACTGCCGCATCCGAGCCTGCGGCCGGTACGGTCCCGCCCCCGGCGACCCCGGTTGCTGCCGCCGAGGCGCCGGCGCCCCTCGGCGAGGCGGCCAAGCCTTCGAAGGTTGCCGCCGCCGAGTAGCGCCGATTCCCTTTTCACGTCGTCCGTTGTGAGGAAGTGAAGCGCCAATTAGCGCTTTGAATTGCCTGTCAAAGGGCGGCATAAGGCGGCACTGACGCCGCGGAAGCCCGCATTGACCCAAGTTCACGACGGACCCGAAGACGACAAGCCGATGCCGCTGCTCGATCACCTGATCGAGCTGCGCAAGCGCCTGATCTACGCGCTGGTCGGCTTCATGCTGGTCTTCTTCATCTGCTTCTACTTCGCCAAGCCGATCTTCTCCTTCCTGATCCAGCCGGCGCTCCGCGACGGCTACAAGGTGATCGTCCTCGACATCTTCGAGTTCTTCTTCGTCACGGTGAAGCTGTCGGCGTTCCTGTCGCTGATCGTGGGCTTCCCGCTGATCGCGTCGCAGATCTGGATGTTTGTGGCTCCGGGCCTCTACCGGCACGAGAAGCGCGCGCTGCTGCCGTTCCTGGTGGCCACGCCGTTCATGTTCTATGCCGGCTGCGCGGTCATGTACTACATCGTGATGCCGTACGTGATCAATTTCATGCTCACGCAGTACGCGCCGCCCGACATCGAGAAGACGCTGCGGTCCTCGGACTATCTGGAGCGCGTTCTGCAGCTCGTCTTCGCCTTCGGATTCGCCTTCGAAGTGCCGGTTCTGCTGACCCTGCTGGTCAAGGTCGGCATCGTCACGACCGCGGGCCTGCGCAGCAAGCGGCGCTACGCGATCGTCATCGCCTTCGTGATTGCGGCAGTCCTCACGCCGCCCGACGTAGTGAGCCAGCTCGCGCTGGCCATCCCGCTGATTGCCTTCTACGAGATCAGCATCGTGATCGGCGGGTGGATCGAGCGCAGGCGCGATGAAGAGGACAGGAAGGCCGAGGAAGCCGAGAATTCCACGACCTCGACCGACGGCTAGATCATGCACGACATCCGATTCATCCGGGAGAATCCCGAAGCCTTCGACGCGGGTCTGCGCAAGCGCAATCTCGCGCCGCTGTCGGCCGAGCTGCTCGACATCGACAGGCGCCGCCGCGCCGCCATCTCCGAGAGCGAGGCGGCCCAGGCGAAGCGCAAGGCGCTCAGCCGCCAGATCGGCATCGCCAGGGGAAAGGGCGAGCCGGCCGAGGCATTGATGGCGGAGGTCGCGGCGCTCGAGGCGGGCCTTAAGGCCGGCGAGGCCGAGGCGCAGCGCCTCGACGAGGAACTGACGCGCCGGCTGGAGGTGCTGCCCAACCTGCCGTTCGACGACGTGCCGGACGGTGTAGACGAGACCGGAAACGTCGAGCTGCGCCGCGTCGGCAGCCAGCGCAACTTCGCCTTTCCACCCAGGGATCACGTGGCGCTGGGCGAGGCGACGGGCGAGATGGACTTCGCCGCCGCCGCGAAGATCTCCGGCGCCCGCTTCGTGTACCTGCGCCGGCATCTGGCGCGGCTGGAACGCGCCATCGCCCAGTTCATGCTCGACCTGCACACCAGCGAGGAAGGCGGCTACACCGAGATCAGCCCGCCGCTGCTGGTGCGCGACAACGCTGCCTACGGCGTCGGCCAGCTGCCGCGCTTCGCCGAGGACATGTTCCACACCGACAACGGCTTCTGGCTGATCCCGACCGCCGAGGTGCCGCTCACCAACCTGGTGAACGACACGATCGTCGAGGAGAAGGACCTGCCGCTGCGCTTCACGGCCTTCACGCCCTGCTTCCGGTCGGAGGCGGGTGCGGCCGGCAAGGATACGCGCGGCATGATCCGCCAGCACCAGTTCCCCAAGGTCGAGCTGGTCAGCATCACCACGCCCGAGCAGTCGGCGGCGGAGCACGAACGCATGACCGGCCGTGCCGAGGAAGTGCTGAAGCGGCTCGGGCTGCCGTTCCGGACGATCGTGCTGTGCGGCGGTGACATGGGGCCGGCCTCCCGCAAGACCTTCGACATCGAGGTGTGGTTGCCGGGCCAGAATGCCTATCGCGAGATCTCGAGCTGCTCCAACTGCGGCGACTACCAGGCGCGCCGCATGAACGCGCGCTACCGGCCGAAGGAAGGCTCCAAAGGCAAGGGGGGCGGCACGCGCTTCGTGCATACGCTGAACGGCTCCGGCCTGGCGGTCGGCCGAACGCTGATAGCCGTGCTGGAGAACTACCAGAACGAGGACGGCTCGGTGACGGTGCCCGAGGCGCTGAGGCCGTACATGGGCGGCCTGCCGACGCTGCCCGGGCCGGGAGCGCGCCCGTGACGCCCGAGCAGATCGCGCGAAAGCGCATCCTGGTCACCAACGACGACGGCATCAACGCGCCTGGCCTGGAGGCGATGGTCGACATCGCCACCCAGCTCTCCAAGGACGTGTGGGTGGTGGCGCCCGAATACAACCAGAGCGGTGCCGGCCACTCGCTGTCGCTCACCCATCCGGTGCGCGCCCGCCAGCTCACCGGGACCAAGTACGCGCTGGAAGGCACGCCGACCGACTGCGTGCTGTTCGCCGTCAAGCACCTGCTGAGGGACCGCAAGCCCGACATCGTGCTGTCGGGCGTCAACCGGGGCGGCAACATGTCCGACGACGTGACCTATTCGGGCACCATCGCCGGCGCCATGGAAGGCTGCCTGCTCGGCCTGCCGTCGATCGCCTTCAGCCAGCCCTACACCCATCCGCATCCGCCGCGGTGGGAGACCGCCACGCAGTTCGGCGCCGATGTCGCGCGCCGCGCGCTGGCGATGGAATGGCCGCGCAACGTGCTGATCAACGTGAACTTTCCCGACGTGGCGGCGGCGGACGTCAGGGGTGTGCGCGTGACCCGCCAGGGCGTGCGCGGGTTCGGCGGCCATATCGTCGAGCGCACCGACCCGCGCGGTGGCACCTACTACTGGATCGCCTACGCCCCGGGCGAGCACGAGCACGACGAGGAGAGCGACCTCACTTCCGTGCGCGGCGGCTACATCTCCGTGACGCCGCTGCACCTCGATCTCACGCACGAGGCGACGCGCCGCAAGCTCGCCCGGCAGTTCGCGGCGCCCTCCGCGGCGGGCTGATGGCGGGCCGGCGGTGAACGTCCCGGCCATGCAACGTCTGCTCGCCGAGCTGCGCCAGTCGGGCATCTCGGACGAGCGCGTGCTGGCGGCGATCGGCGCGATCGATCGCGAGCGCTTCGTGTCGCCCACCTTCGCCGAGCGCGCCTGGGAGAACACCGCCTTGCCGATCTCCTTCGGCCAGACGATCAGCCAGCCGCTGGTTGTGGCGGCCATGACGGAGGCGCTGAAGGTCGGGCCGCGCATGAAGGTGCTCGAGATCGGCACCGGTTCGGGCTACCAGGCGGCCGTGCTCGCCAAGCTGGCGCGGCGCATTTACACCGTCGAGCGCTACAAGCCGCTGTCGCGCGAGGCCGAGCGGCTGCTGCTCGACCTGCGCATCCACAACGTCGTGTTCGACGTCGGCGACGGCAGCCGCGGCTGGCCCGGTCAGGCGCCGTTCGACCGCATCATCGTGACGGCTGCCGCCGAAGAGCGGCCGCAGGCGCTGATCGACCAGCTTGCGGTCGGCGGCATCCTGATCGTCCCCGTGGGACGCGATCCCACGGCCCAGGTGGTCGAGCGCATCGTCAAGAGCGAGCGCGGCCTGCAGCGCGATACGCTGATGCCCGTACGCTTCGTGCCGCTGGTCAGCGGCGCCCTTCCGGAACTGGGCGGCCAAGGCTAGACCGGACCAAGAATTCGTCACAAGCCCGATTCCCGCCGGAATCGTGATGCAGTACAATGGGACCATGAAAAGAGCCCCTCGCTTCCCCTCGCGATGGGCCGGCCGGCTGCGCGCGCTGGGTATCACCGCGGCATTGTCGGTCGCGCTCGGCGCTTGCGCCAATGTCTTCGGCGCTCCCGGCGGCACCATGGAATATCCCGGGTCCGGCGCCGGTCCCAACGCGGTCGCGGTCTATGTCGTCAACCAGGGCGACACGGTCGAGAGCATCTCCCAGCGCTACGGGGTGCCGACCCAGACCATCATCGACCGCAACAAGCTGAAATCGCCCTACACGCTCAAGGAAGGCCAGTATGTCGAGCTGCCGGGGGCACGGTTCGTCGCCGACAGAACGGGCGGCGGCAGTGCCACCCAGGCGGCGGCCGCGACGGCGCCCGGCCCCGTCAAGCGCGAGAGCCTCGCCCCGCCGCCCGGCCAATCGGAAGCCAGGAGTGAACCACCGGCCTCCGCCGCGCCGGCGCGCGAGGCGGCGGCCGGACAGCCGACGCCGCTCAGCCCGCCGGCCAAGGAGGCGAAGGAGACCAAGACGGCCAGCACCGCTACGCCCAGGTTCATCTGGCCGCTGCATGGCAAGGTCCTGGCGCCCTACGGCACCGGCTCCGGGGGCCAGAAGAACGACGGCATCGACATCCAGGCCACGACCGGCGAGTCTGTGAAGGCCGCCGACGGCGGCACGGTGATCTATGCCGGCAGCGACGTGGCTCGCCTCGGCAACCTGCTGCTGGTGCAGCATCCCGGAGGCTACATCACCGCCTACGGCAACAACGAGGCGCTGCTGGCGAAGAAGGGCGACAAGGTCAAGAAGGGGCAGGTCATCGCCAAGGCCGGCAGTTCCGGCGGTGTGCCCAGCCCGCGGCTGCATTTCGAGGTCCGCCGCGGCAGCAAGACCGTCGATCCGGTGTCAGTGCTGCCGGCGCAGTAGCCGCCTTCTGGCCATGAGCCGGAGCGAGCGAGACGCTCGCGGTCCAAGAGATTCAGCCGTCGTCTTCTGGACCGCGAGCCTCCGGCTCGCTCATGAGTCCGGGAGACTCAGACGATCCTGCCGTCGAGATTGTACGCCCCCTTGCGATCCTCGATCTCGACCACCCAGACGTCGGGGTCGCGCGCCACCTGGCGGGCGATGTAGGCGTCTGCTTCCGGCTCGCTCACCGGCGCCGGCCCCGTGCCGCGGCTCCACGCCGGTTCGCCATCGAGCGTGCTGGCCTGGGTATAGACCGTCACGCCCGCCTCGAAGCGGTTGATCTTGAGCAGCACCGTGCCGACATCGGGGTCGCCGCGCCGCACCACCGCTGCCGGAATGAAGGCGCGATCGCACAGGCGGATCTGCCCGCTGACCCAAAGCGACGTCGTCAGGCCCATCACCATCGTGCGACACTCCTACACCAATGCGGGCCGGCGATGGGAGATATCCTTGCTTGTCCTTGCTCCGCTGGGCGGGTTCGTCCATGAACCCGCCTCCCGCTCTCTTTCCAGTCATGGCAGCACCACCCATCCTCGCCCTCGACGGCATCCGCTATCGCCTGGGCGGCCAGACCATCCTCGACGGCGTCGAGCTCGGCATCGCGCCGGGCGAACGCCTGACGCTGGTCGGCCGCAACGGCGCCGGCAAGTCGACGCTGCTGCGCATCCTGGCCGGCGAACCGATCGCGGATGCGGGCACGCGATTCGTCCAGCCTGGCGCCACGATCGCTACCTTGCCGCAGGAACCCGCCTTCACAGGCCATCCGACGGTCGCACACTATGTCGCTTCCGCGCTCCCGGACTCGCTCGGCCCCGGCGACTGGCGGGTGTCGGCGCTCCTGTCCGAGGTCACTCTCGACGGCGGCCGCGATCCCGGCCAGCTCTCGGGCGGCGAGGCGCGCCGTGCAGCCCTGGCCCGCGCGCTGGTCGCCGAGCCCGACGTGCTGCTGCTCGACGAGCCCACCAACCATCTTGACCTGCCCACCATCGAGTGGCTGGAGGAGAAGCTCGCGGGCTGGAAAGGCGCCTATCTGCTCGTCAGCCACGACCGGCGCTTCCTGGCGACCCTGGCCCGTGCCGTGCTGTGGCTCGACCGCGGCATCGTACGCCGCCTCGACAGGGGCTACGACGCCTTCGACGAATGGTCGAGCGCGATCCTGGAACGTGAGGCCACCGAGCGGCACAAGCTCGACCGCCTGATCGAGCGCGAGACCGAATGGGCCGGCAGGAGCATCCGCGCCCGGCGCACGCGCAACGAGGGCCGGCTGCGCCAGCTCGCGGACCTGCGCAGGCAGCGCCGCCAGCAGATCGGTCCGGTCGGTCGCGCCACCATCGAGGCCGGATCGGCCGAGCAGTCGGGCGCGCTCGCCATCACGGCGCGCAACATCTCCAAGCGCTTCGGCGAACGCATTGTGGTTGCCGACTTCTCGACGCGCATCTTCCGCCGCGACCGTGTCGGGCTGATCGGCCCCAACGGGGCGGGCAAGACAACGCTGCTGCGCATGCTGATCGGAGAGCTCGCGCCGGACACCGGGTCGGTGAAGCTCGGCGCCAATCTCATGCCGGTCGTGATCGACCAGAAGCGCATCGCGCTGGATCCCGACAAGACGCCCTGGGAGATCCTGGCCGACCGCAACGATCATCTTCTGGTGCGCGGGCGGCAGATGCACGTCATGAGCTACCTGCGCGAGTACCTCTTCCGCGACGAGCAGGCGCGCCAGCCGGTGCGCACCCTGTCGGGCGGCGAGCGCAACCGGCTGCTGCTGGCCAAGGCGCTGGCCGCGCCCTCGAACCTGCTGGTGCTGGACGAGCCCACCAACGACCTCGACTCCGACACGCTTGATCTATTGCAGGAGGCGCTGTCGGATTATGACGGCACCGTGCTGCTGGTCAGCCACGACCGCGACTTCCTCGACCGGCTGGTGACCTCGACCATCGCCCTGGAGGGCGATGGCACAGCGATCGAATACGCCGGCGGCTACAGCGACTACCTCGTCCAGCGCGGCCCGCGCGAGACGGCTGTTCCCGCCGGGCCGGCCCCGCGGAAGGACAGGTCCGCCGCGCCTGCGAAGGAGTCCGCAGCGCCCCGGCAGCGTCTCGGCTACAAGCGCGAGCGCCAGCTTGCCGAGCTGCCGAAGAAGATCGAGGCCCTGCAGGTGGAGATGGCGGCGTTGAATGGGGCATTGGCCGATCCGGCACTCTACGGTCGGGACCCGGCGAGCTTCGCCGCCAAGACCGCGCGCCTTGCCGCAGCGCAGGTGGAGCTCGATGCCGCCGAGACGGAATGGCTGGAGCTGGAGATGCTGAAGGAGGAGCTTCAGCGGAGCGAGAGCTGACTCGCCTGCGTCAATGTCCGTTGTACAGGCTCAGGGATGGTCCTCCCCCGCTTACGCGGGCGAGCAGCGTCCAGCACCGGGTTTCGGTCGCGACCTCGAAATGTGCGCGCAGGTAGGGCCCGTAGAGGCGCAGCAGGTCATCGGTCCATTGAGGCGTCGTCGGGAACTTGGGAACCAGGACGTAGCGCACCCCGGCCAGATAGTCCTCGGCCGGCGGAAGAGGCGCGCTCCAGCTTGACCACAGGTTGCCCGCCCGCGCCGGCTGGTAGCCCAGCATGAAGGGCAGCGGGTTGACGCTGTCGAGCAGGGCGATGGTGCCCGGCTCCCGGCTCGCCATGAGGTCCGCCGCTTCCATGAGGGCGAGGACGTATTCGTGGTCCGAGAGTTGATAGAGCGGCCTCGCCGATCCGTCCTTGGATCGCCCGGGATAGTCGAAGCTGTACGAGAAGCTGAGGAATACGCCCCGTTCGCCGTCCGGCAAAGCGAGTCCGCGCAGGTTGGTGCGGTCGACCACGTACAATCCATCGCTGCTGCGCGCGCGCGCATGATAGCCCGCGACGCTCGCCGCGGCGCTCGCCGTGTCCAACGCCGGGAACAGCAGCAGCATCAGCAGCCACGGCACGACGTCGCGATTGCCCAGCGTGGCGAACGCCGCACGCAGGCGGTCGTAGAGGATCAGCAGCACGACGATGCCCGTGGGCAGGCCGGCCGACTGGGAATTCTGGGAGAGCAGGAAGAACGAGGTGGCGAGCAGGAATGCGAGGGTCAGCGGCACGCGGAACGTCGCCCGCCGCGACCACCACATCCACAAGGCGACTACGATGGCCACGAGATACGGGGCGTATTGGCCGATCGAGGCCAGGAAGTTGTTGACGTGCATCGTCAGTGCCGTGCGCGCAGCACCGCTCTGCGCCCAGTGGAGTATGTCGGCGACGTACGCTTGATTGTACGGCGCCAATACGTTGAGGACGAGCAGCGCGGAGACGATCAGCCATGCCTTCCAGTGCCGACCGACGTGGCGCTGGAACAGCAGTGCGAATGCCAGTGTGCCCAGGCCGGCGGCGAAATAGGTGATCTTCAGGTAGAACATCGCCGCCAGCAGCACGGCGGCGACGGGAACGTCGATCCAGACCCGGCGGTCGCGTCTTCCGTCGTCGCTACCGTGCGGCGGCACGAGCAGGACGAGCGCAAGGATGCTGTAGGCGCTCCAGCCATAGCGGTTGTAGGACATCGCGAACGTGTACTGCTCGGGCCGGTCGCCGACGTTCGCGGGCATCAGCGCAACGAGGCTCACGAAGACCACGAAGATGGCGGCCGGCAGCAGCGGAAGCCGCCGCATGGCCGCCAGGATGGCGGCGGCAAAGAGCACCGCTGCCATGACCGCCACATTGACGAGGAAGGCGAATGGTCCCGGTCCCAGGAGGTCGAAGCCGAGCGCCGTCAGGACGAAGCTGAGCCGGCCGGTCGGATCGTGGAAGTCCACGTGCGCGACCTGACCGGAATGGATGTGCCAGGCCCCGGCAAGATTGAACAGCAGGTCCTGCGTCATCGTCTTCGACAGCAGCAGCGGCGGCGACAGCAGGGCCCAGGCGGCGGCGACCACGGGAAGGCCCGCCAGCGCGAGCAAGGCGGCAGGGCTCGCCGGCATGTCGCGCACCCATCCGGAAATCAGGCGTCGGCCCGCGCCGCCAAGCGGGTACGCCGGCGTTCCTCCAGAAAGCGAAGTCATGCTCGCCGCTTCCTTCCCTCACACGCTGCGTCGCTACCACGCGCGCGCTCGGGGACGGCGTGACATTTCTAGGCTGTGTCAGGCACAGGCGGTCCCATCAAGGACACAGCCGGAAGTCGGCGGCGTTCGCCGTCAGTTTTCGTCCTCGCGATGGACGTCGTGCACGGTGATGCCGGCGCCGGGAGACATATTCAGCCAGTCCTTGCGGCGCAAGGTGCGCTTGGTGTCCTCGTAGCCGCTCTGCCAGTGTTCGCGCATGGATGTCCGCGAGAACTCGTAGTCCTTGGCATGGCCCTCGTAGGCCTTCTGTTGATAGATGAGCTGCAGGATGGTCACGTCGGGCAGATCCGACAGCTCGTCCCGCAGGCTCTGCTCCTCGCCCGACAGCTGATCCCCGGGGATCTTGGCCAAGGCCTCGCGAAGCCGCTTCTTCCACTCGTGGATGCGGCGATAAACGTCCGACCATGCTGGCGGGTAGGACTGCGATCGTGACCGGCTCGACGGGCGGGATCGGACTGGAGATCGCGCGAGCGCTGGCGTCGTCCGACGCGATCTGATGCTCAACGGCTTCGGCGAGCCCGAGGCTGTCGAGGAGACCCGCGAGCCTCGCCGCCGAGAACAATGTCAGGGTCCTCTACAGCAAGGCCGACGTCTCGTGGCCGGACGAGATCGCCGCGATGATGCAGCGCGCCGAGGGCGCGCTGGGCGGGGTGGAGATCGTCGTGAACAACGCGGGCATCCAGCACGTCTCGCCGGTGCCAAGCATGGCATCCCTGACGAGGACGGTGGCGCTCGAACCGGCCGAGCACGGGATCACGGCCGATGCGATCTGCCCCGGCTACGTCCTGACGTCGCTGGTGGAGAAGCAGATCCCCGACACGGCCAAGACGGCGGCCGGACCGCGCACTGAGGGGCGCCGGACCATGCGCAAGGAGGACGTGCTTGGCTTGCCGTCGATGCCGGCGGAGGGCCCAGCTACGCGGCGGGCGCCTATTGCTCCATCGACCGCGGGTTCCTCGGAGAAATGGCTGTACGATCCGAAAACTATCTGCAATCATACGGCAGAAATATCGAGCAGCGTCTGGAATGTCTCCGTATCAGCCCGTTCGCCGTACGTTTTGCCGCTTCCCTTCGTTCCATTCGCTTCTGTTAGTAGGGACCATGCTCTCCGGCATGGTGGCGTTCCCCGCCTGGGCCGACGGTGGCCGAGGCGGTGCCGCGGACGGCGATGCAGGATGGGCCGGCGGTACGGGCTGGACCGGCAATCCGGGTCAGAGCGCGCAGTATGCCGCCGATGACGGCGGCGGCGGCGGCGGCGCCGGCGGCGGCGCGGGCGGCCAGGGAAGCCAGGATCCCGTCTTCCATCACGGCGGCGGCAACGGCGGGACGGGCGGCCTCAACGGCAATGGCATGGGAGCCCCCACGATCGCCAACACCGGAACACTGGCCGGTACCGCTGGCGGCGCCGGGGGGGACGGCGACAATGAAATCTTCGTTTCGTCCGCTACGGGCGGCGGCGGTGGTGGCGCGGGCGGCTACGGCGCGGTCGTGACCGGAGCGGGCGCCAGCAGCAATTCCGGCACCATCACGGGCGGTACGGGCGGAAGTGGCGGCACCAGCCAAGGCTCCGGGAGCGAGGGCGGCGGCGGCGGCGGCGGCGGCGTCGGCCTGCAGTTGGCGACCGGTGGCGTGACCTTCACCAATTCCGGTTCCATCACTGGCGGCAATGGAGGCAGCGGCGGCTTCGGATATGGCGCGCTCAACAGCACCGGCGGCGCCGGCGGCAATGGCGGCGACGGCGTGAACTTCTCCGGCTCGGGAACCCTGGTGAATACGGGTTTCATCCAGGGCGGCAACGGCGCCAGCGGCGGCGGCGCACACTTCACGGGCACGACGGGCGCGAATGGTGTCGGCGGCGCCGGCGTGGTCGGCGCAGGAATCACCGTCATCAACGGCGGCTCGATCGCTGGCGGGGTGAGCGCCAGCGGCGTTCGCGCCAACGCGATCACCTTCACCGGCGGCACCAACATGCTGGTGCTGCAGGCCGGTGCGACCTTCGTCGGCAACGTCGTCGTGGCGGGCGGCACCGGCACGCTGGCGCTGGGCGGCGCGAGCAGCAGCAGCTTCGACGTGTCGCAGATCGGGTCCCTCTATCAGGGGTTCACCACGCTGCAGGTTGCCAGCGGCACCTGGTCGCTGACCGGCAGTCCGACGACGACCGTGCCATGGACGTTGACCGGCGGCGTGCTGTCGATCACCTCCGACAGCGTGCTCGGCCCGGCATCGAGCGGCCTGATCATGGCCGGCGGCACGCTGCAGACCAGCAGCTTCGTGTTCAGTTCGCGCTCCCTGACCCTCGTCGCGGGGACCATGAGCACCATCACCACGCCGGACACGTTCACCCTGCAGGGCCTGATCAATGGCGGCGGCGGCTTGATCGTGGCTGCCGGCACGTTCCAGATCGGTGAGGGTCTCGGGGGCTCGAACGCGAGCAACTACACCGGGCCGACCATCATCCAGTCCGGTGCCACCTTGCAGATCCAGGGCGGAGCCTTCGTCCTGTCGCCCAACAGCGCCTTCACGATCGCCTCCGGCGGCGTGCTGGACGTGGCGGCCACGTCGCAGACCATCGGATCGCTGGCCGGTGGCGGCACGGTGACCAACTCCGTCAACAGCCTCGGACAACTGATCGTCGGCGGCAACAACACGTCGACCACGTTCAGCGGCAACCTGCAGGACGGTGCCGGCCCGCTGTCCCTGGTGAAGTCCGGCACGGGGACGATGATCCTCAGCGGCGTCAACAGCTACAGCGGCGGCACCACCGTTCAGGGCGGCATCCTGCAGGGCAGCAGCAGCGGCCTGCAGGGCAACATCGTCAACAACGCGGCGGTCGTCTTCGACCAGGGATCGAACGGGACCTACGCGGGCAGCATGTCGGGTTCGGGCAGCCTGACCAAGATCGGCGCGGGCTCGCTGCGCGTCAGCGGCGCCTCGACCTACTCGGGTCCGACGAGCCTGCTGGCGGGCCGGCTGCACGTGACGGGCGGCAGCGGCGTGCTGTCGCCGAACAGCGCCTACACGATCGCATCGGGCGCGGTGCTGGACGTCGGCGGTGCGGGGCAGACGATCGCCGCGCTGGCGGGCAGCGGCACCGTGACGAGCACGGGCAGCACCACCGGCACCCTGACCACGGGCGGCAACAACGCCTCGACGGTGTTCAGCGGCAACCTGCGCGACGGCGAGGACGGCGGTCGGCTGGCGCTGGTGAAGACGGGGGCGGGGACGCTGAACCTCACCGGCAGCAACACCTACGGCGGCGGCACGACGGTGCTGGGCGGCATCCTGCAAGGCGACCATCGCAGCCTGCAGGGCAACATCGCCAACGATTCGCTGGTGGTGTTCCACCAGAACGACAGCGGCCGCTATGCCGGCAACATGTCAGGGGCCGGCATCCTGAACGTGCGCGGCGTGGGCGTGCTGCATCTCACCGGAAGCAACAGCTACACGGGCGGCACGATCCTCTCGGGCGTGATCCTGCGTGGCGGCCCCGGCAGCATCCAGGGCGACATCCGCAATGACAGCGGCGTGATCCTGGAGACGGACACCGCGGGCACCTACAGCGGCAACATGATCGGCTCGGGCGGGCTGGAGAAGCGCGGCCGCGGCACGCTCGTGATGACCGGCGCGAACAGCTACACGGCCGGCACCTTCGTGGCGGAAGGCACCCTCCAGGGCAATACCGCCAGCCTTCAGGGCACGATCTTCAACAACGGCGCGGTCGTGTTCGACCAGGCGACGGACGGCACCTATGCCGGCGACATGGTCGGTAGCGGCAGCTTCGCGAAGTCGGGTGCCGGGACGCTGTTCGTGACGGGCCTGGCCCGCTACCAGGGCGCGACGACGATCCAGGCGGGCACGCTGCGCGTCAATGGCGGCAACAACATCCTCGCACCCAACAGCGCCTACACGGTGGCGACGGGCGCGGTGCTGGACCTCGGCGGCACGACCCAGACGCTGGGCTCGCTGGCCGGCAGCGGCACGGTGACCAACGGCGGCGGCAGCGCGGCGACGCTGGTGGTGGGCGGCAGCAACGCCTCGACCAGCTTCGGCGGCAGCCTGCTGGACGGCACGGGCTCGCTGGCTCTGGTCAAGACGGGCAACGGGACGCTGTTCGTGTCGGGCGCGTCGAGCTACTCGGGTCCGACCAGCCTTCTGGCCGGCCGGCTGCAGGTTACGGGCGGCAGCGGCGTGCTGTCGGCCAACAGCGCCTACACGATCGGCGCCGGCGCCACCCTCGACCTCGGCGGCACGGGGCAGACGATCGGTTCGCTGGCCGGCAGCGGCACAGTGACCAACACGGGGACCACCGGGGCGACGCTGAGCACGGGTGGCAACAACGCCACCACGACGTTCGGCGGCAACCTGCAGGATGGCGGCGGCAGCCTGGCGCTGGTGAAGACGGGCACGGGGACGCTGAACCTGCTGGGGGCCAACAGCTACTCGGGCGGCACGACGGTGACGGCGGGTATCCTGCAGGGCAACAGCGCGAGCCTGCAGGGGGCCATCCTGAACAACGCCACGGTGGTGTTCGACCAGGACGGCGGCAGCGGCAGCTATGGCGGCGCGATGACGGGCAGCGGCAGCCTGGTGGTTCAGGGCGGCGGGCAGCTGACGATGACGGGGACCAGCAGCTATGCGGGCCCGACGACGGTGAACGGCACGACACTGGTGGTGAACGGCAGCCTGGCGAGCGCGGTGACGCTGAACGGCGGCGCGCTGGGCGGCAGCGGCAGCGTCGGCAGCCTGGTCTCCAACGGCGCGACGCTGATGCCGGGCAACTCGATCGGCACGCTGACGGTCAACGGCAGCTTCGTGCAGGCCGGCGGCACCTACCAGCTCGAGGTGAACGGACAGCGCCAGAACGACCGCATCAACGTCACGGGCGCGGCGACGATCAACGGCGGGACGGTGGCGGTGACGGCGCTGCAGGGCAGCTACGCCAACAGCACGACCTACACGATCCTCAATGCCGGCGGGGGCGTGACGGGCACCTATGCCGGGATCACGGAGAACCTGGCCTTCCTGACGCCGACGCTGTCGTACGACGCCAACAACGTGTTCCTGACGCTGGCGCTGCAGGGCGCGGCATTTTCGGGGTTCGAGGGCAACACGCCGAACCAGGCGGCGGTGGGCTATGCGCTGGACCAGTCCTACGCGACGGCGACGGGAGATTTCGCGACGGTGATCGGCGCGCTGGCGGGGCTGACGACGCAGCAGGCGCCGGCGGCGCTCAATGCCATCAGCGGCCAGCCCTGGGCCGACATGGGCACGGCCAACGTGGCGGGCGCGACGCTGTTCATGAACGCGGTGGCGCAGCAGATGCAGCTGGCGCGTGGGGCTCCTGCAGCGGCCGGCCAGCGTCAGGCGCTGGCGCAGGCCTGCGACGTGGCGGCGTGCGAGGCGCTGAGCCCGTTCAGCGTGTGGGGCAGCCTGCTGGGCGGCACCGGCTCGGTGGGCGGCGACAGCAACGCCAGCACGCTGACCTACACGATGGGCGGTGCTGCGGCCGGCATCGACTACCGCGTCGATCCGCGCTTCCTGGTCGGTCTGGGGGTGGGCTACAGCGCGGCGTCGATGTGGGTGGATGGCTTCCAGGGCAAGGGCTGGAGCAACGCGGTGAGCTTTGCGGCCTACGGCAGCTTCGCACCGACGGGCGGCCTGGCTGGCTTCTACGCCGACGTCCTGGCCGGCTACGGCTACAGCGGCAACCAGATGCAGCGGCAGATCACGATCCCCAACCTTGCGCCGCGCACGGCGTCGGGCAGCACGGGCGTGAACCAGTTCCTGGGGCAGGCGGAGATCGGCTGGCAGGTGCCGGTCTATGCGCCGGCGCAGGCGAGCGTGACGCCGTTCGCGCGGTTCCAGGCGGTGAGCTCGACGCAGAGCGGCTTCAGCGAAGGCGGCGCGGGCTCGCTCGGCCTGAACGTGCAGCAGCAGACGACCAACGCGCTGCGCACGGTGCTGGGCGCCGATCTCGCCGGTGCGATCCCGCTGGGCGACCAGCGCACGCTGGAGCTGGCGCTGCGGCTGGGCTGGCAGCACGAATACGCCTACACGGGCCGGCCGATCACGGCGGCCTTCTCGGGTGCGCCGCAGGCCGCCTTCACGGTCTACGGCGCCACGCCGCAGCGCGACGCCGCCGTGGTCGGCTTCTCGGCCAACACCCGCGTCGCCGAGGCCACCCAGATCTACCTGCGCTACGACGGCGAGCTCGCCACCGGCACCGACAACCACGCCCTTACCGCCGGCCTGCGCATCAGCTGGTAGACCGCGTCAGACTTCGAGCCATTCCTGGCGGATCGCGGCATTGGCCGAGAGTTCCGCCGGCGTGCCTTCGAAGACGATGCGGCCGTGCCCCATGACATAGACGCGATGGGAGATGCGCAGGGCGATCACGAGCCGCTGCTCCACCAGCACGATGGAGATGCCGCGCCGCGCGATCTCCTGCAGCAGCTCGCCGATGCGCTCGACCATCTGCGGCGCGAGACCCTCGGTCGGCTCGTCGATCATGATCAGCTCGGGATCGCCCATCAGGGTGCGGCAGATCGTGAGCATCTGCTGCTCGCCGCCCGACAGGGCGCCGCCAGGGGCCTGGGCCCGCTCGCGCAATTGCGGGAACAGGCGCCACGTCTCCTCGACGCTCCAACGCGCCGGCGTGCGGCCGGGCTTGATGCCCAGCAGGAGATTCTGCTCGACCGTGAGAGTCGGGAAGATCGCGCGCTCCTCCGGCACATAGCCGATGCCCAGCCGCGCGATCTCGTGCGGCTTCAGGCCGGCGACGGGATGGTCCTTGAACACGATCTCTCCCCGGGGGGCGGGATCTCCCATGATGGCCTTCAGCGTCGTCGAGCGGCCGACGCCGTTGCGCCCGAGGATGCTCACGATCTCGTTGCTGCCGACCGTGAAATCGACGCCCTGCAGGATGTGGCTCTTGCCATAGTAGGCGTGGAGATCGTTCACCCGCAGCATCAGAGCGGCTCGACTCCGAGATAGGCCTGCTGCACCGCGGCGTTGGCCTTGATGCGCTCGGGCGTGTCGCTGGCCAGGATCTCGCCGTAGACCAGCACCGAGATGCGGTCCGCCAGGTCGAAGACGACGCCCATGTCGTGCTCGATCATCAGCAGGGTCCGCTTCTCGCTGACGCGGCGGATCAGCGACACGACCCGTTCGGTCTCGGCATGGCTCATGCCGGCCGTCGGCTCGTCGAGCAGCAGGATGTCGGCGTCTCCGGCGATGGTCAGGCCGATCTCGAGCGCGCGCTGCTCGGCATAGGTCAGCACTCCCGCGGGCATCCGCCAGCGGTCGAGCAGGTTGATCTCGGTCAGGATCTCCTCGGTCCGCCGGCGCGCATCGGCCAGGCGCTCGACGTTGCGCCAGAACGAATACTTGTAGCCCATCGACCACAGCGTGGCGCAGCGCACGTTCTCCCATACGCTGAGGCGCGGGAAGATGTTGGTCACCTGGAAGCTGCGCGACAGGCCGCGGCGGTTGATGAGCTGCGGCGCCATCCCGGTGACGTCCTCGCCGCGCAGGCGGATGCTGCCGCTGCTCGGCTGGTAGTGGCCGCTGATGAGATGGAAGAGGGTCGACTTGCCCGCGCCGTTCGGGCCGATGATGGCATGGCGCTCGCCGGCCGGAACGGCGAGGTCGACGCCGCGGATGATCTCCATCGCGCCGAAGGCCTTGCGCAAGCCTGCAAGCTGCAGCGCCGGCTGTCCGGCCGCCGGAGAGGCCGCGCGCGCCATCACGTTCCGCTCCCTGGGCTGCGCGCTGCCGCAAGCGCCTCGTCATAAGCCTGCCGGGTCAGTCGGGCGGCGCGGAGGAACAGCCATCCGCCGCCCGCCATTAGGACCACCGCGATCAGCCAGGGCAGGGGTGAATCCGCCCTGATCGGCATGTAGAGGAACGTCATGTCCGGACCATCCGCCGCGCGCGCCGTCAGGCGGTTGGTCATCTCGATCGCCAGGCTCAGGCCGGCGAGCGCGGCAAGGCCGGGCAGGAGCGACAGGAGGTAGAAGGGCACGACCCGGTGCAGCCGCCGGCCCTGCAGCAGGGGCTGCTGTCGGGCCAGCAGCCCCGCGATGCCGTCGGGTGCGAACATCACCATCCCGATGAACAGCAGGCCGAAATAGAGCTGCCAGATCTCCGTGACGTCGCTCAGCCCCACTTGCAGGTAGGTGACCACAATCGCGCCGATGATGGGGCCGGCGAAGTTCCCGACGCCGCCGATATAGGCCATGAGGATGACGCTGCCGGACTGGGCTGCGCCCAGCTGCTCGGCATTGACGATCTCGAAGTTGATGGCCGCCAGCGCCCCGGCCACGCCGGCGAACAGGCCCGAGAGGCTGTAGGCGATGAAGCGGACGGCCCGGGTGTCGTAGCCGATGAAGGCGGCACGCTGCGGGTTGTCGCGCACGGCATTGCAGATGCGCCCGAACGGCGTGCGCGTCAGGGCGTACATGGCGGCCGTCGACACCAGGCACCAGGCGGCGATGAGATAGTAGACCTGGATCTGCGGCCCGAACGTCATGCCGAAAAGGGGGAGCAGGTCGGTCCGGTTGGTCGTGATGCCCTCTTCGCCCCCGAAGATGCGCCGCAGGATGAGCGCGCTCGACAGGACGAGCTCGCCGATGCCCAGCGTGATCATCGCGAAGGCCGTGCCGGCCCGCCGTGTCGCCACGGCGCCGAACAGGATGCCGAAGACCAGGCCGGCCGCCGCGCCCACGAGCGGGACCACGACCAGCGGCACGGCCGCCTTGCCGTCGGCGAGGGCGTTCATGGCATGCGCCGTCAGGAAGCCGCCCAGCCCGAAGAAGACGGCCTGGCCGAACGACAGCAGGCCCGTCTGGCCGAGCAGCATGTTGTAAGACAGGGCGAAGATGATCATCATGCCCACCAGGCTCATGCTGGTGAGGGCCAGCCCGGAGCTGAAGAGGTGCGGCAGGACGGCCAGCAGCAGGGCAGCCCCGACCCAGATTCCGGCCGTGGCGAGCAGGCTGCGGCCGCGGCCGCCCGGCGGGTCGGTCCTGGCGTGACCGGGCGAACGCATGTCGGTGCGGTCGCTCACGTGTCGCGGGTCCCCATGAGGCCGCGCGGCCTGAAGATGAGGATCAGCACCAGCAGCAGATACGGGATGATCGGCGCGATCTGCGCCACCGTCACGTTCCAGATGTCGCGCAGCCAGGAGGCAGCCGGGGCCAGACTGCCGAAGGTGCCGGCCAGCGAGGCGTTCGAGGCGACGGCGAAGGTCTGCACCAGCCCGATCAGCAGCGAGGCGACGAAGGCGCCGGGCAGCGATCCCAGGCCGCCGACCACGACGACGACGAACAGGATCGGCCCCAGCATCGCCGCCATGTTGGACTGCGTGACCAGCGACGGCCCGGCGATGACGCCCGCCACCGCCGCCAGCGCCGCGCCGACGCCGAACACCAGCATGAAGATGCGGTCCACGTTGTGGCCCAGCATCGCGACCATCTGCGGATGGGTGAGGGCGGCCTGCACGATCAGCCCGACCCGCGTCCGCCGGACCACCAGCAGCAGCGCCGCGAAGATCGCGATCGAGATCAGCAGGCCGAACATCTTGAAGGCGGGATAGTTGGTCGAGAAGACCGTGAAGGCGGGGAAGTCCAGCGAGGGCGGGACGCGGTAGTCGACGGGCAACTTCCCCCACACCATCTCGACGGCCTCCTGCAGCACGAAGGTGAGGCCGAAGGTGAAGAGCAGCTCCGCGACATGGCCGTGGCGGTGGACGTTGCGCAGCCCGTAGCGCTCCACCGCCATGCCGATGGCGCCGACCAGCAGCGGCGCCACCACCAGCCCGGGCCAGAATCCGACGCGGCGGCTGATCTCGAACCCGAAGAAGGCACCCAGCATGTAGAAGCTGGCGTGCGCGAAGTTGAGCACGCCCATCATGCTGAAGATGACCGTGAGACCGCTGGCCATCAGGAAGAGCAGCATGCCGTAGAGGATGCCGTTCAGGGCCGAGATGAGGATGATCTCGAGCACGGTCCGCCGTCTCCTCGCCGCCGTCCGGCCCGCGTCAGTTCGGGCGCTTCATCTCGCAGGTGGTGGGATAGAGCGTGTCCTTCGTGGGGATCTCGGCCGCGAGCTTCCAGCCCCATCCGGTGTTCTCCTCGTCGAACGGCTGCTTGGCCGGATCGAGGGGCCCGAAGGCCGACATGTAGAGCGGCTGGAAGAACTGGTGGTCCTTCTTGCGCATGAAGCCCTCGGCGCCGCTGGCGAAGGTCTTGTACTTCATGTCCTCGAGCTTGGGGATGAACTTCGCCGGATCGTCGGAGTTCGCCTCCTTGATGGCGTCGAACAGCATGCCGGTCACGTTGAACAGGCGCGGATAGTAGATCGGCTCCGACTTGTAGCGCGCGAGATAGGCCCGGATGACCTCCTGTGCCGGCTTGTAGTCGAGATTGTTGAAGCCTTCGGTGAGCTGATAGACCTGATCGGGCAGGTTCGCCTGCTTGATTGCGGTCGGCCCGCCAGTCCCGCCGGCATAGAAGGTGTACCAGTTGACCTTCAGGCCTGCGTCGCCGGCCGCCTTGATCAGCAGGGCGAGATCCTGGCCCCAGTTGCCGGTGAGCACGGTGTCGGCGCCGGAGGCCTTGATCTTCGCGACATAGGGCGAGAAGTCGGTCACCTTGACCAGGGGATGGAACTCGTTGCCCACGATCTGGATGTCGGGACGCTTCTCCTTCAGCATCTTCACCGCCGTCTCGGCGACGGAGTGGCCGAAGGAATAGTCCTGGTCGATCAGGTAGACCTTCTTGATCGACGGCTGGGACTTCATGAAGTTGGTGAGCGCCTCCATCTTGATGTCGACGTTGGCGTCCCAGCTGAAGTGCCAGTAGCTGCAGTTCTTGTTGGTCATGGCCGGATCGATGGCGGCGTAGTTCAGGTAGACCACCGCCTTCCCGGGATTGCGCTCGTTGTACTTCTCCACGAAGTTCTCGACCGCGGCGCCGACCGACGAGCCGTTGCCCTGCACGATGATCTTCGCGCCGTCGTCGATGGCTTTCTGCACCTGCACCAGGCTGACCTGCGGGCTGAGCTTGTTGTCGTAGCCCGTGATCTCGATCTTCTTGCCGATCACGCCACCCTTGGCATTGACGTCGTCGGCGATGAACCTGAGCTGGTTGAGGCCGATCTGGCCGATGCTCGCGCCGCCGCCGGAGAGCGGATCGACATAGGCGATCTTGATCGTGTCCTGTGCACCGGCCGGCGCGACGGCCGTGCCGAAGATGCCGAGCGCGACGGCGCCGAAAGCAATGGCTTTCCTCATTGTTTCACTCCCGATCGTTGGGCTTCGCGGTCCGGCTTGCCCGCCGACGGGCCTGCCTTCCAGTACCCGGTACGCGTGCGCCAGCTTCTCGTCGTTCATTCACTCACTAGTGAATTAACGAACGGGGCGCAAGATCGTCGTTCCGCGTTTCGGGTCAGGCGGCGCGTTCGGCCCTGCGGCGGCGGCAGACGGCCTCGAAGCCGGCCGCCATGAAGGTCGCCATGCGCTCCTTGACCGCGCCGTAGTCCTCGGACCGGCACAGCCCGCCCGAGAGCTTGTCGATGCGACCGGTGCGGGCCAGGGTCAGCATCAGCGCGCCGGTGACGAAATGATAGCCCCAGAAGATGTCCTCCTCGGCGCAGTCCGGCAGGGCCTTCTTCAGCAGCCCGATCAGGCGCAGCACCACGGGATCGAAATGCTGATCCATCATCGCGGCGCCCCAGTCGGGCGTGCTCGCGACCTGCGCGCCCAGCGCGCCATAGTTGCGCCAGCCCTCGCCGCCCTCGATGTAGAGATCCAGGTCGGTGTCGAGGAAGGCGCGCAGGGCACCCTCGACGGTGGGCTTGTGTCCGCTGCGGCTGTCGTAGTCGTCGAGCACCTTCATGCGCCGCTCGCTGGTCACCACGGCGCGGCGGGCGAAGACCGCTTCGAACAGCTTCTTCTTGTCCTCGAAGTAGTAGTTGATCAGCGTGTGATGCACGCCGATCTGCTGGGCGACGTCTTTGAGCGTGACGCCGTAGAATCCGTGCTTTGCGAACAGCAGTTCGGCGGTGTCGAGGATCTGATCCATCATCTCGGCGCGCCGCTCCGCCTTGCCGGCGCGCGGACGCCGTTTTGTCTTTACGTGGGCCAAGCTGTTATTTCTCCCTGTCGCGCCACGGGCCGCGCGGGCCCCTGGCGCAACCGCCTCATAGGCGTTCGGGCCGCCGATGTCCAAAAGGGGCCAAGGGAGGGCGTGCGATGATTGGTGTCGATTGGGTCCGGTCCATGTCGCGCTACAATCAATGGCAGAACGACAATCTGTACGAAGCGGCCGGACGCCTTTCCAACGAGGAACGGTTGCGCGACCGCGGCGCGTTCTTCGGCTCGATTCATGGCACGCTGAGCCATCTCGTCTGGGCCGACCGGCTGTGGATGCACCGCTTCCTCGCCGGGCCGCCGCCACAAGGCAGCATACGTGAGTCGCCCGTCGCCTATCCGGATTGGGAGGATCTTGGTGGTCGGCGACGGCAGCTGGATCACGAGATCGGCGACTGGGCGGCACGCTTGACCGCCGCCTGGCTGTCGGAGGAGTTGGGCTATTTCTCCCTGAGCCTTAAACGCGACGTGTCAGGGCCACGCGGGCTCTTCGTATCGCACTTCTTCAATCACCAGACCCATCATCGCGGCCAGGTACATTGTCTGCTGACCCAGGCCGGTGCCCCGCCGAAGCAGGATACCGATCTGGTGATGATGCCGGCCTGAATGCGCCGGCCTACGCCGCCTGGCGATGATAGAAGTCTTCGTCGAAAGTCTCGTGCTCGTCCAGGCCGCGATCGTCATAGTCGACCCGTGAGGGTGCATCGAGCACGCCACTCGCCAGCACGCCCATGAGGCGATTGCGTTCGAAGATGTTCATCTCCTGCGACTCTTCGTAGACGTGCAGCAGCGCCCGCGCCGGCGTCGCGTCGAGGCCGCAGTCTTCAAGCTCGCGGATCTGAAGGCGCTGTTCCAGCAGCGCCCGCTGGCCCGCCGCGACGCGGGCATGCGCTGCCTGCAGGTTCTGGGCAAAGGCAAAACGATCCATGACACACGCTCCGGTTCGGTTCTCCTGTTGGGCGTTTTCAACGTCCTCTGCCTGCCAACGCAGCTATTGGATGAGCGTTGCGCGGTAAGCTATTGACAGCATTATCGGATGAACGTTTGGTGCTTTTTTCGACCGCTTTGAGGCATTTGTGGACACGCGGGCTCCCTCACGTGTGTCGGTTTGGGGCCAAAAAACGGGCGGATTCGCGGCCTTTTGTGCACAACGGTCGAGAGGCACCCCATATGCGGTGCCAAGCCCCGCCGGATCGAGTTCTGTCGCGCATTGACGCCAGGCAGGGCCTCGGTTAACCCCTCGCACCCCCTTCCGGAACCAAGAAGTGCCCGATTCCGCTGTCGTTCCCGCCTCCGACGCCCGTCTCGCCGGTCATCCGGCCGGGCTGCGGCGCACCTTCGCGATCATCTCGCACCCCGACGCCGGCAAGACGACCCTGACCGAGAAGCTGCTGCTGTTCGGCGGCGCCATCCATGTCGCGGGCGCCGTGAAGGCGCGCGGCGAAGCGCGGCGCGCGCGCTCCGATTGGATGAAGATCGAGCAGCAGCGCGGCATCTCCGTCACCACCTCGGTGATGCACTTCGAGTATGGCGGCGCGGTCTTCAACCTGCTCGACACGCCGGGTCACGAGGACTTTTCCGAGGACACCTATCGCACCCTGACCGCCGTCGATTCGGCGGTCATGGTGATCGACGCCGCCAAGGGCATCGAGGCGCGCACCCGCAAGCTGTTCGAGATCTGCCGCCTCCGCGACGTGCCGATCGTGACCTTCATCAACAAGCTCGACCGCGAGGCCAAGGACCCGATCGAGCTGCTGGACGAGATCGCCTCGACGCTGGCGCTCGACGTGGCGCCCATGACCTGGCCGACCGGCTCGGGCCAGGCCTTCAAGGGGACCTACGACCTCGCCCGCAACCGCATGCTGGTGTTCGATTCCAAACAGCGCGACCGCATCGGCGAGATCATCGAGAACTACACGATCGACGATCCGCGCTTGGCGGAGGAAGTCGAGCTGGTGCGCGCGGGCTACCCCGAGTTCGATCTGGAATCCTATCGCGCCGGCCACCTCTCGCCGGTCTTTTTCGGCAGCGCCTACAACAATTTCGGCGTTCGCGAGCTGCTCGACGCGCTGGCCGCCTGGGCGCCGCCGCCGCGGCCGCAGCCGGCCGAGCCGCGCGCGATCGAGCCGACCGAGTCCAAGGTCGCGGGCTTCGTCTTCAAGGTCCAGGCCAACATGGACCCCAATCACCGCGACCGCATCGCCTTCCTGCGCCTGTGCAGCGGCAGATTCCGCCGCGGCATGAAGCTCACCCAGATGGGCACCGGCAAGACGCTGTCGGTGAACTCGCCCATCCTGTTCTTTGCCCGCGAGCGCGAGATCGTCGACGAGGCCTGGCCCGGCGACATCATCGGCGTTCCGAACCACGGCGTGCTGCGCGTCGGCGACACGCTGACCGAGGGTGAGACGGTGAAGATCACCGGCATCCCCAACTTCGCCCCCGAGATTCTGCGCCGCGTGCGGCTCGAGGACCCGATGAAGTCCAAGCAGCTCCGCCGCGCGCTCGACGACCTGGCGGAAGAGGGCGTCACCCAGGTGTTCCGCCGCGTCATCGGCGGCGATCACATCGTGGGCGTGGTCGGCGAGCTGCAGCTCGACGTGCTGAAGACCCGCGTCGAGGCCGAGTACCAGGTCAAGATCGACCTCGAGCCCGCGCCCTTCGAGACGGCGCGCTGGATTTCGGCCGAGAGCAAGGCCGACCTTGAGGCCTTCATGAGCGCCAACCGCGGCGGCATGTCCGAGGACCGCGACGGCTCCCCGGTCTTCCTGGCACGCAATGCCTGGGAGCTGGGCTACATCGCCGAGAAGTCGCCGAAGGTGAAGTTCTCGGACATCCGCGAGCGCGCGTAGTCGTCCGGGTAACGGGAATCCAGGCCCGCCTTTGTCATCCTGAGCGGAGCGAAGGATCTCATGCCGATTGCAAGCGGCGATGAGGTCCCTTCGGCTACGCTCGGGGCAGGCCTTCGCTCCGCTCAGGACGACCGGAACGCGAGGCCCTGCTGTCCCGCGCGAGGAAGATCAGCTTTTCTTCACCGTCAGCGGCTCGGTCACCTTGGCAGCCCTGAGCTCGGCAAGCTCGGCGGCCTGCAGCCCCAGCAGCTCGCTCAGCACCTTCTCCGTATGCTGGCCCAGCGTCGGTGCCGGGCTCCGGATCTCCGGCTTGCCGCCGGCGTGCAGGCGGATGGCGGAGATCGGCACGCGGGTGCGGCCGCGGCGCGGGTGATCGACGTCCACCCAATAGCCGCGCGCCTCGAGGTGCGGATCGGTGGATACCTCGCGCGCCGTCTTCACCGGCGCGCAGGGCACGTGCGCCTCGTTCAGCAGCCTCACCACCTCGTCCTTGGTGCGCCCGATCGTCCAGGCGCCGACGATGTCGTCGATCGCCGCCATGTTCTTCGCGCGGGCCACGGTGCTGGCGAACTCGGGATCGCTCGCCAGCTCGGGTCGGCCGAGCATCTGGCACATCGACTGCCAGTGCCGCTCGGCTGCCGTGAAGATCGCCACATAGCCGTCGCTGCAGGGATAGGTGTTGTACGGCGCCATGGCGAGCGCGGGATGGCGGTTGCCGGTGCGGTCGGGAACGCTGGTGTCGCCGTCCATCACCGCGCCCATGGCCGAGGCGAGCGCGGTGACCGCCGCCTCGTGCATGGCGACCTCCACCCTCTGGCCCTGGCCGGTCCGCTCGCGCTGGACGAGGGCGCCCAGGATGCCGGCGCAGAGATGGATGCCGGCCAGGAAGTCGCAGACCGCCGCGCCGGCCTTGGTCGGTGGGCCGTCGGCATCGCCGGTCGCGTTGGTGATGCCGCTCATCGCCTGGATGGTGACATCCATGGCGGCGAGGTCGCGATAGGGCCCGTCGAGGCCGAAGCCCGAGCTGCCGCCATAGACCAGCCGCGGGTTGATCCCGCTCAGCACGTCGTAGCCCAGGCCCAGCCGGTCCATGACGCCGGCGGCGAAATTCTCGATCAGCACGTCGGCCTTGGCGACCAGCTCGAGGAACAGCGCCTTGCCGCGCGCCTGCTTGAGGTCGAGGACCACCGACTCCTTGTTCGAGTTCAGCATGACCAGCGGCCACGGCTCGACCTCGCGCTTGCGCCGGCGCACGACGTCGCCTTCCGGCGGTTCGATCTTGAGCACGCGGGCGCCCATGAAGCCCAGCTGGAGGCCGCAATAGGGGCCGTTGTAGATCTGCCCGAGATCGAGGACGAGCATGCCGTCGAGCGGCCGGCGGATCGCCATGTCAGTCTCCCTTTCCTTCGTCAGCGCGGCGCCGGATGCACCTGCCGCCAGTGCCGGGCGATGTCGATGCGGCGCGCGACCCAGACGCGTGGCTGGTCGGCCAGCCAGTCGAGCAGCCGCGCCAGCCCGAGGGCACGCCCCGGATGGCCGATGATCCTGTTGTGCAGCCCGAAGCTCAGCATGCGCGGCGGATCCTCCTCGAGCACGCACTGCACGGCGTTCCGGATGTAGGTGAAATATTCGTCGCCCGACGTCATGCCCTGACGCGCGAATCGCACGTCGTTGTGCGTGATCGAATACGGCACGATGAGCTGCTGGCGTGCGCCGACCCTCAGCCAGTACGGCAGGTCGTCGTCGTAGGTATCGCTGTCGTACTCGTAGCCGGCGTCGAGCAGCAGGTTGCGCGTCAGCATTGAGGGCGCATAGCGGCTGTACCAGCCCGCCGGGCGCGTGCCGATGGTGCGCGCGATGGTCTCGGTCGCCCGTTCGATCTGCTCCTTCTCGTAGTCCGGCGCCATGGTGGCGTGCATCTCCCACTTGTAGCCGTGGCCGGCAACGTCCCAGCCGGCCTCGCGCATGGCGGCGCAGGCCTCGGGATTGCGCTCGAGCGCGCGGGCGATGGCGAACACGGTGCAGGGGAGCTTGCGCCGGGTGAAGATGCGGTGCAGGCGCCAGAAGCCCGCGCGGCTGCCGTACTCGAACATGCTCTCGGCACCGAGGTCGCGCCCGGCGAAGGTCGCCGTCGAGCCCTCGGTCAGCGCGGCCTCCGAGGCGGGATCGCCGTCGGGCACGGCGCGTTCGCCGCCTTCCTCGTAGTTGATGACGAAGTTGACCGCCACATGCGCCCCGCCTGGCCATTGCGGATCGGGCGGGTTGCGGCCGTATCCCACGAAGTCGCGGACGCGGCCTGCCTCTTCATCGGTCATAGGATCACCTCCGGCCGCGACTGTAGCCGAAGCGGCGGCTCCTGGACGCACGAAGCGCGCCTGCAAATCCGTCCTGCGGAGCGAGCCGCGGCCGCGGGGAGTTCCGACCGGAACGGGCGGGCTTCCGTTTCCCGCGCGGGTTGCCGCCGTCGAAAAAAAATTTGCGGCAAAACCTTGAAGCTCCCAGGGCGGATTTCTAGATCGCCCCTCGCCGGCGGCGACCGCCGCCGCAAACACATGACCCATAGTTCTGCACCAGGAGGATATGCATGCATCTCCGCCCGCTGCACGACCGTGTCGTCGTGCGCCGAATCGAGGCCGACGAGAAGACGGCCGGGGGCGTCATCATTCCCGACACAGCCAGGGAGAAGCCGATGGAAGGCGAGGTCGTCGCCGTCGGGCCCGGCGCGCGCAACGAACAGGGGCAGCTCGTGGCGCCGGACCTCAAGGCGGGGGACCGGATCCTGTTCGGCAAGTGGTCGGGCACCGAGGTCAAGATCGACGGCGAGGAGCTGCTGATCATGAAGGAAAGCGACGTCATGGGCGTGCTCGACAAGACGCCGGCCCTGCGCCGCGCTGCCTGAGACCGTTCCATAACCACAAGCATCCCGCACCCAGGAAGGAGGTCAGGGTCAGATGTCTGCCAAGGAAGTGAAGTTCTCGACGGAAGCACGCGACAAGATGCTTCGCGGCGTCGACATCCTCGCCAACGCGGTCAAGGTGACGCTGGGTCCGAAGGGCCGCAACGTCGTGCTCGACAAGAGCTTCGGCGCGCCGCGCATCACCAAGGACGGCGTCACCGTCGCCAAGGAGATCGAGCTCTCCGACAAGTTCGAGAACATGGGCGCCCAGATGGTGCGCGAGGTCGCCAGCAAGACCAACGACCTTGCCGGTGACGGCACCACGACGGCGACCGTTCTCGCGCAGGCGATCGTCCGGGAAGGCGCCCGTTCGGTGGCCGCCGGCATGAACCCCATGGATCTCAAGCGCGGCATCGATCTCGCCGTCTCGGCGGTGGTCGAGGATCTCAAGCGCCATGCCCGCAAGGTCACGAAGAACGACGAGATAGCGCAGGTGGGCACCATCTCCGCCAATGGCGACACCGAGATCGGCCGCCATCTCGCCGAGGCCATGGCCAAGGTCGGCAATGACGGGGTCATCACGGTCGAGGAGGCCAGGAGCCTCGAGACGGAGCTCGAGGTGGTCGAGGGCATGCAGTTCGATCGCGGGTTCGTCTCGCCCTACTTCGTCACCAACACCGACAAGATGCGGGTCGAGCTCGAAGATCCCTATGTGCTGATCCACGAGAAGAAGCTCGCCAGCCTGCAACCCATGCTGCCGGTGCTTGAGGCGGTCGTGCAGACCGGCAAGCCGCTGCTGATCGTCGCGGAGGAGATCGAGGGCGAGGCCTTGGCCACGCTCGTGGTCAACAAGCTCCGCGGCGGGCTCAAGGTAGCTGCGGTCAAGGCGCCGGGCTTCGGCGACCGCCGCAAGGCCATGCTGGAGGACATCGCGATCCTGACTGGCGGTACCTGCATCTCCGAGGATCTCGGCATCAAGCTGGAGAACGTGACCTTGCAGATGCTGGGCCGTGCCAAGAAGGCGATGATCGACAAGGACAACACCACGATCGTGCAGGGCGCCGGAGCCAGGAAGGACATCGACGGTCGTGTCGCCCAGATCAAGGCGCAGATCGAGGAGACCACCTCCGACTACGATCGCGAGAAGCTGCAGGAGCGCCTGGCCAAGCTCGCGGGCGGCGTCGCGGTCATCCGTGTCGGCGGCGCCACCGAAGTAGAAGTCAAGGAGAAGAAGGATCGCGTCGACGATGCCCTGCACGCCACGCGGGCGGCCGTGGAGGAAGGTATCCTGCCGGGCGGCGGCGTGGCCCTGCTGCGGGCCGCGAAGGCGCTCGACAAAGTCCGCACGGCCAACGACGACCAGCGCGCGGGCGTCGAGATCGTGCGCCGCGCCATCCAGGTACCGGCGCGGCAGATCGCCATCAACGCCGGCGAAGATGGATCCCTGATCGTGGGTCGACTGCTTGAGAAGGACGAGTACGGTTGGGGCTACAACGCCGCCGTCGGCCAGTATCAGGACCTGGTGGCCGCAGGCGTCATCGACCCGGCGAAGGTGGTGCGCACGGCGCTGCAGGACGCTGCATCGGTGGCCTCTCTCCTGATCACCACGGAAGCCCTGGTCGCCGACGCTTCCAAGCCTGAGGACAAGGCCGCGACGACGGGCGGCGCGGCCTTCTGAGCAAGAGGGGAGCCGGCAGGGGGAGAGAGGAGGGAACCTGCACGGGCTCCCTCCGCTGCCGCACCGTCACGACATGCGTCCGGTCGCACCGTTGCCGGTAGCCGGCACAGGCAAGGCCGGGTCCTTGCTAGCATGCCCACCTGCAATGATGGTGGCCCGATGAGGAGGACTTGACGGCCGAAGACGCTTTCCTAGATCGACATCGCCGAACCCGGCGTGGGTTCGCTTCGCAAGGCCGGCCGCCCTGCGGGGCCGGTCGCAACCATCGCTCAAGAGGAGGATGACAATGCGTACCGACTTCGATTTCGCTCCCTACTATCGCGCCACGGTCGGTTTCGACCGCATCTTCGACATGCTGGACTCGATGGCGGCGCAGCCTGCGCACAGCGGCTATCCGCCCTACAACATCGAGAAGACGGGTGAGGACTCCTGGCGCATCGTCATGGCGGTTGCCGGCTTCACCGAAGCCGAGCTCAACGTCACGCAGAAGGAGGACGAGCTTCTGGTGACCGGCAGAGGCCAGCCCGGCCGCGACAACGGCACCGAGTACCTCTATCGCGGCATTGGCGGGCGTGACTTCGAGCGTCGCTTTCAGCTTGCCGACCATGTGAAGGTCACGGGCGCCCGGCTGGTCAATGGTTTGCTGACCGTCGATCTCCAGCGCGAGCTGCCGGAGGAGAAGAAGCCGCGGGCGATCCGGATCGAGGCGCAGCCGATTCCCCGCACCATCACGCAGCAGTAGCTCGGGCCAGCGGCTGGGCCGATGGCGCCCAGCCGCTTCTTTCACACGCATTTCCACAGGAGGTGAGGTATGACTTTGGCGTCCGCCGCTTCCACGATGGGCCATAGGTGGAACCAGCGGCTCTCCCAGACAGATCAGGCTGTCGAACCCCAGACGTCGCCGTTCGGGGGCCTTCCGCCCGCATGGGCGCCGGCCGCCCTTGCCGCCGCTGACTTGCCGCAAGGCAAGGTGCTGGTGGTCGCGGACGAGGCCAACATGGCCCTCGAACTGCAGCAGCTGCTGCGCGACGCAGGCTTTCGCGTCGTCGGGCCAGCGGCAATCCTTCCCGACATTCAGCGCCTGATTGAGCGCAGCCTCGACTGCGCCGTCGTCGACTTCGATGCCGAGCGACGGCTTCCCCTGCCGGCATCGGACTTGCTCGCGCTGGCCGAGGTGCCGTTCGTGATGCTCACGTCGGCTGCGGGGCGGGACATACCCCAGCGGCACAGCCATCGGCCTGTTGTCGGGAAGCCGGTCGACCGCACCGAACTGCTGGCCGCGGTGGCGCAGGCGATGGGCCGCCGTCGGCTGCCGGCCAACGACAATCGTTGGCAGTCGCCGGCAATCGTGACGCCCACGTCGCGCCTCTATCCGCCGCTGTAGCCACGGTCGGTTCCGCGCGGGCTCTCGCAGGTGCTTCCAGCCGTCGGGAATGTGCTCTAGGGTCCCGGGGGCATATGGCCGACGAGACAGACCGTTCGGCCGCTGCGCCGCCGAGTTGGCGCCAGCGGCTGCGCCAGGAGGAACTGAGCGGATTCGCCTTCGCCTTCAAGGCGCGCGTCATCGCGCTGGGCGCCGTGGTGATGTGGGTCGTGGCGTCGTCTTCCTGGGGGCGGCTGCCGTGGCTGCTGGCGGCGGCGGCCGCCTTCTTCGTGATCGGCTGGCTGTCCTATGTCGGCCGCAACGCCCGATACCGGCTGGTCATCCAGGCGGCCTGCGCCCTGGCGGACGTCACCCTGATCGTCGTCGCGACCCACTATCCGGAGAGCGACTGGTACAGCTGGGCGCTCGAGACCTGGGTGCGCCGCTCGGCCTTCCTGTATCTGGTGGCGTACGTGGCGAGCAGCGCGCTCACCTTCTCGGTGCAGGTGGTGATCCTGGCGGGGATGGCGGCCATCGTGGGTCAGATCGCCTCCTTCGCCTTCGTCATCCACGCGGCCGAACGTCTCGACTCGTTCGGCGGTTTCACCGCGCGCGATGGCTTCGATCTCCTGCATCAGCTCGTTCAGTCGCAGAGCGTCGATCCGTTGACGTTCATGATCAATCAGCTCGTCCTGCTGGGCATCACGACCGGCCTGATCGCCGGCGGCATCTGGCGCGCACGCCGGCATGTCGAGCGCGCGGTGATGGCCGAGGCTGAACGCGCCAATCTCGGACGCTACTTCTCGCCCAACCTGGTCGAACGGCTGGCGCGCGACGTGCGCGTTCTCGATGCGGGTCGCGCCCAGCATGCCGCCGTGATGTTCGTCGACGTCATCGGGTCGACGCGGCGCATGGAGGCGGTCACGCCGGAAGAGGTGATCACGATCATCCGTGCGTTCCACGAGCGCATCGTGCCGATCGTGTTCCGGCACAACGGCTCGATCGACAAGTTCCTGGGCGACGGGCTCATGGCGGTCTTCGGGGCGCCGGAGAAGTCGGCCGACGATGCGCGCGACGCCGTGCTGTGCGCCGTCGAGATCCTCGACACGGTCGACGGCTGGCGTGCCGAACGTCTGGCGGTCGGCAAGGCCGCCACCACCGTCGGCATCGGCCTGCACTACGGGCCGGTGATCCAGGGCAATGTCGGCATCGCCGACCGGCTGGAATTCACGACCCTCGGCGATACGGTCAACGTCGCCAGCCGCCTGGAGGGTCTGACGCGCCTGCACGGCACGGGGATCGTGCTCAGCCAGGAAGCGCGCGTGGTCGCCGAGAGGACGGGCCCGCTGCCGCCGGAGATCAGCGCGCGCTGCCGGGATCTCGGCCTCCAGCCCATCGCGGGCCACGAGCCGATCCATCTCCTCGCCATCGACAGGAAAGGAATGCCATGAGCACCGTCGTTCATATCGACCCTGGCGCGCGGCTGAGCGAGGCCACCGTCCACGGCGGGCGCATGTACCTCTCGGGGATGATCCCCGAGGACCCCTCGCTCGACATTGCGGGGCAGGTGACGCAGGCGCTGGCCGAGGTCGACGCGCTGCTGGGGCGTGGCGGCAGTGACCGGACGAAGATCCTCTCGGCCGTGATCTGGCTGGCCGACATCGCCGACTTCGCCGCCATGAACGCCATCTGGGACGCCTGGGTGCCAACCGGCCACGCTCCGGCCCGTGCCACCGTGCAGGCCAGACTCAACGACCCGCGCCTGAAGGTCGAGATCATGGTGGTGGCCGCCATCTGACGACCTTGGCTGGCAGAGCCGCGGGAGCGGTACGGCGGCTGCTCACTTCAGCTTGACTGAGATCAAGGTCGGCCGACGAGGACCAGCTAGCTTTCTGGAAGGATTTCCCCGCCCTCTCTGTTCCGCCGGATGCGGACAGGGAGGACGAATCGGAAGGAGAGCCGCAATCGAGGCGCAGAAATGGATGGCCTGGGCGGAAAGGCTGGAACAGTGGCGCAGGCGCCCTTTCATCGCCTTCTCGGTCGCGGTGGGCAGCGTAGCGTTGGCGGCGGCCACTCGTATCGGCCTGGATCCGCTCGTCGGGGATCGCGTGCCGTTCCTGACCTTCGTTCCGGCGGTGCTGGTGACCTCGCTGCTGGCGGGCTTCTGGCCGGGAATGGCCGCGGCGGTCCTCTCCGGTGTGGCAGCCTGGTATGCCTTTCTGGCGCCCAGGCTCGGCTTCTCCACCGAGTCGCTCGACCTTTCGGTGCTGACGGTGTTTCTTGGCGCGGCGGCCGTCATGGCTTCCGTCGCAGCTTTGGTCAGCGTCATGGTCGAGCGTGTGCTGCAGCAGGGCCGGACGTTGCTCGCCCTGCGCCAGCACGAGTCCGAGATGCAGCAGCTGCTGATCCGGGAACTTGAGCATCGGACACGCAACCTCTTTGGACTGGTCCACACGCTCGCCGCGCGGTCGCTGGCGCATGCGTCCTCCTTGGCCGAGGCTCGCGAGGCCTTTCTCGGGCGCCTGGCTGCCCTGGCGGCAGCCTACAGCCTGACCGAGAAAGGCGAAGGAGCCTCGCTGTCGACGACGCTGCAGCATCTCCTGCGGCTGCATGCCGGACGGATCCAGATTCAGGGCTGCGATATCAGGCTGACGGACAGCGCGCTGCAGCAGCTGACGCTGATCGTCCATGAGCTGCATACCAATGCCATGAAGTACGGCGCGCTTTCCACCGAGGCCGGCCGCATCTCCATCTCCGGCAATATCGAGCAGGACGGCGACGAACCCCGGTTCCGTTTCGTATGGCGGGAGGCAGATGGGCCTGTCGTCAGGCAGCCGGCGAGATCAGGGTTCGGGCAGACGATCCTGCGCCGTGCTCCCGAGTATGGGGGAGCGACGGTATCGATCGACTATGAGCCGGGAGGCCTGCGCTATACGTACGTGAACGCCCTCGGGGCCATCAGTCCGGACGGACGGCGAGCGCCGGAACCATCGGTTCACCCCTGACGTCCGTGTCATCGGACGCCAGGCCTGTGGCCCCTTCGGGCGTCAGCATGGCGTGCAGCGTCTCGATGAAGACGGGCACGTCGAAGGGCTTCTCGATCAGCGGCTGGCCCTGCAGGTCGGCCGGGAGATCCCGTTGGCGACGCGAGGTCAGGAAGAGAAACGGGATGCCACGCTTCTCGAGCGCGTAGGCTGCCGGCAGGCTGAGGCCGCCGATCAGCTGGATATCGAGGATCGCCGCGTCGATCTCGGCCGATTCGGCCAAAGTTCTGGCGCGCTCTGCCGTCCTTGCCGGTCCGATCACCTCGAAACCTTCACCGTCCAGCAGGTCCGCCAGCATACCGGCGAACAATGGCTCGTCTTCAACCACGAGAATTCGCATGGTCTCCTGCATTCTCCCCTCTGCCGGATCCAAGGTTCATCCAAGTACGCGGGCGTGCGGCAGAGCCGGACAATGGCAAAGCCAATCACATGGACGCTTGCATGACTGCTCGATGTGCATATCGGTTTCCGCCGAGTGCCGCGAGCGGGAAGATCGCCTTCGGCAGGAATATCTGTGGCTATCCAGTGGTCGTCGCTCGTGGGCGGCCCCCACACTGCAAAATGATCCCGTTCGGCCCCTTCGCCTCGAAGGACTGTGCATCGGCGATATCGCACCTGCGATCGCGCATTGCGGCGCGGGTCGTGATGCAGGTCGATCTCATGATCTCGGCGCGCGGTTTCACCGTCCCCGAAACTCCTCTAAGGTCGCGCCGCCATTCTTTGTGAGGAGCGATCATGAGCATCAAGCGCATCAATGCCGGCCCGCGCATGTCGAGCGCCGTCGTCCATGGCAACACGGTCTACCTGGCAGGGCTGACCGCCGACGACGCGTCGGCCGACGTCAAGGGCCAGACCAAGCAGATCCTCGACAAGATCGACAGGTTCCTGAAGGAAGCCGGCACTGACAAGTCGAAGGTGCTCTCCGCCAACATCTGGCTCACCGACATCTCGACCTGGAGCCAGATGAACGAGGTTTGGGACGCCTGGGTGTCGCCGGGCAACACGCCTGCCCGCGCGACGGTCGAGGCCAAGCTGGCCGCGCCCGGCCTCAAGGTCGAGATCATGGTGCAGGCCGCCCTGTAGGGGTGCCTTCATCAGCTTGAATATCGCGGGGCCGGCGAAAGCCGGCCCTTCGTGCGTCGCGTGACCTGCCTTCCCAGCGCCTGCCACGGCAGGAGACACTCCAGGAAGCGGCGATCGGGACGGTCGACGAACGCTGCGGCATGGCGAATAGTGCCGGCCTCGATCGAGGAGGAAGACCGATGTCATTCTACCGAGGCATGACCTGCGAGAACGTGACGCTGAAGGGCGACAAGGGGACGTCCATCACCGCCTATACGGCCAAGCCGGCCGGGGCCGGACCGTTCCCCGGCGTGGTCCTGATCCATCATCTGCCGGGCTGGAGCGAGCTCTACATCGAGACGACGCGGCGCTTCGCCCATCACGGCTACATGGCCATCTGCGCCAACCTGTACGAGCGCGAAGGCGGCGGCAGCGATGCCAATCCGGACGATGTGGCCGCCAAGGTGAGGGCCGAGGGCGGCATCGCCGATTCGCAGATGGTAGGCGACACCGCGGCGGCCGTTCAGTGGATGCGCGCGCAGCGCGGCCACAATGGCAAGGTCGGCCTGTTCGGCTCCTGCTCCGGCGGCCGCCATGCCTTCATCTACGCCTGCCAGAAGAAGGACGTCGATGCCTGCGTCGACCTGTGGGGCGGGCGCGTGGTGATGGGCAAGGACGAGCTCAACGCCAAGACGCCCGTCGCGCCGATCGACATGACGAAGGACCTTTCCTGTCCGCTGCTCGGCCTGTTCGGCAATGACGACCGCGCGCCCAGCCCCGAGCAGGTGGATCAGCACGAGGCCGCCCTGAAGGAGCACGGCAAGGATTACGAATTCCACCGCTATGACGGCGCCGGCCACGGCTTCTTCTACTGGCATCGACCGCTCTACCGGCCCGAGCAGGCGATGGACGGCTGGAGCAAGGTGTTCGCCTTCTTCGGCAAGCATCTCGGAAAGTAGGAAGCCGCGTCATGTGCACCTCCATCATCGAGATCGCTCCCGCCGAGGGCATGGCCAAGCGCGGCGACGACTGGTTCCCGCTGTCGCAGGCCGTGGTGGCCTACGACCATGCGCGTCATGCCCCGCTGGGCGACGTGATCACGCTCGACTTCGTGAATGCTGCGCTGGGGGCGGGGGCGCGTGCCGGCGTCGAGTTGACGCTGGACTCGGCCAGAGAGCTGCGCGCTGCCCTCGACCGCGCCATCGCCGCCGCCGACTACGAGGAAGCGGAGGTGAGGGGCCGGCGCACGACGCTGAAGCTCGTGGGGTGACCTCCTTCGTAACTTAAGTGCTTTACGTTAGTTATCACTTTTGGTATTCTGCTTCGTGCCGCTGGTTCTTCACGGCGGCCGGAGCCGCATGCCAAGTCTGATTCGAAGGGCATCTTGCGCCGCCGGCGCCATCGAAAACCCCGTAGCGGAAATTGCGTTAATTGCGGAAACTCCAAGCCCCGCAAATCGAGGCTTGGCGGCCGGCGTCCACCAGCGATCGCAGGTCGAAAATCGGCGCCAGTGCCGGTCCGCACGGCGCGAGTTATCGCGCCCGTCAGTTGATCGGGCCGATGATCTTGCCCGGGTTCATGATGTTGTCCGGGTCGAGCGCCTTCTTGATCGAGCGCATCAGCGACATCGCCTCGCCGTGCTCCTCGTAAAGGAACTTGATCTTGCCGACGCCGACACCGTGCTCGCCGGTGCAGGTGCCGCCCAGGCTGAGGGCGCGAGCGACCATACGGTCGTTCAGCGCCTCGGCGCGCGGCAGGTAGGTGGGGTCGTCAGGGTTGACCATCATCGTCAGGTGGAAGTTGCCGTCGCCGACATGGCCGACGATCGGGGCGTAGAGGCCGGTGGCGACGATGTCCTTCTGCGTCTCGAGGATGCATTCGGCCAGCCGCGAGATCGGCACGCAGACGTCGGTGGCCCACATGCCCCAGCCGGGCTTGGCCGCCTTGGCGGCCCAGGCCGCGTCGTGGCGGGCCTGCCACATCCTGGTGCGTTCCTCGGCCTGTTGCGTCCAGGCGAAGTGGCCCCCGCCATTCTCGGCCGCCAGCGCCTGCACCATTTCCGCCTGCTCGCGGGTGCCGGCCTCCGTGCCGTGGAACTCCAGCAGCAGCGTGTTCCTGACCGGCAGGTCGAGCTTGGAGTACTTGTTCACGGTGTCGACCGTCTCGGTGTCCATCAGCTCGATGCGCGCGACCGGGATGCCGGACTGGATGGTCTGGATGACGGTGTTCACGGCACCTTCGAGCGTCTCGAAGGCGCAGGTCGCCGACACCATCGATTCCGGAATTCCATACAGCCGCAGCGTGATCTCGGTGATGATGCCGAGGGTGCCTTCGGAGCCGACGAAGAGCTTGACCAGATCGTAGCCCGCGCTCGATTTGCGCGAGCGGCGACCCAGCCGCATCAGGCGACCGTCCGCGGTGACGACCTGCAGGGCCAGAACGTTCTCGCGCATGGTGCCGTAGCGCACCGCGTTGGTTCCCGAGGCGCGGGTGCTGGTCATGCCGCCGATCGAGGCGTCGGCGCCGGGATCGATGGGGAAGAACAGGCCGGTCGCGCGGATGTACTCGTTGAGCTGCTTGCGCGTCACGCCGGGCTGGACGACGACGTCGAGGTCGGCCTCGTTGACCGCCAGCACCTTGTCCATGCGGCTGAGGTCGAGCGAGATGCCGCCGTTGGGCGCGCTGATATGGCCCTCCAGCGAGGTGCCGGTGCCGAAGGCGATGATCGGCGTCTTGTGGCGGCCGCAGAGCTGCACGATCTGCTGCACTTCCTCCGCCGATTCGGCGAAGACCACGGCGTCCGGGAGGTGCGCCTCGTGGTAGGAGATGTCCTTGCCGTGCTGCTCGCGCACCGCGTGCGCCGTGCTGACGCGTTCGCCGAACAGCGCCTTCAGCTCAGCGATGGTGACGTCGACGTTGGGGGCTTTTGCCTGGGCCGTTGCGGCCATGTGGGTTCTCCTAGCCTGGACGGTTTGGATACGCTCAAATGCGCTGAAAGCCAACTGAGGGACCGCTCATGCGTGATGTCTACATAGTCGGGGCCTACACCACGGCATTCAAGAAGCACCCGGGCATGAGCTTCCACGACCTGGCGCGCGAGGCCTATCTCGGGGCGCTCGCCGATGCCGGCATGAAGACCGGCGCCGACATCGAATCGGGCTGGCAGGGCAATTGCGGCATGGGCTTCTGGGGCCAGAACTCGATCCGCGCCCAGGCCCTGTTCCAGCCCCTGGTCGAGGAGGGGCTGTTCCCCGAGCGCGTCCCGATGTTCAACGTCGAGAATGCCTGCGCCACCGCCTCGACCGCCTTCATGGGCGCCTGGAAGGACGTGCTGGCCGGCACGCACGAGCTGTCCTTCGCCATCGGCATCGAGAAGCTGTTCAGTCCCGACGCGCCGGAGCGCACGGCCGGCCTGTTCAACCAGGGCTATATAACCAGCCAGCACGACCGGCTGGTCGAGGAGATGAACCGGGTGGGCGAGCTGGTCGGCTCGAAGTTCGCCCCGGGCGACGACCGCACCATCTTCATGGACACCTATGCCATGCAGGCCAAGTGGCACATGTGGAAGTACGGCACGACCCAGGAGCAGATCGCGGCCGGCGCGGCCAAGAACCACAACTACGGCGCCCTGAACGACAAGGCGCAGTACCGCTTCCAGATGACGCCGGAATCGGTGCTGCAGGACAGGCCCGTCTCGTATCCGCTGACCAGAGCCATGTGCGCACCGATCGGCGACGGCGCGGCGGCGGCCCTGCTCTGCTCGGCGGAGTATCTCGAGAAGCTTCCGGCGTCGGTCAGGGACCGGGCCATCCGCATCGCGGGCGTCGGCTTCGCCGGCGGCAAGTACCGCGCGCTGGACGAGCCCGGCCTGACGCGGGCGGCCTCCGACAAGGCCTACCGCATGGCGGGGCTGGGTCCGCAGGACATCGACGTCGCGGAAGTGCACGATGCGACGAGCTTCTGCGAGATCTACCAGTGCGAGATGCTGCGCTTCTGTCCCGAGGGTGAGGGCGGTCGCTTCATCGAGTCCGGCGCCACCGGGCCGGGTGGCAAGCTGCCCGTCAACACGTCGGGCGGGCTGGTCTCCAAGGGCCATCCGGTCGGGGCCACGGGCCTGTCGATGCTGGCGGAGCTCGCTACCCAGCTACGCGGCGAGGCCGGCGCACGGCAGGTGAAGGGTGCCGAGATCGCCCTCGCCGAGAACGGCGGCGGCGTCATCGGCATGGAAGAGGCAGTCGCGTCCGTGGTGATCCTGCAGCGGGGGTAGGGCTGTCGCGAGCGGCGGCGCATCATTGCCGCGCGGCATAGCCGCTCTGCCGTACGATGGGATTGAAACCGGCCAGCTGCGACCAAACATTGGCACCCGACAATCTGCGGGCATGATTCGAATTTTCAGGGGGAGTTTTCGAATGACAATTCGCTTCGACAACCGCGTCGCCATCGTCACCGGCGCCGGCAACGGGCTCGGCCGCGCGCATGCGCTGCTGCTGGCCAGCCGCGGCGCCAAGGTGGTGGTGAACGATCCGGGCGGAGCCGTGGACGGCAAGGGGGGCGACCATGCCGCCGCCGACAAGGTCGTCGCCGAGATCAAGGCCGCCGGCGGCCAGGCCGTGCCGAACTACGATTCGGTCGCCGATCCGAAGAGCGCAGCCAACATCGTCAAGACGGCCGTCGATTCCTTCGGCACCGTCGACATCGTGGTGAACAATGCCGGCGTGCTGCGCGACAAGACCTTCCACAACATGACGATCGAGGATTTCGACTTCGTGGTGAAGGTCCATTTCCTCGGGACCGCCTACGTGACCCATGCCGCCTGGCCGATCATGCGCGCCAAGGCCTATGGCCGGGTCGTCGTCACCTCGTCGAACTCGGGCATCTACGGCAATTTCGGCCAGTCGAACTATGGCGGCGCGAAGCTCGCGGTCGTGGGCTTCATGAACGCGCTCCGGCTCGAGGGGCAGAAGTACAACGTCCTCGTGAATGCGCTGGCGCCGGTGGCCGGCACGCGCATGACCGAGAGCCTGATGACGCCCGAGGTGCTGGCCAAGCTGAAGCCGGAATACGTGTCGCCGATGGTGGCCTACCTCTGCAGCGAGCAGTGCCAGCGCACCGGCGAGATTTGGAGCGCCGGCGCCGGCTACTTCGCGCGCATCGAGTACCGCGAGGCGCCGGGCGTGCGCATCGAGGGCCGCGCGCCGACCATCGAGGACGTGGCCGACCACATCGAGAAGATCGCCGATCTTTCGACCAGCAAGGTCTACCGGACCTCGTCGGAGGAGGTGGCGGCGGTGGTCGGCGCCTGAACGCCGGCATCTCCGTCGGGGACCGCCTCGCGCCCGTCGCCGAGTGGCTGGTGCGCGACGGCCGCCTCGTGACGCGCCCGGCCCTGTTCTTCGAACAGCTCATGAACCGCGTGCTGCAGGCCGGCATTCCGGTGTGGCGCGTCTATGTCGGCCTGCAGCTCATCCACCCTCAGCTGCAGGCGATGGGCTTCATGTGGCGGCGCGGCGAGAAGGTCCAGGAGATCGCGCGCGCCTACGGGATCCAGCTCACGCCGGCCTATATCGGCAGCCCGCTGCAGGCGGCGCGCGAGCAGGGGCGGATGGTGCGGCATGACCTGACGGCCATCGCCGAGGGCGACCACGTCCTGCTGCACGAGCTGAAGGCCGACGGCGGCGTCGACTACTTCGCCGTGCCGATGCACATCCGCCGCGACGGCCCCCTGCCGGTCATGACCTTCGCCACCGACAGCCCGGCCGGCTTTTCCGACGAGGATGTGGCCGACCTGCTGCGACTGGTCGACATGATCGGCGCGATCGTCGAGATGCATGTCGAACACAGCATCGCCGAGACCCTGGCCAACACCTATCTCGGGCGGCAGGTCGGCGGGCGCGTGCTGCGCGGCGCGATCCATCGCGGTGAGGGCGAGGAGATCCGGGCCGTGCTGTGGTTCTCGGACCTGCGCGACTTCACCGGCATGAACGAGCGCCTGCCGCCCGGCGAGGTGCTGGACCTGCTGAACAACTATCTGCAGCTCGTCGGCGACGCCCTGTCGGCCAACGGTGGCGAGATCCTGAAGTTCATCGGTGACGGCGTGATGGCTTACTTTCCCGCTGAGGATGCGCTGTTCCTGCCCATCGTCACCAGCCAGGCGATGGCGGCCGCGCGCCGGCTCATCGGCGACATCGACGCTGCGAACCAGGCGCGCATCTCCGGCGGCCACGAGCCGGTGCGGTTCGGCATCGGCCTCCATGTCGGACCGGTCACCTTCGGCAATGTCGGCACGGAGGATCGTCTCGACTTCACGGTCATCGGCTCGGCGGTCAACCGCGCCTCGCGGCTGGAAGGGCTGACCAAGGTGCTGGGGGTGCCCGTCTGCGCCTCGGCCGAGTTCAACGAGGTCTCGATGGTGGCGATGAAGCCGCTCGGCAAGCACCGGCTGCGCGGCATCCCGGCGCCGGTGGAGATCTTCACCCTGCCGGACTGATCAGACCAGGGTCTTCCAGCCCTCGATCCAGCCCAGCGCTTCCTCGTCGGGCAGCGGCTGGGTCGAGGCGTCGACCTCCAGGCGCTTGCCGATGCGCGTGGCGCCGCACAGCTCGAAAACCCGGTCGAGCTTCTTGCCGCCGCCGCAGAACGTGTCCTGGTAGGTCATGTCTCCCAGCGCGATGACGCCGTAGCGATGGCCCGAGAGGTCGGGCCGTTCGCGCTCCAGGGTCTCCGCGAGCGGCAGGATGTTGGTCGGGATGTCTCCCGAGCCATGGGTGGCGCAGACCACCAGCAGCACCTCGTGCGCCACGAGATCGGCGGCCGCGGCCGCCTGGTCGCTGATGTCGACCGCGTGGCCGGCGCTCTCGAGCACCGGCTTCAGGGCGTCGGCGACCATCTGGGCATTGCCCGATTCGGTGCCGACCAGGATGAGGATCTGGGCCATGGTCTGCCGAGATAGGCGAGGGCGAGCCGCGATGCGACGCGACCGGATAGCGCGGGATGGAGAGGAGGGGGCCGGTCATGCCAGTCTGCGGCGCATGGACAGAACACCCGTCATTGCCGTCCTAGAGAGCGGCGTCCTCACCCTCGTGCTCAATCGTCCGGCCCGGCTCAACGCCATGAGCAACGGCCTGATCGAAGCCATGAACCGCGAGCTCGCCCGCGCACGGGACGACAACGACATCCGCGCCGTGCTGCTGACCGGCAGCGGTCGCGGCTTCTGCGCCGGTGCCGACCTGGCGGGTGGCGGGACGATCGATGCGGCCGCCGCCGCGCCGCCCGATCTCGGCGCCAACATGGACCGCATCTTCAATCCCATGATCCGCGCCATGCGCGCCTTGCCCAAGCCGATCGTGGCCGCGGTCAACGGCGTCGCCGCCGGCGGCGGCGCCAACCTGGCGCTGGCCTGCGACATCGTCCTGGCGGCGCGCTCGGCGCGCTTCGACCAGGCCTTCGTGCGCATCTCGCTCGTTCCGGACCTCGGTGGCACGTGGTTCCTGCCGCGCACGGTGGGCGACGCCCGGGCGCGTGCGCTGGCCATGCTGGGCACCTCGGTGCCGGCGGAGGAGGCCGAGCGCATGGGCATGATCTGGCAGGCGGTGGACGACGCGGCGCTGCCGGGCGAGGCGGCGAAGCTCGCGCGGCGGCTGGCCGCCGGCCCGACCCTGTCCTATGCGGCGATCAAGAAGGCCATCAACGCGGCGGCCACGAATACGCTCGACCAGCAGCTCGATCTCGAGCGCGACAGCCAGCGCGCGCTGGGCCGCAGCGCCGATTTCAGGGAAGGCGTGTCGGCCTTCCTCGCCAAGCGCCCCGCCCAGTTCACCGGACGATAGACGCAGGACCATGACTTACGAGAAGATCACCCTCACCAGCGACCGTGGCCTTGCCACCCTGACGCTGAATGCCCCGGACAAGCTGAACGCCGTGTCGCGCCGGATGATCGCCGAGCTGAAGGACGCCTGGGAGAAGCTTGCCGCCGACAGCTCGGTCCGCGCCGTGATGCTGACCGGAGCCGGCCGCGGCTTCTGCGCCGGCGCCGACCTCAGCGACCCCGACCGCAACAGCGGCGAAGCGGGCGATTCGGGCTCGGCGCTGGACAAGTTCTTCAATCCCGTGATCCGCATCATGCGCTCGCTGCCCAAGCCGATCGTCGCCGCGGTGAATGGCCCGGCCGCCGGCGTCGGCATGAGCTTCGCGCTCGCGTCCGACGTCGCGATCGCGGCGAAGTCGGCGACCTTCCTGCAGGCCTTCGCGCGCATCGGCCTTCTGCCCGACGGCGGCAGCACCTGGTTCCTGCCGCGGCTTGTCGGCGAGCAGCGGGCGCGGGCGCTCGCCATGCTGGCGCCTCAGATCACGGCCCAGCAGGCCAAGGAATGGGGTCTGATCTGGGAGGTCGTCGAGGACGGCGAACTGATGAAGACGGCGGTCGAGCTCGCCCGCCGGCTGGCCGACGGGCCGACCTTGTCGCTCGCCCGCATCAAGGAGGCGATGAACCGCGCGTCCGGCAATCCGCTCGACAGCCAGCTCGATCTAGAGCGCGACTTCCAGCGCGAGCTCGGCGCCAGCGAGGATTTCCGCGAAGGCGTCGCGGCCTTCCTCGCCAAGCGCAAGCCGGACTTCAAGGGCAGATAGGACAGGGGGAGACGACCATGACGACGCCGTGCAAGGAGATAGCCTCGGGGCTGCGGTTTCCCGAGGGGCCGGTCGCCATGCCGGACGGCTCGGTGATCCTGGTCGAGATCGCGCGCCAGACGCTGACGCGCGTCATGCCCGACGGCAGGCAGCACGTGATCGCGACGCTGGGCGGCGGGCCGAACGGCGCGGCCATGGGACCCGGCGGCAAGATCTACGTGACCAACAACGGGGGCTTCAACTGGATCGAGCGTCCGGACGGCCGGCTGTTTCCGGGCACCCAACCCCACGACTACAAGGGCGGGTCGATCCAGGTCGTCGATCCCGAGACAGGCAAGTTCGAGACGCTCTACGAGTCCTGCGACGGGCGCAGGTTGAACGGTCCCAACGACCTCGTGTTCGACGATGCCGGCGGCTTCTGGTTCACGGACCTCGGCAAGACGCGCGAGCGCGACAACGATCGCGGGGCGGTCTACTACGCCAAGGCCGACGGCTCTGGGATCGAGGAGAAGATCTTCCCGCTGGAGCGGCCCAACGGCTGCGGCCTCTCGCCCGACGGCAGGACGCTCTATGTGGTCGAGACGCCCACCGCGCGCTGCTGGGCGTTCGAACTCGGGGCGCCGGGCGAGATCAAGTCGGCCAACGGACCCTACCGGGGCGAGAAGGGACGCGTCATCGCCGGTCTGGGCGGCTACCAGATGTTCGATTCCCTTGCCGTCGATTCGGCGGGCCACATCTGTGTCGCCACCCTGATCACCGGTGCCGTCTCCGACATATCGCCCGACGGCCAGTCCGTCACGCAGTACAAGCTGCCCGATCCCATGGTCACGAACGTGTGCTTCGGCGGCAAGGACCTGCGGACCGCCTACGCCACCCTGTCCATGACCGGCAAGCTCGTCAGCTTCGAATGGCCGCGGCCGGGCCTGAAGCTCGCGTACCTGAACAGGTGAGGCGAGGGCGCCTGAGCGTCAGGCCTTCGCGAAGGCGCGCACCTCGCGGCTGGCGACAACCCTGCCGGCCGCATAGGCTTCGTGGTTGGCGTCGACCTCGCCCAGCTTGTAGCGGTAGTTCACCATCATCGCGTAGGACTGCTTCACGCCGTTGGCGCTGAGGTCGGCCAGCCAGTTCAGGCGTTCCACGATGGCGCCGTTGCCGAGATGGAAGTGCGCGACCCGGTCGAGCGCGCGGCCCTTCTCGTCGGTGCTGGTGAGATAGCGGGCGGCCATGCGCGTGAGGATGGGCCGCAGCGCCTTGTTGATCGCCGGCACTTCCCACCAGATCGGCCGGTCGAGCAGCTGGCGGACCGCGGCAGCGCCTGCCGCCTCGTTGGTCACGGGCACCAGGGACGCGATCTCGGCCGGCGTGAGCGCGCCGTCGCCCTCGTTCTTCAGGCGGGCATCGATATGGTGGCGCAGTCCGGGAATCGGCGAGAGCGTGGCGAAGTCCTTGATGTTCGGCAGATCGCGGGCGAGCTGCTCCGCGACCCGCTTGATGAGGAAGTTGCCGAAGCTGATCCCGGCGAGTCCCTGCTGGCAGTTCGAGATCGAGTAGAAGATCGCGGTGTTGGCGTGGCGCGGATCGCTCGTCTCGGCCTTGGCGTCGAGGAGTCGCTGCACGTTGCCGGCCATGCCTTCCACGAGGGCGACCTCGACGAAGATCAGCGGCTCGTCGGGCATGCGCGGATGGAAGAAGGCGAAGCAGCGCCGATCGGAGTCGAGCCGGTTCTTGAGGTCGCGCCACGAGCGGATCGTGTGGACGGCCTCGTAGGCGACCAGCTTCTCCAGCAGTGCCGCGGAGGACTTCCAGTCGATGCGGACGAGGTCGAGGAAGCCCACGTCGAACCAGCCGCTCAGCAACGGGCGCAGATCCTCGCTCAAGGCCCGTGCCGCCGCGTCGCTGCGCCCGAGCGCCAGCAGTTCGGCCCGCAGGTCGACGACGAACTTCACGCCCTGCGGCAGACTGACGAACTCCCGCATCAGGCGAACCGCCGGCGGCTCCAGCGCGCGCAGGAGCGCGCGGGAAGGATTCTTCGAGGCGCGCCACTGCTCGACGATCTCGACCGCTGCTTCGCGTGGCAGGCCGTACTCGTTCGCGAGCGTCAGCAGGAACTTCCTGCGGCCGGCGGGGGACAGGGACAGGTACGATTGTCCCAGCTGGGCGGCGCGGCCGCGGCGTGCCGTCTCGCCGCCCTTGCCCTCCAGGCAGGCGTCGATGCGGCTGCGCAGCCGCGGCAGGTCGTCATCCGGCAGATCGGGCCGCAACGGGACGCCCACCACCTCGCGCGCGCCGCGCGCGGTGTCGACGAAGGCTGTACGGATGCGTCCGAGGGTGCGGTCGACGACCGAGTTGGAAAGACGAAGAGCCATGAGCGGATTATGTCATGGCCATCACGGCACTCCAGTGGCACGCGTGAACGGCGCTTCATTTGCGGTCTTTGGTCGCCGTCGCGTTCAAGGTTTGCCAGAGGTACCAGCTGGCCACCGTGCGGTAGGGTCGCCACTTCTCGCCGGCTCTGGCGAGCGCTTCACCGGTCGGAAGCTTGCGCTTGCGGAAAGCCGCGGCGTAGGCCTTGCGCAGGCTGTAGTCGTCGACCGGCAGAACGTCCGGGCGGCCCAGCCTGAACATCAGGAACATCTCGGCGCTCCAGCGCCCGATACCGCGGACCTCGACCAGCCGCTCGATCAACGCCGCGTCGGACAGGCCGTGTGCCTCCTCCAGCGTCGGCAGCTGGCACTGTGCAACGCGCTGGGCGAGATCGCGCAGCGCCAGCACCTTGGCGCGCGAGAGGCCGACACTGCGCAGCCTCTCGTCCGGCGAGCGCAGGACATGCAGTGGCGTAAAGCCGCGCGCAGCGCGTGGATAGAGCGCCTCGAGACGCGCGTAGATGGTGGCGGCTGCCTTGGTCGAGAGCTGCTGATAGACGATCGCCTCGGCCAGCGCTCCGAACAGGCTGCGCGACGCCTTGATCTGCATCTCGAAGGGGCCGACAGCGTCGATCACCTTGCCGAGCACCGCGTCGGCGTCGCGCAGATGCGCCGTCGCCTGCACGGGATCGAACCCGAAGGTCGGCACGGTCACGTCCGCCCTGCGAACAACGGACCGGCGGCGAGAGCCGCGGCACCTTCGATCTCGAGCATGCGACGCTTGGTCGCCACGCCGCCCGTCGCGGAGAAGCCGCCCATCCTGCCGTCGGCCGCGATGACCCGGTGGCACGGCACGATGATGGCTACCGGGTTGCGTCCGAGCGCCTGGCCGACCGCGCGTGCTTCGTGCGGGGCACCGAGCCGATCGGCGATCTCGCCGTAGGTGAGCGTCTGGCCAGGGGGAATGGTCCGGGCCACCTCATAGACCCTGCGATGGAAGTCGGGGACGTCGGCAAGGTCGAGCGGGATGTCGCGCAGATCCGCGCCGTTCCCCGCGAGAAGGGACTGGACCAGGCCGATGGCACGCGCCACGCCCGGCGGCGGGACGCTCTCGATGGCGCCTTGCCAGCGGCGAAGCAGGCGTGCCCGGGTAGCCTCGGCGTCGGAGGCCGGAAGCTGCAGCCCCACGATGCCGGCCGCATTCCAGGCGACGCCGCAGGAGCCGATGGACGTCTCGAAAAGTGCGAACGCGCGCGCAGGCATGCCGCGCACGGTCTACCTAACCGGTAATCCCGTCAAGTGGGCGCGCCGCCAAAAAACAGGACGGTCAGGCCGCGTGACGCAGCCGCGCGAGTTCGCCTTCGATCAGCGTGCGATAGGGTCCATCGCGCCGCAGCAGCTCGTCGGGCGGCCCGTCCTGGAGTGCCCGGCCATCGTCGAGGAAGACGATGCGGTCGAAGCTGCGCAGGGTGGACAGTCGATGTGCGACAGCGATGACCGTGCGCCCTTGCATGAGGCGATCGAGCGCCCGCCGGATCAGCTCCTCGGACTCGCCGTCCAGGGCGGATGTCGCCTCGTCGAGGAGAACGATCGGCGAGTCCTTGAGCAGGGCCCGGGCAATGGCGATGCGCTGCCGCTGGCCTCCGGAAAGGCGCAGGCCGCGATCACCCACGATCGTCGCGAATCCATCCGGCAACGCTTCGATGAAGTCCTGGCAGCGCGCCTCCCGGGCGGCTGCGAACACCTCGTCGTCCGTCGCCTCGGGCCGGCCATAGCGGATATTCTCCAGGATCGAGCGGTGCAACAGCGAGATGTCCTGTGGGACGAAAGAGATGGCGCGGCGCAGGCTCGCCTGGGTGATGCGCGAGATGTCCTGGCCATCGATCATGATGCGGCCGCGCTCGGGATCGTGGAACCGCTGCAGCAAGGCGAGCGCCGTCGACTTGCCGCTGCCGGAAGGGCCGACCAGGCCCACGCGCTGTCCGGCGGCGACCTCGAGATGGAAGCTGCGGAAGACCTCCTGGCCGTCCGGATAGGTGAACCAGACATCCGCGAAGGCCACGGTGGCGGTCTCTTCCCGGTGCGGCGCCAGCGGCACAGCCCTGGGATGCTCGGACATCTCATGGGGCTGCAGCAGGGTCGAGATTGCCTCGCCGAGACGAGCCATGTGCTGTGTCACGTCGACCAGCGCCACGGCGAGATCGCGCGTCGCATGAAGCACGGTGAAGGCCAGCGTGCAGACCAGGACGACATCGCCCGTGCTTGCCTGGCCGCGCTGCCACAGCGTGATCGCCCAGGCCAGGATCGCGATGGTGAGCATGATCGTCACGGCCGCGTGCACCAGTCTCAGCCGTTCCAGATACTGGAGGCTGCGACGGCGCGCCGACGTCTCCTCTCCGACGGTCTGCTCGAAGCGTTCGCGCTCTCGGCCGACGGCTCCGAAGGTGCGGACAAGCGGCATGTTGCCGATCACGTCGGTCAACTCGCCTTCCACCGCGGCAGCCCGGTCGGCGAAATTATGATGCAGCGGCGCTCCGCGCGCGGCGAGCCGGAAAAGGAAGAGGATGATCACTGCGGCGATGGCCGTGAGCGCCGCCGCCATCGGAACGCTCAGCAGCGAGAGGAAGCCAATGGCGCAGGCAGTCGCCAGGCAAGGCGGCAGGACGTTCCAGACGAACAGGTTCTCGACGGCGAAGGCCGCGTTGGAGGTGGCCGTGACGCGCGCCGTCAGCGTTCCCGCCAGGCGGCGCGAGAAATAGCTTGGTGCGTGGCCCGTGACGTGGCGAAACAGCTCGCCGCGCAGATCGCCCGTCACGCCGACGAAGGCGTGACTGGCGATCCAGCCGGCTGCGCGCCAGAGAAGATTGTCGGCGGCGATCAAGCCAACCAGGATCCCGAAGGCAACCCAGATCCGCTCGTCCGGTCCCCCCGAAAGGACATCGACGAGGAACTTGATGCCGTATTGGGAGCTGACGGAGCAGCCGACCGCGACGACCACCGCACTCAGGATGGCGATGTGCGCCCATCGTCGGCGACCCACGTATCGCAACAGGAACGCCGCCGGCCGGCCGGCATAGTCGCAGAGGCTCTCCATCCCGTCCGTCCAAACGTCTGTCGATGCCCCTGGTTACGCGTTCGGAGGGGCGGGGCCTTGTGACAAAAGAGGGGTAGGCGTTTCCCGAAGCGCCTTGGTCGCCCATGTCGACAGTTGATCGCATAGCCGCGAGCCCCGGATCGGTTCCGGGGTTCGTTCGCGTCTGGCGGAGTCGTGCAAACAGGAGGCAGCTTTCATGCGTATTGCCCAGATTGCCCCTTTGACGGAGGCCATCCCGCCGGCTCTCTATGGCGGCACCGAGCGCGTGGTCTCATGGCTGACGGAAGAACTGGTGGCGCTCGGTCACGACGTCACCCTGTTCGCCAGCGGCGATTCGCACACCTCCGCCAAGCTCGAGGCCATGTGGCCGCGCGCGCTGCGGTTCGACGAGTCGGTGCGCGATCCGATGGCGCTGCACATGGCGATGCTCGAGCGCGTACGGCGATCGGCGAGCCGGTTCGACATTCTCCACTTTCACCTGGACTACTTTCCGTTTTCCATCTTCTCGCGGCAGACCACCCCTTTCATCACGACGATGCATGGCAGGCTTGATCTCCCCGAGCATCAGACCGTCTTCGACGCCTTCAGATCCATTCCGCTCATTTCGATCTCGGACATGCAACGTTCGCCGGTGCCGCAGGCCCGCTGGCTGCGCACGATCTATCATGGGCTGCCATCGGAGCGCCTTTCTCCGGTGGCGGCTGCACCTGGCTACCTCGCATTTCTCGGGCGCATCGCACCGGAGAAGTCCGTAGACCGGGCGATCCGCATCGCCGTTCGCGCAAACCTGCCGCTCAAGATCGCCGCCAAGGTTGATCGCGTCGATCGCGATTACTTCGAACAACAGATCAAGCCGATGCTTGATCAGCCCGGCATCGAATATATCGGCGAGATCAGCGACGACCAGAAATCCAGCTTTCTGAGCGGCGCCTTGGGGCTGCTCATGCCCATCGACTGGCCCGAGCCGTTCGGCCTCGTCATGATCGAGGCCATGGCATGCGGCACGCCTGTCATCGCCTTTCCCAGCGGCTCGGTGCCCGAGGTCGTCGAGGAGGGCGTGACGGGCTTCATCGTTCGGGATGAGGACGAGGCGGTGGACGCAATCAGACGCCGGTTGCCATCGCTTGCGCGCGACGAGATCCGGGCACGCTTCGAAAAGCGTTTCACCGCGCGTCGCATGGCCGAGGAATACCTCGAAGTCTATCGGCAGTTGATCGCAGGGAAGCGCCGCAATCGGCGATCCTCCATCAATGGCGCCGACGGTCATCAAACTGGCATGGATCCAGGGGTATATGTCACTGAATGAGATTGTTCGGAGTGGGCTGAGTGCGCGACTTGCAGGGCGAGAGTCGTATTCGCCTGAAGCAGGCGGTTCGCCGCCATCGCACCTTGTCTCGCGAAGGCATGCTGGAGCGGCTGTTCGAGCGGCTGTTTCGCGGTCTCGTCTACACGCAGATATGGGAAGATCCCGAGATAGATCTCGAAGCCCTCGCGCTCGGGCCGGGTTGCCGTGTCGCCGCGATCGCTTCCGGCGGCTGCAACGTGCTCTCCTATCTCACCGCGGATCCCGACAAGATAACCGCGGTGGATCTCAGCCAGGCCCATGTCGCCCTCAATCGGCTGAAGCTCGCGGCTGCTAGCCGCCTGCCGTCCTGGGAAACCTTCTATCGTTTCTTTGGCGTGGCGGACGACGCGGCGAACATCGAGGTGTACGATCGCCTGATCGCGCCGTATCTCGATCCTGCGAGCCGTGCCTATTGGGAGGGGAGGAGCCTGCAGCAGCTCGGGCGGCGGCGCATCTCCATCTTCGAGCGTAACGCCTATCGCCACGGTGTATTGGGCAGCTTCATCGGCATGGGCCATGTGACGGCGCGTCTGTATGGCGTCGACCTGCGGCAGCTTCTGACCGCCCGCTCCATCGAGGAGCAGCGTCAGTTCTTCGAGACCATGCTGGCGCCGTTGTTCGACAAACCGGCGGTGCGCTGGGCGACGGCCAACCGGCTATCGCTGTACGGGCTCGGCATCCCGCCGGCACAGTACGACGCGCTGGCGGGTGACGGCCATGTACGCCATGTACTGCGATCGCGCCTCGAGCGGCTCGCCTGCGGCTTCAGCCTCGAGGACAATTACTTCGCGTGGCAGGCCTTCGGACGGGCCTACGCCGACGACGCGAATGGTCCGCTGCCGCCCTATCTGCGGCGCGAGCATTTCGATGCCGTCCGCAGCCGCGCCCATCGCGTCGAAGTTCTCAACCTCTCCATCACCGAACATCTTGCGGCATCGTCCGCGGGCTCCTACGACCGCTACGTCCTGCTCGACGCGCAAGACTGGATGACGGACCAGCAGCTGGATGCCCTGTGGAGCCAGATCACACGGACGGCGCGCCCAGGTGCACGCGTGATCTTCCGTACCGCCGCGGAGCCCTCGATTCTGCCGGGCCGGCTCGATGCGCGGCTGATGCGCCGTTGGCGCTACGACGAAGAGGCATCACGCGACTTCACCAGGCGCGATAGATCCGCGATCTACGGCGGCTTCCATCTCTATGTTCTCGAGGCGTGAGCGATGACCGACGCGGCCTCCGCCGCCCTGATGGACCGCATCTATCGCCGCCAGCGGCATGTCTACGATCTCACCCGCAAGCACTACCTGCTGGGTCGCGACCGGCTGATCGCGGGGCTCGTGCCGCCCGCCGGAGGCCGCGTGCTGGAGATCGGGTGCGGCACCGCGCGCAACCTGATCGCGGCGGCCCGTGCGTGGCCGCAGGCGTCGTTCTATGGGCTCGACATCTCTGCCGAAATGCTCGCCACGGCGCGTCAGCGCGTCGCGGCGGCAGGCTTGGCCCACCGCATTGTCCTGGCGCGTGCCGATGCCACCACCTTCGATCCTGCCGTGGCGCTCGGGGTGACCGGCTTCTCGCGGATTTTCCTCTCCTACAGCCTCTCCATGGTGCCGGACTGGACGGCGGCGTTGCAGCGGGCGCTGCTCGCCCTGGCACCGCGCGGCGAACTGCACATCGTCGATTTCGGCCGCCAGGAACGGCTGCCCAGTCTCTTCCGCGCCGGACTTCGCCGCTGGCTGGCGGTCTTCCACGTCGTCCCACGGGACGGCCTGGAGGCTCATCTTCGCAGCCTGCCGGTCGAAGTGCTCCGGTTCGACAGGCCGTACGGGGGCTATGCACAGCACGCGGTGCTGATGCGCGGGTTCCGCTCCTAGAAATTCCCGCTCCAGGCAAGAGACTGGCAAGCTGGCGAGCCCGGTGCTAACCGGGCTCAGGCATAGTAGCGGGAGTTCCACCGATGACCGAAGCCTTCATCTGCGACACGATTCGCACTCCTGTCGGCCGCTATAACGGCGGGCTGGCGGCGATGCGCGTCGACGACCTTGCAGCGCATCCGATCACGGCGCTGATGCAGCGCAATGCCGGGGTCGACTGGGGCTCCGTGGACGACGTGATCTACGGCTGCGTGAACCAGGCGGGCGAGGACAATCGCAATGTTGCGCGCATGGCGGGGCTGTTGGCCGGGCTGCCGGTCGAGGTGGCGGGGGCCACCGTCAACCGCCTGTGTGGCTCGGGCCTCGAAGCGGCCGGCCACGCGGCTCGCGCGGTCAAGCTCGGCGAGGCCGACATGATCATCGCCGGCGGCGTTGAGGGCATGACACGCTCGCCCTACGTGATGGGGAAGCCCGAGGGTCCGTTCGACCGCGGCATGAAGCTCGAGGACACGGTCCTTGGCTGGCGCTTCGTCAACCCGCGCATGAAGGCCGCCTACGGCATCGATCCGATGGGTCAGACGGCGGAGAATGTCGCGACCGAGCACCAGATCAGCCGTACCGACCAGGATGCCTTCGCCTATCGCAGCCAGCGCCGTTGCAAGGCCGCGCAGGATCGCGGCTTCTTCGACAAGGAGATCGTCAAGGTCGAGGTCAAGAAGGGCAAGACGCAGATCGTCGTCGACAGGGACGAGCATCCGCGCGGCGATACCACGATGGAGATCCTGTCCAAGCTGCCTGCCGCTTTCCGCGAGGGCGGTTCGGTCACCGCCGGCAATTCCTCGGGCATCAATGACGGTGCCTGCGCCATGATCATCGCTTCCGAGACCGCCGCAAAGGCGAACGGACTGCAACCGCGGGCGCGCATCCTGGGCGCCGTGTCGGCGGGCGTGCCGCCGCGGGTCATGGGCATCGGTCCCGTGCCGGCGACCCAGAAGCTGCTGGCCAAGCTCGGCATGACGATCGGCGACTTCGACGTCGTGGAGCTGAACGAGGCCTTCGCGGCGCAGGCGCTGGCGGTGCTGCGCCAGCTTGGTCTGGCCGACGATGCCGAGCATGTGAATCCCAACGGCGGCGCCATCGCGCTGGGCCATCCGCTGGGCGCTTCGGGCGGGCGTCTGATGATCACTGCCCTCAACCAGCTCGAAGCCACGGGCGGAAAGCGCGCCCTGTGCACGATGTGCATCGGCGTGGGTCAGGGTATCGCCCTGGCCCTGGAGCGCGTCTGAGGCAGCGGGTGCGCGGCCGCTGCGGGAAGCCGCCGCCGGCACACGAATGAAAAGGGGTGCGCCTAGGCCGTCACGTTCAGGTTGATGCCAGCCTGGCGCATCTCGGACAGCATGCGTTTCTTGCTGCCCTCGAGGTCGATGGCGGCCGTGGCCTCCAACACGACCGCCACGTCGAAGCCGGCCTGTCGCGCATCGATCGCCGACCAGGCGACGCAGTAATCCAGGGCCAGCCCGCACAGAATCAGCCGGGTGAAGCCGCGCGCTCTCAGGTAGCCGTCGAGGCCGGTGCGCGTCATGCGGTCGTTCTCGCGAAAGGCCGAGTAGGAGTCGATGCTCGGGTGGAAGCCCTTGCGCACGATCATCTGCGCCTTGGTGATCTCGAGATCGGGGTGGAAGGCGGCGCCGGGCGTGCCCTGCACGCAATGGTCTGGCCAGAGAGTCTGCGGGCCATAGGAGAACTTCACCGTCGCGAAGGGCACGCCGTCCGACCGCGAGCTCGCGAAGGAGGCGTGGCCGGGCGGATGCCAGTCCTGCGTCAGCACGACATTCTCATGGCGTGCGATCAGGCGGTTGACCAAGGGCACGACTGCGTTCGCTCCCGGCACGGCGAGTGCCCCGCCGTCGCAGAAATCATTCTGCATGTCGATCACGACCAACGCCTCGTTCGGCATTACCTACGCTCCGTCACAATGGCGGTATGTCCCCGAGCGCCTGCTCGGCATCGAACGCGGCGGTCCAGTGGTCGAGCGATCCAGTCTCGATCGCGCCGCGCAGGCCCCGCATGATGTCCTGATAATATTGAAGGTTGTGCCATGTCAGCAGCATGGCGGCGAGGATCTCCTCGCTGCGGATCAGATGGTGTAGGTAGGCGCGGCTGTGGTGGCGGCAGGCGGGGCAGGCGCAGCGCTCGTCGATGGGCCGCGGATCGTCTCGATGGCGTGCGTTGCGCAGGTTGAGCTCGCCGCGGCGCGTGAAGGCCTGCGCCGTGCGCCCCGCGCGCGTGGGCATCACGCAGTCGAACATGTCGATGCCGCGCTTCACGGCACCGACGATATCGCCCGGCCGGCCCACGCCCATGAGATAGCGCGGCCGCTCGCGCGGCAGCGCCGGATTGGTGACGTCGAGGGTGCGGAACATCGCCTCCTGGCCCTCGCCGACGGCCAGGCCGCCGACAGCGTAGCCATCAAAACCGATATCGGCGAGCACGCGGCTGCTCTCGAGCCGCAGGTCCGGATAGGTGCTGCCCTGGACGATGCCGAAAAGGCCGTAGCCCGGCCGCTCCACGAAGGCGCGCTTACCGCGCTCCGCCCATTTCATCGACAGGCGCATCGAGAAGGCCGCCGCATCTTCCTCGGCGGGCCAGCTCGTGCATTCGTCGAACGACATGGTGATGTCAGCATCGAGCAGGTTCTGGATCTCGATCGAGCGCTCCGGCGTCAGGCGATGCTGCGTGCCGTCGATGGGAGAGCGAAAGGTCACGCCGTCGCTGTCGAGCTTGCGCAGCTCCTTGAGCGACATGACCTGGAAGCCCCCGGAATCGGTGAGGATCGGCCCGGGCCAGTTCATGAACCTGTGAAGGCCGCCCAGCGCGGCGACCCTTTCGGCACCGGGGCGCAGCATCAGGTGGAAGGTATTGCCGAGCACGATCTCGGCACCGGTCTCGGCGACCGACTGCGGCAGCATGGCCTTGACGGTTCCGGCTGTGCCGACCGGCATGAAGGCGGGGGTCTCCACCGTTCCGTGCGCGGTCGTGATGCGCCCGCGACGGGCGGCACCGTCGGTCGCCAGCAGCTCGAAGGAGACGCTCATCGGCGCAACAAACAGCAATCGCCGTAGGAATAGAAGCGGTAACGTGCGCGCACGGCGTGCGCATAGGCTGCCTTCATCCGCTCCAGCCCCGCGAAGGCGCACACCAGCATGAACAGCGTCGAGCGCGGCAGGTGGAAGTTGGTCAGCAGCAGGTCGACGGCCCGGAACTGGAAGCCCGGCACGATGAAGATGCCGGTCTCTCCCGCCCACGGCACGACCATCCCGTCATGCTGCGCGGCGACGGTCTCCAGCAGGCGCAGGGAGGTCGTGCCAACCGACACGACGCGGCCGCCGGCGGCGCGCGCCTGCGCGATCGCCTGTGCGGTTGCCTCGGGTATTTCGCCCCACTCGGCGTGCATCCTGTGCGCGTCGGTGTCCTCGACCCGCACTGGCTGGAAGGTGCCTGCGCCGACATGCAGCGTCACGGCGGCCGTCGCGACGCCGGCGCCCGCCAGCGCCGCCATCAGCTCGGGCGTGAAATGCAGCCCGGCGGTCGGCGCGGCGACCGAGCCGTCGCGACGGGCGAACATCGTCTGGTAGTCGGCGCGATCGCGGGTGTCGGCATCGCCGCCGCGGATGTACGGCGGCAGCGGGATGCCACCCTGCTTCTCGAGGGCGGAGAGGAAGGCCGGCCCGCTGCGGTCGAAGGCCAGCACGAGCGAGCCGTCGCCGTTGCGTCGCTCGACCGTCGCGGAGAGCTCCCCGAACGACAGCCGGTCGTCGGGCCGCAGGCGCTTGCCCGGCCGTGCGAAGCAGAGCCAGCGGCCATCGCCCTGGTCGCGGATCAGCAGGGCCTCGACGGCGATCTCCGGCCGCGCGACCTGTCCGCGCCGGACGCCGTGCAGCCGCGCCGGTATCACCCGGGTGTCGTTGAAGACCAGCACGTCCCCGCGCCGCAGCAGCGACGGCAGGTCCCGCACCGACCGGTCGTGCAGGCCGTCTGGCGCCACATCGAGCAGCCGCGCAGCATCGCGCGGATGCACGGGCCGCTGGGCGATGAGGTCGGCGGGAAGGTCGAAGTCGAAGAGGTCGACGCGCATCAGGCGCTGGGATCGGGGTCAGGCCGTGCCGACATCCATCACGTCCGGTGCGGAATCGTCGACCGGCGGCTCGGCCGCAGGATCGACCAGCGCGACGAAGCGGTGCACCCCGTCCGCCACCACCCGCCTCACGCGAGCCCGCGTCTCGAGACAGTGCAGATGCGCCAGCGTCTCGCCGAAGGCGAACACGATCTGGTTGTTGTCGAGATGGCGCGGGAAAAGCACCGGCACCATGTCCCACCCCGTGGCGCCACGGCTGCCGTTGCGGGCGATCGCGGCCGTCATGTCGTTCAGGCGGGCGTCATGATGGGCGACCAGCTGGTCGAGGCGGGTATGGAGGCCGACGAAGGGGAAGCCGTGGCTCGGCAGCACCAGCGCGTCGGCCGGCAGGCGGCGGAAGCGCGAGAAGCCGTCGAGGAACCAGGTGAGCGCATCCGCGCGCGGCTCGTTGGGCCATACGCCGACATTGGTGCTGATCTTGGGCAGCACCTGGTCGCCGGCGATCAGCACGTTGAGCTCGGGACACCACAGCGAGGCGTGCTCAGGCGCGTGGCCGCGGCCGACGATGACGTCCCAGCGATGGCCGCCCAGCGTGATGGGATGCGCATGGATCAGCCGCTGGAAGGAGGGCGGCAGCGGCACCACGCCCTTGGCGTAGCCGCCCTTGTGCCGGTGGAACAGCGCGATGCGATCGTCCGGCACGCCGTTGCGCCGCAGATGGGCCGCCCGGACGTCCTCGTTCTCGACGATGTCGTTGCGCGCCGCCATGGCGCTCATGTACTCGCCCAGCGTCATCCAGAGCTCGGCGCCCCAGCGCTCGCAGAGCCAGCCGGCCAGGCCGACATGATCGGGATGGAGATGCGTGGCGATCACGCGCCTGACCGGCTTGCCCGCCAGCTTGTCGGCGAAGATCCGCTCCCACAGCGCGCGGGTGTCGTCGGAATTGATGCCGGTGTCGACGATGGTCCAGGCGTCGCCGTCCTCGACCAGCCACAGGTTGATGTGATTGAGCTGGAAGGGCAGCGGCATGCGCAGCCAGTAGATGCCGGGCGCGACTCTCTTGACGTCGCCGGGCTCCGGCACGTCGCCGCAAGGGAAGCGCAGCTGGGCGAGCAGGCGCTGCGAAAGATCGGGTGAATCGGGCATGGCTTGACCCTAGCGCCTGACCGGCGATCCTGTCACGACCGCCGGGCTACTGCCCGCCATGCGATATCGCGGCGGCAGAAGCCTTCGGGCCAATCGATCAGATCGATGGCGCGATAGGCGCGCTCGCGCGCCTGTTCGACGGTCGGCGCCATGGCGGTGACGTTGAGGACGCGCCCGCCGTTGGCCAGGACCGCCTTGCCGTCCGGGCCGGACTTCGTCCCGGCGTGGAAGATCTCCACTCCCTCTACCCTTGCAGCCTTGTCCAGCCCGTGGATTTCGCTGCCCTTCTCGTAGGTGTCGGGATAGCCCCTGGCCGCCATCACCACCGTCAGGGCCGTCTCGTTCGACCAGCGCAGGTCGAGATGGCGCAGGCCGCCGTCGGCGGTGGCGAGCAGCGCCGGCAGGATGTCGGACTTGAGCCGCATCATCAGCACCTGGCATTCGGGATCGCCGAAGCGGCAATTGTACTCGAAGATCTTCGGTCCCTGGGCGGTGATCATCAGCCCGGCATAGAGGACCCCGCGAAACGGCATGCCGTCCTGGGCCATGGCGCGCACCGTGGGCAGGATGATCTCCTCCATCGTGCGCTTCTGCATGGCCTCGTCGAAGACCGGCGCGGGCGAGTAGGCGCCCATGCCGCCGGTGTTGGGCCCCTTGTCGCCGTCGAACGCGCGCTTGTGGTCCTGCGCGCCCGCGAGCGCCAGGGCATGCTCGCCGTCGCACAGCGCGAAGAAGCTCGCTTCCTCGCCCACCAGGAATTCCTCGATCACCACCGAGGCGCCCGCCGCGCCGAAGCGGTTGCCCGACAGCATGTCGCGCACGGCGGCGACGGCCTGCTCGACCGTCTCGGCGACCACGACGCCCTTGCCGGCGGCAAGACCGTCGGCCTTTACCACGATCGGCGCACCTTGCGCCTTGATGTAGGCCACGGCTTCGTCGGCATCGGTGAAGCGCTCGTAGGCGCCGGTGGGGATGCCGTGCCGCTTGCACAGGTCCTTGGTGAAGCCCTTGGAACTCTCGAGCTGTGCCGCCTTCTGGGAGGGGCCGAAGACCTTGATGCCGGCCTCGGCGAGACGGTCCGCCAAGCCCATCGCCAGCGGCACCTCGGGCCCGACCACGACGAAGTCGATCTTCTCCCGCCGCGCCAGCGCGACCTGGCCGTCGACATCCTCGGCCGCCACGCCGACGCAATCCGCCACCTGGGCGATCCCGGCATTGCCGGGGGCGCAATAGAGCTTGGTGCAGAGCGGCGAGGCCGCGATCGCCCAGCACAGTGCATGCTCGCGTCCGCCACCACCGACCACCAGAATCCGCATGACTCCAACCCCTTGAAAAATCGCCCCGTTCTGCCAATCTGACCATGGTCATGACCATTAGTCACATCGAGGGTTACGCCATGACAAAAACCATGAAAGCCTCGGAGTGCAAAGCGAAGTTTTTGGGCGTCCTCGATGAGGTCGCGGCGACCCATGAGCGGGTGATCGTCACCAAGAACGGCAGGCCCGTCGCCGAGATCGTGCCATTCGTACACAAGCCAAAGACCATCCTGGGAGCCATGAAGGGCTCAGTGAAGGTGCTGGGCGATCTGGAGGAGCCTCTCGGTGTCGAATGGGAGGTACTCAAGGGGTGAGTGTCGTTCTCGACACCAACGCGCTCATCTGGCTGCTCGAACAGAATCCGCGGATCGGCGCGAGTGCTGTCGCAGCAGTCGATCAGGCCCTGCATCACGGTCGCGTGCTGATCTCCGCCGCGTCGGTGTGGGAAGTGGCTGTGCTGGTCTCCAAGAATCGTGTTGTCCTCGGTCGGTCGGTCGAACAATGGCGCCTCGACGTGCTTCAGCTCGGAATCGAAGAGGTACCCTTGAGCGGTGAACTCGCCATCGATGCCGTGAGTCTTGCCGACCTCCATGCCGACCCCGGCGATCGCTTCATCGTTGCGACAGCCCTGAGAGAGCGCGCGACCCTCGTCACGTCCGATGCGCGCCTGCTCGCCTGGAAAGGGCCGCTCGCCTGCCTCGACGCGCGGGTGTAGCGTCGCGCCCCATGGAAACGGCCGCACCCGAGCAGGTCAGCAGCAACGTCCCGGAGTTCACCGTCTCCGAGCTCTCCTTCGCGCTCAAGCGGGAGATCGAGACGGCGTTCCCGCGCGTGCGCGTGCGCGGGGAGATCAGCCAGCCGTCCTTTCCGCGCTCCGGCCATTGCTACTTTCGCCTCAAGGACGAGAACGCCGTGATCGACGGCGTCTGCTGGAAGGGCACGATCCCGCGGCTGGGGATTCGGATCGAGGAGGGGCTGGAGGTGATCGCCACCGGCCGGCTCACGACCTATGCCGGTTCCTCGCGCTACCAGATCATCGTCGACCGTCTCGAGCTGGCAGGTGAGGGGGCGCTGCTCAAGCTCCTGGAGGATCGTCGCAGGAAGCTCGCCGCCGAAGGCCTGTTCGACGCCGAGCGCAAGCGGCCGCTGCCCTTCCTGCCGGAGGTCGTCGGCGTCGTGACCTCGCCGTCGGGGGCGGTGATCCGCGACATCCTGCATCGCCTGTCCGATCGCTTCCCGCGCCGCGTGCTGGTCTGGCCGGTCGCAGTCCAGGGCGAGAAGGCGGCCGGCGAGGTCGCCAACGCTATTGCCGGGTTCAACCGCCTGGCCGTGGACGGGACGGTGCCGCGTCCCGACGTGCTGATCGTGGCGCGTGGCGGCGGCAGCCTGGAGGATCTGTGGGCCTTCAACGAGGAGGTCGTGGTGCGGGCCGCCGCCGACTCGCAGATTCCCCTGATCTCGGCGGTGGGCCACGAGACGGATACGACCCTGATCGATTTCGCGGCCGACCGCCGGGCGCCGACGCCGACCGCGGCCGCCGAGATGGCGGTGCCGGTGCGTGCCGACCTGATGGCCCAGACGCTCGACTTCGGCCAGCGGACCATCGCCTGCATGAACCGCCTGCTGCGCGAGGCATCCCTGGCCGTGAGCGGACTGGCGCGCGGCCTGGGCGATCCACGCCGCCTGATCGAGGAACGCCAGCAGCGCCTGGACGTGAGCGGCGAGCGGCTCGTGCTGGCGACGCGCGGCCTGGTCGACCGGCGCCGCCAGCAGCTGGCGGCGGCGCGCCTGGTCAGCCCCGTGGCGGTGCTGGTCGCCAAGCAGCAGGCGCTGACCGCGGAGTCGCGTGTGCTGGAAGGCGCCATGAAGCGCTTCGTCGGGGACACACGCCAGAAGATCGAGCGCGGCGCCGACCGCATCGAGCAGTATGCCGATCGCCTGCGCCGCTGCAGCGCGGCGCTGCTGGAGCACGGCGAACGCCAGGTCGACCAGCTGGGCAAGCTGCTGGAGAGCTATTCGTTCCGTTCCGTGCTGAGGCGGGGCTTCGCGCTGGTGCGCGACCAGGACGGCCAGCCGGTGCTGACCGCGGCGGAGGCGCGCGCCGGCGAAGCCATCAGCATCGAGTTCGCCGACGGCCGCGTCGGCGCGCGGGTGACCGATGGTCTTGGACCGGCCGCGGCCACGACGCCGGCGCCGCCGCGCCGCCGCAGTGGCGGGGGAGGCGGAAGCCAGGGGTCGCTGCTTTGAGGCACGAAAGTCAGTGAAAGACACATAGGGGAGACGCCATGACCAACGAGCCGCTGTCGGCCGAGACCATCAAGAACTTCCTGTATGCCAGCACGGCGACCGTCTCCATGCAGATGCTGAAGCGCGGCTTCCGCAATGCCGCCGTCAACGGCGTGCGTCCGCTCAACCCCGCGGCGACGCGGCTGGTCGGGCCGGCCTATACGCTGCGCTACATTCCCGGTCGCGAGGATCTCGACAAGCCGCCGACGCCGGCCGATCCGCCGAGCGCCCAGAGGGCGGCCATCGAGGAGACGCCGGCCGGCTGCGTGCTGGTGATCGGCACCGAAGGCAACACGCGCTCGGGCACGCTTGGCGACATCCTGGCCCTGCGCCTCAAGGTGCGCGGCGTGGCGGGCGTGCTGTCGGACGGCGCCATGCGCGACACGCCGGTGATCGGCAAGATGGATTTCCCGGTGTTCTGCACGGCCGCCGCCGCGCCGCCCAGCATGAACCATCTGCACCCGGTGGAGGTCCAGACGCCGGTCGGCATCTGCGGGGTGCCCGTCTATCCGGGCGATGTTGTCGTCGCCGACGAGGACGGCGCCATCATCGTGCCTCGCCATATCGCCGACGAGGTGGCGCGCGATTCCTTCGAGCAGGAGCGCCTGGAGAAGTTCGTCGCCATCCGCGTCAGCCAGGGCAAGCCGATCACCGGCACCTATCCGCCCAACGACGAGACGAAGGCGCTCTACCAGGCGTGGATCAAGGCGGGCGAGCCGCCGAACGGGTGAAGGGGACTTGACGATGCGTAGCGTGCGGGTCTTTGCGGCGATCCTGTTCTTCGTCTGCGTGGCGGGATGCGCGGCCACGGAGGTGGCGACAGCACCGCCCGGCGCCGACATCTCGGGCAAGCAGTTCGCGCCGCCGCCGCCGGGACTCGGCGCCGTCTATTTCTACTATCCGACCACCGTCGGACCCGCGATCAATGTGGGCGTGGGACCGCAGCGCGTCGCGCGGCTGGGCCCGATGACTTGGGCGCGGGTCGAGCTCAACCCGGGCGGACATGTCCTGCACTGTCGCGGTCCGAACGCCGTCAACAGCCTGTCGGTCTCCATTGCGCCGGGTGACATGCGCTTCATCGATATTCAGGAGCCGGTCGGCGCCTACGCCTGCACCATCCGGGAAACCGGCCCGGACGCCGGCCGCGCCGGCGTCATGGCCGGCACGCGCGCCCTTCAGTAGGAATCAGGGCAGTTCGCCGTAGGGTTTGGTGATCAGCTCGAGCAGGTGGCCGTCGGGATCCTCGAAATAGACTCCGCGGCCGCCCCAGTGACGATTGATCTCGCCGCGGTTGTTCTTCTGCGGGTCGGCATAGTAGGCGAGGCCGGCCTCGCGGATGCGGCCGAAGGCGGCGTCGAATTCGTGATCGCTCACCAGGAAGGCATAGTGCTGCGTGCGCACGTCCTTGGAATCCACGAAGTCCAGCGTCACGCCGTTGCTCGTCTGCACGGGGCGGAAGTGACCCCAGGGACGGCCCGCTTCTATGCCCAGAATGCCCGCGAGGAACTCGGCCGACGCGTTCTTGTCCTTCGCCGGGATGATGATGTGGTTGAGGGCTGCCATCGTCCGATCCCTCCCGAAATGCCTGCGCTGTAGATGGGATCCTCGGCGTCCCTTGGCAAGACAGGCCGCTCAGCGGATGTCGATGGCCCGGCGGGTGAAGGGCCGCCCCAGGAAGGTCGTCCACAGGAAATTCAGCCCGTAGCGCATCGCCATGCGCACGACGCCTTCCTTGCTCAGGCGACGGCCCGAGGAGTGTGCCCACAGTGCGAAGGAGAACCTCACGCGACCGATGCGCGCCAGCCGACAGGCGACGTCGGTATCCTCTCCGTAGAACTCGAACGAATCGCTGTAGCCGCCGATCCCCTGCAGGGCTTCCCGGGTGACGACGAAGTTGCCTCCCTGCAGCATGCCGCCGACGCCGAATGCCCATCGGCTGACGACATGGAAGCCGTAGCCGATGCGGTAGAACAGGTGCACGCCGATCCGTGCCGCGAGCGACAGGTCGTCGTAGACATAGGGTCCGCTCAACGCCACGAGCCCGGGGGCGGCGCGGAAGGCGTCGAGCACCCGCCGCAGCCATCCTTCCGGCAGCACGGTGTCGGCGTCGATGTTGGCGATCAGCCTGCCGCGGGCGGCGAGGAAGCCCGCACGCCGCGCGCGCACCAGGGATTTCACGGGCTCGTCGACCACCCGCACGTCCGGGAAGGACGCCGCCGTGGTCGCCGTCGAATCGGTGCTGGCGTTGTTGACGACGATGATCTCCGCATCGCACGGCGTGCGCCGGATCTCCTCGATGATCGCCTGCAGCGCCCTGGGCAACAGCCTCTCCTCGTTGTAGGCCGGGACGACGAAGCTGATGTCGGTCACGCGATCAGCCGCCGCGGGTTGCCTGCAGGCCGGCGACCCGCAGGTCCTCCGCCTGCCGGTTCGGAATCGGCGCGAGGTTGGCCAGGAACTGGTCGGCGCAGCCCTGCCACGTGTAGGTCGTGGCGGCATAGGCGCGGCGCGCCGCCGGATCGGGCAGCGACACGGCGGCCAGGCAGGCGGCGCGGAGATCCTCGTCGAGCCGCCCCAGCACCGGATGGGTGATGACGTCGATGGGGCCCGGCACCGGATAGGCGGCCACCGGCAGGCCGGAGGCAAGCGCTTCGACCATGACGTTGCCGAATGTGTCGGTGCGGCTGGGGAACACGAAGCAGTCCGCCTGGGAATACCGGAAGGCGAGCTCGCGATGCTCGACCGAGCCGAAGAAGCGCACCGTCGGATAGCGTCGCCGCAACGGGGCAAGCTGCGGTCCGCCGCCCACGACCCATTTCGTGCCGGGCAGGTCGAGGGCCAGAAAGGCCTCGATGTTCTTCTCCACGGCGACGCGCCCGGCATAGAGCCAGATCGGCCTGGGATCGAGATCCTGCGCCTCGCTGCGGATGCCGAACTTGTCGATCTCGATGCCGCGCGACCAGGGCTTGATGTTGCGGAAGCCGCGGCGGTGCAGCTCGGCGCGGATGCTCTCCGTCACCACCAGCATGCCCGACGAGGGCGCGTGGAAACGGCGAAGCAGCGCATAGGTCCATGACAGCGGCACGTGGGCGCGCGCATGGATGTATTCGGGGAATCGCGTGTGATAGGAGGTCGTGAACGGCCAGCCGCGTTCCAGGCAGATTCGCCGCGCCGCCCAGCCCAGCGGCCCTTCGGTGACGATGTGCATGGCATCCGGCTGGAACTCCGCCAGGAAGCGGCGCAGCCCCGTCTTGGCGCCGACCACCAGCCTGATCTCCGGATAGGTGGGGCAAGGGATCGTGGAGAAGCGTTCCGGGCCGAACACCTCGACGCGATGGCCGCGCTCCGCGAGGATGCCCGTGACCCTGGCGATGGTATGGACGACGCCGTTGACCTGCGGCCGCCAGGCGTCGGAGACGACGGCGAGGCGCAACGCGCCTACTCCGCGGCCAGGCGCGCCGGGGCCAGACGCGGCAGCGCGGCGTTGCGGCGCGCGACCTCCTCCGCCCAGCGCACGATGCGCAGCCGACCCTCGAAGTCCTCGACCAGCGCGGTGCAGCTTTCGACCCAGTCGCCGTCGTTGCAGTAGAGGATGCCCTCGATGGTGCGGATCTCGGCGTGATGAATGTGGCCGCAGACGACCCCGGCGACGCCGCGACGGCGGGCTTCGCTGGCGAGGGCATGTTCGTAGTTGTCGATGAACTGCACCGCGTTCTTGACCTTGTGCTTCAGGTAGGCCGAAAGCGACCAGTACGGCAGGCCGAGCCTGCGTCGACCCCAGTTGAAGATCGTGTTGAGGCGCAGCGCCGCGTTGTAGGCCCAGTCTCCCAGGATGGCGAGCCAGCGCGCGTAGCGCACGATGCCGTCGAACTGGTCGCCGTGGATCACCAGCAGCTTGCGTCCGTCGGGCTGGGTATGGATAGCCTCCTCCTCGACGCGGACCTCGCCGAAGGTGAGCTGGCAGTATTGCCGCGCCGCCTCGTCGTGGTTGCCCGGGATGTAGATCACGTTGGTGCCTTTGCGGGCCTTGCGCATGATCTTCTGCACGACGTCGTTGTGCGACTGAGGCCAGTACCACCAGCGCTTCAACCGCCAGCCATCGACGATGTCGCCGACGAGATACAGCGTCTCGCTCTCGTTCTTCCGCAGGAAGTCGAGCAGCAATTCGGCCTGACAGCCTCGCGTGCCGAGGTGGATATCGGACAGGAAGATCGTCCGATGGCGGGCGGGCTGATGTCGCTCGATCACCGTCATGTGGATAACACTCGAACGGCACAAAATCTGACGTGCGCGATTGCACGGTACGCAGGGGATTGTGTATGTCCGCGATTGCGCAGCCATTAATCGAGTGTGACATTTCAATGACTGACGTCGCTCCCAAGGCCGTGCTGCTGATCCTCAATCCGATTGCCGGGCGCCGGCGGCGCGGGCTCGTCGAATCGGTCATCCAACGCGTGCGGCAACAGGGCTGGACGGTCGACGTGGTGGAAACCGCCGCGCCCGGCGACGCCCGCCGGCTGGCCGCGACGTGCGACGCCGCGCACTACGGCGTGATCGCCGTGGCCGGAGGCGACGGGACGATCAACGAGGTGATCAACGGCCTTGCGGGGCGCAACGCCGATACGCCCGCTGTGGGTATCGTGCCCCTGGGAACGGCCAACGTGCTGGCGCACGAGCTCGGCCTCGGCTTCACGGCGGGCGCGGTCGCGCGCACGATGCTCGGTGGCCATACGCTGCTGATGTATCCCGGGGAAGCCAGCGGCGGCAGCGGGCGCCGCTGCTTCTCGCTGATGGCCGGCACGGGCTTCGATGCCAAGGTCGTGGCCGGCGTCAGTGCCCCGCTGAAGCGCCGCTGGGGCCGCATCGCCTATGTCTGGCGCTCCCTCATCGAGGCGCTTCACTACCGGCCCGTGCGCTACCGTGTGGAGATCGACGGCGTCGTGCACGAGGCGTCGTCGGTGATCGTCACCCGCAGCCGGCACTATGCCGGACCCTACGTCGTGGCGCCGGAGGCGGCGCTCGACGAACCGCTGCTGCATGTCTGCCTGTTCGAGCGCTGGGGCCGCGGCGAGGTTCTGCGCTACGGGCTGGCGCTGCTCCTGGGCTGCCTGCCGCGCGCCGCAGGCTACCACGTCGTCGCGGGGCGCTCGGTGAGGGTCTCGGTGCTCAGCGACGCCGGCGAGGGGCGGGCCCAGCCCGTCCAGATCGACGGCGACAACGCGTTGACCCTGCCGGTCTCGATCGGCTTGAGCGGCGGCGCCGTCCGCCTGTTGCAGCCGGCCTTCTGATCGCCTCCTCAGCCGGCGGCGATCACCTGGCCTGCTGCAGGCGCCGTACGAACTCCGGGGTCGGATGGCCGTCGGCCGGCAAGCCGATCTGCTTCTGGTACATCCTCACCGCGGAGCGCGTCTTGGGGCCGAGCAGGCCATCGATCTCGTCGGTGTAGAGGGTGAGTGCCGCAAGCCGGTTCTGCATGTCGATGATGGTGTTGCGCGACAGCGGCTCGTCGTCGCCGGGCGGCATCTGCATCACCGGGGGCCCGCCGGCGATCTGCTGCGCCAGCACCGCGACCGACAGCGCATAGAGCGTCGAGCGGTTCCAGTTCATCACCGCCTTGAAATTGGGATAGAGGATGAAGGCCGGTCCCCTCCAGCCGGCGGGCAGGATGATCGAAGACGGCTCGCTCGCATTCGGCAGCGCCGCGCCGCCCGCGCGCTTCACGCCCATCTGCGCCCACGCCTGGATCGGCTTCTCCACCGTCGTATCCGCCTGGTCGAGCGGGAAGCCGCGCGGCAAGATCACCTCCTCCGCGGCCGGCAGGCCCGGCCGCCAGCCGATCCCGCGCAGGAAGTTCGCGGCCGAGGCGAAGGCGTCGGGCAGGCTGTTCCACAGGTCGATGCGTCCGTCGCCGGTACGGTCGACGCCGTACTTCATGAAGGTCGACGGCATGAACTGCATGTTGCCCATGGCGCCCGCCCAAGAGCCGCGCATCTGCTCGCGCGTCATGTGGTTCATGGCCAGGATGCGCAGCGCCTGCACGGTCTCGTTGCTGAAGAAGGCCTGGCGCTTCGTCATGCACGCCAGCGTCGCCACCGAGCGCACGACCTGGAAGTCGCCCATGAAGGAGCCGTAGTTCGTCTCGATCCCCCAGAACGCCATGATGTACTGCGGCGGCACGCCATACTCGCCCTGCAGCGCATCGAGCAGGGCGCGGTGCTGAGCCATGCGCTGCTGGCCCTTGACGACGCGGTCGGGCGTCACCGTGTTGCCGATGTACTTCGAGTAGGTCAGCGAGAACTCGGGCTGGCGCGAATCGAGGTCGACGACCTTCTGGTCGGGCGTCAGCCGCTGGAAGGCGCGGTCAGCGACCGCAGCCGGGACGCCCTGGCGCACGGCCTCGCCCTTGATCGATTGAAGGCAGGACTGGAAGTCCGACTGGGCGAGGGCCGGCCCGGACGCGAAGGCCGCTGCAAGGAGGGCCGTCGTTGCGACCGGGCAGATGATTCTGGAGAGAGGGTTCATGTATCCGACCCTATCACGACCCCGCGACGGTCATCCCCTCGATTCGCACCGTCGGCGCGTTGGTCGATCCCTTGAACTGCAGGTCGCTGGCGGGCGTCAGCCTCCGGAACATGTCCTTCAGATTGCCGGCCACGGTGATGCCGCTCACCGGCCAGGCGAGCTCGCCGTTCTCGATCCAGAATCCCGAAGCGCCGCGGCTGTAGTCGCCGGTCACGCCGTTGACGCCGAAGCCGATCAGGTCGGTGATATAGAGGCCGCTCCTGATGTCGCCGATCAGCTCGTCGACCGACAGCTTGCCTTTCTCGAGGTAGAAGTTCGACGTCGTGGGCGAGGGCGGGCCGGAGGTGCCGCGGGAGGCATGGCCGGTCGGCGCGAGGTTGAGCTGCCGCGCGGCGGCGAGATCGAGCAGCCATGTCGTCAGGCGGCCATCATCGATCACGGCGCGGCGCCGCGTCGGCAGTCCTTCGGCGTCGAACGGGCGGCTGCCCAGGCCGCGCTTGCGCAGCGGATGGTCGATGATGCGGATGCCGTCGGCGAATACCTTCTCACCCATCCTGTCCTTCAGGAAGGAGGTGCCGCGCGCCACGGCGCGGCCGTTGATCGCGCCGGCCAAGTGGCCGATCAGCCCGCCCGAGACGCGCCGGTCGTAGACGACCGGCACGCGCGCGCTCTTGGCCTTGCGCGGGTTGAGGCGGCGCACCACGAACTTGCCGGCGTTGCGTCCGATCCTGGCCGGCGACATCAGGTCCTCGAGATGCACGGCGCTCGACCACTCGTAGTCGCGTTCCATGGCGGTGCCCTCGCCGCCCAGCACCGAGCAGGACAGTGAATATCCGCTGCGCCGGTAGCTGCCCGAGAAGCCGTTGCTGGCGGCCAGCATGACGAAGGTGCGTCCCCAGCCCGCCTCGGCGCCTTCGGAGTTGGTCACGCCCTTCACCGACCGGGCGGCGTCCTCTGCCTCCGCCGCCATGGCGAGCAGCGTACGCGCCGACGGCCGGCGCTTGTCGTCCAGGTCGAGATCGGGCCACTCGGTCGCGAGCAGCTCTTCCGGGGCGATGCCGCATACCGGATCCTCGGGCACGGCGCGCGCCATGTCGACGGCCCGCGCGGCGAGGGTGCGGAGCGCTTTGGGATCGAAGTCCGTGCTGGACACGACCGCCTGGCGTTGGCCGACGAACACGCGCAGGCCGAGGTCGCGGCCTTCGCTGCTCTCCAGCTTCTCCCGCTTGCCCATGCGCTGGGCCACGGAGATCGATTCACCATTCACGTAGAGGGCGTCCGCGGCGTCGGCGCCGGCGGCCCTCGCCCAGCCCATCAGGTCGGCGAGCAGGTTGGCATCCGGAGCGCTCGCCGCGCGGGTCGGGCGGGCAGGCTTCCTGGGGGCGGACTTCTTCTTCGCTGTGGCCATGCGGCCGTTCTACGCGTTAACGGCCCGAGTCGTCGAGGTAGTAAGAGAAGAACAGCACGCCGCCTGCGCCAATGCCGAGCGTCCAGAACAGCGCGCGGGCGAAGTCGGCGACGAAGGCCTGCCCGGGCCAGAAGTGGCCCAGCGCCTCGCCGGCGAATTCGTGGCCGATCAGGCCGATCATGGTGCCCAGCATGAGGGAGATCGCCACGTTCCAGACATGCCGCACGGCGCGCATGACCGGCCCCTCCCGGCGCCGCAGCGGCGAACCCGCCGGCGCTGGTGCAGAGGCGTTGGTGTTGGCGGCGGGCCGCGCGGCGGCACCGTGGCGGAAGCTGGACACGGGCGTACTATATCGCGGGACGCCGGCCGGTGCAGCCGGCCGGCGTCTGGTCGCGTCGGGTCAGGCCCGCGCGACCGACCGGTTGGCGGCCGATGTGACGGCCTTGAGCGAAGCGGTCACGATGTTGGCGTCGACGCCGACGCCCCACAGGACACGGCCGTCACCCGTCTCGGCCTCGATGAAGCTGACCGCCTGCGCGTCGGAACCGGCACCGGTGGCGTGCTGGTGATAGTCGCGCACGCGGATGGTGATGCCGCAGTTCTTCGTGAGCGCATCGACATAGCCCGCGATCGGCCCGTTGCCGTGGCCGCTCACCGTCTGCTCCTTGCCCTGGAACTTCACCTTGGCATCGAGAAGACGCACGTCGGGATGGTCGGGCGACGGCACAGTCTTGTGGCTCACGAACTCGACCGGCGCGTTCCGCTCGAGATATTCCTTGCGGAAGGTGTCCCAGATCAGCGCCGGCATGATCTCCTTGCCGGTCTCGTCGGCGATCTGCTGGATCACCTTGGAGAACTCGACCTGCAGCAGGCGCGGCATGTCGATGCCGTAGTCGGTCTTGAGGATGTAGGCGATGCCGCCCTTTCCGGACTGGCTGTTGATGCGGATGATCGCCTCGTAGGTGCGGCCGAGATCGGCCGGGTCGATCGGCAGGTATGGCACTTCCCAGATCTTGCTGTTCGATGCCTGCAGCGCCTTGAAGCCCTTGTTGATGGCGTCCTGATGCGAGCCGGAGAAGGCCGTGAACACCAGGTCGCCGCCGTAGGGATGGCGCGGATGGACGGGGAGCTGGTTGCAGTATTCCACCGTCTGCCGGATCTCGTTGATGTTGGAGAAGTCGATCTGCGGATCGATCCCCTGCGTGAACATGTTCAGACCCAGCGTCACCAGGTCGACATTGCCCGTGCGCTCGCCGTTGCCGAACAGGCATCCCTCGATCCGATCGGCGCCGGCCATGTAGCCCAGCTCCGCGGCGGCCACGCCGGTGCCGCGATCGTTGTGCGGATGCAGGCTGAGGATGATCGAATCCCGGTACTTGAAGTTGCGATGGCACCATTCGATCTGGTCGGCATAGATATTGGCCGACGACATCTCGACGGTGGCGGGCAGGTTGACGATCATCTTCTTCTGCGGCGTCGGCCTGTAGACGTCGCCCACCGCCGCGCAGATGTCGCGCGCGAACTCGAGCTCGGTGCCGGTGAAGCTCTCGGGGGAATACTCGTAGACCCACTCGGTCTTCGGATCCGCATCGGCCATCTCCTTGACCAGCCTGGCGCCGGACACCGCGATGTCGATGATGCCGGCATAGTCCAGGCCGAAGACGACGCGGCGCTGCAGCGTCGAGGTCGAGTTGTAGAGATGCACGATGGCACGTCGCGCGCCGCGGCAGGCCTCGAAGGTCCTTTCGATGAGTTCGGGCCGGCTCTGCGTCAGCACCTGGATCGTGACGTCATCGGGGATCATGCCCTTCTCGATGAGCTCGCGCACGAAGTCGAAGTCGGTCTCCGAGGCGGCCGGGAAGCCCACCTCGATCTCCTTGAATCCCATCTCGCAGAGCAGCTTGAACATGCGCGTCTTGCGATCCGAATCCATGGGCTCGATCAGGGCCTGGTTGCCGTCGCGCAGGTCGACCGCGCACCAGATCGGGGCCTTGCTGATGACCTTGGACGGCCATTGCCGGTCGGGCAGATGGATCGGCTTGAACGGGACGTACTTGTCGGCCGCGGTCGGCATCATGGGTTTCTGGGATGACATCGAAGGACTCCTCGCGCCGCGCACGGCCTGATGGCCTTAGGGCAAACACTGCGATGGAAGCGGAAGGGTGGCGGCGACTGTGGGGTGAAGGTTTGACGAACGACAAGCGATCCGCAGGGCCCCTCCCATGTCTGGGCGGGGCGGCGGATCAGCCAATAAGTCGAAGCGTCGGCAGTCGCAGCATCTTGGACGTTCACCTACCCCGATCGCCGGAGCGGGTCAACTGCCCATCTCGATGGCCATGCTCGATGCAGAACCAGCGGGCACGGCGAGGCCGCCCCCGCCGAACCGGCTCTCCGTCCTACCGCAGCGGCAGGTTCACACCGATGCTGACACCGGGCGCGGGGTAGACCGGAGCCGCGTACACAGGCGCGGCGTAGACCGGCTCGGGATAGACCACGACGGGCCGCGCGGGCGCGACCACGACCGGGGCCGCGACGACGGGAGCCGGCGCGTAGTAGCGCACGTGGCCAGGCGGGACCATCACATAGCTTGGAGCGTAATGGCGATGATGGTGATGGCCCTTTTTCTTCTTCCAGCCATCCGCTTCAGCCGAGCCGGCAATGCCCGCCGCGCCGACGAAGATGGCCGCGGCAGCGGCGACGATGCGGCCTGTCCGGGTATTGATGCCCGCGATCATTTTCTGCCTCCTTTGCCCACTGACTACGCCGGTTGAGGGGGAGAGGTTGCCGACGGTGGCCAGTGCTGCTGCGAAATGTGGCAGCTATGTTTCCTCCGCGCGCGTGACCAACTTGTGGTAGCCAGAAGCAAACCCAGGGAGGTGGCTTTCATGGCGGGTCCGTTGGCCGGCGTCAGGATTCTCGATTGTACGACGGTGGTGCTGGGCCCGTGGGCGGCTCAGCAGCTCGGCGACCTCGGTGCCGATGTGATCAAGATCGAGCCCCCTGAAGGGGATACGACACGCCAGCTCGGCCCCGCCCGCAATCCCGGCATGGCGGCCTTCTACCTCGGCTGCAATCGCTCCAAGCGGTCGATCGTGCTCGATCTGAAGCAGGAGGCCGGCCGCAAGGCGCTGTTCAAGCTCGCGGAGACGGCGGACGTGCTGATGCACAACTATCGGCCGGAGCCCGCCAAGCGGCTGGGCGTCGAGTACGAAGCCTTCGAGAAGATCAATCCGCGGCTGGTCTATCTCGCGACCTACGGCTATCGCGCCGCCGGCCCAATGGGCGCGAAGGCCGCCTACGACGACATCATCCAGGCCGGCTCGGGACTGGCGGCGCTGCAGACCGTGGTCGCGGGCCAGCCGCGTTTCCTGCCGACGATCGTCGCCGACAAGACCAGCTCCAACGGCGTGGTGTCGGCGGTCCTGGCGGCGCTGTTCGCGCGCGAGCGCACCGGAAAGGGGCAGGCGGTCGAGGTGCCGATGTACGAGACGCTGGTCTCGTTCGTCATGGTGGAGCACCTCTATGGCGAGACCTTTCGTCCGGCGCTCGAGACGGCAGGCTACAAGCGCGTGCTCAACAAGGAGCGGCGGCCCTATCCGTCGAAGGACGGGTACTTCGCTCTGCTGCCCTATACCGACGGCCACTGGAAGGAATTCTGCCGGCTCATCGGCCGGCCCGAACTGGCGGACGATCCACGCTTCACCTCCCTCGCGAACCGGTTGAAGAACGTCGAGCTCTATTACGGAACCCTGGCGGAGATCTGCGCGACGCGCACCAACGCCGAATGGGTCGAACTGCTCAGGAACTCGAACGTGCCGCATGGGCCGGTCAATACGCTCGAGGACCTGTTCGTCGATCCCCAGCTCGAGGCCACGGGGTACTGGAAGGAAGTCGATCATCCGACCGAGGGCCGGCTGCGCATGCCCGACATTCCGCCGCGCTTCAGCAAGACAAAGCCCGAGATCGGGCGGCTGCAGCCCCGGCTGGGAGAGCATAGCGTGGAGGTGCTGAGCGAGGCCGGATTCACCGCGGCGGAGATCGACGCGATGCTGCGGTCGGGCGCGACGAAATCGGCCTGACGGCCCAGGGCCGGCAGCAGCCGCCGAGCCTTCTTTACGCGTAGCGAAATCGACGCCATTCTCCCTGGCGGCGCGCCCATGACGGCTGAGACCGTCGCCACAGAACCACGCGCGCCGCTGGGAGGAGAGACATGATCGTGCGCGCTTCGCGTCGCGAGTTGCTTCGCTATGGATCGGCGGCGGCCGCCGCTGCGGCCTTGCCCGCGCCGGCGATTGCCCAAGGCTCGGCGTGGCCGAGCAAGCCTGTCCGCATCATTTGCGGCTATCCGGCGGGCGGTCTGACCGACACTTTTGCGCGGGCCTATGGGGAGGCCATTGCGCAGAAGACGGGGCAGACGGTCACCGTGGAGAACAAGGCCGGTGCTAGCGGCGCCATCGCCGCGGAGCAGGTCAAGAACGCCGCGCCCGACGGCTACACGCTGATGTGGACGATCTCGACCACGATGATCATGAACAAGGTGCTCTTCAAGAAGCTGCCTTACGATCCCGACAAGGACTTCGTGCCGATCTCCTGGATGGACGCGGGCCATCTGCCGCTGATCGTCAGCAAGAACGTGCCGGCGAAGAACCTCGACGAGTTCGCCCGGTATGCGCGCGACAACAAGGTCAGCCTGGGCACCTACGGTGCGGGATCCTACAGCCATTGTGCGGTCGCGGCCCTCAATCGCCACTACGGGCTGACGATGGAGGCGGTGCACTATCGCGGCGAGGCGCCCATGTGGGTCGATGTCGGCTCCGGCGCGATCCAGGGCGGCAGCGGCAGCTATGCCGCGGCGGCGGCGGTGCTCCAGAGCGGCAACGGCAAGGCGATCGCCGTACCGACGCGCACGCGCATGAAGAAGCTGCCGGATGTCGGCACCTTCTACGAGCAGGGCGTGACCGACCAGGCCTTCCTCGTGCAGGGCTTCATCTGCCTGGTGGGTCCTGCCGGCATGCCGAAGGAGATCGTGAAGAAGCTCTCCGACATGATGGTCGAGGCTGGCAAGACCGAGCGTATCCGGAAGATCCTCGACACCTTCGGCATCGACAATGCCGCCCAGGATCACGTCTTCTTCGAGAAGATCCTGGCCGAGCAGGGGCCGATCTGGATAGAGCTGGTGAAGGGTCTCAACATCGAGCCGCAGTAGCGGTCGCAAACCCTGCGGCAGCGGGAGCGCCGCTGTCCGGGGAGCGCCAGATATTCGCCTGCGCAGCTTGCGCGCGCGTCTATCGCGGGTAGAAGTTCCCTGATGACAAGCTACCGTGAATCATGGCCCTCGACGTCTATGTAGGGTCGCTTGCGCGCTACTATTCCGGCAACTGGAGGACCATCGCGGAACGAACGGCCATGGCACGCGCGGTTGGCGACCGCGAGGCCGCCAGGATGTCGGTGCTGGGATGGCGCCGTGACATTGCCGAAGCGATGGGGGACCGGTTGCCCGCGCTGGACTGGTCCGAAGCCGACGGAACGCCATACTTCACAGGGCGCCCGGGATGGGATGGCTTCGGCTCTCTCGTACTGTGGGCCGCCTATGCGGAACATCCGACGCTGATGCGGCCGGCGCGCCTGCCGGAGGGCTGGGACGGCGATCCCGCGGTACTTCGCAGCAGTCGAAAGGCCTTCGGCTCCCGCTACTCGCAGCTCGTCTGCAATGCCGAGCTGTGGCTGCCGTGCCCGCTCGATTTCACCTTCGAATGCGCGGACATTGGCGGCCGCCGGATCGTCGTGGGCTCCGTCATCGAGCTGCGACGGCAGCTCCTGGAACTGAACGGCGCCACCTGGAAGGCCGACCCACGGGCGGTGAGAGAATGGGCAAGGGTGCCGCTCGCCGGCAATGCGCCGCTCGAGATCAGCGCGCGCTATGGCTTTGCCGTGCTGCTCGGCCTGGCCGAGCGCGCCGTCGAGCACGGGCTGCCGATGAAGCTCAACTACTGACGTGAAAAGCCCCTCCCGTCGGGGACGGGAGGGGCGCGTTTGACGACAGGCGCCAGGCGGCTCCTATCAGGCCGTCGGGCCGGCCGTGGGCGGCTCGGCCGCGGGCGGACGGTTGCGACGCTCGTTCATGAACTGGTCGAACTCGGCGCGGTCCTTGGCCGCCCGCAGGCGGTCGAGGAAATCGCGGAACTCGCGCTGCTCCTCGTCGAGCCGGCGCAGCGTCTCCTCGCGATACTCGTCGAAGGCCACGTTGCCGCTGCCGGCACCCCAGCGGTTGCGGCGCTTCCAGGCGCGCCACTGCTCGCGGGCCTCGCGGCCGTCGGGACCGCACCAGTGACCATGGCGACGGGAAGAGCAAAACATGCGTCCACTCCATTTCAGGTAGATGAGAAGGGCGAGACCGATCGGCCAGAAAAGGATGAAGCTCACGACCAGGAGGGCGATCCAGGCGGGCTTCGGCAGGTCGTCCAGTCTTTCCATCAGGCCCGTCATGGCGGGTCTCCCTCGTTGGCGTTAACGGATGTAAATGTTAACGACATTTACATTGGGTATTCCGGCTGGGGGAGTCAAGGGGTGGCCCGACCTTTATTGATGGAAACCGAGTCCCTGCAGGTAGACCAGCATCTGCGATTCGAGCAGCTCTTCCGCCGTCATGGGCAGGCTGCGCCGTCCGGCGTCACCGCGGGCGAACAGCGACGCGGTGCCGTGCGCCATGGCCCAGGCATGCAGGCTCATCATCAGCGCCGGGGGACGCTTGCCGGGCGGCAGCAGCGCGACGACGACCTCGGCCGCACCGCGCAGCACGCCGAAGGCGCGTTCCGCCGCGGCCCGCAGCTCGGCATTGAGGTCCGGCCGCAGGCCGGCCTCGAACATCGCGGCATAGTAGGCGGGCTCGGCGCGCGCGAAGGCGAGATAGGCCTTCCCGACATTCTGGAAGGCGGTGAGAGGGTCGGGCTTGCCGCCGGCCCAGCCGGTCGCGAGCATGGCTTCGAAGCGCTGGAATCCCTCGCGCGCCACATCGGCCAGCAGTGCATCGCGGTCGCGGAAATGCCGATAGGGCGCGGCGGCGCTGACGCCGGCCGAGCGGGCCGCATCGGCGAAGGTGAAGCCGCCCGGACCCTTCTCGGCGATCAGCTCCCGTGCGGCCTGGATCAGCGCCTCGCGCAGATTGCCGTGGTGATAGCCGCGCTCTTCGCGTTCGCGCTTCTTCCAGCCCATGTTAAGCCAGTTTACATCGGCCTCGGCACGGCCGACAACTTACGCCGCGGTAAGCGAGGGAGGAACGGACGTGCAGCTCTGGACGACGACGGTGGCTTCGGCGCGCGGTGCGGCGCGGGCGGCGCGGGAGATCGAGGCGGCCGGCTGGGACGGCATGCTGGTGGTCGATTCCCAGAACCTCTCCGGCGATCCCTACGTGTCTCTCGCGCTGGCGGCGACGGCGACGACCAGGCTCGGCTTGGGCACGGGCGTCACAAATTCCGTGACGCGCCACGCTGCGGCGACGGCCACCGCCATCACGAGCGTCAACCGTGTGTCGGACGGCCGAGCGGTGCTGGGCATCGGCCGCGGCGACTCGGCGCTGGCCCATCTCGGCCGCGCGCCGGCGCGACTGGCGCAGTTCGAACGCTATCTCAGGCAACTCCAGACCTATCTGCGGGGCGAGTCGGTCGCCTTCGAGGACATCGACATTCCGTACGAGGTGGCGCCACCGCTGGCGGCGCTGCACCTGCATGACGCACCGCCGGCGAGCCGCATCGCCTGGATTGCGGGCGGCGCCAAGGTGCCGGTCGAGGTCGCCGCCAGCGGGCCGAAGGTGATCGCCCTGTCGGCGCTCCACGCCGACCGCGTGATGTTCACGCTGGGCGCCGATGTCGAGCGGCTGAAGTGGGGCATCGATCTCGCGCGCCAAGCCCGCCGGGACGCCGGCCTCGATCCGGACGGCATCGCCTACGGCGCCTACGTCAATCTGGGCTGCCACGATGACATCGCGGCGGCGCGCGGCCTGGTGCGCGGGGGGCTCACCACCTTTGCGCGCTTCTCGGTCATGCATGGCCGGACCGAGGTGCCGACGTTGGCGAGCGACGAGAAGGTGCTCGGCGCGCTGATCGGCAACTACGACATGAAGGCGCATACGCGCGGCGATTCACGCCAGGCGACGACGCTCACCGACGACTTCGTCGACCGCATGGCGATCGTCGGTCCGCCGGAGCGCTGCATCGAGCGCCTGCACGAACTGAAGGCGCTGGGCCTCGACAAGGTCGCGATCAGCGGCGCCATGCGTGGCGTGCCGGACGAGGATGCCGCCCTCAGCCGCAAGCTCGTCGCCGAGCGGGTGCTGCCCGCAATGCGCTAACGCCAGATCTTCTTCCCGCTGCCCGGCAGGCCCAGCTCGCTCCACATCGCGTCCACCTTGTTGACGACGGCCTGGTCCATGCGGATCTGGCGGCCCCATTCGCGATTGGTCTCGCCGGGGAACTTGTCGGTGGCGTCCAGGCCGATCTTCGAGCCGAGGCCGGACACCGGGCTTGCGAAGTCGAGATAGTCGATCGGCGTGTTCTCGATCACCGTGATGTCGCGCGCCGGATCCATGCGCGTCGACAGCGCCCACATCACGTCCTTCCAGTTGCGGGCGTCGATGTCGGCATCCACCACGATGACCCATTTTGTGTACATGAACTGCCGCAGGTAGCTCCACACCCCCATCATCACGCGCTTGGCGTGGCCGGCGTAGGCCTTCCTCATCGAGACGACGGCGATGCGGTAGGAGCAGCCCTCGGGCGGCAGCCAGAAGTCGACGATCTCCGGGAACTGCTGCTGGAACAGCGGGATGAAGACCTCGTTCAACGCCTCGCCCAGCACACTGGGCTCGTCGGGTGGCCGGCCGGTGAACGTCGAGAGATAGATCGGCTGGCGCCGCATGGTGATGGCGCTGATCGTGAAGACCGGGAACCGCTCGACGCTGTTGTAGTAGCCGGTGTGGTCGCCATACGGGCCTTCGTCGCCGTAGTCGTCCAGGCTGACATGGCCTTCGAGCACGATCTCGGCCTCCGCCGGCACCTTGAGCGGGATGGTCCTACAATCGACCAGGTCGACCTTGCGGCCGCGCAGCAGGCCGGCGAACTGGTACTCAGACAGGGTGTCCGGCACGGGCGTCACGGCGGCGAGGATCGTGCCCGGATCGGCGCCGATCACCGCGGCCGCCGGCAGCGGCTCGCGCTTGCCCGAGCCCTTCCAGCGCTGATGGTGCTGCGCGCCGCCGCGATGCTTCAGCCAGCGCATCAGCGTCGTGTTCCTGCCCGTGACCTGCAGGCGGTAGATGCCGAGATTGAAGCTGTCCTGGCGGTCCCCCTTGGGATCGGGCCCCTGCGTCACGATCAGCGGCCAGGTGATCAGTGGCGCCGGCTCGCCCGGCCAGCAGGTCTGGACGGGCAGGCGGCCGAGGTCGATGTCGTCGCCGGTCAGAACGACGTCCTGGCAGGGGCCGTAGCCGACGGTGCGCGGCTTCATGGCCATCACCGTGCGCAGCAGCGGCAACATGTCGAGCGCCTCGCGCCAGCCGCCCGGCGGCTCGGGCTGACGCAGGAAGGCCAGCGTCTCGCCGACCTGCCGCAGCTGCGCGGGCTCGCGGTCCATGCCCCAGGCGACGCGTTCGACCGTGCCGAACAGATTGACCAGGACGGGGATGTCGGAGCGTGTGCCGTCGGCCCGCACGACGTTCTCGAACAGCACTGCCGGGCCTTTTTCGGCCAGCAGGCGGGTCTGGATCTCGGTCATCTCGAGGTGCGGCGACACGGGCGCTCTGACCCGCACGAGACGGCCGCTCTGCTCGAGCCGGGCGATGAAGTCGCGAAGCGAGGCATATGGCATATTGCGGTGACCTTTAGAGTGGCCCCCGCATGAGATCAAACGCGATCCGCGCTGCGATTCCCGGCGAGTTCGAGGACCTGCTGAGCGCCCCCGGACGGCGAATCCTGGCCGGCACCCACCCTCTGTGCGGCGCCCTGGCCGATCCCCGGACCCGCTTCCTCGCACGGCATGACCTGCTGGACCGCGCGAAGGTCGAGCGGGTACGCCGCGCGCTCGAGCGATCCTTGTCCGACAAGCTCGAGCTGATGCAGCGTCCGATCCCGCCGGAAGCCATCTCCGAGATGCGCGAGGACTACGGCGAGCTCCTGCCGAAGACGAGCCGCGCCCGCACCATCTACTTCGAGAGCCGGCGCGAGCCCGGCGTGGTGGAGGCCGAACGGATCGGACTGACGAGGCTGATGCGCTCCGCGTCGTTCCGTGCCTTCGCGGCGGCGCTGGCGGGGCGCGCTCTGGCGGACGGATGGGGCCTCCAGCTGCTGCGCTACGGGCCGGGCGACTATGCCGGCCCGCACAACGACCACCATCCGGAGAATGCGGACGCGCGATCGGGGTACGTCGACCTGCATGTCAGCCTGTGCTCGCCGGCCGTCGCGCATCAGTGGCTGGTCTACAGCCGCGCAGGCCATTTCAGCGAGATCGTGTCGGTGGCCTGGCCGGCCGCGATCACGGCCTACCGCCTGCCGTTCTGGCACTACACCACGCCGCTGGTCGCCAGGCGCGGCCGCGCGCAGGAGGCCGGGCGATGGGTGCTGCTCGGCACCTTTCTCTATGACGACCCTAGCGCAGTCCGACGGGCACGACGCTGATCGAGTTCTGCGGGCTGCCCTCGATGATGCGGTCGGTATAGGTGAGATAGACCAGCGCCTTGCGTTTGGCATCCCAGAAGCGCACGACCTGAGTGCTCTTGAAGACCAGCGAAGCGCGCTCGCTGAACACCTCGTGCGGGCTGCGGATCTTCTCGACCTTCGCGGCGTCGATGGGTGCCACCTGGTGGCAGGAGATCGAGGCGTAGGGCGGATCCTCGGCCAGGCCGAGCGCGCCCTTGATGCCGCCGGTGCGGGCGCGCGAGATGTAGCAGGTGACGCCCGGGACATCGGGATCGTCGAAGGCCTCGACCACGATCTTGTCGTTCGGGCCCAGCCATTTGAAGCGATAGCCGACGGAACCGATGTCCTCCGCAGAGGCCGTGACCGGCAGAGCGACGAGCATCAGCAGCAGTGACACGATAGAACGGCGCATTCTCACGCTCCCTTCGACGGTTGCCCGTCCGGTTTCCGGCCTGGCGGCGCGGGACGCGTCGCAAGGAACAGACCCGGCAGGATCAGCAGCGTTCCCAAGAGATGATACCACTGCGGCGCTTCGCCAAGGGCGAGCCAGGCACCGATGCCGACATAGAGCGGCGTCAGGTACATGGCCACGCTGGTGCGGCCGGCGCCCAGTTCCTTCACGCAAAGCGAGTAGGCGCCATAGGCCCCGAGGCCGGGGACGATACCGAGCACAAGCCAGACGGCCCAAGTCCGCCAATCGGCGACGTCCGGTCCGCCCCAGAGCACGGCCTCGCCGATGGTGAAGGGCAGCAGCACGAGGCAGCCGCCGACCGCGATGGCCGAGAGCCGCGCCATGGGCGCAAGGGCGCTCGGCCGGTGCCGGAGGATGACGGAATAGACACCCCAGCAGGCCGACGCACTGGCGACCCAGAGGTCGCCCGCGGTGAAGCGGACCGCCAGCAGGCTGGCCGGCTGGCCGCGCGCGAGGACGATCGCCACGCCTGCCAGGCACAGGGTGATGCCGGCGACACGCGTCAGGGGCAGGGACTCGCCGTGGAACAAGCGCTCCAGGACCACGACCAGGATGGGTGACGCCGCATAGATCAGGCTGATGTTCAGCGCCACCGTGCTGCGGGCGCCGATATAGACGAAGGCGCCGCACACCCACATGCCGAGAGCGCCCAGCAGCAGCAGGTCGGGCCATTCGCGGGCCAGCGCCCGTCGATGGGTTATGAGGGCGGTCCAGACGAAAGGCAGGAGCAGCAGCGCGACGACGGTCCAGCGTCCCAGGGCCAGGGCATTGGGCGGTATGAACAGCGCATAGCGCGACAACAGGATGTTGACGCCGAACAAGCCAGGCAGCAGCAACAGCAACCCCCAGGCGGCGCGGCGACGGTTCGGAACAGACACGACTCGCGCTTCAGGCGGCGGTCAATCCTTCCTTCGGGACCTCGCCACCAGCTTCCTTGATCGCGGCACGATACTCCTTCTCGTTGCGGAAGGGCGCGATCTTGGGGAATTCCTTGCGCGTGCCGGGACGAATCTCTCCGGTCGAAGGCTCGACGATCAACAGCTCACCCCGCCGGCCGAGCAGCGGGATCTTGCGCTTCCACCGGGAGAAGACGCGCCGCGCCGAGGCGGAGAAGTCGACATAGGTGGTGAACTCGCTCGGATCCTTGACGAACAGGGCTTCGTAGGTGGCGATGAACTGCTCGACGAAGACGCGGTCGACGATCTCCAGGTTGGACATCATCCAGCAGCGATCCTCGAAGGTCCAGTAGGTACCCAGACCGACGAGCTGCTTCTCGCGCGTCATGTAGGGAAAGAAAGGAAAGCCGCGGCAGGCGATGGTGCGGTTGTCGCGCTCGCAGAACCTGCCGCCCTTGCAGTGCACCGCCATGCAGTCGCTGGTCAGCTCGGCCACGATCTGGCGGGTGGCATAGTCGTAGGGCTTGAATTTCGACCACAGCTGGGTGCGGGTCTTCAGCAAGTCGAACTCGACCTTGTGCACGACCGGCACGGCATGCTCCGTCGAGCAGCAGACCGGCTCGCCACCATTCAAGGGGGCGCATTTGCGACCACAGTCGAACCGGCTGACCGCCGCCTTGAAGCCGTCGTAGAGGGCGGCGAAGTCCTGCGACGTAAGCTTTGCCTTGGCCATGCCCCGCGGTGTTACTCGAAACGAATGTGAAAGAACAGTTAAGGAATTGTGGCGGCCGCCCGTACTATGGGTGAGGCAGGACCCGCCATACGACGGTCTCGCGCATGCCGCGATTCTCGAGCTGCAGCGACGTGGGAATCTCGTATCGGGCACGCTCCTCCAGCCCCTGGGCGCTGAAATAGTTGCGCCCGGGATCGCCGAGCAGCACCAGCCGTCCCTGCCGGGCATGGCCGCGCAGCCACTCGAGCGCCTGCTTCGACATCTCGCGCTCGTAACAGACGTCTCCGGCTATGACCACGTCCGCATCAGGGGTTCCGGATGGGCCGGCCAGCCAGTCCTCGGCGGAAATCCCCAGGGCCAGGCCGTTGGCCTCGGCGTTCAGCCGTACGGCCACGAGGGAGAGGGTGTCGATGTCGTTGGCGACCACTGACGCCGCACCGGCCCGGACGGCGGCCAGGGCGGACACGCCCGAGCCGGCGGCGAAGTCGATGACGCGCCTGCCGCGCACCTGATGCGGATTATCCAGCAGATAGCGCGCGACCGCCTGCCCGCCAGGCCAGCAGAAGGCCCAGTAGGGCGGGTCGACGTTCTGCTGCTCCAGCCACGCCTCGGTCGCCTGCCATATCGGCACGTACTCGGTCGCAAGCCACAGCCTGAATTCCGGCACCATGGCGGGCCGTTCGAGGGCGGTATTGGTGCGGATGAACCCTTCGGGATCGGCAGGCAGGCGAGCCATGCTCAGCCGGCCCTGCCCGCCATGATCGCAAAGGTCAGCAGCAGCCCTAGGCCGGCATTCGCCTTGAACTTTGCCAGACAGTCGCCGGGATCGTGCGGCTTGAGCAGCGCGATCTGCCAGGCGAAGTGCAGGGCGACGAGGGCGAGCCCGACATAGTAGCCGATGGCGAGGGCGGCGAGATAGCCGGCCAGCAGCCAGGCGGCGAGCGCCAGCACGGCAAACAGACCGAGCCAGCGTCGCGGGGCTGCGGCGAAACGGCGGGCCGTCGAGCGGACTCCGACGATGGCATCGTCGCGCTGGTCCTGCATGGCATAGATCGTGTCGTAGACCATCGTCCACGCGACGCCGCCGACATAGAGCGCGACCGCGGCCCACGACAGCGTGCCGGTGACCGCGGCGTAGCCGACGAGCGCTCCCCAGTTGAAGGCGAGGCCGAGCACGAACTGCGGCCAGTAGGTGAACCGCTTCATCGTCGGATAGACCGCGACCAGCACCAGGGACAGGAGCGTGACGGCGCCTGCGACCTTGTTCAGCTTGAACAGGACGACGGCGCCCACCAGGGCCTGCAGCACCATCCAGATCAGTGCGTTGCGCAGCTTGACCTCGCCCGCGGGCAGGGGACGGCTGCGGGTGCGTTCCACCTGGGCATCGACCTTGCGGTCGACGATGTCGTTCCATGTGCAGCCGGCACCGCGCGCGGCCGTGGCGCCCAGCAGGAAGAGCGCCATCCAGCCGACCAGGCGCAGCCAGTCGGGCGCGGCGCCGAGCGCTGCGGACCACCAGCAGGGCAGCATGAGCAGCCAGATTCCGATCGGGCGATCCCAGCGCGCGAGGCGTCCATAGGGTCTCGCCCAGGGCGGCAGATAGCGGAGCGACCAGTGCTGGCGATTGATGTCGGTGTAGCCGGTTGTCCCCTCGGCGGTCATGGCGTCATCATGCAGCGATGACGGGCCAAGTTCCATGAGCGTCTCGCGACTCTATGTCGATGCCGATCTCGCGCTCGGCGGCGAGGTGCCGCTGAGCGATGCACAGCACCATTATCTGCGGCACGTCATGCGTCGCGGCGACGGCGCGCCGCTGCGCCTGTTCAATGGCCGCCACGGCGAATGGCGTGGCGTCCTGGAGAATCGCGGCCGCAAGTCCGACGTGGCGCAGCTGGTCGACTGCGTGCGCGAGCAGGCCGGCGAACCCGATGTCTGGCTGTGCTTCGCGCCGCTGAAGCGGGCGCGCATCGACTATGTGGCCGAGAAGGCGACGGAACTGGGCGTCGCCGTCCTGCAGCCGGTGATCACGCGCCACACGGTGGTCGAGCGCGTGAATGTCGAGCGGCTGCGGGCCAATGCGGTCGAGGCGGCGGAACAGACGGAGCGGCTGAGCGTGCCGCAGGTTCGGACGCCGCTGCCGCTCGACAGTGTGCTGCAGCAATGGCCGGCGGAGCGGCGGATCCTGGTTTGCGACGAGACGGGCGGTGGTCCCCCGATCGCCGCAAGTCTCGGCGGTCTGGATCCGGAAGCGCGCGCGGCGCCCTGGGCCATCGTCATCGGGCCGGAGGGCGGCTTCGACGCCGCCGAGCTCGCGGCGCTGCGTCGCATTACGAATGTAATGGCTGTCGGGCTGGGACCGCGCATCCTGAGGGCCGACACGGCGGCGCTGGCGGCGCTTGCCTGCTGGCAGGCGCTGGTCGGCGACTGGCAGCGGCCCACGCCGCGTCTCGCGAGCGATTATCGCACATCTCGGGCCGGCCTCTGACCGCTTGCCTTACCGCCTGCGGGTGTGGGACAGGGGGAATTGAACAGCATTAACCAGGCGCGTGGTCGCGCGAGATTTTCTCATGCGGCCGCGCCGCGTCGCCGCGCCATCGGCGGCGGACCAGGGGAGCACGGGATCGAATGTCCGCACCACCGTCGGGCGGCGGCACGCCGATCGAGAATCGGCGCCAGCTCATCGAGTACTTCGCCGCAGGCAACAAGCCGCGCGCCGCGTGGCGCATGGGCACCGAGCACGAGAAGTTCGGCTTCCATGCGTCGAGCCTCAAGCCGCTGGCCTATGACGGACCGGACGGCATCCGCGCGATGCTCGACGGCCTGACGCGCTTCGGCTGGGAGCCCTTGATGGAGGGCAACAACCCGATCGCCCTCCAGCGCGACGGCGCCAACATCACCCTGGAGCCGGGCGGCCAGCTGGAGCTGTCGGGCGCGCCTCTCGAGACGCTGCACGAGACGGCCGCCGAGAACGCACAGCATATCGACGAGGTGAAGCAGGTCGCGGGCGAGATCGGCGCCGGCTTCATCGGACTGGGCTTCGCGCCGGAATGGAGGCGCGAGGACATGCACTGGATGCCCAAGGGACGCTACAGGATCATGCGCGAGTACATGCCCAAGAAGGGCAAGCTCGGCCTGGATATGATGCTGCGCACCTGCACGGTGCAGACCAACCTCGACTTCGATTCCGAAGCCGACATGGTGAAGAAGTTCCGCGTGTCCCTGGCCCTGCAGCCGCTGGCGACGGCGCTGTTCGCCAACTCGCCGTTCAAGGAAGGCAAGGACTCCGGCTTCAAGAGCTATCGCAGCCACATCTGGACCGACACCGATCCTGATCGCTGCGGCATGCTGCCGTTCGTGTTCGAGGACGGTTTCGGCTTCGAGCGCTATGCCGACTACATGCTTGGCGTGCCCATGTACTTCGTCTACCGCGACGGCAAGTACATCGATGCATCGGGCCAGAGCTTCCAGGATTATCTGAAGGGCCGGCTGCCGGCGCGGCCGGGCGAGCTGCCGACCATCAACGACTGGGCGGACCATGTGACGACGGCGTTCCCCGAGGTGCGGCTGAAGCGCTACCTCGAGATGCGCGGAGCCGATTCCGGACCGCTGCCGGCGCTGAACGCCCTGCCGGCCTTCTGGGTCGGCCTGCTGTACGACCAGACGGCGCTCGATGCCGCCTGGGATCTCGTGAAGGGCTGGAGCGTCGCCGATCACGATTTCCTGCGGGCCGAAACCCCGAAATCGGGGCTGGCCACGATCTTCCGCGACCGCAGCCTGACCGAATGGGCGCGCGAGGCGGTCGAGATCGCGCATGCCGGCCTGCGGGCGCGGCGGCGGCTGGACGAGCACGGCAACGACGAGACCATCTATCTCGCGCCGCTCGATCGGGCGGTGGCGAGCGGTCTCGCGCCGGCCGACGAGCTGCTGACGAAGTGGAAGGATGAATGGCACGGGGCGTTCGCCCCGCTGTTCCGCGACCACGCCTACTGATATCGTCGCGCCATGCTCGACCGCTGCGACCGCGTCCAGATCGCCGTGCGCGATGCCGCCACGGCGGCCGTCCGCTTCGTCCGGCTGCTGGGTGGCGAGGTGGCGCGGCGCGACCATAGCCGCCATCTCGCGGCGCGGCGGACGATCCTCGCGATCGGCGAGAGCGAGTTCGAGCTGTGCGAGGCTGACGGTGCGGGCGCGACCCAGGACTTCCTGGCGCGGCGCGGCGAGGGGCTGATGACGGCCGGCTACTGCACGGCCGACCTCGACGGCATGGTGAGTCGCTGGGAGGGGCTGGGCATCGGCTACGACCTCGACGGCGGCCAGCTCTATCTCTCGCCAGACGCGACCTTTGGCCTGCCCATCGTGATTTCCGAGAGCACCTACCGACCGCGGGTCGGGCCCGTGTCCTTCCTCTACGAGACGACCAACACGCTGAAGACCGACTGGCGGCGCGTGGCGGCGGTCTATGCCGGCCTGTTCGGCCTCGATCCGGCGCGCTTCAGCGAGATCGGCAGCGAGCGCTTCGGCTATGTCGGCACGCTCACCCTCTTCGATCCGCCCAACCGGCTCGACCGCATCGAGCTCAGCCAGGCGACGGACGAGGTGAATGCGATGGGCCGATTCGTGAAGAAGCACGGCGATTCGCTGTACATGTGCTACGTCGAGACGCACGACTGGCCGGCCGTGCGCGGCCGCCTGCTCGAGGCTGGCGCGCGCTACACGCCGCGCGGCTCGGACCCGGCGACGGATCCGGACGGCGGCTGGGTGCATCCCAAGGAACTGCATGGCCTGCTGCTCGGCATCTCGCGCACGGGGCTGGCCTGGGAATGGTCGGGCCGCGAGGATCTGGTGCCCAAGGCATGAAGCGTCGTCTCATCCTCCGCGCGGCCGGGGCGCTGGCCGTCGCCGCGCCGCTCGCCACGCTCGCGCAGGCCGCGGAATGGCAGACCATTGTTGGCCGGGACCTGCGCTTCCGCATCGAGATGCCGGCGCCGGCCAGCGAGACGAAGGCGGCGGAGAAGGAGAAGGGGCACGCCTCCGAGCTGATCGCCTGGGAGTCCAAGCGCGACGGCGAGATGTTCAACTTCGACTATGTCGACTACACGCCGGGCTGGTTCTCCGGCCGCGACACCAAGGTGGCGGCGCGCGAGCTGGGCCGCGGCGAGGCCGAGAAGGCGTTCCCGCGCGACAAGTTCAAGTACGTGCGCGACGAGCCGGTCACGCTGCAGGGCTGGGACGGCTACGCCCTCGACATCCAGGATGCCGGCGGCGCCGTCGTGATGATGCGCACCTATATCGTCAAGGACCGGCTCTACCGCCTGCTGGTCACCGCCAAGGACGACGAGGCCTCCAAGGCGATCGCGCAGCGCTTCCTCGAGTCGCTGCGGCTCGCCGAGACCCGGCCCGCCTGACGGACGCACGGCGCATGCGGATCTGCGTCTTCGGCGCCGGCGCGATCGGTGGCAACTTCGCGGCGCGGCTGGCGGCGGCGGGCAACGAGGTGTCGGTGGTGGCGCGCGGCCAGCATCTCGACGCGATCCGGCAACGCGGCCTGACCCTGCTGACAGGCGACAGGACCATCGTGGCCCCGGTGCGGGCGTCGGACCGGCCGGCCGACCTGGGGCCCCAGGACGCCGTGCTGGTCACCGCCAAGGCGTCGGGCCTCGCCGCGCTGGCCGACGGCCTGCCGCCGCTGCTGCGCGCCGACACGCCGGTCGCCTTCGTGCAGAACGGCATCCCCTGGTGGTACGGCCACCGCCTGGCCAGCAGCCGGCCGCCGGCGCCGGACCTGTCGCGGCTCGATCCAGGCGGCGCGCTCGCGCGGTCGGTCGGGCTCGAGCGGGCGGTCGGGGCGGTCGTGACCTCGTCGAACCATGTCGTCGAGCCGGGCGTGGTGCGCAACGTCTCGCCGGACCGCAACACGCTGTGGGTCGGCGAGACCGACGACCGGCAGAGCCCTCGCATCCTCGCCCTGCGCGCCGCGCTGCAGGCCGCCGGCATCGCCTCGCCGGCGACGACCGACATCCGCTACGACGTGTGGCACAAGCTGATGGCCAACCTCACCGGCTCGACGCTGTGCCTGATCCTCGGCCAGCCGACGACCATCCAGGCCACGCCGATGGTCAACCGCCTGGCGCGGCGCGCCCATGCCGAGGCGCTGGCCGTGGCCGCCGCGCACGGCATCGTGCTCGACGACGCCCCGGAGAAGCGCTACGGCCCGTCGCGCGTCTATCCCGACCACCGGCCGTCGATCCTGCAGGACTACGAGCTCGGGCGCCCGATGGAGATCGAGGCCATCGTGCGCGCGCCGGTCGCCTTCGCGCGCAGCGCCGGCATCGACACGCCAACTCTCGACGCCATCGAATCGATCTGCGTCAGCCTCGCCGAGGCGAAGGGCCTCTATTCGTCGGCCTGATCAGGTCGCCGTGCCACCGACCGTCAGCGCATCGATGCGCAGTGTCGGCTGGCCCACGCCCACGGGCACGCCCTGGCCGTCCTTGCCGCAGGTGCCGATGCCGGGATCGAGCGACATGTCGTTGCCGACCATGCCGACCTTGGTCAGCGCCTCCGAGCCGGCGCCGATCAGGGTCGCGCCCTTCACCGGCGCGCCGAGCTTGCCGTTCTCGATCAGATAGCCTTCGGTCACGGTGAACACGAACTTGCCCGACACGATGTCGACCTGGCCGCCGCCGAAGTTGGCGCAGTAGAGGCCCTTCTTCACCGAGCCGATGATCTCCTGCGGATCCGCGGTCCCGGCCAGCATGAAGGTGTTGGTCATGCGCGGCATCGGCGCATGGGCATGGCTCTGGCGGCGGCCGTTGCCGGTCGGCCGCACGCCCATCAGGCGCGCGTTCTGGCGATCCTGCATCAGCCCCACCAGCCGGCCGTTCTCGATCAGCACGTTGCGCTGGGTCGGCGTGCCCTCGTCGTCGATGGTGAGCGAGCCGCGGCGGTCCGACAGCGTGCCGTCGTCGACCACGGTGACGCCGGGCGAGGCGATCATCTCGCCCATCATGCTGGAGAACATCGAGGTCTTCTTGCGATGGAAGTCGCCCTCCAGCCCGTGGCCGACCGCCTCATGCCACAGCACGCCCGACCAGCCCGAGCCCAGCACGACCGGCATCTCGCCGGCCGGCGCCGGCACCGACTCGAGATTGACCAGCGCCTGGCGGATCGCCTCGTCGGCCTCGCGTTTCCAGTATTCCGGCTTGAAGATGTCGCCGTAGGCGGCGCGCCGGCCGCTGCCGGTGCCGCCGGCTTCCATGCGGCTGCCGTCCGCGCAGACCACGCTCACGTTGAGACGCACCAGCGGCCGCACGTCGGCGGCGCGCCAGCCGCCGGAGCGGATGATCTCGATGACCTGCCACGACCCTGCGAGCGAGATCGAGACCTGCCGCGCGCGCGGCTCCTTGCCGCGCACATAGGCGTCGATCTCCTGCAGCAGCGCGACCTTGCGCGCGAAGGCCTCGCTGTCGATCGGATTGTCGTCGGCGTACAGGAGCTGGTTGGTGCCGCGCGGCGATTCGTCGGACGTGCCGCCTTGGCCGGTCCGTACGGCCTTGACCGTCGCGACCGCGCGCTTCAGGGCCTGCTCGTCGAGCGCCGAGGCGTGCGCGAAGCCGGTCGCCTCGCCGGCCACCGAGCGCAGGCCGAAGCCCTGGCTGGTGTCGAACGAGGCGCTCTTCAGCTTGCCGTCGTCGAACGACAGGCTCTCGCTCTGCACGTATTCCAGGAACAGCTCACCATCGTCGCAGCCCGCCAGCGCCTCGTCGACCATCTTCTCGGTCTTGCGACGGTCGAGGGCGCCCTTGCCGAAGAACAGGGCGTCGGCGGTGGCGAGGTGATTGATCGGCTTGCTCATGAACGCAGCTCCTCAGACAACGAGGACGATCTTGCCAAAGTGGGCATTGGCCTTCATGTGCGCAAGCGCGTCGGCCGCCTGGGCGAGGGGGAAGGTGCGGTCGATCGGCAAGGACAGGCGGCCCGCCTCGATGGCCGGCCAGAGGTCGGCCCGCGCCGCCTCGACGATGGCGCGCACCTCCTCGGGCGAGCGGGTGCGGAAGGTGACACCGATATAGTCGATGCGCTTCAGCGCGTGCAGGTCGAAGTTGAATTCGCCCGTCATGCCGCCCAGCCGCCCGACATTGACGATGCGGCCGAGGATGGCGGCGGCCTCCATGTTCTGGTTCATGACGCCGCCCGAGACCTGGTCGACGATGAGGTCGACGCCCTTGCCGCCCGTCGCTTCCTTGACCTTCTCGGGCCATTTCGGGTCATGGCTGTCGAGCGCGAGGTCGCAGCCGAATTCCTTGAGCCGCGCGCGGCGGCCCTCGTGCGTCGAGGTGCCCATCACGACTGAGGCGCCCATCAGCTTCGCGATCTGCAGGCCGAGCAGGCCGACGCCCGAGCTCGCGCCCTGGATCAGCACCGTTTCGCCTTTCTTCAGGCGGCCTGCGCCGACCAGGGCGTTGTGCATGGTCTGGACGGCGACCGGCATGCAGGCCGCCTGCTCCCACGTCATGTTGTTGGCCGGCACCTTGTGGGCGCGGCCGGCATCGGCGACGGCATACTCGGCGAAGCCGCCGGCCGCCGAGCTCATCACGCGGTCGCCCGGCTTGAAGTCCCTGACGTCGGCCCCGACGGCCTCGACCTCGCCGGCGCATTCCAGGCCGACGATGGTGCCCGGACCGCCGACGGCGCCGTGGCGATGGCCGGCCGCCACCGCGAGATCGGCGCGGTTGAGGGACGCGGCCCGCACGCGGATCAGGATCTCGTTGGGTTTGGGCGCGGGCTTCGCGACGTCACGGACCTCGACGCCCTTGTCGCCGACCACGGCTGCTTTCATCGTTTCCTCCTGGATGTGTCAGACGATCCTGCTTTCGCGACCCTGCCAGTAGCGGTCGCGCAGCAGCCGCTTGTAGAGCTTGCCGGTGGGATGGCGCGGCAGCTCGGCCTCGAAGTCGATGCTGCGCGGGCACTTGATGGGCGACAGGTGCTGACGGCAATAGGCCATCAGCTCCTCGGCCAGCGCCGGTCCCGCCTCCGCCATGTCGCGCGGCTGGACCACGGCCTTGACCTCCTCGCCGAACTCCTCGTTGGGCACGCCGAACACGGCGCAGTCCATCACCCGCGGATGGTTGATCAGCAGGTTCTCGGCTTCCTGCGGGTAGATGTTCACGCCGCCCGAGATGATCATGAAGGCCTTGCGGTCGGTCAGGTGCAGGAAGCCGTCGGCGTCGACGTAGCCCACGTCGCCCAGCGTGCTCCAGCCCCTGGGATGGCGCGATTCGCCGGTCTTCTTCGGGTCGTTGTGGTAGGCGAAGGGGCGGCCGTCGGCGAAGTAGATGGTGCCGGGCTCGCCCGTCGGCAGCTCGTTGCCCTCGTCGTCGCAGATCCTCAGCGTGCCGACGACGGCGCGGCCGACCGTGCCCTTGTGGGCCAGCCATTCGGCCGAGTTGCAGAGCGTCAGGCCGTTGCCCTCGGTGCCGGCGTAGTACTCCCAGATGATGGGACCCCACCACTCGATCATCTTCTCCTTGACCGGGATGGGGCAGGGGGCGGCGGCGTGGATGGCGCAGCGCAGGGACGACACGTCGTACCGGAGGCGGACCTCGTCGGGCAGCTTGAGGAAGCGCACGAACATGGTCGGCACGAGCTGCGTGTGCGTGATGCGGTGCTTCTCGACCAGCCGCAGGAACTCCTCGGCGTCGAAATGCTCCATGATCACCGAGGTGCCACCCAGCCGCATGACGCTCATGTTGAAGCGCAGCGGCGCGGCGTGATAGAGCGGCGCCGGCGAGAGATAGATCGTGTCCTCGCCCATCTCGTAGAGCTTGCGGCTGATGGCGAGCAGCGGGTTTTCCGCGTCGATCGGCTGCGGCTCGACGACCGGCATGACGCCCTTGGGGCGGCCGGTCGTGCCCGACGAGTAGAGCATGTCGTGGCCGGCCGTCTGGTCGGCGACGGGCGTGGCGGCGAAGCGGGCGACCGTCTCCTCCCAGGAGTCGTAGCCCGGGATCGTGCCGTCGATCATGTAGCGGTGCGCCACGCCCTGCATCAGCGGGACCAGCTCGGCCGCGCGCTCGGCGAGATGCTGCGAGGTGACGAACAGCCGGGCGCCGCAGTCGGCCACGATGTAGTCGACCTCCGGAGCGGTCAGCCGCGAGCTGATGGCCGTGTAGATCAGCCCCGCGCGCTGCGCGCCCCAGCAGATCTCGTAGAAGCGCGGGTGGTTCTCCAGGAACAGCGCGACGTGGTCCCCGGCCTTGAGGCCGAGCGACCGGAAGAGTTGCGCGATGCGGTTCGACTGCTCGTCGAGCTGCCGGTAGGTCACGGTCTCGCCGCTGCCGGCCATGATGTAGGCGGGCTTGTCGGGGAATTTCCGGGCGTGGATGTAGGGATGCATGGCGGGCGGCATATGACCGGAGCGGAAGCACCATCGCAAGCGTTGACCCGGTTCCGCCCATCGGCTTTATTCGCGGCGCACCAGAGCGTGCCCCCGTGGCGGAATTGGTAGACGCGCCTGACTCAAAATCAGGTTTCCTCACGGAAGTGTTGGTTCGAGTCCGACCGGGGGCACCATTCGCAGGACGTCTGCGGCGAATATTACTTAAGTTCTTGATAATAACAAGAGAAATCGACCGGAGCATCTCCGGAACGATGTACCGACTTTTTGCGCTCCGTAAATAGGGGGAGGAATTCACGACCGGCCGTCGTGCTCCCCCTCACGGGACGCCCATCATCCAGCTAGAATATAAAGGCAGTATAGGAGATGGACGCGAAGAACGCGATTGGGTTTCTCGCGCCCGACATCGCGCCAGACCGGCAGGTCCCGGCAAATGGGTAGCGTCCCAATTTGAATCCGTGCGGTCGGATAATGGTCGCGAGTTCTGCGGCCGCCCCGACCGCCATCCCTACGAGCTGTTTCTCCAGCTCGAAGGCATCGAGCATCGCAAGACCAAGGTGCGCCGCCGCAATCGAACGGCATCGTCGAGCGCTTCCACCGCACCCTGCTCGACGAGCACTTCCGCGTCGAAGGCCGCAGGACCTGGTTCGAGACCGCCGAGCAGATGCAGGAGGCGCTCGACACCTACCTCGTCACCTACAACACCGCGCGGCCCCATCAGGGCCGTGGCATGAACGGCCGCACCCCCGGCCGCGCATTCCTCGACCGCATTCCCGCAAACGACAACCCAAAGGAGGACAACCGGCAGAACATCGACCGGACTGAAGCCGCCTGACTACCGGTCGCGGCGCGGCAACTGTCAGCCGATTGCTGTCTCAGTACACGCCGACAACGTCGGCCAGACCGATGTGCAAGTCATGCCGGCGTTCTCGAGATCGGCTCTTGCTTACCGGCCTTAGACAAGTTCAAGCCGCAGCTTACGCCCCACGATGGTTGCCGTTCGCTGAAGCGTAGCCAACGTCACGTTTCCATCCTTCGGGTCGAGCAAGCGGCTTACCTGACTGCGGCTGGTGTTCATGCGCTCGGCAAGACGCTTACGCGAGAGATTGCTCTTGCGCATCGCTTCGGTGATCTGCCAGGCAAGGACTTCCTTAACCGCCACAGCTTGAAACTCTTCCAGCTTGCCTTCCTCCTTCAAGACGGTGCCGAGAAACAGGCACAAAGTCTAATCTTCGCACACTCTTGTTCAGCACGTCTGTCCGGGGGAACGTGATCGAAAGCATGCACCTTGTAGTGAAACAGCGGCCTTTACACGATCGTGCCCCATGGCGTGGTGTAGCAGGTCGTCCGTAACGACGACGTCCGGTCAAGTCCGGATCGGTCAGCCTGCCGCGATGGGCAGTCCGACGATGGAATCATCGCCGATGGTGCGATGCTTTCCGGCGTGATGTGGCGAGCGCGCCGGACGGCCCCATTTGTCGTTCTGTTCGAGCAGGATGGCACCGACGAGACGGGTGATGGCGGCTTCGTCGGGGAAGATGCTGACAACTTCGGTGCGTCGCTTGATCTCGCCGTCGAGGCGTTCCAGCGGATTGGTGCTGCGCAGTTTGACCCGGTGCTGTGTCGGGAAGCTCATGCAAGCAGGACGTCGGGCGCCGCACCGGCCGTCGCGTCCCTCGGCTCACGCGGCCTTGGCGGTGAGCTTTACGCCGACGGCGGCGAGCACCTTCACGATCGTGCCGAATTCGGGCTTGGCGGTGCCGTTCAGTGCCTTGTAGAGGCTCGCTCTCGTCAGCCCGCTGGTTCTGGCGATCTCGGCCATTCCCTGAGCGCGAGCGACGTCGCCCAGGGCGGCGGTGATCACGGCGGGGTCGCCATCCTCGAGGGCGGCGTTGATGTAGGCCGCGATGGCCTTCTTGTCCCCGAGATGTTCGGCGGGATCCCACGGGATGGTCTTGGTTGCCATGTCCCGCTCCTAGACGGCTTTTGCCAATGTCTTCGCGGCGGCGATGTCCCTCTCCTGAGTGCGCTTGTCGCCGCCGCACAGCAGCACCACGAGTACCGCGGCGCGCTGCACGAAGTAGACTCGGTAGTTGGGCCCGTAGTCGACGCGCAGTTCGCGAACCCCTTCGATCATGCGGGGATGTATCCTATAGGAGACGTTTTGCCAACCAGAAAGGTGAGCAATGACGAACCTCCCCGTGCGGTTGGAACCGCTGCACCTGTCTGCGCATCCTGCACGGAGCACTACCTGCCGGAACGTCGGCGAGGATGGTGCCTGCCCGGACCTGGGTCGAGATCGTGAGGCTCGACCACTACGATCCGACTCCCCAACCGCTGGTGCCGCGGCCCTACCAGATGCCGCTTTGGAGTGCTCTGACGGCCGGCTGGTACCGACCGAGCTGGTCATGTTGCGGTCCGGCCGAGTGTTGTAGACGGGCCTCTCGTTCCCCAACTAGCTTGCCCGCACCAGTCTGATGACCGGGGCGGCGCGGGCGGCCTGCTCGCGATTTTCCAGAGCCAGACGCAGGTTCATCTTGGGGACCTCGACATGCTCCACGGCCAGGGCCTGGGCGCGGGCGCCCTGACCCGCACGCATGGCGTCGAACAGCATGTGGTGCTGCTGATGGGCATAGCGCATCCATTCGGCGCTGATCTCGATCGCCGATTGCATCGGTATCATGGCCGAAGGGGCCGCGAAGGGCAGGGCGTCGTTGGCCCGCATCGCCCGCTGCAAGGGGGCGCTGCCACAGGCGTCGCAAACCGCCAGATGATACCGATCGTTCATCTCGGTATACGAAGCGTACGAGGCCAGATCGAAATCCGGGCGCTCGAATATGGCGTCGCCGGCCTCCAGGCAGTCGCGCAGCTCGCGCTCGAGCTTGCGCGGCATGCCGTGCTCGGCCACCAGGCGGGCAGCGAGACCCTCGAGATGCCCCCGGAGCTCAATGGCATCCACGACTTCGGCGGGCGTATAGAGCTTTACCGTATAGCCCGTGCCTTCGCCGGTCAGCAGCAAGCCTTCCTTTTCCAGGGCCGCCATCGCCGCGCGGACGGGCGTGCGCGACGCACCGAACTGTTCCGCGATCTGTTGTTCCACCAGCCGCTGGCCGGGAGCGAACTCGCCCCGCAGGATGGCGGCCCTAAGTTGCATCAGCACAGCGTCGTGAATCGTCATGGCACCTTGACCGAGAAAAATCGCGCCCGCATACTGAAATACCAATTCGGTATACAAAGATGCAAGCTGATCAGAACATCAGAGTTACGCGCGTCGGCCCCGGCACGCCATGCGGCGCCTTGATGCGACGCTACTGGCACCCCGTCGCCTTGCTCGACGAATTCGACGCCGAGCCCGGGTCAAAGGCCCGGCCCGTGAAGCCGATCCGCATCCTCGGACAGGACTTCGTGCTGTTCCGCGATTCGGACGGCCGGTTCGGCATGCTCGATCGCCGCTGCTCGCATCGCGGCGCCGACCTGGCGTTCGGCCGGCTCGAAAGCAAGGCGACCAGCCGTTGGGGGACGCCTTCGACGGGATTGCGGTGTCCGTTCCACGGCTGGAAGTTCGCGGCCGACGGCACCTGCCTGGACACCCCGGCCGAACCGGAAGGAAGCCGCCTCTGCGCGAACGTCCGTGCGCGCTCGTATCCCGTCCGTTGCGTCAACGGCGTCCTGTTCGCCTGGCTTGGCGAAGCCGACAAGGCGCCTCCGCTGCCTGGCCTTGATTTTCTGAAGGCGGAGGCGTCGCATACCTTTGCCTTCAAGGGGCTGTGGAACTGCAACTGGCTGCAGGCGCAGGAGGTCGGCATCGACCCGGCGCACACCTCGTTCCTTCATGCGTTCTTCGAAGACCAGGATATGTCGACGGCCTACGGGCGCCAGTTCAGGGGTGCCAGCGCCGGCGCCATCGACGGCGAGGCCTGGCCGATGACCCGCATCATGCGCGAGTTCCATCGGCCGGAGATCCGGGTCGAGCCGACAGCCTGGGGCCAGCAGATCACGACGCTGCGGCAGATCGACGACCAGTGGGTGCATGTCCGCGTCACCCACGGCCTCTTCCCCAATGGATTCGTCATCCCGCTCTCGGAGACGATGACCATCACGCAGTTCCATGTGCCGATCGACGACGAGCGCACGTGGTGGTTCTCGATGTTCACCAGCTTCGATGGTCCGATCGACAAGCAGACCATGCGCGAGCAGCGCCTCCGCGGCAATCCCGCCCCGGGGTACCTTCCCGTGAACGGCGCCCACAACGATTGGGGGTACGACCCCGAGGAACAGCTGCACCGGACCATGCTCGGCATGGGTGAAGACGATATCAACGTCCACGACCAGTGGGCCTGCGAGAGCATGGGGGCGATCGCGGATCGCACCCAGGAGCATCTGGGGACGACGGATCGGGCGATTCTTGCCAATCGGCGCCAGTTGCTGCGGGCGATCGCCGAGGTCGAAAACAATCGACCAGCGCCGGGAGTCGCGACCACCGAGGGCGCCCTCGCCCTTCAGGGACCCGACACGATCGATGGTCTCGCGCCGGCGGGCGATTGGGAAGCGTGGTGGCAGGAAAGGGCCGCGAGGAAGCGCAGCGGCGCTCCCTGGCTGAAAGTCTGATCCGGCCTCCGCCGATGGACACTGCGTTCCCCGAGGTTTCCACTGCCGCCGCGGCGGACCGCGCCGAAGCGCTGAGCCGGGTCTCGGAGCGTCTGGCGGCGAGCGACGTACGACGCTTGCGGGTCGCGTGGGCCGACCTCCATGGCGTGACCCGCTGCAAGACGCTGTACGCGGGAGCTGCGGCGAACGCGATGAAAGGAGGGGTGGCCTTCGTCAGCACCCCGCTTCTCAAGGACGCTTCCGACCGGACCGCCTTGCCGGTTTTCGATGCCAACGCGGTCGCCGGTCTGCCCCAGTTCGCCAACGCCCCGAACCTGATCGTGCTGCCGGACCCTCGGACCTTCGTCGAATTGCCCTGGAGCCCGGGCACGGCCTGGGTGCTGGGCGACTCCTTCCATGCCGACGGCAGCGCCTGCGAGGGCGATCCGCGCCGCATCCTCGCGCGGCAGGTGGCGCGGCTAGCCGACGCCGGGTATCGGCTGAAGTGCGGGCTCGAGGTGGAATTCCATGTCTACCGCCTGGCAGACGATTCGCGCCACCTCGACCCGAGCAGCGCCGGCTGGCCGGGTCCAGCGCCTGACGTCGAGATGCTGCACCCGGGCTATCGGTTGCTCTCGGAAGAGAGCGCTGACGCCTCGCATCGGGTTCTCGAACTGATCGAGGCGACGGCGATCGGGCTGAAGCTTCCCTTGAGGTCGCTCGAGGTCGAGTTTGGTCCGAGCCAATTCGAAGCGGTGTTCGACGTCATGGAGGCGAGCGTGGCGGCCGACGCCATGGTGCTGTTCCGCTCGGCCGTTCGACAGGTACTGGCGCGCCACGGCTATCTCGCGACGTTCGTCTGCCGACCACCGTTCCCGTTCGTCATGTCGAGCGGCTGGCATCTGCATCAATCGCTCGCGGATGTCGGCGGATGCAATGTCTTCAAACCCGCGGCGCGGCCTGCCGGTGCTGGTCGCTCGGGTCTGTCGGCCATCGGCGAGGCCTGGCTTGCCGGATTGCTGATGCATGTCCGTGGAAGCTGCGTGCTCGCCACGCCGACCGTCAATGGCTACGCGCGCTTCCGTCCGAACGCGCTCGCGCCAACCCGCATAGACTGGGGGTGCGACGACCGATCGAGCCTGTTCCGCATCGTCGGTCGCGGAGACGATGCCCGGATCGAAAATCGCCTCGGTGAGCCGAGCGCGAACCCGTATCTGTACATGGCATCGCAGATCATCTCCGGCCTGGATGGTCTCGAGAACGAGCTGTCGCTTGCCGCCGCGACGGCTTCGCTCGAAGGAACATCGCTGCCGCGCAACCTGGGCGAAGCGCTCGAGGCGTTCCGGTGCGACGACACCGTCCGCTCGCGGCTGGGAATCCCGATGTGCCGGATCATCGATGCCGCGAAGGCGTCCGAGTGGGAGCGGTCTCAGGCTGCGGCCGACTCCGGAGAATTCGATCGCCGTGAATACTTTGCCCGCTTCTGACGCCATCGCGGGTGCGATGCCGCTGCGGCGAGCGGCGGAGGCCGTCGAGGGCGCGGGCGCCGATCTTCCTGCCGCCCGGCACTGACGTCGACGGAGAAAAGCAGTGTCCCTCTCGTATCTTTCCATCCGCGACATCCGCAAAGAGTATCCAATGCCACGCGGCGACGCGACCGTGGCCCTGGAAAGCATCAGCCTTGAGGTCGGCCGGGGTGAGTTCGTGGCCATCCTGGGACCGTCCGGCTGCGGCAAGACCACGTTGCTGCAGATCATCGCCGGCCTGATCCCGCCGAGTGGCGGCAGCGTGATGCTGGAGGGTCGAACGGTCAGCGCGCCGCCGCCGGAGATGGTCTACCTGTTTCAGCAATATGCGAAGTCCCTGCTGCCCTGGCGAACCGTGGTGGGCAATGTCGGGCTCGCACTCGAGGCAAAGGGCGGGAAGTCCAGGAGTGAGATCGCCGCGCGCAGCGCGCACTATCTGGACATGGTCGGCCTCACCGGTTTCGGCGACCATTACCCTTGGCAGCTGTCCGGCGGCATGCAGCAACGCGTGGCCATTGCCCGAGCCCTCGCCGCCGAGCCGCAGGTGTTGCTGCTCGACGAGCCCTTCAGCGCGGTCGATGCGCTGACCCGCATCGAGCTGCAGAGCCTGGTGCTCAACCTCTGGGCCCAGAGCGGCCTCACCATCCTGCTGATCACCCACGACGTCGATGAAGCGGTCTTCCTGGCGGACCGCATCGCGGTGCTCTCGAACCGGCCGTCGGTGGTCGAGAAGGTCGAAGCGACGGACCTGCCGAGGCCGCGAGAGTCGTTCGCGACGCGTGAGATGCCGCGCTTCCTGACACTTCGCCACGAGCTGACTGCGCATCTGATCAACCGGCAGACGACGGGAGTCGCGCATGCCTAGATGGCGAGGCGCCTTCGTCGGTACCGCGACCATGGCGTTGCTGCTCCTCGCGTGGGAGGCGGCGGGCAGGGCGGGATGGCTCAATCCGGCTCTCCTGCCGGTGCCTTCGCAGATCGCCCCTCAGCTGTGGCAGCTGCTCGTATCGGGGGACTTCGCGGTCCCGCTTGGTCAGACCCTGTGGATGCTGCTCATCGGCTATTCGACCGCCTGCCTGTCCGGTGTCCTGATCGGCTTGTTCATGGGTGTCAACGCCTATGCCTATGGCCTGCTCGAACCGCTCGTCGAGACCGTACGGCCGATCCCGAAGCCGGCGCTGATCCCCGCGCTCGTGATCTTCCTGGGCATCGGTCCGGCGATGAAGATCTCGACCGTCGCGCTGGCCTGCATGTTTCCGATACTGATCGGCACGCTTCAAGGGGTGCGTGGCGTCGATCCCGTCATGACCGCCACGGCACGCACCCTGGGGTGTTCGCGATCCGCAACGATCTGGAAGGTGGTGCTTCCGTCGGCGCTGCCCATGATCCTGACCGGTATGCGCGTGAGCCTGGGCATGGGCCTCGCGCTCGTCATCCTCGCCGAGATGCTGGCGGCGGAAACCGGCGTCGGCTTTCTCGTGCTGGACCTGCAACGGTCGTTCCAGGTCCGGTCGATGTACGCATGGATCGTCATCCTGGCGATCGTCGGCCTCGCCTTGAACGCGCTCTTCGAGCGGGTGGAGGGCCGGCTGGTCCCCTGGCGCGCAAAATGAATCACGGAGTTCCCAACGACGTATCCATTCACAGGGAGATTTCAATGTTCCTTCGGAAGGTTCTCGCCCGGGCTGCAGCGACCGTGCTGCTGTTCACCCTCGCGCAAGGCGCGGCGCTTGCCCAGACCACCCTGCGGGTCGCCTACATCCCCATCCTCGATGCCACGCCCTTGTTCGTCGGGATCGAAAAGGGCTTCTTCAAGGAACTGGGCCTGAATGTCGTGCCCAGCCCGGTGGCGGGCGGCGCCGCCGGCATTCCGGGCCTGATGTCGGGTGCCTACGACGTGCTCTACACCAACGTCGTGTCGACGATCCTAGCGAAGCAGCAGGGCTTCAATCTCGTCATCGTCGGTGCCGGAACCAAGCAGTACCCCGGCCCAAACACGGACGGGATCATCGTTCGCAAGGGCGAAGGCATCAAGACCGGCAAGGACCTCGAGGACAAGACCGTTGTGGTGAACACGCGCAACGGCATCATCTGGCTCTTCGCGCGCGCCTGGATCGCCAAGACCGGCGGCGATCCGTCGAAGATCAAGTACAGGGAAATTCCGTTTCCCCAGATGAACGACGCCTTGCGCGGCAAGCAGGTCGACGCCGCGTTCCAGGTCAATCCCTTCTACGATTCGGCGGTCGGCAAGGGCGAGTTCGAGGCGATTGGCGAGCCCTACAGCGAAGTCCAGCCCGGTGTCGAGATCGGGCAGTATGTGGCGACCGAGGAGTTCTACAACAAGCACCGGGATGCGGTCGCCAGGTTCGCCCGCGGTCTCGCCAAGAGCGTTGCCTGGTTCAACAGCAATCAGACGAATCCGGAGACGCTGCGGATCATCTCGAGCGTCACGAAGATGCAGCCGGATGTCATCGCGAAGATGGAACTGGGCAAACTGCCGGAAAAGGTCGATCCGGCGATGCTCGCGGCGACGGCTGCGCTGATGAAGGAGAGCGGCCTCCTGACGACCGACGTCGACGTACGGGCGCTGGTCGTTCCCGATGCCATCCAGTAGCCTGGACGCCGCCGCGGGGGGCATCGGCTTTCGGGCGCGCGCGGCCTCCTGGCGCGACCTGGGGTGCCGGTTCGCGCGGACGCGAGGAACCGGCGTGCTCCTCCTGATGGGACTGTTCGCGCTGTGGGAGGCCAGCGCGGCGCTAGGCTGGGTGAAGAGCGAGAACTGGCCGCCCCTGACCGATGTTCTGCGGGCGGTCGTCGTTGGCATCATGCAGGGCGAACTCGGTCCGGCGCTGGCCTCGACCTTGTCCCGGATGGCGGCGGGCTTCGCGCTGGGAACCTGCGCCGCCGTCGTTCTCGGCGTCGTCCTGGCCCGCGTCCGCCTGTTGGACGAGGCCCTTCGGCCGCTGATCGAGATTCAGCGCACCCTGCCGCCGCCGGCGATCGTCCCGCCGCTCATTCTCCTCCTCGGCGTGGACGAGGCGCTGAAGATCACGGTCGTGGCGATGGCGGCGTTCGCCCCGGTTTTCGTGAATACCTATGCCGGCATTCGAGGCGCCGACGAAACGCTGTACCTCACCGCCCGGACGTTCGGGCTGGGGCGCCTGGCGACGATCTGGAAAGTCGTGCTCCCAAACAGCGTCCCGTTCATATCCGCCGGCATGCGGACGGCTCTGTCGCTGTCGCTCATCGTTGCGGTGATCGCCGAGATGATCTCGGGCGCCAGCGGGGTCGGCTACTACCTCATGTCGATGCAATTCGCGATGCGCGCCGCAGACATGTACGCGGCCGTGATCTGCCTGGGCGTCGTCGGCTATGCGCTCAACGCAGCGTTCCGTGCGGTCGAGCAACGAGCGCTGCGCTGGTATGCGCGCACCGAGATCTGAGCGCGCAGCCGAAGTCGTTCCTGCCATGGAGCAAGCATGTTGAAGTTCGAGGAATACGCAGCGCGCGATGCCACAGGCCTGGCAGAACTCGTCTCAAGGCGCGAGGTCACCCCTGCCGAACTGCTCGAGACCGCCATCGCTCGCACCGAAGAAGTGAACCCCGAGCTCAACGCCGTCGTCCTGAAACACTACGACCTGGCGCGCGAGCGGGTGAGGGATGGGCGGCTTCAGGGCCCGCTGGCCGGTGTGCCGTTTCTGTTGAAGGACCTCTTCATGGACCTCGCAGGGACGACGACCAGCAGCGGCTGCCGGTTCCTGAAGGATACGGTCGCCCGGGCCGACAGCACGGTCGTGAGCCGCTACAAGGACGCCGGCCTTGTGATCTTCGGCAAGACGCACAGTCCGGAGTTTGGCGGCAGCCCGACGACGGAAAGCAGCCTCTGGGGTGTCACCCGAAACCCGTGGAACCTGAGCGTGACGCCCGGCGGCTCCAGCGGAGGGGCGGCGGCGGCGGTCGCCGCGGGCATCGTCCCGGCGGCCAACGGCAGCGACGCGGGCGGATCGATCCGAATGCCGGCGTCGGTCACCGGTCTTTTCGGGCTCAAGCCGACCCGCGGCCGGGTGCCGCTCGGCCCCAGCCGTTTCGACGGAGGCGGGGGATTGGCGACGCTGCATGCAATCACGCGGTCGGTGCGGGACAGTGCGGCCCTGCTCGATGTCGCCGCCGGGCCCGAACCCGGTGCGTTGTACGCCAGTCCGGTGTCCACGAGACCGTTCGTCGAAGCGGTTCGTGAAGATCCCAGGGTTCTACGCATCGCGCTGAACTTCGCGAGCACGTCCGGCGGTGAGACCGACCCGGACTGCGTCGCGGCCGCCAATGCCGCGGCACGCCACTGCGAAGCGCTCGGCCATATCGTCGAGGAAGCGTCGCCGGCGCTCGACATCGGGCTCTACCTGTACGCCCGCCGGGTGATGTGGGCTGCCGTGTCGGCGGGCGCGGTCGAGGGATTGCAGAGGGTGTTGGGCCGCCCGGCGAGCGAATCCGATTTCGAACCCGCCACCTGGAATCTGCATCGCCAGGGCCAACGGATCCGCGGCGACGAGGTGCTGGCCGCGCGCGAAGCGATGTTCATGTTGCATCGGCAGATGGCGAGCTTCATGGAGCGCTACGACGTCGTTCTCTCGCCCTCCCTGCAGCGACTCGGGCCGTCGCCGGGAACGATCGACGCGCAACAGACATCCGAAGCCGCTGCCGCAGAGGCGAGCCGATTTTCGGCTTTTTCGATGATCTACAACTTTACCGGACAGCCATCCATGTCCGTGCCGTTGTTCTGGACCGCCGACGGGCTGCCGGTCGGTGCGCAGTTCACCGGCCGGTTCGGCGACGAGGACCTGTTGTTCTCGCTGGCGGGCCAGCTCGAACGCGCGCAGCCCTGGTTCGGTCGTGTCCCGCCGCAACCGTTCCGACGCTTGGGGTGACAGCCGGAATCCGCCATCGCGGAGCAAGCGCCCTCTTTTCGGCCGCTGCCTTCGCCCGGATTTTCCGCGGTTGACGCCTGCACGCGCCGCGCCCAGCATCGGACTGCAATCGCAGATCAGCGTGCAGGGCGCGGAACGACCTTGCGACGCAAGAGGAAAATGGGAGGAACAGGATGAGCCGGAATCGCAGGCTGACCTTGCTGGGCGCGGGAGCGGCGCTTGCCTTGGGACTGTCGGGGGCGCTCGTGCCGCGGGCCGAGGCGGCCGACCTCACGATCAAGCTCGGCTGGACGAGCTCGGCGGGCGAGACCGACCCCTACGCAGTCGGCGCCCGGGCCTTCAAGAAGGCGGTGGAAGCCGAGTCCAAGGGCCGGATCGAGGTGCAGCTGTTCCCCAACCGGGCGCTCGGCGACGAGAAGCCGCTGCTCGAGGGCATGCGGCTGGGCACGGTCGATGCCGCGATCATCACGAACGCGGTGGTGGCCCAGATCGAGCCCGCCTTCCAGATCAACGACATGCCGTTCCTCTATGCCGACGAGGCGCAGGCGCAGAAGATCCTCGACGGCCCGGTCGGCGACAAGCTGCGCAAGAAGCTGGAGGCGAAGGGCGTGGTCCTGCTCGGCTTCATGGAGGGCGGCTTTCGCGCCATGATCAACAACGTCCGGCCGGTCTCGACGCCCGAGGACGTGAAGGGCGTGAAGTACCGGGTCATGCAGAACCCGGTCTACATCGCGATGTTCTCCTCGCTCGGCGGCAATGCCGTGCCCATGGCGTGGGCCGAGACGTTCACGGCCGTCCAGCAGGGCGCCATCGACGGGCTCGAGATCCCGCCGACGGTCATCGACCAGAACAAGCTCTTCGAGGTCACGAAGTACCTGTCGCTGACGAACCACACCTACTCGGTGATCGAGCTGCTGATGTCCAAGCGCGTGTTCGACAAGCAGCCCGACGACCTGAAGAAGGCGATCCTCAAGGCGGCCGCGGAAGCGACGAAGGAGCAGCGGGCAGCCTCCCTGGCGGCGTCGCAAACCGTGATCGGTACGCTCGAGAGCAAGGGCATGAAGGTCAACAAGGTGGCCGACATGGCGGCCTTCCGCGAATCGGTGAAGCCTGTGTACGAGCAGTTCAAGACCTCGATCGGTCCGGACATCATGGAGGACGTGCTCACACAGGTTAAGTAGCCGATGGCGGGGGAGTCCGCGGGCGGCGCGGCGATCGAGGGTGTCCGGCGCCTCGTCCGCGCCGTCGCCTGGCTGCTGCGGGCCAGCCTGATCGCTGCCGCGGCGGTGATGCTGGCCTGCATCGCGATCCAGGTCGTCATGCGCTACGTGTTCGGGCAGACGCCTTCGTGGTCCGAGGAGGTGGCGATCCTGATGTTCGCCTGGGCCACGCTGGGCGGACTGGCCCTCGGCATCCACGAAGGCTTCCATGTCCGGCTGACCGCCCTGCTGGACCCGCTGCCCCGCGCCGGCCGCGCCTGGGCGGAGCGGGGGGTCGACCTGATCGCGGCCGTGTTCGGCGCCTGTCTCGTCTGGTCCGGCCTGCGCTTCGTCGACTTCACGCGCGGGTCGGTATCGGCAGCCATCGCCTATCCCATCGAACTGCTGCACGGCATGGCCCCCTGCGCGGGGGCGCTGGTCTGCCTGTTTGCCGTCGCACGCGTGCTCGCGGGCGCCCCCGCCGTCGGATCGGCCGGGGAATCGCCCGCACCAGAGTCGCCCCCGCCGTGAGCGTCACGGCATGAGCGTCACCGCGATCGTCCTGGTGGTCACCTTCGTCGGGCTGGCCGCGTTCAGCGTGCCCTTCGCCATCGCCATCGGCCTTGCGACCATGGCCGTGGTGGTCGTGGCCGACATCGAGCCGGCCTTCTTCGCGCAGCAGATCGTCGCCGGCTCGCAGTCCTTCAGCCTGCTCGCGATCCCGCTGTTCATGCTGGCCGGCGAGCTGATGACGGCCGGCGGGCTGTCCGCCCGTCTCGTCCATGCGGCCGGTGTGCTGGTGCGCCATCGCACGGGCGGACTCGCCATGGTGACGGTGATCGCCTCGGCCGTGTTCGCCGCCATATCGGGCTCGGCGCCCGCGACCACGGCGGCAATGGGATCCATCATGATCCCCGCCATGACCCGCGCCGGCTACGACAAGGGGTTTGCCGCCGCGGTCGCCGTCAGCTCGGGCGTGCTGGGGCCGTTGATCCCGCCGTCGATCGCCTTCGTCATCTGGGGAGTGATCGCCGAGCAGTCGATCGGCCGGCTGTTCCTGTCCGGCGTCGTGCCCGGCCTCGCGATCGTGGCCGGCCTCCTGGTCGTCTGCTACGTGCATGCGCGGCGCCACGGCGTACCACGGGAGGTGCGCGCCACGTGGCGCGAGACCAGGACTGCCTTCTGGGACGCGAAGTGGGCGCTGCTGTCGCCCGCCATCGTGCTGGGCGGCATCTATGGCGGGGTCTTCACACCAACCGAGGCGGCAGGGGTCAGCTGCGTCTACGCCATGCTCGTTGGCCTGCTGATCGAGCGGCAGCTCACGCTGCGCGGGCTGCCGGACCTGTTCATCCGGGCGGTGCGGACATCGGCCATGGTGATGGCGATCGTCGCCGTGTCGACCGGCTTCGGCGTGCTGGTCGCGCAGGATCAGATCGCGGTCAAGTTGGCGGAATGGCTCGCCGCCAGCGTCGACCAGCGCTGGGTCGCGCTGGCTGGCCTCAACATCCTGTTTTTCCTGCTCGCGGCCGTGATGGACGAGATCGCCATCATGGTGATCTTCGGTCCGATGCTGATCGCGATCGCCAGTCGATTCGGGGTCGACCCCATCCATTTCGGGGCGATCATCGTCACCAACGTCGCCATCGGCATGGCGGCGCCGCCCATCGGCTACTGCCTCTTCATCGGCATGGCGATCAGCGGCCTCAGCCTCGGCGCGGTGGCCCGCCGGATATGGCCCATGATCCTGGTGATGCTGATCGTCCTGTTCCTGACCACCTACGTGCCCCAGTTCGCGCTGCTCCTTGCAAGGTAAGGGGAGAGCATCGTCTCCGGTGAGTGCTTGAACAGACGAGCGGTGGGGGCGTTGGAGATGGCGCCGTAGCCGCCAGTCGCGGCGACAGCTTCTTTTCTGTCGTCGGCGCAACCGGAGCGCCTTGTGCGCGTTCGCTGAACCACTGGCGGGCGCCGCCCCCGTGAATGCACGACTCTCGCCGACGGGACCCCGATGAGCGAGCAAGCACAGGTTCTTCTCGCCAGTTTTGGGCCGGTGAGCGCGGGAATGGCTGCGCACATCCTCCTCATGAACCTGCTCGCACCGATCGTCGCCCTCGGAAGCTCGGCGGTCTCTTTCCCTCGGGCAACCACCGGTTCCGTCGCGCCGATGGTGGCGCAGCTCCTCCTTCTGTTCGGCTGGCATGCGCCGCCAGCTCTTGCGGCGGCAATGGAACAGCCGGAGCTGCACGTTGCGATGCAGCTGTCGCTGACCGTCGCTGCTTTCTGGTTCTGGAAAGCGGTGGTCGATGCAGCGGCGACTCGCCCCTGGCGCGCGCTTACCGCCCTGCTGCTGACGAGCAAGATCTTCTGCTTGCTGGGTGTCCTGCTGACGTTTGCTCCGCGCGCCCTCTACCCGCAGATGATGCACCACGGCGTCGCAGCGTCAGACCCCCTCGCCGATCAGCAGCTTGCCGGGTTGATGATGCTGATCGCCTGTCCCTTGAGCTATCTGGTTGCGGCCGTGGTCGTCGCGTCGCGCTGGCTCGTCTTGTCCCACCCGGGAGGCCGGCGTAGCGAAAGCGCCGAGCTTGCCTAAAGTGTTCGACCTTTCGCTTCGCCAGATGCTGGTCGGCGGTGCCGCCGTGGCGGTGCTGGGCGTGGTTGCCGTGGCGGTCTTCGCCCTGTCGGGCCTCTACAACGTCTCGGCGTCGCGCGAGCACTTCGACGCCACGACCTGGTTGCTCGATCTGGTACGAAGGCAATCGATCCGCACGCACAGCCTTGGGGTCGGTGACCCGCCCCGCCAGTCGGCCGGCGCCGTGCGGCTGGGGGCTGTCCACTATGAACTGGGCTGTGCAGCTTGCCACGGCGCGCCAGGTCGCCCGGCCAGCGCACTCCAGGACGCGATGCTGCCATCGCCCCCGCCGTTCACCGACGGCGTACGCCGATGGTCGCCCAAGCAGCTCTACTGGATCGTTCTCAATGGCCAGAAATACACCGGCATGCCCTCCTGGGTGGCGCCGCGAAGGAGAGACGAGATCTGGCCGATGGTGGCCTTCCTGACCCGGCTATCAGCGCTGGACGCTGCGGCCTATCGGGAACTGGCGGGTCTCGGCGAGGGACGTCGCGGACCCGGGCTGGAGTTGGGGACAGGGCGGACGCTGCTGGAGGTCTGCGCGCGTTGCCACGGCGCGCCCGGAGCGGCCCCGCCGATCGATATGGTCCCGTCGCTCAGCGGGCAGAGCCATGCGTACCTGGCGCGTGCGCTGCGCGAGTATGCCGAAGGCAAGCGGCCAAGTGGGTATATGCAGCTCGTCGCTGCCGACCTGGACGATGATGTGATCCGCGAGCTGGCAGCCGCCTACGCCCAGGCGCCAGCGCCGCCTCCTTCGGGGACACCGACGGCAAACGCCGCGCTCCTGCGTCGTGGCGAGGCGATCGCGCGGGAAGGCTTGCCGGGAAAGGGCGTGCCGGCATGCCTTGCCTGTCACGTGGATGCGGGCAATCCGGCTTTTCCGCGGATTCTCGGCCTGCCGGCACACTACGTGGAACAACAGCTGCAACTCTTCCAGACAGGGAAGCGCCACGCGTCGGCATTCGGCGCAATCATGGGCGCCGTGTCGTCGCGCCTCGATCCGGACGACATGGAGGCGGTCGCGGCGTATCTCTCGGCGGTGCCGGCGGGGGAGGCGCGATGAAGAAGATCATCGCATTGCTGAGCCTGTCGCTGCAGCTGCTCGGCTGCTCCGGCGAGCAGTCGGCGCTTGCGCCCACCGGCGACGAGGCGAGCGAAATCGACCGTCTGTTCTGGGGAATGACGGCCTTTCTCGGTCTGGTACTGGCCGGCGTCGTCGCCGCGGCGCTGTTGGCGATCGTCGGCCGCGCCCGTATTCGGGCACGCCTCTCCACCGAGCGCTTCATCGTTGCCGCAGGCATGGCATTTCCTACCGCATCACTTCTCTTGCTGCTCGTCTACGGCCTGACGGCCATGGCATCGCGGGCGAGGCCGCCGCCTGCGGACGAGGTGGCGTTGCGCGCAACCGTCGTGGGGGAGCAATGGTGGTGGCGAGTGATCTATCACCTCCCGGATGGCACCGACCTGGAATCTGCCAACGAGGTCGTCATTCCGGTCGGTGAAAAGGTCGCGCTGAGCCTGAAGACCGCGGACGTCATCCACAGTTTCTGGGTGCCAAGACTTGCCGGGAAGGTCGACATGATTCCGGGCCGCTCGAACCGGCTCGTCGTCCAGGCGACCAAGTCCGGCATCAGTCGTGGCCAATGCGCGGAGTATTGCGGCGGCGCACATGCCCTGATGGCCTTCCATGTCGTCGCTCAGGATCGGCATGGGTTCGACGCCTGGCTGCGAGCCCAAAGGCGGCCGGCCGTTCGCACTGAGGGCGAGGGTGCAGAACTGTTCGTCGCGTCGGGCTGCGGCGCCTGTCATCGCATCCGCGGCCTGGGTTCGGCGGCAGGCCGCATCGGGCCGGACCTCACCCATGTCGGCGGCCGCCGCTCCCTCGCGGCGGCGACGCTGCCGAACGATGCCGAAGCCTTCGCCACCTGGATCCGCGACAGCCATCGCACCAAGCCGGGGAATCGCATGCCGCCCTACCGCATGCTGACCGCCAGTGAGCTGCTCGTCCTCGCGCACTATCTGGACGGGCTGGAGTGAGGACAAGCATGATCGCATTCGCCGAGCTGGGCCTCGTCGTCAACCTCGCCGTCTTCGCAGCGGCAGCGGCCGTGGTCTGGATGGCCGGGGTACGCATCACCCGCTACGCCAACGTAATCAGCGTCCGCACGGGGATCGGCCAAGCCCTCGTGGGGATGCTGCTGCTGGGCGGGGTGACATCGCTGCCCGAGGTCGCAGTGGCGGTATCGGCGGCTGCCCATGGGGAGGGTTCGCTCGCGGTCAACAGCGTGCTGGGCGGGATCGCCATGCAGGTGGCCATCCTCGCTGTCGCCGACATTGCGATCGGCAAGGGGGCACTGACGGCCGTCGTGCCGAACCCGATCGTGTTCCTGCAAGGCGCCTTCAAGGTCTTCCTTCTCTCGATCGCCGCCAGTGCGATCGTCGTGGGCGATGTCGCGGTCCTCGGCATCGGCCTCTGGATGTGGCTTCTGTTCTTTCTCTGCATCTTCGCCATGTGGGCCCTGGCCCGGGCGAAGGGGCGACGGCCCTGGCGCGTCGCAGACGACGAGGACATCCTGGGCGGCCAAACCCGTCGTGCGGAGGAGGAGGCCAAGCGGGCCGAATCCAAGGATCTCCGATCCACCATCGTCCGTGCGACCGGCGCGGCGGCCGCGATCGTCGTGGCGGGCTACGTGCTGTCCCGGACCGGCGATGCGATCGCCGAGCAATCAGGCCTGGGCGAGAGCTTCATCGGCGCCGTCCTGGTGGCGATCGCCACGTCCTTGCCCGAAGTCAGCACCGTCCTGACGGCCGCACGGGCCGGCCTCTATACGCTGGCCGTCTCCGACATCTTCGGCACGAACCTCTTCGACGTGACGTTGCTGTTCGTGATCGATGCCGTGGCGGGTGGCGAACCGGTGCTGAACGGTGCCGGCCGTTTCTCGACCTTCGCCGCCCTGATCGCCATCACGGTGACCATGATCTTCGTCGCGGGTGTCGCCGAGCGACGAGACCGCACGGTCCTGCGCATGGGCATCGATTCGCTCGGGCTCCTGGTGACGTATGCCGGGGGGCTGGTCGTCCTCTATTTTCTGCGGTGAGCCGAATGGCCAATCCCGTTCGACCCATCAGCCCGATCCCTCGTCCGGAAGGAGAAAAGGAGGAACTGCGGCGCATCTGGGCGACGCCGACGGGATGGCGCCTGCCAAGCGCCGTCAACAACACGGTTATCGGCCTGATCTATCTCGGCGCGGCGCTGTTGTTCTTCGTGCTCGCAGGAATCCTGGCGCTGCTGATGCGCATACAGCTGGCGCAGCCGGATAGCCGCTTCCTGGGACAGGAACTCTACAACCAGATGTTCACGGTGCATGGGACGACGATGATGTTCCTCTTCGCGGTCCCGGCGATGGAGGCGCTGGGCGTGATGCTGCTGCCGCAGATGCTGGCCGCGCGCGATCTGCCGTTTCCGCGTCTCAGTGCCTTCGCCATTTGGGCCTATATCATCGGCGGTCTGGTCTTCTTCTCCACCATCCTCTACGACCTGGCGCCGGCCGGCGGATGGTTCATGTATCCGCCACTTACGCTGACCGAGTACCAGCCGGGCGACAATGCCGACTTCTGGCTGCTGGGAATCGGCTTCATCGAGATCTCCGCGATCGCCGGGGCCGTCGAGATCGTGATCGGCGTCTTACGCACGCGCCCGCCGGGCATGGCGCTTTCAAGGATGCCGATCTTCGCCTGGTCGATGCTGATCTTCGCCGCCATGATCATTTTCGCCTTTCCCGCGGTCATCCTCGCCACGATGCTGCTCGAGATAGAGCGGGCGTTCGGCTGGCCGTTCTTCACCGCCGCACGCGGCGGCGACCCGGTGCTGTGGCAGCACCTCTTCTGGTTCTTCGGGCATCCCGAGGTCTACATCATCTTCCTGCCTGCGGCGGGTCTCGTGTCGATGATGGTGCCGACCTTCGCGCGTACGCCGCTGGTCGGCTACCACCTGATCGTCGTCGCGCTGATCGCCACCGGATTCTTCAGCTTCGGGCTCTGGGTGCACCACATGTTCACGACGGGGATTCCAGCCCTCAGCCTTGCCTTCTTCTCTGCCGCCAGCATGGCCGTGGCCATCCCGTCGGGCATCCAGGTCTTTTCCTGGATCGCAACCATGGCGGCCGGCCGAAAGCGCTGGCAGATCACCACGCCCTCGCTGTTCATCCTCGGCTTTCTGTTCATCTTCGTCGTCGGCGGCCTGACCGGTGTGATGGTCGCCATGGTGCCCTTCGATCTCCAGGTCCACGACACGTATTTCGTGGTGGCCCATTTCCACTACGTCCTGGTGGGCGGGATGGTGTTTCCCCTCTTCGCCACCTTTTACTACTGGGCGCCCATGGTGAGCCGCAAGGCGCTGTCCGAACGGCTGGGTCGCTGGTCGTTCGGGCTGATGTTCGTGGGCTTCAATGTCGCGTTCTTTCCCATGCACATCACCGGACTCGCGGGAATGCCCCGACGTGTCTGGACCTATCCGGGAGGACTCGGCTGGGCCGACCTCAACTTCCTCTCGACTCTCGGGGCGTTCGTCCTGGCGGCCGGCGTGCTGGTTTTCCTGGTCGATCTCGCGCGAAACTTCCGGGTCTCGGGGCAAGGCGCCGGCGACGTCTGGAATGCCGGTACTCTGGAATGGCTCCCCGGAGACGTCTATTCGACCCGCAGCATTCCGCACGTGACGAGCCGCGACCCGCTTTGGGACCAGCCGGGCCTCGCCGAGGAGGTGGCGGCAGGCGCGCACTACCTGCCCAATGCACCGACCGGCGGACGAGAGACCTTGGTCACGAGCGCGGTGGAGGCGCACCCGCAATACGTGCTGCAGATGCCGGGAGCCGGCTGGCCGCAGGTGCTGACCGCGGTATTCACCGCCGCCTGCTTCCTGCTTCTCACCGTCAAGCTCGTGGTGCCGGCGGTCGTCGCTGCCGTGCTCGCCGTCGTATTCCTGATGGTATGGCTATGGCCGCTCGATCCGGGGCCGGCCAAGGGGCATGTCGATGTGGGCGGCGGTCTCCGGCTACCGACCTACATGACCGGCTCGCAGTCGCATGGTTGGTGGGCCATGGCAGTCTTGATGCTGGTCGCGGGATCCCTCTATTTCTCCTATCTCTTCTCGTATCTCTACCTCTGGACGGTTTCGCCGCAGGTCTGGCCACCGGAGGCCTCAACGTCCCTTCCCGATCTCGCTCGACCCCTGCTGTCCGCGTCCCTCTGCGTCCTGGCCGTCGTCGCCTTCCGGGCGGCGGACCTATGGTTGCCGGTCCCTGGCACGCGCGCCAGCCTGCCGTCAACGCTAAGCGTTCTGGTCGCCTGCGCCGCCCTCGTTGCGGCCGTCACACTGGAGATCATGGGCCACTGGCAATCCGGCTTGCGCCCGGATGCGACGGCGTACGGTGCCATGGTCTTCCTGGCGGGCCTGCTGGCTGCTCAGGTCGTGGCTGCGGTCGTGCTCATGGGCTTGTTCACGGCCGTTCGCCTCGTCGTAGGCCGGACGGATCGGCAGCGCCGCAACTGCTTCGATCACACAGCCTTGCTGGGCTACTACGCGGCCGCGCAAACCGTCGTCGGCCTTGCCCTCGTGCACGGTTTCCCGCGGATGGTTCACTGATGCGAAGTGTCATTGCGCTTCTGTACGGGCCGTTGGTGTGGGCTGCCCACTTTGCGATCCTGTACGGCACGCACGCGTCCTTTTGTGTCGCGAATGAGCACGTCCGGACGTCCCTTAGCCCTCTCATTCCTGTCTTTGCACCGGCAACGGCACTGGCGCTCCTGCTCGCCTCACTGCCCCTGGCGTTCCCCAAACGCTTTGCCGCGCTTTTCTTCACCGGAAGATCGAAGGAAGAAGCGCGCTTCGGGCTGGGCGTGATGCGCTGGCTCGCCGGACTGTCGATCGTGGCGGTGGTAGCCAACGGCATTGCGGTGCTGCTCGTACCGCCCTGCTGAGGACGGATGCCGCGACAAGTGAAGTCGGCAGGAAGACGGGGCCGGCAAAAAGGAGCCCGGCGCAGGCCGGGCAGGAGTCATCGTTCTCCTAGTGCAGCCAGCCCAGCGCCCACATAAGCAGGAGGACGGGGATGGGTACTCCCAACAGCCACAGAATTCCGGCTCGCGCCATGCTTCGCTCCCTCGTTGATAGATAGCTCTTCAAACGTCAAATAAGGCGCAACGTTCCGCCTTCAGCGTGCGCGGCGTCTGGGCCTGGCCACCAGGATCTTCCCCTCCTGGACGAGGAGCCCGCAAAGATCCTTCAACGCGGATATGGTCTCGCGCGTGGCGCGGCTGGTGGGCCGGCCGCGCGGCAGGGCGAGCACGCGGTCGGCGGTCATCCAGGGCAGCAAGGCGGCGGACAGGGTCCCGGCGGCCACCTCCCGGTGTATGCCGCAGAAGGGCAGGAGGCCGTAGCCCAGGCCTGCCGCCACCATCTGCTTGAGAGGCGTCATGCTCTCGACCTTGAGCGAGGAACGTGCGCTCACGGGAAAGATGCTCCGGCTGAGCGGCCGTACCGCCGCCGGCAACTGGTCGAATTCCTTGCGGGTCAGCGATCCCCGTCGCAGCAGCGGATCGCCCGGCGGACCGATCAGGAACACCTGCTCGACGACCAGGACCTCGTAGTACAGATGGTCGTTCGGCTGCGGGCCGGTGACGATGGCGAGGTCGATCTCTGCCCGCAGCAAGCGGTCCGTCATCTCCTCGGTGAGGCCGTCGCTCAGCTCGAGCTGCACCTTCGGAAAGCGCTCGGCGAACAGCTGCGCGAGCGGTGCATAGAGGATGTCGGCAAGGCTGGACGGCGCGCCCAGCCGCACCGTGCCGCTCGGCTCGCGATTCTCGGTGAGGACCTCGGCCTTGATGTCGTCGAAGGCCCCAAGCAGCCAGCGGCCGCGCGCCAGCAGGACCTTGCCCGATTCGGTGACCGCGACGCCACGGGCGCCGCGCTCGAAGAGGGCTCCGCCCAGCTCGTGCTCCAGCAAGCGCACGTGGCGGCTCAGCGCCGACTGCGCCACGTTCAGCGCGCTGGCCGCGGCGCCGAAGCCGCCGCGCTCGGCGACGGCCACGAAGTAGCGGAGCTGCCTCAGGTCCACGGTCCCTCCGATCATCTCATATCGAGATGCATAGCATATCAAACATGTTCTTGTGAGATGACGCGGGCTGCGCACACTTCATGCAAGGAAATGGAGGAACACATGGACGGTGCCCTGGACACGCCGCGTCGGACGTCGGTGTTCATCGTCGGCGGCGGACCGGTCGGGCTGGCGATGGGATTGCTGCTCGACCGCTTCGGCATCGAGGCGGTGGTCGTCGAGAAGAGCCCCACCACGACCGACCATCCGAAGTCGCGCGGCTGCTGGGTGCGCACCATGGAGATATTCCGGCAGTGGGGCATCGAGCAGGCAATCCGCGACCGCGGCCTGCAGGACAATTCCGACATGTTCGTGCAGGTCGAGAGCATGGCCGGCCGCGAGATCGGCCGCTCGCGGCCCGAGCCGAACCTCGGCCAGACGCCTGCCTGGAAGTGCCTCGTGGCGCAGGACGCGGTCGAGGAGGAGCTCTATCGCGTCATCGAGCATTCGAACCTGGTGCAGGTGCGCTTTTCGACCGAGTTCGTCGGCTTCGAGGAAACCCAGGACGGCGTCGCCTGCGATATCCGATCGGTCGATACCGGCCAGGTCGAGCGCTGGCACGCGAAGTACCTGCTGGCGTGCGACGGCGCCGGCAGCCAGACGCGCCGCGCCGCCGGCATCGACATGGTCGGCCCGGCGACGCTGGCCGTGCTGCTGAACGAGTACTGGCGCGCCGATCTCTCGCGCTTGCCGCTGGCGCGCGAAGCGGCGGGTTATCAGGTCTATTCGAAGACACCCGGCGTGCCGCGTGCCGGCATCCTGAACACCAACGGCCGCGACCGCTGGCTCAGCATCATCCAGATCGGCGAGCAGAAGGACGAGCGCCCGCGCCCGTGGACGGATGCGGAGACGATCGAGATCATCCGGGCCCATGTCGGGGTGCCGGACCTCGAGGTGACGCTGCTCAACCGCTCGGTCTGGCGCATGAGCAAGCAGGTGGCGGCGTCGTTCCGCAGCCGGCGGGTCTTCCTGGTCGGCGACGCCGCCCATCGCTTCCCGCCGACCGGCGGCTTCGGGCTGAATTCGGGCGTCCAGGACGCGCACAACCTCGCCTGGAAGCTGGTGTACGTGCTGCGGGGCTGGGCCTCGGACAGGCTGCTCGACAGTTACGACGTCGAGCGCCGCCCGGTCGCGCAGTCCAACGCCGATTTCAGCTTCGGCAACCGCATCCGCTTCCTGCGCATGGACGAGGCGATCCGCTCGGGCGACGAGGATCACATCCGCTTCTGGATCAACGACCTCGACAACCACCTGCACAGCATCGGCCAGGCGCTGGGCTTCTCCTACGAGGCGGGCGCGGTGGTCCCGGACGGCACGCCGCGCGGTGGCCATCTCACGCGCGTCTACACGCCCAGCGACCGGCCGGGCGGCCGCTTCCCGCATCTGTGGCTGGACATGGCGCGCAAGCGCTCGACGCTCGACTGGTTCGACCAGGACTTCACGGTCGTCGCCGGACCGGTGGGGGAGGCGTGGCTCGAGGCCGGACGCGACGTGTCGGCCAAGCTTGGCCTGCCGCTCAACCTGCAGCTTCTGCCGAACGCCCATCCCGGCGACGGGATCCACATGGGCCTGCGCGGCGCGGTCCTCGTGCGGCCGGACGGCCACGTCGCGTGGCGCATGCCCTACCTTCCCTCCGATCCGGCGCGCGAGCTGGCCGGCGCTCTCCAGACCCTGCTGCATTGACCATGCGCACCATCGAAGCCAATGGCTGCTCGATCGCCTATACGCAAAGGGGCAGCGGCGCGCCATTGATCCTGATCCACGGCGCCGAGGCCGACCACGCGATGTTCGACGCCTTCGGTGGATTGCTGGCCGACAGCTTCACCGTCATCGCCTACGACCAGCGCGATTCAGGTGCGACGCGCAATCCGGCGACGCCCTACGGCCTCGGCGAGATGGCGGACGACGCGGCCGCGCTGATCGTGGGCCTAGGTCACGAGCGCGCCCATGTCTTCGGTACGTCGCTGGGCGGCGCGATCGCACAGGTGCTCGCGGCGCGCCATCCGCAGCACGTCGATCGACTTGTCCTGTCGAGCACCTTCCGTGCCGGGGTGCCGCCGCTCTCGATCAATCCCGACGTGTTCCCCAGGCTCGCCGCCTTGCGTGCGGGCCTGCCCGGCACAGCGGCCGAGATCGCGACGTACTTCTTTCCGGCAGGCCATATCGCGGCGCATCCGGAGGTGGTCGAGATCTTCACGGGCAGCAGCCGCGACGCCGGGCAGAAGCAGCGTCGCGCCGCCATCCTCGCACAGCCGGTCGACAGCAACCTTGCCGCGATCACGGCGCCGACGCTGGTGCTGGCCGGGGCGGAGGATCGTCTCATCCCGCCGGCGCACACGCTTTCGCTTGCGCAGGAGATCGCCGGCGCACGGACCGCCAGCCTCGCCGGCCTCGGCCATGTCGGCACGCTGCAGGACCCGCACGCCGTCGCGCGGGAGGTGCGGGCGTTCCTGCTTGCCGGTGGAGCCGACGAAACAACGACAACAACGGGAGGAAACCACCATGACCACGCAGGAGGACGATCTCGTCGCGTTGTACGATAAGGCGCCGCTCGGCGCCCGCTACTGGACCAGCATGGTGCTGGTCGTGATGACCAGCATCTTCGACTTCTTCGATTTCTTCATCGTCGGCTTCCTGGTGGCGGTGCTGGCGCCGCAGTGGCAGCTCACGTTCGGTCAGACCTCGGTCATGCTGTTGAGCGCCGGCGTGGGCGCCATCGTCGGTGCCCTCGCCTGGGGTGCCCTGTCGGACCGCTGGGGCCGCAAGACGCTGCTGGTCGCCGGCGTGGCGCTCTGCGCCCTGGGAGCGGGCTGCGTGTCGCTGATCCCCGACGGCGCATGGATGCTGTTCGCGGCACTGCGGTTCGTCGTGGGCTTCGGCATCGGCGGTGCGGCGGCGGTCGGGGTGCCGCTGATCGTCGAGTATACGCCGACCCGCCACCGCACGATCCTGTCGAGCGTGGTCGTCATCCCGGTGTCCCTGGGCATCCTCGGCGCGTCCCTGACGGCAGCCGCGCTGCTGCAGGTGATCGGCTGGCGCGGGCTGGCCATGCTGGGCTTCATCCCACTGGTCCCGGCGATCCTGATCGCGCTGATCATGCCGGAGTCGGTGCGCTGGCTGGTGGCGCGCGGCCGCCATGCCGAGGCGCGCGCCATCGTGGGCCGAACGCTCGGCGTGCCGCCAGACCGGCTGCCGAGGCCCCGGACGGCGAGCAACGTGCAGGCGCCTTCTTCGACCAGCTTCGCCGAGCTTCTGGCCGAGCCGCGCCTGTTCTGGCTCACGGTCATCGTCTGGTTCGGCGCGAGCACCGCGAACTACGGCGTGTTCCTCTGGGGGCCGACGATCGTCGCCCTGCTGATGGGGGCATCGGCCCAGGAGGCGGCGCTCCTGTTCGTCGTCGTCAGTCTCACCGGCATGGTCGGGCGCGTCGCCTTCTCGCTGTTGCCGCAATGGCTGGGACGCCGCCGCTGCGGCGAGATCATGGGCTACGGCATCGCGCTCAGCCTCGGCGCGGCAGCACTGCTCTACGACCAGACGGTCCTCGGCTACCCGGCCTTCGTCGTGCTGCTGATCCCGGCGGCGCTCTTCTTCGACGGTGGCTTCTCCAACATCGCACCCTACTCGGCGGAGATCTTCCCGGTGCGGCTCAGCGCGCGCGGCGTCGGCCTGGCGCAGGCGTCGAACGGCGTCGGCAAGATCGCGGGCCCGCTTTGCCTGGCGCTGATCGCCGGCACCTCCAACCTGGTCTCGCCCAAGGCGACCATGGAGGCGGTGATGCCGGCCTTCCTCTTCCTCGCCGCCTGCGGGCTCGCGCTTGGGCTCGCCTTCACGCTGCTCGGCGTGGAGACGCACGGCAAACCGTTGGCCCTGGAAGGGAGGGCAGGACATGCGGCCTAGACTGTCTGGAATGCTGGCTGCCGCGGCAGCGTTGATGCTGCCCGTGATCGCGACGGCGCAATCGGCGGACTGGCCGAGCAAGGCCGTGCGGGTGGTGGCGCCGTCGAATGCCGGTATCACCGACACCCACGCCCGAATCGTCTTCGAGGCGCTGTCGGATCGGCTGGGCCAGCGATTCTACGTCGACGGCAAGCCGGGTGCCACCGGCGGCATCTCGGCGCAGATCGCGGCCCGCGCACCGGCCGACGGCTATACGCTGCTGTTCTGCATCGCCAGCCTGATCGTCACCAATCCGTTCGTGTACGAGAACGCGCTCTACGATACCGACCGCGACTTCGAGCCGGTGGCCATGCTGGCCAAGGCACCCTTTGCCATCCTGGTGCGGGATGGCCTGCCGGTGCGCACCATGCAGGAGCTTGCGGCCTACATCCGGGCCCATCCCGGCAAGGTGACGTTCGCCAACGTCGCGCCCGGCAGCCTCGCGCACCTCGTGGGCGAGCTTTACCTGCAGCGGGTTGGCGGCAAGGCCGAGATGGTTCCCTACCGCAGCGTGCCGCAGACGATCCTGGCGCTGGCCGCCGGCGAAATGGATGTCTTCGTCTCGCCGATCGGCGAGGCCAAGGCGGGGATCGCCGGCGGCAAGATGCGCGCCTTGGCCGTGACGACTCCCACGCGGCTTGCGAGCCTGCCCGACGTGCCGACAATGGCGGAGCAGGGCTTCGACGGTTTCGATGTTGCGGGCTGGTACGGCGTCCTGGTGCCCAAGGGGACACCGCGCTCCATCGTCGACAAGCTCAATCGCGAGCTGCTGGCCATCGTCACCAGCCCGGCCTATCGCGAGCGCATGCTCGCCATGGGCGCGGTTGCCGCCGATCCCATGACGCCCGAGCAGTTCCGCGATGCATGGCGCCGCGAGGCGGAGCAATGGGGTGGCTTGATCCGAAAGATCGGGCTGAAGCTGGAGTAGCGACAGCCGCCGTCCTCGCCCGCCTCAACTGCCCGGCGCGCGGTTGCGCCCGCCGGCCAACAGGTTCTCGCTCTTGCCCAGCACGCGCGCCCCGCGGGCCTGGCCGCTCAACATGTCGGCTTCACTTGCAAGGCCGGCCTCTGCCTTGGTCGAGGCCGGATCCGCCTCGTCCACGAGGGCCGGACGCCTGCCAGGAGGTTCGCGCGGCGGCTGCTCCGTCACGGGATCGACCATGACGACCGGCACCCGTTCGGGGAATACGATCTCACGGGCCTCGTCAGGCATCGATATGCCCTGCTCCTGAAAGGCCCGCTTCACCAGGCGGATCACCGAGGAGCGCACCTTCACCCAGCTGTGGCGGCGCCCGTCCAGCCAGAAATGTATCTTGAGGTCGATCGTGGCCTTGCCGAGGTTGTCCACCAGGACCATCGGTTCCGGATCGGACAGCACCGCCGGGTGGCAGTCGAGCACCTCCCGGGCGATCTCCTGCGCGCGGTCGATCGGCGCGTCGTATCCGATGCCCACCACGAAATGCTCGCGCCGGTTCGAATTCGTCGTGAAGTTGCGTACTGTCCCCTTGTAGACGGTGGCATTCGGGATCTGCACGATCGTGCCGTCGAGCGTCATCAGTACCGTTGCCCGCACGTTGAGCTGCTGGACATATCCCGTGTCGGCGCCGATCTCGACGAGGTCACCCATCTCGAAGGGCGGCCGCACGCTGAGGAAGATGCTCGCGAGGAAGTTCTCGGTGATGTCGCGGAAGGCGATGCCCAGGGCCAGCCCGACAAGGCCGGTACCGCCCACGACGGTCAAGGCGAGCTGCGTGAGGCCTGACACCCTCAGCACGACATAAAGTCCCGCGACGAAGACGACGACCGCCAGGCCCCAGGCGAAGACGCCGCGGATCAGCCTCGAGCGGATGCGGTCACGCAGGACGCTGCGACCCGCCCGCAGCGTGAGCCAGCTGGCCCCGAGCGCGACAGCGAGGATCAGGAGCCCGACCAGCAGGAACGGCAACGATCGCAACACGTCATGGCGGAGCTCGCCCAGCCCCTGCCGGGCCGTGGCGAAATTCCATATGTCCGGTTCGGCGATCTGCATGCGGTTGGCGACCGCGACCACACCCTCCGTGTTCCGCGCGAGGTCACCGGCCCATTTCCGCAGCTCCGCGGATTCGGCGCGTCCATGCAGCACGACGACGCCGTTGGTAACGGTTATCTCCACCCCGGCGTACCAGCCGGTCGTCTCCATGATCTGTCGCAGTCGACTGCGGATTTCTTCATCGCCGACGTTGCGCCGGACCTCCACCTGGGCGGGCGCCGTGGGGACGTCGGTCGCCGGCGTTTCAGGCACGCCCTGAGCGAACGCGCCTGCACCCAGCCACGCCCAGGCGATGAGCACATAGAAGGCCTGCCGCATGGCCGGCAACGTCGGGCGCACGATCACGTTGCGCCGCGGCATCCAAGATGAAGCGGTTGGCGGCGCCGGTCAGAGCGACAGGCACAATCGCTCGGCTGCTTCCAGCCGAGGGGATCGTGGTCTAATGCACCTTCTGGCGCACCAGCGCCATGACGTCGCCCACGGTATGGAGCTTCTCGGCCTCGCGGTCGGAGATCTCGATCTCGAATTCGTCCTCGAGGGACATGACCGTCTCCACCAGGTCGAGGCTCGTCGCCGCGAGGTCGCCGAAGGTGGCCGCTTCCGTGAGCTGGTCCGGCCGCACATGGAGCCTCGTCGCCAGAACGCTGCTCACTCTCTCGCCGATGTCGGGCATGTCGTCCTCCCTCCCGCAAGTGTCGGCCTGAACGCCCTGCCGGGCAAGGGGGTTGCCGCAGGCGGCACCTCAGGCGGGGGGTCCTTTTCGTGACGGTGTTCCGGCGAGCGCCGCCGTCAGGGCGGCGTCCAGGCTCGCGGAATCGTAGGGCTTGCGCAGCAGGGCAAAACCTTCGTCAGCCGCCTGCTGCGCCTTTTCGCTATAGCCCGAGGCCAGCACGACCGGCAGGCGGCTGCGCCCACGGACCTCGCGAGCCAGATCGAGGCCGTCGGCGCCGCCCGGCATGACGATGTCGCTGAGGACCACGTCGACCTGCTCGCGATCGAGCGCGAGCCGGGCGTCGGCGACGTTGGCGGCCGGCCGCACCCGATATCCCAGCTCCTCCAGGAGCGCGCGCGTCACCTCCGCGACCGCGGGATTGTCCTCGACCAGCAGAACCCGGGCGGAGCGCTCGCCCTCGGCCGAACACGCGGATCGCTCCGGGCGGTCGGCGGCGATGGCGTGCCTTTCCGCGGACGTCGCGCGCGGCAGGTAGAGCGTCACGGTCGTTCCCTGCCCGGGGACGCTGGCGATCGTGGCCGTGCCGCCGGACTGGCGGGCGAAGCCATAGACCTGCGACAGGCCAAGCCCGGTGCCCTTGCCAACCTCCTTGGTGGTGAAGAAGGGCTCGAACACGCGGCCGAGGATCTGGGGCGGAATTCCCGCGCCCGTGTCGCCGACCCGGACGGCAACGAAATCACCCTCGATGCCAAGCGGATCGCCGGGATGGATCACGACGTTCTTGGCGTCGATGGCCAGGCGGCCGCCGCTGGTCATGGCATCACGCGCATTGACGGCGAGGTTCAGCAGCGCCAGCTCGAACTCGCTGTTGTCGACGGTGACGGGCCAGAGTCCAGGCGCCAGCTGGATGTCGATCGTGATGTCGCCGCGCAGGCTGGATCGCAAGATATCCTGCAGGGCCGGCAGCCGCTGGCCGAGATCCACCACGGCGGTCTCATGTGTCTGCCGGCGCGAGAAGGACAGCAGATGGCGCGTCAGCTCGGTGCCGCGGGTGACGGCGATGTCGATCGCCTCGAGCGATCGGCGGACCCGCGCATCCTCCCCCAGCAGACGCTCCAGCCGTTCGGCGCTGCCCCTGACGATCATCAGCAGATTGTTGAAATCATGCGCCACGCCGCCGGTGAGCTGGCCCAGCGCCTCGAGGCGCTGGGCCTGCTTGAGGGCGGCTTCCGCAGCTTCCCGTCGCGTCTCCTCCACCGCCATGCGCCTCGCGTGGCGCAAGGCATAGAGCGCCAGCCCAACCATTGCCAGCACGGCGGGCAGGGCAACGGCGGCTCGCGTCAGCACGATGCGCCAGAACTCCGCCTCGACTGCGGCGGTAGCGATCCCGGCCGCGACGTAGAGCGGAAACCCTGGAACGCGCCGATAGCCGAGGCGACGCTCCACGCCATCGAGGCGCGAGGCGGCCGTGAGCATGCCGGATTCCGGATTGCGCGCAAAAGCCCGGGTGAGGGGGCCGGCCCCGGCATCATGGTTGGCGGCAAGCTCGGGCCAGCGCGCCAGCACGGCGCCATCGGCGCGCAGCAGCGTGAAGATCTCATGGCTCCGAGCGAGCTTGGCGTAGAACTCGCCGAAATGGCCCGGCATCACGGTGATGGCGATGACGCCGTCGAAGCGGCCGGGCTCGCTGCCGTCCCGCCTGCCGCTCACCACGAAGAGGCGCAGGGGACCGACCGGCGCCTGTACGATTTCACCGACGAAGGTGCCGGCGCCGCCAGCCTCGTGCGCGCGGAAATAGCTGCGGTCGGAGACGTCGAGCTCCCGCGGCACCGGCAGTATCGTGCTCGCGACCAGGGGGCGGCCATCCCGGTCGAAGGCCCAGATCGATTCTATCTGCGGCAACGCTTGCTGCGTGCGCTTGAAGCGCAGGTACAGATCCGCCTCCTGCTCGCGAATCTGACCCTCGTCGAGGTCGCGCAACACCTCGTTGACCTCGGCGATCGATCGCTCGACGGTCTGCAGTGCCTTGAGCGCGTGCTCCTGCAGGACATCCAGCGAGCGTTCGATGCGCTCGTCGGTCTGGGCGTCGACGGCCTGGCGGGTCTCCCAGGTCGTCCAGCCGAACAGGCTGGCCGGCACGACGAGGCTGAGCAGGACGATCAGACGCAGATGGAGAAATCGGTCGTACCGCTTCGGGAGCACCATTCCACGTTACAGGCTTGCCTGCCTCTATCCAAGCCATGCAGCGAACGCCATAGTCTGCCATGGAGGGTGGTGGGATGCGGCGAATTCCGGCGCGTGCGGGGGCGACATGGATGGCGCTGGCCGGCCTGGCCGTGGCCATTCTGCTCCTGGTGGGGCTGGTCGGTGGCGGAAAGGCCCAGAGCCCCCAGCAGCGCGAGAGCGCGCGGGAGCTGATGGAGCCGCTGCCGCTGTCCCCTGTCGGCCAGCCGGTGCCCGGCTTCCCACGCGGCGCGCCTGCCAGCCCGCCGTCGGTGCTGCAGCTTTCCGATGCCGACATCGCCCGACTTCGCGCCGGCCGATATTCCGCGGCCATTGCCATGCAGGCGCTCGGCACCCCCTGGAACGCGCTGCAAGTCGAGGCGATCACCAAGACACTGGCCGGCTTCGGCATCGAGGTGGTGGCGGTGACCGACGCCGCACAGGATCCGGTGCGGCAGGGGGCCCAGCTGGCGCAACTCGCCCAGCGCAAGATCGACGTCATCTTCTCGGTGCCGATCGATCCGGCCAGCCAGACGGCGGCCTACCGCAAGGTGGCCGACGACGGGATCAAGCTGGTGTTCATGGACAACGTGGTGCACGGGCTGACGCCCGGCCGCGACTACGTGACGGTGGTGGCCTCGGACAACGAGAAGGCTGCCGCGTGGGCGACGGAGCAACTCATCCGCGCCGTCGGTGGCCGCGGCGACGTGGGGCTGCTGACCTACTTCTACGATTCCTACTACTCCATCGCGGCGCGGCGCCAGGGATTCACAAAGGTGCTGGCTGCGCATCCGGACGTCCGGCTTGCTGCCGTGGAACGCTTCACGCAGCCCCGGGAAGTCTACGACAAGACCATCGCCATGCTGCGCAGCCATCCCGGCATCAAGGGCCTGTTCGCGGTGTGGGGGGACCCGGCGATGCAGGCGGTGGCGGCGGCACGGGCGCTCGGTCGCGGCGACATCGTCGTGACGACCGTCGATCTCGGGCCGGACACGGCCCTCTATGTCGCGCGCGGGGAGATCCTGGCGATCGGCGCGCAACTGCCCTACGACCTCGGCGTTGCCGAGGCCCGGGCCGCGGCGCTGGCCCTGCTGGGGAGGCCGGTGCCGCCCTACATCTCGCTGCCGGCGCTGCGCGTGAAGAAGGCCAATCTGATCCCGGCCCTGGAGCTGGTCACCAAGCGGCCGGCGCCGCCGCTGGTGCGGGAGGCTTGTCGGGCGGAGTGCCAGTAGCACCTCGTCGGCGCGAGGGGCAACCGGCACAGCGGCCCGCCGTTCCGGGTACGCAACCGCCGACCGCGAGGATCCCATGAACGCCCATGCCGAAGCCACGACATCGTTGTGGATGGACACGAAGGTGCTTGCCGATGCGCCTCCCTTGCAGGGCCGGCAGGAGGCCGAGACGGTCGTCGTCGGGTCGGGGATCGCGGGACTGTCCGTAGCTTACGAACTGGCGGCGGCCGGTCAGAAGGTCATCGTGGTGGAACGGGGCGCCGTGGGGGGCGGCATGACCGCGCGTACAACCGCGCACCTCTCGCCGATCTGCGACGACGGCCTGAGCCGCCTCGTCGACCTCAGGGGACCGGAGGCCGCCCGGCTCTTCCAGCAAAGCCAGGCCGCTGCCGTGGACCGCATCGAGAGGATCGTGAACGCGCTTGCGATAGACTGCGGCTTTCGGCGCCTCGACGGCTTCCTCTTCCCGGCGATCGGCATGGATCAGGGGGAGGCCGGCGCGCAGCTGGACGCCGAGTTCGAGGCCTCCCGTCGCATCGGTGCAGCGGTCGAGCGCGCCAATGGCGTCCCGCTGGCCGGCCTGCAGCGGGCGCCGGCCCTGCGCTATCCCGGCCAGGCCACCTTCCATCCGCTCCGGTATCTCAGTGCGCTGGCGGGCGGAATCGCCGACGCCGGCGGGCGACTGTTCGCACGGTCTCCGGTGGAGGAGATCCGAGCCGGCGCCGGCCGGGTGACGGTGACTGCCAACGGTGCGACCATCACGGCGGAGCGCGTCGTCGTGGCCACCAACGCACCCGTGAACAAGCGGGCGGAGATCCACAGCAAGATGGCGCCCTATCGGACCTACGCAATGGCCTTCACGATACCGCGAGATGCCGTTCCGGATGCGCTGTACTGGGACATGGCCGATCCCTATCACTATGTCCGGCTGAGCCGCGGCGACGGGGATGCCGACCATCTGATCGCCGGCGGCGAGGACCACAAGACCGGCGAGGCCGACGATGGCGATGCCCGGTTCAGCCGGCTCGAGGCCTGGCTGCGCCCCCTCGTGCCGGCGCTCGGTCGGGAGGTCCATCGCTGGTCGGGCCAGGTGATGAACACGCTCGACCATTGCGGCTATATCGGACGAGATCCCAGCGAGGAGCGGACCTTCATCGTCTGCGGCGATTCCGGGCAGGGGATGACCCACGGCGTCCTGGCCGGGCTCCTGCTCAAGGACCTGATCCTCTCGGGCAGCAGCCCTTGGGAGCAGGTCTACGATCCTGCGCGGAAGAGCATGAGAGCCGCCGGGACCTACGTGAGCGAGAACAGCACAGCGGTGAGGAACTTCGCCGAGTACCTGCTGCCCGGCGAGATCGGTTCGGCCGACGAGCTCGCGCCCGGAGAGGGCGGTATCCTGCGGGACGGGGTCAAGCGCCTCGCTGCCAGCCGCGACAGGCAGGGAGTCCTGCATGTCCGGTCGGCCGTCTGCAGCCACCTGGGGTGCCACGTCAACTGGAACCCGACGGAGCAGTGCTGGGACTGCCCCTGCCACGGCTCCCATTTCGCGCCTGACGGTAGCGTCCTTAACGGGCCGGCGCTATCACCGCTGGCCGAAGCGGCGGCTCCCGGCAAACGCTGACCGCGCCATGGCGGCTCGTCGACCCTATATACCTTCGTGCAATAGGCTTGCCCCGGCCCTGGCTGCATCCTCTCGACGGGTGCGCAGCGGTCGGCTGCGGCGGGGCCGCCACCAGACGAACGGAGGGTTCGAATGAAGGACGGAGCGAAATACGCCAGAACGGAAGAGGCGGTCCGGCGGCTCACGCCGGAGCAGTACCGCGTCACCCAGGAGAGCGGCACCGAGATGCCCGGGACCGGGGCATTGCTGCACAACAAGGAGCCCGGAATCTACGTCGACATCGTCTCGGGCGAGCCGCTGTTCGCCTCCTCGGACAAGTACGAATCGGGATGCGGCTGGCCCTCGTTCACCAAGCCGATCGAGCCCGCCAACATCGCCGAGCTGCACGACGACAGCCACGGCATGATCCGCACCGAGGTTCGGTCGAAGCACGGCGATAGCCATCTCGGCCACGTCTTTCCGGACGGGCCGCGCGATCGTGGCGGCTTGCGCTACTGCATCAACTCGGCGTCGCTGCGCTTCATCCATCGCGACGACATGGCGGCGCAGGGGTATGGTGACTATCTTGACCAGGTGGAGGACGTGCGATGAGCCAAGAACGCGCAGTGCTGGCCGGCGGCTGCTTCTGGGGAATGCAGGACCTGATCCGCAAGCAGCCGGGAGTCCTGAAGACCCGTGTCGGCTATACCGGCGGCCACGTCGCCAACGCGACCTACCGCAACCATGCCGGCCACGCCGAGGCGATCGAGATCCTCTTCGATCCGGCAAAGACGAGCTTCCGCCAGATCCTGGAATTCTTCTTCCAGATCCACGATCCCACGACGCTCAACCGCCAGGGCAACGACATCGGCACCAGCTACCGTTCGGCGATCTTCTACACCAGCGAGGAGCAGCGCCGGATCGCCGAGGATACCATCGCCGACGTCGAGGCCTCGGGGCTGTGGCCCGGGAAGGTGGTGACGGAGGTGACCAAGGCCTCCGATTTCTGGGAGGCCGAGCCCGAGCACCAGGACTACCTGGAGCGCATTCCCAACGGCTACACCTGCCATTTCGTGCGGCCCGGCTGGAAGCTCCCGCGGCGCGCCGCCTGAGGGACCGGCAACGCTGAACCTCGCAGGAGGCCGGCATGACGACGTTCGATGCGATCATCGTCGGCGCCGGGCAGGCGGGCCCTGCGCTGGCGCGGCGGCTGGCGGGTGCCGGCATGACGGTGGCGGTCGTCGAGCGCGGCCGCTTCGGCGGGACATGCGTCAACACCGGGTGCACGCCGACCAAGACGCTGATCGCCAGCGCCCATGCCGCGCACATGGCGCGTCGCGGCGCCGAGTACGGCTTCAGCGCGGGCGGCGTGGCCGTCGACATGAAGCGCGTGAAGGCGCGCAAGGACGAGATCGTCGGACGCTCGGCCCGGGCCGTCGAACGCTCGCTGCGGACCCTGGAGAACTGCACCGTCTATGCCGGTCACGCGCGCCTGCGCTCGCCGCGCGAGGTCGAGGTCGGCAGCGAGCTGCTGCGGTCGGAGCGGATCCTGCTCGATGTCGGTGGCCGTGCCGCCGTGCCCAATATCGCGGGGCTCGACGGAATCGACTTCCTGACCAACAGCTCGATGATGGACGTCGACTACCTGCCACGCCATCTGGTCGTCCTGGGCGGCAGCTACGTCGGGCTCGAATTCGGCCAGATGTTTCGCCGCTTCGGCAGCGAGGTGACCATCATCGAGCACGGGGAGCGCCTGGTCTCACGTGAGGACGAGGACGTCTCGCAGGAGATTGCGACGATCCTCGGCCGCGAGGGAATCGACGTGCGTACGGGCGCCCACTGTCTCAGCGTCGCCCAGAGGGACGGCCAGATCGCGCTGCGGCTTTCCTGCGATGAGGGGCAGCAGGAGGTCAGGGGATCGCATCTGCTGCTGGCGACGGGCCGGCGCCCCAACACCGACGATCTGGGTCTGGACCGCGCCGGCGTGAAGGTCGACAAGCACGGTTATATCGAGGTCGACGACGAGCTCAGGACCAACGTGCCGGGCATCTGGGCGCTGGGCGACTGCAACGGTCGCGGCGCCTTCACGCACACGGCCTGGAACGACCATGAGATCGTGGCCGCGAATCTCCTGGACGGTGAGCGGCGGCGTCTCAGCGACCGCATTCCCGCCTACGCGCTCTATACCGATCCGCCGCTCGGCCGCGCGGGCATGACGGAGGCCGAGGTCCGCAAGAGCGGCCGGCCCGCCCTGGTCGCCAGGATGGCGATGGAGGACGTGTCGCGCGCATCCGAAAAGGGCGAGACGCAAGGCTTCATGAAGCTGCTCGTCGATGCCGAATCCAAGCACATCCTCGGGGCCGCATTCCTGGGCACGAGCGGAGACGAGGCGATCCACTGCGTGCTCGACGTCATGTATGCCCAGGCGCCCTGCACCGTCATCGAGCGCGCTGTGCATATCCACCCGACGGTGGCGGAATTCATCCCCGCGATGCTCGCGGAACTCGCACCGCTCGAGCTGTAGGTCCGAACCTGGAGTGCGGCGAAGCCGGCGATCAGCTGTCGCGCGTCGGGCGCAGTGGCGGCGAGTCACGCAATGCGCACGCGACTCAGGGCGTCCATAGTGGGATGCACCTCTCTCCACTTGGGAGGAGAGCGCCAATGTCGACCGAGCCCGATGCAGCCTGGGAACTGGTTCGAGCGTTGGAGATGAAGATCGATTCCCTCGCCGAAAGCGGCACGCCCGTGCTGCCGCAGGAACTGTCCCGGGTGCATACTGCGTACACGGCGCTGTCCATCGGCAACCTGAACCTCGCCAGGGCGGCCATCGACGGCCTCGGCATCAAGCCCTGGTCGAAAGCCCGGACAGTGGATTCGTTCACGCTCGAAGGATTCCGTGAGGGGTTGGAGGTCTACAAGGATCTGCTCAAGGCGAGCGGCCGGTTGCCCTGATCAACCTTGGCGCTGGCGACCTGAAGGGGCCTCAAGCTGGAAGGCGGCTTGCCTTGAGACGGCCCCAGGCGCGCCGCAGCCGCCGTGCCGGCGACCTCATGCGGCGAAGAAAGCGGTCGAAGAAATCCACTTCGTAGGCGCGATCGGGATCCTCGCGCACGCTCCTGTCCAGCAACCTGGCATCCTCCCCGATCAGGATGCGCCAGCGCCGTTCCTTCACGCCGGAGATGATCGCGGCGGCGGCCATCGCCGCCGACATGGGGGCCAGCCTCACATAGTCCTGCTCGTGCCTGTCGTACGCCGCCTCGATGTCCGCGTCCGACATGGCCGCAACGTCCTGACCGTGTGCCCGCAGCTCGGCTCGCTTTGCGCTGATCGGCATCGCCGCGGTTCCGCTTAGGACTTGCCTGGTGTTCGAGACGATGCCCGTCCCGATGTGGCCGGGCATCACGACGGAGCACCGGATGTGGGGGGCGTTCTCGCGAAAGTCGACGATGAGCGCCTCCGTGAATCCCCTGACGGCGAATTTCGCGGCAGCGTAGGCGGTGTGTGGAACACGCGCCCCGGCGGCAGCCCAGAAGCCCGCGACGCTGCTCATGTTCACGATGTGGGCGGCATCCGCCTTCAGCAGCATGGGCAGGAATGCCCTGGTGCCGTAGTAGACGCCGTTCCAGCAGATGTCGAACGTGCGGTCCCATTCCTCGCGGCTGTGCTTCAGGATGCTTCCGCCACCCGTGATGCCGGCATTGTTGAACAGCAGGTGCACATGGTCGGTCTGGTGCTGCGTGGCTACTTCGTCGCGAAACCGCAGCAGCTGCTTCTCGTCGGCGACGTCCACACGGTGGGTGGTGAGACGCCCGCCGGCCGCCGTCGGCTGCGCCTGGCACTGACGCCTGGTCTCGGCCATGGCCTCTTCCGAAAGGTCGCAGAGCGCCACATGGCATCCCTCGGCGAAGAGCTGGCGAGCCAGTTCGCGACCGATACCGCTGCCGCCGCCCGTGACGACGGCCAGCCTCCCGGAAAGCTCCGTCATGCGACCCTCACCTCAACCTCGAAACCAGGGCCGACCAGCTTCCTTCGACCCTGAAGGCCGGGTAGCCGCAGGTCCGCCTCTTGCGCTGCAGAAGGTAGATGCCGAGCGGCGCCATGATGCAGGCGCCTATCAGCGTATATCCCCAGATCAGGCCGGCCGATCCATACCACTGGCCCAAGGTCACATTGGCGCCGAACAGCAGGGCCGCTCCCGTCAAGGTGGCCGGCAGGTAGGGGTCCCCGCCATGGGCCCGGAGATAGGCGACGATCGTCAGGTTGTAGTGCCAGACGAGCACGCCCGCGAGGAGGACGACCACCTCGTGGAACGGCAGCAGCCGTCTCGCGAACTCGAGGCTGGCAGCGTCCAAGACGAGGACCCCGAGTCCAACGCCCACGACGCCGACCAGGCAGACGGCCATGGAGGTCAAGGAGGTTGAAAGATAAAGGCTGTCCAGCTCCCCGACAGCGCGGGTGCCCGCAAGACGGCTGAACTCCGGCAGGCGGGCGAAGACGACGGCCCCGGCGATCGAAGAGACGGCAAGCGCGAGCTGCCAGGTGACGCCGACCTTGCCCGCGACTACGGCGCCGTGCATGGCGTACATCAGCGGCACGACCGTGTAGAAGCTGACATACTCGGCGATGCTCGAGAGCGCCACCCGCCATTGCGCGGGCAGCACATCGGAAAGCCAGTCGACCTTCGCCACCGGGGCGCCCGGGCGAAGCGCCGCGACGACCAGCTGGCCCCGCGAGAACAGGAAGAACACCGTCCACACCAAGCCGGCGGCGAGTCCCACGGCGATCGACCAGAGCTCGAGCCCGAGCAGGATGGACACCCACAGGGCGATGCTGTTGACGATGCTGCGAACCATGCGGCCGAAGTAGACGGACCTGACCTGGCCCGCACCCTCGAGCGGGTAAAGAAGACCCGAGAGTGCGACATCCGCGCCGACGAGTGCGCTGAGGGCGAGCCATGCCGGCAGCCAGTCCGCCAAGGGCAGCCCACCGCCCGTCCGCAGCAAGGCCGTGCCGCTGATGCCGAGGATGGCGCCGACCAGCAGGCCGGCGCCGGCGAACCAGGCGACCGTGAACCGGATGAGTCCCGCCACCTGCGGCGATGCCGGTCCGGAGGCGTCGCCGGCCGGATGCAGCTGGGCGATCTTGACGATGATCACCTGGCCCAGGCCGAGCTCCGCGACCGTGCGTGCCGCCGCCAAGGTTATGAAGGTCAGGAAATAGCCCTGCGCTTCCGGCGTGAAGAAGACTGCCAGAAAGACGATCGTCATCGGGCCCGTCATGATCACCCACAACCGGCCGATCATGCCGTAGACGGCGGCACGGTGGTGCGCCACCAGTCTTCCGAGACGAGCCGCCATGGTCGGGACGGTCACGCTCATCATTTCTCGGCGATCTGCGCGGACGGCGGTATCTCGCGCGGCGCGATCACGCGATCCACGGCGCGCCTGAGGACGGCTTCCCACCGGTTGATGATCTCGTGGGGCGCGAAGCGGGCGGCAGCGACCAGCCCTCCCTTGGCCAATCTCATCCGCATTGCGTCGTGCTGCACCAGATCGCGGATGCTGCGGGACAGTGCCGGAACGTCGCCGGCCGGCACCAGGACGCCCGACACGCCGGGGGTGATGATCTCCCGTGGTCCGAAATCGCAGTCGAAGCTGACCACGGGCAGCCCCGCCGACATCGCCTCGACCAGGACGAGGCCGAAGCCCTCGCTTTCCGACGACAGCGCGAACAGGTGACACTGCCTGAACAGGCTGCGCGGATTCTCCACGCGTCCTGGCAGCGCCACACGGTCTTCAAGTCCAAGCGCTGCCACCAGGCGCGTCAGGTCTGGCCGGAGCGAGCCTTCGCCCACGATCAGCAGGTTCCACCCGGGACAGTCCGGTGCGATCAGGTGATAGGCCTTGATGAGCCGGTCGAAACCCTTCTCCGGCTCGAGGCGTCCCATTCCCACGATGTAGCGCGTTCCGCGCGACAGGAAGGCGAAGGTCTCCGGATCGGCACCGCGATCCGCCGGCAGGAAGTTGTGGATGATGCTGAGCTTGTCGGACCGCAGCCAGGCATATTGCTGCGCCAGGCCGGCGCTCACGACGACGACTTGCGCCATGTGCGGATAGACCAGCCGCCGGAGCGTGCGCCAGAAGGCCTGCATGGGCGCGTCGTTCAGCGTTGCAACGTTGTGTTCCGTGGCGACCACGGGGCGGCCCGTGCCCAGCAGCGCCAGCTGGCAGAGGATGTTGGTCCGGGTCAGATACGACACCACCACGTCCGGCCGCAGCCGCTGGACTTCCGACCGCAGCCGCATCATGCGGCGGATGTTGTTCCGGATACCGCGCAAGCGGTTTCCCGAATGGCCCTGGACCCCCAGGGCGATCCTGACGAGGCCGCTCGGGAGACGGTACGCGTCGGAGGCCTCGTCTTCGAACGTCAGGACGGTGACCTGATGGCGGCGCGCGTCGAGCAGGGCCGCTGTGTCGAGCATCGCCCGCTCGGCGCCCCCGCCGGCAAGGGAAGCGGCGATCATGCAGATCCTCATGTGATCACGCCTTTCGCATCGCCGCGCTGCTCCCCGCGTGAGGAACGGCGAATTTCCTTGGCGGCCGCGCGGCCGCCGGGGCTGCTGGCAGCGACGGTTCCCTTCCTCTTTGCAGAGGCGAGACCACCAGCCAGAGCGTCAGCAGCTGGATGCCGACCTGGAGGAAGTACGATTCGAACAGGAAGATGCCGAGGAGGTAGCAAGCAAGCCATGCCTCCACGGGCCGCCAGGGCCCGAGCAGACGGGCCGCCGTCCGGCCGAGCCGGACGGCGACAAAGGCCAGGAGCGGGATCCCGCCCATCAGGCCGAGCTCGAGATAGGCGGAGTGCGTGGCGCTCGTCCCCGTGGCGGTTTCGAGCGGGGCCACGTAGCCCGACGCCATTCCGAGCGGATTGCGCACCATGAAATCCAGGCTGGTCGCGATGGTCCACCAGCGGTCGCCCGCGTTGACGGAAATGGCGTTCAGATCGAGGAACCTGTTCAGCAGCACCCCGCCGCCCGCGGCCACTCCGCCTACCGCCACCATGCCAAGCACACCGGCGACGCCGGCCAGCAACAGGGGAAGGCGTGCGCCGCGTGCCTCGATCCAGAGCCAGGAGCCCACGAGAACGGCCGAGACAAGAAGCGGACCGCGCGACTTGGTAAGATAGAACGTCCCGGCCATGAGCATCAGTGCGATCGCGATGGACCAGCGCGGGGCTCTGCCCTCCTGAATCGCACCGATGAGCAGCGGCACGCCCAGCAGAACGCAGCCGGCGGCGCCATTCGGATGCCCGAAGATGCCGGATGCCCGGTAGACGAAGTCGTAGATGTCCTTGCCGTTGTAGATGGCGAGGGTGACGAGCTGGTCGATCGGCACGTCCTCGGGGGAGAAGGTCAGGTCGTCGTGGACCAAGGTGAGGGAAGACAGCAGGACACCGGCCATGAGGCCGTACAACAGGCGCGGCCGCAGCGCCGGCGTGTCGGCGACCACTGCGATCAGGTAGGCCGAGAAGCCGGCGAGGACCCACCGCAGGAGCAGCCGCTGCACCGGGGCATCCGAGGTTCCGCCGAGCGACCAGATCTCGATGAAGATCCATGGCAGGGTCATCGCCCAGACGAGCAGGACGCCGACGATGGCGCGGTGCAGTTCGGGCAGGCGGAGCATGGCCAGGGCAAGCCACCCGGCACTGAACAGGCCCAGGAGGTCCGTGGTCCGCGGGCCGTTGCCGTCGCCAACTCCCGGTATGACCGCCGGGCAGGCCACGGCAACGCCCACCAGGAAGGCGGCCCAGGCCGGGATTGCGGGCGCCCGTCGAGTGCCGTGCCACATCGCCGGCCTACCGGCTCGCTCCGATCATCGCCGGGGCACGGGCCAGATCGAGGTGCGCCGGGTGATACTTGGCGTGCTTCTGCATGTCGACCTGGTTGAGAACGACGCCGACGAGATCGCAGTGGTAGGAGAGGTCCTCCATCTGCTGGCGGGCGAGCCGCCAGGGCGTCCTGTTCCAGCTGACGACGAAGAGGCAGCCATCGGCCAGCTGCGCCAGGAAACTCGCGTCGGCGGCACTGGCGCTGGGAGGCGAATCGAGAATCAGCAGGTCGTATTCCGTGCGGAGCTGGCCCAGCAGCTCGGCCATCTCGGGGCGACAGAGCAGGTTGGCGGCATGCGACGTGGGCGTGCCCGCCGTCATGAAGTCCAACCCCGTGAGCGCATCACGCCGGACGGCCTGGCGTGCGTCGAGCCGGCCCTGGAGCACATCCGTCAAGCCTGGCCCGGTGCTGACGCCGAAGGCGACATGGGCGCCGGACTGCCGCAGGTCTCCCTCGATGAAGATCGCGCGTCTTCCCGAGAGTGCGGCAAGCCGCGCCAGGGCGATGGCCAGCGAAGTCCTTCCCTCCTGCGCCTGCGCCGACGCAATCAGGACAGCCTGGCCCAGGTTGCGCGGCGCGATGAGGCGGGACAGCACACTGCGGATCGATTCCGTGAAGGGCGACTGCGGGCTGTCGATCACGTGCGTCAGCAGGTCGGCTCGGCTGCCGAGCTTCGGGATGATGCCGAGCGCCCGAGCCGTGAGGAGCGGCGCCACCTCGAGCGGGCTGCGGATGGTCTTGCCCGGCCGCTCCAGCAGCAGGGCCCAGAGCACCGAGAGGGCCACCGACACGATGGCTGCCAGACCGAGAAACGGCAACAGCGGCGGGAAAGAAGGCCGCGTCGGGATGTCGGCGCGGGAGAGGACATAGGAGTCGGCGAAGTGGAAGGCCCGCTGCGACGTGAGCTGGTTGTACTGAGCCAGGAAGGTGCTGAGGGTGCTGCGGCTGACCTCCGCTTCCTGCTCCAGCGAGGCGAGCGTGACGCGGGCGGCGCCGGCCTTCCGGATGTCCTCCTTGAGGCCGGTGATGGTCTGTACGAGCTGGGCCTCGCGCTCCGCCTGGACCTTCACGTCGCTCTCGACGGAGCGGGCGACGTTGGCGACTTCCGTCCGCATGCGCTGCTCGACGTCCGCGATGCTGGCCTGAAGCTCCTTGACCTTCGGATAGGCCGCACCGTAGGTGGCGGCAGCCTGCGACCACTCGTCCCGCAGCTGAGAGAGCTGCCGACGCAACTGCTGGATCAAGTTGCTTGCCAGCACATCAGGGAAGGCGTTCGGGTTTGCGCGAATCTCGCCGAGACGCGCCTCCGCTTCCTGCCGCTTGACGCGCACCGCGATCAGCTCGCGATTGGCCTCGCTGAGTTCCTGCGTATAGAGCAGGACCTCACGGCCCTGGACCACGCCCTGCTGCAACTTCGATTCGTTCCTGAAACGCTCCACGGCCTGGTTCGCCGCTTGAACCTTGGCCTGCAGCCGATCGATCTCCTCCTTGAGGAAATCGCCAATCTTCGTCGGCGCGGAGACACGGTTCTCCATCTGGGTCGCGAGGTAGAGGCCGACGAGCTCGTTCAGTATCCTGCTGGCGAGTTCCGGGTCCTCCGACGTGAAGCTGGCCTTCAGGACCTGGGAGCGCCCGATCGGCATGACGTGGAGGTTCTTGAGGAAGATGCCCGTCGCCTCGTCGAGGACGGGATCGCCCGCGGGCGGGGGAGTCCCCCGCTTCGGCAGCACCGATTCGACGTAGGCGAGAGCCGCCGCCTTGGACCGGCGCCACAGCGATCGCAATGAGCCATCCTGCGGGATGATGAGCGGGTTGAACTCGGGATTCGACAGAAGGTCTAGTCGCGCAATCGTCTTGTGCGCGAGCGCCCGGGACCGAAGGGCCTCCGCTTCGGTCAGAACCGCCTGGGAATCGGTCGGAATCCGGGACAGAACCGCGGCGATGTCGACGCCTTGCGGACGCTGCTCGACGACGATCTCGGTCGACGCCGTGTAACGGACGGGCAGGAGGAAGAGGACGAAGGCGAAGAACAGGAAGAGCCCCAGGCTCGCCAGTGCGATGAACCACTTTCGCCTCAGGATCCTCGCCCAGACCTGCGCCATCGGCACACCCGCACCGGCCGTTATCTCGACGTAAGGGCGATGGTCGGCGTGCGGTGTTCTATCGAAAGTGATCACGGTTCTGTCGCTCCCGAGGACTCCAGGCCTGCGGCGGCAGGTCCTCCTCCGATGCTGATTGCTGTCGAAAAGAAAAATCCCCCGATAAGAGCTGGCGGGAATGTTCTACGGCACTTCTCACCGCTGCATCTGTGTCAAGGACGTGATGCGGCGGCTTCGGCGACGGGCCGGCGAGCACGGAATTCCGTCACGAACGCCCCGTCGGTCGGTGAGGCGAACCCGCCCGCCGCGTGGAGGCCGGTCCAATGACGGTTCACGATCTCCCGGAAGCGCGAGCGGAAGAGGTCGGCCCGAAACCGATTGGCGTTTGCCCGGCAGTCATGTGGGTCGATGGGTACGGCAAGGTTTTCGAAGCGATCGATCGCCTGCAGGATCGCGGCCGGCGTCTGCTCCTCGAAGAAGCAGCCCGTGGGCCGTTCGGCACCGAGCCCTCGAACCGTCTCCAGGGCGCCGCCTCGGCCGAACGCGATCACGGGCGTGCCGCAGGCCTGCGCCTCGATCGGCGCGATTCCGAAGTCTTCGTTCGCGGCGAACAGGAATGCCCGGGCATTCGCGAGGAGGTCGCGAATCTCGGCGTCGGGGCGTCGTCCCAGGAAGCGGACGTTGGGTGCCTGCCGCGCTCGCTTCTTTAGCGCGGACAGCTCGGGGCCATCCCCCGCCACGACGAGTTCGCGTTCCGGCCTGGCCAGGAAGGCGTCGACCAGCAGGTCGATCCGCTTGTACTGAACGATGCGGGAGCAGGTGAAATAGAAGCCTTCCTTCCTGGTGGTACAGGCGAAGTCCTCTATCCGTACCGGCGGGTGAAGCACCTCGGCCTGCTTGCCGTAGGTCTTCCGTATCCGCCGGGCCACGTTGCCCGAGTTGGCGAGCCATACGTCGACGTTGTTCGCCGTCCGAATGTCCCACAGGCGCAGCCAATGCAGGATCAGGCGTGCCACGGCACCCTTCAGACCGCGGTCGAGCTGCTCGAGCTTGAGATAGTCGTGCTGCTGGTCCCACGCGTATCGTATGGGCGTGTGAACGTAGGCGACATGCAGCTGGTCCGGCCCTGTTATCACCCCTTTGGCCACCGCCCAGCTGCTCGATATCACCAGATCGTAGTCGGACACGTCGAGCTGCTCGATGGCCAGAGGCATCAGCGGCAGGTAACGCCGGAAGTACCGGCGGGCGCCCGGCAGCTTCTGAATGAACGATGTCCTGACGGCCTTGCCGTGGATGAAGGATCGGTCCGCGTCGGAAAGCATGTCGACAAGGGCAAACAGGTCCGCGTCGGGAAAGCACTCGACCAGTTCACCGAGGACGCGCTCCGCTCCACCGGGCTTGTCGAACCAGTCGTGGACGATTGCCACGCGCGGCAGCGGCATCTTGATCCCCTTGGTTGATCCTAAAGGCGCTCGGCCCGGCCGAAGATGGGCTGCACGGAAAGAAAAGGAAAGAAAGAAAGGGAATAAGCCGGCGCAATAAGAAGCGGGCACAGGTTTATCACGGAGACATGCGCCGCCGCCCGCCCGCGCTGCCGCTATAGTGATGCGGGGTTCGGCGCTCGGAGGGGGCATGTCCATCGAGTACACGAAAGTGGAGCCTGCGAGCAGGCAAGCATTCTACGAGACGTTGCTGACGTTCTGGGACCAGCGCTGGGATCGGGATTTCCAGCAGGACTTCCTGGACTGGCGGTACGCCCGCAGGACCGATGGCGAGACGCTGGTCGCCCTGTCCGGATCGAAGTGCATCGCGCTGATCGACACCTTCATCCGCCCCTACCGCGTCGGCGGCCGGCAGGTGCTGGTTCGGGAGCCATGCGACTGGTACTGCGCACCAGGGTCCCGCGGCGTGGGCATGCGGCTCATGAAGTGGCTGATCTCACAGGACGAGCCTCTGCTCGGCGTCGGGCTTCCGGAGGCGGCGATCGCCATCGCGCCCCGGCTCAAGTGGAAGCACCTGCTCGACACGCACGACTTCGTCCTGCCGATCACCGCCCGTCGTCTGGCCGCCGCAGGCCTGCGCAAGGCGGGCCTTGGGGACGGATCGGTCACGAAGTATATGCCGCGCGGCATCCGGATCCGATCGAGATCGACCTGGTTGCAGCATCGCGTGCCCGACGGCACCGTCGAGGAGGTCGCGCCGGAGCAGTGGCCTGGAGAGGATTGGGATGCGGTGCGCGGCGACGGCGGCTATGCCGTGACCCCCGTGGTGACGCGAGGCTACGTCCAGTGGCTGGCGTCCGCGCCGGCTTCGCTCGGCAAGCTGGTCTGCCTTGCTTTCCGGGTCGAAGGCACGCTCGTCGGCCTGTCGATCTGCCGCATCGAGGCGAGCAAGGTGGGACGGAAGGCAAGGCTCATTCATCTGCAGGCGCTCGAACCGGACGTGCAAAGGCTCCGGTGGATGATCGCGGAGAATGTGGCGATGGCGGACGGGCTGGAGGCCGAGAGCTTTCACTGCCGATCGTCGTGTCCGACCATCAATGGCGCGCTGACTTCGCTGGGATTCCGCCGCAGGTCGAGCGAGGCCGTGATGGCGGGCTTCAAGGAAATTGCCGTTCCGCCTGGCCCGGTCGACATGACGTTCCTGCGCGGCGACGACGCGATGATCCCCTCTCTGATCGCCGAATGAGCGCACGGCCCATCAGCGCGATCCGCTTCGGCGTGTTCCTGCACGGCCGCAGCCTTCACGACTGGGAGTGGGAGTCGATCGACCTTCTGCGGAAGGCCGGCGCCTCGTGCCTTTTCATCCTTGGATCTCCCGATCCGGACGAGCGCCGCTCCTCACCGGTCCGCGCCCTCGATGCGCTTGTTCTGCAGGTCTGCGGCCTACCGCGCGGCCCCACATCCATCCGCGCCGACGCCGATGCCGGGCGGTATCAACCGGCGATCACGTGCACCGTCGAGCGCGGGATCTGCGGCGGGCGCGCGCTGACTGATGAACAGCAGAAGGCTCTTCGGGAGCATCGGCTGGCGTTCATCCTGTTCTTCGGCGTGGGAGAAGCGCCGGAAGGACTGGCGGGTTGCGCCGAATTCGGGGTCTGGCATTTCACGCACTCATCCGAGGCGGCCTGGGGATATCCGTTCGTCCAGGCCCTGCGGCGGGGGGCGGATATCGTTGCGTTCGGATTGGAGCAGATCGCAGCGGACGGCCGGCGCCGGCTCTTGAGGAATGGACACTTCCGGGCTCGTGGCGAACCCGCCCGGTCCGTCACGGCCCAGGTTCTTGGACAGGCCAGCCGGTGGCCCCTGCTGGTTCTTCGCCATTTCCTGGTCAGCGGCCAGCTGCCACACGCCCAGGACAGCGGGCCCGGCCCTGATGTCTTCCCCCAAGTCGTCCCGCTCCTGCTGGGCCTGCTGCGGCGAGAGGTTCTTCAGCGTGTGAAATACAGGCTGAAGTCATATCTCGTCCTCGAGACCTGGAACATCGGCCTGGCCCAGATGGATTTCGGCTCCATCCTGGGGGGAGCCACCTTTCCGAAGGTGGCGCTGCTGCCGCCGCTCAGGCTGGGGCACTATCTCGCTGATCCTTTCGTGCTTTCCACGACGCCCAAGCTCACGCTTCTGGCGGAGGAGTACAGCGACTTCGGCGTCGGACGGATCGTGGAGGTCGCCGTCAACGATCCCCTGGAGGCCCCCCAGATCGACGTCACCGTCCGCCTTCAATCGCCGCACCATCTCTCCTACCCCTTCCTGCTTCGGGAGGATGGCGTGACGTACTGCCTTCCGGAATGCCACCAGAGCGGCCGGGCGCTTCTCTACCGCTATGACGACGGCAGGCTCACGCCGGTTGCCGATCTGGTCCCCGGCGCGCGGGTGACCGACGGCACGGTCGTGTTTCACGATGGCCTCTATTGGCTGTTCTGCGGCCTCGAGGACGACAACGACCACACGAACCTGCATCTTTTCTTTTCTAGGACGCTGCACGGGCCTTGGTCGCCCCACCCCTTGAATCCGGTGAAGACCGATGTGCGGTCCGCACGCCCGGCCGGACCGATCGTTGTCCATGAGGGCATGCTGTACCGGCCGGCGCAGGATTGCTCCAAGTCGTACGGATACGGCGTTTCGATAAACCGCATCGATCGGCTGACCGTGGACGGCTTCCAGGAGACCGTCGTCGCCACCATAGGACCGGCGGCCGTGTCGAAGTCCTGCAAGGGAGTGCACACGCTCTCCTTCGCCGGCGGCCTGATGGTGATCGATGTGAGACTCGATGCGATCGGCCTGAAGCCCATCCTGGTGAGACTGCTGCGCCGCATGAGGCGGATGGCTGCTGGCCAGAGCCGCTTCCTGCCCTTCCGGTCACGCTCGGCCTAACTAGGCGCGGGCGCCGGCCGCTTCCAGCAGCTTGCGGGCGCTGCTTTCCCAGGAGAACAGCCGCGCCCTTCTGGCACCGCGTTCGACGAGCCGGGAGCGAAGCGCCGGGTCGCTCGCGAGAAGGCGGATGTTGGCCGCGAGCGTGTCAGGGCGATCGGGGTCGCAGTACAGCGCCGCGTCGCCGCAAACCTCGGGCATCGATGCCGCGCGAGATACGATTGCCGGGCAGCCGCACGCCATGGCTTCCAGCGGAGGCAATCCAAAGCCCTCATAGCGAGACGGAAAGACGAGGCAGAGGGCGTGCTCGTACAAGGCCTTTATCGCGCCGTCCGAGATGTGCTCCAGAAAGACGGAACCAGCCATGCCGGACACCTTGGCCGCGAAGGCGCGCGATGCCCCACCTCCGGCGACCACAAGAGGCGGGCAGTTCTCGAGCCGCGCGACTGCCTGTTCGACAAGCGCCAGATTCTTGCGCCCGGACTGGCCGCCGACCACCAGGATGTAGCCGCGTTCCGGCAGGTTCAGTCGCCGCAGGATGCTGCAGTCCGGCGGGAGGCGCTCGAATTGCTCGGCGGCATTGGGCACGACCGTGATCCGGTCGGCGGCGAGGCCGAAGTGGCGAGCGACCTCCGCTGCCGAGAAGGCCGACACGCTGACGAACCGCGCCGAGGTCCGGCGCAGCGTCGCGTAGAGGATGCGGTACCATGTGCGATAGGCCCACCGGTAGTCGGACGGATGTGCCCTGATCGCGGCATCGTGGACCACGACCAGCTGATGCGGGTGGAGGAGTGGCGCCGAGTTCGTCAGGCTCACGAGAACGGCGTCACGGGCGAGCCGGGGGAGCTCCAGCTGTTCCCACAGATGACCCTCAAGGCGTCCCGCTTGCCTGATCTTCACGATCTTCAATCGCTCCGGCAACGCCTCTCGGCTTACGTTTGGCGGAACGCAGAGTGTGACGGACAGTCGGTCGTCCATGCCACGGGCCAGCACACCGTCGAGCGCTCCGAGGAGTTCGCGAGCATATCTCTGAACGCCCGAGAGCGGCTGAGAAAGAAAACGGCCGTTTATTGCGATTTCTTTTTTCATCGCAACGCTGTTTTCGCCGTCCCCGGCAGAAACTTCCAGAACCTTATCGCGTCTGCGTCCGTGAGATCACCGTGACAGGGCGGGATTCCCTTGGCGTGACAGCGGATGAAAGTCGTAGAGCTTGTTCATCTTGGCAGGGAGGGAGTCGCCGATGGATGGGAGTGTCCGTCGACCCGCACCGTTGGGGCGGCGAGCCATCTCGCTTGGGACCGCGGCCACGATGCTCATGCCAGGGCGGCCGGTGTCGGCCGCGGGCAACCGCGTTGGCGCCTTCGTCGAGTTTGCCTCTCCCATCGCCTGCCGTTCGATGAACGGCTTCCTGAACAGCATCCATCCGACGAATCCGCCGGTCGAACGCATCCGCCCGTTGCGGCCAAAGCTCTGGCGCTCGAACGAGATCAGGCTGCATGGCGCCATCGAATCGTGGGGCGCGAAGTTCGAGGGCGTGCTGTCCGACGGCTGGGGTTACCCGCTCAATGGCAACTGGAAGCCGCCGCACGAAGACATGCCGGCGTGGGAGGCCTTCGTGCGTCGGATCGCGGAAATGACGCGAGGCAAGGAGATCTACTGGGACATCTGGAACGAACCTGACACGGCCGGCAGCTGGGGCGGCCCTCGCGATGCCTTCTTCGCCACCTGGATAAGGGCGGCCGAGATCCTTCGGCAGGTCCTGGGGCCGGCCACCTGGATCGGGGGCCCGAGCACGTCGTCATTCCAGCCGAAGTTCTTCGACGCGTTCCTCTCGAGCTGCCTCAATGCCGGATGCGCGGTGAACTTCCTCTGCTGGCACGAGCTCGAACCATGGTCGGACATCGCGCTGGTCGAGCGGAATCTTCGCCAAGCCCGCAGTGCCTACCTGGACAATCCGCGCTTCTCAGGGCTTCAGCTCCGCGAGATCCACGTCAACGAGTACGTCGGGGAGGTCGACCAGTATCGTCCGGCGGAGCTGCTTGCGTTTCTCTTCTACCTCGAACGCGGGCAGGCGGATTATGCGTCGCGATCATGCTGGGCGCGTCACTGCGAGGACAATTCGATCGACGGCATCATCGACCCCGTCACTCGGGCGCCGCGGGCGCCGTGGTGGATTCATGCGCTCTACGCAGCCGGCTCCGAGCAGCGCGTCCGTTCCGGCTCCGATTTCGGACATGTCGTCGTCATCGGGCAGGCGTTGCCGGCCGGCGCCGATCATGGCCACGCGCTGGTGGGATACTACGGGCACGAGGGTGCCACCGCACGACACGTGTCCGTCGACGTCCGGCTCTCGGGACTTTCAAGCCTCACCCGAAGCCGGCGGGTGCGGGTGGAGGCGATGCGGATACCAGATGCGGGAGCGCTTCCAGTGACAGCGCTGTCCAGGATCGGCGAGCAGACGTTGGAAGTTGTCGATGATCAGGTATCGGTGCCCCTGGATAGGCTGGCCGTTCACGAGGTTTGCATGTTGCGCGTCGGGGAGGCCTGAGTGGGCGTGGAACGGTCCGTACGATCGGCATGCGCGTCGCCAGCCCCCTCGCGGCCGCTGTCCGTCCTCGTCGTGAACAGCCTTTATCGGCCGCAGATGGTGGGCGGAGCGGAAGTGGTGGCCGAGATGCTTGCTACCAAGCTTGCCGCAGGCGGGCACCGCGTATCCGTCGTGACAAGCTGCTCGCGCGAGCGCGACCATAGTGTCGACGAGATGGACGGCGTCACAGTGTACCGCTTCTTTCCGAAGAACCTCTGGTGGCTCCATGAACGCTTCGCCCCGGGGGACCGGAGATCGGCCTTCGACAAGCTGCGCTGGCGCATCACCGACGCCTGGAATCAGGACGCGGCCAGGAAGTTCGCCGAGATCCTGGACCGGGTCAGGCCCGACGTCGTGCACACGCACAACATCAAGGGCTTCTCGCCGGCCGTCTGGCGCCTGGCAAAGCGGCGCGGCATTCCCGTGGTGCATACCGGCCACAGCTACGAACTGATCTGTGCCGGTGGCGCGCTCCTCGGCCGCAACGGCGCGGCTTGCGCACCGCGGTCGCGCTGCCTCGGCTGCCACGTTCACGGGGCCTGGTATCGAGCACAGGCGGAAGCAATCGATGTCTTCTGCAGCCCGTCGGACTTTTTACTGAAGGCGCATGCAGCAGCCGGGGTCGTTCCAAAGCGCACCGCACATGTACCGAACGGCATCGCCCGCGCGCTGCGGCCGCGGCAAGGCCGCCGCGGTGACCGAAAGGCACCCGTCCGCTACCTGTACCTGGGGCAACTGGCCGGCCACAAAGGCATCGACACCCTCATCGGCGCTATTCGAAGCACCCGCGCAGCGTTCACCGTGGACATCGCTGGCCAAGGCGACGGCGAAACCAGCGTGCGGGCACTCGCCGGTTCGGATTCCCGGGTCCGATTCCACGGTTTCGTCGACGGGGCGGAGAAGGATCGACTTCTTTCGAATGCCGATGCGCTCCTATTTCCGTCGATCTGGGTCGAAAACGCCCCGATGTCGATCGCAGAGGCGTTCCGCTACGGATTGCCGGTCATCGGCAGTCGCATCGGCGCCATTCCGGAGTTCGTCGAGCACGGCACGAACGGCATGCTCTTCGACGTCGGCAACGCGGCTTCCCTCGCATGGTGCATGACGTTGCTGTGTGAACGACCCGAAAGGCTGCAGCGGATAACGGAAGGCGCGGTTCTCGCGGGAGCGGCGTGGCCAACGCCGGACGACATGGTCGAAGCATATCTTGCCATCTACCGGTCGCTGGTGGCGGGCACATCGTGCGCCATCTGAAGTGGCATTCCCCCGATGTGCTGTGACGACACTGCGACAGTCACGACGCCCCTGATCAAACGCAGGCTGCACCTTTGTCATTCCTGATCGCGTTCTGTTTATCTTTTCTCTTTTTTCTTTTCTTTTCGCGGGTGCTATGGGAGGGACGAGCGCACGCAGCGGGGGAGCCCATGCTCACAGACACCAGCCGGATGGGCCGTCAAGCCGCGACTCTTCCGAGGCCGTTGCCGGGAAGCCATGATACGGCGCGTTCGAAAAGAAAGACGCTCAATGTCGATATCGAATCGCAGCTTCCGGGGCTGCTGCGGGTCATCGATCTGGTGTGCATCACGGGGCTGGGCCTCGCGACCGCCCGGTTCCTGTGGCCCACGAAAGACGTTTCCCTGTCGTGTGCGCTCGCGGTCGTGCTTGGCGCGACCGCCATGGTCAATATCCTGCAGCTGGCCCGGGCCTACTCGATGGAGAGCATCAGCCGTCTTCCGGTTCAGCTGACCAAGCTTGCAATAGGCTGGTCCGCGGCCTGCGGCGGCATCCTGGCCTTGAGCGCGGCCGTCGCCGACACCGAGATCTTCGACGCACGATGGGCGGCGGCCTGGTTCGGCTCAAGCCTGGTATCCCTGGCGTTGGCGAGGTGGCTCGCAAGCAGTTGGCTTCGGCGATGGCGCAGCGAAGGTCGATCGATCAGAAACATCGCCGTGCTGGGAACCGGCAACCAGGCGGTCGCGCTGGCGCGACGCCTGAACGAGCAGGCGGGCAGAGTGCGCGTCCTCGGCGTGTTCATCGAAGGCGATCGCCTGGCGGGTGTCTTCAATGCTGCTGGTGACAGCGAGCGCCTGGTGGCCCTGGCGAAGGCACGAAAGGTAGATGAAGTCGTCGTCGCCTTACCCTGGAATTCGCCGGGAGCGCTGAACCGCATCCTGGCGAAGTTCGCACCGTTCCAAGTGGAGATCAAAATCGATCCTGGTATACCGGAGATCGATTTCGCCCCGACCCGTCTGACGTTGATGGCCGGGGTTCCGACATTGACGGTGCAAGGCCGGCCATTGGCTGGCTGGGGAGCGCTCCTGAAGCGGATGGAGGATGTCGTCCTGGCATCAATCCTCATCGTCATCCTGTCGCCGCTGCTCGCGGCAATCGCGCTGCTGATCAAGCTCGACAGCCGCGGACCCGTTCTCTTCCGGCAGGAACGGTCCGGCGTCGATAACCGGCGCATCATGGTTTTCAAGTTTCGCAGCATGCATCATGAACCGAGTCCCGATCCAAACGTCCCGCAAGCACGCCGCAATGATCCGCGAATCACTCAACTTGGCGGCTTTCTCAGGCGCAGCAGCCTGGACGAGCTGCCCCAGCTGCTGAACGTGCTGCGCGGGGAGATGTCCCTGGTCGGGCCAAGGCCACACGCGTCGGTGCACAATGAGAAGTATGCCGCGCTGATCGAAGGCTATCTCGGGCGGCACCGCATCAAGCCGGGAATCACCGGATGGGCCCAGGTGAATGGCATGCGGGGCGGGATCGACAGCATCGAGGAAATGAAGCGGCGCCTCGAGTACGATCGCTTCTACATCGCGAACTGGTCGCTGCTGCTGGACATCAAGATCCTGCTGTTGACGGTTCCGGCGATCCTGCGGGGCACCAACGCCTACTGACCGCGCACGCCTGCGGAGAGGATCAACCCAAGATCCGGCGCCTTCCCGGGCCCTTGCGAGCACTCAGGAGGCGCTCGAGCTCGAGGCGCGTGCGGGCGCTGCCCCAGAGAAGACGGTCCGTCGCGTCCAGCAGGTTCTGATAGTGTTCGAGGCTGTCATCGGCTGACAGGGTTTCCATCGCCGCCAGAAAGGTCGCTATGTCTATGTTGATGCGACTCCAGATCTCTCGCACGGGAGAGGCGGCGGGGAAGTTGCCCCGATTGTCATTGTTCTGGGAATCGGCGCTCGTGAGGCGGCCCGACCGGCGAATCGGACGCGCCGGCTCGAGCACGGCAACCTTGCCCTGCGCCTCACGGCCCAGCTTCCGGCGGTCGTCTCCTCCGGAAGCGCGCTCGACGATGTACCGGATGGCGGGCGGGGTGCAGCCGTAGCTGCGGGCGATCTGAGTGAACGTCTCGCCGTTCCTGAACCGCGCAGCGATCTTAGGCCATTCTCCCTTGGCAATTTTCCCGCGTGTCCTCACGTTCGGCAAAGAGGTAGTCCTTTTCTTTCATTATCAAGATGAGCCGTTAGGACGCTCTGGGCAAACATCTTTTCGTGCACACCACAAGGTTTCGCGCGGCCTCCGGGCCGGAGAACTTGCGCGCGGCTGCGCAGCCCGCATCCAGGCGCCGACAGAAATCCTGGGGCCATTCGGTGATATTGGCCGGGTTGCCTTGACAGGCGCGGCTGCCGACCCGGCTCCAGTTCTTGTGACGCCGTCCACCTTCGCGGGGGATTTACTCCATAGACGCCAAGCGGGTGTCCTAGCGACGGCGTTCCCGAGGCCATTTGATGATCTTGCCGCTCGGCCCTCCAGCGGGCGCACTTCGCAGCCATCGGTAGCCCAGGTCCGCGTGACCCTCGATCCCCGAAAATGCGGGATCGCGCTCAGCGAATTTCCTGATGATCCGACGAACAGCCAGGCGAACGAGAGACCTGCGCTGGCGTTTGCCTGGCCCGGATGCCGGTGATGCATGAGCCGCGCCATAGATGGTGTCGTAGGAAACGTACTCGCCGGCATCGCTGGCGAGAAGCCGAACGATCCTGAATTCCCGTGCCGTCAGCGGGACATCAAAGTTTTTCCACCGGACGAACCGCCCTTGTTGCAGCCTCAGATCTCCGCCAGCCAGATGGCGGGAGTGCTCGCTGCCCTCCGCGATCCCGACGGCCAAACGTCTCAACTCGTCCAGCATGCCGTCGATCTTCAAGCCGGTGAGGCGCCGGGCCGATCCGTCCAGAGACCTTGGGATGCCCGCCACATTCACGATCGGTGCCGTGACGCCGGCATCCTTCAGTCGAACGGACAAGGAGAGAATAGCGGAAATCGACCGGCTCGCTCCAAGCACGATGAGATCGGCGCGGCGGAGCGCCTCTGGCCCGTCGAAAACCGCCTGTTCGTCCGCGAACGTCTGCAACACCGTCACGTTGGCGCCCGGCAGTTCCGCTCCGAGGATTTCCTCGTCCTCGGCACACCCGCCGATCAAGACGACGCGTATTGCTTTCCCTTCCTCGTCCGCCCACCGTTCCGCAGAGTGTCGCCAGTCCGTCATCAACAGGTCCCACAACCTTGACGCTCGTCCTCGGGGTGGCGAGGAACTGGGCTCATCATGGCGATCAGGGGCCGGAAGTCATTCCAATAGTGGGCTACGTCATCGACTAGTCACGGCTTCGTGCCGCCCAGCCCGAAGGGCATGCAGTCCTCGCGCTGCCAGGGGAGTGACTGCCCGGCTGACGATCAATGTGCTGCCGGTCTGGATGCCCCGAGCTTGACGCGCCGCAGGGCGAGCGCAAGCGGCACCGCCGCCAGAGACACCAGCATCAGCGTCCAGAAGACGTCCATGTAGGCGAGGAAAGATGCCTGGGTGAGAATCTGCCGACCGATCCAATCGATGGCCTGCTGGTGCACGTCGGCTGGCGGACTGCCATGCATGGCGAAATAGTCCGTGAGTCGGCGCAGCGATTCCTGGTACGCGACACCCGACGGCACCACGTGCTCGGCGAGGCGGCTTTGGTGGAATTGCTCGCGATGCGCCAGCACATTGGAGGCCAGAGCCACTCCCAGCGAGCTGCCGGTGTTGCGCGCCACGTTGATCAGTGCCGATGCCTGGTCGATCCGGTCGGGCGGGATGCCGTCGTACGACGCTGCCGTGATCGACAGGAAGATCAGTGGCAGGCCGATGCCCAGCAGCATGCGCGATTCCGCGAGGAACCAGAAGCCGACACCGGCATAGACGTTCGTGAGAATGTACATCGAAAGCGCGATGATCGAGGCGCCTGCGACGATCAGATACTTCGGCTGCACCCTGGTCAGCAGGCGCCCGGTGATGAACATCATCGCCATGGTGACCAGGCCGCCGGGCGACAGGACCAGGCCGGCCCAGGTCGCCGTGTAGCCGAGATCCTGCTGCACCAACTCGGGCAGGAACTGCGTGGTCGCAAGCAGGATGGCGCCGGTCGCGAGCATCACCAGGAAGCTGGCGCCGAACTGGCGCGACCCCACCATGCTCAGGTCGACCATCGGAGCGCGGCGGGTGACTTCCCACGGAATCATGAGCAGGAAGGCCAGGCCGCAGACGACCGCCGTTGCAACGATGAAGCCCGAGCCGAACCAGTCATCTTCGAGTCCACGGTCGCACAGGACCTCGAGCGACCCGAGGAAGGTGGCGACCAGCGCGAAGCCGATGAGGTCGAAGCCGCCCTCCTGCTGACGCGCCCGCCGGCGTGCCTCGACCTGGGCCGGCGTCTCGCGCAGGACCAGGGCGATCGCCGCGACCGCCAGGGCGCCCACCGGGCCGTTGATCAGGAAGCACCAGTGCCAGGACGCGTTGTCGGACAGCCAGCCGCCGAGTGTCGGTCCGACCACCGGCGCGACGACGACCGCGACGCCGAACAGGGCAAAGGCTTGCCCGCGTTTCGCGGGCGGGAAGGAATCGGCCAGGACCGATTGCGACACCGGCACCATGCCGCCGCCAGCGAATCCCTGCAGGATGCGGAACAGCAGCAGTGACTGGAGGCTCCAGGCGAAGGCGCACAGCACGGAGCTCACGGTAAACAACGTCAGGCAGATCAAGAAGAACGTCCGACGTCCGATGCGTCGCACGAGGAAGGTGCTGGCCGTCAGAGCGATGGCATTCGAGACGAGGTAGGTCGTGACCACCCAGGAGGCCTCGTCCACACTGACCCCGAGACCACCCGCGATGTAGGGCAGCGCCACGTTGGCGATAGTGGTGTCCAGAACCTCCATGAAGGTGGCCAGCGCGACCAGGATGGCGATCAGCCACGGAGCGGACGACGCCGGGCCTTGGGTGACGCTGTTCACAGCCAGCTCCGCAGCCGCTCGTAGAGAGAAGGCGCGGCGTCGATCCGCACCGACGGCAGGACCGACATGCCCGGGCCGAGCGCCACATCCGCCGGCGGATTGTCGATGACGATCTTGACCGGAACGCGCTGGACGATCTTCACGTAGTTGCCCGTGGCGTTCTCGGCCGGCAGGAGCGAGAACGCCGTGCCTGAGCCGGGCTGCACGCTGGCGACATGTCCATGGATCGTACGTTCCGGATAGGCGTCGATCTCGAGCGTGGCAGGCTGTCCGGGACGCATGGCGTCGAGTTCGGTCTCCTTGAAGTTGGCGGTGACCCAGATCTCGTCGGGCACGAACATGCAGAGGCTCGTGCCCGCCTGGGCGTATTCGCCGACCGCAGCGCTGAGCTGGACCACGCGGCCGGCCTGGGCGGCCGTGACCGTCGTGTAGGAGAGGTTCAGTTTCGCCTGGTCCCGCTGGGCTTCTGCCTCGCGCAGGCGGGCCACGGCACTGCTGCGCTGCGCCTGCAGCGCCTTGAACTGCCGTCGGGCCACCGCAAGATTGGCCTGGGCGGTGCTCACCGCCGCCTCCTGCTGGTAGAGTTCTGCCGTCGCCAGCTCCCCGGTCTGCCGGCTGGACCAGCCTTCCCTGGTCAGCGTTCCATAGCGGGACGCCTGCTGGCGGGCATAGACGAGCTTGGCCTGGGCTTCGTCGGCCTGTGCCTGGTTCGCCTGTACCTCGGCGCGCTGCACGTCGGTCTGGGCGTCGATATCCTCGATGCCGGCCTTTGCCGCGACGACCTGCGCCTCGGCCTGCGCCAGCGCGACGCGGTAGTCGCGATCATCGATGCGCGCGATCACATCGCCTTTGGCGACGTGCTGATTGTCGGTGACGGGGACGGCCGTCACATAGCCGGTCACCTTCGGCGCGACAGGAAACTGGCGCGCTGCGATGAAGGCGTCGTCGGTGGTTTCGAAATGCCTGGCATTGTCCCAGTACAGGAAGCCCGCCGCCCCCAGCGCGAGCAGAACGAACAGGCCGATTATTGCAGCAGCGGGATGCCGCCGCAGGAACCCGGGCGGTTGCCGGTGGAGGGCCGCGCTGCTCTGGTCGTGATCCGCGCCCTGAGGGATGGGTGAGGGAGGCGTGCTCGGGGCCTTCGCACGGGCCGGCGCCTCGACCGCCGGTGCGCCCGGGGACGCGCTGGCCGACGCGAAGTGGCGACGCAGGGGGATGAGGATGCTTCCTGCTTCGGACGACATGATGGGGGCTCCGGTCTGCTTCCTCTGTGCCCCCAAGCAGATGATGGAGGAGCATCGTGCCGGCAACCGATACACCCGGCTCGTGCAATGCAAACCTTCGTATGAGCCGCGCGGCTGATGGCTATCCGAGAAGGCGCCGGAGGGCCGTGAGCTTGCAGCCACTGTACGGCGGACACTTCAGGGCAGGCTCGACCCGGTCGCCGTCAGTGAAAGCGTCCCTTCGTCAACGCTGGCCCGGAGGAAATCCGCGTCCTCATGGCCGGCACGACATCTCGACCTGCACGAGCGCCGTCGGCCGCCAGCCGGTTGCGGCCAGGAAGCCGGCTGCCATGTGCTCCGGAACGATGGCTGGAATGGACCAGGTCGTCGCCGGGAGCCTGCCGAGCAGCGACGCCATGAAGCGGCGCCCGACGCCCCGTCGCCGGCTCGCCGGCGCAACGGCGAAGGCCTGCAGGCGGATCGTACCGCCGGCCGGCTGCAGGAGCGCCGCCGCCTGGCCGCCGGCGAATACAAAGGCACGGGAAGGGGGCGTCTGGGCGGCGAAGCAGATCGGCGCCGTCTGCCACGAAGGATCGTCCGGATAGGCCTCCAGCAACAGAGGCAGGACGAGGTCGGGGTCGCATTCATCGATGGCGGCGGCCGGCGTCTCGTCGCCGGGCAGCCGTTCGTAGCCGACAAGTGTCCGGACGGCGACGAAGCCGCATCTCTCATAGAGCCGGCGGGCGGTGATGTTCGTCGATATGACTTCCAGCACCATCTCCCGATCGCCTCGGCGGCGCGCGTCTTGCAGCGCGGAGGCGACGGCGGCGCGCGCCAAGCCGCGGCCGCGGGCTTCCGGACCGATTCCCAGAGCCGCCAGCCGCGCCCTTCGGCCCCGCCGGGCAATCAGCATCACGCCCTGCGGGTCCCCGTTCGGAGCGAGCAGCATCGAACTGGCGGAAAGGTCGACGTGCTCGCTGCGGATCCTCAGGGCCAGCGCTTCCGCAGTGAAGGCGACTGGCACTGCATAGCCTTCGTAGGCACGTTGCAGGGCCGTAGAAACAGCCTCAAGGGAGTAATGGTGCAGGCGCAGGCTGCGCGGCTCGGAGCTCCGGTCGATCATTGCGCTGTCGTATCACGACGCTCCATCAATCCGGCCGTCCGTATCGACACCGCGGACGCAGCAAATTATCTATAACATATGGCGCGAGGGAAAGAGGACACGCTGGCCGTCCGGATAAGCCGGATTCTTGCCGACCGCATCATTGCCGGGGAGATCGCTCCCGGCGCGCGGTTGCGGCAGGACCACGTCGCCGAGGAGTTCGACGCCAGCCACGTTCCGGTACGGGAGGCATTCCGCAGGTTGGAGGCGCAGGGGCTCGCGGTCAGCGAGCCGCGTCGTGGCGTTCGCGTCGCCGCCTTCGATCTTGCGGAGGTGACGGAGGTGGCGGAGATGCGAGCCGTGCTGGAGGTCCTGGCCTTGCGCCACGCCGCGCCGCATTTCACGGCCGCCATGCTCGAACAGGCAGAGGAGGCCAGCAAGGCCGGTGACGAGGCTCGTGACGTGAGAAGCTGGGAGGCGGCCAATCGGCACTTCCATCGGCTGATCCTCGAACCGTGTGCCATGCCAAGGCTGCTCGCAACGATCGACGACCTGCATGCCGCGAGCGCCCGCTTCCTTTTTGCGAACTGGCGATCCGACTGGGAAGCGCACACCGATCACGAGCATCGCGCCATCCTCGCCGCCTTGCGGCGGGGGCAGGTCGAGGAAGCCTGTCGGGTCCTTGCCCGCCATGCGCGTTGGATCCGGCGCCGTCCAACCCCGCCTGCGGGCGGCGATCAGCATGATGGCTTCGTCATTGTGGGTTGATTATCTACTAAAAGGTTGCGTTGCGCAGTCGCTTCTGGATTCATTATCGATATAGGAAAGACATTATCGATAATACAGGTCCGCATGCATCAGCTGACATCGCAAGCGCAGCCACGCCTTTGGTCGGCAGCCAAAGCCGCCGCCCTGATCCTGCTTGGCGTCGCGTTCGTCGCCTCGTGCGCGAAGGTCCGTGTGCCCTTCTGGCCGGTGCCCATGACGTTGCAGACCTTTGCGACCATGGTCATTGCACTGGCCGTCGGTCCGCGCCTCGCCGCGTCGACGTTCGTCGCCTATCTCGCGATCGGGGCGGCAGGATTCCCCGTGTTCGCCGGCACGCCCGACCGCGGCATCGGGCTCGCCTACATGGCCGGACCGACTGGCGGCTATCTGCTGGGTTTCGTGGGCGCGAGCTGGCTCGTCGCGGCGCTGGCACAGGGGCGCGGCGTGCTGGGCCGGATCGCGGCGATGCTCGCGGGACTGGCGACGATCCATGCGGCCGGCCTTTGCTGGCTCGCCCTGCATGTTCCCACCGGAAAAGTCCTCGCGCTCGGCTTTCTGCCCTTCGTCGTCAGCGATCTGACCAGCATCGCCGTGGTCGCCATCGGTTCCATGGCCGTTCCGTCGCGGCTGCTCGGCAGGATCGGCCGATGACCGGCGGCGCGAGCGAACTCCGCACCGACTGGACGGTGTCGGAAGCCCGGGCGCTCTACGAGCTCGCCTTTCCCGACCTCCTGTTCGAGGCGCAGGTCGTCCATCGTCGGCACTTCGATCCGACGGAGATCGAGACGGCGACGCTGCTCAGCATCAAAACCGGCGGATGCGCCGAAGACTGCGGCTACTGTTCGCAGAGCGCCCACCACGCGACGGGGGTCAAGGCCGGCAAGCTCATGGACGTGCAACGGACACTCGCCGCGGCGCGGAAGGCGAGGGCCGGAGGCGCGACGCGCTTCTGCATGGGGGCGGCGTGGCGCAGTCCCAAGGACCGCGACCTCGACGCTGTCTGCGCCATGATCGAAGGGGTGAAGGCGCTGGGCATGGAGACCTGCGTCACGCTGGGCATGCTGAACGAGGAACAGGTCGAGCGGCTGCACGCCGCCGGCCTCGACTACTACAACCACAACATCGACACGTCGCGAGCCTTCTATCCGGAGATCATCACGACGCGCACGATCGATGACCGGCTCGAAACCCTCGCGCGCGTGCGTCGCGGCGGCCTGAAGGTCTGCTGCGGCGGAATCGTGGGCATGGGCGAGACCCTCGACGATCGCCTGTCGATGCTGGTCATGCTCGCGACGCTCGAGCAGCACCCCGAGAGCGTTCCCATCAACACGTGGAACGAGATCGCCGGGACGCCCGTGATGGACAGGGCCCGACCGGTGGATGCGATCGCGCTGGTGCGCCTGATCGCCCTGGCGCGCATCATGATGCCGAGGAGCGTGGTCCGCCTTTCCGCCGGCCGACACGCCATGAGCGACGAACTCCAGGCGCTCTGCTTTCTCGCCGGGGCCAATTCGATCTTCACGGGGGAGGTGCTGCTGACGACAGGCAACCCGGCCCGCGACAAGGATGCCTCGCTGCTCAGGAGGCTCGGCCTGCGACAGGCACAACCCGGGTCGACGTGATTCAAGTGTGCCGTCGGCCGCCGTGGCGATGGCGGTCCTGCCTGGCGTTGGGCGGCGCGGCCTCGTCTGGCGCCGCATCTCGCGCTTCGGGAGGCGCTGGGCGCTGAGGCAGGCCGTCGCGCAGGATGGAAGGGGGATCGCTGGCCGGAAACGTGTCGGCCAGCTCCGCGTCCAGCCGCCGGTCGATCTCGGCGCGTTCCCGCTCGGCCGCCTTCTCGTCGGCCTCGGTGGGTCTTCTGCTCATGTTCCATCTCCTCGCGCGATCCGAATCCGTCACGACAGTGGGCGAGCCGTCCTGCCGACGAGATCCTGTCCGACACGCGCCGTGACGTCCTTCGTCGCCGGCACTCCGCTTTCCACCCCGCACGCCCAATGTGGCGACGCACTTTGCATCACGCCACCCCCGGACAACCGCTATGCTTCGCCCGGTTTCTTCCGTTTCCGGAGCAAGCAAGAATGAACAAGCCTCTTCCGTCGTGGCGATCGCTGCTGTTCGTGCCGGTGACCTCCGAGCGCTTCCTGGCGAAAGCCCATTCCCGCGGGGCTGATGCCATCATCCTCGATCTCGAGGATTCCGTGCTGCCGGCGCACAAGGCGGCGGCGCGCACCGCGTTGGCGCCGGCTGTGCCGCGCGTGGCGCAGGGCGGCGCTGATGTCGTCGTGCGCATCAACCGGCCACTCGACCTCGCGGTCGCGGACATCGCCGCTGCCGTGATGCCGGGCGTGGCGGCGCTCATGCTGCCCAAGGTGATGGGCCCCGAGCATGTGCGGCTGCTCGCCGAACTCGTCACGGAACGCGAGGCGGCCATCGGAATGCCGATCGGCCATACGCGGTTCCTAGCGCTCGTCGAGCAGCCGGCGGCGCTGCCGCATCTTTTCGCCATTGCCGCGGCGCCGCGCATGGCTGGCCTGTCGGTCGGCGGCGAGGACATGGCGACGGAGCTCGGTGCCGAACCGTCCGCGGACAGCATGTACGTCTTCGCGATGCAGGGCCTGGCCGCGGCGCGCGCCGCAGGCATTCTGCCGATGGGCTCCATGGGCCAGCTCGCCAACATCGACGATCTGGATTCCTACCGCGCCGGGCTGCGGCGAGGCCGAGCCTTGGGCTTCACGACCGCGGCGTGCATCCATCCGGCACATGTGGCGATCATCAACGAGGAGTACGGCGCTTCGCCTGCCGAGCTCGACCGAGCGCGCCGGCTGATCGCGGCATTCGACGCGGCTGTGGCAGATGGCGACGGTGCCGTGGCGTTCGAAGGCAGCATGATCGACCTGCCCGTGGTGGAGCGGGCGCGGCGACTCCTGGCGCGTGCCGGATCGTGGCATCGCCACTAGCGTCCCCCTTGGGTCCGGCCAGTCCCAGCTGCGTAATAGCAGGGGGATAAACTTTTCGCACTTTTCGTAAATTGTGATGCGATATTACGCGTCACATGCAGAAAACGAGCTGGCATTCTCATTGCTGGGCTGAAATACCATTATGCGGAATATACGCGCTTTAATGCAATTAGGCGAAGGGTCCGCATTTTGCGATCGATTCGCGAGGGGTAAGCTGCAATAATATCTGAAGTGGGTGGGCGGATTGCGCTATTTGGGGTGGCGAATCGGCCGAATATGCAGGTGATATGCATATCAGCGCAAATGATATGCATATCGGCATAGGCGGCTTTGGGGAACCATTCTCGGACAGCGCAGAAGAATTTTCGCCGTGGTGGGACGAATACACGGGCTGGGTGTGTACTCATGGGTATCATTCTCGAATCGCGTCTGCTTTTCGACGCGAGCGTCGTCGCCGAAGTAACGACAAACACGCACAAAGAGACCTCTGCCCAGGCAAATCCACCCGCACAGCATGATGCTGGCGGCGACACCGGCAGTGCGGATGCGACGCAGAAGCCGACGGAGACCGCCGAAGCGAAGGATCCCCAGCAGACCGCCGGGAAGGATGGTGATTCCATCTCGTCCGGAACCCCGGCGGCACCGGGCGTTGCGGAGCAGCAGGCGCTATCGACTGCGGACGCCGCGACGGCTGCGCAGGTCGATTCCATCCTGTTCGTCGATCCTCGCGTCTCCGGCTGGCAGGCCCTGGCGGACAGCGTCTCGCCCAATACCAAGGTCGTTGTGATCGATCCGACGGTCGACGGCATCGCCCAGGTCACCAAGGCGCTCGAAGGGGCGCAGGGGATCAAGGAGGTCGATTTCCTGACCTACGGCCAGTCCGGCCAGATCGAGCTGGGAGCGTCGACGGTCACGGATTCGATGTTGCAGGCGAGAGCCGGCGATATCGCGGCCTGGCGGGACAGCCTCGCCGATAGCGCCCAGATCAGGTTCTGGGGGTGCGATGTCGGCGCGGGGACGGCCGGCGAGGCCTTCGTCAACGACCTGCACGCCCTCACGGGAGTCGGTGTCGCGGCGTCAACGGACGCGACCGGCCTCGCCACCATGGGGGGCGACTGGACGCTGGAGCGGACGGCCGGCTCGGTCGATACAATGTCGCCGTTCTCGGCGGAAGCCATGGCCGCGTTCAGCCATGTGCTCGACGCTCCCGTGCCCACCGTCACCCTGTCGGGACCGACGGACATCCTGCTCGGCAGCACCTTCACGCAGACGCTGACCTTCGACAACACGGCCCTGAACGGCGCGGGCTTCGGCCCCTTCGTGGAGCTGTTCGTGCCTGCCCAGACCGGGCTTGGCGCGGATCATGCCGTCACGCTGACGGGCGCGACCTTCCTGGGTGCCTCCGTCGACTACCAGGCGATCACGCTCTCCGATTCGCTGCCCGGCCATGAAGGAACGGTCGGCGCCTACAATCCGCTGCTGCTCGATGCGAGCGGCCAGCCGACCTTCGTCGCCGCGCCGGCCGGCTTCCAGGCCGGCGATGTCATGTACGTGATCACGCTTCCCTTCGGCAGCTTCACGGCCAACCAGCCCGTGGCCGAGGTCACGCTGAACTTCAGTCTCGACAGCCGCAGCGAGCTCACGAGTGCCGGCGACCTCCACATGGTGGCGGTCGGCGGATTCCAGTACGGCACGGATGCCCTGAACAATCCTGGCGTGGACCCTTCCATCGTCGGCACCAGCGCGACGGCGAACCTGAACGTCAATCTCGTCAATGTCAGAACCGAGGCCATCACGCAGCCGGGAGAGGGCGAGACCGCGACCGGTTCGAGCTTCCCCGGCCACTATGTCGTGACGCTGGAGCCTGCCCCGGCAGCTGCTGGCGCGCCGATCAGCGATTTCGTCTTCACGCTCACCCTGCCGGATGACGTCCAGTACACCGGCGGAACGATCGCCATCAGCGGTGGCGGCGTCGCCGAAGTCGTGCCATCGACCACCGGGCCGGGCGGCACGCTGGTTGTCCGGTTCGCCTCCCTGTCGAGCCCGCAGACCATCGACATTCCGATTTTCGTGCCGCAGGCCGATGCCTCGAGCGGGCAGGTCCTCGATCCCAACACGGGCGCGCCCGTGGCGGTCGACCTGACGCCGACCTACAGCTATTCCGCGGACGCCTGGACCCCGGTCGTTGGAGCCTTCGATCCGGCCGCTCAGGCCGTGAGCGGTTCGGGCAACGGCGTCGATCCGACGTTCGAGGCCAAGTCCCTGGCCGTCCAGGTGAGCAGCACCATCGTCGTCGACAATGCCAATACCGGCTTCTCGCCATATGACATCGTCGAATACACGATCAACTTCCAGGTTTCCGACTTCTTCAACCTGAACGACCTCGTACTGCAGGATCTGCTGGGCGACGGCATGACCCTGCTGCCCGACGAGTCGCCGGTCCTGACGATCTATCAGAACGGTGTGGCAGTCGGCACGTTCGATTTCGGCGCCCTCCTCGATTCCATGACCACCGAGAACGGCCAGACGGTGTCGACCTCGGGGGCGAACGCCTTCTGGAACTACGCGGCGCGCGACGGCAACGGCGAGACGGCGATCACCTTCGATGTCGGTGCGCTGCTGCAGAGCGCGACCGGTTCGTCGCTGCTCACCGGTGGGCCCGCCGGGACCTACGGCACCGTGACGTTCCGGGCGCGCGTGCTCGACAGGTATACCGACGCCCATGGCGGGGCGTCCCTGCGCGAGAACGACACGACGACCAACGCGGTCACCGGCTCGGGGACGGTCACCAGCCACTTCAACGGCGACGACAGTCCGATCAGCGATTCCTCGAGCACCACGAGCGAGATCGCCGCTGGCGACCTGTCGATGGCGATCACCGCCGTCGACGGCGTTCCGCCCGGATCCACCGTGACGGTGCAGGCAGGGCAGCTGGTCACGTACACGATCACCTACGATCTGACGCAGGGCGACTACGGCAATCTCGACCTGACCGCCTTCCTGCCCCTGCCGGTCTATGGCCTGACCTCGATGAGCGCAGGCAGCGGCACGGCCGCCAATACGTTCACCGTCCTCGAGAATCCGTCGGGCGGGACGCCGACGGCGACCATCGATACCGTCGGCAACAGCGTCACGTTCCATTTCGGCACGTATGACAGCACGTCGGACATCGGTGGCCAGCGCGTCACCATCCAGTTCACCCTGCAGGCATCGGACCAGCCGTTCGCCGACGGGCTGCTGCTGACGTCCCAGGCCCAGGCGGCCTACACCAACGCCGAGGGCACCCAGCTCGCCGATGCGGCAATACGCCAGCAGGTCATGCAGGAGCCCAGCCTCACGACCAAGACGGGCATCGTGTCGGTCGTCGGCAACACCGGCACGCCGGAGGCCGGCGCAGGCTTCACGGGCGACGCGGGCAGCGGCACATCGAATCCCACCTCGACCTTCGACCCGGCGGGTGACACCGGCGGCATCTTCACGGGCGGCGGCGTCATCCCCGATTCGATCACCGACGTCGTCAACCAGAATGCCTCGGGTGCCGATGCCAGCGATTCGGTCCGCGTCGTGCAGACCGTGGAGAATGTCGGGCATGGCGTCGCCTACGACGTCGTGGTGCGCGGCGCGCTGCCGGCCGGCTACTCACCGGCCGACGTAACCAACCTGAAGGTGACGCTGGGCGACGGCACCGAGCTCACCTTCACCGGGACCGTCAGCGACTACTTCTCCAGCACCGGCATCACGATCGACGGGGCGGTGCTTCAGGGGACAGGCGACGCCTCGAACCGCGACATCCTTTTCGTCACCTATGACCTGAAGCTCGCGGCCGACCAGGCCGTGTCGTCGACGCTCACGGCCAGCGGCACGATCCTGAACTGGTCCAGCAGCGACACCGGTCCGGGCTTCGTGACGGACGGCGTTCCGGTCGGCGGGACCGCGTCCGATCTCAGCGACACCGCCACTGTCAGCACCAGCGGTGCGACCTTCGTGAAGGAGATCACGGCGGGCGACAACCCGCACGTGACGTTGACCAGCGTCGTCGTCGGCGAGACGATCACCTACACCTTCACGCTGACGCTCCCCGAGGGCCGCATGGGCAACGTGACCTTCACGGACACGCTGCCCGCGTACCTGACCAACATTCAGCTCGGCACGATCACGTTCGGCTCCGGCGTGTCGGCCGATGGCGCCGCCGTGCTCGGCCTGGCGGGCAACGTCATCACGGCCGACTTCGGCAACATCACAAATGTCAACGTCGATGCCGACGGCACGGTCACCTTCACCTTCACCGCCCGGATCGCGGACGACACCAACGTCGACGGCACGACGATCCAGAATGTCGGCACGCTGAGCTGGGCGACCGGTACCTTGACCGGCCAGGTCACCGCGACGGAGCGCGACCCGCTGATCAACGCCTCGCTTACGTCCAACGCGGGCGGCACGGTGCATAGCGGTCAGGTCATCACCTACACCTTCACGGTCACGAACAACGGTTCGGCGCCGTCGGAGGACTTCTTCGACACGATCACGCTGCCGCCGGGCCTGACCTGGGTTCCCGGCAGCCTTTCGCTGATATCGTCGGCGGGCCTCGTGACCAACGCTACGTGGGACAACGCCACCCAGACGATCTCGATTGAGCGGTTGGCGGTGGGCGCCACCGCGACCTACACGTTCCAGGCGACCGTCAACAACGACCTTCCGGCCGACACGGCGCTGGAGGTCCAGACGGACGGTACGTACACCTCCATGCCGGGCACCGTCACTGGCGAGCGCAGCTACGAGGCCGACGTCGACAATACGGTGAGGACCGGCGTCTTCGAGCCGACGCTCGTCATCGTCGACCAGTCGAACGGCACCGATACGTCCAGCCCGCCCTCGCAGGGCAGCCCGCAGAGCACGGCCGACGTCGTGCCGGGCGAGCTTGTCCGCATGAAGGTCTATGTGGAGATCCCGACCGGCCTGAACTCGGGCGTCGCCTTCGACGTCGCCCTGCCACCGGGCCTGCAGTATGTCGGCAACGCCACGATCGCGCTGGCGAGCTCGGACGGGCAGCTGATCTCGTCGACGATCGATCCGACGGGCACCAATGCCGCGATACAGGTCGAGAGCGACGATCCCGGCTTCAATGTCCTGACCTATGTGCCGACGGCGGCCCTGGACCCGAGCGTCATCACGGTGGGAGCTGGCAGCGGCGGCGACGTCACCTTCAATCTGGGCGACATCCAGAACAATGCCAACTCGTCGGTGCCCAACTACGCCATCATCGAATTCACCGTCGTGGTGACCAACGAGGCGGGCAACCAGAGCGGGACCAACCTGGCGACCGTGGCCTCGGTCGGTTCGACGGATTCGGCTGCGGCGACGGTGACGGTGCGCGAGCCGAACGTGACCATAGCCAAGACCGTCACGTCGATCGACCAGGCGACCGGCGTGGTGACTTGGCAGGTCACGGTGACGAACACCGGGAATGCCGTCGCCTACAACGTGTCGCTCGACGACAGCCAGCCGGCCGGCGCCAACGAGGGCCTGATCAGCGGGCTGACCCAGTCAGGCGGTGCCGCCGATCTGGTGATCGGTTCCGGCAACGGCAGCACGGCGCTGCAGGCGACAATGACCCTGGGTATCGGCCAGTCGCAGACCTTCACCTACCAGACCACGGTCACGGATCGCACGCAGGGCCTGGAGGATGCCACGGCGACGGTGGCCTACGCCTCGCTCGACGATACGACTCCCTTCACGTCCTCAGGCGACTTCTACGGTGCGACCTACACGGGCACCGGCACCGGCACCGCCGGCTCGTCGACCGGCGAGCGTACCGGCCAGGACGGCACCTCGGGCCTCAACGACTATACGGCCGGCGCCACGATCGGGCTGGGCGTCGCCAGCGGCAACGTCTGGAACGACGTTGGTTCGGCGCTCAACGCGCAGGATCTCGGCCACAACTCCGCGTCCGACACGCATCTGCAGGGTGTTGTGCTGACCGGCGCCTGGGGTACCGGCAGCTCGACCGTCACGACGGATGCCGGCGGCAATTACTCGTTCCTGCTGCCGACCAGCGTGAGCTCGACGATCTCGGCGCCGGTGACGACCACGTCGTCCTCGACCACGGGCGCCGAGACCCTGGTCTATGGGACCAACGGCACCGCCGGCACCGCCTTCAACCATGTCGAATCCGGACTGAACACAAGCCAGAACCGGTTCACCATCACCGTCGACGACGCCACGGCGACGTCGGGCATCAACTTCGGCTATCGCCTGGCGGATACCGCGCCGACGATCGACACGTGGGGCGACAACACGCCGGCGGGCGCCAAGGTCTATACGATGGGTGGCCCGGCGGTGACGCTGAGCAACGGTTCGACGTCAGTGGCCGACGCGCAGCTCGACTCGCTGGTGGCGAACGGCATCGGCGACTATTCGGGCTCGGTGCTGACGATCCAGCGCGACATCGCACCGAACGCCAGCGACGTCTTCGGCGGCGGCGGCACCAGCGGCAGCGGCCTGTTCTTCGACGGCACGAACGTGCTGTTCGACGGCGTCGTCATCGGCACCTACACGATGGCCGGGGGCACGCTGAGCGTGACATTCGCCGCGGCGACGACAGCGACGGATGTGCGCAACCTTCTGAACAACGTCACTTACGCCAACAGCGGGCCGAACTCGCAGCTCGACGCCGGCATCGTCATCAATGCCACCCTGAGCGACCACAACACGCAGGCCGGAACGACGGACGGCAACGCCTTCCAGGGCACTGGCGGCGTGATGACAAGCCTGCAGGCCCAGGTGCTGCTGGAAATCGCGCCGGCCACGACGGCTGCCGGCTTCCAGGAGCCCAACAACACGGCCGCTTCCGGGAGCGCCGTTGCGCTCGCTCCCGCCATCACCATCAACGACCAGTTCACCGAGATCGTGCTCACGATCACGCCCGGGACCTACCAGAACGGCCAGGACGTGCTGGCGTTCACCAACGTGCCGGCCACGATGGGCAACATCGCGGGCGTCTGGAATGCCGCCGCCGGCACCCTCACGCTGAGTTCGCTCGGGGGGACCGCGACCGCGGCACAGTGGCAGGCGGCCATGCGCTCGGTCACCTATTTCGATAGCAGCGACACCCCGGCCACGGGCACGCGTACCGTGACGTTCAGCGCGACGGCGACGAATGCACAGGTGATCGAAGGAACGCTGGCGACCGTCACGGTCGCGCCGGCGAACGATTCGCCGATCCTGGACAACGGGATCGTCGTGACGATGCCGGACCAGATCGAGGACAATCTGGGGGCGCCGACCGGCGCGGCCGGGTTCCTGGTGTCGAGCCTGGTGGGCGAGGGCAGCGGGCCGTCCAACGTGACGGACAGCGACCACGCGATCTCCGGCCTCGCGATCACGACGGCGGACACTAGCGAGGGCAACTGGTGGTTCTCGACAGACGGCGGGGCGACCTGGACGCAGTTCGCGTCGAGCAGCCAGACGGCGGTGTCGAACGCCAACGCGCTGCATCTGGTTGCTGACGCCAACACGCGATTGTACTTCCAACCGAAGACGACGGACTGGAACGGCACGATCGCCAACGCGCTGACGTTCCGGGCATGGGACCAGTTCAGCCCGACGACGCCGATCGCCAACGGCACGCTGGCGGACATCGGCGCCAGCGGTTTCGGGACCGGCATCAACACGGCGGCCAGCGCCTATTCGTCGGCGACCGTGACCATCCCGCTCACCGTCGACCCCGTGAACGACGCGCCTGTGGCCTCCGGCGACGTGACGCTCCCGACGATCGTGCAGGGAGGGGGAACGCCTTCCGGTTCCACGGTGTCGGAGCTGTTCACGCCGTCGTTCAATGACAGCCGCGATGAGGTATCCGGCGGCTCGTCGGCTCATACGTTGGCGGGAATCGCCATCACGGGCAATGCGGCGACGTCGGCCGAGGGCTCGTGGCGCTATTCGATCGATGGCGGCGAAACCTGGACGGTCATCGATCCCGCCGACGTGTCGGATCAGACGGCGATCGTGCTGCCCTCGACAGCCTTGCTGCAGTTCGTGCCGACCGGCGGCTTCAGTGGCACGCCCGGAGGGCTTCAGGTCCGCCTGATCGACAGCTCCAGCGGTCCCGTGGCCTTCTCGTCCTCCTCCGACGTCACGACCAACGGCGGCACGACACCGATCAGCGGCAACACCATATCGCTCGACATCGCGGTCACGCTGCCGCCGCCGGCTTCCGGCGTCGACGTTCTGCCCAATGTCGTCGTGCCGAGCGACTACACGTCGAACGGCTTGTGGGGAAGCGCCTTCGGCATCGGCGGCTTGCGCAACATCGGCGGCATGCCGGCCGACTGGCTGGTCGGCTCGAACGTCTACCGCACGATGCTGGCGAACCAGCCCGGAGTCGCGAACGTTTCGGCCGACGTCTTCTACGGAACGGCGCCGCGGCAGACCCTGCGCTACGAGGCGACCTCCATCAGCGGCGGTCCGCTGCCGCCGTGGCTGTACTTCGATCCGTCGCTGCTGCGCTTCAGCGGTACGCCGCCCGTGGGCGCGGAAGGCACCTACGACATCCGCGTCATCGCGACCGACCGGATGGGCCGGCAGGCGACCGCAGACGTGCACATCGTCGTGCTGCGCGAGCCGGCGGATCTGCTCCACCTGCTTCGGAACCTCAATGCGGAGGGCGTGCCGGCGATTCCGCTCGTCAATCCGCCGGAGGTGCCGCCGGCGGAAATTCCGCCCGCGACCGACGCGCAGCCCCCGCAGCCGGCCGAGCCGGAAACGGATGGGCCGCCGCGGGAACAATCGCCGGCGCCGACGCCAACCGGCGATGGGGCGCAGCTTTGGATGCCTGTCCCGGTGGAGGGGCAAGCTCCGCCGGGCTTCGGCCTTTCTCCGCAACTGCGGGAGCAGGCCCAGGCCGGACGCATGGCGCGCGCGCGCGCCCTGCTCGATGCCCTAGCAGCCTGATCAGGGGTCAACGGGTGATTTCTGGCCGCGCCGCCTGGCGCGGTCACTGTGTTGATTTGGGGGATGATCACGATGTGCCGTACTGCCGCCGTCAAATCCGTCCTGGCATCGATGGCGATGCTTGGCACCGCTGCGTGTGGGAACCTGCGGCCCGACGCGATGTCGCTGGAGGAGAACGTCAAGCGTGCGCAGGAGGACCGCAAGACGATCGAAGCCAACTACGTGCCGGTCGGCGGCTCGCTCGGCCTCTCCGAGGCCATCGCGCGCGCGCTCAAGTACAATTATGACGCGCAGCTCGCGAAGGCCGAGATCACGCTGCAGGAGCGCCAGCTCGATCTGGCGCTTTCGCAGATGCTGCCGCGGCTCGCCGCCGGCGTCGGCTATGACGGCCGCACCAGCTATAATGCGGCGCAGAGCATCGATGTCTTCACGCAGCAGCAGAGCCTGACCTATTCGTACTCGCAGCAGCCGCAGTTCATGACGGCGGATCTGACGCTGACCTGGAATGCGCTCGATCTCGGACTGAGCTACTTCCAGGCCCGCCAGCAAGGCTACCGCACGCTGATCGCCGTGGAGCGCCGCCGCAAGGTCATCGACAACATCGTGCGCAACACCGCAACCGCCTATTGGCGGGCCGCCACGGCCTCCGAGCTTCTGCCGCGCATCGAGCCCATGCTGAGGTCGGCGCGCGACATCCTGGCCGCTTCGCGGGCGGCCAGTGCGCAGCACCTCCAGAGCCCGATCGCGCTGCTCGAGTTCCAGCAGAACATGGTCATGGTGCTGAGCGAGCTTGAGCGGATCCGCAACGACCTGGCCGCCGCGCACATCGAGCTTGCGACCCTGATCAACGTACCGCCCACGACGCAGTTCGCCTTCGCGGGCAGGCTGGGCGAAAGCGTGGAGCCGACCAGCCTCGACAACCACCGGCTGGAGAATATCGGCCTCACGCTGCGGCCGGAGCTGCGAATCGAGGCGTACCAGAAGAAGATCGATCAGCAGGACGTCTACAAGGAGATCCTGAAGATGCTTCCTGGCGTCGGGATGATCGCCGGCTTCAACTACAACTCCAACAACCTGCTCTATACGAACATCTGGGGGCAGATCGGCATTCGGGCGACGTTCAATCTGTTCAACATGATCCAGGGGCCGAGGGCCATCGCCGTCGCGAACCAGGCCGTCGATCTTTCCGAACAGCGCCGCATCGCGCTCAGCGTCGCCGTCCTGAGCCAGGTCAATCTCAGCATCCAGGACTATGCGAACTCCTTCGACACGTACAAGACGGCCAAGGAGGTCGATCAGGTGGGAACCCAGATCGGCCGAGTGGCGGACAGCGTCAGCGTCGCGGGCGTGCAGTCCGAGGCCGACCGCATCCGCCGCCAGCTCACCGTCCTGACGACGCGCATCGCCCGCGATCGGGCGCAGGTCCGCGTCCTGGCGGCGCTGGCCGCCATCTACTCGGCCACGGGCATGGACCTCGTGCCGGCGAATGCCGAGCTGCAGGACCTTCCGACCCTCACAAGCCAGGTCGACCAGGCCATTGCGCGCTGGCAGGCCGGTCTTCTTCCCGACCTTCCGGCCACGGCGTCGACGTCGGCGCCCGATGCGATGGGAACAACGGTAGCGGCGACGGCCCCGGTGGAACGGACCGCCGCGATGGAGGTCCAATGAGAATCCCCCTGTTCGTCGCCAGTGTCGTGCTGGTCCTGACGCCGTTCGTCGCGACGGCACAGACCGCCGTCACGCCACTGCCGACGGCGGCTCTCGATCCCTCGGCGGGGCCGATCGGCGTGCAGGTGACCGCCCGATCGACGGCTGTCATCTCGGCCCCGATGGCGGGTCAGCTCGTGGAGTTCTCTCCGGCCGACGGCGACAACATCGCCGAAGGGCAGGTGCTGGCGCGCTTCAACTGCGCCCAGCAGGATGCGGTGCTCGCCCGGGCTGAGGCCGAGCTGACGAAGCGGCGGGATCTCCTGAAGACGCAGCAGGCATTGAAGGCGCTCAACGTCTACTCCAAGGCGGAGTTCGTGACGGCTCAGAACGACGTGGGCGTCGCCGTCGCCGACGTCGCCGTCGCGCAGACGGCGGTCGACAATTGCATCGTGAAGGCGCCTTTCCCAGGGCGCGTCGCGGCGACCTCCGTGCGCAACCATCAGTTCGTGCAGGCGGGCGCGCCGTTGCTCGACCTCGTCGACGAGCGCGACCTGGAGCTGGAGTTCATCGTACCGTCGCCGTGGCTCGCCTGGCTGAAGCCTGGCGCGACGGCTCAGGTGAAGATCACGGAGACCGGGCGGCGCTACACCGCGACCATCACCCGCATCTCGGGCAAGGTCGATGCCGCGAGCCAGACGATCAAGATCTACGGTCGCATCGAGGGCGGCACGGGCGCCCTGCTGCCCGGCATGAGCGGCGGTGCCCAGTTCGCGGGTGCACCCAGCTAGGTCGCCTTGAGCGCTCCCGCTCCTCAGCCGGCAGCGGTCGCGGCGCCGTCTGCACAGCCCGGCCGTCTCAATCAGCAGCTGCTGCGGCTGACGGAGGTGCTGCAGCTTACGGCGCGCGCCCGGACGGCCAGCCGCGACGAGCTGCCGTTCGTCATCGTCAACGAGACGGTGCGCGCGGTGGGCTACGACCAGGCCGTCCTCTGGGATGCGCGCAGCGAGAAGATCGTCGCTCTGTCCGGTGCGGCCAGGATCGAAGCCGGTGCACCGTACATGCTGATGCTCAGCCGGCTGTATCGGGATGTCGCCGCGGCCGGAAAGCGCGATCAGGTGCAGCGCCTGGATCCGTCGGCGGTGACATCCGATCCGGAAGCGGCGAAAGCTTGGCTCGCTCCGCATCTGCTCTGGTGGCCGATCCGGGTTCAAGGGGTCGTTGTCGCGATCCTGCTGCTGGGCCGCCGCATCGCCTGGCCCGACGCCGAGCTTCCCCTGCTGGATGTTCTGTTTGGCTCCTACGGCCAGGCCTGGGCGCTCAGCCGAACCCGCATCGACCCGGCACGGGTTGGCGGCAGACGCCTGACCAGACGTCTGCTTCTGGCCGCCGTGGCCACCGTCGTCCTGGCGGCCGGTCTGATGCCGGTCCGATCCAGCACGATCGCCGCGGCCGAGGTCGTGGCGCGCCATCCCGCCTTCGTGCGTGCGCCGTTCGCCGGTGTGGTCGATGCCGTCGAGGTGCCGCCCAACGCGCCGGTGAAGGCCGGCGAGCTGCTGGTGCGGCTGGAGCGCCGCCAGCTCGAGGCGGAATACAAGGTCGCGGCCAAGGCGCTCGAGACGGCGACGGCCCAGTACCGTCAGGCGTCGCAGGAGGCGATTGCCGACGTACGGGCGCGCGAGCAGCTGGCGACGTTGCGGGCGCGGCTCGACGAGGCACGTGCCGATTTCGACTATCGCGAGGCTCGGCTGGCGCGGGCGGACATCGCATCGCCTGCGGATGGCATCGCGGTCTTCAACGATCCTGCCGAATGGATCGGAAGGCCGGTGGAGATCGGCGAGCGCATCCTGCAGGTGTCGCCGCCGACGTCCTCCCGGATCGAGATCGAACTTCCCGCCGCCGACGCGACGACCCTCGAAGACGGCGCCGAGGTCCTCTTCTTCAGCAACCTCGCCCCCGACCAGCCGGTACCGGGAAAGGTCGCTTTCGTCAGTTACGCCACCACCCTCAATCCCTCGGGCGTGCTTGCCTATACCGCGCGCGCCGACCTGCAGGACGACGGGCTGCGCCTCGGACTCAAGGGCACGGCCAAGATCTTCGGCCCCGAGCGCCCGCTGGTGCTCTGGCTGCTGCGGCGGCCGATCGCCTTCCTGCGGCAGCTGCTGGCATGACGGTGAAGGCGTTCCTGCCGCCCCTGCGCGAAGACCTGACCCTGGCGCCGGGTCCCATCTCCGGCGGCGCGCCCACCTGGTCTATCTATGATCCGGCGGCCCATCGCTTTGTCCGGCTGGGCTGGCAGGACTTCGAGATCCTCAGCCGCTGGGGATTGCGCCAACCCGAGGCCATCTTGAAGGCCGTGGCAGCCGAGACGACCCTGCGGCCGGGGCCCGACGACCTCCAGCGCTTTGCCCAGTTCGCACGCGAGGCCGGCCTGCTCCAGGCCCTGGGGCCGGCCGAGACGGCCCAGTTCGCGGCCGCCACGGCGATGCGGCGTAAGTCGCCCGCCGCGTGGCTGGTGCACAACTATCTCTTCTTCCGCATACGCCTGGTCGATCCGGACCGCTTCCTGGCAGCGGCATTGCCGTTGGTGCGATGGCTGTTCACCCGGGCCGGTCTGGTGGCGATCTCGCTGCTGGGCCTTCTCGCGCTCTTCCTCATCTCGCGGGACTGGGAACGCTATACCCACAGCCTGGTCGAGCAGACGACGGTCGAGGGCCTGCTGCAGATGGCGGTCGCGATCTCCTTCGCCAAGGTGTTCCACGAGCTGGGGCACGGCTTTGCGGCCAAACGATATGGCTGCCGCGTGCCGTCGATGGGCATTGCCTTCCTGGTGCTGTGGCCGGTGCTGTGGACGGACACGACCGACGCCTGGCGTCTGACCGACCGACGGCAGCGACTGGTGATCGACTGCGCCGGCATGGGGGCAGAGATCCTCATCGCGGCGCTGGCGTCGATCGCCTGGGCGATCCTTCCCGACGGACCGACTCGCAGCGCATTCTTCGTGCTCTCGAGCTCGACATGGCTGGTGACGATCGCAGTCAACATCAGTCCCCTGATGCGTTTCGACGGTTACTACATCCTGTCCGATCTGATCGATTTTCCGAACCTTCAGGAACGCGGCTTCGCCTATGCGCGCTGGTGGCTGCGCGAGCTGCTGTTCCGTCCGGGCCTGCCCAAGCCCGAAATCCTTGGGCCTGGCGAGGCCAGGGTGGTCGTGATCTGGTCGTTCACGACCTGGGTCTATCGCTTCTTCCTGTTCCTCGGAATCGCCGTGCTGGTCTATCACCTGACTTTCAAGGCGCTGGGTGTCGTGCTGATGGCGATAGAACTTTGGTTCTTCGTAATCAGGCCGATCGCCCGCGAGATCGGCGCCTGGTCGAAACTGCCGACGCTGCGTCGGCCAGGGCCTCGAACGCTGGTCACGGCGATGGTGTTCGGGCTGCTGCTGCTGGCCCTGCTCGTTCCGTGGCGAGGCCGCGTGGATGCTCCGGCGCTGCTGCGCGCGGAACGTCAGATCGTGCTGCTGGCGGCGGAGCCGGGACGGGTAGTCTCGATGGTTCCCGACGGCACGCATGTCAGGGAAGGGCAGGCGATCTTCCGCACCGAATCGGTCGAGGTCGATCACGACATCGCCGCCGCCCAGGCCCAGCTCGAGGTCGCACAAGCCGAGCAGATGGCCGGCACCTACAATCCCGAGCGCCGCCGCGCCCAGCAGGCGGCGCTTGCCAGGACGTCCCAGGCATCTGCCGCCCTCACGCGGTCGCAAAGCAGGGCTGAGTTGCTGCAGGTCGTGGCGCCGTTCGCGGGCGTGGTGCGCGACGTGCCGCCCGACCTTCGCCTTGGCACTCAGGTGCGCCGGCTGGAGCGCCTGGGGGTGCTCACCGCTGACGGCGATTCGGTGGTCGAAGGGTTCGTATCCGAGGCCGATCTCGACCGGGTTAAGGTGGGGGCGTCGGCACGGTTCGTTCCAGCCGATGGTGAAGTGCTCGATCTCGTCGTTTCCGAAATCGCTCACACCTCGACGCGCGTGCTCGAGGTGGATGAGCTGGCCTCCGTGCACGGCGGTCCCATCGCGGTGCGGAGGGGTCCGCGCAACACCCTGGTGCCCGAGCACGCTCTCTATCGCATCCTCCTCACCGGGACCCGGCCACTTGGAGGCGCGCGGTGGCGTGCCGCCGGCACCGTCGTCATCGATGCCGAGCCGCGCAGCCTCGCCTATGCCGCCTACCGCCGCGCCGTCGCTCTTTTTCTGCGGGAAGCGACGCCCTGACGAACCCGACGCGAGACGCGCCATGGTCCACCGGCGGCACGGGGCATGCTTATTGCTGTATGGTTGGTACGGCGTGGCCGCACCAGACAAGCTCCCGGGCACAGACGTCTCGTTGGGACTGAGGCTGGGTCGCGGCGCATCTTCATCGAGGACTCGACATGCCCCGCATCAACGGTGAACGTCTCCTGGCCGACCTGCGCCGGATCGCCGATTTCGGCCGCTACCAGACCGGCGTGCATCGCCCGCACCTGTCGCCCCAGGACGTGGAAAGCCGGCACTGGCTCGCCAATCGCATGAAGGAGGCGGGTCTCGATCCGGTGATCGACGGCGTCGGCAACGTGATCGGACACAGTACCAAGAGTGGGCCGCGCCTGCTGATGGGCTCACACACGGACACTCAGCCGCGCGGCGGCTGGCTCGATGGCGTCATGGGCGTGATCTACGGGCTTGAGGTCGCGCGCGCGCTTGCGGAGGATCCCGACACCGCCCATCTGGCCGTCGACGTCGCGTCCTGGGCCGACGAAGAGGGGCATTGGGGCGGCATGATCGGCTCCAAGAGCTTCGTGGGCCGCATCACGGAGGAGGATGTCGATGAGGCGCGCCATCGCGACGACGGCAGCCGCATGCGCGATGCGCTGAAGGCCGCAGGCCTCGAAGGGGTGCCGCGCGTCCAGCTTCAGGAGGGACGCTACCGCTGCTATCTTGAGGCGCACATCGAACAGGGTGGGCTGCTCGAAGCCACGAACAAGCGGATCGGCATCGTCACCGCCATCGTCGGCATCTTCCAGTACCAGCTGACCTTCAGCGGCATCCAGAACCATGCCGGAACGACGCCAATGCCGATCCGCAGGGATGCCGGGGCCGCCATGATGCGCCTCTACCAAGAGGTGATGGATCGGTTTCCGGCGCTCGCTGGGCCGCGTAGCGTGTGGACCGTGGGCAAGCTCTCGGTCGAGCCGGGCGCGCCGGCGATCATCCCCGGAAAGGCGGAGATGGTCCTGCAGTTCCGTGATGCCGATCTCGCCGTGCTGAATCGCCTAGAGGATTGTCTGGAAGAGATCGTCGCAACACACAACGAGCGTGGGCCGTGTGCCGTCAACTGCGTCAACCTCGGCCGCACCATGCCGGCGCCCATGGAGGAGCGTCTGCAGGACGCCATCGAGGAAGCGGCCGAGAAACACGCGCCGGGCGTGCACATGCGCATGCCGTCGGGCGCCGGACACGATGCGCAGATCCTGGCGCAGCGCCTGCCGGCCGCCATGCTGTTCGTACCGTCGATCGGCGGCATATCGCACCACTTCACGGAGAACACGGCGGACGACGACATCGTGCTAGGCTGCCAGGTTTTTGCCGATGCCGCGGCAAAGATCCTGAAGGGAAACTGACTCCCTTCGCGCCCATCCGCCTTCTCATCCTGGGGCGAGGACCTTGCGCGCTCCTACGTCTCCTCGACCATCGCCTTGAGGCGCGCAAGAGCGCCATCCCATTGCCGCGAAACATGCTCGAGGTAGGCTTGGGCGCTGACGATCGGGGCGGGATCGAGAGCGAAACGTGTCTCGCGGCCGGTCCGGGCCGATCGCACGATGCCGGCGCTTTCGAGCACCCGCAGATGCTTGGTAACGGCCTGCCGCGTCAGCTCTGTTGCCGCCGTCAGTCGCGTAATCGACTGCGCTTCGCCCGCCGCGAGCTGCGTGAGCAGGCCGAGGCGGGTCCGGTCGCCCAGGGCCGCGAACACGACGGCACTGCTTTCCGCTGCACCTGCGTCAGGCATGCTCTTCAAGGTATTGCGCGACATTCTGCATCTGGATCGCCCACCCTCCGTCGTTGCTGCGGAAGGCCATGTCCCGGCGATGCGCCGGCAGCTTGTCGAAGCCGGATTCCACAACGCGCAGGCGCGTGCCCGTGGCTGTCGGCTCCAGGGTGAACTCGACCAGCGTAGGCGTCTCGGCGCTGTAGTCGATGTCGGGATCTATCGCGTACGGATGCCATGTGAACGCGAACAGCCGTTCCGGTTCCATCTTCTGAACCACCGCTTCCCAGCGCAGGTGCTCGTAGCCCGGATAGGTGACGTGGCCGCGCGACACGCCGCCCACGACGAACGGGCCGTCGAGCGCGACGCGAAACCAGGAGCCGAACTCCTGGTGGTCCGTGAGCGCTCGCCAGACGCGCGAGACGGGGGCCTTGAGGTCGATGCTTTTTTCGATGCGATCCATGATATGCAACCATATGGTTGCGTATTTCTCCTGTCAAGCGTTCAACTGGGTCCGCCGCATCGCAACTCGGCAAGGCAGTCCGGTGTTCGAAGGTCATGACACGCAGGAGGGCAACAATGTCCAATCCCCCGAACCTTCTCGAGGACTGCATCCCGGAGGCGCGCGAACCGGCGGGCTATCTTCGTAGTGACGCCGCGATCCGCCGGGAGCTCGAGGGACGCCTTGCAGGGGACCGCCAGCTGGACGCGGCGGCAATCCACATGGAGGTCTGCCAAGGCGAGATCACCTTGAGCGGTGAGGTCCGCCACGGCGCCGAGATGCGTTCGGTCGAGGCGCACGCCTGCGCGATTGCGGGAGTTACGGTGGTGCACAACCACCTCGAGCCAAGGGCCGGGCCACCGTCGGATGACGGCGCGCCCGGTCCGGCGGCCCGGATGGGCAAACCGTCGTTCGAGCGCTGAACCCGGCGCGGACCGCAGGTAACGACCAAACGTATCTGCAGTTCAACTGCTTGTATGTCGTGGCGTTGCTGCATAAAACGGCCGCCGCGCATGCCGATTCACGTTCGCATTTCCCACACTGATCGACTGGCCATCGCCGTCGCGCATGGCACGATAACAGCGGCTGAATTCCAGGAGGCCGTCAAGGAGTTTGCCCAGTCCGGGGCTCTTCACTACCGTAAGATCATCGACGTGACGGCCGCAAACACGACGGTCGATCTCGAGCGCCTGAAGGCACTGGTGCACTTTATGCGCGCGCAGCCGGACTCTGCACGTCGGGGACCGCTGGCCTTCGTCGTGGATGGCTCCCGGGGCGAGATCGTTCGCGACCTTGCGGCGATCAGCGAGGCGGGTGAACGGCCGATCGGAATCTTCACCAGCCTGCATGACGCCCGTCGATGGCTCGACGAGACGTCCGCGATAGCCCCCAAAAGATAGTCGAGCAGCGTTGCGAAGGCCGTCTATTCGAAGCAACGGGCGGCACGGACCGTGCAGGAGTTCGCCGGCACGTTGGCGTTGCACTCCCGCCACGCCGCATTCTCGACCTCCTGTCGGCTCTCGCCGGCGCCAAAGCCTTCGGCGCGGCCGGTGTTGCTGAAGGCGTAGGCGACGCAGCGCGCCTCGGCCGTGAACTTCAGCTTGCAGTACATGCCGCATTCCTGGAGTGCTGATGACTCGGCCATCTCGCGCGTCGTCATGCCGACAGCGATACCCCAAAGACCGGCGCCGTCGCTTGCCACGGCAACCCACGTCTGCGGTTGCTGAGCCATCGCAGGCGACATCAATAGCAACGCCGTGGTGATCGCGGCAGCAAGTTTCCGGAATTTTTCCATAGCCTACCTTGCTGCAGTTCCTCAGGCCCATGCAAGACCGAACAGCACCGCGGAACTTCCCCGCGACCGGCCCGTTATGGCTGCCACAGGAGACAGGGAGTGGTTGCCACGCCGCACGATCTGCAGGAGGAGCGCTACCCCGTCGTGCACATGCACAAGGGATCGGCGATCCGGCGGCCCCTCATCATCCTGGCGGTATGCGCGGTAGCGGCGGTCGGATACGTCGCGCGCGATTTCCTCATTCCCACGGCAGGGGCGATCGTCTTGGCCCTCGTGCTGACGCCCGTCGCGAACGCGTTCGAACGGGTGCGGCTGCCGGCGTCGCTTGCTGCCGGCGCATCGGTGCTGCTCCTGCTGCTGGGGCTCGTGGCGTTGCTGGCGATATCCCTTCCGGCCCTCGCCGACTGGATCGACCAGGCACCCGTGCTCACCTATACGCTCGAACGCAAGCTCGAGGGCGTGCGCAGTTCACTCGCCATGCTTCAGCAGTTCACGCGTCAGGTAGAAGACGCGGCAACGGCAGCGGCACCTGCGGCGGCGATGGACGCCCCCGTTGAGAAGGTGGTCGTGCGGGAAGGGTCGCTGCTGGGGGCAGTGGCCAGCACGACGCCGATGGTCATGCTGCAAGTGTTCTATGCGGCGGTCCTGGCGTTCCTTCTCCTGGCGCACCGCAACAGTTCACGGCGCCAGATCATGCGCATTCCCGCGGCATTCGGCACGCGCGTCCGCCTGGCCCGCGTCATGCGGGACATCAATGACCGGGTCGGACAATATCTGTTCTCGCTTGCCGTGATCTACTTCGGCGTTGCCGTCTGCTCGACGATCGCGCTGGCGTTGCTCGGTTTTCCGAACGCCATCGTGTGGGGCGTCCTGATGGGCATGGCCGGCTTCGTGCCATTCATCGGGTCGACGGTGATGATCATCGTCGTGGCGGTGGTGGCGCTGCTGACATTCAACGACTGGCTGCTGATCGTCGCAGCGCCCGGCGTGCTGCTGCTGATCCATGTCGCCGAGTCGCAGTTCATCACGCCGATCTTCCTGAGCCGTCGCTGTGCCCTGAATACCGTAGCCGTGTTCACGGCCATCGCCCTTCTCGGTTGGATGTGGGGCGCGATCGGCGCCATCGTGGCGGTGCCGCTGCTGATCCTGATCAGCACCATCGCGGCCCATCTGCCGTCTCTCCGGTGGCTGGAGGTGATGCTGGCCGACGACCGTCCGATGAACGCACGGCTTGCCCGCAAGCCGGCGCTCGCGTCGGTGGAACGGCCGGCGCCTCGACCCCGTCCGCCTGTGCGGCCTCAGCCGAGGCGCCGGCTCGTTGCCGCGAAATAGACCAGGACGGTGCCGGAGACGAGCGAGACTGCGCCCGAGGAGGACGATGGTCACACGGCACCGTGGGGCTTCCATTCGGCGCCCGCGTAGCTTATCGACCCGCTGACTCGAAGATGGCCGCCCCTTTTTCGCTTGGGGCGGCCCGGACGGAACGCACGACCGCTATCGGCGGTGACAAAGCCAGCCGGCGAGGAAGCCGATGCCGACAAGGGCGGCCACGGTCGTCAGAGGACGCGTCTCGGTCTGCTCGACGAGGCTGCCCGCCGCCTTGTCCTTCAGTTTCACCGTTTCGTCAGCGATGGTCTTCGCGGTGTCGCCATACTTGGTGATGCGATCCCGGACGGACTTGAGGGCGTCGTCGAGCGCGGCTTCGCCACGGGCGACGATCGATTCGCCGGTGCCGTTCAGCGTTCCAGCCAGTTCTTCGAGCTGCTCCTTGAGCAGCGCGATCTCGCGGGCAAGATCCTTGCCGTTATGGGTTGCGTTGCGCACGGTAGCTCCTTTCGAATCTTGCCCGAGAACGCAATTGCCGGCCCGGAAGTTCCCTTCCGGGCTCGCAAACAGCGCCTTCCCGCGGGGTCGATTAGAAGCGCAGCGTCGAGACGAGGTCGGCCGGCAGCTCCGTCATGCGCACATATTGTGCGAGCAGGTGCATCAGCGACTGGTGCACGTCCTCGACCACCCCGTAATTCTCCGCCGTTACGTGGAGATTGATGTCCGCCATGGCGGCGCTCCGACCGCCCGAGAAACCCGAGAGGGCAATGGTGGTCATGCCGTTGTCGGCAGCCCATGCGATCGCCCGGACGACATTCTCGGAATCGCCGGATGAGGAGATCGTGATCAGGACGTCGCCGGGCCGCGCGATGTTCTTCAGCTGGTTGACGAAGACCTCGCTGTAGGCGACGTCATTGGCGATCGCCGTGAGGAGTTCCACCGTCGCCGACAGACTCACGACACGCGGCCGCAGGGTGGTGTTGGTGGCGATACCCTTGGAACAGTCGCAGGTCAGGTGGTTGGCGATCGCTGCCGAGCCGCCGTTGCCGCAGGAATAGATCAGCTTGTCGCCGAGCATGGCGCGCTTGATGGCGGTGACTGCCCGATCGATCTCGGAGCCACGCACCGAACCGAGCGCCGCCGCGACGGCGGCGGCGTAGTCCGCAAGAAAGCTGCTGGCGGTATCGTACTTGCGATCGGGGAACTTCTCTTTCGTGCGCACGCGGTCATCCATCCCAAACGTTCCGGGGCATTGGCAGTCCGGCGAAGTCGGGCGCCGCCAGAGGCTGAGGGTGTCCGATGCCTTCCTTGTCGAGCAGCATCATGTACTGGCGCACATGCTGGCCGCAATGCCATGTCGTGCGCTCCATGAGTTCATGCAGCGACTGCTCGCCGTAGTAGGTCTGCAATGGGCGCGTGGCCGTCCTGTCGCCGCCGGTCCACCAAGCCCGGAAGCGCCGGCGGACTCTCTCGCCATAGGCGACCAGGACGTCATGGCTGGCCTCGGGCGGCGGCTCCTCGCGGAACATTGCCTGAACAAGAACGGCACCTTCGTTGGCGTCAAGAAAGGCGTCGACGACGCGGAAGAGGTGAAACGCCAGGGTGCGGTAGCTGCGCGGCCTGCTCGGTACATGAATGTCGAGCCGGTCGGCCGGCATCAACGGGATCAGTTCCAAGGCTGCGGTCATGAACTTTACCAGCCGTCGGGCAAGTTCGTCGGTCGACAGTTCCGGACCGGATTTCTCTCCGAGGCCGAGGAATTCCACGATCTGCCGCGTGCTCTGACCGAAGGTGTACGCCGTTCCCCGCGACAGGACGGGCACCGACCGCACGCCGAGTTTCTGCAGCTCCAGCATGCCGGCCGGATCCTCGAGCACATTCACCGAAACGAAGTCGATCCCACGGATCGATAGAAACTCCTTGAGTCTCAGGCAGCTCGTTCAACCGGGCTGCCAGTAGACCTTCAATGGCTCGCTCATGGCTCGTGGCTCCTAGCCCGGCTTGTGGCAGACGATGCAGATCTTGTTGCCGTCGGGATCCCGAAGATAGGCCCCATAATAGTTGGGATGATAGTGCTCCCGTAGGCCCGGCGCACCTTCGTCCTTGCCGCCTGCCGCGAGGCCTGCCTGGTGGGCGGCGTCCACCGCGTTGCGGTCCGGTGCCTCGAGGCCGATGGTGATGCCGTTGCCCACGCTGGCGGTCTTGCGATCGAGTGGATTGAGGATCCAGAGCTGCGGACGGCCGTCGGGCCGGCCATAGGCGACGGCGCTCGGGTAGTCCGCGAGCAGGGCCAGGCCCAGCGCCCGGCCAACGCCGTCATAGAAGGCCTTGGCTTTGGCGACATCGTTGCTGCCTACCGTGACGTGGCTGAACACGCAGTTCTCCTTCCCGCGCTTCTGGGCGGGAGGTCAGGATGCCGCAGGCGCATAGACCGACGCAAGCTGGCGCGAGACGAGCCGCGCATAAAGACCGTTGCGTGCCAGCAGGGCTGCGTGCGTGCCGGTTTCCGCGACGCGTCCCTGATCCAGCACCACGATCAGGTCGGCGTTCCGTATGGTCGACAGACGGTGGGCGATCACGATGGTGGTGCGATCGGCCTGCAGCAGGTCGAGCGCCTGGCGCACAGCCTGCTCGTTGACGGCATCGAGGTGCGATGTCGCTTCGTCCAGAACCAGGATGGGTGCGTCTTTCAAGAAGGCACGCGCGATCGCGACCCGCTGGCGTTGGCCACCGGAAAGCGCCGTGCCGCGCTCGCCGACGAGCGTATCGAGGCCGTCGGGCAGCGCGGCGACAAGGTCGGCGAGCGAAGCATGGACGACGGCGGCGGCAAGCTCCGCCTCGGTGGCCTCCGGACGGGCGATCAGGATGTTGGCGCGCAGTGTGTCGTTGAACAGGAACGTGTCCTGGGCGACGAGTGCGATCAGCTGGCGCAGCTCGTCGAGCTTGTAGTCGCGCAGGTCGGCGCCGTTCAGCGTGATGCGTCCCGATTGCGGATCCCAGAAGCGCATCAGGAGCTGCGCCGTCGTCGTCTTGCCGGCACCGGACGTGCCGACCAGGGCGACGGTCTTGCCCGCGGGAATATCGAACGTCGCCTCGGTGAGCGCACGCCGTGTCTGGCCAGGATAGGCGAAGCTCACCTTCTCCAGGGCCAGCGCGGCCGCACCATTGCGCTGCGGCACGCCCGGACCATCCCGGACCGGCACCGGCTCGTTGGCCAGCGCGTAGACGCGACGGGTGGCGCCCAGCGTATCGGCGAGCTGCCGCCCGATCTGCGCGATCTCGGATACTGGCAGGAAGGCGGCCATGGCGAGGATGGTGAGCAGGGGGAGCAGACCGGCATTCAGCACGCCCTGCTGGGCGAGTAGGGCCCCGACGATGACGATGGCGAGGCCGCCCAGGCCGGTCAGGACCTCGAGCAGCGCGTGCTGCAGCGTGAGCTCGCTGAAGAAGGGCAGGCGCAGCTCGATGTGGCGGCGCGACAGCTGGTCGAGCTTGTCGCCTCGAGCAGCTTCCTGCTGGAAGGCGACGATCTCGCCGAGGCCTTGCACGGCGTCGACGGCGAAGGCACCGAGTTCGCCCGCGGCCTCGCGTGCCTGGCCGCCCAGCCGGTCGACTCGCTTGCGCATCAGGAACGGACTGAGGCCGACCGCAACCAGGAAAGGCAGTAGGGCGACGGCTAGCCAGACGTCCGCCCATGCCAGCGCCGCGAGCACCGCGGCGGGCACCAGGACGGCCACGAAGGCGGGCGCCACGGTATGGGCGAAGAAGTACTCGACCAGCTCGATGTCGTGCGTGGCGAGCGCCATGAGATCGCCTGTGCGGCGGCGCACCAGGTAGGCCGGCGCCAGCGCGTCGAGCTTGCGGAATGCATCGATGCGCATCTCGGCCAGCAGGCGGAAGGCCATGTCGTGCGCCAACCACGATTCGAGCCAATGCAGGACGCCCGAGACGGGCGCGAGAACGGCGAGCGCGATGGCGTAGCCTCCATACGGTGCGCCATTCTTCAGGGCCAGGACGATCAGCGCCGACAACACGCCGATGCCGATGAAGGAGACCACGCGCAGGACGCCGAAGATGAAGGTCGCCGTAAGCTTGCCCTTCCACGGCAGGATGACCTTCATGAGGGTCGCGACGACCTGGTACCAGGTCAGTCCCTCCGCCTTGATGATGCCCTCCGTGACGCTGCTGCCGGGAATCCGCGCGTCTTGCGGAGCGCTTGCATCCTGCCCGCCCGGGAGCGGGCCGGAGGCCTGCGGCCCTGAAGACTCGCGGGCCTGCTCCGCCATCAGCATTGCATAGACGCCACCCTGGGCCATCAGCGCTTCGTGGCGGCCCTGCTCGACGACCTTGCCGCCGTCGAGCACCAGGATGCGGTCGCAATCAATCACGCTCGACAGGCGATGGGCCAGGATCAGCGTGGTGCGTCCCTGCATCAGGCGGTCGAGCGCCTGCTGGATGACCGCTTCATTCTCGGCATCCACGGCAGACAGCGCCTCGTCGAGAACCAGGATCGGGGTGTCCCGCAGCAGCGCGCGCGCGATTGCCACGCGCTGGCGCTGGCCGCCTGAAAGCTTGATGCCCTTCTCGCCGATGATCGTGCCGTAGCCCTGGGGCAGGCTCAGGATGAAGTCGTGGATGTTGGCGGCACGTGCGGCGGCCTCGAGCTGCTCGTGGGTCGCATCGGGCCGGCCCAGCCGGATATTCTCCTCGACCGTGCCATGGAACAGGAACGTGTCCTGGTTCACGACCGAGATCAGCGAACGGATCTGGTCGAAGGACAGGGTGCGCAGATCATGGCCGCCCAGCAGGATGCGCCCCCGGTCTGGATCATAGAAGCGCAGCAGCAGCCGTACGATCGACGACTTGCCACCGCCCGAGGTGCCGACCAGTCCGATCCGCTCGCCGGCGTCGGCGCGGAAGGCGAGACCGTCATGCACGGGTCGGCGCGTGCCAGGATACGAGAAGCGCACGTCCTCGAAGGCGATGGTGGGCGCCAATGGCCCGTCCAGCCGCGCCGGGGGGGTATCGGCGACGAGGGGCTGGTCATCTAGAATGCGGTAGAGACCTTGCGCCGCCGAGAGGCCGACCATGCCCTGGTGCAGAACCGTGCGCAGCTCGCGCATCGGGCGGAACACCTCGATGCCCAGCATGAGGATGATCAGCAAGGCCTGCAGAGACATCGTGCCGGCCTCGACCCGCGCGGCGCCATAGATGAGCGCGGCCGCCGCGCCGCCGGCGATCGAGGCGTCGGTGATGCCGCGCGCCAGCGAATTGGTGCCGAGCACCCACATGGTCCGGCGGAACAGGTCGCGGGCCTCGACCTCGAGCTTGTCGGCGCGCGCCTTGCCCTGGCCAAACGCCTTCAGCGTCGCGAGCCCCTGGATGGAATCCAGGAACTCGGCGGCGAAGGCCGCATAGGCCTTCATGCGGCCCACCGAGTTGCGGACGTCCCACTTGTGCCAGAGCGCCGGCGCGAAGAGGGCGAGCAGCGCGAAGCCCAGCATGACCAGCGCCACCGGCAGGTCGATGACGGCGACCACTGCGAAGATCAGGATCGGCGACAGCAAGGCGATCAGGAATTGCGGCAGGAACTGTCCGAAATAGGTTTCCAGCTGCTCGACGCCGTCGATCATCGACAGGGTGAGGCTTCCCGAACGCTGGCGGCCGACCGTGCCGGGGCCGAGGGACGCGACCTTGTCGTAGAGGATGCGCCGGAGCTTCATCTGAACGCGCGCGGCCGTGCCGTGGGCGACCACCGCGCGCCAATGTTCGGCCAACCCGCGCAGCACCATCACCGCCGCGATGGCGACGATCGCCGGCACCATCTCGGCGACGGGGCGGCCGAGAAAGACCTGCCCGATCAGCCAGCCCAGCAGCGCCAGGCGCGCGATTCCCAGGGCGACAGCCAGCAGGCCGATCGCCACGGCGCCGGCGATGCGGCCGCGCACGCCCTGGGTGAAGACGAGGAGACGGGGTTCGATGTGCATGAGAGTGATTCTAAGTCGGAACACCAATATTCGTCAGTCCACAAATCGGAAAATCGGCTGTACATTTTTGAACATGCAAACCAATTGGGACGATCTGCGCGTTTTCCTGACCCTGGCACGTCAGGGGACCTTGACGACCGCGGCCAGAACCCTGGGCGTCAGCCATCCGACCGTAGCGCGCCGCGTTCAGGCGCTGGAGCAGCAGATCGGGGCGCGTCTGTTCGAGCGCCTGCCGGACCGCTTCGTTCCGACCGCGGCAGGCGAGCAACTGCTGGCCGATACCGAGGCGATGGAAAAGTCGGCTCTTTCGATCCAGCGCCGCAGCGCGGGGCTCAGCGATGCGGTGAGCGGCGTGGTACGCCTGTCGGCCGGCGAGGCAATGGCCGTGCTGGTGGCGCGCCATCTGCCGTGGCTGCGTGCCAGGCTTCAGCAGATCGAATTCGAGGTGATCGCCAGCCACACACTCGCCAACCTGTCGCGGCGCGAGGCCGATCTGCTGATCCGCGAGAAGGTGCCGGAACTCGCCGGCATTGTGACACGCAAGCTCTGCCACGTCGCATATGCAATCTACGCACCGCGCTCTCTCGAGTTGAAGCGGACCGCCATGGCGGCGCTGGTGGAGATGCCCTGGATCGGCTTCGACGACGACCACAGCTACATGCCAGGCCAGCGCTGGCTGCACGAGCAGCTCGGCCGGCGGCCCGAGATCAGGGTCAACAACTGGCTCGTCCTGCACGACGCGGTGCGGAGCGGGGCGGGCCTCGCCGTGATGCCGTGCTATCTCGCCGATCAGGACCCCAGGCTGCGGCGCGTCGGTGACGTGCTGCCCGAAATCGCTACGGAGCAGTGGTTGCTGGTGCATCGAGACCTCCGCGCGCTCCCGCGCGTGCGGGCGGTCATGGATGCGCTCGTCGAGCTGTTCCGACGGCATCGCTACCTGCTGGAGGGGCGTGGTGGCGCCCCATGAGCAGCCGAAATGAATAATGCGACGCATGGTGCCGGCCGCGATCATCGACTAGAAGAACCTCCACCAAGGGAGGTTCCCAATGCTTCGTCGTTCAGTTTTCGTCGCCGCCGGCGCGCTGCTCGCGTTGCCCGCCGCGGCCCAGCAGCCGCCGATCAAGATCGCGCTGATCTACGGAAAGACCGGCCCGCTCGAGGCCTATGCCCGACAGACCGAGGCCGGCTTCATGCTGGGCCTCGAGTACGCCACCAAGGGCACCATGGAGATCAACGGCCGCAAGATCCAGGTCATCCTCAAGGACGACCAGCTCAAGCCGGATCTGGCCAAGGCGGCCCTTGAGGAGGCGTACGGTGACGACAAGGTCGACATCGCCGTCGGCACGACCTCGTCGGCGGCGGCACTTGCCATGCTGCCGGTCGCCGAGGAGTACAAGAAGCCGCTGATCATCGAGCCGGCGGTCGCCGACCAGATCACCGGTGACAAGTGGAACCGCTATATCTTCCGCACGTCGCGCAACTCGACACAGGATGCACTGGCCGCCGCCGCGACGCTCAAGGACGAGAACATCTCCATCGCGACCTTGGCGCAGGACTATGCCTTCGGCCGCGACGGCATCGCCTCGCTGAAGGAGGCGCTGGCCGCCGTCGGCTCCAAGGCCAAGATCGTGCACGAGGAATATGCACCGCAGCAGACGACCGACTTCACCGCGCCGGCGCAGCGCATCTTCGATGCGCTGAAGGACAAGCCCGGCCGCAAGGTGGTGGTGGTCGTGTGGGCCGGCGCGCATCCGCTGCCCAAGCTGATGGATCTCAAGCCCGAACGGTTCGGCATCGAGGTCGCGCCCGGCGGAAACATCCTGCCGGTGATGGCGGGCTGGAAGCAGTTCCCGGGGCTGGAGGGCGCGATCTACTACTACTGGGCCTTCCCCAAGAACCCCGTCAACGACTGGCTGGTCGACGAGTACAAGAAGCGGAACAACGGCGCGCCGCCCGACTTCTTCGTGGCCGGCGGCATGGCTGCGGCGATGGCGATCGTGGAGGGTATCAAGAAGGCGGGCGGCACCGACAGCGAGAAGCTGATCGCCGCCATGGAAGGCATGACCTTCGATACGCCCAAGGGCAAGATGACCTTCCGCAAGGAGGATCACCAGGCGCTGCAGGTCATGTACCACTGGCGCATGAAGAAGGCGCCCCAGGACAACGTCGATCTGCTCGAGCTAGTGCGCGAGATTCCCGCCGACGAGCTCAAGCTGCCGATCAAGAACAAGCGTTGAAGCCCCAGGCATTCGTTTCCTCCCCTTCGCGGACTCCGCGAAGGGGAGGTGCCCGTCTTGCGGGCGAAGGGGGCATGAGTCCCTGCAATGATGCCCATGACCCCTTTGGCGCGGCGCGCCACTTCCCCAGCTTCGCTGGGAAGGAAGGGAAGGGACCATGCTTGCCACCGAAGACCTGACGATCCGGTTCGGCGGCCATGCCGCCGTCGACGGCGTCACGTGCGCCTTCCATCCCGGTACCCTCACGTCGATCGTTGGGCCCAACGGGGCCGGCAAGACGACCTACTTCAACCTGATCTCGGGGCAGCTGCCGGCGACCTCCGGCAAGGTCCGCCTGAACGGCGAGGACATCACCGGCTATGCCGCGCCGCGGCGCGCGCGGCTGGGGCTGGGCCGCGCCTTCCAGCTCACCAACCTGTTCCCCAACCTCACCGCCCTGGAGAATGTGCGCCTGGCAGTACAGGTGAAGACCGGGAAAGGCCTCGACCTGCTCTCGCGCACCTCCCGGCACGGCGAGCTTACCGATCGCGCCACGGAGCATCTTGCCGCCGTTTCGCTCGCGGGCCGGGCGCAGGCGGTCGCCGCCACCCTGCCGCACGGCGACCAGCGCAAGCTGGAAGTGGCCATCCTGCTGGCGCTTGAACCGGACATCTTCATGTTCGACGAACCCACGGCGGGCATGAGCATCGACGAGGTGCCCACCATTCTCGACATCATCGCCCGGATCAAGCGGCGCGGCGACAAGACGATCCTGCTCGTCGAGCACAAGATGGACGTCGTGCGTTCCCTTTCGGACCGCATCGTCGTCCTGCACCAGGGCAAGCTGGTCGCGGATGGACTTCCCGCCGAGGTCATCAACTCCGCGGTCGTGCGCGAAGCCTATCTCGGTAGTTCGGCGGAGGCTGGCGGTCATGGCTGACGCGCTGCTCAGCCTGCGCGGCGTGAAGACCGACATCGGCCGCTATCACATCCTGCACGGTGTCGAGTTCGACGTGCCCGAAGGCGGCCTGACCATGCTGCTGGGCCGCAACGGTGCGGGCAAGACGACGACACTGCGCACCATCATGGGATTGTGGCGTGCGGTTGCCGGCGAGATCCGGTTCGGCGGCCGTGACATCGCTCGTCTGTCGACGCCCGACATCGCCCGGCTTGGCATTGCCTATGTGCCGGAGAGCATGGCGATCTTCGCCGACCTCACGGTGCAGGAGAACCTCGTCCTGGCGGCGCGCTCCGGCCCGCCGGATCCCGACCGGCTCGATTGGATCTTCGCGCGGTTCGAGGCGCTGAAACGCTTCTGGACCCTGCCGGCGGGCAACCTGTCGGGCGGCCAGAAGCAGATGCTGGCGGTGGCCCGCGCGATCATCGAGCCGCGGCGGCTGCTGCTGATCGACGAGCCGACCAAGGGCCTTGCGCCTGCCATCATCGCCAGCATGATCGCGGCCTTCCACGAGTTGAAGGACGGCGCCACGACCCTGCTGGTGGTCGAGCAGAACTTCGCCTTCGCTCGGCAGCTCGGCGACACGGTGGCGGTGATGGATGACGGCCGCATCGCCCATGCCGGCACGATGGCGTCCTTCGCCGCCGACGAGGCGCTGCAGCAGCATCTTCTCGGCCTCGGCATGGGAGAGCATCAATGAAGCGCGACTGGCTGCCGCTCCTGCTGATCCCGGCGCTCGCGCTGGTGGCTCTGCCGATGGTGGGCTCCGCCACGAGCTGGGTCACGCTCACCGTCGCCGGGCTCGCGATGGGCCTGATGATCTTCATCATGGCCTCGGGGCTGACGCTCACCTTCGGTCTTATGGACGTGCTGAACTTCGGGCATGGCGCCTTCATCGCGGTCGGCGCTTTCGTGGCGGCGAGCGTGATGCTGGCGCTGTCACCATGGATGACGGCGGACTCGATATGGCTGAACCTCGCCGCCGTCGGCCCGGCCGTGCTGGCGGCGATGATCGTCAGCGGCGTGCTGGGGCTGGGATTCGAGCGCGCGATCGTGCGGCCCGTCTACGGCCAGCATCTGCGCCAGATCCTGGTGACGACCGGCGGCCTGATCGTCGCCGAGCAGCTCCTCAAGGTCGTATGGGGGCCCGAGCAGATCACCCTGTCGCGGCCGACGGCGCTGCGCGGTGCCTTCCTGCTGGGCGACGTGGCGATCGAGAAGTACCGCCTGCTGGCCGTCGCCGTCGGGCTCGCGGTGTTCGCGGCCATGGCGATCACGCTCAACCGCACGCGTATCGGCCTGCTGGTGCGGGCCGGAGTGGAGAACGGCGAGATGGTCGAGGCGCTGGGCTATCGCATCCGGCGGCTGTTCGTCGGCGTGTTCGTCGCCGGCTCGGCCCTGGCGGGCCTGGGCGGGGCCATGTGGGGTCTCTACCAGGAGACCATCACGGCGGCGATCGGCGCCCAGGTGGCCGTGCTGGTCTTCATCGTCATCATAATCGGCGGCCTGGGCTCGGTCGGCGGCTGCTTCATCGGTGCCTTGCTGGTCGGGCTGAGCGCCAACTACATCGGGTTCATCGCGCCCAAGGTGGCGTTGGGCTCCAACATCCTGCTGATGGCGCTCATCCTCCTCTGGCGGCCGCAGGGCCTCTACCCCGTGGCGAACCGCTGACCATGCTGCGCGCACTCCTCTCCGACGACCTGCCGCGCAGCCGCTGGCTCACGCTGGCGCTGCTGCTGGTCGTGATCGGCCTGGCGGTGGCACCGTTCGCCTTCCCGGGCGCCAAGTCGCTGAACGTCGCGGCCAAGATCTGCGTCTTCATCGTGCTGGCGGCGAGCTTCGACCTGCTGCTGGGCTACACCGGCATCGTCTCGTTCGCCCATACGATGTTCTTCGGAATCGGCGCCTATGGCGTGGCGATCGCGCTCACGCGCCTCGGGCCGAGCTGGTCGTCCGTTGCCGCGGGCGTCGTGGCGGGCCTGATCGTGGCCGTCGCCCTGGCGGCGGTGATCGGCCTCTTCAGCCTGCGCGTGCGCACGATCTTCTTCGCCATGATCACGCTCGCCGTGGCCAGTGCCTTCGCGATCCTGGCGTCACAGCTTCCCGAGCTGACGGGCGGCGAGGACGGCTTGAACTACCGGCTGCCGGCGGAGCTGCGCGCCTCGTTCCGCCCGATCGAGGGGACGCTGTTCGGCGTGCGCGTGAACGGCCGGCTGGTCGACTACTATTTGGTCTATGGCTGTGCGCTGCTGCTGGTGCTGGCGCTGCTGCGCATCGTGAACTCGCCCTTCGGCAGCGTCCTAATGGCCATCCGCGAGAATCCGTTCCGCGCCGAGGCCATCGGCTACCGCACCGTCCTCTATCGCACGATCGCGAGCTGCCTGGCCGCCGCGGTGGCGGCTCTGGCCGGCGCCCTGCTGGCGCTGTGGTCGAGCCAGACCAATCCCGATACGACGCTGTCGTTCGACATCATGGTGGACATCCTGCTGATGGTCGTGATCGGTGGCATGGGGACGATGTACGGCGCCGTCCTCGGCGCGGTGCTGCTGGTGTTCGCCCAGAACTATCTCCAGGACCTGCTGGTCGTCATCAACGCGCCCCTGGCCGGGATCCCGCTGCTCGGCAACCTGTTCCACCCCGACCGCTGGCTGCTGTGGCTCGGCGCCGCCTTCATCCTCTGCATCTACTTCTTCCCGACCGGCATCGTTGGCAGCCTCCGCAATCGCCGCTGACGTGGTCACATGCCGGGGGGAAGCTGGTCGAGGTCGTGGAAGAAACGATGGACATCGGCCCGGTAGAAGGGCCGGAAGGCGCCATACACGCCTTCCCATCGGGGAACCCAGCTCACCAGGGCGTCCAGCAAACGTCTGACGAATGCCTCGTCCAGAGTCCGCCGTGCGACGACAAGGGCCGGCGTGGCGTTGTCGTAGCGCCCGACGATCCTCGTCGTGCCTGCGTTGTCGGGATTCGTCCTCCAGATGTCCTCGGGCACCATCGTCGCGCGCACCCTGCCGGCCACGACGGCGTCGATCTGTCCCTGCCATGGCGCCGTCGGCACGATCTCGAAGAAGCTGTCGAGCCGGTGCCCCGATGGCTGCAGAAGAATGGCCGGCGCGAAGTAGCTCGAAGAGCATGACTTGTTGATGTAGCCGTAGCGCGCGCCCTTGAGATCCTGCAGGCCGTTCGCGGGATCGTCCTTGCGAACCACGAGGACGCTCGGCAGGCTCGTCGTGCCGGTGAACTTGGACGTGGCGATGGCGAGCCCGCGATAGTGATCGTCACCGGTCGTCAGGAGCCGATGGAAATCGGCGATCGGCATGAAGACGATGTCGGGCTGGTGCGCGGCGACCAGCTTGTCGAGGTAGCCCAGGTCCGTGGTCGACTGCGTCCCGATCCGGTGGCGCGCGAGGAAATCCGGCCACGGCTTGTCACCGAATTCGAGGCCGAGATTGGTGTCGAGCAGGAACTCGAATTCGGGAACAGCCATCGTTCGGCCCTTACAGGCTGACCTGCATGATGCCGCCCCGGGGCTTCCCGGCCTCGGTGCTGCGCCACAGGATCTCGTGTCCGGCCGGCAACGGCCGGTTGTTGGCCATGGTCAGCCAGAGCCGCAGCAGGAGCCGGCTCCGGCCGGCGGCGAAGTCATCCTCGAACGGCGTGCGGCCGTGATAGGTGACGTGGCTGTTGATGAGCTGAAGGTCGCCGGGTTCGAGCGTCATCTCGAAGCAGAGCTCCTCGGCGGTGGCCATCAGGACCTCGATTGCTTCCTTCTGCCGCTCGGTGAGCGGCGGCACGCCGGGTGCCATCTGTGCCGCCTCGATGAAGGTGAGCGAATAGTGGGAGGTGAACTTGCCGTCGCGCAGCCCGAAGATCGGCAGCGGATAGGCGGTCTCCTTGGTGGTGCCTTCCTCGCCGAAGCGGCTGCGCCAGTACTCGCCGAACAGCTCCTCCAGGAGATCCGGCCGCCGCGCCAGGATGGCATTGTGGATGGCCGGCGTGCTGGCGAGCTTGCTGACGCCGCCGGCGCGCGCCTGGCGCACGCACAGCAGCCCGACGACGTCGGTGCGGTCGGTATGGAACCGCAGGCCGCCGTTGGTCAGCGTGCGGGCATAGGACGACAGGAAGGTGGAACCGGTCTGGTCCTTCGTCTCGCCGTAGGTGCGGCCCACATGGGCGCCCTCGTCGCGGATCGCCCGCATCAGCTCGCCGGTCCTGTTCTGGAAAACCGGCGTGCCGAGATGTGTGCCCAGGCCGAAATAGACGCGGCGCAGATCGTCCTCGTCGTAGCGGTCGACTGGAACGCCGCGCAGCTTCAGGATGCCGACGCCGTTCTCCAGCTCCTCGGCGATGTCGGCAAGGAGGTCCTCGAGGCCCTCGAGCGGAAAGTCCTCGCGCCGGATCGCCGACCAGTCGAGGCCCCTGCGCTTGACCGCGGCCAGCGCGGCATCGAGCGCGGGCACCGCCGACGCGGGCAGCTCGCGGACCCAGCGCCTGGAATTCCTGATCTCCTCGCCGTGCCACACGGCGGGACCGGTGAGGGGGGTACGGTTGGTCATCATCGGCGGATTATAGCGCCTTGCGCATGTTGATCGAGGTGGGCTGGCCAAACCCGGGATGGGCCTCGCGCGACGTTTCGCGGTAGCCGAGGGCGGTGAACAGCCTCTGATTGTCCGTGAGCACGATGCGCACGCCCAGCCTCACGCCACGTGCGCCGCGTCGCCGCGCCTCATCCTCCACCGCCTCGACGAGCCGGCGTGCAATGCCGCGGCCCCGCGCTGCCGGCGTGACCGACAGCCGACCGAAATACAGGTCCTCTCCCATTGGCTTCAGCATCACGCAGCCCACCGCCTCGCCGTTCTGCTCGGCGATAATGGCCCCGGCCCCCTGCGCGAGTTCCCGGGCGACCGCTTCCGATGTTTCGCGGAAAGCGCCAGATTCCGGCACGAGGCGTCCGCGGTACTGGGCGAAGGCGGCAGCGATGGTTGCCGCCAGGACGGCGGCATCTTCGGCCGTGGCAGCGCGCAGGACAACAGGGTCGCTCATGGTACCTTTCTCGCGTAGGCTCGCCGCAACCGCCCGATCTGACAAGTCGGCTCTGCTGCCGCCGCGCATAGAGGAAAGCATGGCTCTCATCACCTACCTGACCCGCATCCAGTTCGACTTCGGCGCCCTGAAGCTTCTCGACTCGGAGCTGCAGCTCCTGGGCATCCGGCGCCCGCTGGTCGTCACCGACAAGGGAGTGGTGGCCGCCGGCCTGTGGGCCAAGGTGAAGGACCAGCTTCCGGGCAACATGCCGATCACGCTGTACGACGGTACGCCGGAGAACCCGACCGAGGCGGCGATGCGCGATGCGCTCGCCGTCTACAAGGAAGAGGGCTGCGATGGCATTATTGCGATCGGGGGCGGATCGCCGATGGACCTCGCCAAGGCGGTCGCCCTGATGGCGACCCATCCCGGCTCCTCGCTGCAGGCCTACTCCTTCGTCGAGGGCGGCGCGCCCAAGATCACCGCCGCGGTGGCGCCGATCGTCGCCATCCCGACCACGTCGGGTACCGGCAGCGAGGTCAGCCGCGGCGGCGTCATCATCATGGATTCGGGCCGCAAGCTCGCCATCGGCAGCCCGCACCTGATCCCGAAGCTGGCGCTGATCGATCCCGAGCTCACGATGGGCCTGCCGCCGCACCTGACGGCCGGCACCGGCATGGACGCCTTCACCCACAACATCGAATGCTTCCTCGCCAACGTCTTCAACCCGCCGGCCGACGCCATCGCGCTCGATGGCCTGGAGAAGGCGTGGAAGTACGTCGAGCGCGCCACGAAGGACGGATCGGACCGCGAGGCGCGCTACAACATGGCGATGGCCGCCATGGAGGGCGCCATGGTGTTTCAGAAGGGACTGGGTGCGGTGCATGCGCTCAGCCATCCGACGGGCGGCCTGAAGGGCTACCGCCTGCATCACGGCACGCTGAACGCGGTCTACCTGCCTGCCGTGCTGCGCTTCAACGAGCCGGCGGTCGGGGACAAGTTCAGGAAGGTGGCACAAGTCATGGGGCTGTCCGACAGCGAGGCCAATGCGAACGGCGTGGCCAATGCGGTCGCCGCGTTGAATGAGCGTCTCGGGATTCCGAAGGGCCTGGGCGCCATGGGGCTGGCGCCGGACACGATCGAGAAGATCGCCGACGGGGCGCTGGGGGATCATTGCCATCAGTCGACGCCCCGGCAGCCGACGCGCGAGCAGTATATGCAGCTGATCCAGGAGTCTTGGGGATGAAGGTCAAGGACAAGGTCTGCGTCGTCACGGGCGCTGCGGGCGGAATCGGCGAGGCGATCGCGCGGCGCTATGCGCGGGAGGGCGCCAAGGGCGTCGTGGTCGCCGACCGCGACGAGGCGCGGCTGAAGCAGGTTGCCGCCAAGATCGGCGGCCTCGCCGTAGCCGGCGATGTCTCGAAGGAGGCCGACATCCGGCATCTCGTGGCGGAAGCGGAGAAGCACTACGGGCCGGTCGACGTCTTCTTCTCGAATGCCGGCATCGGCCGCGGCGGGCATGAGGATGCGAGCGACAAGGACTGGGCCGACAGCTGGGCGATCCATGTCATGGCCCACGTCTATGCCGCCCGCGCCCTCGTACCGGGCATGCTGGCACGGAAGTCCGGCTATCTGATCAACACCGCCAGCGCCGCCGGATTGCTCGCCTCCATGGGCTCAGCGCCCTACGGCGTCACCAAGCATGCCGCCGTCGCGCTGGCCGAGCACCTGTCGATCCAGTACGGCGACCGCGGCATCGCCGTCTCCGTGCTGTGCCCGCAGGCGGTCGACACCGACATGCTGCGGATGGCGGGCGCAACGGCGGCTTCCGTGGACGGCGTGCTGAACACCGATGCCGTCGCCCAGGCCGTGATCGAGGCCATGGATGCGGAAACCTTCCTGATCCTGCCGCATCCCGAGGTGAAGGAGTACATGGGGCGCAAGCTCGATCGCGATCGCTGGCTGCGCGGCATGCGCCGGCTGCGCGACAAGACGGGCGAAGGGCAGGGCCAGCGGGCATGAGGCGGAAAGTCGACCTCTGGATCGATCTGCGCAGCCCCTATTCCTACCTGGCCAAGGATCCGGCCTACGCGCTGGAGCAGGACTTCGAGGTGGAGGTCGCCCTGCGGCCGTACAGCTTCGAGATTGCCGGTGCGCTCAACCTCGACGATCCCGCGGCGGTCGCGCGCGGGATGCGCAAGGTCAAGTACCTCTATGCCGACGCGCGCCGCTTCGCCAATCAGCGCGGCATCACGCTGCTCGGACCGAAGAAGATCTACGATCAGCGGCTCGTGCATCTCGCTTGGCAATACGCCGAACGGACCGGCCATGGCCGCGCGCTTATCGATCTCGCCTATCCGCGCTTCTTCAAGCGCGAGCTCGACTATGAGGATCGCGACGCGATCATGGACCTGCTGCAGGATGCCGGCGTCGATCCTGCCGGCTTCGACGCCTATGCCGAACGCGCGGGCCCCGAGGAGCTGAGGCGGCATCAGGCGGAGGCCGAGCAGCAGGGCGTATTCGCGGTGCCCACCTTCGTGGTCGACGGCGAGCTGTTCTGGGGCCAGGACCGCATCGACTTCGTTCGGGCGAAGCTCGGCGCCATGACAAATACTCCCGCGGCCATGTGAGCGGGCAACATTGACGCGAGGCATGGGTTCGCCCAAGGTCTCGGCCCTATGAAGCGACGCGAGACCCTTCGACTTACGCGCTGATCCCGCCCCGGCCCACGCCGGGCCGCGGATCGCTGTCGCGTGCGTTCACCCGTCGAAGAAGCCGTCTCATGATCTCCTATGTCTCCTCCCTGTTCGCCGATGTCGGTCCCTGGACGGCCTTCGGCGTCACGCTCGTCGCGGGCCTGATGCGCGGCTTCGCCGGCTTCGGCTCGGCCATGCTGATGGCCCCCATCTTCGCGATCCTCTTCGGGTCGGCCGAGATGGTGGTCACGGTCGTGGCCATCGAGCTCGTCGTCTCGCTGCAGTTGTTCCCGCAGGTTCGAAGGCATGCCGACTGGCGGGTGCTGACGCCGATGAGCATCGCGGCCTGCGCCGCCATGCCGCTCGGCGTGTGGCTGCTGGCGAGCGTCGACAAGAACGCCATCGTGACGGCGGTCTCGGCGGTGATCGTGGCCTTCGTGGTGCTGATGTGGACCGGCTGGAAATACACAGGTCGGCGCTCCACGGCGGCCACGGTCCTGGTCGGCGCCGTGTCGGGGGCGATGATGGCCACCACAAGCGTCGGCGGACCGCCCGTGCTGCTCTACCTCCTGTCGGGCAACGACCCGCCGCAGGTCAATCGCGCCAACATCGTCACCTATTACTTCCTGACCCAGTTCCTGCTGATCGTGATCGTGCTGGCGACCGGGGTGGCGGGTGTGGACGCCCTTGCCCGGGCGGCGGTGCTGTTTCCTGTCATGGTGCTGGGCGCCTGGATCGGCGGCCGGGCGTTCCATGGCCTGGCGAGCGAGCGCCTCTACCGCAATGTCGCGCTGACCATCCTGTTCGCGACTGGGCTGTTCGGCCTGCTGCGGGAATGGATCGTGGGCTGAGTCTGCCTGCCGGTTTCTGCTATGGTTGCCCACCTATCGTGGAGGCGGTTCATGCGTCTGGTCATCTCTTCTCTCGTCGTCGCCGGCGCGGCCGCCGTCCCGCTCGGTGCCGCCTTCGCGCAGGACGAATTCATGGCGCTCTGCGCGCGGACGACGCCGCAGAAGACATGCGAGTGCATCTCGTCCAAGCTGCCGGCCGACAAGCGGGCGGCGGCGATCGCCGGCCTGCGCAAGTCCAATGCCGCCATGGCGCCCGGCGGCAACCTGCTCGACCCGTCGAACCTCACCCAGGAACAGATGCAGGGTCTCGACGCGGTCGTCATCGCGCAGGCCGATTGCATCGAGTAGCCGGGGTGGCGGATGACGGGGTGGCCGGTCCTGGCACGGAACAGGCCGACATTTCTCCAAGACGCACCACCCCGAAAGGCACTCCGGGTCTAGCACGGATGGCCGAAGCCCCGTCCGCTCGCCAGACTCTGCCGGAGGGTATCATGCTGCGGAGATTGCTTGCTCCATTGGCGGTGTTCGCGGTGTTTGCACCCGTCGCCTTCGCCCAGAACAAGATCGAGGTTCGCAGCAACGGCCTCGTCATTCACCAGGTCGAAACCGACGCCCGGTCGATCGACATGCGTGGCGACGGCTGGAAAGACCTGGGCACGTTCGCGACGTCCGGCGGCGACGAGCCTTCCGGCGGCGGCTCTGGCGTTCCGAAGATCATGGCCGGTCAGGGCAGCCGCGTGTCGCCGCCCGACGGGACCGACGACACCGCCGCCACAAACACCCGGCCAGGTATTTCCGGCCCTCCGGGTGCCCCCGGTCCGCAGGCGCCTGCCTCCGGCGGGACGCTGGTCACCACGCAAGCGCAATTCGTGGCCGCGGTCAGCCACGCTCTTGCCAATTGCTACATCGTGAACTTTGCAACGGGTTCGCGCTTCATCGTGACCGGCCGGATGGTCTTCACCGCCAAGGACTGTGGCCAGGATCCTACCGGCTGGAACGGCAACGGCCTGCGAATCACCAACGAAAAACTGGGCGTCAACGACGGCGGCGGGATCATCGTCATCCAGACCGGCGGGAGGCCGAACCGCTCGCTCAACATCACCGGCACCGCCATCTACGGGGGCGGCTACCATGGAGCCAGCGCAGGCGACTGCCTTCGATTCCAGGCGGCTCGGGACCGGGCGATCTACAAGTTCATCATCCGGGACATCTGGGTCGACTACTGCGGGAATGGCCTCGCTCTGATCGGCGACGTGTTCGAAGGCGCGCTCTACAATGTCCAGGCGGAAAACAACGCGAGGTCCGGCATCTACATGAACCATGGAGCCGATTGCGGAATCGTGTCGAACGTCTTCCTGTTCTCGCCGAACCTCTCGCGCAACAAGCAATACGGGATGCTGCTCGACACCCGATCCGGCTGCGGGGCGGTGTCCTCGGTGCAAGCCTTCGGCCCGTCGATGGTGTCGAACGCCATCGGTGGCATAAAGGCGACCGGCGGCATTCGGCTCATCCAGGGCGGCAACTGCGAGAACAGCGGGCTCGTCTGCATCGATGTGGACGGCTCGCCGTATCAGACGGTGATCATGGGCATGGAGATGTCCACCGACAACTCGACCAACGCCCGCCTGAACGGGTCTCAAGCGGCGAAGTACCTGCTCCGATACCCGGCCGCACAGAACGCCCGCTTGTATTTCCCACCCGGAGCGAACAGCGTGGCCTGCTACGGAGCCAACTGCTCCGGCGTCCAGCTCAGGGCGCCATGACCCTCGGTGCCATATTTCGGCGGGAATGTGCCACGTCACCGTCTCCGGTGACGTGGCACCAACCGAGCGACAAACCCCGATTCTAATGGTCGGAGTGAGAGGATTCGAACCTCCGGCCCCTAGCTCCCGAACCATTGGTTCGGATTGCGGAAAATGCCAATAAAATCAGCCTTTCTTCCGCCTCTGTACAGCTGCCTGTGCCACTGGTGTGCCACATTCCGCAGCTGTCGCTGCCTGTCCGAACGCCGCCCCGATGGCGTCGACCGCCTCGACATGGGCCTCCTCGCCGATATGGGCATAGCGCATGGTGAGCCGTATGTCGGAGTGGCCGAGGATCTCCTTGACCGTCTCGATCGGCACCTTGCGCTGGCGCATCCATGAGGCGGCCGTGTGCCGGAGATCGTGCCAAGTGTAGGGACCACCGATCTTTGCCTTCCGGCAGGCCGACAGGAAGGCCCTGCGTACGTCCGTCTTGATCGGGCGGCCTCCGTACAGGAACACTCGGCCGGCATCTCTGGGGCCGATATTGGCTAGCTCCGCGAGGAGCGGCTGGGCAATCGGGATGTTGAGTACCTTGCCACCCGGCTTTCGGCTCTTCACCCGGACGGTAATCAGGCGGCTGGACAGGTCGATCTCCTTCCAGTCCAGGTGCATGACGTTCTGGCTGCGCAAGCCGGTACAGATGGCGGCGATCAGGGGTGGCTTCAGATGGACCGGGGCAACGGCCAGGACCTTCTCGACCTGGTGGGGGGTGAGCCAGCGGGTGTTGCCGTCCGACTCCTCGAGCAGATGGCGCTGCCAGTCGACCTCGCCCACGCCCAGCTTCCAGTCCCGACGGGCAGTGTTCATCAGTCGCCTGAGGAGTTCCATCTCTCGGTTGACCGTGGCGTTGGACACCAGGCGATCCATTTGGACTGATCCGCGCCCCTTCTTCGGGCTCTTGCCGCGCCTGGCGCGCTCGCCCCGCCGCTTGGCCTTGTAAGCCGAAATCCGGGCATCATCGATCGCGGCCAGCAGCGTGGTCTTGCCGATGATCCTGAGCAGTGGCTTGGCCTGGTGGCGGGTCGTAGCGAACGAGGATTGGAAGCGGGCCACCTCCATGACATAGCGGCCGAAGGCATGGTCCAGCGAGATGGTCTCCTTCTCGCCGGTGATGTGCCCGATCAGCGCCCGGCGGTGCTGGTCGGCCGCCCTGATGTTGGCGACGTCTTCGTCAGACGTTCGCAGGCTTCGTCGAACGCGATCACCGTTGACTGTGAACGCGACGTTCCAGTTCGGGGAGCCTGGCCGGCGATAGATCCGGTATGACATTTGCTTGTGTGCTGGCTTATCCAGTCCTTGATCTCGTCGGGCGGAAACATTCTGCGCTTGCCGACTTTGATGTATGGCAACCCCGCCTTCAAGAGCTCGCGTAGGCCGCGCTCGGAAACGTTAAGATACTCCGTTCCGCGGACCTGCTCGGCGGTGAGCAGCAAGGTCATCTGCCATCCTCCAGCCCGAATAGCTCGTTGCCGCATATAGATGCGACGTCGTTGTCGGGAACGGAAGTAGATTGTCTCGGACGTCGGGAAAACGGGTGCAGTCGGCGGCAAATAGGCCGATCTAAGTGTGCTCCGCGATCCTCATGGGCGAGGGGAGAGATCGTAGAATTTGTCGCGAAGGTGCCCGAGCCCTCGACGAACGGCGCGCATGCCGATGCGCTTGAACTCTTTAACTTATCGAAAGCGTTCCAGAATCAGCGACGCGGCAATGCGGCTGCGTTCAATCCGCGGTCCTTAGCCCGATGAAGTGCGTGCTGGAATCGCAACGCCAGGAGCACGACCGCGAAGACGAAGGCCAAGGTGATCCCCATCCAGATGCCGCGGCCGCCGAGACCGAACCCAAAAGCGAACAGGACGGCGCCGCCCAGGCCGACGCCCCAGTAGCCCAGCATGACCAGCCACAGTACCGCGTTGGCGTCGCGCAGGCCGCGCAGGATGCTCGCCATGACGATGATCAGGCCGGACAGAAGCTGGGTGACGGCGCAGAACCGGAAGAAATCCCGCGCCACCGGCACGACGTCCTCGCCGGCGGCCGAGCGCGACCACAGGGTGAGCTTAACGACGCTGTCGGAGCCGGCGGCCAGCAGCACGCCGATTACTGTCGAGATCGCCGCGCCCGCCACGAGCGAAACGAGCGCCGCCTGCCGCATCGCCTCGAGATCGCCCTGGCCGTGCAGCGACGCGACGCGCGCCATCGCTGCCTGCGAGACGCCGACAGGGATCATGAGCACGATGTTGAGCCAAAGCAGGACGATGCCGTGCGTGGCCAGCTCGACCTTGCCCACATAGCCCATCAGCACGTTCGACCCGGTGAACAGCAGGGCTTCGGTGAAGAAGACGGCGCCGACCGGAATCCCGAGCCGCAGCGCATCGCGTAGCGAGAAGCCGGCACGCCAGTCCTGCATGCCGCGGGGCATGCGCTTGGAGCGCGCTATCGCCAGCATCAGCAGACCGAGCGTCAGCCAAGCAGTCAGCGATACGGTGATGCCGATCGCCGTCATGCCGTCGAGGCCGAACCGCCCGCCAGCGAGCCACAGGTTGAGCGCCGCATTGAACGCCGTGCTGACGATGATGATCGCGTTTAGCCACCGCAGGTCGTTGGCCCCGATCAGGAAGAAGCGGACGGCGATCAGTCCGATGCTCGGCAGATATGCGGGCAGCAGTCCGTCGATGTAGCGCTGGGCGGTCGCCACGAAGGTCGCATCGAAGCCGGCTGTGGCGAGCCCCCAGGGGACGCTGGCCATGATGGCCGTCGCCGCGAGCCCCATCGCGACGGCCAGGCCGCCGCGAACGGTGCGCGCCGCCGCTGGGTGGTCGCCCGCGCCGAGGCTGCTGCTGAGCGGCGGGATCAGGCCCTGCATCACGCCGAGCGCGCTGATGAGCAGCAGCAGCCCGATACTGCCCACAATGCTGCCCGCCGCCAGGGTTTCGACGCCGAGCCGGCCGGTCATCGCCGTGGTCATGAAGGGAACGGCGAGCTGGAATAGCTGGTTGAAGGCGAGCGTGCCGCCGGATCGGGCAAGGTGAAGGGCTTCGCGCTGCCAACCCGGTGCGGGCAAGGCTTCGGGGATCGACACGACGTCTGCTACAGCGGGGTGATCGACAGGCAGAGCTCGCAGCGCACATGGTTCGCTGCGGCCGAGGTCTCGAAGTCCGGTCGCAGCTCGAGGCAGGGCCGGTCCTCGGGCTGATAGCCGCTACAAGGCAGCCAGACCATCCAGAACCTCTCCCACGCCGTCAAGAAGTCGGCCGGCCGGCTTCGAACGGCATGATGGCGTACTTGCCGCCGGGCAGGTCGGCGATGTTGACCGTGCGGTCGGCCTTGTATTGCGGATCGACCACCAGGCAGGCGTCGTAGCGCAGCCTGTCCGCGGCGGCGATCGTCGGCGCATCGTGGCCGATACCGATCGTCAAAGTGCCCGGTTGACGCAAGCCCTGGGCGCGAATCCAGCGTTCGAAGTCGACCCACAGCGCGCTGATGCCGCCGTCGCCGTAGGGCCCGACATGACGCACATACGCCACCCGATAGGGGGGAAGGTCTTCGATCCTGACTGTCATGGCCGGACCCTGCCGGTTCGGCGCCGGCAATGCTTTGCGCGGCTTGCGATCCGTTTTGCGGGGCCTGCGGGCCTGACGGCGGTCACGCCATTGTCGGGCGCCGCCCTCGCGCCACGCCGTCGCGCTCATGCCGAAATGGCTCTTGAAGGCGCGCGCGAACGTCGCCGCCGACGAGAAGCCGCAGCGCAGCGCGATGTCGAGCACGCTGGTCTCATGCAGCACGCTGAGCGCGCTCGCGGCGCGCTCGAGCCGGATGCGGCGGATGAAGTCGGACAACGTCTCGCCGGTGATCGCGGAAAAGATGCGATGGAAGTGAAAGGGTGAGAACGCAGCGACGTCGGCGAGCTTCTCGAGCGACAGCTCCTCGGCAAGGTGAGCCTGCACGTAGTCCATGACGCGGTTGACGCGGCGCTCGTACTCGCGGCGATGCGACAGAGTTTGACGTGGCATCGCGCGGTAGCATACGCGGACGGGTGGGCGAGCGCGATACCACACTTGACGGAAAGAGCGCCTGGCCGCTTCAGCCATCTATACGACTGGTATGATGTGGTCGAGAACCCGACTGCGGTGCCGGTAAGACGGACCGCGGATGTCATGCGCTCAATAACGGGATCCCAATATTATCTTCGAAATGCAGTACCTGCCGGCTAGGCCTGCTCATCGCGGGTATCCATCGGTGCCATCAGTTGGCGGTCCGGCAACTCTTCTAGGTAGGCCATAAGCTTCGCGAAAAAGTCGTCTGCATATCGCAGTAGGTCAGTGGAGTACGGGACATCGCCAAGGAGCATGGTACCCAAACGGTTCAATCGATCACACGCCCGCGGGTGGGTGTCCAGTCGTTCCCTGAAACCGAGGTTTCCGCCGAGGCGCGCCTTGAGAAATTGTCCAGCCTCGTCAATGAATCTCATGTATGCGAACAGGAGGCAGATCGCCTCGTATTCTCGCAAATACTTGCCCAGCGGCGCGATGGCTTCGTCTTCCGTTATGACGGTGCCCTTGGTTCGGTTCACGCTCAAAATGTACCGGACGCCGTTCAGCGCACGCGATCGAACGAGTCCGAGGGCAAACGTGTCGGCGTTATACTCGAATTCATGACGGATCGCACTGACATCGCCTCCGGCGTCCTTCAGCGCTTTGTAGCGTCGGGGATGATCCAGCAGCACGTGCCCCAATTCGTGCATTAGGATGAAGTCGACCTGACTGGCTGTCAGATTGTGTGCCGTGATCAGCACATCCTGATCAAAGAAAAGACAGTCTTTGAGCAGTGCGTTGGCAGGTCCGTTTGCCCATAGGTAACGAACAGTTGGCAGCAGCGCCGACCAAGCCCTCGGCATCCGCATCGGCCCGGCCAAGTGCTCCGTATGTCGAAAGTGTAGAAGGTGCTTGTTCAAATTCTTCAAAAGAGGTTCTAACGCAAAATTCAACGCGATGACCGCTTCGCCAGCGTCCAGCGCGTATGTGGTCGCATTGAATGCCGGTCGCTTCAAAAGTGTACAGGCGACCTTCTCCAGTCCGTATTGTGCGACCTGCTCTTCCGGCAACTCAGCCATCACTCGCAGAAAGGCCAGACGCCCCCAATAGGGCAATAGCGCTTCTGGCTGTTGCAGTGACGCGGCGACGTCAAGAGCCGCCGCCGTTAGAATGTGATTCACCCCGTGCTCGAAGTTAGCCACCCTTATGACGTCGTCGTTCGACTTGGGCTCAGGCCAAACAAACGTGACCATTGACCGGAACGCGAGAAAGGCCATCTCGTCGGTGCGAATCGGAGATTCCTGACGCAGCCTCTGAATAGTGGCACGTTGAAGCTCGCTGGTCCGTTCGAAGCGAGTGTAGTCACAGACCTGTAAGTGTTCCAGATCGATGGTGGCGATGGGGCGCTCTTCATCGTTGACTGTCGCCGCAACAAGCTTGGGTATGTTGTTCATGACCGCTGGCGTGGCAATCGGCACACATAGGTCATGCTCGGTGTTCATGCAGCGGGCGTAGAAGTTCTCGGTCATAGTGACAGTCTAGAAGAACGGCCTACCCACGACGACTATAGAAGGGGCGGCCTTCCGTGCTGCCGTAACCCAATCTGCTGACCTCGCGAACGCCGAGCGACGACGTGAGCGTCGCCGAGCGCTTGCGACAGGTACGGCGCGCGACAATCGAGCCACCATAGTTACTCCAGCCCTGTCGCTTTTCGCGCGGGATCATTGCCGGTAAGGGCGGAGCAGCTTCGCCTTGCGCGGCGCTAATGCCTTTTTTCGTGCGTGCGCAGTTTTATCGATAGACTAGATGCGCCTTCTCCCTATCGGTCCATAGCGCGTTGATGCCGGCACCCAAAACATCATCGATGAAAAGCTTGATCTTGCTAAAGCGGGGCTCCGTATGGGTGTGATGGCCAGTATTAGAGAAGAGATAAGTGTGAGCGTTGACCGCGCGAACAAAGTCTTGGAGGGTCGACAAGGAGTCAGTGTCTCCATCCGCTGGCAGCCAAAGATGATGGGGCCACCTCAGATAGCCCGCTTGGAGTTGCTCGGTCGGTAAGACGTCGAGCAAACGTGCCATGGTTCTTGGGGTCATATCGTCGGTGAGGAGCCAACTCAATCCGCGGTTCACCACCTTCACTACAAAGCCCGAGTCATTCGTGGTCCGCGCATCTACGGCATGGTGCAGGGTGATGACGGTATCCCTCGCCGGATAAATAACGAAGCTTTCAACTCCCTCGCCCCTAAAGGCAGGCTGAGACACATCAACCAACGGCGGCTTGGCGCCTTGTCGAGCGAAGTGCGTGACTCCTCTTGCGTCCGTCCGGCGGTAACCCTTCGCCTCGATCGTCGATAAAACATCTTTCGCCGAGGCCGACTCTTGGGCTGCTCGACCGACAATCATTTCATCGATGGTTATTTTGCCGTCGTCGAGAAGCGCGGCCAAACCGCCGATATGGTCCTTATCGGTATGTGTGATCACGAGCCGAATTGACAGCGGCGCCTGCCTCTGTCCACGCCGCAGATAGCTGTCCAACTTTTTCACAAAGTCGGCGCTTAGTCCGGTATCGATGAGCATCAGCGAACCATCAGGAAGCGCCACTACTCCTGCGTCGCCACGGGTGTCGAGGTCGAGAATCCCAACTTCGAAACCGGGTGCGGTGACGGGCTCTGATCCGCGGCTCGGCTGCGAGATCACATACTCGGAACGCGATGTGGTCGTTGTGGTTGGGAGCCGCACCGACTTGACCGCTGCTTCCCGTCGCACCGTGTTCATTGACTTGGTCTCGTTCGCACCGAGGGAGAGCAGCAGTCGGTGCAGTTCGTCGTCTGGTTTGTCGGCAATGAGCACTGCGTCTTTGAATTGAGCGAGGTCTTGCTCTGTTAGCTTGGAACGCGAGATCGGCAACGTCTGAAGGGAACCGTCTGGTCGAAGCCATTGGAAACACACCGTCTCGTCATCAGCCGACACCTTGACTTTGAGGGGGACCCCAGGCTTCGAAGATGGATACTGCTTTAGGGCGCTGGCGAGCGCTCTCATCGGGCCAAGCATGGCCACGTGTGCTGCTTCGATACGAGAGAATGGCCTGCCTTCTAGCTCGGACAAGCAATTGAGGTATGCGAGGACCTCGTTCTCGATCTCTCCGCTTGAGAGATCCAGAGTATTGAAACGACCGAACGAGGCTAGGCGCAACGCCTGCATGAATGTTTGTCCACCGGTTGTCCGAGCCGCTACAAAGGTTGCCGGAAGCCCTTGCTCCGCAATTACACGGCTTCGCGCATCACGCTTTGCAACTGCAGACGCGGCAGCGAGAAGGCTTTGCGCGTCCGCGTCCTGAGCGTCAGCGGGGAACGTCATGCCAGCCCCGATCCCAGACATGGCGGATATCAAAGGCTGTTTATCGCTGTCGGGCACCAATTTGCCTCTGACCATGGTCAGCCAGTCACCGCGGAATTCGCTTGTCACACGGCTCGTGCTGGGAGCAGAACCGAATCTCGGACGCGCCTTCACGCCATATGAGGCGATCAATTTATCAATCGCATCTCGGTAGACCGTCGCACCGACTCGCTCTGGAATTACGCCACCAAGTTGCCTGTCCTTTCCGAGGATGCGCCACTCTAGTTCCTGGCGCACTGATTCGATTTCGAGCAGAGTCTCTTCGGAATTTGGTATCGACGCTATCGATGACCTTAGAGCGTCGAAGGCAGCATTCCCAGCCGATAGTTCCTTGTGCCCCGTCCAGGCTTGGTGCATCGCTTGAACTTCTGCTCCTGGAGTGCCAGCGATAACCAAGCCGTCGACCTTGAGCTCGTAGTCGTACTGATCATCGATCGGTGTGACAGACATGTTTGTGAAACTGCCGTCCCCAGATACCTTCAACCACGGGTTCGGGCCGCTTACGACATCGCGCAGCGGTAGCGCCGGCCCTAGAGCCTTGCCTCCCTTGTAACGCCGAACTTTAATGTCGCCGGCAAATGCAGTCAGCTGATGGCTGTCCTCCGGCGCATCCCGTCCTTTGTCTACGCAGTAAGCTGGTAGGCTGAAGTCACCAGAACCAGACCGAGGCACATTGAGGCGGTCGGGCGGGCCGCCCCCTCCACCTCCTCCACCACTCGATAGCCAATAGGTGCCGACAGGGATCCTCATTCGTTGTGGTACGTCCTGAGCGACCACGCTTGCCGTCAGCGCCACGTATGCGAAGACTGCAAGAACCGCACGTCGCGCCCAACTTGATAGCTGAACCATGGCTCACCCGGCTGTAGACGTTGTTATAGATACAACCCACGCGGCAGGATATGCCTCGGGTGGGCTACCCACAAGCGCGACAGCGAGCGCGCGTCACAATGCAAGGATGCGGAGGCAAGGGTACCCGGTCTGAGGCGCGACTAAAGCGTGGGTGTAGCTCGCTGCGTTCTCATCGGGGTATACGGTGAAAGATCGAAGGCGATTGCGCGCCAATGCCTGCCAGCGGTCGAGGAGTGCTTTAACCGCGACGGTCTGCTCGACGCAAAGGGGGGTGAGGAGCGCGAGAATGGCATTGGCAGGTAGGCCGGCCGCACGCGCCGCCGCGATGCGAGAGGCGTAGTGCGCAAGCAGAGCACTGAGTTCGCTGCGAAGATCGGCTGGAACCTCCCGCGACAAGGCGGCGTCCCGCAAAGCCTGTGCGTGGGGGACATGCTGTGCCTTAGTCTGTGGCGAGTGCGGTGTCGTCGGTGGCGCTGCCGGCTGGTTTCGGGCCACAGTCGAGTCACAGAGCCGCAGATGTAAAGCGCCACCCCCTTGCGCGTTTTCGATCGAGTCCAGCAGCCACCGGCTAAGTGAGGTCGGCCGTCACATGGTCTCGGCAAAGGCAGCCATCGGGCAGGCGCTCGAAAGCGGTCATCTTGCGGACGATGCGGCGAAGTGTTTGGGATGGTACGTTGTCAGGGTTCTTTCCGCCATCTCATAGGCATGCCGAGTAATCCGGTCGAAGTCTTCGGGCTTGATCGCGTTCAGGTCAGTCGGGTACGAAGCAACTGTTTCGACATCGTCTTCGGAAGAAAAGCTGTCGTAGTCGGACGGGTCGCCAACGCGTCCGACTTTGAGATCGAAATTGCGGTTCGAGTTTCCCATTCGCAATAGAGCGCCCTGGACCTCGCCGCGCGTCAGGGCGGCGACCAACATCCTGCTGCGTAGCGCACGGATTTGATCGCTGGCAATACTAAAGAGGCGCGGGGTGGCGAGACCGCCTTTCAGAATGCCGCGCCAAGCATCAGCAGCGGACGAGATAGTCAGCGGACCAGACGCGTCGCTGCAAATCAGGAAGTCACAGTCGATCAGACCTCGATCCATCTTGAACAAGGGCTCGATACCGAGATTCTCATAGGCACCGCCATCCCATAGATGGACCGCCTCGAGGGCGGGCTTCGCGGACTGGATCGGCTTCCGGGTGGCCGGGTCCGTCACGTACCAACCCGCGCGAGGCAGATCAAACCGCAACGCACCAATCGCATAAGGAACTGCCGCCGAAGAGGCAACGGCTTGGGCGATGCTGAAGTGCGGTTCGTAATGTCGGCCGAAGCGCCAATCACCCATTTCCCGTTTCGAAAAGCGCCAGTTCTTCCCCGTTTCGATGCAGGTGGCGTTGATCCACCAGATCGGTGACTCAGGCAGATCGCCCAGCTTCCCGGCGATGCCCCACTGTTTTTCAAGGAGAGCGGTCAGAATTTCGGCACGGCGGTTCAGAAGGCGAAGACCGTGCTGACAGAGGCCGCGCCAGCCTAGCGCCTTGAAGCTGAAGAGGTCGCGCGTCGTGAGCGTTTGGCGGAGAGAGGGGTAGACGTGCCGCTGGTACTGATCGGAGTTTGGCCAGCGCATGCCGTTGGCCGTCAAGATCGCGGCGGTGACGAGGCTACCACCTGAAACCGTTGAGATGTGCGTCACGGCCTCGAGCTTGTTTTGGTCGGCCAGGAGACGAAGGACGCCCAAATGGAAGACGGCGGCTCGGATGCCGCCTCCGGAAAGAGCCAGGGCGAAGCGCTTCAGGCCGAGCTGTCCGTCATCAACGTCCGCCACGTCACTCCCCACTTTTTCGTGCCGTCGCCCTTGAGATCATTGACTCTTCTGTCTCGGTCTGTGACCTTCCTGTGACCGCACGATCGCGCGATTGTAGACATAAAGGGAACAAAATCAATGCCAAGGCCGTCGATTACTGAGCTTGAGGCCATCCTCCAGCGGGAGGACGAGGTCGAAATCGAGATCCTTCCTAACGGTGAGATCCGCGCGAAGGACCAGACCACCACCACCGAGCGTGGCGGCCGTAAGCCGCTGACGATGCGGGAAGACCTAGGCGGCGAATACGGCGGGACGGTCCAATGAACGTCCCGCGTATTCGTTTGGAAATTCAGCAAGCGGCCGCTCATTTCCCGAACATCGAATCCCACACCACGAACGAGGGCGGAATCTACGTCAAGGCGGCGCTGCAAACGTCGGTCGGTCGGGCCTACGTTATCGCCGTGACGTTCGTCGGCTATCCCAATGTCATGCCGAAGGTGACTGTGATCACGCCAGCGGTTCAGCACAGCATGCACATGTATAAGGGCGGGTACATTTGCTTCATGCACCCGAGCTATTGGAATCCGGCTCGGCACGATCTCAAGTATGTCCTCGCTCAGACCGCCGTCTGGCTCAACAAGCACGAAATCTACAAGGTCAAGGGCGTGTGGCCGGGGCCGTCGCTGGCGCACGCGTCATGAGAATCGACTTTACGCCGCTACCGATGACGGAGCTGCGCACGCGTCCCGGAGAAATTCTGAACCGCGTCGCCGAAGACGGCGAGGCCTTCGTGATCGAGCGCAATGGGCGACAGCTCGCCTGCCTTGTTCCGCTCTCTGTTTTCCTTCCCGACATCTCGCCGGCGCGCATTTCGCGCGAACTCGACGAGCTCGAAAAGGCCGGTGAAGTTGCGCAGACGACGATTAACGATGCCAAGGAAGTCGCGATTAGCATCAAGCCAACGCAAAGCGCGGTCGGCTACACGATCGTGATAACGCTGCCGCATAGCTATCCGAACGCTTGCCCGCGAGTCTATGTCGACGAGATCAAGGGCAATGCTCCGCACCGCTTCTCTGATGGCGCGCTCTGCATCTTCGGCGTCATCGGCTCGTGGAATCCTGGCAAGCACACGGCATTGGATGCGCTCGAGAGTGCCCGCCTTTGGCTGGGCCGGTATGAATCGTGGCAGCAGACGGGGGCTTGGCCGCACTTAGGAACGACCAATGGATAGTAAGAGCAGGCTTTTTGAGCGGATTGAACGGCTCTATGACGTCGGACTCGTGGGCAAGGCGAAGGTTCTTCTCGCCGGCTGCGGCTCCGGCGGTAGTCAGGTCGCGCTGCAACTGGTGATGTCCGGTATCCGCAATTTCAGTCTCTACGACAATCAGACGCTCGGCGAAGAGAACGTTATTCGCCATGCTTGCGGGCTGCGCTACGTTGGCTGGACCAAGACCGAGGCCGTCCTCGATCTGCTGCGGGATCGGAATCCCGAAGTGCAGGCGGAGATTCATAACGAAGATCTGATGGAGACTCCCGATCTCGAAGATCGAGTTCGGGACGCGAGCGTCGTCATCATGGCGACTGACAATGAGCCTTCCCGATTTCGGCTCAACGAAGCCTGCGTTCGTAGCGGCACGCCGTTCGTTGTGGGGAAAGTGTTTACACGTGGCATCGGTGGTGAAGTCTTCGCCTATCGCCCCCGGGAAGGCGGGTGCCTCGGCTGCCTAGAAATGCTGCTGGAGCGAACGAAGTTCCGGGATCGCGTGCGCGAAGTGGACCTTGTGAGTCAGGAGGAGCGCGACGCGATGTACGGATTGCCCGTAGCGGAGATCAAGGATTCGCCTGGTCTGAACGTCGACATCGCGTTCATCACAAATTTCCATACGCGCTACGCGCTCGATGCGATTGCGCGTCGTTTGCCGGAACGGCCCAAAAATATGGAACCGATCCCCGGCAACTATGTGAGTTGGGGGAACCGGCCTGTGCACCCGTTCGACAAGCACTTTCAGATCGAAAAGATGAAGTTGCCGGCACTTGCGGAGTGCAAGATTTGCCAGGAGTTCAGTGAATGATGTTCAAGCGTGCCCATCATGTACAACTTGAAATCCCGCGTACGGCTGTTGAGGCGATCTTCGACGAATGCGATCACTACAACGTCGATGAAACGGGGGGCCGAATCCTGGGCACCTACCGGAACGCGGGCATGGCGTTGGGCATTTCCGTCAGCGGCGTCATCGAACCCGGTCCGAATGCCCAAAGATCGCAAACCTATTTCAAGCAGGACGGCGAGTATCAGGAGACGGTGTTCCGCAAAGTCGAAGATTACGTTCCGGAAATTGAGCATCTCGGCAACTGGCATACGCATCACGTCAACGGCTTGCGGCACCTGAGCGGTGGCGACGTGGAGACGTACCTTCGCACCGTCAATCATCCCAAGCACAACACCGACTTCTTCTACGCGCTGCTTGTGACGGAGAGGGTGCCGGGCAAAAGTGGCCTGCAGCGATACCTCTTCAAGAACTATCTGCTGCGCCGGGGCGATGAGAATGTTTACGAAATCCCTGCTAGCGCGGTGACCTTGGTGGATTCCTCGCTTGTTTGGCCTGTGTCGGAGGAAAACGTGCGCTCAAGGAGTCGGCGGCGGTCGAGTGAAGTCGTCACTAGCGACGATCTGATGCAAGACCAGGAGGTCGTTTCGCAGTTCTTTCCAAAGATGAAGCTGCTGAAGTCGGCGGAGCTGGGCATATATTGGCGCGGCGCCTTGAGGACGGCGGACGGCGTCGACCTCGAGGTCGTCGTACTGCGCGACAGCGACGCGCCGCATCATTGCGAAGTTACTCTGCGTAATCCGCCAGAAGTTCTGGAGCCGGTAACAAAGGTGTTGAGTAAGGAAGTCTTTCCGAACGCGCGATCGGCACTGATTGCGGCTGAGCGCGCATGTAATGCACAGCTTGTCGCGATGTTGTCGCCGGGCAAGAAGAAACGAGGGCGCCTATGGATGTTCTAACTCTCTTCGTCGACCAAGGTGCGTTGGCGGGTATTCGTGTTGGAGGTGAGGGCATCGTTGTCGATGCCCACATGCCCGAATGCGAGAATGTGAGTCCGGAAGAGATCCAGCAGAGCCTTTCGATGTATTTCCGTGGCATCGATGTTCGCGGGTTCATCTTGACAGGCTTCGACTCGGATCACGCTCATGATCTTGGTGTCGATTGGATTCTCACGAATCTCAATCCGGCGTGGATCATGTACCCAAAGTACTACAAGGACACGGATTGCGCCCGAGCCGTGTTCAACGCCATCAACAAGCACGAGCGGCGCCGCGCTCAGACTGCCCGGCCGCTGATCCGGCATTCGGTACGTCTGGACAAAATGGAGTCGCGCTTCATCAGCGGTCTCGGAACGAATTTTTCGCTCGAGCTGTTCTCCCCTCATTTCGAGGACATGGACACGTCGAACAACTGCAGCATCGTTGCGAAGATTGTTGGGAAGGATGCGACGGGGTTTAGCTACCTCGCGACCGGCGATACTGAGATTGATCGGTGGGAGTCGATCAGCAGGATCTTCGGCGATCGGCTTGCGTCTAATGTAATGGCCGCTTCGCATCATGGATCGGTGTCCGGCGTCTATCCGCAGGCTCTTTTGGACATTAGCCCCAACACGGTGCTCATTAGTGCCGGCGTTGAAAGCCAATACGATCACCCGCATGGTGCGTCGATCCAGGCCTACCAAGCAGTTGCGCAGCACGTCTGGGCAACCAATGCCGGCGGCGTTGGGCAGAATCTGCTGACGCGCGGGCGGGACGATGATTTCGACACTCAGATTTTCCAGCACGCCAAGGTCGCAGCTTAAGAGTCTGGTCCGGTTACGCCACGATGAGGTGGGAGCAAGAACAATGTGAGCGTCTAGCTCGCAAGAAACCAAAGCTAGGGGTCGTCAAGTAGTCGAGGTTGCAGCGTAGCTCAGCAGATTGAGCCTCGGCTTTCCAAATGCTAGGCCGGTGACACCCCTGGTATGGGCTGAGAGGTTGCAGGTTCAAGGGCCGCCGCCGTACCTCATGAGGGCCTGACGCAGAGTTCGGAGCGCGAGAAATGACACAGGCCGGCGGTCCAGCCGCCATCAACGGCTTCCTCTATCAAATCCTCCACCATCTAGGCTGGATCGCCGAGGTGTCCTTGTCAGGAACCTTGGACGGCATCGAGATGCACGAAGCATCCCTGATCCTGGAGCCGCGCACTGGAGGCGATGCGCGGGCAGAGGCTAACGGTGTCTATCTTGTCGAGCAGTACAAAACGCGGAACAACGGCACGTGGGCTATCGCTGACGTTATTTCCGTTCTCCGGGATCTTCGAAATGCAGTGCCGGGATCGCATCCCGTCAATGCGTGTTACCGCTTTGTCACCGATGGCCGGCCAGGTCTGCTGGAGGCTTTCAACGCATTTCTCGTCGATGTGAAATCAGCGAGCGGACCAGGCAAGCTCGACCAAGTAGAGAAGAAAGCCTTCAGCCGCGACCTTTCTCTCACAAGCCACGAGTTCTTTAACCACATCGTGTCGGCCACCCGCGCAGCCGGTGAGAGTCCCGCCCAAAATGAGCAGGCGACCGTGTTTCACCTGCTGAGGTATTTCGACCTGGCGTTTGGTTGCAGTGGTGACGCACATGCGGCGCGCGTCGAGCAGATGCTGCGCCGCTACGCGCCCGACCTCGGCGACGAGCGCGGCATACGGGAGAGACTGGTCGGCATGCTGGTCGAGACCCTGAGTAGGGGTGAGGCGAAGCTCACGGCCGCGGAGATTGACACGATGCTCCGCAAGGCCGGTCTTAACACCGAGCGCATGCATAGGCTGGCCATTCTGGCGGAAACTTTGGGTACGCGGACGCGTCATCGCCTTGCGCGCCTCCGATATCGGCCGGAGCGCGATGTGCGGCAACCGCCGGAGTGGCCGCAAGGCAAGCCAGTGCTCCTGATTGCCGGCCCAAGCGGCGCTGGAAAGACGTGGCAGCTCGGACGGCTTCTAGAGTCGCTCAGTCCGTCACGGACAATCACCACGTTGCTGCTCGCCTGCCAGACGCGTGAGGCAGCGTTAGCCGATATTGCGCGCGATCTCTGGCAGACGGGTCTCAATGAAACATCCGAAAAGTCCCTGGTGGCCATCTCTCACTTTCTCCGCGAGCTCGTATCCGATCCCGCTGCCCGCCAGATTACCGTCGCGATTGATGACATTCAGGATGTCGACCTCGCCAGAGCCCTTGTACGCCAGGATTGGCGCGAATGGGATGTGCGCCTTGTCTTGACCGTCCCGCTTGCTGTTGCGCGCGCCCTGGAAGTGACCGATCGCGACACCGTCCATGTGCATAGCCTCGGCGACTTCACGATCGACGAACTTGAGCAACTTCTGCAGCACAGCGGGCGAAAGTGGCTGGAACTGCCGCCCGACCTGAAGAAGCTTTTGCGCAACCCGATCCTGGCGGGTCTCTTTCTTGAGCTTCCCTATTCATCGGCGAAGCGGGCGCCGCGCAGTGAGTACGAAATTTTCGAAGCATACTGGAATCGCATTGCCGCAAAGGGGCGTCCTGGCGACAGAGGGATCGTCATCGGCCTCGCCGCTTCCTTTATCAATGGGCAACCCCATCCGCTGCCGCGCCCGAGATGGCACGAGGTTGGACTAGACGACGACAGCTTAGACCGGCTGGAGGCGACTGGGTGGCTTCGCGCCGGTGAGGACGGCGCGATTTCATTTGCGCATGACCGGCTGCTCAATTGGGCCGCCGCTACCTACCTCCTACAGCAGCATCAACACGGGCAGATAACGCCTGAAGGCATTGCCTCTTTTCTGTCGGGTGCCGGCAACGATCATGACCAGTCCATCCGGCGACGCCTCAACTATGTGACAATGGACACGCTCTGGCTACTGGCCGAGGACGCCCGGAATGCCGGGATGATCAGCTCGATGGTTGCCCGCATGGAGGACAGCCGTGAATTCGGAAGCTATGGCGAGGAGCTCTACACGCATTTGCTGCCGACGCTCGGGCAGCGCGCCGTCCCAATCCTTCTTGAGTGCCTCAGTGCAGCCATTGCGGGCGAACGGGGAAACTATCGGATCGGGCTGATCGGGCGCGCCTTCGCCACTCTCGCCCAGCAGGATCATGTTGATCTCCGCAACACCATCGGCTTGTTGTTGCGAGCACCGTCAGGTGCCAGACAACGGGTTGCGCTAACAGCCCTCGCGGTGGCCCCGGATCCTACCTACCTCGATCTTCTTTGGGAGATCCATCAACGCTACATCGACGCGCTGGAGGACAAGACCGGCGATACCCGGCATGAAGACTACAGGGCGAGCTTTTCTGCCTTGCGGGCCTGCGTAGCTCAGGATCCCGAATGGCTACGCAATCGCATTTTCTCAGCCGATCTCGCGCGGGAGCATGTGTCGGCACTTGGATACCTGCTGAACAGCCTTGAGCATGCCGACGCGCCCGCGATCTGGAAGGCAACGGCGCATATCTTGATGGCCAAGGTGCCCGCGAGCAAACCTCGGAGTCTTCTGTACTGTATTGCGCGCTTTGCCGACCGCGAGAGACTGGATTTCGTGATTCAGCACCTTTCGCGCACTGAAGACTTTGCGAACGGCGCAGCCCTTTACACTCTGTCAGTTCTTGATCCACGCGCTGCAATCGACCGGTTGATGGAAGTCGGCGAAGATGAGCGGTACCTCACGCGGAACCAATGGCTTCCAGGCCTGTTGCGCGCGGAGTCCGAGCTCACGCGCCAGCGGCTGCTTGCTCTTGCCGAACTGGAACCCCAGGGACGGCGGAATCTTGAGACCCTCTTTGCGGAGCGACCAGACGAACTGAACGAGGCCATGCTGCGCTTTGTGTTGCGCACTCTCGAGAGGAATCTACGGCAGCATCTTGAAAAGGCGCCCGATGGAGATCCGAATTGGCTCTTTCATCCGCTGCGCTTTCTCGTGGCGATCACGCGACCCGATCTCCTTGCAATCCTTGAGGCGGAGGCCGGCGGTGAACTGGAACGAATGCTGACCGTCGTCGCCTGCAGCCGGTTACGAACCAACAGCAACCGGCATGACCATATCCGCGAAGATGCCCGCCAGCTTCTTATCCGGATCGGCGGCAATGGGATTACGACGCTGATCGAGCGGGAACTGGAATCCGAACATTACTGGGTACGGCACGGCGGGCTAAATTGCGCTTTCGTGCGTAATGACCATGGCATCGTCGAGCGGCTTGCTGAGATTGCTCGCCGGCCGCTTCCAAGGGATGCCAATGGAAGGCCCGAATCCGAACCGTATTCCGAGTTCCATCAGGCGATGAGCGCGCTCGCGGCGCTCGGTGCCGATTCCGCCCTAGTCGATGTGCTTGGTAACAATGAGGTGGCGGAACTGCCCCCAGACCTTTCCGAACTCAGGGCCCATGGCGGGGCCATGGCGAAGACCCTTACCCAGAAGGCCGCTGAAACGCTCGTGAACGACACTGCCGACGATAGGGAACTGAAGGTCGCCCTCGGCATCGCTTGGGTGAGCGGCGACAACGAGCTTGTGCCCCTTGTGCGCGCGGTACTGCGCAGGGTTCATCCGACCAGCAAGGTGGCAGCCTATGCCTGCATCGCACTCTGGAAACTCGACGATCAATCCGAGGAATTTGCGCAGCTCGCCTATCGTTTGTCGTCGACGAGGGAAAACGCGCATTGGGGGATCAATGGGTTGGCCGGCCTCGGCGACCGTGGCGCGGACCTGCTACTTCAATGGTTGCAGGAGCCGGGTGCAGCCTCCCGGGCCGACCATGAAGGATTCGTGATCCGCCTACTATACGAACGTCCGGCAACGAGATCACACAGCGTTGCCGCTGCCGTTGCGAGTTGCCGCCGCGGCCGTCACTTGACCGATGCGCCGTATGATATCGCGGCCGAAGCGGACGATCCTGCAATGCGGGAGCAGATCGTAGACAAGGCGTTTGCGTCCCGCTCCTTCGTGGTGACGGAACCGCTTCGCGCCATAGAAGGCCTGGCAAGATACGATGCGATCCGGGCCGCGGAGGCAATCGAAGTAGCCCTTCATTCCCACCCTGGCATTGAACGAGAGCTCTGCCGGATGCTCGTCCAGCTAGCACGGGAAGCGGCAGCGCCGAAACTGGTTCGGGTGGCCATGACGGTGGAGCGGGGTTCATTGCTGAGTGCCGTAGGCCGCGTCCTGCGGCGTCTCGATCCCAAAGTCGTTTCGCCCCCGATCATCGACGGCATGAAAGGATCCGCTTCCGAGAGAAAGACTGCCGCCACTTTGGCAGGCTGGTTGCCGCTTGCGGAGCTCGCGGACGTGCTTGGCAACCTTGCCGATCATGACAGCGACAGCGAGGTCAGGCATGCAGCTTTGCTGGCGTTTGAACGTCATCGGCAGGAGACCGCTGTCCGCGCACTGCTTGAGGTGTTTCACGGCGCGACGTATGAGCGAAAATGGAGCTTGCTGGCTGCGATCTTGAATGCTGCAGATCCATATTTGCTCACCGATCGGGACGATCCGCTGTGGCTTGGCAATGTCCTGTCGGATGAACTCCCAGCAGTGTTCGAATGGCATGCAAGGAAAGTTTTGCAACAGCGGAAAGACCGATAGCAGCTTGCAAGCACGTGACGCCGATCACGCTTTTCGGTGACTGGATGTCAGCGGAGAGAAAGCATTCGGCTTATCTGCCGCCTCTTGCATCAGTGCGTCAGACATCAGTGAAATCCGCTTCCCCGCCGCGCCGAAGGCATGGGTCGAGATCAGATCCCGTGTATGCCCGTGTTTTCACGGTACCAGAGACTCCCGCCGGACCGGAGGCCGCGGAGTAAGCATTCGGTGAGCACCGCGGAAGGTTAACCCTCAGGGCTCGGGGGGAGCTGGGCTTTGAAGTCGGCTAGCAGTTGCTGGAGATATTCAACGCCGAACGGCGTGAAGGCGGTGACGCTGGTGTCCTCGTCGATGTCGACGATGAACAGGCGACCATCCTCCGGTTCCATGCCGAGAGCCAGGTCTTCGAGCAGGGCTCGGTCCTCGCCAAGCATGTCAGCGACCTTGGCGATGGTGAAGACGTAGCTCGGGGCAGCCATGGTCAGGCAGCGTTGAGGATAGCCTCTTGGCGTGCCCAGTGCCATGGCAGCAGCTCATCGACTCGGCTGGCGGGATGCTCGGCGATACGGGCCAGCACATCGGCGAGCCAGGCCTGGGGATCGACATCGTTGAGCTTGGCGGTGACGATCAGGCTGTAGAGCAGCGCGGCACGCTGCCCGCCACGATCGGAGCCGGCGAACAGCCAGGCCTTGCGGCCCAGCGCCAAGCCGCGGAGCGCGCGCTCGGCGGCGTTGTTGGTGATGCAGATGCGACCGTCTTCGAGGAAGCGGGTGAAGGACTCCCACCGCTTGAGCATGTAGTCGATGGCGCCGGCAACATCGCTGTGGCGCGACAGCTTGCGCCGCTCCTCGCGCATCCAGGCCTCCAGCGCGGCGACAAGCGGTGCGCTCTGCTCCTGACGGACGGCCAGCCGCTGGTCGGCCGGCAGGCCGTTGATGCCACGCTCGATGCCGAACAGGGCGTCGATGCGTTGCACCGCCTCCAGCGCCATCGGCGAGATCACGTGCGGCGTGCGGCGCTGGGCTTTGCGGCGCGCCGCGGTCTCGATGTCGGCGAGCTCGAAGAACTTGCGCCGCGCGTGGGCCCAGCACGACGCTTCGAGGACAGGCCCTGGCTCTCGCTCGGCTTCGTACAACTTGCCATACCCACCAAAGGCATCGGCCTGCAGCACGCCGCTCCACGCTGCCAGGTGCTGCCGCGGATGCTCGCCCGAGCGGTCGCGCGAGTAGAAGAAGAGTGCCGCTGGCGGGGCGCGACCGCCGAACGGCCGATCGTCGCGCACATAGGTCCAGCAGCGGCCGGTCACGGTCTTGCCCTTGGCCAGCACCGGCACCGTCGTGTCGTCGCCGTGCAGTCGCTCGGCCGCTAGCACATGGGCCATCAGCCGCTCGTACAGCGGCCGCAGGACGCTGCAGCAGGCGCCGACCTGGTCGGCCAGGGTCGACAGGCTGAGCGGCACGCCTTCGCGGGCATAGCGCTCGGCCTGGCGGTTGAGCGGCTGATGCTGGCCGTACTTCTCGAACAGGATCATCGCCAGCAGGTTGGGACCCGCCCAGCCGCGCGGCACGACGTGGAACGGCGCCGGCGCCTGGTCGATGGTCTCGCAGTCGCGGCACGAGAACTTCTCGCGCACGTGCTGGATCACCTTCCACTGGCGCGGGATCACCTCCAGCGTCTCGGTGACGTCCTCGCCCAGCTTGGAAAGCCGCGTGCCGCCGCAGCACGAGCAGGCGGTCGGGCTCGCTACGATCACCCGCTCGCGCGGCAGATGCTCGGGGAACGGCTTGCGCGAGGGTCGCTTGCGTGTGAAGGCCACCACCTCGGTAGTCCTGGCTGCGGCCCGCTCCGCCGCCAGTTCGTCCTCGGTCGCCGAGGCCTCGAGATCCTCCAGTTGCAGCTCGAGCTGGTCGAGCAGCCGTGAGCCCCGTTCGGAGCGTTGCCCGAACTGCTGGCGACGGAACTTCTCGATCTGCAGTCTCAGATGCGCGATCAGCGCGTCGTCCTCGGTCGCCTTTGCTCTCAGGGCGGCCAACTCGGCCTCGCGCGCCAGCAGCAGCCGCTTCAGGCTCCCCGCATCCTCCGGCAACGCGTCGGTCGAGCTCATCGGCGCAAGAAGACCACAAAGCCGATCACTTGTGATCAGCTCACTGCGCGCCGATTCAATCGGTCGCAGTCGGAGTTTGTGAAGTGCTTAGCCCGCTGCCTGCGGCTGCCACGTGTGCTGCGGCAAGCGCCAGTCGATGCCGTCGAGCAAGTAGGCCAGCTGCGCGCCGCTGATCGGCACCACGCCGCCGACCGGCGATGGCCAGATGAAGCGGCCGCGCTCCAGTCGCTTGATGTACAGCGACAGGCCCAGCGTAAGCATGCGGTGAGGACCGCGGCGTGGCTATTCGGGTGAGCGAGCCTGTCGGTTTGCCTTGTGAATCTCGATGAGCTCCTTGAGGCATTGGACGCCGAAAGGAGTGAACGCGGTCACTTGGTG